>NZ_JNWV01000232.1 GCF_000716535.1 Streptomyces flaveolus | reverse complement strand
ACGAGGCGTCCGCCGCTCACGGCAGCAGAGCCGCGGCGAGCTCACGGGGCCGGGTGGCGAACGGGCTGTGGCTGCCCGGGAGGGTGCGCACGGTGAACGCATTGCCGGGCATGGCCCGGTCGGCTTCCGCGATCATCAGATCCTGCACGGCCGTCGGCAGCGCCCGGTCGTCCGCGCAGCGCAGGAAGGTCCGCGGGACG
>NZ_JNWV01000231.1 GCF_000716535.1 Streptomyces flaveolus | reverse complement strand
CGTTCACCGTGCGCACCCTCCCGGGCAGCCACAGCCCGTTCGCCACCCGGCCCCGTGAGCTCGCCGCGGCTCTGCTGCCGTGAGCGGCGGACGCCTCGTGCTGCCGGTGGTGCTCAGCGCGACTTTCGTGCAACTCCTCAACGTCACTGTCGCCCAGGTCGCCGCGCCGGCGATCCAGGCCAGCCTGGGCGCCGGTCCGG
>NZ_JNWV01000230.1 GCF_000716535.1 Streptomyces flaveolus | reverse complement strand
CGTCCCGCGGACCTTCCTGCGCTGCGCGGACGACCGGGCGCTGCCGACGGCCGTGCAGGATCTGATGATCGCGGAAGCCGACCGGGCCATGCCCGGCAACCCGTTCACCGTGCGCACCCTCCCGGGCAGCCACAGCCCGTTCGCCACCCGGCCCCGTGAGCTCGCCGCGGCTCTGCTGCCGTGAGCGGCGGACGCCTCGT
>NZ_JNWV01000229.1 GCF_000716535.1 Streptomyces flaveolus | reverse complement strand
AACTGGTCGTAGGTGAGGCTGTGGTCGCCGAACTCGGCGGCGGTCGCCTGCGGTGCCTGTCGTACCCGTTGCTCGAAGAGGTCCACGAAGGTGGTTCGTACGGCGGGTTCGCCGGAGTCGTTCCATTCGGTGAGGATGCGTGTGTGTTCCTCGGGGGTGAGGACGTCCCATCGGGCCGGTGAGCGGTCGGGGTTCTCGGC
>NZ_JNWV01000228.1 GCF_000716535.1 Streptomyces flaveolus | reverse complement strand
GCCGAGAACCCCGACCGCTCACCGGCCCGATGGGACGTCCTCACCCCCGAGGAACACACACGCATCCTCACCGAATGGAACGACTCCGGCGAACCCGCCCGACGAACCACCTTCGTGGACCTCTTCGAGCAACGGGTACGACAGGCACCGCAGGCGACCGCCGCCGAGTTCGGCGACCACAGCCTCACCTACGACCAGTT
>NZ_JNWV01000227.1 GCF_000716535.1 Streptomyces flaveolus | reverse complement strand
TTCTAAGGAGCACTTCTTACCGAGTTCGCTCGGTCAGAGGCCAGTACATCGGCGAACGTCCGGTGCTGGTTGCTCATGGGTGGAACGTTGATTATTCGGCCGGGACCTCGGGTCGGAGGCTGCTAGTACTGCTCGCAAGAGCGTGGAACGCATGATCTCCGGGTGGGACCTGGCCGGGCACGCTGTTGGGTGTCTGAGGGA
>NZ_JNWV01000226.1 GCF_000716535.1 Streptomyces flaveolus | reverse complement strand
CAGGGGCAGTTCGTCCAGCGGGGTCGCGAGGACGTGGACGGGGCGGGAGTCCTCCAGCATGTAGGTGATGCGGTCGGCGGGGTATTCGGGGTCGACGGGTATGTAGGCGCCGCCGGACTTCATCACTGCGAGGACGGCGATGAGCCAGTCCAGTGAGCGGGGCAGTGAGATCGCGACCCGCTTTTCCGGGCCCACACCTTGG
>NZ_JNWV01000225.1 GCF_000716535.1 Streptomyces flaveolus | reverse complement strand
GCCGGGCCTGCAGATCATGTCGAACGAGCAGTTCAACCAGGCGTTCACGATGCACGGCACGATCATGCTGCTGATGTTCGCGACGCCGCTGTTCGCCGGTTTCGCGAACTGGATCATGCCGTTGCAGATCGGAGCGCCCGACGTGGCGTTCCCCCGGCTGAACATGTTCGCCTACTGGCTGTACCTGTTCGGCTCGCTCATCG
>NZ_JNWV01000224.1 GCF_000716535.1 Streptomyces flaveolus | reverse complement strand
TGACGCTCGTAGCGGTGGTTGAGACGTCGGTAGCCGGTCAGCCACGACATCGTGCGCTCGATGACCCAGCGGCGGCGGCCCAGCCGTTCGCTGGACTCGATGCCCTTGCGTGCGATGCGGACGCCGATGTGCTTGCCCCATAACCATCGCCGCAGGTGAGGGATGTCGTACGCCTTGTCGGCGTGAAGACGCCCGGGCTTGGAA
>NZ_JNWV01000223.1 GCF_000716535.1 Streptomyces flaveolus | reverse complement strand
TGACGCTCGTAGCGGTGGTTGAGACGTCGGTAGCCGGTCAGCCACGACATCGTGCGCTCGATGACCCAGCGGCGGCGGCCCAGCCGTTCGCTGGACTCGGTGCCTTTGCGTGCGATGCGGACGCCGATGTGCTTGCCCCATAACCATCGCCGCAGGTGAGGGATGTCGTACGCCTTGTCGGCGTGAAGACGCCCGGGCTTGGAA
>NZ_JNWV01000222.1 GCF_000716535.1 Streptomyces flaveolus | reverse complement strand
CGACGCCACCTTCGACCGCACCGCCCAGGCCTTCCACAACCCCGACTACGCCGCCATCGTCCTCTACAACTACCGCTGGCGCATCGGCCTGATCGAGGGCGAACCCCGCTACGACCGTTACGAGAAGCTCCTCGCCGCCCAGCCCCCCATCCACGTCCCCACCATCACCCTCGACCCGGCGCTCGACCCGTTCACCCCGCCCGGC
>NZ_JNWV01000221.1 GCF_000716535.1 Streptomyces flaveolus | reverse complement strand
TTCATTCCCTCAGACACCCAACAGCGTGCCCGGCCAGGTCCCACCCGGAGATCATGCGTTCCACGCTCTTGCGAGCAGTACTAGCAGCCTCCGACCCGAAGTCCTGACCGAATAATCAACGTTCCACCCATGAGCAACCAGCACCGGACGTTCGCCGATGTACTGGCCTCTGACCGAGCGAACTCGGTAAGAAGTGCTCCTTAGAA
>NZ_JNWV01000220.1 GCF_000716535.1 Streptomyces flaveolus | reverse complement strand
CACGCCGCCAGCGTTCGTCCTGAGCCAGGATCAAACTCTCCGTGAATGTTTACCGGTAATCCGGTGACACATCACGAGAGCGGAACAGCCGGGCGGAATAAGCCCAGCCGTTCACAGCGTCCTCGCTGTGTTTTTTCAAAGGAACCTCGTCCCAGCAGATGCTGGAGACGGGGTATCAACATATCTGGCGTTGATTTTTGGCACGCTGTTG
>NZ_JNWV01000219.1 GCF_000716535.1 Streptomyces flaveolus | reverse complement strand
TGACCGGTACTAATAGGCCGAGGGCTTGTCCTCAGTTGCTCGCGTCCACTGTGTTGGTTCTGAAACCACGAACAGCCCCACGTTTCACAGAGCGTGGTGTGGCATGGTTCGACAGTTTCATAGTGTTTCGGTGGTCATAGCGTGAGGGAAACGCCCGGTTACATTCCGAACCCGGAAGCTAAGCCTCACAGCGCCGATGGTACTGCAGGGG
>NZ_JNWV01000218.1 GCF_000716535.1 Streptomyces flaveolus | reverse complement strand
TGGAAGCCGCGGCCGACCCCGACGACCCCGAACTCGCCCGCCTCGTCGGCGAACTCTCCCTCCACGACACCGACTTCCGCACCTGGTGGGCCGAACACCGCGTCAGCACGACCGGCTACGGCACCAAGCACTACCACCACCCCCTCGTCGGCGACCTCACCCTCGACTGCGACACCTGGACCGCCCCCGACGGCTCCGGACAACGCCTGATCCT
>NZ_JNWV01000217.1 GCF_000716535.1 Streptomyces flaveolus | reverse complement strand
CGATGATGTCGAGGGCGATCGCGGACTGCTCGGCGTTGCGCGGGGTGCGGCTGGACAGGAAGCGGGTGCTGCCGTGGCCGCGCAGGTAGGGGACGATGACGCGGTAGCCCAGGTCGGCGAGGAGCGGGGCGACGTCGACGTAGCTGTGGATGTCGTAGGGCCAGCCGTGCAGCAGGATGACCACCGGGCCGTGCGCCGGGCCGGCCTCGGCGTAGCCG
>NZ_JNWV01000216.1 GCF_000716535.1 Streptomyces flaveolus | reverse complement strand
CGATGATGTCGAGGGCGATCGCGGACTGCTCGGCGTTGCGCGGGGTGCGGCTGGACAGGAAGCGGGTGCTGCCGTGGCCGCGCAGGTAGGGGACGATGAGGCGGTAGCCCAGGTCGGCCAGGAGCGGGGCGACGTCGACGTAGCTGTGGATGTCGTAGGGCCAGCCGTGCAGCAGGATGACCACCGGGCCGTGCGCCGGGCCGGCCTCGGCGTAGCCG
>NZ_JNWV01000215.1 GCF_000716535.1 Streptomyces flaveolus | reverse complement strand
TCCGCCAGGATCGGGTCCATGTGGGGGGAGTGGAAGGCGTGGCTGACGGTGAGGGGTCGGGTGCGTCGGCCGAGGGTGGTGAAGTGTGCGGTGATGCGGCTGATTTCGGTGGGGTCGCCGGAGACGACGACGGAGTGTGGTCCGTTGACGGCGGCGAGGGCGGTGCCGGGTGTGAGCAGGGGGCGGACTTCGTCCTCGGTGGCTTCCAGGGCGGTCATGGCGCC
>NZ_JNWV01000214.1 GCF_000716535.1 Streptomyces flaveolus | reverse complement strand
TCCGCCAGGATCGGGTCCATGTGGGGGGAGTGGAAGGCGTGGCTGACGGTGAGGGGTCGGGTGCGTCGGCCGAGGGTGGTGAAGTGTGCGGTGATGCGGTGGATTTCGGTGGGGTCGCCGGAGATGACGACGGAGTGTGGTCCGTTGACGGCGGCGAGGGCGGTGCCGGGTGTGAGCAGGGGGCGGACTTCGTCCTCGGTGGCTTCCAGGGCGGTCATGGCGCC
>NZ_JNWV01000213.1 GCF_000716535.1 Streptomyces flaveolus | reverse complement strand
ATCGGCGGCCCGCCGAGGAAGCCGTTCATGAGGTCGCCCAGGTCGAGCTTCGTGGCACCGGCCGGAGCGGTGGGCCTGGTGCCCTCGCCCATCCGCAGCGTCAGGCCCAGCTTCTTGACCTTGGCGGTCTCCGCCAGCTTGGCGAGGTCCACGTCCACCTGGGACAGCTCGCCGTTCTTGAGGGTGAAGTCCGCCGTCACCTTGGCGTTGGGCGCGTCCTTCAGG
>NZ_JNWV01000212.1 GCF_000716535.1 Streptomyces flaveolus | reverse complement strand
CCTGAAGGACGCGCCCAACGCCAAGGTGACGGCGGACTTCACCCTCAAGAACGGCGAGCTGTCCCAGGTGGACGTGGACCTCGCCAAGCTGGCGGAGACAGCCAAGGTCAAGAAGCTGGGCCTGAGGCTGCGGATGGGCGAGGGCACCAGGCCCACCGCTCCGGCCGGTGCCACGAAGCTCGACCTGGGCGACCTCATGAACGGCTTCCTCGGCGGGCCGCCGAT
>NZ_JNWV01000211.1 GCF_000716535.1 Streptomyces flaveolus | reverse complement strand
CCTGATCATCGCCTGCCCGTGCGCGCTGGGCCTGGCCACCCCGACCGCGCTGATGGTCGGCACCGGGCGCGGCGCCCAGCTCGGCATCCTCATCAAGGGTCCCGAGGTCCTGGAGTCCACCCGTCGTGTCGACACCGTGGTCCTGGACAAGACCGGCACGGTCACCACCGGCCGGATGACGCTCCTGGACGTGTACGTCGCCGAGGGCGAGGACGAGAAGGAGCTG
>NZ_JNWV01000210.1 GCF_000716535.1 Streptomyces flaveolus | reverse complement strand
CAGCTCCTTCTCGTCCTCGCCCTCGGCGACGTACACGTCCAGGAGCGTCATCCGGCCGGTGGTGACCGTGCCGGTCTTGTCCAGGACCACGGTGTCGACGCGCCGGGTGGACTCCAGGACCTCGGGGCCCTTGATGAGGATGCCGAGCTGGGCGCCGCGCCCGGTGCCGACCATCAGCGCGGTCGGGGTGGCCAGGCCCAGCGCGCACGGGCAGGCGATGATCAGG
>NZ_JNWV01000209.1 GCF_000716535.1 Streptomyces flaveolus | reverse complement strand
CACGCCGCCAGCGTTCGTCCTGAGCCAGGATCAAACTCTCCGTGAATGTTTACCGGTAATCCGGTGACACATCACGAGAGCGGAACAGCCGGGCGGAATCAGCCCAGCCGTTCACAGCGTCCTCGCTGTGTTTTTTTCAAAGGAACCTCGTCCCAGCAGATGCTGGAGACGGGGTATCAACATATCTGGCGTTGATTTTTGGCACGCTGTTGAGTTCTCAAGGAACGGTC
>NZ_JNWV01000208.1 GCF_000716535.1 Streptomyces flaveolus | reverse complement strand
TAGGCGCCGCCGGACTTCATCACTGCGAGGACGGCGATGAGCCAGTCCAGTGAGCGGGGCAGTGAGATCGCGACCCGCTTTTCCGGGCCCACACCTTGGCTGATCAGCCAGCGGGCGAGTTGGTTGGCGCGGGCGTTCAACTGGTCGTAGGTGAGGCTGTGGTCGCCGAACTCGGCGGCGGTCGCCTGCGGTGCCTGTCGTACCCGTTGCTCGAAGAGGTCCACGAAGGTGGT
>NZ_JNWV01000207.1 GCF_000716535.1 Streptomyces flaveolus | reverse complement strand
TAGGCGCCGCCGGACTTCATCACTGCGAGGACGGCGATGAGCCAGTCCAGTGAGCGGGGCAGTGAGATCGCGACCCGCTTTTCCGGGCCCACACCTTGGGTGATCAGCCAGCGGGCGAGTTGGTTGGCGCGGGTGTTCAACTGGTCGTAGGTGAGGCTGTGGTCGCCGAACTCGGCGGCGGTCGCCTGCGGTGCCTGTCGTACCCGTTGCTCGAAGAGGTCCACGAAGGTGGT
>NZ_JNWV01000206.1 GCF_000716535.1 Streptomyces flaveolus | reverse complement strand
ATGCCGCTGCCCTGGACGGGTTGTGGGTGATGGACCAGTCCAGGGCGCTCCGGATGGTGGCCCGGCACTCGGCCGGCGGCAGACCGGCCGCCTCTCCCGGCACTCGGCCGGCGGCAGACCGGCCGCCTCTCCCGCCCCTTGAGCCGTCCGGCTGCGGGACGTACACGCGGGCTTCGTAACGACCGTCCTTGCGCTGCCAGATGCTCCCAGCGCCGTTGGGGTTCCTCTTACGGGAGGCCAT
>NZ_JNWV01000205.1 GCF_000716535.1 Streptomyces flaveolus | reverse complement strand
CACGGCCTCGGCGCTGTCCTCCATCGTCACGGTGGCGAGCGCGGACTTCTCGGTCAGCAGGCCCGGCTGGCCCGGCTGGAGGTATCCGCTGGGCAGTGGAGCGTCGAAGCCGTGCCCCGGCAGGTCGATGGCCATGCTCGCGGCTCCGAGTGCGGCGAGTGCGCGCTGCGTCGCCGCCCACTGCCCGGAGCCGTGCCAGGCCCCGTGCACGAAGACGAAGACGGTGTCTGTGGAGGAGGAATCG
>NZ_JNWV01000204.1 GCF_000716535.1 Streptomyces flaveolus | reverse complement strand
CACGGCCTCGGCGCTGTCCTCCATCGTCACGGTGGCGAGCGCGGACTTCTCGGTCAGCAGGCCCGGCTGGCCCGGCTGGAGGTATCCGCTGGGCAGTGGCGCGTCGAAGCCGTGCCCCGGCAGGTCGACGGCCATGCTCGCGGCACCGAGTGCGGCGAGTGCGCGCTGCGTCGCCGCCCACTGCCCGGAGCCGTGCCAGGCCCCGTGCACGAAGACGAAGACGGTGTCTGTGGAGGAGGAATCG
>NZ_JNWV01000203.1 GCF_000716535.1 Streptomyces flaveolus | reverse complement strand
AATGTAACCGGGCGTTTCCCTCACGCTATGACCACCGAAACCCTAATGGTTTCGAGCGAACAAGCACACTCTTCAATTGTGTTCAGTTCAGCTCAAAGCCGGCAACCGTTCGTTGCCTCAGAACATACACAGTGGACGCGAGCATCAATGGACAAGCCCTCGGCCTATTAGTACCGGTCACCTCCACACATTACTGTGCTTCCAGATCCGGCCTATCAACCCAGTCGTCTACTGGGAGCCTTACCCCA
>NZ_JNWV01000202.1 GCF_000716535.1 Streptomyces flaveolus | reverse complement strand
GCGTACCGCGCCAAGGTCGACGACTTCGGCGCCACCGTCAGCAACACAGGCGGCTCCAGCCAGCTCAACTGGACCGCCGCCCCGCATTACGCCGAGACCCCCGACACCTTCGTCCTGCTCAGCGGGGACAAGAACGTCTCGTGCCTGACCGTGCTGCCCAAACGCGGCGTGCAAGAACCGGGGGGCGTGGACGGCATCCGGACTCTGCTGGACCGGCACATCCGCAGGCTCTGACCCAGGGCCTGTCGCC
>NZ_JNWV01000201.1 GCF_000716535.1 Streptomyces flaveolus | reverse complement strand
AGGTCGATGCCGTCGCGGATGTCCTTGCCGAACCACGGGTACACCGGCCCGGTGTTGCCGCGGCCCATCATCAGGTCCACCCGGCCGTCGGCCAGGTGCTGGAGCATCGCGTAGTCCTCCGCGATCTTCACCGGGTCGTTGGTGGTGATCAGCGTGGTCGACGTCGACAGCACCAGCCGCTCGGTGCGGGCGGCTATCCAGCCCAGCATCGTCGTCGGCGAGGACGGCACGAACGGCGGGTTGTGGTGCTCACCC
>NZ_JNWV01000200.1 GCF_000716535.1 Streptomyces flaveolus | reverse complement strand
CAACAGCGTGCCAAAAATCAACGCCAGATATGTTGATACCCCGTCTCCAGCATCTGCTGGGACGAGGTTCCTTTGAAAAAACACAGCGAGGACGCTGTGTGCGAGTGGACTATTCCTCCTCTCGCACCGCTCTCGTGGTGTTCATCCCGATTACGGGAAAACATTCACGGAGAGTTTGATCCTGGCTCAGGACGAACGCTGGCGGCGTGCTTAACACATGCAAGTCGAACGATGAACCACTTCGGTGGGGATTAGTG
>NZ_JNWV01000199.1 GCF_000716535.1 Streptomyces flaveolus | reverse complement strand
CCGGCTCGATCGCCCCGGCTAACCCGGTCGGCTCGGCGGCCGCCGCTACCCCGGTCGGCTCGGTGGCCCCTTCGATCCGGATGGGCTCGGCCACTGGGGCACCGGCCGGCTCGACTGACCTGGCCACCCCGGCCGACTCGGCGCCCCCCGCCACCCCGGCCGGCTCGATCGCCCCGGCTAACCCGGTCGGCTCGGCGGCCGCCGCTACCCCGGTCGGCTCGGTGGCCCCTTCGATCCGGATGGGCTCGGCCACTGGGG
>NZ_JNWV01000198.1 GCF_000716535.1 Streptomyces flaveolus | reverse complement strand
CGGGCCAGCCGGGCCTGCTGACCGAGAAGTCCGCGCTCGCCACCGTGACGATGGAGGACAGCGCCGAGGCCGTGCTGGACACGCTGCGCCAAGCCCGCCGCCATCGTCGCGTCGTGCTCGTCGCGCACAGCGCGGGCGGCGGCCCGGCGTCACTGGCTGTCGAGCGCGCACCCGAACTCGTCAACGAGATCGTCTACCTCTCGGCCTTCGTGCCCGCCGGACGGCCCCGGTTCTTCGACTATCTCGGCTCGCCCGAGAAC
>NZ_JNWV01000197.1 GCF_000716535.1 Streptomyces flaveolus | reverse complement strand
CGGGCCAGCCGGGCCTGCTGACCGAGAAGTCCGCGCTCGCCACCGTGACGATGGAGGACAGCGCCGAGGCCGTGCTGGACACGCTGCGCCAAGCCCGCCACCATCGTCGCGTCGTACTCGTCGCGCACAGCGCGGGCGGCGGCCCCGCGTCACTGGCTGTAGAGCGCGCACCCGAACTCGTCAACGAGATCGTCTACCTCTCGGCCTTCGTGCCCGCCGGACGGCCCCGGTTCTTCGACTATCTCGGCTCGCCCGAGAAC
>NZ_JNWV01000196.1 GCF_000716535.1 Streptomyces flaveolus | reverse complement strand
GAGTGTCTGTACGGCGTGGTGGTAGCGGACGGTTTCGCGGATGTGGCGGGTCCAGTAGTCGGGTGTGGTGAGTTGTTCGGGGGTGGCGAGGTGTCCGGTGAGGGTGGAGACGATGGGGATGCGGGGGGTGTGGAAGGTGATGCCGGTGGCGATGTGGTGGAACTCCGCCAGGATCGGGTCCATGTGGGGGGAGTGGAAGGCGTGGCTGACGGTGAGGGGTCGGGTGCGTCGGCCGAGGGTGGTGAAGTGTGCGGTGATGCGG
>NZ_JNWV01000195.1 GCF_000716535.1 Streptomyces flaveolus | reverse complement strand
GGCGCGAGCGCGTGGACCGGGTTGTCCGAGGGCTGATCCTGCACGTCCAGCGTGTCCAGCAGCAGCACCGGCGTCGCGGCGGCGGTGTCCGCCGGGGGGCGGTGTCCGGTCGTCGTCAGCACGAGCGCGGGCCGGGCATCCCCGACCATGTGGGCCACCCGGACCGCCGGATAAGCCGGATCAAGCGGCAGGTAGGCCGCGCCCGCCTTCAGCACCGCCAAGACCGCGACGACCAGGTCCGCGCCGCGCGGCAGCGCCACCG
>NZ_JNWV01000194.1 GCF_000716535.1 Streptomyces flaveolus | reverse complement strand
GGCGCGAGCGCGTGGACCGGGTTGTCCGAGGGCTGATCCTGCACGTCCAGCGTGTCCAGCAGCAGCACCGGCGTCGCGGCGGCGGTGTCCGCCGGGGGGTGGTGTCCGGTCGTCGTCAGCACGAGCGCGGGCCGGGCATCCCCGACCATGTGGGCCACCCGGGCCGCCGGATAAGCCGGATCAAGCGGCAGGTAGGCCGCGCCCGCCTTCAGCACCGCCAAGACCGCGACGACCAGGTCCGCGCCGCGCGGCAGCGCCACCG
>NZ_JNWV01000193.1 GCF_000716535.1 Streptomyces flaveolus | reverse complement strand
CACGGGCTTGGAGGGTGGCGAGGGCAGCGGGTGGCGTGGTCGCCGGCGGGACGCTCATGTTGTGTGCGGCGAGCAGTTTCCTGATCTTCAGCAGGGTGCGGTGCATGGCGGTTCGGCTGCTGCCGAAGAGGATGGCGAGGGGTTCCGCGGCCAGGTTGACACGCAGGTGCAGAACGGTGGCCAGGACTTGGTCATGGAAGACGAGCCGGGGCGGACGCCCGCGTCCGGGATCACCGTCCGGGGCAAGGATCTGCGTCAGGTCG
>NZ_JNWV01000192.1 GCF_000716535.1 Streptomyces flaveolus | reverse complement strand
CGACCTGACGCAGATCCTTGCCCCGGACGGTGATCCCGGACGCGGGCGTCCGCCCCGGCTCGTCTTCCATGACCAAGTCCTGGCCACCGTTCTGCACCTTCGTGTCAACCTGGCCGCGGAACCCCTCGCCATCCTCTTCGGCAGCAGCCGAACCGCCATGCACGGCACCCTGCTGAAGATCAGGAAACTGCTCGCCGCACACAACATGAGCGTCCCGCCGGCGACCACGCCACCCGCTGCCCTCGCCACCCTCCAAGCCCGTG
>NZ_JNWV01000191.1 GCF_000716535.1 Streptomyces flaveolus | reverse complement strand
GCACCTGGCCGACGGCCGGGTGGACCTGATGATGGGCCGCGGCAACACCGGGCCGGTGTACCCGTGGTTCGGCAAGGACATCCGCGACGGCATCGACCTCGCCATCGAGAACTACGCGCTGCTGCGCCGGCTGTGGCGTGAGGACGTGGTGGACTGGGAGGGCAAGTTCCGCACCCCGCTGCAGGGCTTCACCTCCACCCCGCGCCCGCTCGACGACGTCCCGCCGTTCGTCTGGCACGGCTCGATCCGCTCGCCGGAGATCGC
>NZ_JNWV01000190.1 GCF_000716535.1 Streptomyces flaveolus | reverse complement strand
GCGATCTCCGGCGAGCGGATCGAGCCGTGCCAGACGAACGGCGGGACGTCGTCGAGCGGGCGCGGGGTGGAGGTGAAGCCCTGCAGCGGGGTGCGGAACCTGCCCTCCCAGTCCACCACGTCCTCACGCCACAGCCGGCGCAGCAGCGCGTAGTTCTCGATCGCCAGGTCGATGCCGTCGCGGATGTCCTTGCCGAACCACGGGTACACCGGCCCGGTGTTGCCGCGGCCCATCATCAGGTCCACCCGGCCGTCGGCCAGGTGC
>NZ_JNWV01000189.1 GCF_000716535.1 Streptomyces flaveolus | reverse complement strand
ATCACCGCCCACGGGGTGGCCGGGATCTTCCTCGTCCACGTGGCCGAAGCGCATCGCCGACGGGGCATCGGCGCAGCGTTGACGGTCGCCGCGCTCCGGGCCGGGCAGGAAAGAGGGATGCGCTCCGCCGCGCTCGTGGCGAGCCCCGCGGGGGAACCGCTGTACCGGCGCTTCGGCTTCACAACGCTGTCCGACTACCGCCTGTTCGCCTTCCCGGCCTGAACTGCCGCGCGCCGCGTCCGCAGACGGCGTCGTCATGGACCGACGGGCGGT
>NZ_JNWV01000188.1 GCF_000716535.1 Streptomyces flaveolus | reverse complement strand
ATCACCGCCCACGGGGTGGCCGGGATCTTCCTCGTCCACGTGGCCGAAGCGCATCGCCGACGGGGCATCGGCGCAGCGTTGACGGTCGCCGCGCTCCGGACCGGGCGGGAAAGAGGGATGCGCTCCGCCGCGCTCGTGGCGAGCCCCGCGGGGGAACCGCTGTACCGGCGCTTTGGCTTCACAACGCTGTCCGACTACCGCCTGTTCGCCTTCCCGGCCTGAACTGCCGCGCGCCGCGTCCGCAGACGGCGTCGTCATGGACCGACGGGCGGT
>NZ_JNWV01000187.1 GCF_000716535.1 Streptomyces flaveolus | reverse complement strand
GGTCACGTCCGCTGGAGTGGTGTATCGACGGCCACTCGGTGATCTCGTTTTGAGGCTATGCGGTGAGTTCGGTGGGCAGGACGGTGTCGTCGGTTTCTGACTCGATCGGGTGGAGTCGGGCCTTGGCGAGCAGGTCGAGTCCCATGTAGCGGCGGGCTTCGGTCCATTCGTCGTTTTGCTCGGCCAGGACCGCCCCGACGAGCCGGATGACGGCGGTGCGGTCGGGGAAGATGCCGACCACGTCGGTGCGGCGGCGGATCTCCTTGTTCAGCCGT
>NZ_JNWV01000186.1 GCF_000716535.1 Streptomyces flaveolus | reverse complement strand
TGAGCGGACCGCGTCCGACAGCGGGGAGTAGGCGAACCAGCCGAAGTCGGCCGCGCCCTGCGGGGTGAGGAAGCCGCCCACCGCGATGAGCGAGCCGAATAGGTACAGCCAGTAGGCGAACATGTTCAGCCGGGGGAACGCCACGTCGGGCGCGCCGATCTGCAGCGGCATGATCCAGTTCGCGAAGCCGGCGAACAGCGGCGTCGCGAACATCAGCAGCATGATCGTGCCGTGCATCGTGAACGCCTGGTTGAACTGCTCGTTCGACATGATCTGCAGGCCCGGC
>NZ_JNWV01000185.1 GCF_000716535.1 Streptomyces flaveolus | reverse complement strand
GGTGAAGTACGTGTACGACTGCTGGAAACCGATCTGCGCCAGCGTGTGCATCATCGCCGGGCGGGTGAACGCCTCCGCCAGGAAGATCACGTCCGGGTCTCGGCGGTTGACCTCCGCGATGACCCGCTCCCAGAACACCACCGGTTTGGTGTGCGGGTTGTCGACCCGGAAGATCCGCACCCCGTGTCCCATCCAGTGCCGCAGCACGCGCACCGTCTCGGCGACCAGGCCGTCCATGTCGGCGTCGAACGCGATGGGGTAGATGTCCTGGTACTTCTTCGGCGGG
>NZ_JNWV01000184.1 GCF_000716535.1 Streptomyces flaveolus | reverse complement strand
GGTGAAGTACGTGTACGACTGCTGGAAACCGATCTGCGCCAGCGTGTGCATCATCGCCGGGCGGGTGAACGCCTCCGCCAGGAAGATCACGTCCGGGTCCCGGCGGTTGACCTCCGCGATGACCCGCTCCCAGAACACCACCGGCTTGGTGTGCGGGTTGTCGACCCGGAAGATCCGCACCCCGTGCCCCATCCAGTGCCGCAGCACGCGCACCGTCTCGGCGACCAGGCCGTCCATGTCGGCGTCGAACGCGATGGGGTAGATGTCCTGGTACTTCTTCGGCGGG
>NZ_JNWV01000183.1 GCF_000716535.1 Streptomyces flaveolus | reverse complement strand
GTCCTGCACCGTCTCCACCCGCAGGCCGGTGCGCGCACCGTCCGACCCGGCCGGATCGAGCGTCTCGGCCGGGTGGCCGAGCGACCTCACCAGGACCGGAAGGACGGCGAGTTCCCGTCCGCCGTGGCCTCGCAGGGCGTCGGCGGTGTCCTCGGGGCTGTCGGGCCCGACCCACCACCACCAGGGAAGACCCGCCAGGTCCTTACGGACGGCCGCCACGGCCGGCTCGGCCACGGCCGTGGACCGCAGGCGTACCACGCCGTTGAACTGCGGGGTGGCGAGCCCGCTG
>NZ_JNWV01000182.1 GCF_000716535.1 Streptomyces flaveolus | reverse complement strand
TCGAGTGGGCCGACGCCGTCATCTTCGGCACGCCGACCCGTTTCGGCAACGTCTCCTCGCAGCTGAAGCAGTTCATCGACACCCTCGGCGGCCTGTGGGCCCAGGGCAAGCTCGCGGACAAGGTCTACAGCGGCTTCGTCTCCACCGCCACGGATCACGCCGGACAGGAGTCCACCCTGCTGGCCCTGTACAACTCCGTGCACCACTTCGGCGGCATCATCGTCACGCCGGGCTTCACCGACCCGCAGAAGTTCGTCGACGGCAACCCCTACGGCACCTCCCACGCCGA
>NZ_JNWV01000181.1 GCF_000716535.1 Streptomyces flaveolus | reverse complement strand
GTCCTGCACCGTCTCCACCCGCAGGCCGGTGCGCGCACCGTCCGACCCGGCCGGATCGAGCGTCTCGGCCGGGTGGCCGAGCGACCTCACCAGGACCGGCAGGACGGCGAGTTCCCGTCCGCCGTGGCGTCGCAGGGCGTCGGCGGTGTCCTCGGGGCTGTCGGGCCCGACCCACCACCACCAGGGAAGTCCCGCCAGGTCCTTACGGACGGCCGCCACGGCCGGCTCGGCCACGGCCGTGGACCGCAGGCGTACCACGCCGTTGAACTGCGGGGTGGCGAGCCCGCTG
>NZ_JNWV01000180.1 GCF_000716535.1 Streptomyces flaveolus | reverse complement strand
CGCGGGTCCTTGGCGTACTCGGCCCACATGTAGTCGCGTTCCTCGTCGGTGACCATTTCGAGGGTCAGCTCGTCGTGGTTGCGCAGGAAGATGCCCCACTGGCAGTTCGAGGGGATGGCCGGGGTCTTGGCGAGGATCTCGGAGACCGGGTAGCGGGATTCCCGCCGTACGGCCATGAAGATGCGCGGCATGACGGGGAAGTGGAACGCCATGTGGCACTCGTCGCCGCCGGCCCGGAAGTCACCGAAGTAGTCGACGACGTCCTCGGGCCACTGGTTGGCCTCCGCCAGCAGCAC
>NZ_JNWV01000179.1 GCF_000716535.1 Streptomyces flaveolus | reverse complement strand
GAGGTCGCGCAGCTCGACCACCTCGACGTCCACCGGCGTCGCACGGTTCACCGCGGCGGCGAGCCGGTCCGCGAGCAGCCGGGTGGAGGACGGGACACTGAGCCCCGCCGACACGACGACGACCTTCATGCGCTCGGTCATACGGTGCTCTCCTCCTTCTCCTGCGCGTCCTGCGTGTTCTTCTCGTTCTTCGCGGTGAGCAGTGACTGGTGGGTCGGCGCGTCGGGCACGCCGGCCGGGCGTCCCTTGGCGAACTCCTCGCGCAGGACGGGCACGACCTCCTCGCCGAGCATGTCGAGCTGC
>NZ_JNWV01000178.1 GCF_000716535.1 Streptomyces flaveolus | reverse complement strand
GAGGTCGCGCAGCTCGACCACCTCGACGTCCACCGGCGTCGCACGGTTCACCGCGGCGGCGAGCCGGTCCGCGAGCAGCCGGGTGGAGGACGGGACACTCAGCCCCGCCGACACGACGACGACCTTCATGCGCTCGGTCATACGGTGCTCTCCTCCTTCCCCTGCGCGTCCTGCGTGTTCTTCTCGTTCTTCGCGGTCTGCGCGGTGAGCAGCGACTGGTGGGTCGGCGCGTCGGGCACGCCGGCCGGGCGTCCCTTGGCGAACTCCTCGCGCAGGACGGGCACGACCTCCTCGCCGAGCATGTCGAGCTGC
>NZ_JNWV01000177.1 GCF_000716535.1 Streptomyces flaveolus | reverse complement strand
GGGCCAGGGCTGTTCCTCCGTCAGCAGGCGCACCTGTCCGGCGTCCCAGTCGACCTTCGTGGACGGCCGGTCCACGTGCAGGGTCTTCGGGAGGACCCCGTGGCGCATCGCCATGACCATCTTGATGACACCGGCCACACCGGCCGCGGCCTGCGTGTGCCCGATGTTGGACTTCACCGACCCCAGCCACAGCGGGCCGTCCGAGGAGCGCTCCTGTCCGTAGGTGGCCAGCAGCGCCTGCGCCTCGATCGGATCACCCAGCGTCGTACCCGTACCGTGCGCCTCCACCACGTCCACGTCCGCCGCCGACAACCGG
>NZ_JNWV01000176.1 GCF_000716535.1 Streptomyces flaveolus | reverse complement strand
GGGCCAGGGCTGTTCCTCCGTCAGCAGGCGCACCTGTCCGGCGTCCCAGTCGACCTTCGTGGACGGCCGGTCCACGTGCAGGGTCTTCGGGAGGACCCCTTCGCGCATCGCCATGACCATCTTGATGACACCGGCCACACCGGCCGCGGCCTGCGTGTGCCCGATGTTGGACTTCACCGACCCCAACCACAGCGGGCCGCCCGAGGAGCGCTCCTGCCCGTAGGTGGCCAGCAGCGCCTGCGCCTCGATCGGATCACCCAGCGTCGTACCCGTACCGTGCGCCTCCACCACGTCCACGTCCGCCGCCGACAACCGG
>NZ_JNWV01000175.1 GCF_000716535.1 Streptomyces flaveolus | reverse complement strand
CGCTCAGCTACGACATCGCCTACGGCGCCGCGCTTGCCGCCCTGCAGGCGGCAAGAGCCGACGGGCACCGGGTGTGCGCCGTCGTGGTCAACCGCAGTGGCGTCACGAAGGTTCTTCTGAGCGACGACGGCGTCGGCCCGCTCGGCGTCGAGACCGCACGACGCAAGGCGTACACCTCGGCCGTGAGCGGTGTCCCGACGGCCAAGTTCGCGGCCTTCGCCGCGTCCCCGCGGATGCAGGTGGCACCGCCCCATCTGGTCGATGCCAACCTGCTGCCGGTCGCCGGCGGCATACCGCTCGTGACTGCCGATGGAGAG
>NZ_JNWV01000174.1 GCF_000716535.1 Streptomyces flaveolus | reverse complement strand
GGGCGCCGCGAACGGCTTGATCTCGTTGACGAACTCGGTCTCGATCCAGCGGGTGTGGACCGTGAAGGGGTCCGTGGAGCCGGTCAGCTCGGGGGCGAAGGCGGGGTCCCGTACCACGACGCGGTGGAAGGGGATGGCCGTGGCCATGCCTTCGACCTGGAACTCGTTCAGGGCGCGGGCGGCGCGCTGGAGGGCTTCCTTGCGGGTGCGGCCGGTGACGATCAGTTTGGCGAGCAGGGAGTCCCAGGCGGGGCCGATGACGGCGCCGGATTCCACGCCGGCGTCCAGGCGGACGCCGGGGCCGGACGGGGGGTCGAAGCGGGTG
>NZ_JNWV01000173.1 GCF_000716535.1 Streptomyces flaveolus | reverse complement strand
GTCCCCGCGATACCGCTCGGGATCCCAGAATGCCTCGACAAGGTCCGCCGCGGCCCGCGCGACGGTGTATCTCTCCGCCGACGCCTCGAACCGCGACGATCACCGACCGTCAGCCCCTACGACAACCCGCCTTCAAGGTCAGTAGTCCCCACCGCATGACCGTCATCACCGAAGCTGTCCTTACGCTGGAGGGGCAACGCTGAAAACGCTGAGCGAACGTACGACGAAGTTCGGCTGCGGGTCACGTCCGCTGGAGTGGTGTATCGACGGCCACTCGGTGATCTCGTTTTGAGGCTATGCGGTGAGTTCGGTGGGCAGGACGGTGTCGTCGGTTTC
>NZ_JNWV01000172.1 GCF_000716535.1 Streptomyces flaveolus | reverse complement strand
GCGTGTGTGTTCCTCGGGGGTGAGGACGTCCCATCGGGCCGGTGAGCGGTCGGGGTTCTCGGCCGTCCACTCCAGCAGGCGTACCAGCCGCTCCACCAGTGTCTCGGCCGACGCCCGGTCGAACATTTCCGTCGCGTACGTCAGCGCGCCCGCTATGCCGTCCGCCGTTCCGTCGGCGGTGTGCCGCTCGTGCAGGGTGAGGGCGAGGTCGAACTTGGCGGTGCCGACGGACAGGTCGTCCAGGCGGGCGTGCACGCCGGGCAGCCGGGCCTCGCCCTGGGCGTTGTTCTGCAGGACGAGCATCACCTGGAAGAGGGGGTGGTGGGCGAGGGTGCGGGTGGGG
>NZ_JNWV01000171.1 GCF_000716535.1 Streptomyces flaveolus | reverse complement strand
GCGACCATGCAGACGTCCACGCCCGCCGGGGGCTTGATGAAGCCGAAGCGGATGTTGAAGCCGTGGCCGAAGAACAGCGCGTCGCCGTCCTTCAGGTTCGGGGCGATGGACTCCTCGTACACCTGGGCCTGGATCGGGTCCGGGACCAGGATCATGATGACGTCGGCCTCGGCGGCGGCCTCGGCCGGGGTCACCACGCGCAGGCCCTGCTCCTCGGCCTTGGCCTTGGACTTCGAGCCCTCGTGCAGACCGACACGCACGTCCACACCGGAGTCACGCAGCGACAGGGCGTGGGCGTGGCCCTGGCTGCCGTAGCCGATGACCGCGACCTTGCGGCCCTGGATGA
>NZ_JNWV01000170.1 GCF_000716535.1 Streptomyces flaveolus | reverse complement strand
CGCCACCCGGTACGACAAGACCACCGAGTCCTACCAAGCAGCCATCACCCTCGCATCGCTCCTGATGTGGGCGTGACATTTGACGACAGAACCTAGGGCAGATGCCGCTCACCTTCTCTGTTTTTCCTGTTCCCCGCTCTCCGGAGGCGCAGTGCTCACTCCCGGTCCGCTCTCGGCGAGCATGCCGCCCGGCGAGTTATCCATGAAAGGTGCATCCGATGGCTGAGCTGTTCTACGACGCCGACGCCGACCTGTCCGTCATCCAGGGCCGCAAGGTCGCGGTCATCGGCTACGGCAGCCAGGGCCACGCCCACGCCCTGTCGCTGCGTGACTCCGGTGTGGACGTGCGTGTCGGTC
>NZ_JNWV01000169.1 GCF_000716535.1 Streptomyces flaveolus | reverse complement strand
CCGGAGCGCGGCGACCGTCAACGCTGCGCCGATGCCCCGTCGGCGATGCGCTTCGGCCACGTGGACGAGGAAGATCCCGGCCACCCCGTGGGCGGTGATCACCACCGTGGATCCGACCACCCGGCCGTCCAGTACCGCGGCCAGCCGGATGATGTCCGCGTTGTCCTCGCGTCGCGACTCGATGCGCACCATCTCAGCCTCCAGGCCCGGCGCGACACCCATCGACGTCCGGTACGTCCGGACCAGCTCCGCCAGCCGTTCCCCGTCCTGCACCGTCTCCACCCGCAGGCCGGTGCGCGCACCGTCCGACCCGGCCGGATCGAGCGTCTCGGCCGGGTGGCCGAGCGACCTCACCAGGACCGG
>NZ_JNWV01000168.1 GCF_000716535.1 Streptomyces flaveolus | reverse complement strand
GGCGGATGCCGTGGGCGAGGCGGATGCGGGCGAGTTCGAAGGGGAAGGTGGCGGCGGCGGGGTGGGTTTCGGCGTGGTGGTAGTTCTCGTCGGCTTCGGTGGGGTCGGTGGCGGTCATGGCGAGGGCGCCGTGGGTGAGGAGGGCGAGGCGGGGGGAGATGTCGGGCAGGCCCGCGTCGTGGGCGGCGAGTGCGTGGGTGCGGGCTTGTTCGGAGCGGCCGGTGTGCAGGGCTGCTTCGACGAGGTCGAGGAGGGTGCGGGAGGCCTGGTGGGCGTAGGGGGTGAAGGTGCCGGGGGGTGTGATGCCGATGGCGTGGAGGTAGGCGGCTTCGTAGTCGCCTTCGCTGAGGGCGGCGGCGGTGCCG
>NZ_JNWV01000167.1 GCF_000716535.1 Streptomyces flaveolus | reverse complement strand
GGCGGATGCCGTGGGCGAGGCGGATGCGGGCGAGTTCGAAGGGGAAGGTGGCGGCGGCGGGGTGGGTTTCGGCGTGGTGGTAGTTCTCGTCGGCTTCGGCGGGGTCGGTGGCGGTCATGGCGAGGGCGCCGTGGGTGAGGAGGGCGAGGCGGGGGGAGATGTCGGGCAGGCCCGCGCCGCGGGCGGCGAGTGCGTGGGTGCGGGCTTGTTCGGAGCGGCCGGTGTGCAGGGCTGCTTCGACGAGGTCGAGGAGGGTGCGGGAGGCTTGGTGGGCGTAGGGGGTGAAGGTGCCGGGGGGTGTGATGCCGATGGCGTGGAGGTAGGCGGCTTCGTAGTCGCCTTCGCTGAGGGCGGCGGCGGTGCCG
>NZ_JNWV01000166.1 GCF_000716535.1 Streptomyces flaveolus | reverse complement strand
CCTCCCGGCCGATCGGGCGGATGGATCTGTTGTCCGCGGAGGAGCGGGCGGCGGTGTTGGCGGGGCCGGCCGCTGTGGTGCCGGCTGCTGTGGTGCCGTCGGGGGTGACGTTGCCGGAGTTGTTCGAGGCGCGGGTGGCGGCGGCGCCGGGTGCGGCGGCGGTGGTGTGGGAGGGTTCCACGCTGTCGTACGGGGAGTTGAACGAGCGGGCGAACCGGCTGGCTCATGTGCTGGTGGGGCGTGGTGTCGGTCCGGAGGACGTGGTGGCGGTGGCGCTGCCGCGCGGCGCGGACCTGGTCGTCGCGGTCTTGGCGGTGCTGAAGGCGGGCGCGGCCTACCTGCCGCTTGATCCGGCTTATCCGGCGG
>NZ_JNWV01000165.1 GCF_000716535.1 Streptomyces flaveolus | reverse complement strand
AGGGTCGATGCGGTGTCCTGACACACCCGGCACACCGAACCCCCCGGAGAAGAGGGGCCCCGCTCCCGCCGGGCACACATCCACACTCCGCCACCACGCACCCACCCGGAAGAGACAAGTTCCTGCCCGGGAAAGAACCTGCCCCCTCACATGTGTGCCGTCGTCGGGGTGGGCGCGTGACACTGGAGAACATGAATTCGGCATCCCATTCCCACCTCGGCGCCTTTCTCAGGGCCCGTCGGGCGCAGCTGACGCCGCAGGAGTGCGGCCTGCCCGAGGCGGACTCCGCCCGCCGCGTCGCCGGACTGCGCCGCGAGGAGGTCGCCCGGCTCGCCGCGATCAGCGTGGACTACTACACCCGCCTGGAACAGGGCCGCGTCCGCGCCT
>NZ_JNWV01000164.1 GCF_000716535.1 Streptomyces flaveolus | reverse complement strand
GTGCCGGCTTTGTGGGCGTTGAGGGGCTGTTCCATCTTCATGGCTTCCAGGACGACGACCAGGTCGGGGCGCCGCGAACGGCTTGATCTCGTTGACGAACTCGGTCTCGATCCAGCGGGTGTGGACCGTGAAGGGGTCCGTGGAGCCGGTCAGCTCGGGGGCGAACGCCGGGTCCCGTACCACGACGCGGTGGAAGGGGATCGCCGTGGCCATGCCTTCGACCTGGAACTCGTCCAGGGCGCGGGCGGCGCGCTGGAGGGCTTCCTTGCGGGTGCGGCCCGTGACGACCAGCTTGGCGAGCAGGGAGTCCCAGGCGGGGCCGATGACGGCGCCGGATTCCACGCCGGCGTCCAGGCGGACGCCGGGGCCGGACGGGGGGTCGAAGCGGGTG
>NZ_JNWV01000163.1 GCF_000716535.1 Streptomyces flaveolus | reverse complement strand
GAGCGCGCACCCGAACTCGTCAACGAGATCGTCTACCTCTCGGCCTTCGTGCCCGCCGGACGGCCCCGGTTCTTCGACTATCTCGGCTCGCCCGAGAACGCCACGGCACGAGGCCAGAGCCTCAACCTGGGCGACCCCGGGGAACTGGGCGCCGTGCGGATCAACCCGCTCTCACAGGATCCCGCCTACGTCGAGGAACTGCGGCAGACCTACTACCACGACACTCCCTTGGACCGCTTCGACCGCTGGCGCTCGGCACTGAGCCCCGATCTGCCGCTGGCGATCCCCACCACCCCGGTCATCGTGACCCCGCAACGGTGGGGGCGCGTCCCGCGGACCTTCCTGCGCTGCGCGGACGACCGGGCGCTGCCGACGGCCGTGCAGGATCTGATGATCGCGGAAGCCGACCGGGCCATGCCCGGCAA
>NZ_JNWV01000162.1 GCF_000716535.1 Streptomyces flaveolus | reverse complement strand
CGCGACGAGGTCGTCTACGTCTCCGCGGATCCGCAGCGCACCGCCCAGCCGGTCACCATGGCCGACCTCGCGGCGGCCAAGCTGATCCTGTACGACGCCCACTACGGGTGGCGGGACCCCACACGGCGCCAACTGGCCGAACGCGCCCAGGTGGCGGGCGTCACCCTGTCCGCGGTCATCGAGGTCGAACACGTCGAATCCGCGCTGCACATCGTCGCCCGGGGAGCCGGCGACACCATCGTCTCCCGCGCGGTCGCCCACAGCCGCACCTTCCCGGAAGGCCTCCACACCATCGGATTCGCGGAACCGCTGTACGATACCATCGCCGTGGTCCGCAGGCAGGGAACCGTACTGTCGCCCGCCACCCAGGAGATCACCCGCCTCGCCCGCCGCATGCTGCTCGCACACGGAGCCGCCCAACGGCCCGCGCGGGACGGCCT
>NZ_JNWV01000161.1 GCF_000716535.1 Streptomyces flaveolus | reverse complement strand
GCCCTTCTCGGGGTCCACGACGACCTTCATCTCCTCGTCGGCCAGGTTCTTCACCGTGTCCAGGGCGAGGATGATCTTCTTGCCGTCGCCGCGCGCGGCGAGGAGGGTCTGCTCGACGGAGACCGGGTGCACGGTGTCGCCGTTGGCGAGGATCACGCCGTCCTTGAGGGCGTCACGGCCGCACCACAGGGAGTAGGCGTTGTTCCACTCCTCGGCCTTGTCGTTGTCGATGAGGGTGAGCTTCAGGCCGTACTTCTGCTCCAGAGCCGCCTTGCGCTCGTACACGGCCTCCTTGCGGTAGCCGACGATGATCGCGACCTCGGTCAGCCCCACCTCGGCGAAGTTCCCCAGGGTCAGGTCCAGGACCGTCAGCGACTCCTCCGCGCCCTCGGGACCCACCGGCACCAGGGCCTTGGGGAGGGTGTCGGTGTAGGGGCGCAGACG
>NZ_JNWV01000160.1 GCF_000716535.1 Streptomyces flaveolus | reverse complement strand
CCGCGGCCCGTTCGATCCGTTCGGCGAGTCCTTCGGCGCCCCAGTCCTCGGACGCGGCGTACACCCCGGTGGGGACGACGACGGCGCGGAGGTAGGCGAACAGCGGCCGCAGGGCGTGTTCCAGGACCAGCGAGTGCCGCCCGGTTCCGCCGGTGGCCCCGATCAGCACCGGCTTGCCCGCCAGCGCGTCCTTGTCCAGCACGTCGAAGAAGGACTTGAACAGCCCGCTGTAGGAGGCACTGAACACCGGCGTGACCACGATCAGCCCGTCGGCGGCCGTGACCGCGTCCTGCGCGGCGGCCAGTGCCTTCCCGGCGAACCCGTTGGTGAAGTTGTGCGCGATCTCGACGGCGAGGTCGCGCAGCTCGACCACCTCGACGTCCACCGGCGTCGCACGGTTCACCGCGGCGGCGAGCCGGTCCGCGAGCAGCCGGGTGGAGGACGGGACACT
>NZ_JNWV01000159.1 GCF_000716535.1 Streptomyces flaveolus | reverse complement strand
CGCCGGACGGCCCGGCCTCACTTCAGGTGGCGGTCGAAGAACCGGCACCCGTCCTCCAGCTCGAACCACGGGGTGCCGGTGTGCCCGCCGAGGTTGGCGTGCAGTGTCTTCTCCTTGCTGCCGAAGGCGTCGAACAGGTCCAGGGCCCGTTGCCGGGGATTGCCTTCGTCGTCCCACTGGAGCAGGAACAGCAGCGGAATGGTGACCTGCCGGGCCTCCTCCCGCTGGGCACGCGGCACGTAGCCCCCGGCGAAGAAACCGGCGGCCGCGATGCGCGGCTCGGTCACCGCCAGCCGGATGCCGAGGGCGGTCCAGCCCCCGGAGTACCCGACCGGGCCGTCGATCCCGGGCAGTTCGAGGAGGGCGTCCAAAGTGGTGTGCCATTCCGGGACCGCGTTGTCGACCAGCGGGCCGATGAGGGACTCGAAGATCTCGTCGACCGGTTCGCCGGCCCGCATCGCCCGCCGGAGG
>NZ_JNWV01000158.1 GCF_000716535.1 Streptomyces flaveolus | reverse complement strand
GCGTGTGTGTTCCTCGGGGGTGAGGACGTCCCATCGGGCCGGTGAGCGGTCGGGGTTCTCGGCCGTCCACTCCAGCAGGCGTACCAGCCGCTCCACCAGCGTCTCGGCCGACGTCCGGTCGAACACCTCCGTGGCGAAGACGAGGCTGCCGCCGATGCCCGCCGGCGCCCCCCGCTCGTCGTGCCGCTCGGCCAGGCTGAGCGCCAGGTCGAACTTCGCTGCGCCGACGTCGAGTCCGTACGCCTCGGCCCGCAGACCGGGGAACGCGGCCTGCGCGCGGCCCTGCGACTGGAGGGTGAGCATCACCTGGAAGAGGGGGTGGTGGGCGAGGGAGCGGGTGGGGTTGACGGCTTCGACGAGTCGTTCGAAGGGCACGTCCTGGTGAGCGAGGGCGGACAGGTCGGTTTCGCGGACGCGTTCGAGGAGTTCGCGGAAGGTGGGGTCGCCGGAGGTGTCGGTGCGCAGGACGAGGGTGTTGACGAAG
>NZ_JNWV01000157.1 GCF_000716535.1 Streptomyces flaveolus | reverse complement strand
CCACCCGCTACGAGAAGACCGCGACCATCTACCTGGCCGGACTCCACATCGCAGGCATCTTCCTCTGGTCCGCCCGCTGATCCAAACGAAACCGCCTAGGTCCCGGCGGGGTACTGCTCGCCCCCCTGAAACACCGGCTCGCCCCGCGAGGTCTGCGCCCGGTGCCCGTGCCGGACGGCCTTGCGGGAGCCGTGGCCCTGGCCCGGAGGGCACTCACACGGACGGGTTGACCCGGCACGAGCGCCCATGCCGTCCCCGCCGCCGACAGCGCGCTCCCGCATCCGCGACGGGCGCTCACCGGGCGGGCAGGGGCTCCCCCTTCGAGCACCCTGATGAACACCCTGACCTTGAGCCGGGCTGGTGGTCCTCCCCATCGATGGCGAGGGCCTCGACGTCACCCCTCTCCTGCGCGACGAGGTCGTCTACGTCTCCGCGGATCCGCAGCGCACCGCCCAGCCGGTCACCATGGCCGACCTCGCGGCGGCCAAGCTGATCCTGTACGACGCC
>NZ_JNWV01000156.1 GCF_000716535.1 Streptomyces flaveolus | reverse complement strand
GGGTGGTCGTTGGGCCCGCTGGCCGCTGACCTGACGCGTGCCTATACGGCGCGGGTGGAGGGGCGGGTGCCGGAGTGGTCTGCGCTGCCGGTGCAGTACGCGGACTACACGCTGTGGCAGAACGACCTGCTGGGTGATCAGAACGATCCGGACAGTCTGTTCGCGACGCAGATCGCTTACTGGACGGAGGCGTTGGCGGGCCTGCCGGATCGGCTGACGCTTCCCACGGACCGTCCGCGTCCGGCGGTGATGACCTACCGGGGTGACTACGTCACCGTCGGCATCGACGCGGATCTGCACCGGCGTCTGGCCGATCTTGCGCGGGCCTCGGGTGCGAGTTTGTTCATGGTGTTGCAAGCCGGACTCGCTGCCCTGCTGTCGCGGTTGGGGGCGGGTGAGGATGTTCCGGTGGGCAGTCCGGTGGCCGGCCGGACCGATCAGGCGCTGGATGAGTTGATCGGGTTCTTCGTCAACACGCTGGTGCTGCGCACGGACACGTCCGGTGACCCGAGCTTCGC
>NZ_JNWV01000155.1 GCF_000716535.1 Streptomyces flaveolus | reverse complement strand
TTCGGCTCGCTCATCGCGGTGGGCGGCTTCCTCACCCCGCAGGGCGCGGCCGACTTCGGCTGGTTCGCCTACTCCCCGCTGTCGGACGCGGTCCGCTCACCGGGCATCGGCGCCGACATGTGGATCATGGGTCTGGCCTTCTCCGGTTTCGGCACCATCCTCGGCTCGGTCAACTTCATCACCACGATCATCTGCATGCGCGCCCCCGGCATGACGATGTTCCGCATGCCGATCTTCGTGTGGAACGTGCTGCTGACCGGTGTCCTGGTCCTGCTGGCCTTCCCGGTCCTCGCGGCCGCGCTGTTCGCCCTGGAGGCGGACCGCAAGTTCGGCGCCCACGTCTTCGACGCGGCCAACGGCGGAGCCCTGCTCTGGCAACACCTCTTCTGGTTCTTCGGCCATCCGGAGGTGTACATCATCGCGCTGCCGTTCTTCGGCATCATCAGCGAAGTGATCCCGGTGTTCTCCCGCAAGCCGATGTTCGGCTACATGGGTCTGATCGCCGCGACCATCGCGATCGCCGGTCTGTC
>NZ_JNWV01000154.1 GCF_000716535.1 Streptomyces flaveolus | reverse complement strand
GCCCAGACCCAGCAGAGAATGCGTCGACCGCCGCCTTACCCCTAGCCGAGAACGCGCGAGCACGTCCGTCGTGCCTGAGGTGTCTGATGGAGACGTGAGCAAACAAAAGCCCGCCAAGGTCAAGCCCACCCCAACGCAGGTGTTAGCGGCATTCGTACGCCGAGGCCTGGCGAGTCGCTTTACATCCAATTGCACTTGACCAGAACGAACTTCGAATCCTGGCTGAGCTGAGCTATCACGCCGCTGAAGACCTGCCCGATGGCCGCATAATGTTCATCAGGCACCGCCCTGAAGAGCCTAGTTTTGAGTCCTTCGTAGCCCGCCTCCGACCTTTCACGGTGGTCAATGACGATCTGCACTACGGAAAAGTTCTCGACGCCATCGACTCCCTGACAAGCGGGGGACCCATCGCAATCGCCGAGAAGACTACGGACATTCGCACTCGCTGGCAGCAAGCAGTCGAACGCTCTAGTCAGACACGGGCCTACAAGGTCCTAGTGGAAGATGGCGGCCAATCAGACCTCGAGTTGGCCTACGCC
>NZ_JNWV01000153.1 GCF_000716535.1 Streptomyces flaveolus | reverse complement strand
GAAACCGACGACACCGTCCTGCCCACCGAACTCACCGCATAGCCTCAAAACGAGATCACCGAGTGGCCGTCGATACACCACTCCAGCGGACGTGACCGGCCGACCCGATCGGTCCATGCCTCGAGGGCGTGCGGCTTGCCGTCAGAGTCGGGCCCTGCCTTGCGGGCGTGCGGCCCCTGCCTGACCGGTCTGTGCCTCGTGGATGGGCGGCCCCGGTCCGACCGGCCCTTGCCTCGCTGACCTGCGGCTTGCCGTTAGAGTCGGGCCCCACCTCGCGCCCGTGCGGCCCCGGCCCGACCGGCCCGTGCCTTGCGGACCTTGCCTCGCTAACCTGCGGCCTGCCGTCAGAGTCGGCCCCGCCTCGCTGACCAGCGGCCTGCCGACCTGATCGGCCCCAGCCCAACCGATCTCCCGTCTCTCGGCCCGATCGACCCCGCCGGTCCGCCCCCCTGCCCGCGCACCTGCCCGACCCCTTGTCCCAACCCCCTGCCCGACTCCTTGTCCCAACCGCCTTGTCCCAACCCCCTCCCCCTGTCCCAACCC
>NZ_JNWV01000152.1 GCF_000716535.1 Streptomyces flaveolus | reverse complement strand
GGTGTTCGGCCCACCAGGTGCGGAAGTCGGTGTCGTGGAGGGAGAGTTCGCCGACGAGGCGGGCGAGTTCGGGGTCGTCGGGGTCGGCCGCGGCTTCCATGCGCAGGGCGGCCACGGCTTCGCGGGTGTCGTGTTTCCATTCCCGGTGCAGGGCTCGGATGGCGGGGTCGGTGAACAGCAGGTGGATGTAGTTGCGGCGGGCGGGTGGGAGTGTGGCGAAGTCGGTGTAGAGGGCGGTTGCGGCCGGGTTCCAGGCGAGGATGTCCAGGCGTTTGCCGAGGACGAGTGCGGGGGTGTGGGTGAGCTGGTCGAGCAGGCGGCGCATGGCGGGTCGCAGGCGTTGGGCGGGGCGGCGCCTGCGGGGCCGGTCGTCGGTGCGTCCGGCGAGTTCGTAGAGGTATTTCTGCTGGTCGTCGTCGAGGCGCAGGGCGCGGGCCAGGGTGGCCAGTACGGGGGCGGAGGCGCGGACGCGGCCCTGTTCCAGGCGGGTGTAGTAGTCCACGCTGATCGCGGCGAGCCGGGCGACCTCCTCGCGGCGCAGTCCGGCGACGCGGCGGG
>NZ_JNWV01000151.1 GCF_000716535.1 Streptomyces flaveolus | reverse complement strand
ACTAAGACCGTGTCCTATGTGGCGGTGGTTCGTTGGTCAGGTCATGGGGCGGGATACGTGGAGTTGGATTGTTCCGGATGGGCTGTGGGAGATCGCGAAGCCGCTGATCCCTCCATCGAGGGTGCGTCCGCAGGGCGGGGGAACGCAGGACACGCCTGATGAGACGCTGTTCGCCGCCATCATCTACGTGTTGGTCAGCGGCTGCGCCTGGCGGGCTTTGCCGCCGTGCTTCGGGGTGTCGAAGTCGACCGCTCACCGCCGGTTCCTGATCTGGTCGAGAGCCGGTGTCTGGGGCCGACTGCACGAGGCCGTGCTGCACCGGCTCGACGACGCCGGCCTGGTCGACGTCACCCGCGTCGTCCTCGACACCGCCCACGTCCGCGCTAAAAAAGGGGCACGCGAACGGCCTGCCCCTCCTCGTCGGCGTCTCCGCCGGCAACGTCCACGACAGCGAAGGACTGAAGCCGATGGTGGAGGGTCACCCGCGGCCGCCACTTCAAGCCCCAGCGCCTGCACGCCGACAAAGCCTACGACCGGGCCGACCTGCGCAGATGGCTCCGCGGGAAGCGCATCGGCGTGCGCATCGCCCGCAAAGGCATCGAGTCCAGCGAGCGATTAGGGCGCCGCAGGTGGGTCATCGAGCGAACGATGTCCTGGCTGTCCGGCTATCGCCGACTCAGCCCCCGCTACGAACGCGATCCCCGCAACTACCTGGCCTTTCTCGGACTCGCCGCCGCCCTCTGCTGCTACAAGCGACTCATCCGCCTCACCACGTAGGACACGGTCTAA
>NZ_JNWV01000150.1 GCF_000716535.1 Streptomyces flaveolus | reverse complement strand
GACTGGTGGGTCGGCGCGTCGGGCACGCCGGCCGGGCGTCCCTTGGCGAACTCCTCGCGCAGGACGGGCACGACCTCCTCGCCGAGCATGTCGAGCTGCTCCAGCACGGTCTTCAGCGGCAGCCCGGCGTGGTCCATCAGGAACAGCTGACGCTGGTAGTCACCGGCGTACTCCCGGAACGACAGGGTCTTCTCGATCACCTGCTGGGGCGAGCCCACGGTCAGCGGGGTCTGGTCGCTGAAGTCCTCCAGCGACGGCCCGTGGCCGTAGACGGGGGCGTTGTCGAAGTACGGCCGGAACTCGCGCACGGCGTCCTGCGAGTTCTTCCGCATGAACACCTGCCCGCCGAGCCCGACGATGGCCTGCTCGGGCGTGCCGTGCCCGTAGTGGGCGTAGCGGCTGCGGTAGAACTCCACCATCCGCTGGGTGTGCTCCTTGGGCCAGAAGATGTTGTTGTGGAAGAAGCCGTCGCCGTAGTAGGCGGCCTGTTCGGCGATCTCCGGCGAGCGGATCGAGCCGTGCCAGACGAACGGCGGGACGTCGTCGAGCGGGCGCGGGGTGGAG
>NZ_JNWV01000149.1 GCF_000716535.1 Streptomyces flaveolus | reverse complement strand
GCCGAGGATGAGCACGAAGACGGGGAGCAAGGCCAGTGCAGCTGTGTTGCGGAACAATTCGAGAACCGGGCTGAGGTACTGCGCAAGAGGCCGGTACCAGCCGATCAGGATGCCCAACGGCACGGCGAACACCACCGCGATGGCGAAGCCGCGCAGAGCTCGGCCCAGACTCGCGGAGATGTGCTCCCATAGTTGACCACTCTCGGCCAGGTCCACCAGAGCCTTCGCGACCACCGAGAACTCAGGGAGGAATGTTCGGTCGACCAGACCGATCCGCGGCGCGACCTCCCAGAATGCGACCAAGAGTACCAGGGCGATCGAACTCCGGAAGACCCAGGAGCCGGACTTGCGCAGTCTCCCTCCGACCCGGCGGGTGGGTGAGGCGACAGGAGTCGGAGCCGGGGATGCGATGTCCTTCGCCGGCGCCGGGCTCGAGACCTTTTCCAACGTGACACTAGACATGGCTACCCACTCCGATCGTTTCGGCGGCGGCACCGGCCACCTCGGGACGCAACGACAGCCAGATCCGGTGCCGGTAGTCGCGGAACTGCTCAGATGAACGGATGTCGTCGACAGCATCCC
>NZ_JNWV01000148.1 GCF_000716535.1 Streptomyces flaveolus | reverse complement strand
CAGCTTCGCGGCTGGGTGGGGCGGCAGTCGCCGGGGTCGCGTCGTCCATGCAGGCCACCGTAGACGACACGGTCTCGCGAACCGGCGGGTAGCACTCGACGACGGTGCCCAGGGCCGGTCACTCGGCACTCGCGGCTGGCCTTCTCCGGCGGTCGGGGTAGGCCAACGCCCGTACGACGTGGGTCACTGCGGCAGGTCTTCCAGCCGGGCGAGCAGGCCGGCGGCGGTGGCGACGGCCGCGATGGCGTCGGCGCGGGTCCACGTGAAGTGCTCGGTCGTACCGGCGTCGTCGTGCGGAGCTCCGCTGAAGAGGGCGTAGGCGCTCTGGATGAGCACCGCCCAGCGTTCGTCCTGGTCCCGGTCGCCCGCCCTCTTCTTCATCGCCTGGTCGTGGAGCTGCCTGCTGTTGCAGGCATCGCGTACGGGATCGAGGGCTGCTCGTGCGAGGGCTACGGCGTGCTCGTAGCGCTGGTCGCGAATCGCGGCCTTGGCCTCGCGGATGCGGCGAGCGGCGGTGGCCCGGGTCTCCACGGTGGTGATGGGAATGAGGACGTCGACGAAGGCGCCCGCGTCGAGCTGGATGAGGGCGTTGCTCCACGTCGCGTGCGGGATGCGGATGATCTCATCGCTTCGGGCGACGGGCCAGTACTTCGCTTCGGCCAGGGCGGTCAGGGTGAGGGCGGCGCGCAGGGACAGGTCGGCGCCCGCGCGCGTCTTCTCCAGGCCGCGCAGCTGCCGGTCCGTCAC
>NZ_JNWV01000147.1 GCF_000716535.1 Streptomyces flaveolus | reverse complement strand
GGTTCAGTGGGTGGTGGTGAGGGCTCGGCGGCCGGCGTGGAAGGTGGCGGCGTGGTGGGCGACGCGGGTGCCGAGGTGTTCGGCGGTGGTGATGTCGCTGGTGTGGACGGTGTCGGTGCCGCCGTCCATGGGGGTTTGGGCGGCGGCGCCGGTCCAGAAGCCGAGGCGGTTGAGGTCGTGTTCGGAGGCGGTGGTGGAGTTCCAGCCGGGTTCGAGGCCGAGGCTGACCCAGAGCATGCGGTGTTGGGCGGCGAGGGCGGCGAAGAAGGCGAGGGTGTTGTTCTTGTCGCCGCTTTTGGAGGCGGAGTTGGTGAAGCCGGCGGCGAGTTTGTCGGCCCAGCGGCCTTCGACGAAGCGCTTGCTGGTGGCTTCGGCGAAGGTGTGGAAGCCGGCGGAGGCGCCGCCCATGTAGGTGGGGGAGCCGAAGATGATGGCGTCGGCGGTGTCGAGGCGGTGCCAGTCTTCGTCGGTGATGGTGGTGACGTCGATGAGGGTGGTGTCGGCTCCGGTTTTGGCGGCTCCGCGGTGGACGGCTTCGGCGAGGACGGCGGTGTGTCCGTAGCCGGAGTGGTAGGCGACGGCGACGGAGGGGCGGTTCGAGGACAGCTCGGACAT
>NZ_JNWV01000146.1 GCF_000716535.1 Streptomyces flaveolus | reverse complement strand
GGGGCGTATTCCGTGGTGGTCGAGGAGGTGGAAGAGGGCGGTTTCGAGGGCGAAGAGGGCGGGCTGGGTGTAGGCGGTCCGGTGGATGAGGGTGTCGTCGCCGGAGAGGACCACCTCGCGCAGCGGCCTCTCAAGGTGCGGGTCCAGGGCGGCGCAGGCCGCGTCGAAGGCGGCGGCGAACTCCGGCTCCGCCGCGTACAGTTCACGGCCCATCCCGGCCCGCTGACTGCCCTGCCCGCTGAACACGAACGCGGTGCGCACCGCTCCGGCGGCGCTGCCCCGCACCAGCGCGGCGTGCTCCTCCCCGCCGGCGAGCGCCCGCAGTACCCGTACGGCCTCCGCCTCCTCGCCGGGGCCGCCGAGGACGACGGCTGCCCGGTGCTCCAGTGCCGCCCGGCCGCGCGCCAGCGCACCCGCCGTCGCCGCCAGCCGGCCCGGCCGCGCGGTGAGATGGGCAGCCAGTCGCTCGGCCTGCGCGGCCAGGGCCTCGGGTGAGTGCGCGGACAGCGGCAGCACCACCGGACCGTCGTGGTCGCGCCCGTGCGCCCCGGACCGCTCGGCCGGTTCCGTGGGTTGTTCGATGATGGCGTGGGCGTTGGTGCCGCTGATGCCGAAGGAGGAGATGGCGGCGCGGCGGGGGTGGTTGGTGGTGGGCCAGGGGCGG
>NZ_JNWV01000145.1 GCF_000716535.1 Streptomyces flaveolus | reverse complement strand
TCAGGCACGGCCGCCCATGGAAAGGCGCCTCATGACCAAGATCGGTATCATCATCGGCAGCACCCGTCCGGGCCGTAACGGTGAAGCCGTCGCTCGCTGGGCGCACGAAGTCGCCTCCGAGCGCACCGACGCCGAGTTCGAGCTGGTCGACCTGCTGGACTACAAGCTCCCCGTCCTGGACGAGGCGTACCCGGCCTCGCTGGGCAACTACACCCAGCCGCACACCCAGACCTGGGCCGAGAAGATCGCCTCCCTCGACGGCTTCGTCATCGTCACGCCGGAGTACAACCGCTCGGTGCCGGGCGCGCTGAAGAACGCGATCGACTACCTCTACGCCGAGTGGAACAACAAGTCCGTCGGCTTCGTCAGCTACGGCTCGCTCGGCGGCGCCCGCGCCGTGGAGCACCTGCGTGGCATCGCCGGCGAGCTGCAGCTGGCCGACGTCCGCGCGCAGGTGGGGCTCTCCCTGTTCACGGACTTCGAGAACTTCTCCGTGTTCAAGCCGGCCGACATCCAGCGTGACACGCTCGTCACCATGCTGGACCAGGTCGTCGCGTGGGCCAAGGCCCTCGCTCCGCTGCGCGCCAGCTGAGGACCTCGCCGGCCTCGGCCGGCGACACCCCGGTCACCGTCGTCCGAGAGCGGAGGACGACGGTGACCGCTG
>NZ_JNWV01000144.1 GCF_000716535.1 Streptomyces flaveolus | reverse complement strand
GACCAGGCTCTGCTCGACGGCACGGCGGATCGCGGCCGTGTCGTTCGGGTCCTCGGCCCGCGCCGTCTGCACACCCGAGGCGAAGGTCCGCAGCAACCGCGGATTGCGCAGGTCGCCCAGGAACAACGCGCCACCGGGCGCCAGCAGACGGAAGGCCTGCTCTACGACCTGCGTCAGGTATCCGCTGTTCGGGAAGTACTGGGCCACGGAGTTGAGCACGATCGTGTCGAAGTGCGCCTGCGGCAGGTCGCCGTGCTCGTGGGCGGCCTGCACCCGGAGCCTGACCCGCCGGGCCAGCTCGGGGTCAGCGTCGACATGGCGCCGCAGTTCCTCCACGACGACCGGGGAGAAGTCCGTGCCCCAGTACTCCTCGCACTCGGGCGCCAGTCCGGACAGCAGCAGACCGGTGCCAACACCGATCTCCAGGACACGGCCGGGCTTGAGCGCCCTGATCCGTTCAAGCGTGGCCGCACGCCACTCCCGCATCTCGGGCAGCGGGATCGGCTCGCCGTCGTAACTGCTGTTCCAGCCGGAGAAGTCCTCGCCCAGCGTCGAACCGGGCGCCGAGTACAACGAGTCGTAGAGATCCTGCCACTCGCCGATCTGGTCCCGCTCCTCCTCGTCCCCCGTCGGTCCGCCGTTGTCGGGGACGACGTAGGCGATCAGGCGGGTGCTGCCGGGCTGGTCATGATGAGCGACCACGGCGGCCTGACCGACCGCGGGATGATCGGTCAGG
>NZ_JNWV01000143.1 GCF_000716535.1 Streptomyces flaveolus | reverse complement strand
CCCCTCGACGACGCCCCCACCCGCCCCTGGCTCGCGCACGCCGACGCCCAAGCCAACCTCGACGAGCTGAGGCAACAGTTGGCGGCCGAACGGCCCGCGGAACTCCGCCTGACTGGTGTCCCGAACCCCCGCCTCGTCCACGAACTCGCCGTGCGGCAGGCCCTCGAAGACGGCGCACCCCTGCCCGGCCGCCCCACCGCCTCACCCATCGGCCTTGAGGCCTTCCCCGCCCTGGGCGAGGAGCACGGCTACTGGACCGGCATCACCTGGAACACCCAGGACACCGACACCGTGGACGTCGTCTTCGTCGACCGGACCCGGCTGTCCGGCCGCGCCCCCGTCGGCACCTACGCCGCGCTCCCCACCAGCGCCTCCGCCGCACCCCTGTCCACGTGGGCCACCAACCCCGCAGCCCGCCGCGGCACCGGTGCCCTGGTCACCAAGCTCCGTGAGCACACGCGCGACCATCTGCCCGACTAGTGTGCGATCTGTTCGCGCAGGTGTTGGGGCTGCCGTGGGTCGGTGTCGAGGACGACTTCTTCGACCTGGGCGGGCACTCGCTGCTGGCCACCCGCCTCATCGCCCAGATCCGCGCCGCATTCGGCGTGGAACTGGAGCTGCGCGCACTGTTCGAGGGTCCGACGCCGGCCGCGGTGGCGGAGCTCCTCGACACCGCCGCCCCCGGACGCCTGGCCCTCACCGTCCGCAGGCGACCCGACGTCATGCCGCTGTCCTTCGCCCAGCGCCGGCTGTGGTTCATCCACAAGATGGAGGGGCCGAGCGCCACCTACAACATCCCACTGGCCCTGCGGCTGATCGGCGATTTGGACCGTGACGCATTGCGGGCGGCCCTCGGTGACGTGGTAGCCCGGCACGAAAGCCTGCGGACGGTGTTCCCCGAGGCCGAGGGCGTCCCCTGCCAGCAGGTGCTGTCACCCGAGGCGGCCGTCCCGCACCTCACCGTGCACCCCACGACCGAGGCCGAACTGCCGGCCGCCCTGAAGTCGGCCGCCCGCCACCCCTTCGACCTGGCGACCGAAACCCCGCTGCGCGCCGACCTCTTCGAACTCTCGGCGCAGGAGTACGTACTGCTTCTGGTCGTGCATCACATCGCGGGTGATGGGTGGTCGTTGGGCCCGCTGGCCGCTGACCTGACGCGTGCCTATACGGCGCGGGTGGAGGGGCGGGTGCCGGAGTGGTCTGCGCTGCCGGTGCAGTAC
>NZ_JNWV01000142.1 GCF_000716535.1 Streptomyces flaveolus | reverse complement strand
CCCACAGGCCGCCGAGGGTGTCGATGAACTGCTTCAGCTGCGAGGAGACGTTGCCGAAACGGGTCGGCGTGCCGAAGATGACGGCGTCGGCCCACTCGACGTCCGCCGTGGTGGCCTCGGGGACGTTCGCGGTGGCCGCGTGGTTGGCGGCCCAGGCCGGGTTGGAGTCGATGGCGGCCTGCGGGGCCAGCTCGGCCACCTTCAGCAGACGGACCTCGGCGCCCGCCTTGACCCCGGCGTCGTGCAGTTCCCTGGCGATCTCGGTGATCGTACCGGTGGACGAGTAGAAGACGATGGCGAGTTTCACGGGGGTGGCCATGATCGGCGTTCTCCGTTCGTTGTCGAGGGTTCGGCGGAAGTTTCGGCCGGACGATCAACAAGACGACCGGTCGCCTATTTGACGTTAGACGGCCGGTCGAGCGTCGGGGTGTGGCGCGCGGACGACGAGGCCGACCTGCGGGAGAACGTGCTCGGCACCCTGCCCCTGTGGCCGTGGATGACCGCCGAGATCACCGCCGTGCAGCCACACCCCAACGACCCGGGCCCCACCGAAGGAGAAGACCCACGAGCGGCGCAGCAGCAGACGAAACCGTCCTGAGTTACGTCATGGACCAGTGGAAGAGCGCGGTCGACGCGCACGAGCCGGAGGAAGGTCGCGGCGCTCTTCACCGAGGACGCCGACTTCCAGGGGCTCCATCACTACAGCGTCGGCCCTCGGGGGGTCGCCGCGTACTACGACTCCCAGCCGATCGGATTGACCGCCGAGTATCGGGTATTGGAGACGCGGAGCCTCGCGGACGACGTCCTGCTCGGCTGTCTCGACGTCGACTTCGGTTTCACCGACCGCCCGGCCATCCACGTCGCTCACAGCGTCGTGCTCAAACGTGTCTCCGACCGCTGGTACATCGTCCACCACCAGGTGACCAGGCTCGACTGACCCGCCGACCTCGCCTGCGGAACGGCTGCACGTCTCCTGGTCCGGGTGTGAGTTGCGGCACAGCTCCAGACCAGCGCATTTATTGACTAGTCAATTAACGCGTGCTCTACTTGCTGCGACAAGTATTTGCGGCTGGGCCCGGACTGACCTCAGGCACGGCCGCCCATGGAAAGGCGCCTCATGACCAAGATCGGTATCATCATCGGCAGCACCCGTCCGGGCCGTAACGGTGAAGCCGTCGCTCGCTG
>NZ_JNWV01000141.1 GCF_000716535.1 Streptomyces flaveolus | reverse complement strand
GTCCAGAGCCAGAGCGGCGACATTGCGATGCGTCACCACGATCCCCTTGGGCGCACCCGTCGAACCCGAGGTATACATCACGTACGCCGCATCACCCGAACGCACACCCACCCCAGGCGCTTCACGCTGCTCCTCTCCCCCGGATGCGGAGTCGATGAGGAACGCGTCTGCCGCATCGGCCGGGAGGTGCGGCTGAGACGCGTCGTCCGTCACCACCAGCGTGGCGCCGGTGTCGGCCAGGACATGGCGGATGCGGTCGGCCGGATAGCGGGCGTCGAGGGGAACATAGACCGCCCCCGCCTTCATCAGGCCCAGCACCGTGGTGACCGTCGTGATGGAACGCTCCAGGAGCACACCGACCGCGTCACCGGGCCGCACTCCCCTGCCAATCACCTCGTGTGCAAGGTGGTTGGCGCGCGCATCGAGTTGTGCGTACGTGAGCGTGTCGGCGCCGTCCGTGACCGCCAGGGCATCGGGCGTCTCAGCCACCTGCCGGACGAACAGCTCGCCCAGCGAGACATCCGGCACGGCATAAACCGTGTCGTTGAACTGGCGCGTCGTAGATGTCGCTGGAGTACTCGACCGCACCGGTGATGCCCTGCGGCTCACCGTGAGCGCCGCGCTGCTCGGCGAGGCTGAAGAACAGGTCGAACTTCGCCGTCCCTGTCCGTCCGGGAGCCACATCGATCGTCAGACCGGGAAGCCGGAAACTCGCCTCCGGCGCATTCTGGAGCGCGAGCATGACCTGGAACAGCGGATGGTGCGACAGGGTGCGGGCCGGGTTCAGCAGCTCCACCAGGTACTCGAAGGGGACGTCCTGGTGC
>NZ_JNWV01000140.1 GCF_000716535.1 Streptomyces flaveolus | reverse complement strand
GAAGTGGAACGCCATGTGGCACTCGTCGCCGCCGGCCCGGAAGTCACCGAAGTAGTCGACGACGTCCTCGGGCCACTGGTTGGCCTCCGCCAGCAGCACGGTGTCCGGGTACATGGCGTCGATGTCGCGCCGGACCCGCTTCAGGAAGGCGTGCGTGGCGGGCAGGTTCTCGCAGTTGGTGCCCTCCTCGGCGTAGAGGTAGGGCACCGCGTCCAGGCGGTAGCCGTCGATGCCCAGGTCCAGCCAGAACCGCAGGGCGGCCAGGATCTCCTCCTGCACGGCCGGGTTCTCGTAGTTCAGGTCCGGCTGGTGGGAGAAGAAGCGGTGGAAGTAGTACTGGCCGCGGACCGTCGCCGACGCCGTCACCGTTGCTGTCCTGGAACGAGCGGACCAGGACCTCGTAGAAGACGGCGCGTTTGAACCACTCCGGGTCCCGGTCCTTGGCGGGGGTGTCCTCGAAGGTGTCCAGTACGGGGTCGTTGACGGTCATGACGCTGCGGGCCCTCCGATCTGGGGCGTCGATCGCCCGACGTGGAGCACGTGCGCCGGCGCCCGGCCGGGCGTGAGTCGCACGTAGTTGGTCCTGCCCCAGTGGTACGTCTCGCCCGTCAGTTCGTCGTGCACGGACGGGGCGGCGTCCCAGTCCAGGCCGAGTTGCGGCATGTCCAACGAGACCGTGGCCTCCTGGGTGTGGTGCGGGTCGAGGTTGACGACCACGATGACCGTGTCCGTACCCGTGCGCTTGCTGTAGGCGAGCACGGCATCGTTGTCGGTCTGATGGAAGCGGAGGTTGCGCAGGCGCTGTAGCGCCGGGTGCCGCCGTCGGATGGTGTTGAGCTTGGTGACGAGCGGGGCGATGGTCCGTCCGTCACGCTCGGCGGCCTCCCAGTCGCGGGGCTTGAGCTGGTACTTCTCCGAGTCCAGGTACTCCTCGCCGCCCTCCCTGAGCGGGGTGTTCTCACACAGTTCGTAGCCGGAGTAGATGCCCCACGTGGGGGAGAGGGTGGCGGCCAGCACCGCGCGGACCTCGAAGGCGGGACGTCCGCCGTGCTGGAGGTAGGCGTGCAGGATGTCGGGGGTGTTGGCGAAG
>NZ_JNWV01000139.1 GCF_000716535.1 Streptomyces flaveolus | reverse complement strand
GAAGTGGAACGCCATGTGGCACTCGTCGCCGCCGGCCCGGAAGTCACCGAAGTAGTCGACGACGTCCTCGGGCCACTGGTTGGCCTCCGCCAGCAGCACCTTGTCGGGGTACTGGGCGTCGATCTCCTTGCGCACCCGCCTCAGGAACTCGTGGGTCGCCGGCAGGTTCTCGCAGTTGGTGCCCTCCTGCTGGTACAGGTACGGCACCGCGTCCAGCCGGAACCCGTCGATGCCGAGATCCAGCCAGAACTTCAGCGCGGAGATCATCTCCTCCTGCACGGCCGGGTTCTCGTAGTTCAGATCCGGCTGGTGCGAGAAGAAGCGGTGCCAGTAGTACTGCTTGCGTACGGGGTCGTACGTCCAGTTGGAGACCTCGGTGTCGACGAAGATGATCCGGGCGTCCTGGTACTGCTTGTCGTCGTCGGCCCAGACGTAGTAGTCCCCGTACGGGTCGCCGACGCCGTCACCGTTGCTGTCCTGGAACGAGCGGACCAGGACCTCGTAGAAGACGGCGCGTTTGAACCACTCCGGGTCCCGGTCCTTGGCGGGAGTGTCCTCGAAGGTGTCCGGAACGGGCTCATTGACGATCATATTGTGGGTGACCCTCCGATCTGCGGGGTGGACGGTCGCAGGACGGCGAAGACGTGCGCGGGCCTATGACCCGGTTCGAGGCGCACATAGTTGGCCCTGCCCCAGTAGTAGGTCTCGCCGGTGAGCTGATCGCACACCGGCACGGACTCGTGCCAGTCCAGGCCGAGTTGCGGCATGTCCAACGAGACCGTTGCCTCCTGGGTGTGGTGGGGGTCGAGGTTCACGACCACCAGAACCGTGTTCGATCCGCTCCGCTTCGAGTAGGCGATCACCGCGTCCTTGTCGGTGTGGTGGAAGTGCAGATCGCGGAGCTGCCGCAGGGCCGGGTGCCGCCGTCGGATGGTGTTGAGCTTGGTGACGAGCGGGGCGATGGTCCGTCCGTCGCGTTCGGCGGTCTCCCAGTCGCGGGGCTTGAGCTGGTACTTCTCCGAGTCCAGGTACTCCTCGCCGCCCTCCCTGAGCGGGGTGTTCTCGCACAGTTCGTAGCCGGAGTAGATGCCCCAGGTGGGGGAGAGGGTGGCGGCCAGCACCGCGCGGACCTCGAAGGCGGGACGTCCGCCGTGCTGGAGGTAGGCGTGCAGGATGTCGGGGGTGTTGGCGAAG
>NZ_JNWV01000138.1 GCF_000716535.1 Streptomyces flaveolus | reverse complement strand
TCCGTGGGTTGTTCGATGATGGCGTGGGCGTTGGTGCCGCTGATGCCGAAGGAGGAGATGGCGGCGCGGCGGGGGTGGTTGGTGGTGGGCCAGGGGCGGGGTTGGGTGAGGAGTTGGATGGTGGCGGGGGTCCAGTCGACGTGGGGGGTGGGTTGGTCGGCGTGGAGGGTTGGGGGGAGGTGGCCGTGGTGGATGGCCATGATCATTTTGATGATGCCGGCGGCTCCGGCGGCGGCTTGGGTGTGGCCGATGTTGGATTTGAGGGAGCCGAGGTAGAGGGGGTTTTGGGGGGTGTGGTGTTGGCCGTAGGTGGCGAGGAGTGCTTGGGCTTCGATGGGGTCGCCGAGGCGGGTGCCGGTGCCGTGGGCTTCGACGGCGTCGATGTCGTTGGGGGTGAGGTGGGCGTTGTGGAGGGCTTGGTGGATGACGCGTTGTTGGGCGGGGCCGTTGGGGGCGGTGAGTCCGTTGCTGGCGCCGTCTTGGTTGATGGCGGTGGCGCGGAGGATGGCGAGGACGGGGTGGTTGTTTTTGTGGGCGTCGGTGAGGCGTTCGATGAGGAGGAGGGCGGCGCCTTCGCTCCAGCCGGTGCCGTCGGCGGTGGCGGAGAAGGGTTTGCAGCGGCCGTCGGGGGCGAGTCCGCGTTGGCGGCTGAATTCGATGAAGGTGGCGGGGCTGGCCATGACGGTGACGCCGCCGGCGAGGGCGAGGTCGCATTCGTTGGTGCGCAGTGCTTGGGCGGCGAGGTGGAGGGCGACGAGGGAGGAGGAGCAGGCGGTGTCCACGGTGACGGCGGGGCCCTCCAGCCCGAAGGTGTACGCCACCCGGCCCGA
>NZ_JNWV01000137.1 GCF_000716535.1 Streptomyces flaveolus | reverse complement strand
GGCCATCCAGGAGGTGACGGCGCGGCTGCCGATGATCTGGAGCAGGGGGCGGGGGCCGATGAGGGGGACGGCGAAGAAGGCGTCGAAGGAGGCCAGCTTGTCGATGCTCTGCCAGGCGAAGTGCTTCGCGGAGCGTTCGTGCCGGCCGCGGGGGGTGCAGTAGTAGTCGAAGCCTTCGACGGCGTGTTCGCCGCCGAGGGCGGCGGCCTGTTCGGCGGTGTCGGGGAAGACCGGCATGGCGCCGGGGTCCTCGCCGCGGGCGGCGGTGGTGCGGGCCTGGGCGGCGGCGTCCAGGAGGGCCTGGAAGACGGCCGGGTCCTGGGAGCCGTCCGCGCCGAGGCGGAACTGGCGGGCGACGTCGACGCCGCTGACGGTGGCGACGGCCCTGACGCGGTGGTCACCGCCGGTGGCGGTCAGGCAGTAGCCGCCGGAGGCGCAGATGCCGAGCAGTCCGATCCGGGCGGGGTCGACCTCCTCGCGGGTGGTCAGGTAGGACACGGCGGCCTTGAAGTCCTCCACCCGCTGGGCGGGGTCCTCCAGACCGCGCGGCAGGCCGCCGGAGGCGCCCTGGTAGGCCGCGTCGAAGGCGAGGGTGACGAATCCCCGCTCGGCCAGCCGCCGCGCGTAGGTGCCGGAGGTCTGTTCCTTCACCGCGGTACCGGGGTGACCGACCACCAGTGCCGGACGCGGGCCCGCCGCCGGGGCGTCGGGGGTGTAGAGGTGGGCGGCGATCTCGATGCCGGCGCTGTCGAAGGTGACGGTGGTCCTGGCCATGAGGGCACTCCTGCTCAGAGGGTCGATGCGGTGTCCTGACACACCCGGCACACCGAACCCCCCGGAGAAGAGGGGCCCCGCTCCCGCCGGGCACACATCCACACTCCGCCACCACGC
>NZ_JNWV01000136.1 GCF_000716535.1 Streptomyces flaveolus | reverse complement strand
GCCCTAGGTTCTGTCGTCAAATGTCACGCCCACATCAGGAGCGATGCGAGGGTGATGGCTGCTTGGTAGGACTCGGTGGTCTTGTCGTACCGGGTGGCGATGCCGCGCCACTGCTTCAGCTTGTTGAAGCACCGTTCCACCACGTTGCGCCGCTTGTAGGTGTCGCGGTCGAAGGCCGGGGGCCGTCCGCCACGGCTGCCGCGGTTCAGCCGGTTGCGGACCTGATCGGCTCGCTCGGGAATGGTGTGGCTGATCCCGCGCCGACGCAGCCAGCTGCGTATCGCCCTGGAGCTGTAGCCCTTGTCGCCCAGGACGTGCGAGGGCCGCACCCGGGGCCGCCCCGGGCCGGTGCGGGGCACCCGGATCGCCTCCATCACGGCGGAGAACTGGGTGCAGTCGTTGGTGTTGCCGCCCGTGACGATGAAGGCGAGCGGGCGGCCGGCACCGTCGCAGGCCAGGTGAATCTTGCTGGTCAGGCCGCCTCGGGAGCGCCCGAGAGCTGGGCTGCGGAGCCCCCTTTTCGAGCGCCGGCGGCATGCTGGTGGGCGCGGACGATGGTGGAGTCGACCGACACCAGCCAGTCGATGTCACCGACGGCGTCGGCCCGGGACTGGGCGGCGCGGAGCATCCGTTCGAACGTGCCGTCCGCCGCCCACCGGCGAAAACGGGTGTGCAGCGTGGCCCACGGCCCGTACCGCTCGGGCACATCCCGCCAGGCCGTCCCGGTACGGAACTTCCACACGATCCCGTTGAGGACCCTGCGGTCATCCAGCCGCTTGCGCCCCCGCGACGACACGGGCAGCAACGGCCGGACGAACTCCCACTCGGCATCGGACAGTTCATGGCGACGTATCACCCGTCCATGATCCACCACTCAAGATCATTTGAAGACACTGCCTAG
>NZ_JNWV01000135.1 GCF_000716535.1 Streptomyces flaveolus | reverse complement strand
CTAGGCGGTTTCGTTTGGATCAGCGGGCGGACCAGAGGAAGATGCCTGCGATGTGGAGTCCGGCCAGGTAGATGGTCGCGGTCTTCTCGTAGCGGGTGGCGATGCCGCGCCACTGCTTCAAGCGGTTGATGCATCGTTCGACGGTGTTGCGTTGCTTGTACGCCTCCCGGTCGAAGGCCGGAGGTCTGCCACCGGCCCGTCCGCGCCGTACCCGGTTGGCCTGCTGGTCGGCCCGTTCCGGGATCACCGCGGGGATGCCGCGTCTGCGCAGGTGGTCCCGGATCTCGCGGGAGGAGTACGCCTTGTCGGCCATGACCACGTCGGGTCTGGTGCGCGGCCTTCCTCGTCGACGGGGAACGCGCAGGCGGGCCATCACCCCCGCGAAGGCGGGTGCGTCGCCGGCCTGGCCGGCAGTGAGATGGAAGGCCAAGGGCCGACACCGACCGTCGGCGGCGAGGTGGATCTTCGTGGTCAGTCCGCCGCGGGACCGGCCGATGGCGTGATCGTCCGGCTCTCCGGCCGGTGCCCCTTTTTGCGGGCCCCGGCAGCGTGCTGGTGAGCCCGCACGATCGTGGAGTCCACCGAGACGGCCCAGCTGACGTCCTCGTCCGCGTCTGCCTGTGCCACCAGCGCGGTGAACACCCGTTCCCAGGTGCCGTCGACGGCCCACATCCGCAGCCGGTTGTAGACGCCCCGCCAGTTGCCATACTTCTCCGGCAGATGCACCCACTGCGTCCCGGTCTGGAACTTGTAGGCGATCGCGTCGATCACCTCACGGTGGTCCCGCCAGCGGCCACCCCGCTTCGGTGTCCGGTCCGGGAGCAACGGCTCGATCCGCGCCCACTGCGCATCAGTCAACGGCACACCCAGACCAACGACCAACCGATCCAAACGAAACTGCCTAG
>NZ_JNWV01000134.1 GCF_000716535.1 Streptomyces flaveolus | reverse complement strand
GGTGCGGCGGTGTCCGGCGTTGAGGAACCCGCGCAGTTCCTCGTTGTCCCCGGCCTTGGGGCCGAAGACGGTGTCGATCTCATCGAACAGGATCGTCGGTTTGCCGTTGCCGCTGGAGACGGACCGGAACAGCGCGGCGGCGGATGCGTTGACGGCGGTCATGGGCTGCGGCACGAGGGTTTCCACGATCTCCAGCGCCCGGGTCTTGCCCGACCCCGGTTCGGGGGACAGGAAGGCGATGCGGGGGGTGGAGTCGAAGCAGTCGAGCAGGTGGGCGTGCGCGTCCCACAGCGCGACCGCGACGTATGCGGCCTCGGTGGGGAAGACGTTGAACCGGCGGTGGAAGGCTTCCACCTCGTTGAGCAGCGCGGCCCCGTCGATGGCGGCGGGTGCGGTCATGCGGCGGCCCTCCCTTCCCGGGGGTGGCGGAGCGGACAGGTGTCGCGGTGGGCGGTGTGGGCTTCGATCAGCGCGGCCACCTGGGCGTGGCCGACGGCGCTGCGGTTCCAGCCGCACTGGCACTGTGAGGCGGCAGTGGGCATGTGGCCGTAGCGCGGGGAGCTGATGGACAGCCACGCGACGGGGTAACGGCCGTCGCCCTGGCGCGGGTCAGAACGAAGAGCAGAAGGGACGCCCTTACGGGCGGCGACCTTCGGCCCGCCCACCCGCGCACCGGGCGGGCCCGAGACGGCGTCAGACGGCCCGTCAGAAGCCTCCGGGGGGCTCTTCAAGGGGGCGACGGGGCGGGGGCTCATGCTGCCGCCCTGGATGGGTTGTGGGTGATGGACCAGTCCAGGGCGCTCCGGATGGTGGCGCGGCACTCGGCCGGCGGCAGACCGGCCGCCTCTCCCGCCCCTTGAAGAGCCTCCTCCACCATGGGACGGGGCAGTTCACCGGAGGCGACGAACCGGCCC
>NZ_JNWV01000133.1 GCF_000716535.1 Streptomyces flaveolus | reverse complement strand
TCGGGTGATGCGGCGTACGTGATGTATACCTCGGGTTCGACGGGTGCGCCCAAGGGGATCGTGGTGACGCATCGCAATGTCGCCGCTCTGGCTCTGGACCCGCGGTTCGACCGATCGGCGCATCAGCGGGTGTTGCTGCATTCGCCGGCCGCGTTCGACGCCTCCACGTACGAGCTGTGGGTGCCGCTGCTGAGCGGCGGGACCGTCGTCGTGGCCCCGGCCGGGGACCTGGACGTTCCCGCCCTGCAGCACACCATCACCAGCCAGGACATCACCGCGCTGTGGCTGACCAGTTCTCTGCTGAATGTGGTCGCCGAGCACGCCGTGGACGCGCTGTCGGCAGTGCGGGAGGTGTGGTCGGGCGGCGAGGCCGTTTCCGGCGCCACGGTGCAGCGCCTGCACGAGGCCTGCCCGGCGCTGACGGTCGTGGACGGGTACGGGCCGACGGAGACGACCACGTTCGCCACCCACCACCGTGTGCCGCGCCCCTACACCGGCAGCGCGACCGTGCCGATCGGCCGTCCGATGGCCAACACCCGTGTCTACGTCCTGGACGCACACCTGCGGCCGGTGCCGCCCCAGGTGACCGGCGAGTTGTACATCGCCGGGGCCGGTCTGGCCCGCGGCTATCTGAACAAGCCCGGCATGACCGCCGAGCGGTTCGTCGCCGATCCCTTCGGACCCGAGCCGGGCGGACGCATGTACCGCACCGGTGACCTCGTGCGGGTCAACGCCGACGGGGATCTGGAGTACAGGGGCCGCGCCGACCAGCAGGTCAAGGTCCGTGGCTTCCGGATCGAGCCCGGTGAGATCGAAAACGTCCTGACCGATCATCCCGCGGTCGGTCAGGCCGCCGTGGTCGCTCATCATGACCAGCCCGGCAGCACCCGCCTGATCGCCTACGTCGTCCCCGACAACGG
>NZ_JNWV01000132.1 GCF_000716535.1 Streptomyces flaveolus | reverse complement strand
CCACCTGATACGGCGCAACGATCCCCCGCCGGACCGCCTCCGACAGCTTCAGCTCGAACGCCACCGGCCCGAACACCGGCGAGTCCCGGTCCATCGAAGCCACCAACCGCGGCTGCTCCCCATCGGCCTCCCACACACGCGGAGTCGCGGTCATGTAGAGCCGTCGCACCGCTGGAATCCGCGCCTGATGGTGAACCGCCGCCCACGGCTTCATGCCGTCACCACTTGTCCTGTGGGCCTCGTCAATGATCATGAGGTCCCACACCGGCAAGCCCGCCTCGTGGGCCCGCTGGAGCTTGCCCAGCCCCACCGCCGCGTAGGTCGCGAACACGGTGACGACGTCCAGGTCCTGTACCCATGACAGGAGTTCATCCGGGTCGGTGGTACACGGGACGCCGTCGGACTCCTCGGGCCCCAGGTCGCACACCCCGACCATCGCCCCCCGCCGGCCGCCCCGGCGCCACGCGCCGGCCATCTGTGTCAGCAGGTCCCGTGTCGGCACCAGGACCAGGACACGCCTCGCAGCCAGCCGCCGCGCCGATTCCACGGCAATCAACGTCTTGCCCGATCCAGTAGCGGCGATTACCTGTGTCCGCAGCCCCTCCGGGGGAATGCGCCCCCCTGGTGGGTCCTGAAGGTGCTTCACCACGGCGTCTACGGCTTCCGCCTGATGCGGTCGCAATTCCATGTGAGGCATCCCGAGATCCGCTTTCTGTTCGGCTGTGAAGAGGTGACGAGTGGAGGTTTTTCGTTGGTGGTAGTGGAATTGACGGGCCAGTATTTCCTCTGCATGTGATGAGGGGAGGGGCCAGGGTAGGGGGTGCGTACTAAGCCCAGACTCTATCTCACGGGATGCGTCATGACGCATGACGGTTGGGAAGGTTCGTCAGATTGGCTGGTTCTGCTGTCGTGCGGGGGGTAGG
>NZ_JNWV01000131.1 GCF_000716535.1 Streptomyces flaveolus | reverse complement strand
GACGAGGTCAGTTGGCGTGAGAGGAGGCTGTCGGGGTCGGTGTCGTCGCCGAGGACGTCCTGCTGCCACAGGGCGTAGTCGGCGTACTGGACCGGCAGCGGCTCCCAGTCGGGTGTCCTGCCGTCGAGCCGGGCGGTGTAGGCGGTGGACAGGTCCCGCAGCAGCGGTCCCGCCGACCAGCCGTCGGCCACGATGTGGTGCATCAGGAGCAGGAGCACATGCCGCTCGCCGCCGTCCACGGGGAACAGCGTGGCCCGGAACGGCACTTCGGCGCCGAGCGCGAAGAGGTGCCGGGCCGCCTCCGCCGAGGCCTGCTCCAGTTCGCCGGCCGTGACCTCCTGCACCGTGAACGCCACCTCGGTGTCGGCGGGCAGGACCACCTGGTGCGGCACGCCGTCACGCTCGGCGAACACGGTCCGCAGGCTCTCGTGCCGGGCCACCACGTCGGCCAGCGCCGTCCGCAGCGCCGGTACGTCCACGGGGCCGTCCAGGCGCAGCGCGAGCGGCACGTTGTAGGTGGATCCGCCGCCTTCGACGCGGTCGAGCATCCACAGCCGCCGCTGGGCGTACGACAGCGGAACCGTGTCCGGGCGCGGACGGGCCGAGGGCGCGGCGACGGCACGTGCGGCGCGGTCGAGCCGCCGGGCCAGCCCCTCGGGGGTGGGCGCCTCGAACAGGCCGCGGACCTCCACGTTGGGGGTCAGGGGCAGTGCGTCGAGCGGCACGATCGCCGACGGGACCATGTACTCGGGCAGGCGTTCGGCGGCCGGAAGCCGCGGATCTTGACCTGGTGGTCGGCGCGTCCGACGAACTCGAGCTGGCCGTCGTTCCGCCAGCGGACCAGGTCTCCGGTGCGGTACATGCGGGCCCCGGGGGCGCCGAACGGGTCGGCGACGAACCGGCCCGCCGTGAGCGCCGGACGCCCGAGGTAGCCACGGGCCAGCCCCGCACCGGACACGTACAGCTCACCGGGCACCCCGGCGGGAACCGGACTCGGTGGGGCCGTAGGCGTTGATCATGCGGCGGCCGGCGGACCAGGTGTCCACCAGGGCGGGCGGGCAGGCCTCGCCTGCCACGACCAGGGTCATGCCCTCGGGCAGGCCGTCCTCCGGCATGACGGGGAGCGCGGCGGGGGGCAGGGTCGCGTGGGTGACCCGGTGGCGGGCCAGTACGGCGGCCAGGGGTTCGCCGGGCAGGAGCTGATCGGCCGGGGCCATGACCAGCCGCGCCCCCGCCAGCAGCGCCATGCACACCTCCCACGCCGCCGCGTCGAAGCTCGGCGACGCGAACTGCAGCACCCGGCTGTGCTCGGTGACCTCGAAGGCGCGGGTCTGGGAGTACGACAGGCTCGCGATGCCGGAGTGGGTGACGACGACCCCTTTGGGGCGGCCGGTGGAGCCGGAGGTGTAGATGACGTAGGCGGGGGAGTCGGTCAGCAGTGGTGCGGTGCGTTCGGTGTCGGTGATGTCGGTGGTGTGGAGGGTGTTCAGGGGCAGTTCGTCCAGCGGGGTCGCGAGGACGTGGACGGGGCGGGAGTCCTCCAGCATGTAGGTGATGCGGTCGGCGGGGTATTCGGGGTCGACGGG
>NZ_JNWV01000130.1 GCF_000716535.1 Streptomyces flaveolus | reverse complement strand
GCACCAGGACGTCCCCTTCGAGTACCTGGTGGAGCTGCTGAACCCGGCCCGCACCCTGTCGCACCATCCGCTGTTCCAGGTCATGCTCGCGCTCCAGAACGCCCCCGAGACCGAGCTGGAGCTCCCCGGACTGCGAGCCGAGATCGAGCTGGGCAGGACGGGGACGGCGAAGTTCGACCTCTTCTTCAGCCTTGCCGAGCGGCGCGGGGAGCGCGGCGAGCCCCAGGGCCTCACTGGTGCCGTCGAGTACTCCAGCGACATCTACGACGCGCCCACTGTGCAGGTCCTGTTCGACCGTTGGCTGAGGCTGTTGGACGCGGCCGTGTCCGATCCCGACCGTCCTCTGGCTGACATCGACATCCTCACCCCCGACGAACACCGCCGTGCTGTGGTCGAGTTCAACGACACGGTTTATGCCGTGCCGGATGTCTCCCTGGGCGAGCTGTTCGTCCGGCAGGTGGCTGAGACGCCCGATGCCCTGGCGGTCACGGACGGCGCCGACACGCTCACGTACGCACAACTCGACGTGCTCGCGGCCCAGTTCGCGCATGAGGTGATCGGTAGGGGAGTGCGGCCCGGTGACGCGGTCGGTGTCCTTCTGGAGCGTTCGGTCGCGACGGTCACCACGGTGCTGGGCCTGATGAAGGCGGGGGCGGTCTATGTTCCCCTCGACGCCCGCTATCCGGCCGACCGCATCCGCCATGTCCTGGCTGACACCGGCGCGCGCCTGCTGATCACCGACGAACGGTCGGTGCCGGAATCCGGTGCCGAGGCCGTGGAGTTGCTCCACATCGAGTCTCCTCGGTCCTATGCGTCCGACCCTGGTGATCCCAGGGTGGGTGTGGGGTCGGGTGATGCGGCGTACGTGATGTATACCTCGGGTTCGACGGGTGCGCCCAAGGGGATCGTGGTGACGCATCGCAATGTCGCCGCTCTGGCTCTGGAC
>NZ_JNWV01000129.1 GCF_000716535.1 Streptomyces flaveolus | reverse complement strand
TTGGCGAGCAGGGAGTCCCAGGCGGGGCCGATGACGGCGCCGGATTCCACGCCGGCGTCCAGGCGGACGCCGGGGCCGGACGGGGGGTCGAAGCGGGTGACCGTGCCGGGGGCCGGGAGGAAGTTGCGGCCGGGGTCCTCGCCGTTGATGCGGAACTCGAACGAGTGACCGCGCAGGACGGGGTCGTCGTAGCCGAGGGGCTCGCCGTCGGCGATGCGGAACATCTCGCGGACCAGGTCGATGCCGGCGACCTCCTCGGTCACCGGGTGTTCCACCTGGAGGCGGGTGTTGACTTCCAGGAAGGAGATGGTGCCGTCCTGGCCGACCAGGAACTCGCAGGTGCCGGCGCCTTCGTAGCGGGCTTCCTTCAGGATGGCCTTCGAGGCGCGGTAGAGCTCGGCGACCTGTTCCTCGGACAGGAACGGGGCGGGGGCCTCTTCGACGAGTTTTTGGTGGCGGCGCTGGAGGGAGCAGTCGCGGGTGGAGACCACGACCACGTTGCCGTGCTTGTCGGCCAGGCACTGGGTCTCCACGTGGCGTGGGCGGTCCAGGTAGCGCTCGACGAAGCACTCGCCGCGGCCGAAGGCGGCGACCGCCTCGCGTACGGCGGAGTCGTACAGTTCGGGGACTTCTTCGAGGGTGCGGGCCACCTTCAGGCCGCGGCCGCCGCCGCCGAAGGCGGCCTTGATCGCGATGGGCAGGCCGTGTTCCCGGGCGAAGGCGACGACTTCGTCGGCGCCGGAGACGGGGTCCGGGGTGCCCGCGACCAGGGGTGCGCCGGCGCGCTGGGCGATGTGGCGGGCGGCGACCTTGTCGCCGAGGTCGCGGATGGCCTGTGGTGGCGGGCCGATCCAGATCAGTCCGGCGTCCAGGACGGCCTGGGCGAAGTCGGCGTTCTCGGAGAGGAAGCCGTATCCCGGATGGACGGCGTCCGCGCCGGATTCCCGTGCCGCGTTGAGGATCTTGTCGATGACCAGGTAGCTGGTGGCCGGGGTGTCACCGCCCAGGGCGAACGCCTCATCCGCGGCGCGGACATGCAGAGCGTCCCGGTCCGGGTCGGCGTAGACGGC
>NZ_JNWV01000128.1 GCF_000716535.1 Streptomyces flaveolus | reverse complement strand
GTTACTGACCTTGAAGGCGGGTTGTCGTAGGGGCTGACGGTCGGTGATCGTCGCGGTATGCCGGGTGTATGAGGTATCCGCAGGGTGGGGGTCTGACCGCGGAGAGGCAAGCGTTCCGCGAGCGGGTTCGGATGGAAGCAGCGGTGATGTTCGCCGAGGGGCGGGGCAGCACGGACATCGCGAAGGAGTTACGGGTCAGCGTCCGGTCGGTCCAGCGGTGGCGGCAGGCTTGGAAGACGGCTGGCCGGGAGGGGGTCCGCTCTCGCGGCCCAGCGTCCAAGCCGAAGCTGAGCGACGCACTGTTCGCCGTGCTCGAGGAGGAGCTGTCCAAGGGGCCGGTCGCGCATGGCTGGCCGGACCAGAGATGGACACTGGCCAGGATAAAGACGCTGATCGGTCGGCGGTTTCACAAGTCGATGACGTTGTCGGGGATCTCGCAGATGCTGCGGCGCCATGGCTGGAGTCATCAGGTTCCGGCCCGTCGTGCGGTAGAACGCGACGAAGCCGTGGTGGCCGGCTGGGTGAAGGAGGTGTGGCCGCACGTGGAAGCACCGCGGCGGTGCTCGGGGCCTGGATCGTCTTCGAAGACGAAGCGGGATTCTCGATGACGCCGCCGACTTCACGCACCTGGAGCCAACGCGGCACTACACCGGTCATCCGGGTCCGCGGCCGTTCCCAGCGTCGCTTCTCCATCGCCGCCCTGTGCTGCTACAAACCCGGCGAGCGCTCTCGCCTCATCTACCGGCCAAAACGGCATGCAGATCACAAGAGCACAGGCCGCAAGAGCTTCGCGTGGACCGAGTACCGCGATCTCCTCATCGCCGCCCACCAGCAGCTCGACGCACCCATCGTCCTCATCTGGGACAACTTGAACGTCCACAAAGACCGCCGCATGCGGGCCTTCATCGACGCGCAGGACTGGCTCACCGCCTACCACCTGCCGTCTTACGCACCCGACCTCAACCCCGTGGAAGGGATCTGGTCGGTCCTCCGCCGAACCACCCAGGCCAACACGGCCTTCACCGACCCGAGCCATCTCATCCACCGGCTCCGACACGGCCTCCGCCAAATCCAATACCGCAGCGACATCATCGACGGATGCCTCACCGGAACAGGCCTCACACCGACGACACCACGACTACAACGTCAGTA
>NZ_JNWV01000127.1 GCF_000716535.1 Streptomyces flaveolus | reverse complement strand
AACGGCCGGACGAACTCCCACTCGGCATCGGACAGTTCATGGCGACGTATCACCCGTCCATGATCCACCACTCAAGATCATTTGAAGACACTGCCTAGGGCGCGTATCGAAGCGCCTGGTGAGGATGGCGGCGAGCCCGTTTGTGATCCAGAATGAGGGGATGGTCACGCTTGAGACTCCTCGGTTGATCCTGCGTCGCTGGCGCGAGGAAGACGTTGCGCCCATGGCGGCCGTCAATGCCGACCCCAAGGTCATGCGGTGGATCCGCGACGGCAGCGTCCGTGACGAACAGCAGACGCGCGACGGGATCCAGGCGTGGGAGAACGAGTGGGAGTCACAGGGCTTCGGCCTGTTCGCCGTGGAGATCCGGTCCACTGGCGAGTTGGCCGGATTCACCGGCCTTTCGGTGCCCAACTTCTTGCCGGAGGTACTGCCGGCGGTCGAGGTCGGCTGGCGGCTGGGACGTTCCCACTGGGGGCAGGGCCTGGCCACCGAGGCCGCTGCGGCCGCTGTACGGTTCGGGTTCGAGGAGCGAGGGCTGGAGCGGATCGTCAGCATCGCTCAAGTGGGCAACGACGCCTCCGAACGGATCATGACCAAACTGGGGATGCGTCCGGTGCGTGAGACCGTCAATCCCACCAGCGGTCGGCAGGTACGGGTGTTCGAGTTGTCGTCGGACCAGTACGCCACAACCACCCGTTGACTGCCTCTTACGGGCCGACCTTGCCAACGCACTGGAGCGGAACATCGGTCTCGGCGCGCGGGTACGCCAGTTGGAGAAGCGGCTCTCAGCACTACCCGGCGAAGCGGCGCGGAGCGCTTCCGGGCTCTGTGCCCCACCCGACACCTGCCAATTGACGGAGGAACTTGAAGCCGCTCGGGCCGCCAACGTGTCCACGGCGGCCGTCCGGTGCGCGGACCACATCGCGTCGTTGCTCGCCGGCCGCCCAACCGGTGTGCCCGTGGTGACCATCCTGGACCGAAGTGAATCGAAGCCCCGGCAAGACCCGAACGGCCGACCTCGCCCGATCCGGCGATAGCGCCACACCTGTCGCGATGGACAAGCTCAGGTACATCGGCGCCGAGCTGCACCAACCCTGAGCGGTCACGTCCGCTGGAGTGGTGTATCGACGGCCACTCGGTGATCTCGTTTTGAGGCTATGCGGTGAGTTCGGTGGGCAGGACGGTGTCGTCGGTTTCT
>NZ_JNWV01000126.1 GCF_000716535.1 Streptomyces flaveolus | reverse complement strand
GGATGACGGCGGTGCGGTCGGGGAAGATGCCGACCACGTCGGTGCGGCGGCGGATCTCCTTGTTCAGCCGTTCCTGCGGGTTGTTCGACCAGATCTGCCGCCAGATCTCGCGGGGGAAGGCGGTGAATGCCAGCAGCTCGTGCTGAGCGGCGTCGAGGTGTTCGGCGGCCTTGGGGAACTTGGCCTCCAGGGCGTCGAGGACGTGCCGCATCTGGGCCTGGACCGCCTCGGAGTCGGGTTGTTCGAAGACGGTCCGCAGCAGCGTGGCGACCCAGGGCTGGGCGGACTTGGGGACCTGGCAGAGCAGGTTGCGGGCGTAGTGGGTGCGGCATCTCTGCCAGGAGGCGCCGGGCAGCACGGCGCCGATGGCGTCTACCAGGCCGGCGTGGGCGTCGGAGATGACGAGCTGGACGCCGGACAGGCCGCGGGCGATCAGCGAGCGCAGGAAGGCAAGCCAGCCGGCGCCGTCCTCAGCGGTGGCGACGTCGATGCCGAGGATCTCGCGGTGCCCGTCGGCGTTGACCCCGACCGCGATCAGCGCGTGGACGTTGATGATGCGGCCGCCCTCGCGGACCTTCTGGGTCAGCGCGTCGACCCAGACGAATGAGTAGGGTCCGGCCTCCAGTGGCCGGTTGCGGAAGGCGGCGACCTGTTCGTCCAGGTGCTTGGCCATCGCGGAGACCTGGGACTTCGACAGCTGGGTGACGCCGAGGGACTGGGCGAGTTTCTCGACTCTGCGTGTGGAGACGCCGAGCAGGTAGGCGGTGGCGACCACCGAGATCAGGGCCTGTTCGGCCCGGCGCCGTCGTTCCAGGAGCCAGTGCGGGAAGTAACTGCCGGACCTGAGCTTGGGGATGGCGAGTTCGACGGTCCCGGCGCGGGTGTCCCACTCGCGTGGGCGATAGCCGTTGCGGTGGTTGACTCTTTCCTCGCTGACCTGGCCGTATTCGGCATTGCAGAGAGTGTCGGCCTCCGCGGACATGAGTGCGTCGGCGAACGTCTTGACCATCGCGCGCAGCAGATCGGGACTCGCCGCGGCGAGGTTGTCTTCCGCGAGGGCGTGCAGGGGCAGACTGTCGGGTGCGGTCATCGTGCTGATCTCCTTCGAGCCTTCGACAACTCGAAGATCAGCCGGTGGCCGTTCTTGTATCCGGACTCTCACTCCGACGCCGGGGCAAACGCCCGGATCAGGTGGGAACCCGTACACCACTTCTCAGGACGCAACC
>NZ_JNWV01000125.1 GCF_000716535.1 Streptomyces flaveolus | reverse complement strand
GGTGGTGGGGGTGGGGGTGTGCCAGTGGGTGGGGTGGCCGTGGGTGTGGAGGTGGGCGAGGGATTGGTGGAAGCGGGTGGTGGTGCCGTGGTGGCGGCGGAGGGTGCCGGTGGTGAGGGTGTCGGGGAGGGTGTCGGTGAGGGGGGTGGTGAGGACGGGGTGGGGGCTGGTTTCGATGTAGGTGGTGTGGCCGTCGTGGTGGAGGTTGTGGAGTGTGGGGTGGAGGAGGACGGGGTTGGCGAGGTTGTTGTACCAGTAGTCGGCGGTGAGTTGGGTGGTGTCGAGGGGGGTGGTGGTGAGGGTGGAGTAGAAGGTGATGGTGCTGGGCTGGGGTGTGATGTCGTGGAGTGTGTCGAGGATGGTTTGTTTGAGGGGGTGGATGTGGGGGGTGTGGGAGGCGTAGTCGACGGGGATGGTGCGGGCTTGGATGTTGTGTTGGTTGAGTGTGGTGACGAGGTGTTGGAGTTCTTCGGGGTTGCCGGCGATGACGGTGGTGTGGGGGCCGTTGTGGGCGGCGATGTGGAGGTCGGTGTAGGGGGTGAGGTGGGGGGTGGTGTCGTCGGGGGAGAGGGGGATGGAGGCCATGGCGCCGGTGCCGGCGAGGGTGAGGAGGGTTTGGGAGCGGAGGGCGACGATTTTGGCGGCGTCGTGGAGGGTGAGGGCTCCGGCGATGTAGGCGGCGGCGATTTCGCCTTGGGAGTGGCCGATGACGGCGTCGGGGTGGATGCCGTGGTGTTGCCAGAGGGTGGCGAGGCTGGTCATGACGGCGAAGAGGGCGGGTTGGATGATGTCGACGCGGTTGGTGGGGGGTGTGTCGGGGTGGCCGGTGAGGATGTCGATGAGGTTCCAGCCGGTGTGGGGTTGGAGGGCGTGGGCGGTGGCGGTGAGGTGGTCGGCGAAGACGGGTTGGGTGGCGAGGAGGTGGGTGGCCATGCCGTCCCATTGGGAGCCTTGGCCGGGGAAGACGAAGACGGTTTTGCCCAGGGGTTGGACGTTGCCTTGGACGAGGTCGGGGTGGGGGGTGCCTTGGGCGAGGGCGTGGAGGGCTTGGTGGAGGTGGTGGGTGGTGTGGGTGGCGATGACGGCGCGGTGGTCGAGGTGGGCGCGGCCGTCGGCGAGGACCTTGGCGATGGCGTCGGTGTCGGTGTCGGGGTGCTGGGTCAGGTAGTCGTGTAGCTGGGCGGCGCGTTCACGCAGGGCTTCCTCGGTGTGACCGGACAACAGCCA
>NZ_JNWV01000124.1 GCF_000716535.1 Streptomyces flaveolus | reverse complement strand
TTCGCGATCTCCCACAGCCCATCCGGAACAATCCAACTCCACGTATCCCGCCCCATGACCTGACCAACGAACCACCGCCACATAGGACACGGTCTTAGTCGGTGAGTCTCTTGGCCCCGGTGGCGTGCTGATCATCGACGACACCGGGTTCATCAAGAAGGGCACCACCTCGGCCGGGGTGGGCCGACAGTACACCGGCACCTCAGGAAAGATCGACAACTGCCAGATCGGCGTGTTCGCCGCCTACGCCACCGGCTCGGGCCGGGCCCTGGTGGACCGGGAGCTCTACCTGCCCAAAGCCTGGACCTCCGACCGTGACCGCTGCCGGGCAGCGAAGATCCCAGACGAACGCGGCTTTGCCACCAAGGGCGAGCTGGCCCGGAACATCGTCCGCCGGTGTCTCGGTGCGGGTCTGCCCGCTGCCTGGGTCACCGCGGACGAGGCCTATGGGCAGGACTGGCACTTTCGCCGCCTGCTCGAGCAACTCGACGTCGGTTACGTGGTGGCGGTGCCGAAGTCACAGCAGATCAAGTCCCTGGCCGGTATCTGGCGCATCGACCAGCTCATCGAGGACGCCCCTGGCGATGCCTGGCAGCGGCTGTCCTGCGGTGACGGGGCGAAAGGCCCGCGGATCTACGACTGGGCCGGGGCCAGGCTGCCCGCCAACCTCATCTTCGACCCCGACCCGCCGACCCATCACCGGTGGGTGATGGCCCGCCGCAGCCTGTCCGATCCCGAAGATGTGGCCTACTACCTGGCCTACGCACCCATGGGCGTCGCAATCGCCGAGCTGGCCCGGATCGCCGGCTCCCGCTGGGCGATCGAGGAGTGCTTCCAGGCCGCGAAGAACGAGTGCGGCCTGGATGAGTACGAGGTCCGCCGCTATCCCGGCTGGTACAGGCATATCACCCTGGCCATGCTCGTCCACGCGGTCCTGACCACACTCGCAGCACACCCTCAGGCCGACGGCGAGGCCGCAAGGGGGGCTGCAGAAACGGATCAGCGCTCATCCCGCTCACCGTGGCAGAGATACGGCGACTCCTGGACGCTCTCCTGCCCCACCCACGAGCCGACCGCGACCCCGTCACCCACGCACTGAAATGGTCGGCCCGGAGAAGACGCCGCCAAGCCATCGCCCGCCGCTGCCACTACCCAAAACGCAGCTCAGGACACGAACCGCTGCTGGAGTATTAGACCGTGTCCTACATGGTTAGTTTGAGGAGTCGCTTGTAGCAGCAGAGGGCGGCTGCGAGTCCGAGGAAGGCCAGGTAGTTGCCTGGCTGACGCTC
>NZ_JNWV01000123.1 GCF_000716535.1 Streptomyces flaveolus | reverse complement strand
GCGGGCCTTGACCCCGAGTCCTGAACACGGGTTATGCGGCTGGTGCCAGCGTAGTTGACGTTGTTTTGGAGGCTGTCTCGTAAGCGATCGGACTGCGGTATCCGAGACGGGAGTGACGGCGTCGGGTGTTGTAGCGGTGCAGCCAGCGGAACGCGTCGAGGCGGGCTTCGCGCTCGCTGGACCAGTGCTTGCGCCCCTGGAGCGTTTCGCGTTTGAAGGTCGCGTTGAAGGCCTCGGCGAGTGCGTTGTCTGCTGAGCTGCCGATCGCGCTCATGGACTGACGGACGCCGGCTTGGCGGCAGGCATCGGCGAAGGCCCGGCTGGTGTACTGGGCGCCGTGATCGGTGTGCATGACCGCTCCAGCGAGGCTGCCGCGGGTGCGTTCGGCGGCGGCCAGGGCCTCGATGACGAGCTCCGTGCGCATGTGATCCGCGATCGCCCAGCCTGCGAGGCGGCGTGAGGCCAGGTCGACGACGGTGGCCAGGTAGAGGAACTTCCCGCCGTCCACGGGGAGATAGGTGATGTCGCCGACGTACTTGGTGTTCGGCTTGCTCCCGGTGAAGTCGCGGCCGATCAGATCCGGGGCCTTCGCCGCGGCCGGGTCCGCGACCGTGGTGCGGTGCCTGCGACGCAGCCGCACGCCTGCCAGGCCGATGCTCCGCATCACCCGCGCGATCCGCTTGTGGTTAATCCGCTCGCCGGCCTCGCGGAGCTCGGCGGTGATCCTGGGGACGCCGTAGGTGCCGTCCGACTCACGGTGCACGGCCCGTATCCGTGCGGCGAGAGCGGCGTCGGCCGCCTGCCGGGCGGCCCGGTGCTCGGCGGTGCGGCGCCAGTAATAGAAGCTGGAGCGGGCGATGCCGAGGATGGTGCACAGCCGCTTCACGCCGTAGCGGCGCTGGTGGTCGGCGACGAACTGGAAGCGGTTCACCAGCGCGTCTCCCCGGCGAAATACTTGGCCGCCTTCCGCAGGATCTCGCGTTCCTCCTCCAGCTCACGAACCTTCTTGCGCAGGGCCGCGTTCTCCGCCTCCAGCAGCGTGGGCGGCTCGGTGGTCGCCTCCGCCCGGCGTCCCCGCGGCCGGCTCGCCCCAGCCGCCCGGACCCAGTTGCGCAACGTCTCCGGGTTGATCCCCAGATCAGCGGCGACCGACCTGATCGTCGCCTCCGGCCGCGACCGGTACAACGCGACCGCGTCCACCTTGAACTCCGGCGGATAGTGCTTCATGACCACGGGACATCCGTTCTCCTGGACTCAAGATCCAAGTCTCTCGGGTGTCCAGGATCCGGGGTCAAGCCCC
>NZ_JNWV01000122.1 GCF_000716535.1 Streptomyces flaveolus | reverse complement strand
GCCGTCCGGCTGCGGGACGTACACGCGGGCTTCGTAACGACCGTCCTTGCGCTGCCAGATGCTCCCAGCGCCGTTGGGGTTCCTCTTACGGGAGGCCATCAGGCTGCGTTCTCCTCAATTCGTTCCTGCATGAAGGCGCGCACGCTGTCAGGGGAGACGCGGCGAGCGCGGCCGATGGTGAAGCTCGCCAACTGACGCGAGCGGATGAGGTCGTAGACCTTGCTGCGACTCAGGCGCAGCGCAGTCATGACCTCCGGCACGGTGAAGGCTTCGGGTGTTTCGGGCACGGCGGTGCGCACGTCGAACCTCCGGTATCCGGGCGGGGGTGTTCCCGCCCCCTCTGAGAAGTCCGCTACTTCCGCTACCGCCGCTACCTCGCAGGTCAGGGGCCTGTCGGAGGTAGCGGGAAGGGGTAGCGGTAGCGGATGGGTAGCGGGGCGGTAGCGGCAACCGGGGCCGGTTGCCGCTACCGCGTTGTTACTGGTCAGGCCGCGTTTTCCATGCCGGGTAGCGGAGGTAGCGGACTTTCCGGGGGTGGGGGGCAGTAGCGGGCCCATGCGTCCCGTAGATCGGTGGCGTAGTAGCCCTTGAGGACGCTTCCGGCGGCCTTGATGTTGCGGGAGGTGATCGGCTCGTTGTCCGCCGTCATGTACTCCGCGAGCATCCGCGACAGGCGCCGGTTATCGAGCGGCTTGCCGTTCAGGTCAGCCCACGGAGCGTCGTCCAGGGCGTTGAGCCGGTCGAGGATGGCGATGGTGGGCAGGCGGTCGATGCCGACCATGACGTGGTCGCGCAGGTCGGTCAGCAGCCGCACGCCCAGGCTGCCCTTGTCGTTGGCCTTGGACGCGGTCACCAGGGTCACGCACGCCTGGCGTGCCCGCTCGGGCCAGTGGCCGCCGGCCGCATCGGCGATGGCGAGCAAGGGTTCCCACACGTCGGCCGGCCGGTCGGTCACCCCGTCCGGCATGTCCGGCCACGCCCCCATGACGAAGCCTCGTGCCTGCTCGGCCCACGCGGCGAGCCGGTCACGGAGCTTGTGGCCCTCGGCCTCGTGGACGCGGGCCCGGAAGGGCTCCACCTTCTCGTTCCTGGCCCGTCGGCGCATGCGGATGATCACGGGGTGCGGCGGTGTCCGGCGTTGAGGAACCCGCGCAGTTCCTCGTTGTCCCCGGCCTTGGGGCCGAAGACGGTGTCGATCTCATCGAACAGGATCGTCGGCTTGCCGTTGCCGCTGGAGACGGACCGGAACAGCGCGGCAGCGGAGGCGTTGACGGCGGTCATGGGCTGCGGCACGAGGGTTTCCACGATCTCCAGCGCCCTCGTCTTGCCCGACCCCGGCTCGCTTCCTTCCTGGGGGTTGCGGAGCGGGCAGGTGTCGCGGTGGGCGGTGTGGGCTTCGATCAGCGCGGCCACCTGGGCGTGGCCGATGGCGCTGCGGTTCCAGCCGCACTGGCACTGTGAGGCGGCGGTGGGCATGTGGCCGTAGCGCGGGGAACTGATGGACAGCCACGCGACGGGGTAACGGCCGTCTCCCCGGCGCGGGTCAGAACGAAGAGCAGAAGGGACGCCCTCACGGGCGGCGACCTTCGGCCCGCCCACCCGCGCACCGGGCGGGCCCGAGACGGCGACAGACGGCCCGTCACACGCCTCCGGAGGGCTCTTCAAGGGAGAGACGGGGCGGGGGCTCATGCCGCTGCCCTGGACGGGTTGTGGGTGATGGACCAGTCCAGGGCGCTCCGGATGGTGGCCCGGCACTCGG
>NZ_JNWV01000121.1 GCF_000716535.1 Streptomyces flaveolus | reverse complement strand
ACCACTCCGGCACCCGCCCCTCCACCCGCGCCGTATAGGCACGCGTCAGGTCAGCGGCCAGCGGGCCCAACGACCACCCGTCACCCGCGATGTGATGCACGACGAGCAGCAGCGCGTGTCGGTGTTCGGACACCGTGAACAACTCGGCGTGTAGGGGGATCTCGGCTGCCGATGTCCGTGGCGGGCAGCTCCACGCTCACGCTGTCGAGGACGTGCTGGTACGGCGTGCCGTCAGTCTCGGGGAACACCGTCCGCAGACTCTGCACGGTCCAACTCGCCGTTCAGGCGTACGACGAGGGGGATGTTATAGGTGGCGCTCGGCCCCTCCATCTTGTGCAGGAACCACAGCCGCCGCTGGGCGGACGAGAGGGGAAGGGCCGAGGGGCGTTCCCGCGTCGCCAGGGGGTGCCCGCCCAGGTCGAAGAAGTCGTCCTCGACACCGACCCACGGCAGCCCCAACACCTGCGCGAACAGATCGCACACGATCTGCTCCTGCGGCGTGCGCGCCTCCCGCCCCGACCTGGTCACGGTGAAGTCCGGTTCCGGAAGTGCCCCCTTGTCCAGCTTGCCGTTGACGGTGAGCGGCATGCGGTCCAGTGTCACGACGGCCGCCGGCACCATGTAGTCGGGCAGCCGCTCCCGCGCGAAGTCCCGTACGTCGCCGTCGCGGAGGGCTCCCCGTGCCACCACGTAGGCGACAAGGCGGGCATCGCCGGACGGTTCCTCCCGGACCACCACCGCGGCCTCGGCGACGTCGGGGTGGTCGGTCAGTACGTTCTCGATCTCGCCGGGTTCGATGCGGAAGCCGCGGATCTTGACCTGGTGGTCGGCGCGGCCGACGAACTCCAGCTCGCCGTCGTCGTTCCAGCGCACCAGGTCGCCGGTGCGGTACATCCGCGTGCCCGGCTCGGACGCGTACGGGTCCGCCACGAACCGCTCGGCCGTCATACCGGGCTTGCCCAGATACCCGCGGGCGACACCGGCCCCCGCGACGTACAGCTCCCCCACCACGCCGGGCGCCACCAACTCCAGCCCGGGACCGAGCACATACGTCCGCAGGTCGGGGATACCGACGCCGATGACGCTGGCCGCCGCCGCGGTCGCTCGCTCCCGGGTCAGCGGCTGGTACGTCACGTGGACCGTGGTCTCGGTGATTCCGTACATGTTGATCAGGGCCGGCGTGTCGTCGGGGTGGCATCGGTACCAGTCGGCGAGGCGGGACGGCTGGAGTGCCTCACCGCCGAACACCACAATGCGCAGGGCGAGTTCGCGGCCCGGCGAGGAGGCGTCGGCGTCGGCGTCGGCCTGGGCCAACTGGTAGAAGGCCGACGGCGTCTGGTTGAGGACGGTGACGCCGTGATCGGCCAGCAGGTCGAGGAAGGCGCCGGGCGTTCTGCTGACCTCGTAGGGCACCACGACGAGTCGGCCGCCGTGCAGCAGCGCTCCCCACAGCTCCCAGACGGAGAAGTCGAAGGCGTACGAGTGGAACAGCGTCCAGACGTCGTCGGGACCGAAGCCGAACCACTTCCGGGTGGCGTCGAAGAGCCGCACCACGTTGCGGTGGGCGACGACGACGCCCTTGGGTCGGCCGGTGGAGCCGGAGGTGTAGATGACGTAGGCGGGATGATCCGGCGCGAGCGCGTGGACCGGGTTGTCCGAGGGCTGATCCTGCACGTCCAGCGTGTCCAGCAGCAGCACCGGCGTCGCGGCGGCGGTGTCCGCC
>NZ_JNWV01000120.1 GCF_000716535.1 Streptomyces flaveolus | reverse complement strand
AGGTGCAGAACGGTGGCCAGGACTTGGTCATGGAAGACGAGCCGGGGCGGACGCCCGCGTCCGGGATCACCGTCCGGGGCAAGGATCTGCGTCAGGTCGTCCAGCTGGTGCGGGGACAGTCCGGTCAGTGCGGGGTCGATCAGCAGGGCCCGGTCCCATTCCTGCGTGGGTGGCTGCGGGGTTCGGGCCGCCGGGACGGACGGGGCCGGCTGGGGGTGCAGGACGTAGTTCCACTCGCCGTGGAAGGCGTGTCGGGTCAGCGGCAGGGCTGCCATCTCCGCGTCGCCCACGGCCACCCCAGTGGGATAGGCGTCGGTGTCCAGTCGGGCCGTGACGCGCAACCCGGTGCCGGTGGTGGTCGCTGCGATGGACTGGACGATGACTTCGTGGCTGGTCAGTGGGCGGCCGCGCCAGTTCATGGTGATGTGCGAGAAAAGCCGGTGCTCGATCTTGTTCCACTTCGAGGTGCCGGGTGGCAGGTGGCAGACGGTGATGGTCAGGCCGGCCTCTGCGGCGAGCCGGGCCAGCTCGAGTTTCCAGGCCCGGGTGCGGTAGCCGTTGGAGCCGCCCGCATCGGCAGTGATCAGCAGCCGTGTCGCCTGCGGATAGGCGGCCTGGCCCTGATCGTTCCACCAGCGGCGGATCGATTCCACCGCGAACGCGGCGGTGTCGTGGTCGGTGCCGACGTTGATCCAGCCGGTGTTCGCCGCCAGGTCGTAGACACCGTAGGGGATCGCCTTGCCCAGCGCCGGATCGGCGAAGTCGTGGACGCTGACTGCAGCTGGCTCACCGGCGGGCCGCCATGACCGACCGCTGTTCTTGAACTGGCCGACGAGTTCCTTCTTCTTGGTGTCCACGCTGATCACGGGTTGCCCGACATCCCGGTGCTCGCGGACCTGCTCGTTGAGATAGCGGAACTGTGCGTCCCGGTCCGCGTGCTGGCCGCCCTCCACGGTCTTGGCGTTGGCCTGCAGACTGAAGCCTTCTTCCCGCAGCAGGTCGGCGACGGTGTCGGCGCCGACCTGGTGTCCGCTTCGGGTCAGCTCCCGCGCGAGCGTCCGGGTCGACTTCACGGTCCACCGCAGCGGCGACATCGGATCACCCCGCTCGTCCGGTTCGACCAGGGCCAGCAGCGCGGGCCGCAGCCCCGGATCGAGGTCCGCGACCCGCTTGCGTCCACCGCCCGGGCGTCGCACCCGTCCCAACGGGGCCTCGCCGGCCTCCAGCTCGAACACGCCCTTGCGGACCGTCGTCTCACTGACCCCTGCCGCCCCGGCGACGGCGCGGATCCCGCCATGTCCCAGCAGCCGGGCCTCCGCTCCCAGCATCAGACGTCGTTGGCGTTCGTCGAGATGCGGGAACAACACGGCAAATTTCATGGAGAGTTGGGTACGGGCCTCGACCGAGATGCGCATACCACACCAACGAGCCCCGAAGCCGGAAGCAACACATTGATGATCTGCAAGCCCT
>NZ_JNWV01000119.1 GCF_000716535.1 Streptomyces flaveolus | reverse complement strand
CCCCGTTATCTTCTTCGCGGCCCTGCAAGAGGGCTGCTGGCCTCCGGGCCCGGTATGACTGTTGCCCCCTGTCGAACGGATGACCTGGGGGGTGGTGTCACCGGGCCCGAGGGGTGCCGTCGGAGACGCTGATCAGAGGACTGGCCACTGCCCGGCCCGGCGCAATGCCGGGCCACTTGCGGGCAGCAGGTCTGTATAACGTGGATGCGCGCGAACGGCCCCGCCGCCGAGGCCGGCACAGCAGCGACGCATGTGGGGGCACGGTGATCGACAGCGACGGAGTGGGCGTCTTCCTCGGCCTGGACGTCGGTAAAAGCAACCATCACGGCCACGGACTCACCCCGGCCGGGAAGAAGGTCTTCGACAAGGCCCTGCCGAACGGCGAACCCCAGCTGCGGGCCGTCTTCGACAAGCTCAAAGCCAAGTTCGGCACCGTCCTGGTGGTCGTGGACCAGCCCGCCTCCATCGGCGCCCTCCCGCTGACCGTCGCCCGCGACGCCGGCTGCAAGGTCGCCTACCTGCCCGGACTCGCCATGCGCCGGATCGCCGACCTCTACCCCGGTGAGGCCAAGACCGACGCCCGCGACGCGGCCGTCATCGCGGACGCCGCCCGCACCATGCCCCACACCCTGCGCTCCCTCGAACTGGCCGACGAGATCACCGCCGAGCTGACCATGCTGGTCGGCTTCGACCAGGACCTGGCCGGCGAGGCCAACCGCACCTCCAACCGCATCCGCGGGCTGCTCACCCAGTTCCACCCCAGCCTCGAACGCGTCCTGGGCCCCCGCCTGCACCACCCCGCCATCACCTGGCTGCTGGAGCGCTACGGATCCCCGGCCGCCCTGCGCAAGGCGGGCCGCCGCAAACTCGTCGAGGTCGTCCGGCCCAAAGCGCCCCGCATGGCCCAACGACTCATCGACGACATCTTCGATGCCCTCGACGAACAGACCGTCGTCGTTCCCGGAACAGGCACCCTGGACGTGATCGTGCCGTCGCTGGCCAAGTCGCTGGCCGCCGTCCACGAACAACGCCGGGCACTGGAAGCCCAGATCGAAGCCCTGCTGGAGGCCCACCCTCTTTCCCAGGTCCTGACCTCGATGCCCGGCATCGGCGTCAGGACCGCCGCAGTCCTCCTGGCCACCGTCGGCGACGGCAGCTCGTTCCCGAGCGCCGCCCACCTGGCCTCCTACGCCGGCCTCGCACCGGCCACCAAATCGTCGGGAACCTCGATCCACGGCGAACACGCCCCCAGACGCGGGAACCGACAGCTCAAACGCGCGATGTTCCTCTCCGCGTTCGCCGCCCTGCACGATCCCGCCTCCCGCGGCTATTACGACCGCTGCCGAGCCAGAGGCAAAACCCACACCCAGGCCCTCCTCCGCCTCGCCCGCCACCGCATCAGCGTCCTGTTCGCCATGCTCCGCGACGGAACCTTCTACGAACCCAGAACCCCACGGATCGCTTGACGAAAGACATAGAGGCACCCCCC
>NZ_JNWV01000118.1 GCF_000716535.1 Streptomyces flaveolus | reverse complement strand
CGGTGAGGACGGGATGGTCTTTCCTCCGGTGCGCGGGATCGTGCCGGACGAGGTGGCGGTGGACGTCGCTGCGGCGGCCGAGGACGAGGGGAACGAGCGGTGACCGGGGGCGGCGGCAAGGATCTCGCGACGGAGGGACTCGGTCTGATCGCCAAGGGCCTGACCGAGGCGCTGGGCGAGCTGAAGGAGCTGGGCATGGTCGGGGAGGCCGGCGCCGGGCGCGGCTTCTCGGACATCGCCCTGTCCGGGCTGGAGCTGGGCCACCAAGGCCTCACGGACGAGTTCAAGTCCTTCTGCGAGCGCTGGGAATGGGGCGTGCGGTCGCTGATCAACGAGGGCAACGGGTTCGCGGTGAAGACGGGCCTGGCGGCGGGCACGTACTACGAGACCGACCAGTACGTGGAGGGCACCTTCAAGGTCGTCACCAACGCGGCCATCGGCAATCCGTACGCCTCCGAGGAGGACGTGGAGAAGATGGGCTGGGGCGACATCGCCACGTCCGGCGCGTACGGCGGTGACGTGGACTACAGCAAGGAGTCCTTCGAGCAGGCCTGGGCCACCAGCAAGCAGGGCTGGAAGGACGCCGGCCGGGACGTGATGACCTCGCACACCGTGGGCCCGATGGGCCTCAACCCCGAGAACCTGCACAACGCGTTCGGGGTCTCGGACAAGGAGTACGACCAGTACCTGGACGACACCTTCGGCCCCTCCCCCGAGGCCCGTGCCAAGGCCGCCGAGCAGCAGGGCGGTGAGGGCTGATGGGTGTCTTCGGTGACATCGGCGACGGCCTGAACAGTGCCCTGGGCTACGGCGAACACCTCTACGACGAGGGCAAGAAGAAGCTCGGCGAGGCGGTCGACTACGGCACCGACAAGCTGGGCGGCGCGCTGGACTACGTCGGTGCGCACGACTGGGCCGACAGCGTGGAGGACTGGGGCGACGGCGTCGCCTCCGACCTCGGGGCGACACCGGGCGAGCAGCAGCTCGGCCAGACCGAGGAGGCGAACGAACTCGTCCACGGCAGCCCGGACAAGATCCGCGCGAGCGCCAAGCACCTGCGGGACTTCCACGGCGCGTTCGACAAGGTCGGCCAGGGACTGAAGAAGGTCGACTCCTCCGGCTGGAAGGGCGAGGGCGGCGACGCCTTCCGGGAGAAGTTCGGCGTGCACCCCGCCAAGTGGGCGCAGGCGGCCGAGGCCTGCGACACGGCGGCCGGGGCGCTGGAGTCGTACGCCGACACCGTCAAGTGGGCACAAGGACAGGCCAAGGAGGCCGTCGAGCTCTACAAGAAGGGCGTGAAGGCCTCCAAGGACGCGGTGGACGCGTACAACAAGAAGGTCGACGCCTACAACGCCAAGATCAAGGCCAACGAGGACCCCGGCCCCAAGCCGGAGCCGTTCCACGACCCGGGCAAGGCCGACATCAAGGCCGCGCAGGACAAGCTCGCCGAGGCCCGCAAACAGCGCAACACCGCCGCCTCCGAAGCCCAGGGCAAGGTCAAGGCGGC
>NZ_JNWV01000117.1 GCF_000716535.1 Streptomyces flaveolus | reverse complement strand
ACCACTCCGGCACCCGCCCCTCCACCCGCGCCGTATAGGCACGCGTCAGGTCAGCGGCCAGCGGGCCCAACGACCACCCGTCACCCGCGATGTGATGCAGGACCAGGACGAGGACGTGGTAATCGGGGGCGAGTCGGAACAGCTCGGCGCGCAGGGGGATTTGGGTCGCCAGGCACGGTCCAACTCGCCGTTCAGGCGTACGACGAGGGGGATGTTATAGGTGGCGCTCGGCCCCTCCATCTTGTGCAGGAACCACAGCCGCCGCTGGGCGAACGACAGGGGCACGGCATCGGGCAGTTGCTGCTTGGTCAGAGCGAGCCGTGCGGGCCCGGCGGTGTCGAGCCGGGCCGCGACCGCACCCGCGGTCCGTGCCTCGAAGAGCGTGCGCAGACCGATCTCGACGCTGAACGCGGCACGGATGCGGGCGATCAGCCGGGTGGCCAGCAGCGAGTGTCCGCCGAGCTCGAAGAAGTCGTCGTCCACGCCGACGCGGGGCAGCCCCAGTACCTGTGCGAACAGATCGCAGATGATCTGCTCCTGCGGCGTGCGCGTCTCCCGTCCGGATCCGGTCGGGGTGAAGCCGGGCGCGGGCAGGGCGGCGCGGTCCAGCTTGCCGTTGACGGTCAGCGGCAAGCTGTCCAGGAGTGCGACGGCCGAGGGCACCATGTTTTCGGGCAGCCGCTCGCGCACGAACTCCCTTGCCTCTTCAGGCCGTAGCGCCTCCCGCGTCACCACGTAGGCCACCAGCCGGGTCCTGCCGGGCTGGTCCTCGCGGACGACTACGGCGGCCTGGGTGATGTGGGGGTGCTCGGTGAGGACGTTCTCGATCTCGCCGGGTTCGATGCGGAAGCCGCGGATCTTGACCTGGTGGTCGGCGCGGCCGACGAACTCCAGCTCGCCGTCCTGGTTCCAGCGCACCAGGTCGCCCGTGCGGTACATCCGCGTGCCCGGCTCGGACGCGTACGGGTCCGCCACGAACCGCTCGGCCGTCATTCCGGGCTTGCCCAGATAGCCGCGAGCGACACCGGCCCCCGCGACGTACAGCTCCCCCACCACGCCGGGCGCCACCAACTCCAGCCCCGAACCCAGGACGTAGGCCCGGGTGTTGGCGATCGGCCGGCCGATCGGCGCGGTGAGCGGCCAGCTGTCGGGGGCGCCGCTCAAGGTGTGCGCCGTGACCACGTGGGTCTCGGTGGGTCCGTAGTGGTTGTGCAGCACGCGCTCTGGGGCCGAGGTGTGGAACTCGCGGACGACGCGGCTCAGCGTAAGGGCCTCGCCGGCCTGCGCGATGGTCCGCAGCCGGGGCAGCGCGCGTGCCTGCTCGACGGCTGCCTCGGCGACGGCCTCCAGGACGAGGTTGGGAGCGAACAGTTCCTCCACTTCGTGCTCGTCCAGCCACTCGACGAACCGGGCCGCGTCCCGCCGGACGTCCTCGTCGGGGATGACCAGGGTCTTGCCGAACATCAGGGCCGACAGCATCTCCTGCGCGGAGACGTCGAAGCTGATGGCCGTGAACTGCGCGGTCCTCGTGCCGGGTGCGCCGCCGATCGCCTCGTGGTGCCACTCCAGCAAGTTCGCCAGCGCGCCTGCGGGCATGATGACGCCTTTGGGTCGGCCGGTGGAGCCGGAGGTGTAGATGACGTAGGCGGGGTGATCCGGCGCGAGCGCGTGGACCGGGTTGTCCGAGGGCTGATCCTGCACGTCCAGCGTGTCCAGCAGCAGCACCGGCGTCGCGGCGGCGGTGTCCGCC
>NZ_JNWV01000116.1 GCF_000716535.1 Streptomyces flaveolus | reverse complement strand
CTTGATCTTTAACCTGTGCGGCGGGGTTTCGGGGTGGTTGTCTTCTTCTTTGGTCGTCTTGCTGGCTGTGTCTTCTTGGGTGTGTGCACGTCGTGGCGGGGTGCGGGACGGGTGTTCTTCCGGCCTGGTGGCCGGCCGGGACCGGGGAGGGTGGGTTTTGGTGCTCCGGCGGGGCAGGCGGCCTGTGGGCGGATGTGCCGGAAGTCGCGGCGGACGCGGGCGGGAGTGAGCCTGTCCGCAGGGCTGGGTTTCTCCCAGGGACGGCGTCGGTCGGCTGCGAGTGGGCGGGCGAGGCGGAGTTGGGTGTAGGCGGCGAGGATCAGCCAGGTCCAGCGGTCGGCGGCCTCGGGTGTGCGGATCTTCGGGGTGGTCCAGCCGAGGGTCTGTTTGAACAGCCGGAAGGTGTGTTCGATGTCGAAGCGTCGCAGGTAGGCCTGCCAGAGGCGGTCGGCGTCCGCCGCGGTGGCGTCGGTGCCTGACCACCACAGCCAGACCGGCTTCGGTGTTGCTCCGCTGGGCAGGTGGTCGATGTCCAGGCGGATCACCGTCCCCTCGACGACGGGGAGGGTGCCGTCGGTGACTGCCCAGGAAGAGCGGTGGGTGAGCCTGGGATGCAGCCGGTCCCAGGATCGGGCTCTGGCGGTGCCGTAGAGACGGGTGTCGGTGACGGTCGCGGTGTCCGGGGTGCCCCAGGTATCGGGCTGGCCGAAGACGAACTCGCTGCCGTGCCGGGGCGGTCGGCCCTGGGTGTGAGGCTGCCGGGGCGGGACGGCCCGCCGCAGGACACGGTCGGCGCGCATACGGGCCAGCACCTGCACCGGCAGGTCCCTGAGCAGGAATGCGAGACGGGGTGCGTCGTATCCGGCGTCCGCGATGACGAGGACGTCGGGGTCGCCCTCCTGCCACTGCCCGGCGGTGATCAGTCGCTTGAGCAGGTCACGCAGCTGTCGGGCGGTGACAGTGGCCGTGTCATCCCCGGGGGCCAGGCGAAGCGCGTCCAAGGGCGCGGTCCAGGAACTGCGACCCGGCTCGAGTGCGCAGATGATGGAGTACGGCCAGCCGGGGACAGGGATGTGCTGGTCCTTCCCTCGGCCGTAGGTGTGACACAGGATCCGCTGTGGTGAGGTGTGGGCATCGGGGCGTAGCCAGCAGGTGATGTCGATGGCCAGGACCAGTCGGCCGTCGGCAGCCCGCGGCAGTGGCACTGCGGCCAGGGCCCGCCGCAGCCGACCGGCATCGACCCGGCCACGGGCGAGGGCGGCGTAGAGCCCGCCATGACCGCGGCGGTGTTCGCCGACCAGCGACAGCTCGGCCAGCGATCTCACCGGTCCGTCGCCGCACAGAACGGCGTCAGCCAGCTCGAACAACGCATCCGAACGAGCGGTGAGACAGGAATAGAACTCGCCCCGGAAGCATGACAGCTCAGCCAATGCCTCTCGCCGGGCATCGCGATGCAGCAGACTCATCCTCACGGCCTTCGTGCTGGACGTGTGTGTTCCTTGGTCGGAGCACATGTTCAGGCGAAGGCCGCTTCCATGTACGGCGGATACCGGACCGAGTGATCAAGTTCGACGCACCATTCGACGTCGGCCGTTAAAGATCAAG
>NZ_JNWV01000115.1 GCF_000716535.1 Streptomyces flaveolus | reverse complement strand
ACTGCCTGTTCTCTATCCGCCCGCGCGGTCGGGCAGGTTCGAACGAGGTCCTGGTTCGGGTGAGTTGTCCGGGGCGGGTGCATGAAGGAAGGGCCTCTTGGTAGCTCGGGGATGTCGAGTCCAGCGAGAAGCAAGAGGCCCTGTTGTCGAAGTGTCGCGTGGTCGTGGTCGCCGAGTCCAGTTCGTCCACTCGTGGGTGTGACTGTCTCGCCCACAGGTTCGGGAACGCGGTCGACCGGCCGCAGCGCCGACCCCGATACGGCTCGGACATGAGCGATGCCGAGTGGGCCGTGGTGAGGGACCTGCTGCCGGTGCCGGGCTGGCTTTCGGGCCGCGGCGGGCGTCCGGAGGGCTACTGCCACCGGCAGATGATCGACGCAGTGCGCTACCTCGTCGACAACGGCATCAAGTGGCGGGCAATGCCCGCGGACTTCCCGCCCTGGCCGCGCGTCTACGCCTTCTTCGCCCGCTGGCGGGACACGGGACTGGTCACCGAGCTGCACGACCGGCTGCGGGAAGCCGTCCGCGCCGGCGAAGGCCGCAGCGCCGAGCCGAGCGCGGGGGTCGTGGACTCGCAGTCGGTGAAGGCAGACGCCACTGTCACCTTCGGCTCACGGGGCTTCGACGCGGGCAAGAAAATCAACGGTCGCAAGCGGCACCTGCTCACCGACACGCTCGGACTTCTCCTGGCCGTGCTGGTCACACCGGCGTCCGTGACCGATCGGGATGGCGCCCGGTCCCTTCTGCCAGCGGCGGCCGGCCGCTTCCGGCGGCTGGCCCGGGTCTGGGCCGATGGCGGCTATACCGGCCACCTCACCGACTGGACCAGCCAGCACCTCGGCCTCGTCCTCGACATCGTCCGCCGCAGTGAGGACGTCCGAGGCTTCCAGGCCCTTCCCCGCCGCTGGGTCGTCGAACGGTCCTTTGCGTGGTTTCTGCGCAGCCGCCGCCTGGTCAGGGACTACGAACGCCGCCCCGACACGAGCGAAGCCGTCATCCGCTGGTCGATGATCGCCCTGATGAGCCGCCGCCTGGCCGCACGATCTCGTCGGCCTGCAGTCCTGACGGCAGGGTGAACTTCCCGGGCTTCGTCTCCACCAGCCAGCCCCGTTCCACCAGCCTCTTCAGCCGTGCTCTCGCGCCCTCGACGCGTGAGGCCGAGGCACTGTCCCAGCCAAGCACCACGGCCGCCCGCCGGGCACCCAGCCCGTCGTTCCCGGCCTCGGCCGCGGCTGCCATCACCGCCTGGTAGTCCACCGACAGGTCTTCGACCCCGGCCGCGTTCTGTCGATGCGGCACCGCACGGCGCGGGCCCATCGGCGTCCTCGGCGACGGGTCAACGACTGTCTCGGCCGGCTGTTCCTCCTCGGCGAGCGCTTCCAGATACTGCTCGAGGCCGATCGTCCGAAGCCTGAGAACCTCCTCGGCATCCGCCAGGTCTGCCCGCACCCGCTTCAGTTCGGCTTCGAGCTCATCCACCCGCACGGCAGCGGCCTTCCGCCGCGTTTCCAGGACCGCCCGCATCGACGGCATCCGCCACCCCCACCGACTCGATCAGCAACGAGTCGAGACTCCCGCCACAGCTGCAATCTCATGCCTGACCAGCGGAATCCGCACACGGCATTCGGAAAGAGAACGGCCTCT
>NZ_JNWV01000114.1 GCF_000716535.1 Streptomyces flaveolus | reverse complement strand
CAGTAACCCCAACTACCCCAGTTACACCGCTCGTTTGGGTCTGTTCCGTAGTCGGTGGTGACGGTGAGTCCTCGCCCGTGATCATTGAGCGTGCTTGATGCGAACGCGTTGGTGGGAACGGTGTTTTCGGGGTTGTCGGCGTTGGTCATCGAGGATGTGGCGGACGGTGGCGAGATAGTCCGGGTTACGGCTCGGACCCGGGATGTTCCCGTTCCCTGTCCGGTGTGCGGCGTGGCGACGGGAAGGGTCCACGGGTATCACGGCCGGACAGTGCGGGATGTGCCGGTCGACGGCCGGCAGGTCGTGGTCCGGGTGAGGATACGACGGCTGGTCTGTCCGGTCCTGGGCTGCAGGCGGCAGACCTTCCGAGAGCAGGTCCCCGGGCTTCTGGAGCGCTATCAGCGCCGCACCACACGTCTGACCGGCCAGCTCTCTGACCTGGTCAAGGAGTTATGCGGCCGGGCATCCGCCCGACTCGCCCGATCGCTGGCCGTGCCCGTGTCGTACGCCTCCGCTTTGCGGCTGCTGCGGCGGGTGCCCGTGCCGGCGGTGCGGATACCGCGAGTGATCGGGGTCGACGACTTCGCCCTGCGGCGCCGGCAGAGCTACGCCACGATCATCATCAACGCCGAGACCGGTGAGCGAATCGAGGTACTGCCCGGCCGCGAAGCCGCCACTCTGGAAGGCTGGCTGCGCGGACATCCGGGTATCGAGGCCGTGTGCCGCGACGGATCGGCCACCTATGCTGAGGCGGTCCGCCGAGCCCTGCCCGACGCGGTCCAGATCAGCGACCGCTGGCACCTGTGGCACAACCTCGCCGAGGCCGTCCGCAAAGAAGTCGCCGCGCACAGCACCTGCTGGGCGAAAGCGGGCCCGCCCGCGGATGAGGGGAAACAGGCCGCCACCACCCGCGAGCGCTGGCAGCAGGTCCACGCCCTGCGCGAGCGCGGAGTAGGACTTCTGGAGTGCGCACGGCGTCTCAACCTCGCCTTGAACACCGTCAAGCGCTACGACCGTGTCGCCGAGCCCGAGCGCCTCATCCGCACCCCCAAGTACCGGCCCACCCTGGTGGATCCTTACCGCGATCACCTGCGTAGGCGCAGACTGGAGAATCCAGCCGTCCCCGTCACCCATCTCCTTCAGGAGATCAGGGAGCTGGGCTACACCGGCAGCTCGAACCTGCTCGTCCGCTACATCAACCAGGGCCGTGTCGAGGCCGACCGGCCCGCCCTCTCGCCCCGGCGCCTGGCCCGCTACCTGCTCACCCGCCCCGAGCGCCTCAACGACCACCAGCGAGAACGTATCGACGCCGCCCGCGGTGCCTGCCACGAGATGACCGCTCTGGCCGACCTCATCCACCACTTCGCCGTGCTGCTGGATCCCAGCGACGGCAATGCCGCCCTGCTGAGCACCTGGATCACCTTGGCCCAGGCCGAGGACCTGCCCCACCTGCATGCCTTCACCCGGGGCCTCGAGAAGGACCGCGCCGCAGTCGACGCCGCCCTCACCCTGCCGCACCACAACGGTGGCACCGAAGGCGTCAACAACAAAACCAAGCTGATCAAGCGCCAGATGTACGGCCGCGCGAGCTTCCCCCTCCTCCGCCACCGCATCCTCCTGGGCTGACCACACCCGCCGTCACCACCGACTACGGAACAGACCC
>NZ_JNWV01000113.1 GCF_000716535.1 Streptomyces flaveolus | reverse complement strand
GAGTTCGCTGTCGGAGTCGAGCACGGCCGGTGTGTCGGGGTACCGGGCCGCGGTCGCGTCGATCAGGTCGGGCAGCAGACCACCGCCGTAGTCCACCGCTTCACCCGCACCCGATGCCAGCAACCACCCGTGCTCCTCGGCGTCGACCATCGCGATCGAGGAGACGGCACGCTTCGGATCGGCGACCGCGTTGCGCAGGAACGTGACGAAGTGCCGCACCAGCCGGGACATCGTCGCGTGCTCGAACAGGTCCGCGTCGTAGTAGGCGATCCCGGTGAATCCCTCGCGCCGGCGGGTCAGCGCCACGCTGAGATCGAAGCGCGGCTTGCCGTCGACCACCTCGATCCGCTCGGTACGCAGACCGGGCAGCACCAGGTCGTCGGTCTCCTCGTCACCGAGGGCGAACAGCACCTGGAACAGGGGGTTGCGACCGGGATCCCGCTCGGGTTGCAGCTCGTCGAGCAGGGCCTCGAAGGGAAGCTCCTGGTGCTCATAGGCGGCGAGCATGTTCCTTCGGGTCCGGGCGAGCAGATCGGCGAACGACGGATCACCGGTCAGTTCGGTGCGCAGGAGCAGCGTGTTGACGAAGTAGCCGATCAGATCGTCCAGCTCGGGCCGGGTCCGGCCGGCGATGGGGGTGCCGACCGTGACGTCGTCCGTGGCCGAGTGACGCGCGAGCACCACACTGAACGCCGCTATCAACGTCATGAACGGCGTGGCGTTGTGCTCCTGGGAGAACCGGTCGACGGCCGCGCCGAGACCGGCGTCGATGACGAAGGACACCTCGGCGCCGTTCCCGCCCCGCACGGCGGGCCGGGGCCGGTCCGGGCGCAGCTCCTCGGAGGCGGCTCCGGCGAGGTGGTCGCGCCAGTGGTCCAACTGGTGACGCAGCTTGTCGGGCGTCTGGTGCTCCCGGCTCCAGGCGGCGAAGTCACCGTACTGGACCGGCACCGCCGGCAGGACGGGAGTCCGGCCGGCGGCGAACGCCTCGTACGCCTGGGACAGTTCGGACCACAGCACCCGCATGGACGATCCGTCGATCGCGATGTGGTGCACCACCAGGACCAGCAGGGCGTCCTCTTCGGACAGCCGTACCACGGCGACCCGGAACACCGGCCCGGTGACCAGCGAGAACGGCTCCCGCATCAGTTCTCGGGCCCTCTTGACGGCCGCCGCGTACCGGTCGGCGGGAGCATCACCCTCCGGCTCGTACACCGCGACCGGCACCGGCCGCGCCGGCAGCACCCGTGACACCGGCGCGCCGTCGTGTTCCTCGAAGACGGTCCTGAGGACCTGGTGCCGCTCGGCGACCAGCGTGAAGCTGCGCGACAGCACCTCGATGTCGAGTACGCCGGTGATCCGGACCACCGTCGAGGTGTTGTACCCCGGGAGCATCTGCTCCAGCAACCACATGCGTTCCTGCGAGTACGACACCACACCCTCGTGCCGGCCGAGCACTGGTATGGATGTCGCCGAGGAGTCCGTCTGCTGGGCACGGGCTCCCTGGAGGAGGTTCCTGACCGCCTGCCGTGCCGCGTCGTCGGACGGTGATGTTCCGTGCGTGGTCATGAGTGGGTCCTCTCGGCGGAGGCGCCACGGGCGGCGTCCGGAGCGGAGACCGTTTCGAGCAGGAGGTTCTCCAGGGCCATGGCCATGGTGTGGATGGTGGGGTTGTCGAAGATGAGGGCGAGGGGGATGTGGGGGGTGAGGGTGGTGCGGAGGCGGCTGATGATGCGGGTGGCGAGGAG
>NZ_JNWV01000112.1 GCF_000716535.1 Streptomyces flaveolus | reverse complement strand
CCCCACCCGCACCCTCGCCCACCACCCCCTCTTCCAGGTGATGCTCGTCCTGCAGAACAACGCCCAGGGCGAGGCCCGGCTGCCCGGCGTGCACGCCCGTGCGGAGGACCTGAGCGCGGGAGTCGCGAAGTTCGACCTGATCCTGAATGTGCGGGAGGGCCCGGACGGCGTCACCGGCACGTTCGGGTACGCCGAGGACCTCTTCGAGCGGGCGACCGCCGCAGCCCTGGCGGACCGGCTGGTGCGGCTCCTCGACGCCGCCGCGGCCGACCCCGGGCAGCCGATCGGCGCCCTGCCGGTGCTCGGCGGCACCGAGCGCCGTACGGTGCTGCGGACCTGGAACGACACCGCCCGGGAGGTCCCGTGCGGCTCCCTGCCCGCGCTGTTCTCCGCGCAGGCGGCCCGCACCCCGGACGCCGTCGCCCTGCGGTCCGGCGACGACACCCTCAGCTACGCCGAACTGGACCGGCGGGCCAACCGGTTCGCGCACCGGCTGCTCGCCGAGGGAGTGGGACCGGAGACCCCGGTCGCCCTGTACCTGGACCGCTCCTTCGACGCCGTCGTCACGATCCTCGGCGTCCTGAAGGCCGGCGGCCTGTACGTCCCGCTCGACGTCCGCTCCCCCGCCGCCCGGCTGCGGCTGGTCCTGGCGCAGGCGGGCGCTCCGCTCGTGGTCACCGACCGGGACGACCTGGAGCTCCCGCCGGGTGTCCGGGTCCTCACGCCGGACGCGGACGGCATGCCGGACCACGACCCGGCGGTGCCGGTGGAGCCGGGCCGGCTGGCGTACGCGATGTTCACGTCCGGGTCGACCGGCACTCCCAAGGGCGTGGTGGTCACCCACGACAACATCGTGGCCCTCGCCGCCGACCGGTCCTTCGCGGGCGGCGCCCACGAGCGGGTCCTGCTGCACTCGCCACTGGCCTTCGACGCCTCGACGTACGAGCTGTGGGTACCGCTGCTCGCGGGCGGCGAGGTCGTCGTGGCGCCCCGGGGCGAGACCGACCTCGGCTTCCTGCGCGCCCAGCTGACCCGCGACGGGGTCACGGCGGTGTTCCTGACCACGGCCCTGTTCAACCTGCTCGCCGAGGAGCCGGGCGACCCGCTGTCGGGTGTGCGTGAGGTGTGGACCGGCGGCGAGGCGGGGTCGGCGGCCGCGATGCGCCGCGTGACGGAGCGCTGCCCGGACACCCGGGTGGTGCACGTGTACGGCCCCACGGAGACGACCACGTTCGCCACCCGGCACCCGGTCCGCCGCCCGTACGACTACGCGGGCACCCCGCCGATCGGTGCCCCCATGGACAACACCACCGCCTACGTGCTCGACGCGCGGCTGCGTCCGGTCCCGGTCGGCGTGCCCGGGGAGCTGTACCTGGGCGGTGCCGGTCTGGCGCGCGGCTATCTGAACCGTCCGGGCCTGACGGCGGGCCGGTTCGTCGCCGACCCGTTCGGCGCGCCCGGGGGCCGCCTGTACCGCACCGGCGACGTGGTCCGCTGGACCGCCGACGGCCGGCTGGAGTTCGTCGGACGCGCCGACCACCGAACGCCTGCCCGAGTACATGGTCCCGTCGGCGATCGTGCCGCTCGACGCACTGCCCCTGACCCCCAACGGCAAACTCGACCACAAAGCGCTCCCCGCTCCGCAGTACGGCGACCACAACGGCCCGGGCCGGGCCCCGCGCACCGCACAGGAGGAGATCCTGTGCGCACTGTTCGCCGAGGTGCTGGGCCTGGAGAAGGTCGGCCCGGAGGCCAACTTCTTCGAGCTCGGCGGGCATTCGCTGCTCGCCACCCGCCTGATCAGCCGTATCCGCACGGTCTTCGAGGCCGAGACCAGCCTGCGCACCCTGTTCGAGAACCCGACCGCGGAGACCCTCGTCACCCGCCTGGCCCGTGCCGAGAAGGCCCGGCCCAGGCTGCGGCCGATGAAGAGGTCCGAGGAGATGTCATGATTCCGCTCTCTCACGCCCAGCACAGGCTGTGGTTCCTGTACCGCCTGGAAGGCCCGAGCCCCACCTACAACGTACCGCTCGCCCTGCGCGCCGACGACCTCCTGGACCCCGGCGCGATGCGGGACGCCGTACGGGACGTCGTCGCCCGGCACGAGAGCCTGCGGACCGTGTTCCCGGCCGTGGACGGCGTGCCACGGCAGCGCGTCCTGCCGGCCGAGCAGGCCGGCGTCGAGCTCGGCACGGCACGGGTGACGTCGGCCGGGCTGGACGAGGCGCTGGCCGCAGCCGCCCGGCACGCCTTCCTGGGAGCCGCTGCCGGTCCAGTACGCCGACTACGCCCTGTGGCAGCAGGACGTCCTCGGCGACGACACCGACCCCGACAGCCTCCTCTCACGCCAACTCGACTTCTGGCGCCAGGAGCTGTCGGGCCTGCCCGAAATCCTCGAACTCCCGCTGGACCGCCCCCGCCCGGCCGTCGCCTCCCACACCGGCGACCTGGTCGACCTCCACATACCGGCCCGCACCCACCGCGCGCTGAAGGACCTGGCCCGCTCCACCGGCTCCACCATGTTCATGGTCCTGCAC
>NZ_JNWV01000111.1 GCF_000716535.1 Streptomyces flaveolus | reverse complement strand
GGCCATGGTGTGGATGGTGGGGTTGTCGAAGATGAGGGCGAGGGGGATGTGGGGGGTGAGGGTGGTGCGGAGGCGGCTGATGATGCGGGTGGCGAGGAGGGAGTGGCCGCCGAGGGCGAAGAAGTTGGCGTGGATGTCGGGGTTGGGGTGGTCGAGGACGTCGGTCCAGATGGTGGCGATGAGTTTTTCGGCGTCGGTGGTGGGTTGGTGGGTGTGGGTGTGGGTGGTGGTGGGCTGGGGTTGGGGGAGTGCTTTGTGGTCGGTCTTGCCGTTGGCGTTGACGGGGATGGTGTCCAGCAGGGTGATGCTGGAGGGGATCATGTAGGCGGGGAGTTGGTCGGTGAGGTGGGTGTTGATGCTGGCGAGGAGGGTGTCTTCGTCGGGGGTGTTTTCGTCGGGTGTGGGGTGGGTGGTGATGTAGGCGGCGAGTCGGTGGTCGCCGGGGGTGGGTTCCCACTTGGTGACGACGGCGTTGTTGATGTGGGGGTGGCGGCGGAGGGTGTGTTCGATTTCGGTGGGTTCGATGCGGATGCCGCGGATTTTGATCTGGGTGTCGTTGCGGCCGAGGAAGGTGATGGCGTTGTCGGTGCGGCGGATGCCTCGGTCGCCGGTGCGGTAGAGGCGTTGGCCGGGGTGGTGGGGGTGGGGGATGAAGGCGGTGGCGGTTTTGCGGGGGTCGTTGAGGTAGCCGCGGGCGAGGCCGGTGCCGGCGAGGTAGAGGTCGCCGGGGATGCCGGTGGGGACGGGGTTGAGGTGGTCGTCGAGGAGGAGGACCTGGTTGTTGGCGATGGGGGTGCCGAGGGGGACGTCGGTGGTGTGGTGGTCGTGGGGTGTGCAGGGGTGGCTGGTGGAGTCGATGGAGACTTCGGTGGCGCCCCATTGGTTGTAGAGGTGGGTGTGTGGGGGGAGTCGGTCGTGGAATTTGGCGACGAGGTCGGGGCGGAGTGCTTCGCCGCTGGAGATGACGTAGCGCAGGGTGGTGGGGGCGGTGTGTTGGTGGGGGGTGATTTCGTCGAGGAAGAGGGTGAGCATGCTGGGCACGAAGTGGAGGGCGACGATGTCGTGCCGGGTGGTGTGGTCGAGGATGGCGCGGGGGTCGCGGTGCAGGCCGGGGGGGATCATGACGATGGTGGCGCCGCTGATGAGGGGCCAGAGGAGTTCGACGGCTGAGTCGTCGAAGCTCAGGACGGTTTTGTGGAGGACCTTCTCGCCGGGGTTGAGGGGGTATTGGGCTTGCATCCACTGGATGCGGTTGGCCCAGCCGGTGTGGGTGGAGGCGACGCCCTTGGGGGTGCCGGTGGAGCCGGAGGTGTAGTAGACGGAGACGAGGTGGTCGCCGTGGAGGTCGACCTGCGGCGGTGTGGTGCTGGTGTGGGTGAGGGTGCCGGGGCCGCAGTGCACGACGGTGATGCCGTGAGCGTCGGGTGTGGTGGCGAGTTGTTCGGCGCGGGGGTCGTCGGTGCAGATCAGGGGGGCGTGTGCGTCGGTGAGGAGGCGGGTGACGCGGTTCACGGGGAGGTCGGGGTCGAGGGGGAGGAAGGCGCTGCCGGCTTTGAGGATGGCGAGGATGACGATGGCCATCTCGGTGGAGCGGTCCATCCAGACGCCGACGGGGATGTCGGGGCCGGCGCCGGCCTCGCGCAGGCGGGTGGCGAGGTGGTTGGCGCGTGCCACGAACTGTGCGTAGGTGAGTTCGCTGTCGGAGTCGAGCACGGCCGGTGTGTCGGGGTACCGGGCCGCGGTCGCGTCGATCAGGTCGGGCAGCAGACCACCGCCGTAGTCCACCGC
>NZ_JNWV01000110.1 GCF_000716535.1 Streptomyces flaveolus | reverse complement strand
ACGGCCTCCGCCAAATCCAATACCGCAGCGACATCATCGACGGATGCCTCACCGGAACAGGCCTCACACCGACGACACCACGACTACAACGTCAGTAGCAGGTCGGCAAGCGGAGCCTGAAGGAGGCGATCCGCGGCCAACCTTGATTCCGTCAACTCGGCTAAGCTCATGTTGGAACCTCTCATTTGGAACGGGTTTCCACAGGTCAGCGAGCTGCAACTCGCTGGTCAAGCAACGGCCGGGGTGTTGGCGCACCTCGGCCGTTTCACGTTCCAGACCCTAGCCGACCGTCACAGATGAGACACAACGTTCGCGGCTAGATCCGGAAGCGTGTACCCACCCCCTGGAGGGGGTGGGTACTTCGGACATAGGGAACCGGGCAGGTGAGGGGTGGTCCAGCTGACCTCGCAGTTGCTAAAGGGCGAAGTTCGCGGCCGGTTGATTACTGACTTCGGCTCGTCAGGGTGAATCTTCGCGAAGCCACTGAAGGGCCCGGAGCGGTGGCTGTATCTCGTCCTGTGTGAGGTATGCGGATGGGGGCGGCCTGACCGCTGCGGGGCGGCAACGCCGGGAGACGGTACGGATGCAGGCGGCCGAGCTGTTCGAGCAGAAGATCAAGCCGCCGGAGGTCGCAAGACGCCTGCGGGTGAGCCTGAAATCGGCCTACCAGTGGCACAAGCTGTGGCGGGACGGAGGTCGTGAGGCTCTGGTCTCCCGTGGCCCGAGAAGCTCACCGGGTATCTCGAGCAGGGGCCGGCCGCGCATGGATGGGTGGAGGACCAGGTGTGGACCGCAGCGAGGGTGGCCACGCTGATCGGCAGGAAGTTCCACGTCTCCTACAGCGTCTCGGGCGCAACGAGGCTGATGCACCGGCTCGGCTTCAGCCCGCAGGTCCCCGTGCGGCGGGTCGCCGAACGTGACGAGCAGGCCGTGACCGCGTGGAAGGAGGCGACCTGGGCTGAGGTAAAAGAGTCCGGGCGGCCTGCGGAGGCTACGTCTGCTTCGAGGACGAAGCCGGGTTCACCCGGCGGCCGCCCAAAGGACGCACCTGGGGCCGGCGCGGTCACACCCCGGTCGTGACCGTCAGCGGCCGCCGCTCGGGGCGCCTGTCGGTGGCCGGACTGATCGCCATGCGGCCTGGTTCCCGGACCCGGCTGTGCCATCGTCTGCGCACCCACCGAGCGGGCAAAGACAAGCGCCGCAACATGGGCGAGCGGGACTTCATCGCGCTGATCGACGGCGTCCACCAGCTCGTCAAGGCGCCGATCGTGCTGGTGTGGGACCGGCCGAACACCCACGTCTCCCACGCCATGCGCGCGCTGATCGCCGAGCGTGAATGGCTGACGGTGTTCCTGCTGCCCGCGTACTCACCCGACCTCAACCCCGTCGAGTGGGTATGGGCGCACGTCAAACGCAGCCTGGCCAACCTCGCCGTCGTCGCCCTCGACCGACTCGAAGCCCTCGTACGCAACAGGCTCAAGCGCCTTCAGTACCGGCCAGACACCCTCGACGGCTTCATAGCCGGCACCGGCCTGACCCTCGACGATCCGAAGTCACCCTGACAAGCCGAAGTCAGTAATCGGAAGTACCCTCCCTCACAGGACGGCCGAAAATGATCGGCGTCGCCTCCCGGGCCCGACGCACCTGTGCGGTCCTTCGGGAGCGACTTCAAAAGGACCTCAACTCGTCAGCAACAACGAAGCCCCCGCCGCGCAGCTACTGACGTTGTAGTCGTGGTGTCGTCGGTGTGAGGCCTGTTCCGGTGAGGCATCCGTCGATGATGTCGCTGCGGTATTGGATTTGGCGGAGGCCGT
>NZ_JNWV01000109.1 GCF_000716535.1 Streptomyces flaveolus | reverse complement strand
CATCCGGCTCGGCACGTGGCTGGACAACACCCGCCGCCGGGCCGACAAACTCACCCCCGAACGGCGGGCGGAGTTGGACCGGCTCGGCATGCGCTGGTAATCGGGCCAGCACGGCCGCGTTCTGGCGCGTCCCGTACAGAGGCGGGATGGTTGTCCGCGGTGGCCAAGATGAGGTCGACGGCCGTGTGTTTGCGGCGCAGGCGTCGGGTGAAGGACAGGTTGCTTTCGTCCCGGCAGGCAGGGCGGTGGGCGCGGTTCACCACGGGCACCGTTCTCACACAGTGGGCGTCACGGGTGCCGCGTCTTCCCCCGGGCGCTCGGCGGGGTCGTGGACGAAGGCGTGCGCGGCCGCCAACTCGGCGCGTCCCGCGGCCTCGACCGCCCCCAGGAAGTCGTAGGCGTCCGCGCCGATCGGTACGCGCAGTGGTGCCGTGGGCGACGCCACCAGGCGCAGGACGTGGTGGGCGAAAACTTCGGGCTGGCTCAGCCCGGGGTTGCCGGGCATGGCCCGCAGACCTGCCTCGACGTCTCCCGTGCTCTGCGCGTAGGCCGGGATGCGGCCGGCGGCCTCGGCAAGCGAGGTGCTGTAGCGGGTGGCGAAACCGCCGGGCTCGACGGCGTGCACCCGGATGCCGAAGGGCGCGACTTCCGCCGCTAGAGCCTGACTCATCCCTTCCAGTGCGTACTTGCCCGTCACATAGGCGGACAGGCCCGGCAGCCCCATCCGTCCGGCGATCGAGGAGACGTTGACGACGTGCCCGAATTGCTGACGGCGCATCAGGGGAAGTGCCAAGCGGGTGAGTCGCCACGGCGCGACAGTCAACACCTCCAGTTGCGCCCGCAGTTCGTTGTCGGATACCTCTTCGACCGCGCCGAACAGCCCTGCCCCGGCGTTGTTCACCAGCACGTCGACGCCGCCGAAGCGATCGACCGCGTGGGCGACCGCAGCCTCGCACTGCTCGGTGTCGCACACGTCCAAAGCCACTGCCGACACCCGGTCCGGGTACCGGTCAGCCAGGTCCTTCATGGTGGCGGGCCTGCGAGCGGTGGCGACCACCAGGTCGCCGGCCTCCGCGGCGGCGCCTGCCAGCGCCCGCCCGAGCCCCGAAGAGCACCCCGTCACCAGCCATCGCCGCGTCATGCGTCCCCCGTCGCCGTGTCCGTGGCCGCGGCCGTGAGCCGCGCAGGGCGATAGTGGCAGCTTCGTGATCCGGCCAGTAGGGGCGCGCGGAAGCACAAGCGGCGCGCATCCGACCTCCTCGGAGAGTCCCGCGTGCCGTGACGTGCGCGCCGCGCGGGCGCAGGAAACGGGTGACGCCATCGGACCGGCTGCCGCGCCGGAGGGTGTTGCGGGCCCGGACGGCCAGACACCGCGTCGCGGGCGTCCAGACCCCGGCGTGGCCGGGGAACCGCGATGGCCGAGACCACCAACCACCTCACGCCGCGCGCCGCCGCGCTCGCTCTGATCACGACGGCCGCGCTGGACGAAGCCGCCCGCAACGACCTCGCCGCAGACAGCCCGCCCCTGGCCAACTGGGAGATCTACGACTGCCTGACCGCCGTGCTGGAGGCATGGCGCGCCGGCGGCACGCTGCGCGAGGACTCCCTGCGGCTCACCGAACACCTCGCGGTCGAGCTGTGCGCCTACCTATTCCAAAGATTCGGCCAGGACCCTGACCGGTTCGGCAGCTGGTTGCTCGACCTCGGCGGCCAGGTCGTTCGCACCTAGCAGCACGCGCACCCCGCCGGCCCCACCGCGATCGAGATCCTGTCGGCCGTCACCGACGACCTCACCAGCAGCTCGGGCTCCCACCCGGCGCGCGGGGTGTCGTAGGCGAGCAGGTTGGAGACGGACAGCACGTCGAGCCGCACCTGGTGCTCGATGCCGAGCCGCCACGCCTCGCGCAGGACGTGCCGGGCCTCGTCGCGCGCGGCGCGGGCACCACGGCCGACTGCTGCGCGCGGGCGGGCATGGCGCGAGCGCGGCGTTGCCGGGCGGCCACAGGACGGCAGGCACGGGGAGTACGGCGGCGGGCGCGGACGTCGGGGCGGCCGGGCTGGGCAACGGGCGGCCTCCGGGCACGGCACCGCAGGGCCGCGGGGCGCAGCGGCGCGGG
>NZ_JNWV01000108.1 GCF_000716535.1 Streptomyces flaveolus | reverse complement strand
CAGCGAGCGACGGCTTCACCGTTACGGCCCGGACGGGTGCTGCCGATGATGATACCGATCTTGGTCATGAGGCGCCTTTCCATGGGCGGCCGTGCCTGAAACCGGTTCAGGCACAGCCGCACATACTTGTCGCAGCAAGTAGACCATTTGATAATTGACGCGTCAATAAAACAGGTGGGGATGGGTGGCGTACACACCGAGCACGCGCACCACGTCGTCCAGGCTCTCGCCCCGGACGTCGGTCAGGTCAGCACCGCCCGGAGGCGGCCCCTGCGGACCTCGTGCAGGGGTGCGTCGGTGCCCACGAGTTCGCCACGTCCCGTCCCGCAGCAGCTCCGATCGCGCGCAGGCGATCGAGCCCACTGGCCGGCGACAGCGGGAGCGTGACCGCCCCACTTCGGCGGCGGCCTCACCGCGCATTCCGCGCGCCGTCACCAGGGTCGTACCCCGAGGCTCCAGGTCCAGCAGCGGAGCCATGTGGTCGTGTGCGGAACCGAGGAGCTGGACCACCTCCAGGTTCCTCATGCGCGGCAGCACACCGGCCGTCACAGGGGGTGCGCTGCGGACACACGTGCGCCCCGGCTCGCCTTCGCGGTGGCCGGGTGGCGTGCGAACGGGTCGGACGGAGCCGGAAAGCGGACGCGGGGTGAGTCCGTACCGGCTCACCCCGCGTCCGTACCGCATGGCGGGCGGATGTCACCGCCCCGCGGTGGTCAGGCCTCCGCGCGCTTCGGCAGCCGCCAGTTCGGGCGGGGGAAGTGGCAGGTGTAGCCGTCCGGGTAGCGCTCGAGGTAGTCCTGGTGCTCCGGCTCGGCCTCCCAGAACGGGCCGGCCGGTACGACCTCGGTCACCACCGGCCCCGGCCACAGCCCCGACGCCTCGACGTCGGCGATGGTGTCGAGCGCGACGCGCCGCTGCTCCTCGTCGAGGTAGAAGATCGCGGAACGGTAGCTGGCCCCGATGTCGTTGCCCTGCCGGTTCTTCGTGGTCGGATCGTGGATCTGGAAGAAGTACTCCAGGATCGCGCGGTAGTCCGTGACGGCCGGATCGAAGACGATCTCGATCGCCTCGGCGTGGTTCCCGTGCCGGCGGTACGTGGGATGGGCCAGGTCGTCGTCGCCGCTGTAACCGACCCGGGTACGGATCACGCCGGGGAGCTTGCGGATCAGGTCCTGCATCCCCCAGAAGCAGCCGCCGGCCAGCAGCGCCCTTTCCTCGACGTCAGTCATCAGATCTCACCCTTCCCCTCCCCCGGCGCCCGGGGGAGATGCACAAATACTATGACGCACAATGCGTCACCTGTCAAACCGGTGACATCTCCTGAACGTCGGGTACACCGAGGCGGACCCGCGCCGCCCGGCCCGGTCGTCATCTGCCCGCACGGCCGGCCCTACGACATCCACACCCACGTCGACGTCCCCCCGCTGCCGGCGACCCACGGCTACCGGGTGATCGTTCCCCAACTCGGCGGCCACGGCACGACGACCTTCCTGTCGTCCCGAACGCTCGCGCACCCCCGATGACACGGCGGCGCAGAGCCTGTCTGCGACATGCGTCAGCCGAGCCTGGTCACCTGGTAGTGGGAGAGGTACCAGCGGCCGGAGGCACGCTGGAGCACGACGCTGAGTGCGACATGTATGGGCGACCGGTCGGTGAAACGGAAGTCGACGTCGAGGTACCCGAGCAGGACGTCGTCCGCGAGGCTCCGCGTCTCGAGCACCTGGTACTCGGCCGTCAGCCCGATCGGCTGGGAGTCGTAGTACGCGGCGACCCCCTGACGGCCCACGCTGTAGGGATGGAGCCCCTGGAAGATGGCGTCCTCAGTGAAGAGCGCCGCGACCTTCTCCGGCTCGTGCGCGTCGACCGCGGTCTTCCACTGGTCCGCCGAGCACGTTCTCCCGCAGGTCGGCCTCGTCGTCCGCGCGCCACACCCCGACGCTGCGCAGCTCCCCGACCGGGCGCCACAGCCGGAACAGGTGTCCGGTGGCGGCCAGTTCCCCGGCCCGGACGGCTTCGGCCGCGCGTCGCCGGTCGACCTCGGCGGGGTCGGTGCCCTCGGGCACGGTCGTGGTGAGCACGACCAGGAATTCCTTCATCGTCGTTCGTCCTCTCAGGTACTTCGGGACTGCGGGGCCGCGGGACTTCATGGGCTTCCGGGGCGGGACGACCGCCCCACGGCACCCGAGCGGAAATCACTCGGTGACAACAAGCTCGGCCGGTCACCGCCGGACGGCGCGGCACCCACCTGGCACCGTCCCGTCCAGCCGAGCCGTCCCGGACCTGTCGGCGGCCGGGCGACGGCGCCGACAGGTATGTCCGGGGCTCCGGTCAGGCGGCGGTCCGGAGGGAGGCGGCGATCTTCACGACGCGTTCGGCCTGGATGGCGGCGGCGAGGCGGGTGATCTCGCCGACGGGCTTGGTGCCCTGGCCGTCGGCGTGGGAGGTGCCGTAGGGGTTGCCGTCGACGAACTTCTGCGGGTCGGTGAAGCCCGGCGTGACGATGATGCCGCCGAAGTGGTGCACGGAGTTG
>NZ_JNWV01000107.1 GCF_000716535.1 Streptomyces flaveolus | reverse complement strand
GACCAGGCTCTGCTCGACGGCACGGCGGATCGCGGCCGTGTCGTTCGGGTCCTCGGCCCGCGCCGTCTGCACACCCGAGGCGAAGGTCCGCAGCAACCGGGGATTGCGCAGGTCGCCCAGGAACAACGCGCCACCGGGGGTGAGGGCGCGGATCGCGTGGTGGACGACCTGTTCCAGGTAACCGGCGTTCGGGAAGTACTGGGCCACGGAGTTGATCACGATCGTGTCGAAGTGGCCCTGCGGAAGGTCGCCGAAGTCGTGGGCGGGCTGGGTGCGCAGGTGGACCCGGGAGGCCAGGACGGGATCGGCGTCGACGTGCCGGCGAAGCTCGTCGATGACGGTGCGGGAGAAGTCGGTGCCCCAGTACTCCTCGCACTCGGGCGCCAGCCGGGCCAGGAGCAGTCCGGTGCCGACACCGATTTCGAGGACGCGGCGCGGCCTCAGGGACCGGATGCGGTCGACGGTCGTGTCCCGCCACTCCCGCATCTCGGACAGCGGGATCGGCCGGCCGTCGTAACTGCTGTTCCAGCTGGCGAAGTTCTCACCGAAGACCGTCTGCTCTGCGGCGTTGTACACGGCGTCGTACAGGTTCTGCCACTCGCTGAGCTGGTCCTGCTCCACAGCCTCGTCGTGGTGGCCCGCCGAGGTGTCGGCGACGACGTAGGCGACGAGTCGGGAGTCACCGGGCTGGTCCTCGCGGACGACGACTGCTGCCTGCGCGATGTCCGTGTGGTCGGTGAGTACCTCCTCGATCTCGCCGAGTTCGATGCGGAAGCCGCGGATCTTGATCTGGTGGTCGACGCGCCCGACGAACTCCAGCTCGCCGTCGTGGTTCCAGCGCACCAGGTCACCGGTGCGGTACATACGGGCACCGGGCTCGGGAGCGTACGGGTCCGCCACGAACCGCTCGGCCGTCAAGCCGGGCTTGTTCAGATAGCCGCGGGCCACTCCGGATCCCGCGATGTACAGCTCCCCCACGACACCGGGCGCCACCAACTCCAGCCCCGAACCCAGCACGTAGGTGCGCGTGTTGGCGATCGGCCGGCCGATGGGCGGTGCGCCCGCGCCGCCGCCGAGGTCCGCGGCGGTCGACCAGATGGTGGTCTCGGTGGGGCCGTACAGGTTGGTCACGTCGTCGGTGAGCCTGCGTAGCGACTCGGCGAGCGGGGTGGGCAGCGCCTCACCGCCGACGAGGACACGCAGGCCCCGCAGCGCCTCCGGCTCGTGCGCCACCAGCAGCTGCCACAGCGAAGGGGTGCCCTGGACGACCGTGACGCCGTGCCGGGCGATCAGGTCGAGCACAGCGGACGGTTGAGGGACGGCCTCCTTGGGGGCGAGGACGACCGTGGCGCCCGACAAGAGCGGGTGGTACAGCTCCAGCGCGGCGATGTCGAACGCCACCGTGGTGACCGCGAGCAGCCGTTCCCCCGTGCGGAGCGGGACCTTGCGCCGCATCGCTTCCAGGAAGTTGAGCAGCGGCGCGTGCGGTACGACCACGCCCTTGGGACGACCGGTCGAGCCGGACGTGTAGATCGCGTACGCGGCGGTCTCGGGGGCTGGGGGCCCTGCGTGGCCGGTCTCGGCCGGGTCGGTGTCGGGGCAGGCGGCCAGAAGTGCGTGGACGTCCGGGGAGTCCAGCACCAGTCGCTCCGCCGAACCGCCGTCCGGTGTCCGGGAGTCGGTCGCCAGTGTGGTGAGCAACAGGGCGGGCCGTGCGTCCTGGAGTACGTAGGCGAGGCGGCCGGCCGGGTGGTCCGGGTCCAGCGGCAGGTACGCCGCACCGCTCTTGAGCACGGCCAACAGGGCGACCACCAGCTCGGCCGAACGCGGCAGAGCCAGCGCGACCATCCGGTCCGGACCCGCGCCCCGGCGCAACAGGACGTGCGCGAGGCGGTTGGCGCGGCGGTCCAGCTCCGCATACGTCAGGGAGGTGTCCCCGGCGATCACGGCCACGGCGTCAGGGGTGGCGGCGGCCTGCTCGGCGAAGCGGACCGGCAGCAGCTTCCCGCCGACCTCGGTCTCGGTCTCCAGCCAGGTGCCGAGCAACTGCCGGTGTTCGTCGGGGGTGAGGATGTCGATGTGGTTGAGGGGCTGGTCGGGGTGGGTGGTGGTGATGTCGAGGAAATGCAGCCACCGCTCGAACAAGGCCTGCACGGTGGGCGCGTCGTAGATGTCGCTGGAGTACTCGACCGCACCGGTGATGCCCTGCGGCTCACCGTGAGCGCCGCGCTGCTCGGCGAGGCTGAAGAACAGGTCG
>NZ_JNWV01000106.1 GCF_000716535.1 Streptomyces flaveolus | reverse complement strand
CCCCCGCCCGCCCCCCGCCCCCCGCCCGCCGCCTGTCCGCTGTCCTTGGGCCGGGCCGCCGGCCGTCCCGCGTCCTGCGGCTGTGCCCGCGCCATCCCGCCCGCTGTGCCCGCGCCGCGCCGCCTCCTGTCCGCGCCCGCCGCCGTATCCTCCGCGTCTCCGCGCCGCTCCCCGGTCGCCTGGCGTGCCCGCGCCCGTCCCGCCGTGCCCGTGCATTCCCGCCCGTCGGGGCGCTGTGTTTCCCGCCCGCTCGTGCACTGGCGGCCGCATTGTGCCGGCTGCTGAGTTGGGCTGCGTCCGCTGTGCCGTTTCCGTCTGTCCGGCCGCTCGAGCCGCCGCTGTGCCCGGGCCACGCCGCCCTCCCGCTTCCTCGCGGCCACCCTCGGCAGTCCCGATACCGGCCCCCGCCATGACCCCGGCCGCGCCCGACACGGGCGATAGCCACCGCCAGGAGCAGGGCGAGCGGCGGCGCTGGTGGTCCCGCCGCGGCTGACCACCGTGATCCGCCCGCTGCGCGGCGTCCTGGCGGCCGGCCGTGCCCGACCGTGCTGCGCGGGGTCCTGGCGGGCGGCCGTGCCCGACCGTGCTGCGCCTGGCCGCTGCCCGCACGGGCGTGATCCCGCCGGTGGGCCGGGCAACGTTCGCCCGCGTCGCTGCTGTCCACCGCGGTCCGATGGACGCCGGGCAGCGTGCGCTGGCCTCCTCCTTCGTCCTGTCCGAGTGACTGCTGCCGGCAGGTCTCGGCCCGGCGGGCGCCGGAAAGAGCACGGCGATGAAGCTGGTGGCCCACGCCGTGGACGCGGCCAGCGGACGCCTGATCCCCCTTGCCCCGTCCTCCCGTGCGGCGAAAGTCCTCGGCGACGACCTTCAGCTGCGCGCGCACCCTGTGCTCCTGGCTCCACCAGCGCACCCGCCTACCCGACGGGAAGCGACGACAAGTTCACACCGGGCTACGCGATCCCCGACAGCGATGGCCACGCCGCCGGCTCCCCTATCGGCGCATCCGGGCCGATAGGGCATGACGGTGTGCGGCACCTACGAGACGTTCTGCGCCGATCCCACGCGCAAGGGCCCGGACGCGGCGGGCGGCTACCCCGGCCCGAAGACGGTGGAGCACTGGACGTCCTCGGTCACCGGCCGCCCCGTCCCCGACACCCACCTCGCCTACGCCTCCTACATCGTGGGCAAGTACGGCCAGACCCGCAGGCTGCCTCGCTCGACGCGGCCGTGTGCGAGTGGCTGGCCTGCGGCACCTACGGCACCGGCGGCGCCCGCGGCAAGCAGTGTCTGGCCTCCCGGGAAGTGGACCCGTCCGCCCGGACGTCGGCGCTCGGTTTCCTGGCCGGGGCCAAGAAGTACGCGGGCCCCCTACCGGCGGGCCCGCCGAGCCCGCATCAGCATCCCGCGGTCACCCTGGAGAGGGCTGGACCGATCACGTGTACGCATTTCCGGGCTGCACGCTGCGCCCCTTCCGGGCTGCACGCTGCCCCCCCCTTCCGGGTGGAGCCGGCCCGGCCGGAAGCCCGTTTTTCCGGCTCTGCGCGTGACGCCACCCACGAGAGGCAGGTCACGTCCTAAGCGGGATCGTAGAGCCGCACAGCGGTCTGACGCACAGGAAAGCAACAGAATGACCGAATTAGGGCAATTTCTACGCCCTTGGGTAGTAGGTCACAGTCTTGCCTCCCGTTCTCGCGGTCGCTAACCATGTCTCTCGTCGCCGCAAGCAGCGGGTCGGGCCGGGCGGGATCGCCGGGGCCGACCTTGTTCGCCGCGCTGTGCGGGGCCTCGCCCCGACGCCCGACAGGCCGCGACCGGATCACCCGGCCGGCGCCTCAAAGACGTCCCGTAGGAGACCCCCATGACCGCGATCACCGCCGCGTCCCGCCTCGCCCGTCTGCGCAACCTGGCCGTCACCGGCCTGGTCACCACCGGCGCCGCAGCCGCGGCCCTGACGCTGACGCCGGCCACCGCCCACGCCGCCGAGGCCCCCAAGGCCGCCCCCGCCATCGCCTCCAAGACCGCCGATCCCGCCGGTGCCAAGGGTGCCGCGAACAACCTCGACGGCTGGATCAAGCAGTCCCTGACCATCATGAAGGCCAAGGGCATCCCCGGCACCTACGAGGGCCTGCACCGCAACATCATGCGCGAGTCCGGCGGCAACCCCAACGCCCAGAACAACTACGACGTCAACGCCAAGAACGGCACCCCCTCCAAGGGCCTGCTCCAGGTCATCGACCCCACGTTCAAGGCATTCCACGTCGCCGGCACCGCCAACAACTCCACCGACCCGGTCGCCAACATCACCGCCGCCGCCAACTACGCCGCCCACCGCTACGGCTCCATCGACAACGTCAACTCCGCGTACTGAGCCACTGCAGCGGAACTTCGCCCAGCTACAAGCTGCTGCTCGACGTGAGCGTCAAGCAGCAGCCCCCTCGACAGGTGACAACCCGCCCGCCAAGGTGACAACCAGCGTGAGTCGGCTCACTCGGCACGGTCCCATTCGGCGTGGAGCTCCCGGGCTACCAGCGCATGCCGAGCCGGTCCAACTCCGCCCGCCGTTCGGGGGTGAGTTTGTCGGCCCGGCGGCGGGTGTTGTCCAGCCACGTGCCGAGCCGGATG
>NZ_JNWV01000105.1 GCF_000716535.1 Streptomyces flaveolus | reverse complement strand
AGGCGCGGACGCGGCCCTGTTCCAGGCGGGTGTAGTAGTCCACGCTGATCGCGGCGAGCCGGGCGACCTCCTCGCGGCGCAGTCCGGCGACGCGGCGGGGGGGGGCCGCCTCGGGCAGGCCGCACTCCTGCGGCGTCAGCTGCGCCCGACGGGCCCTGAGAAAGTCCCCCAGCCGACGGGAGTCGGGGTGTGGGTTCATGACGTCCATTCTCACGGAGTGGGTCGAACACGATGGTGCTGCGGGTCCTCCATCCGCCGCACGGCTCCGGGTGTCCCTCGTTCACCAGGGTCGCGACCCGTTGTGCGGCCGCGCCCGGTACCGCCGTTCCTGGCGGTACCGGGCTGCGGGAACCTGTCCGGGTGGTCCGGCGCCGCGGGGGTCAGCGGACGGTGGCGCGGGCGGCCCGCTCGATCACGTCGGCGACGAGGTGCGGGTGGGAGACGGCGACGGAGTGGGAGGCGGCCACCTCGGTGGTGTGGGCGTGAGCACGCTTGGCCATGAAGCGCTGGACGGCGGGGGGGATGTTGAGGTCCTGGGTGGTGATGATGTCCCAGCTGGGCTTCGTCTTCCAGGCGGCGCTGGTGGCCTTCTCCTCAAGGGCCGACTGCGCGATCGGGCGCTGTTCGGCGGCCATGAGGGCGGCCTGGCCGGCGGGGACGTCGGCGGCGAACTGGTGGCGGAACTTGTCCTGCTGGATGTACAGGTCGGTGGTGGTGGTGCCGTCGGCCTGCTTGTAGGTGACGGGGTCCAGGGCGTCGGGGAGGGTGGAGCCCGGGTACTTGTTGGTCAGCTCCAGGGCGGTCTCCCCGGGCGCCGGGAGGAAGGCGGCCACGTAGACGAGGGCCTTGACCTGGGGATCGTTGGTGGCGGCCTCGCTGATGACGTTGCCGCCGTAGGAGTGGCCCACGAGGATCTTGGGGCCCTTGACGTGGTCGAGGACGGCGCGCAGGGCCGTGGCGTCGGAGGCGGGGCCGCGCAGCGGGTTGGCGGCGGCCACGACCGGATAACCGTCGGCGCGCAGGTCGGCGATGACGCCGTTCCAGCTGGAGCCGTCGGCGAAGGCGCCGTGTTCCAGCACGATGGTCGGCTTGATGTGCCTGTCGGCTCCGGCGGCCTCGGCGGTCTTGGTCGCGCCGTTGGCGGTGCCGCTCAAGGCGAACGCGCCGAGCGCGAGACCCGCCGTGAGCGTCGAGACCACACCGGTCACCACTCGCTTGCGCCCACCCTTGATGCTGACCACGACTGACCCCTTTCAGGTGTTCCGTTGACGGGCGGCCCGGCTTCGCCGGTTACGTCACCGCCCTGACTGGTGATGAATCTTTCATGCTCACCGTCACCTGTCAAGCCGGTGACGAAGTTGTGAGGCCGGCCCGAATCGGCTGCTACCGGCTGTGGCCAGGACGAACGCGGGAGCGGCCGGACAGGGCATCGCTCCATCCGGCCGCAGACTCGTGGCCAGGCGCTCAGGTGTCACTGTCCCGAGCGGTTACGCAGGTTCGCGGTTCGTGCCGCCCGTACGGGGTTCGGCACGCCGACGCGCGCAGCGCCGTGCGCTCGCGTCGGTCCGTTCTCAGTGCTCTACCGCGCCCAGGGATCGCGCAGGATGATGTCTGCCAGGGCCCGCGCGCAGCCGGAGAGCATCGTCTCCCCCTTCTGCGGGCTGGCCACCCGGGCGTCACCCGCGACCCCGGACTTCGTGATCCGGTCGAAGGACACGGCCATGTACACCGGTTCGGTGGACTCCGCGGGGAGGGTGATCCGCGGTCCGTGCGCCTCGGCCAGGTGTTCGCGGTGGATCAGGTCGGGGTAGGCGGCCATCATCATGGACGTCTCCCCCTCACACGCGTGCATGAGTCCGTCCTGGGTCTCCAGGGTGTCCCGCACCACCTCCCGTCCCGCGCCGAAGTAGCTGGCGAACGCGATCGGCGTCGCCAGCTCAGCGGTCAGTTCGGTGGTGAGGGCGTTGAGGGCGGTCATGTTCCCGCCGTGCCCGTTGACGATCAGGATGCGGGAGAAACCCGCCCGGGTCACGGAGCGGCAGATGTCACGCAGCAGCGCGTGCAGGGTGGGCAGAGAGAGTGTGATGGTGCCGCCGAACGCCATGTGGTGCTCCGACAGCCCCGTCGGGACGGAGGGCGTCACCACCACACCGGTGTGCTCGGCCGCCAGCAGCGCCGCTCTCCGGCACACCTCCGCGGCCAGGAAGTCGTCCACGCCGGTGGGCAGATGAGGGCCGTGCTGCTCGGTGGCCCCCACGGGCAGCAGCACGACCGCGTCCTCGGCCGCGAGGGCACGGAGCTGCGCGGCGGTCAGACGGTTCCACTGGACTTCGCTCATCTGTGACTCCTCCTGGGAGTGACCGGTGGGGGGTGCGGGTTACCGGGCGGGTGTCGGGCGTGGAGCTCAGAGGTGGTCGGCGTCGACGACGGCCTGGGCGAAGGTGGTGGGTGCTTCCTGCGGCAGGTTGTGGCCGACGTTCGCGATGGTGCGGTGCTCGTACTTGCCCGTGAAGTGGTCGCGGTAACCGGTGCCGTCGCCGGGCGGGGTGAACGGGTCGAGCGCCGGGTCGAGGGTGATGGTGGGGACGTGGATGGGGGGCTGGGCGGCGAGGAGCTTCTCGTAACGGTCGTAGCG
>NZ_JNWV01000104.1 GCF_000716535.1 Streptomyces flaveolus | reverse complement strand
ATTCCGCGCAAGCGCGGAATTATCCCGGAACTCCGTTCCGGGACTCGACCGCTGACGCGGTCGAGGGAAATCCGGCTCCGCCGGATTTCAGCCCGGTGCCGGGTCGCTCCGCGCCCCGCCTCCGGGTGAACGGCGTGCGCTCCGCGCCCGCCTGAAGTCGCATCAGCAACGAGAGGGGGCTGGGTCCTGTTGGTGGCCGCTGAATTGACGGAGTGTCAACCCACTCGCTAAGCCGGGACCCCTGGAACCGCCAACTCGGGGCCAAACAGTCGGGAGACTACTACCCCGACACCCCAGCCCACACCAGAATCAGCCACTCTGACGAACCTTCCCGAACCGTCGTGCGTCACGATGCAGACCCGGGATAGAGTCTGGGCTCAGCAAGCACCCCCTCCCCCGGGCCTCTCCCCTCATCACGTGCGGACGAAATACCGGTCCGTCAATTCCACTGCCAAATAACAGGAACCCTCCACTCGTCACCTCTACAGCCCAGACAGAAAGCGGGCCTCTGAATGCCTCACATCGAATTGCGACCGCATCAGGCGGAAGCCGTGGACGCCGTGGTGAATCACCTTCAGGACCCGCCCGGAGGGCGCATTCCCCCGGAGGGACTGCGGACACAGGTAATCGCCGCTACCGGATCGGGCAAGACGCTCATCGCCGTGGAGTCGGCGCGGCGGCTCTCCGCGCGGCGCGTCCTGGTCCTGGTGCCGACGCGGGACCTGCTGACCCAGATGGCCGGCGCATGGCGCCGGGGCGGCCGGCGGGGCGCCATGGTCGGGGTATGCGACCTGCGGGCCGAGGAGTCCGACGGCATCCCGTGCACCACCGACCCGGACGAACTCGTCGCGTGGGTGCGGGATCTGGACGTCGTGACGGTGTTCGCGACCTATGCGGCGGTGGGTCTGGGCAAGCTCCAGCAGGCGCACAAGGCGGGCTTGCCGGTGTGGGACCTCATGGTGGTGGACGAGGCCCACAGAACGAGTGGGGACGGACTCAAGCCATGGGCGGCGGTGCACCATCAGGCGCGGATTCCTGCGGTGCGGCGGCTGTACATGACGGCGACGCCCCGTGTGTGGGAGGCCGAGGGGGAGCAGCCCCGGTTGGTGGCGAGCATGGACGAGGACTCGCCGGTGTTCGGGCCGGTGGCGTACGAGTTGAAGCTGTCGGAGGCGGTCCGGCGAGGGGTCGTGGCGCCGTATCAGGTGGTGTGCCTGGACATCCGGGACCCTGACCTGTACGCCGCGCTCGCTGAGGAAGCTGCGGGGGCTGACCGGGTGCGCGGGGCGCGGCTCGCGGCGCTTCAGACTGGCCTGCTGACAGCCGCGGCGCGGGAGCGGCTGCGGCGCATCCTGACGTTCCATAGCCGGGTGTCGGAGGCGGAGGCGATGGCCCGGGGCGTTTCTTTGGTGGCGGCCCGGCTTGTCGAGGACGACCCGGAGACGTTCCCGCCGGCGGAGCGGGTCTGGGCGGAGTGGCTGCATGGGGATCACGCCCCTGGATATCGGCGTGAGGTGCTGGAGGAATTCGCGTCCGATTTCATCGGTGGTGCCCGGTCGGGTATCCGGGCGGCGGTTCGTGTTCTCAGCTCTGTGAAAGTGCTGGGGGAAGGTGTCGATACGGCGCAGTGTGATGCGGTCGCTTTCTGCGATGCGCGGGGCTCGATGGTGGACATCGTGCAAATGGTCGGACGTGCCCTGCGCGTGAATCCGGGAGAGGGGAAATTGGCGTCTTTGGTGGTGCCGGTATTCCTCGGTCCGGATGAGGACGCTGATGATCTTTTGACCTCGGATGCCTACGGGACCCTCGCGAAGGTGCTCGGGGCGCTCCGTGCGCATGACGCGGACACGATCGAGGCTCTTGCCGATCCACGGCAGCGCAGCGGACGCCGGAGCGGTGACGAGGATGCTCAAGTCGTCTGGTCTGGCGTGGTGTTGGGCGGCGGGGACGACGCGGGCCAGGACCAGGGCGCCGAGGACCAGGGCCAGGACGTTGGCGACGGCGCGGAGGCGGACGAGGGCGTCGGGGATGACGTGTGGGTGAGTCAGGCAGCGGCGGGCCTGCTGCGGTTCAGCAGTCCGCGCGACCCTGCGTTGGTGGCGCAGTTCGTGCAGTTGCGGGTGATCGATCCGGAGAAGACGTACTGGCGGCGCGGGATCGCGGCGGCCACCCGGTGGCGGCGGGAGAACGGCGGCGGGCAACTGCGGGTGCCGTACGACTACGTGATGGGCGAGAGCGAGAGCGGGAGTGGGGACAAGGGGGAGAGCGGGGGCGGGTCGGCCGGCGTGGTCGCCGGGTTTCCGCTGGGGCGGTGGCTGGCCGATCAGCGGCGCTACTACAACGCCGGGACCCTGGAAGCCTCCCGCGTCAAGCAGCTTGAGAAGCTGGGCATGGTGTGGTCCCACCACGATGTCGCGTGGGAGGAAGGGCTCACGGTCGCGCGAGCCTGGGCCGCCGCACACGGGCACTTCCTGCCCCCGGTCAACGCGGTGGGAGACGACGGCTACCCGGTCGGAGTGTGGGCCAAGAACAGGCGAGCGGAGGCCCGCAGGACCTGGGAGAACGCCGAACGGCGCGCCGCCGGGGAAACCGTGCCCGTGGGCGCTGGAGAGCTGCCTGAGAGCCGTCTGGCGGCGTTGGAGGCCATCGATCCAGGATGGTGCCCGCTGGGGTGGGACGTGGCCTGGCAGCGCTGCTTCACCCTCACCCGTGCCCACGTCCGGGCCGGGGGCGCGCTCCCCGAGACGGCCGGTGAACTCGTCGTACAGGGCGAGGATCTCGGAGGGTGGACGGCGGCGCAGCGGCAGGGGTGGGACAAGCTGACCCCGGCGCAGCAGTGGCTTCTGGGCAGCACGCTGGGCCTGGAACCCGCCGGCCCCGGGGCCCGGCCCGGGAAGCTCACCGCGGCCGGCAAGTGGGCGCTCAACCTGCGCGCGGCCCGGCAGTACCACGACCGCGAAGGACACCTGCGACCAGCCCGCAAGCACATCGAACGCCTGGACGTCGACGGCCGGTCGGTCGACATCCGGCTCGGCACGTGGCTGGACAACACCCGCCGCCGGGCCGACAAACTCACCCCCGAACGGCGGGCGGAGTTGGACCGGCTCGGCATGCGCTGGTA
>NZ_JNWV01000103.1 GCF_000716535.1 Streptomyces flaveolus | reverse complement strand
GGACAAGCCCTCGGCCTATTAGTACCGGTCACCTCCACACATTACTGTGCTTCCAGATCCGGCCTATCAACCCAGTCGTCTACTGGGAGCCTTACCCCATCAAGTGGGTGGGAGTCCTCATCTCGAAGCAGGCTTCCCGCTTAGATGCTTTCAGCGGTTATCCCTCCCGAACGTAGCCAACCAGCCATGCCCTTGGCAGAACAACTGGCACACCAGAGGTTCGTCCGTCCCGGTCCTCTCGTACTAGGGACAGCCCTTCTCAAGACTCCTACGCGCACAGCGGATAGGGACCGAACTGTCTCACGACGTTCTAAACCCAGCTCGCGTACCGCTTTAATGGGCGAACAGCCCAACCCTTGGGACCGACTCCAGCCCCAGGATGCGACGAGCCGACATCGAGGTGCCAAACCATCCCGTCGATATGGACTCTTGGGGAAGATCAGCCTGTTATCCCCGGGGTACCTTTTATCCGTTGAGCGACGGCGCTTCCACAAGCCACCGCCGGATCACTAGTCCCGACTTTCGTCCCTGCTCGACCCGTCGGTCTCACAGTCAAGCTCCCTTGTGCACTTACACTCAACACCTGATTGCCAACCAGGCTGAGGGAACCTTTGGGCGCCTCCGTTACCCTTTAGGAGGCAACCGCCCCAGTTAAACTACCCATCAGACACTGTCCCTGATCCGGATCACGGACCCAGGTTAGACATCCAGCACGACCAGACTGGTATTTCAACGACGACTCCACAAACACTGGCGTGCCTGCTTCAAAGTCTCCCAGCTATCCTACACAAGCCGAACCGAACACCAATATCAAACTGTAGTAAAGGTCCCGGGGTCTTTCCGTCCTGCTGCGCGAAACGAGCATCTTTACTCGTAGTGCAATTTCACCGGGCCTATGGTTGAGACAGTCGAGAAGTCGTTACGCCATTCGTGCAGGTCGGAACTTACCCGACAAGGAATTTCGCTACCTTAGGATGGTTATAGTTACCACCGCCGTTTACTGGCGCTTAAGTTCTCAGCTTCGCCCACCCGAAAGTGAGCTAACCGGTCCCCTTAACGTTCCAGCACCGGGCAGGCGTCAGTCCGTATACATCGCCTTACGGCTTCGCACGGACCTGTGTTTTTAGTAAACAGTCGCTTCTCGCTGGTCTCTGCGGCCACCCCCAGCTCAGAGCGCAAAGCTCATCACCAGGTGTGGCCCCCCTTCTCCCGAAGTTACGGGGGCATTTTGCCGAGTTCCTTAACCATAGTTCACCCGAACGCCTCGGTATTCTCTACCTGACCACCTGAGTCGGTTTAGGGTACGGGCCGCCATGAAACTCGCTAGAGGCTTTTCTCGACAGCATAGGATCATCCACTTCACCACAATCGGCTCGGCATCAGGTCTCAGACACAAGGTGCGCGGATTTACCTACACACCGTCCTACACCCTTACCCCGGGACAACCACCGCCCGGGATGGACTACCTTCCTGCGTCACCCCATCACTCACCTACTACCAACTTGGGTCAGCGGCTCCACCACTCCCCTTTGCCCGAAGGCTCCGGGGCGGCTTCACGGCCTTAGCATCACTGGATTCGATGTTTGACGCTTCACAGCGGGTACCGGAATATCAACCGGTTATCCATCGACTACGCCTGTCGGCCTCGCCTTAGGTCCCGACTTACCCTGGGCAGATCAGCTTGACCCAGGAACCCTTAGTCAATCGGCGCAAACGTTTCTCACGTTTGTATCGCTACTCATGCCTGCATTCTCACTCGTCAACCGTCCACGACTACCTTCCAGTGCCGCTTCACCCGGCAGACGACGCTCCCCTACCCATCACAGCACCCGTTGGGGCTATATACTGCAATGACACGACTTCGGCGGTACGCTTGAGCCCCGCTACATTGTCGGCGCGGAATCACTAGACCAGTGAGCTATTACGCACTCTTTCAAGGGTGGCTGCTTCTAAGCCAACCTCCTGGTTGTCTCTGCGACTCCACATCCTTTCCCACTTAGCGTACGCTTAGGGGCCTTAGTCGATGCTCTGGGCTGTTTCCCTCTCGACCATGGAGCTTATCCCCCACAGTCTCACTGCCGCGCTCTCACTTACCGGCATTCGGAGTTTGGCTAAGGTCAGTAACCCGGTAGGGCCCATCGCCTATCCAGTGCTCTACCTCCGGCAAGAAACACACGACGCTGCACCTAAATGCATTTCGGGGAGAACCAGCTATCACGGAGTTTGATTGGCCTTTCACCCCTAACCACAGGTCATCCCCCAGGTTTTCAACCCTGGTGGGTTCGGTCCTCCACGAAGTCTTACCTCCGCTTCAACCTGCCCATGGCTAGATCACTCCGCTTCGGGTCTTGAGCGTGCTACTAAAAACGCCCTATTCGGACTCGCTTTCGCTACGGCTTCCCCACACGGGTTAACCTCGCAACACACCGCAAACTCGCAGGCTCATTCTTCAAAAGGCACGCAGTCACGAGAGTGAAGCAAGCTCCACTCCGACGCTCCCACGGCTTGTAGGCACACGGTTTCAGGTACTATTTCACTCCCCTCCCGGGGTACTTTTCACCATTCCCTCACGGTACTATCCGCTATCGGTCACCAGGGAATATTTAGGCTTAGCGGGTGGTCCCGCCAGATTCACACGGGATTTCTCGGGCCCCGTGCTACTTGGGTGTCTCTCAAACGAGCCGCTGACGTTTCGACTACGGGGGTCTTACCCTCTACGCCGGACCTTTCGCATGTCCTTCGCCTACATCAACGGTTTCTGACTCGTCCCACGGCCGGCAGACCGTGGAAGAGAGATCCCACAACCCCGCATGCGCAACCCCTGCCGGGTCTCACACGCATACGGTTTGGCCTCATCCAGTTTCGCTCGCCACTACTCCCGGAATCACGGTTGTTTTCTCTTCCTGCGGGTACTGAGATGTTTCACTTCCCCGCGTTCCCTCCACACTGCCTATGTGTTCAGCAGCGGGTGACAGCCCATGACGACTGCCGGGTTTCCCCATTCGGAAACCCCCGGATCAAAGCCTGGTTGACGACTCCCCGGGGACTATCGTGGCCTCATCGGTTCCTGGTGCCAAGGCATCCACCGTGCGCCCTTAAAAACTTGGCCACAGATGCTCGCGTCCACTGTGCAGTTCTCAAACAACGACCAGCCACCCGTCACACACCACTAACCGTGATGCTTCACCGGCACCCATCACCCCCGGACACAACCGGAGTTCACTGGGGCCGGCGATCTGAGGAGAAGTTCATTCCCTCAGACACCCAACAGCGTGCCCGGCCAGGTCCCGCCCGGAGATCATGCGTTCCACGCTCTTGCGAGCAGTACTAGCAGCAGAAGTGCTCCTTAGAAAGGAGGTGATCCAGCCGCACCTTCCGGTACGGCTACCTTGTTACGACTTCGTCCCAATCGCTAGTCCCACCTTCGACAGCTCCCTCCCACAAGGGGTTGGGCCACCGGCTTCGGGTGTTACCAACTTTCGTGACGTGACGGGCGGTGTGTACAAGGCCCGGGAACGTATTCACCGCAGCAATGCTGATCTGCGATTACTAGCAACTCCGACTTCATGGGGTCGAGTTGCAGACCCCAATCCGAACTGAGACCGGCTTTTTGAGATTCGCTCCACCTCACGGTATCGCAGCTCTTTGTACCGGCCATTGTAGCACGTGTGCAGCCCAAGACATAAGGGGCATGATGACTTGACGTCGTCCCCACCTTCCTCCGAGTTGACCCCGGCGGTCTCCTGTGAGTCCCCATCACCCCGAAGGGCATGCTGGCAACACAGAACAAGGGTTGCGCTCGTTGCGGGACTTAACCCAACATCTCACGACACGAGCTGACGACAGCCATGCACCACCTGTACACCGACCACAAGGGGGCGCCTGTCTCCAGACGTTTCCGGTGTATGTCAAGCCTTGGTAAGGTTCTTCGCGTTGCGTCGAATTAAGCCACATGCTCCGCTGCTTGTGCGGGCCCCCGTCAATTCCTTTGAGTTTTAGCCTTGCGGCCGTACTCCCCAGGCGGGGCACTTAATGCGTTAGCTGCGGCACCGACGACGTGGAATGTCGCCAACACCTAGTGCCCACCGTTTACGGCGTGGACTACCAGGGTATCTAATCCTGTTCGCTCCCCACGCTTTCGCTCCTCAGCGTCAGTAATGGCCCAGAGATCCGCCTTCGCCACCGGTGTTCCTCCTGATATCTGCGCATTTCACCGCTACACCAGGAATTCCGATCTCCCCTACCACACTCTAGCTAGCCCGTATCGAATGCAGACCCGGGGTTAAGCCCCGGGCTTTCACACCCGACGTGACAAGCCGCCTACGAGCTCTTTACGCCCAATAATTCCGGACAACGCTTGCGCCCTACGTATTACCGCGGCTGCTGGCACGTAGTTAGCCGGCGCTTCTTCTGCAGGTACCGTCACTTTCGCTTCTTCCCTGCTGAAAGAGGTTTACAACCCGAAGGCCGTCATCCCTCACGCGGCGTCGCTGCATCAGGCTTTCGCCCATTGTGCAATATTCCCCACTGCTGCCTCCCGTAGGAGTCTGGGCCGTGTCTCAGTCCCAGTGTGGCCGGTCGCCCTCTCAGGCCGGCTACCCGTCGTCGCCTTGGTGAGCCATTACCTCACCAACAAGCTGATAGGCCGCGGGCTCATCCTTCACCGCCGGAGCTTTCCAGAATCACGGATGCCCGTGAAACTCGTATCCGGTATTAGACCCCGTTTCCAGGGCTTGTCCCAGAGTGAAGGGCAGATTGCCCACGTGTTACTCACCCGTTCGCCACTAATCCCCACCGAAGTGGTTCATCGTTCGACTTGCATGTGTTAAGCACGCCGCCAGCGTTCGTCCTGAGCCAGGATCAAACTCTCCGTGAATGTTT
>NZ_JNWV01000102.1 GCF_000716535.1 Streptomyces flaveolus | reverse complement strand
CGGTCAGACCCCCACCCTGCGGATACCTCATACACCCGGCATACCGCGACGATCACCGACCGTCAGCCCCTACGACAACCCGCCTTCAAGGTCAGTAACCGAGTTTGGGGTGGAGGTGTCGACGCGGGAGACGGACTTCGGCTTCGCGGGCGGCGTTTACGTCCGCGGTGACGGTTCGATGCTGTTCGTCCGCCCGGTCGGCCGACCGGAGGCCGAGTGGGAGATGGTTGCCCGGTCGATGCTGGGCCGGGCGCTGATGGTGCCGCTGCCCGACCTCCCCGACCCTTACGAACTGTCTGAGCTGTAGCCGTTCGCTCACCCGAGGGCCTCGCCTGTGCAAGGCGGGGCCGTCGTTGCTGCTGTGTTGTGGCGCCCGCCACAACCGTCCGGTAGCGGTTGCCGGGCCGGACGTCTGCCAGCAATCTGCGGTCAACTGGGCCTGCTTGCTGGAGGGTTACGTGATCGTCTGCCCGTCGTCGAAGTGCGGTTCCCTGAACGTCGCTGACCTGCCGCACTACTGGCAGTCCCTGCCCGCGGAATCGCCGCTGAAGGGCCGGTACGCCCCGCCGGCCAAATTCGAGGGCAGCTACTGGGCGGCGCTGGCCGCGGTCTTCGTGGGCATCGTGATCGTGGCGTCGGGGTCCCTGCTCGGGCTGCTCGTCGTGGCGGGCGGGGTGGGCTGGGGTGCGCTGGTGCATCACCGGCTGGCGGAGGCTGAGGCCCAGCTGGCGGCGTGGAGCAACTCCCGGGTGTGCCTGGCCTGCACGGGCACGTTCTGGCGGCACGCGTGAAGGCGCCCACCCGGGTTGGGTGGGCGCCTTCGTCGTTCAGCCGAGGTAGGTGACCTCAAGCACGGTGATCGTCTTAAGTGCTTGTCCGATGAGGAGGACGGCGAAAGCCTGCTCGGTGATCAGCATCCGCATTACGCCGTCGTCTTCGCCGTAAGCCTCGGTGGCGGCGTGCGGATCGTGACAGGCGTCGGCGAGGGCGAGGGTTAGGGCTTCACTGACGGCCGGCGGCATCGCCTCGTGTACGGCCTCAGCGGCTGGGTCGTACTTCAGCCGGTAGATCACTCGCTGCTCCTGAAGGCATGGTTGAACACGTGGTGGCAGGTGGCAGCGGCTTCGGTGGCCCCTCAGCGCGGAAGAGTAGCGGACCAGCAACGCTCAGTGTCTAGCGTTCGGGTAATCAGGCGGCGCCACGGGTGCGGATGCGGTCGGCATCGGCAAGGACCCGGTCGGTGGCGTCGCTCCAGTCGCCGGTCGGCCGCTCCCCGCGGGCCTCTGCAGCGGCGATGTCCCGGCCGCGCTGAACGGCGGCGACGGTGTCCTTGGCGATGCGCTCCCAGCGGGCGAAGACCTGCAGCAACTCGTGGGCCGGCGCGCGGTTGATCTCGGAGAGGAAGCGCTGGGCGAGGGCAGGGTTGCCGAGGGCGTCACGGATGGACTCGATCGTCCACGGTTGCTCGCTCATCCCGGCCTCCGAAGGTGAAAATGTCATCTCCACTTTCAGAGTATCGGTCGGCGGTATCAGCCTGATACCGCCAGCCGAGATTCGCTATACGAGATCTGCCATCTGCCCGCTCACGCGGGCCGTCTCTCCGCGCGCGGCAGCCGCAACGCCTCGCTGTGCTCGTACTGGGCGAAGTGGTCGGAGCAGCGGGCGCCGGCGGCGATGGTGACGGTTTGTGATGTTCCGGTGACGCCTGCGTGGTAGTTGTACTCGTACGGGTCTTGTGACCGCCTCTTTCCGTCCGCTCCATGGGGGTTTTCTGTGCGTGGGTTCGTCGTGTCTGCTGCTGTCGTCGCCGCTGTCGGACTGCTCGGGGGTTGTGGTGGTGACGACGGTGGGGGTGCTGACGCGAAGGACGGTTCGGCCGCGAAGCCGGACACGGCGGCGTGCGAGAAGACGGTCGCCGAGCAGGTGAAGAAGTCCCTCGCCGGCGACAAGGACGCGAAGGAGTCGAAGGCGTTGCCGCCGGCTTGTGAGGGGTTGGACAAGGCGGCCAAGGAGAAAATCGCCAAGGATGCTGCGGCTAACGCGGTCCGCGACGCGTTCGGCGCCGGTGGTGAGGCGGAGTCGTCGGAGGCGCCGTCTGCGGTGAAGGACGTGAAGATCACCGGCTGCGTGAAGGACGAGTTCGGGTATCCGGTAGCGAAGCTGCAGGTCACGAACTCGGCGAAGACGAAGCGGGACTTGAACGTCCGCGTGTTCTTCAACGGCCCGGATGGGACGCGCCTGGCGGATGGCGGGACGATCGTGTCGGCGTTGGAGCCGGGGCAGAAGGCGCGGGAAGACGCGATGGGCTTGAAGAAGATCTCCGGCAGGTTCACGTGCAAGGTTGGCAGTGTGGACGGCTGGGAATCCAAGTAACTGGACCACGGTCCGAATGATTGTGCCCCGGTCGTAGGAGCCGACCGGGGCACTTTGCTGTCCAGGGTGAGGCCCCCGCCGGAAGGCTGGTGGCCGGGGCCTTCGTCATTCATCGTCATTCATCGGCGTCGCTGTCGGATCTTCATGATGGCGAGTTCGCTGGCCGGTGCTGCGCCGGTGGCATGGCGTGCGTTGGCTCGGGCGCGGGCGAGGTTGGCGCGGGCTCTTCTGGCTGAGCGGTAGGCGAGGACGGCGGACCAGACGGCGATGGGCGCGACGATGCCGCTGATGGCGAGGCGGATCCAGTCGGTAGTGTTCACGCCGCCCGCCTTTCCGCGAGGGGCAGCCGCAACGCCTCGCTGTGCCCGTACTGGGCGGAGCAGTCGGGGCACCGGACGCCGGCGGGGTGTGCCGATCGAGGAGCTGGCTGCGCGGATGGGCTTGTCGGCGGGCTGGATCCGACAGGTGCTTGCGGGGAAGCGGCCGGTCGAGCTGCCGGCCATGGAAGAGGCCGCGTAGTCGGACATGCGTGAAGGCGCCCACCCGGGTCGGGTGGGCGCCTTCATCGTTCAGCCGATGCCGCCGTGCCAAGAGCAGGTTCCGCTGCCCGTGGAGTGGCTGATGTTGCCGTCTGCGCAGACGGTGAGGGCAGGTGGTGCGAGCGATGGCACGGCCACTGGAGCCGATGGGGTTGGCCAATCCGTCCTTAGACCGTGTCCTACATGGTTAGTTTGAGGAGTCGCTTGTAGCAGCAGAGGGCGGCTGCGAGTCCGAGGAAGGCCAGGTAGTTGCCTGGCTGACGCTC
>NZ_JNWV01000101.1 GCF_000716535.1 Streptomyces flaveolus | reverse complement strand
ACCGGACACCTCGCCACCCCCGAACAACTCACCACACCCGACTACTGGACCCGCCACATCCGCGAAACCGTCCGCTACCACCACGCCGTACAGACACTCCGGCAGGAGGGCGCCACCTTCGTGCTGGAGCTGGGCCCCGACGCGGTGCTCAGCGCGCTGACCCCGGACGCGGTGCCGGTGCTGCGCAGGGACCGGGACGAACGGCACACCCTGCACACCGCGCTGGCCACCGCGCACGCCCACGGCGCGGCCCTCGACTGGGACGCGCTGCTGCCCGAACGGGCGCCGGCCGACGACCTGCCGACGTACGCCTTCCAGCACCGGCGCTACTGGATACCGACGCCGACGGCCTCCCCGCACGGCCAGGGCCTCGGCCTGGACGCGAGCGGGCACGCCCTGCTGGGGACCTCGGTGGAACGCGCCGACGACGGCGGCCTGTTGCTGACCGGTTCGCTGTCCGCCGACGGGCAGCCCTGGCTGGCCGACCACCGGGTGCTGGGCCGGATCCTGCTGCCGTCCACGGCGTTCGTCGATCTCGCGCTGGCCGCGGGTGAGCGCGCCGGGACGCCCCGGCTGGAGGAACTGACCCTGGAGACACCGCTGGTGCTGCCGGAGTCCGGACAGGGCTCCGTCCACGTGCAGCTCACGGTCGGCACGCCGGACGAGCACGGCACCCGCCCGCTGGCGGTGCACGCCCGTGCCGCCGACGGCGGCACCTGGACCCGGCACGCCGCCGGACTGCTGTCGCCCTCCTCCGGCCCGGCGGTGGCGGCGGGCGCCGCCTGGCCGCCGGCCGGCACCGAGCCGGTGGACGTCGACGCCCTGTACGGCCGTCTCGACGCGCTGGGCTTCGCCTACGGCCCGGTCTTCCGCGGGGTGCGGGCGGCCTGGCGGCGCGGGGACGACGTGTACGCGGAGCTGGTGCTGCCGGAGACCGGGGCGGACAGCTCATCCGGCTACGGGGTGCACCCCGCCCTGCTGGACGCGGCGCTGCACCCGTTGGTCGGCCGCGCCGAGCGGCGCGGCGACGGGCCGGAGCTGCCGTTCTCCTGGTCGGGCGTGGAACTGCACGCCACGGGAGCGACCGCGTTGCGCGTGCACTGGTCGGGGCGGCGGCTGAGCGCCGTCGACCCGGCCGGCCGTCCCGTGCTGTCGGCCGAGGCACTGGCCCTGCGTCCGGCCGGCGGGCAGCACCTGGGCGGCGCGGGGCTGCCGCGGGTGCCCTACCGGATCGACTGGGTGCCCGCGACGGTTCCGGCCGCCGCGGAGAGCGAGGACGCGGGCGGGGCGGCGGTCACCGTGGTGCCCTCGCTCGGCGCGCTGCCCGCCGACGGCCCGGTGGCGGGCGTGGTGGCGCTGTCCGTGCCGACGGGACGCGAGGCGGCCGGGCAGGCGCTCGACGCCGTGCGCGCCTGGATCGCGGACGAGCGGTACGCCGACGCCCGGCTGCTGTTCGTCACCCGTGGGGCGCGCGGCGACGATCCCTGGGCGGCGGCGGTGTGGGGCCTGGTGCGCTCGGCGCAGTCCGAGCACCCGGACCGCTTCGGCCTGGCCGACCTGCCACCCGGCCACGAACCCGTGTCCCCTGGTCTGCTGCGCTCCCTGGCCGCAGCCGGCCGCCACGAGCCGCAGCTCGCCGTCGGTGACGACGGCGGCCTGCTGGTTCCGCGCCTGGTGCGCGCCGATGCCGCCGGCGCCGGGAACGAAGCACGCCCGCGGGTCGTCGGGCGGGCGCAGCCGGACGCCGCTCCCGCCGCCCACGCCCAGAGCGGGCCGTCGCGGACGGGCACCGGCCCCACGGGCGGCGACCGAAGCGGTCCGCGCCTCGCCGACACCACCCCCACCGCAACCGACCACCACGGGCCCGCCCCGACCGACCCCGTCGACGACGACCGGAGCCCGGGCGCGCGGGACGATGCCTCAGTCCCCGGGAGCCGCGGCGGGCTGGGGTGGGGTGACCGGACCGTGCTGGTCACCGGTGCCCTGGGGGGTCTGGGGCGACTGCTGGTGCGGCATCTGGTCACGCGGCACGGGGTCCGGCATCTGCTGCTGCTCAGCCGGCGCGGCGCCACCGCGCCCGGGGCGGCCGAACTGGCGGACGAGCTGGCCGGGGCGGGCGGGACGGTGGAGTTCGCGGCCTGTGACGCGGCGGACCGCGCCGCGCTCGCCCGGGTGCTTGACGCGATTCCCGCCGACAGGCCGCTCGGTGCCGTGTTCCATCTCGCCGGCGTCCTGGACGACGGCACGGTCGAGTCGCTGACGGGCGAGCGGCTGGATGCCGTACTGCGGCCGAAGGCGGACGCGGCCCTGCACCTGCACGAACTGACCGCGGGCCGTGACCTGGACGCCTTCGTGCTGTTCTCCTCCGTCACCGGTGTCCTCGGCACCGCGGGCCAGGCCAACTACGCCGCCGCCAACGCCGTCCTCGACGCCCTCGCCCAGCACCGCCACGCCCGGGGGCTGCCCGCCACCTCCCTCGCCTGGGGCCTGTGGGACACCGGCGACGGCATGGCCGGAGAGCTGGACGACGTGGAGCGGGCGCGCTGGGCGCGCTCGGGGCTGGCGCCGCTCTCGGCCGACGCGGGGCTCGCCCTCCTGGACGCGGCGCTCGACGGTCGCGGGGGCGCGCTGGTGCCGGTGCGTCTCGACCACGCCGCGCTGCGCGAGCGGGCAGCGGCCGGTGCCCTTCCGGCGCCTTTGCGGGGACTGGTGCGCGCGCCACTGCCGCAGGCCGCCGCCCCGGGTGCCGCGCAGGGCTGGGCCGAGCGCACGGCCGTACTCGAAGGTCCCGAACGGCAGCGTGCGGTGGCCGAGTTGGTCCTCGGCACGGTGACCGCGGTGCTGGGGCATGCCACCTCCGCCACGGTCGACGGCAGCCGGGCGTTCAGGGATCTCGGTTTCGACTCGGCCGATCGCGATCGTCGGCATGGCCTGCCGTTTCCCGGGCGGTGTCACCTCGCCCGAGGAGCTGTGGGACCTGGTCGCCTCCGGCACGGACGCGATCGGTCCCTTCCCCACCGACCGGGGCTGGGACCTGTCCGCGCTCTACGACCCCGACCCCGACCACTCCGGCACGTCGTATGCGCGCGAGGGCGGATTCCTCTACGACGCGGGCGACTTCGACGCGGAGTTCTTCGGGATCAGTCCGCGTGAGGCCCTGGCGATCGACCCGCAGCAGCGGCTGCTGCTGGAGACGGCCTGGGAGGCCTTCGAACGGGCCGGCGTGGACCCGGCGTCCCTGCGCGGCTCACGCACCGGCGTCTTCGCGGGGGCCATGTACCACGACTACGTCACGGGGCCGGCCGGGGTGCCCAAGGAGCTGGAGGGTTACCTCCTCACCGGCAACACCTCGAGCGTGGTCTCGGGCCGGGTGGCGTACACCTTCGGGCTGGAGGGCCCCGCCGTCACCGTGGACACCGCCTGCTCCTCCTCCCTCGTCGCCCTCCACCTCGCCGCCCAA
>NZ_JNWV01000100.1 GCF_000716535.1 Streptomyces flaveolus | reverse complement strand
TTGGGCGGCGAGGTGGAGGGCGACGAGGGAGGAGGAGCAGGCGGTGTCCACGGTGACGGCGGGGCCCTCCAGCCCGAAGGTGTACGCCACCCGGCCCGACGCCACACTGCCCGCGCTGCCGCTGACCAGATAGCCCTCGGCCTCCTGCGGCGCGCGCGGGGCCTGGTGCAGCCGGGCCCCGTAGTCGTTGTACATGACTCCCGCGAAGACGCCGGTACGTGAGCCGCGCAGGGACACCGGGTCCACCCCGGCCCGTTCGAAGGCCTCCCAGGCCGTCTCCAGCAGCAGCGCGTCCGTGCCGGAGGCGACCAGGTCCCACAGCTCCTCGGGCGAGGTGACACCGCCCGGGAAACGGCAGGCCATGCCGACGATCGCGATCGGCTCGTCGACGACGGCGGGGGCGGAGACGGACGCCGGCTCCACGGCGGACGAGGGGCGTGCGCCCGGCAACTCGTCGAGGAGACGGGCGGTGAGGGCGCCGGGGGTGGGATGGTCGAAGACCAGCGTGGTGGGCAGCCGCAGGCCCGTGGCGGTGCGCAGCCGGTTGCGCAGATCCACGGCCGCCAGCGAGTCGAACCCCAGGTCGCCGAAGGCGCGGTCGCGGGCCACGGCCCTGGTGTCACCGTGCCCCAGGACCGTGGCGACCGTCGTACGCACCAGTTCCAGCACCTCGCGCTCGGCGTCGGCCGCCGGCAGCCCGGCCAGCCGCTCGGCCCACGAGCCGTCCGTGGTGGCGACGGCCGCACGGCGCGGCGCCGTCCGCACCAGTGAGCGCAGCGGCGCCGGCACCGGGGCACCCGGCTCCTGGAGCGCCGACAGGGCGAACCGGGTGGCGACCAGCAGCGGCCGGGGCGCCCGCAGCGCCATGTCGAACAGCCGCAGCGCCCGCTCGGCGGAGAGCGGGGCGAGCCCGCCGCGCGCCAGGCGTGCACGGTCGGCCGCGGTCAGCTCTCCGGCCATGCCGTCGCCGGTGTCCCACAGGCCCCAGGCGAGGGAGGTGGCGGGCAGTCCCTGGGCGTGGCGGTGCTGGGCGAGGGCGTCGAGGACGGCGTTGGCGGCGGCGTAGTTGGCCTGGCCCGCGGTGCCGAGGAGACCGGTGACGGAGGAGAACAGCACGAAGGCGTCCAGGTCACGGCCCGCGGTCAGCTCGTGCAGGTGCAGGGCCGCGTCCGCCTTCGGCCGCAGTACGGCATGCAGCCGCTCGGGGGTCAACTCCGCCAGCACACCGTCGTCCAGCACCCCGGCCGCGTGCACCACCGCGGTGAGCGGCCGGTCCGCCGGCACCGAGGCGAGCAGGGCGGCGAGGGCCTCGCGGTCGGCGGTGTCGCACGCCGCGAGCGTGACCTCGGCGCCGAGCGCGGTGAGCCGGTCCACGAGGTCACGGGCGCCGGGCGCCTCGGGACCCCCCCGGCTGGTGAGCAGCAGGCGACGGACACCGTGGTGGGTGATCAGGCGCTCCGCGACCAGGGCCCCGAGGGACCCGGTGGCCCCGGTGAGCAGCACGGTGCCTCGTGCGGGGTCCCGGTCGGCGTCCCTCCGGGAAGCCGCACGGGCGGACCTGTGGCCGGCGCCCGCGTCGGCGGGAGGAACCGGATCGGCGTGCGTACCTACGCGAGAGGGCCCGTCGGCGTCCGTGCCGGCTGCCGCCAGTGCGTCGGCGTCCGCTTCGGCTGCCGGGAGGGCGTCAGCGTGTGTGTCTGCTGTCGGGAGGGCGTCAGCGTGTGTGTCTGCTGTCGGGAGGGCGTCAGCGTGTGTGTCTGCTGTCGGGAGGGCGTCAGCGTGTGTGCCTGCTGCCGAAAGGGCGTCATGTGTGCCGGCTGCGGCCGGTGCGTCGCCGTCCGTGCCGGTCGCCGAGCGCGCGGAGTCCCGGTCCGGGTCCGCGGTGGTCGTCCCGGCCGGAATCCTCACCAGGCGTGGCACCAGTGGCCGTCCACACCGCAGGGCGAGTTGCGGCTCACCCGTGGCCAGGGCGCCGCTCAGGGCCGCCGCCGACTCGTCGCTGCCGTCGCTGTCGACCAGCACGAACCGCCCGGGGTGTTCACTCTGCGCGGCCCGCAGCAGACCCCACACCGCCGCGCCCGCCAGACCCGGCACCGTGTCGCCGTCGACGGCGGCGCAGGCACCGGTGGTGACCACGGCGAGCCGCGCGCCGTCGTCCGCGTCGGACGCCAGCCATTCCTGGACCAGCGCGAGGGCCCGTTCGGCGGCGGCGTGGACGTCCGGCACCTCCTCGACACGCGCGACGGTGACGGGCTCCGCCGGCTCGCCCTCGGCGGACCGGGCCGGCGCGGCGACCCACTCGACGGCGTACAGCGGATCGGCGGCCGGGGCCGACGTCGCCTCGAGCGCCCCGGCGGGCAGCGGACGCAGGACGAGGGACCGCGCGGACAGCACCGGATCCCCCGCGGGGTCCCGGCCCACCAGCGAGAAGGCGTCGGTCCCGGCCGGCTCCAGACGCACCCGCAGGCTGCGCGCACCGGTGGCGTGCAGCCGCAGCCCCGACCAGGAGAACGGCAGCACCCTCTCGTCCGTCGCCGCGTCCACGTGCCGCACCGGCAGCAGATGCAGGGCCGCGTCCAGCAGCGCCGGGTGGACAGCGAACTCCGCCTCCTCGTCGCCCGGTTCACCGGCAAGGGCGACCTCGGCCAGCAGGGCGTCACCGAGCCGCCAGGCGGCCCGCAGGTTGCGGAACGCCGGGCCGTATCCGTATCCCAGGGCGGCGAGACGGTGGTACACCTCGCCGACGTCGGTGGCCACGGCACCGGCACCGGGCCAGGCGTCGTCCGCTCCGGGGTCCACGGACGCGTCGTCCGGGGCGAGCGCGCCGGAGGCGTACCGCACCCAGGGCGCGTCGGCGTCGGGCCGGGCGTGTACGGAGAACGGCCGGCGGCCGTCCGCCTCCGCGGCCGCCACCGTGAGCTGCACGGGCAGGGATCCCTCGGCCGGGAGGGCCAGCGGTGCCTCCAGGGTCAGCTCCTCCACCACGGGGGACCCCGCGCGTGCACCGGCGCGCAGCGCCAGGTCGGCGAAGAGGCTCGCCGGTGCCAGGGGCGTGCCGTCCACCGCGTGGTCGGCCAGCCAGGGCAGGGCGGCCGTACCGACCTCGCCGGAGTACTGCAGGCTGCCGTCGGCGGCGCGTTCCACCGGCGGGCCGAGCAGCACTCCCGCCGCCGACGGCCGGGCGTCGTCCCGCATCCAGTAGTGCCGGCGCTGGAAGGCGTACGTCGGCAGGTCGTCGGCCGGCGCCCGTTCGGGCAGCAGCGCGTCCCAGCCGGGGCGGAGGCCTCGGGTGTACAGGGTGGCGACCGCGGTGCGCAGGGTGTGCCGTTCGTCGCGGTTCCTGCGCAGGACCGGGATCGCACCGGGGGTGAGCGGGGTGAGGACGGCGTCGGGCCCCGCCTCGACGAACAGGTTCACCCCTTCCTGGACGAGTGTCTGTACGGCGTGGTGGTAGCGGACGGTTTCGCGGATGTGGCGGGTCCAGTAGTCGGGTGTGGTGAGTTGTTCGGGGGTGGCGAGGTGTCCGGT
>NZ_JNWV01000099.1 GCF_000716535.1 Streptomyces flaveolus | reverse complement strand
CCTGACCGATCATCCCGCGGTCGGTCAGGCCGCCGTGGTCGCTCATCATGACCAGCCCGGCAGCACCCGCCTGATCGCCTACGTCGTCCCCGACAACGGTGAAACACCGACAGATCTACGGGAGTTCCTGCGGCAGCGGCTGCCCGAGTACATGGCGCCGTCGACGTACGTCACCCTGGACCGACTGCCGTTGACGGCCAACGGCAAGCTCGACCGGGCCGCGCTGCCCGCACCCGATCAGAGCGCGCGGGTGGAGGTGCCGCGGCGTGAGCCGCGCACCGAGCGCGAGCGACTGCTGGGGACGCTGGTCGCGCAGGCCCTGGGCGTGGACGACGTCGGGCCCGACGACGACTTCTTCGCGCTGGGTGGGGACAGCATCGTCTCAATCCGGCTGGTCAGCCTCGCTCGCTCGGCGGGTGTCGGACTGGCGGTCCGGGACGTCTTCGAGCAGCGGACCGCGGCCGGACTGGCCGAGGTCGCCGAGGAACTGGCCGTGTCGGCACCCGATTCCGGCGACTCCGGCGTGGGAGGGCTGGAACCGACGCCGATCATGCGCTGGTTCGACGCGCGCGGCGGTGACATCGACGCGTTCCACCAGGCGATGCTGCTGGACGTGCCGGCCGGGTTGCGTGAGGACCACCTCGTCGCGGCCGTGCAGGCGCTCGTGGACCACCACGATGCGCTGCGGTTGACCCGGAAGCGGAGCGGTCAGGACAACGGGGCGTGGTCGCTTGAGGTAGGCCCGGTGGGGTCCGTGTCGGCCGCGGACGTGGTGCGTCGTGTGGACACCGCCGGCGCGGCCGTCGACGCGACGCTGGTCCGCGCACAGACGGAGGCGGCGTCCGACCGGCTGTCGGCCGAGCGCGGCCTGCTGGTTCAGGTGGTCTGGTTCGACGCCGGACCGGCCGAACGGGCCAGGCTGCTGGTCGTCGTCAACCATCTCGTCGTCGACGGGGTGTCCTGGCGGATCCTGCTTCCCGATCTCATCGCCGCCTGCGAGGCCGTCGGAGGCGGCCGTCCCCCACGGCTGGACCCGGTGGGCACCTCCCTGCGTCGCTGGGCGAGTCTCCTCACGGCCGAGGCCCGGCAGCCGGCCCGCACCGCCGAGGCGGCACTGTGGACCGGACTGCTCACCGCGGCCGACCCACCGCTGACCACTGGCCGGCTCGATGCCGCTCGGGACACCGTGGGCCGGGCCCGTGAGCTCACGCTCTCCCTGCCGCCCGAGGTCACCACCCCGCTCCTGACGACGGTGCCCACGGCCTTCCACGCGAAGGTCGACGACGTCCTGCTCACCGCGCTCGCCCTGGCGGTCGCCCAGTGGCGCCGGACCCACGCACGCGGGCGGCACACGGCTCTCCTCGTGGACGTGGAGGGACACGGGCGGGAGGAGATCGTCGAGGGCGTGGACCTCTCGCGCACCGTGGGGTGGTTCACCTCGCTGTATCCCGTCCGTGTCGACCCCGGCCCGCTGGCGTGGGAAGAGGTCGTCGACGGCGGGCCGTCGCTCGGACAGGCCCTGAAACGGGTGAAGGAACAGGTCCGCTCCCTGCCCGACCGGGGCATCGGCTACGGCCTGCTGCGGCACCTCAATCCCGACACCGCGCCGGAGCTGGCCGGGCTCGCCGTACCGCAAATCGGATTCAACTACCTGGGCCGGTTCCCCTCGGCGGGCGCCCCGGTGGCCCCCGGCCGCCCGGAATGGACGGTGGCCGCCGAGACGGGCCTGCTGAGCGGCGCCGACCCGGCGACCGCCCTGGCGCACGGGGTTGAGGTGAACTGCATGGTCCGCGACGCCCAGGACGGGCCGGAACTGGGGGCCGTCTGGACTTGGGCGCCGCATCTGTGGACGGAACGGCACGTCCGAGCCCTGGCCGACCACTGGTTCCGGGCGATTCGCGGGCTGGTCCGGCACGGCGAGCGCGCCGGCACTGGCGGCCACAGCCCCTCGGACTTCCCCCTGACCGAACTCAGCCAGCACGACATCGAGCAGCTCGAAGCAGCGTGGAGGGTGCAGAAATGACGTCGTCGGGCCTGGAAGACATCCTCCCCCTCTCCCCGATGCAGGAGGGGCTGCTGTTCCACTCCCGCTACGAGCAGGACGGCGCGGACGTCTACGCGGTGCAGCACGTCTTCACCATCGAGGGCGCCCTCGACGCGGCGCGGCTGCGGGCCGCCGTGCTCGCGCTCGTCCAACGGCACCCGAACCTGCGCGCCGGATTCCGGCAGGTGGACTCCGGCCGCACCGTGCAACTGATACCACGTCAGGTCGAGGTTCCCTGGTACGAGTTCGACCTGTCGCCGCTTCCCGAGGCCGACGCGGAGGCGGAGCTGGCCCGGCTCGCCGCCAAGGAGCACGCCCGCCGGTTCGACCTGGCCGAGCCGCCCCTGCTGCGCTTCTCCCTGGTGCGTCTGGCCACCGAACGGCACCGCCTCATCATGACCACCCACCACATCCTGCTCGACGGCTGGTCGACGCCACTGCTCGTGCGCGAGCTGACCACCCTGTACCACAGCCAGGGCGACACCACCGCGCTGCCCCGAGTGGCCCCTTACCGGCAGTACTTGGGGTGGCTCGCGCAGCAGGACCAGCCGGCGGCGGAGGTCGCGTGGCGGGAGGCGCTCGGCGGACTCGAACAGCCGACGCTGGTCGCCCCGGTGGACCCGGGCCGTCCCGGACTGATGCCGGAGCGGATCACCGTGGAGCTGGACGAGGACCGCACGGCAGCGCTGGCCGACTGGGCGCGTCGGCACGGGGTGACCCTGAACACCGTGCTCCAGGCCGCCTGGGGGCTTGTGCTGAGCCGGCGCACCGGCCACGACGACGTCGTGTTCGGGGCCGTCGTGGCCGGGCGCGACCCTCAACTGCCGGGCGTCGAGAGCATGGTGGGGCTGCTCATCAACATGGTGCCGGTGCGGGTGTCCCTCAACCCGGCGCAGTCCCTGCTGACCACCGTCGAACAGGTGCAGAGCGCGCAGTCGCGGCTCACCGGGCATCACCACCTCGGACTCGCCCGCATCCAGCAACTGGCCGGTCTGGGCGACCTCTTCGACACCTCCCTGGTTTTCGAGAACTATCCGTGGGACGAACCCGGTGAGCGGCCGGAGACCGGGCTGCGGATCACCCCTGACCTCGGGCGCGGGCGGGACGCGACGCACTATCCCCTGACCCTGATCGCCGCCCCGGGGCGTCGTCTGTACCTCCGCCTGGACTACCGCGACGACCTGTTCGACCAGGCGACGGCCACCGGGTTCGTCGACCGGCTGATCCGGGTGCTCGACCTCGTCGTCACGGATTCCTCCCGGCCGATCGGGCGGATGGATCTGTTGTCCGCGGAGGAGCGGGCGGCGGTGTTGGCGGGGCCGGCCGCTGTGGTGCCGGCTGCTGTGGTGCCGT
>NZ_JNWV01000098.1 GCF_000716535.1 Streptomyces flaveolus | reverse complement strand
CGCCCCACCCGGGCCCCCCGGAGCCGTCCCCGTCCCCCATCCCGCCGGGTCCGGAGCCCGTACCGAACCCGGAGCCGGGGCCCCCGCTCACCTGAGGCACGGGAGGGTCGGGCGCCTGGAAGCACGAGAGGGGCCAGACTCCCCGAGGGGCGCGGGGCGGTACTGATACGCAGCCCCCGTGAGCGGGACAGTCACGCGCACCCCGCGCCCGCGCCCCGACTGAGACAATCGAGGCGACTGAGACAACCGAGACAACCGAGGCGGCCGCGACAACAAGGCGACCGCCCCCCCGGGCCGGACCGGGCTACGCGGTCACCTCGCTCCGGTCTCCGCCCCACAGCGTGTGGAACGACCCCTCCCGGTCCACCCGCCGGTACGTGTGCGCCCCGAAGAAGTCCCGCTGTCCCTGCGTCAGCGCCGCAGGCAACCGCTCCGCCCGCAGTGCGTCGTAGTACGCCAGGGCCGCCGCGAAGCCGGGCGCCGGCACGCCCTGCCGGGTCGCCGCGATCAGGACCTCCCGCCAGTCGTCCTGCGCCTCGGCGATCTCGCGGGCGAACGTCTCGTCCGACAGCAGGCTCGGCAGGTCGGCCCGGGCGTCGTACGCGGCGCGGATGCGGTCCAGGAACGCGGCCCGGATGATGCAGCCGCCCCGCCAGATCGAGGCCACCGCGCCCAGGTCGATGTCCCAGCCGTACTCCTCGCTGCCCGCGGCGATCTCGTGGAAGCCCTGCGTGTACGACACGATCTTGGACGCGTACAGCGCCTGCTCCACACGGTCGGCGAAGGCGCCCGCCTCCGACTCGCTCAGCGGGGACGGCTCCGGGCCGGTCAGGTGCCGCGAAGCGGCCCGCAGCGACGCGTGGCCGGACAGCGAGCGGGCGAAGACCGCCTCGGCGATGCCGGACACCGGAACGCCCAGGTCCAGCGCGATCTGTACGGTCCAGCGGCCGGTGCCCTTCTGCTCGGCCTGGTCCACCACGACGTCCACGAACGGCTTGCCGGTGGCCGCGTCGACGTGGGACAGCACCTCGGCGGTGATCTCGATCAGGTACGAGTCCAGCCGGCCGGTGTTCCAGGTGCGGAAGATGTCCGCGATCTGCGCGGGCGTGTACCCGGCGACGTCGCGCAGCAACTGGTACGCCTCGCCGATCAGCTGCATGTCGGCGTACTCGATGCCGTTGTGGACCATCTTCACGAAGTGCCCGGCACCGTCGGGACCCACGTGCGTCACGCACGGCGCCCCGTCCGCAGCCTTCGCGGAGATCTTCTCCAGCATCGGGCCCAGCGACCCGTACGACTCCTTCGAACCTCCCGGCATGATGCTCGGACCGTGCAGCGCGCCCTCCTCGCCGCCGGAGATGCCCGTGCCGACGAAGTGGATGCCCCGCTCGCGCAGCTCCCGCTCCCGGCGCCGGGTGTCCGCGAAGTGCGCGTTGCCGCCGTCGATGATCATGTCGCCGGGCTCCAGCAGCGGGGCGAACTCCTCGATCACCGCGTCGGTCGGCTGGCCCGCCTTGACCATGATGACCAGCCGGCGCGGACGCTCCAGGGCCGCCACGAACTCCTCGGCGGTCTCGGCCGCGACGAAGTCGCCCTCGTCCCCGAACTCCTCCACCAGCGCCTTCGTCCGCGACACCGTACGGTTGTGCACGGCGACCGTGTAGCCGTTGCGCGCGAAGTTGCGGGCGAGATTGCGGCCCATGACCGCGAGGCCCGTGACGCCGATCTGCGCTGAAGTGCTCATACCGCCTGCTCCCTGGTTGCCTCGTGTACTACGGCTCCGTCAGTACGGGTCCCTGCCCATCCTTACGTGCCGCTACGGCGAGCGCACATCCGACCCGCCACGCATGTGTACGCAGCGGGGCCGCCGTCCGCCTCACTGACCGGCCCGTCGGATCAAGCAGGGGCCGTTCCCGGCCACTTGGTCCGCACGGGAGGCCGATTTCCTGTCTTGTCATGGCCTGTTCGGGGCGCTTACTTTTGCCGCTCCTGACGCATGCCGAGGGGATTTCGGACATGGCCGTACGCGGCCGGCACCGCCGGTACCAGCCGAACAGGATCAACCGCGCCTCACTCACCGTCACGGCGGGCGGTGCCGGCCTCGCGATCCCGCTGGTCGCCGCCGGCACCGCGGACGCCGCCGACGTGGCGACCTGGAACAAGGTCGCCGCCTGCGAGTCCAGCGGCAACTGGAGCATCAACACGGGCAACGGCTACTTCGGCGGGCTGCAGTTCACGCAGTCCACCTGGGAGGCCTACGGTGGCGCCCGGTTCGCGCCGCGCGCCGACCTGGCCACCCGGGCCGAGCAGATCGCCGTCGCCGAGAAGGTCCTCGACGGGCAGGGGCCGGGCGCCTGGCCGGTGTGCTCGGTGCGGGCCGGGCTCACCCGGGGCGGAGCCGCCCCCGACGTGCACACCGAGACCAGATCCGCGCGCCCCGCGACAACCAAGTCCAGCTCGGTCAAGGACGTGCAGCCGCAGACCACCCCGCAGTCCCGGGCCGGGCGGGCCGAGATGTACACCGTCGTGCACGGCGACACCCTCTCCGGCATCGCCGGCGAGCACCACGTGACGGGCGGCTGGCGCACGCTGTACGCGGGCAACCGCGCCACGATCGGCGCCGATCCCGACCTGATCATGCCGGGGCAGCGGCTCAGCCTGAACGGCACCCCGACCCGCTCCGCGCCCCCCAAGGCACCGAAGAAGAAGGTTCCTTCGGAGCGCCCCACCACCCACCACACGACGCCGCAGACCCGGCACGCGCTCGTCGCCCCGGTCACCGCCTCCGTCGGCACCGGCTACCACGTGGCGGGCTCGCACTGGTCGAAGGGCTACCACACCGGCGTCGACTTCCTCGTGCCGACCGGCACCTCCGTGCGGGCGGCCGCGGCCGGGCGCGTGGTGTCCGCGGGCTGGGGCGGCTCGTACGGCTACCAGGTGGTGATCCGGCACGCCGACGGCCGCTACACCCAGTACGCCCACCTGTCGGCCATCGCCGTGCGGAACGGTCAGGGCGTCACCGCGGGCCAGCGCATCGGCCGCTCCGGCGCCACCGGCAACGTCACGGGCCCGCATCTGCACTTCGAGGTGCGGACGGGGCCCGGGTTCGGCTCGGACGTCGACCCGCTCGCCTATCTCCGGGCCGGCGGCGTCAGAATCTGACGCGGGTACGGTGCCAGGCCGGCACCGGCAGTGGCACGGCGACGACCGCGGGCAGCGGGGTGTACGACGCCGGGAGCGCACCGTCGGCGGACGGTGCGGCGCCGTCGGCGTCCGCCCCACCGCTCCCGGCCGCCCCGGACACCAGCAGCCCGGGCAGGACCGGCTCGGCCGCGTCGGCACCCACGACCGGCTCGGCCGACTCGTCGCGCATCATGGGGTCGGCCGGCCCGGCGAGGACCACCCGCCCGATCGACTCGGCGTGGATGAGCGGCTCGGTCGACTCGG
>NZ_JNWV01000097.1 GCF_000716535.1 Streptomyces flaveolus | reverse complement strand
GATGGCGTCGGTGTCGGTGTCGGGGTGCTGGGTCAGGTAGTCGTGTAGCTGGGCGGCGCGTTCACGCAGGGCTTCCTCGGTGTGACCGGACAACAGCCAGGGCACCGGCGGGCGTTCGTCGGCCGGCGCGGCGGGTTGCGGGGCCGGTTCCGCAACCGGTGCCTCTTCCAGGACCACGTGCGCGTTGGTGCCGCTCATGCCGAAACCCGAGACACCCGCCGCAGCAGCCCGTGCCGCATGGCCTCGACCATCTTGATGATGCCGCCGACACCGGCCGCCGCCTGGGTGTGACCGATGTTGGACTTCAACGAACCGAGCCACAAGGGCCGTTCGCCCGGGCGGTCCTGACCGTAGGTCGCGATGATGGCCTGGGCCTCGATCGGGTCCCCCAGGGTGGTGCCCGTACCGTGCGCCTCCATGGCGTCGACGTCCGCCGGGGAGAGGCCCGCGTCGGCCAGCGCCTGCCGGATCACCCGCTGCTGCGAGGGGCCGTTGGGCGCGGTGAGACCGTTGCTCGCCCCGTCCTGGTTGGTGGCGGTGCCCCGGACGACCGCGAGCACCGGGTGCCCGTTGCGGCGGGCGTCGGACAGCCGCTCCACCAGCAGCAGACCCACGCCCTCACCGAACGACGTTCCGTCCGCCGTGGCGGCGAAGGCCTTGCAGCGGCCGTCCCGGGCGAGGCCCCGCTGCCGGCTGAAACCGATGAAGATGTCCGGGTGGGACAGCACGGTGGCGCCGCCCGCGAGGGCGAGGTCGCACTCTCCGCGCCGCAGCGACTGCACGGCCAGGTGCAGGGCCACCAGGGAGGACGAGCAGGCGGTGTCCACGGTCACCGCCGGGCCCTCCAGACCCAGCGTGTAGGCGATCCGGCCCGAGGCGATGCTGCCGGCGCTGCCGAACCCGAGATATCCCTCCATGTCGGCGGGCAGCCGTACCCGGGAGCCGTAGTCCGTGTAGACCACGCCGGCGAAGACGCCGGTGCGGGAGCCGTGCAGGGAGGTCGGGTCGATGCCCGCGCCCTCGAACGCCTCCCAGGCCGTCTCCAGCAGCAGCCGCTGCTGCGGGTCCATGCTGGTGGCCTCGCGCGGGCTGATGCCGAAGAACGCCGGGTCGAACTGGTCGGCGTCGCTCAGGAAGCCGCCCTCACGTGCGTAGGAGGTGCCGGGGTGCTCGGGATCGGGGTGGAAGAGCCGGTCCAGGTCCCAGCCGCGGTTGTCGGGGAACGGCGAGATGACGTCGCTCTCGGAGACGACCACCTGCCACAGGTCCTCGGGTGAGCGCACGCCGCCCGGGTAGCGGCAGGCCATGGCGACGATCGCGATGGGCTCACCGTCGTACGATCCCGCCGCCGGGCGCGTCCCGGCCTCCGGCCCGGTGCCGGCGCCCACCAGCTCGGTGCGCAGGTGGGTGGCGAGTGCCTCGGGCGAGGGATGGTCGAAGACCAGGGTGCTGGGCAGCGGCAGCCCGGTGGCCGTGTTGAGGCGGTTGCGCAGTTCGACGGCGGTGAGCGAGTCGAAGCCCAGGTCCTTGAAGGCCCGCGAGGTGTCGATGCCGTCCCGCGCCGCGTGCCCGAGCACTCCGGCGACCTGCTCCCGGACCAGGTCCAGCAGCAGGCGGTGCTGCTCGGCCGCGGGCAGTGCGGACAGCGACGCCGCGAGGCCGCCGGCCGCCGGGCCGGTGCCGGCGGCGGCCGTGCGCACGGTCCGTACGACGGAACGCAGCACCGGCGGCAGCAGCCCCGCCGCGGCCCGGTCCGCCAGCGCGGTCCGGTCCAGGCGCGCGGCGAGCAGGGCCCCGTGGCGCTGCGCGCGCAGGGCGAGCCCGAGCATTCCCGCGATCCGGTGGCCGGCGAACGGCACCAGCCCGTACGGCTTCTGCGCCGGGCCGTCCTCGCGCGGCCCCCACCCGAGGGAGACCGCGGGCAGGCCCAGCGTACGGCGGTGCTGGGCCAGCGCGTCGTGGTAGGCGCCGACCGCCGCCCGCACCGCCTGGCCGGTGCCGCCGAGCGTGCCGGACGGATCCGGGGCGAGCAGGGTGAAGGACGTCAGGTCTCCGCCGAGGGCCAGCTCGTGCAGGTTCCAGGCGGCGTCCGTGCCGGTGCGCAGGGCGCGCGCGAAGCCGTCGGGCTCGGTGGAGAGGACCACCGCCTCCGGCGCCGGATCCGCCACGTGTACCACGGCGGTCGGCGGACGGTCGGCCGGCAGCAGCGCCAGGGCGGCGGCCAGGGCGTCACGGTCCGCGGCCGTTCCCTCGGCGATCAGCACCTCGGCGTCCGTCCCGGCGAGCGAGCGTGCCACCTCCTCGCCGGTCCCGAAGAGCAGCAGCCGGCGAGCGCCGTGCACGGAGACGAAGTACGCGGCGGCGGACGCGGCCAGGTCGCCGTCCCCGGAGACGACGACGGTCCCCGACGGGTCGGGCGCGGGCACCTCCCGCAGGTAGTCCTCCGCCACCGAGCGGACCAGCCGTGGCACGAGGAACTCGCCGCCCCGGACGGCGAGCTGTTCCTCGCCGGCGGTCAGGGCCGAGCGCAGCACCCGCAGCGACGACGGCTCGTCGTCCACGTCGACCAGGACGATCCTGCCCGGGTGCTCCGACTGGGCGGAGCGCACCAGCCCCCACTCGGCCGCCGGCGCGAGGTCCTGAACGTCGTCGAGGTGTGTGGTCACCGCGTGCCGGGTCACGACGAGGAACCGGCTCCCGGCCGCCGCCTCGTCGGCGAGCAGCGGCTGCAAGGTGTCCAGCAACGACTCGGCGTTCGCCGCCGTGAGAACGACGACCTCGGGCACCTCGCCGTCCCCGGCCGCGTACGGCACCTTGCGTGCGGCGTCGAAGACGTCGAGCGGGCCGGTGGCGTCACCGAGCACCGTCCAACTCCCCGGCTCCCCCTCGGCCCCGGCTGCCTCCGGCCGCACGGGCAGCCAGTCCACGCCGAACAGCCAGTCGTGGCGCTCGGCCGGGGAAACCGTGGAAAGGGGCAGTTCGACGGGCGCGACGGCCCGGACGGTCGCCACGACGGCCCCGGTCCCGTCGGCCAGCGTCAGCGACCGGCTTCCGTCGGCCGCCGCGGACCCGATCCGCACCCGCAGTCGCGCGGCAGCCCCGGCGTACAGCGCCACACCCTGCCAGGCCCCCGGTACGACGGGCGGATCCCCGTCCTCGAACGCCGGGCGCAGCGCCGCGTCGAGCAGCACCGGATGCAGCCCGAAGCCGCCTGCCTCGCCCACGATGTCGTCGGGCAGGGCGACCTCCGCGAAGAGGTCGTCCCCCAGCCGCCACAGCGTGGCCGGGGCGAGGGCGTCCTCGTCCGGCTCTCCGGTCACGGCCGCGGCGCCCTGGGGCGGCCAGACCGCCAGGGGCTCCGGTTCGCCCTCGGGTGCCTGCACGAGGACACCCGACGCCAGCCGGGTCCAGGGGCGGTGCAGCGACTCGTCGTCCGTCGTGTCCTCGTACGGCCGCACCGCCAGCACGAACTCCCGTCGCGCGCCGTCCCCTTCGGGCGCCCCGGCGGACAACTGCAGGTCCACGCCACCGTCGGGCGGTACGGCGACCGGCGTCCGCAGGGTCAGCTCCTCGACGGCCGGCAGGCCGAGCAGCCGGCCCGCCTGGAGGGCGAGTTCCAGGGCGACGGTGCCGTTCAGCGTCCGGTCGTCCAGCCAGCCGAGGGCACGCGCCGAGGCCCGCCCGGTGAGCAGCAGCGCGTCACCCTCGGCGAGCGTGGTGGCCGCCGACAGCAGCGGGTGCCGGGTGGCATGCAGCCCGAGGCTCTCCGGTTCCCCGTCTCCGGCCGCGTCCTCCAGCCAGTAGCGGTGGTGTTGGAAGGGGTAGGTGGGGAGGTTGGTGGGGGGTGGGGTGGTGG
>NZ_JNWV01000096.1 GCF_000716535.1 Streptomyces flaveolus | reverse complement strand
ACGGCCTCCGCCAAATCCAATACCGCAGCGACATCATCGACGGATGCCTCACCGGAACAGGCCTCACACCGACGACACCACGACTACAACGTCAGTAACGGTGACGTCCAGCTACGTAGGACTCGTGTGGTCGCTCCCGCGGGCATGGCCGTGCACGGTGAACACATCACGATGCTGGGGGGCAACCGGCAACCAGACCGCCTGCATCGATGCCGTCTGACGGAGAGCGAGGCCCTGCTGGTCGAGGAAGCCTGTCTCACCCTCCCCCACGGGGCACCGCTCAAGCGGTACGCACGCCTCGTAGGACGAGGCCGCTATCTGTACCTGCGTGGCACATCACCCAGACAGTGGTACGTGACGGATATCTAGGCCGCCTCACGTCGTGTGCCGACCGCCCGGGCGGTCGGCCGGCTCGGGCCCAGGCGGCGGCCGGTTCGCCGGGCTGGAGGAAGTCGTGCACGTCCTCGTCGAGGCCGGCACCGAGGCCACCGGCTCCCACGTCGGCATGTCCCGCGGGCCCCGCGACGTCACGGCGTTGTCCGCGCTCGTCGCCGCCGGCAGCCCGGACCCCGGGCACTGGAAGACCGGGGACTACTACTGCTGCGTCGTGCCCAGCCAGGACTTCACCCGCCGCTTCGACCGGGCCCCGGACGAACTGCCGCAGGTCGTCCGGGCGATAGCCGCCCGGATGCGCTGGAACGGCTGGCACTTCATGCCGCACGCGTGCCGAGCGCGCGGTACGCGCCGTGGGCATCAAGACCGGCGGCTTCCACGTCGATCTGCGCTACGAATCCGAGGGCCCCATCGTCCTGGAGATCGGGGCCCCGCCTCGGCGGCGACCTGATCAACTCCCATCTGGTGCCGCTGGCCACCGGCGGAGCGGCGCACCCGTACCGCTCGCTCGTCAGGACGCTCACGGACGGTGAACTGCCGCTGCCCGCATCCTTCGTGACCACCGCGGCGATGCATCTATTGCCGGTCCCAGCCGGCAGCGACCTGCCGGCGCTGCTGGCCCGCCTCGCGGACCATCCGGCCGTGCGAGTCGCCGCCGAGTGGCCCTCACCCGAGGACGAGGTCGTGGTCGTGGTCACGGCGCGGGACCCGGACACGATCCCCGCGCTCCTCGACGAACTCCGCCAGCGGACGGAACGGTAGGGGCACATGCCCGACCCCGTGAACTCCCCGGACTCGCCGGGCCTGCCCGTCGTCGGTGTCCTGGCGTGCCGCAAGCGACGCGCCAACGGGACCAGCTACTCCCGGGTCAACGACGTCATCGCCGACAGCCTGCTGCGCCACGCGCGCGTCCTGCCGCTCCTCGTCCCGCTCCTCGCAGGTGAAATGGTGGCTCTCAGTGTCTCAGAGCGAGGACGCCAGCAGACCCGTGTAGACCAAGTGACGGCCATGCTCTACCGCTTGCTCACTGCGTGCGTAGGTGTCGTCAGAGCAGTCCCAACGACGCGCCCCTGGTCAGGTACTCACCTCATCGATGGTGTCCGCGATGAGGACGGGCACGTGGTTGATAGCGCGCTCCAAGAGCCGTTCGATCGCGACCGCGTGCTGGCTGTTGTCCACGCTGATGAGCGTGTACCAGGTCGCAGGTTCGTACCGGGCGAGCATGGACAGGGTGTACAGGACGGCCCACCAGGCCATCAAGGGATGCAGCTACCGCTTCATCGGGGGCAGGACCGGCAGGAAGTACCGGCCCCCGGCGTAGCCGCGGGTTATCGACCGTAGGTACGCCTGGCGTTCGGCTGTGGTCACCGATTCCTGGGACACCCGCCAGTCGAAGACCAGTTCGCCGCCGCCGCGTCTGTAGCGGGTGAAGTCCGGTGGCGCCTGGGGTCCCAGAGAGAGCACTTCTGACCACGTAGCTGTCGTACCGGGCGACGGCCGGGTACGCGGTCAGGAACTCTGCCAGTGCCTCGCGAGTGCCGGCGTCGATGACCCGGTCGGGGATGTCTCCTCCAGCCGCAGCGGGTCCCTGATACGACGACTGATCACCCACCTCGCCGACCGCGGCCCCACACCCGTCGAGCACCTCCTGCACTGGTCGCCCTGGCGCCGACGACGACAACACCAAGCCCGCACCAGCCACTGCACACGACGCGGACACAGCCCTGAACTGGCCATCAGTCACGGCAAGTCCCGTTGCAGTACCAGGACGCCGTCGCCGGGTCGGCGCGCCGGGGCGGCTCGGCACCGCCGGTGCTGCCCCGTCCCCCGCGCCCCGCCCGTTCCCGGGGACGTCCCCGGAGTCCCACGGGACGTGGGAACGGCATTCTGACAGCTCGTCACGGAAACGCTGGCTGTCGTGATCACGGTGCGTGGTCACGAGAACGACAGCCCGGAGGTTTCCATGATCCGACGGACCCTGCAGAGCGGCCTGCTGGCCGCGGTCGCGGTGCTCGCCATCCTGCCCACGGCGGCCGGTGCCGCCCCGGCGGGCGGCACCACCCCGTACCCCACGCCCGCCGCCGGCGTGCGGCACACCCTCCCCTCGCTGCTGCCCGCTCCGACCCGGCAGCAGTCGGCGAAGCACCGCACCGCCCGCCACCACCGCAGCGTCCACCGCGTGCACCACGCCGGGCGCCGCCTCCACTCGGCGCACCGCACCCACCGGCTCGGCCGCGTCATCGTGCAGACCACGTCGTACCGGCGTGGCATCCCCGCCGTGGGCCGCGTGGTCACGCACCGCCTCGCGCTGAACGTCCGCTCCGGCCCGGGCACCGGTTACCGGGTGGTCGGCCACCGGCACCACCACCGCCTCGTGGCCCTGACCTGCAAGCGCTACGGCACCGGGGTGTTCGGCAACCACACGTGGTACCGGCTGTCCCACCACAGGGGCTATGTCTCCGCCCGTTACGTCAGGGTCAACGCCACGCTCCCGTGGTGCTGACGGTCCCCCACCGCCGTACCCCCTGAACCACCGCCCACCCCGACCGTCGCGGCCTGTTCGAGGACCACGCATCCCCGAACAGGCCTTCGACGTGCTCATGTGCCTCACCCTCCTCACACCTCACTGAGTGTTGCAACCGCCTTCCCCTCGGGAAGCCATTCCGGCATCAAGGGCGAAGCGCCCATAGTGGATAAGGAGTCGAGGGACGCACCATGCCCCACCCCGAAAAACCGACCGCGCCCGACGAACCGTTGCTGGTCAGACTGCGGGAACTGAAGGACGGTACGGGGCTGAGCCTGGCGGCGCTGGCGGCGCGCACCCCGTACAGCAAGTCCGCCTGGCACCGCTACCTGACCGGTGCACAGCGGCCACCGCGGCCGGCCGTGGAGGCGCTCACCCGGCTGGCCCGCGTCGATCCCGAGGCGGTACTGGCCCTGTGGGAAGCCACCGAGCACACCGCCGACGGGCCATCGCCCGCGAGCACCCCGGATGGGATCGGACCCCGGCGCTCGGGCGGGCGGCGGTGGCTGCCACTGTGCGTGCTCGCGCTGGCGGGGGTGACGGCCGTGGTGGCCGCCGTCGCCGCGCACGACCGGAGCGGTTCGACCGCTACGCCGGTCGTGATGGCGGTCCCGCACTGCCACAGGACTTCCTGCCGGGGCGAGTTGCCCGACGCGACGGCCTGCGCACGCGACGCGCGGACCACCAGCACCGTCACCGACCCCGCCTACACCGTCCGGCTGCGCTACTCCCCGGCCTGCGGTACCGCCTGGTCGGAGGTGCGGGTGCGCTCCCCGCACGCCCGCGAGGTCTCGGTACGCGCGGGCCGGGACGTCCTCTCCACGACCTACCCGGCCGACGACACCACCGGCTACACGAGCCCGATGCTCTCCGTACGCTCCCCCCGGGGCATTGAGGCCTGCGCGGAGGTGGCCGAACAACTGGCCTGCACCGGCATGGACGTACAGGATCCGGACGAGGGCTGACCCCCTGCCCGGGGGCGGGCAACGATCCGCCCGCCGAGCCGGTGGCTGGGACCGCCCGAGTACGGCACGCGGCGGGCGGCCGGAGTACGGCAGGGGCGGTGAGCGGGTAGTCGTCGGCGCCGAAGAAGCGGACCGGGGCGCCAAGGGTGGCGGCCTGCTCCGCCTCCTCGCGGCGTACCGCTTTGATCTCCGCCGGCGTCCTGCCCTCGCGCCACGCCTCGGCGGACTCCCTGGGGCCCGTACCACCCCTGGACGCACCCCTTGCTACTGCTCGCCCAAAACCGAGCCGAGGAGGCCCGGACCGCCCTGACCATGACGCCCGAACCACCCCCTGACCACATGCAGGAGGCACTCTGGTGCCTGACCGCCCACGCCGCCGCCCGCCTCGGCGAGCGCCCGGTCGCCGCCCGCGCGGCAACGGTCCTGCGCGCCGCCCGCACCGAACACGCGGGCGGGGCGAGCGGGATGCTGACGCTGGGGCCGGTGGCGCGGTACCTGGCGGAGGCGGAGGCCTGCGCCGACAAGAGATGACCGACATCGTCCGCGGACCCGCTCCTCCACCTGCCCGTACTCGCCTTGACCGGGCAACGGGACACCGGACTGGCCCGGCCGTATGTGCCGAGGTGAGGCCGTAAGGGCTTGCAGATCATCAATGTGTTGCTTCCGGCTTCGGGGCTCGTTGGTGTGGTATGCGCATCTCGGTCGAGGCCCGTACCCAACTCTCCATGAAATT
>NZ_JNWV01000095.1 GCF_000716535.1 Streptomyces flaveolus | reverse complement strand
GATGGCGTCGGTGTCGGTGTCGGGGTGCTGGGTCAGGTAGTCGTGTAGCTGGGCGGCGCGTTCACGCAGGGCTTCCTCGGTGTGACCGGACAACAGCCACGGAGCGGGGACCCCGCCGTCGCAGGACGCGACCGGCTCCTCTTCGCTGGAGTCGGCGGCCGCAGCAGCCCGTGCCGCATGGCCTCGACCATCTTGATGATGCCGCCGACACCGGCCGCCGCCTGGGTGTGACCGATGTTGGACTTCAACGAACCGAGCCGCAGGGGCTGTTCGGCGGAACGGTCCTGACCGTAGGTGGCGAGCAGCGCCTGGGCCTCGATGGGATCGCCCAGCCGGGTGCCCGTACCGTGCGCCTCCACCGCGTCCACGTCCGCCGGGGAGAGACCCGCGTCGGCCAGCGCCTGCCGGATCACCCGCTGCTGCGACGGGCCGTTGGGCGCCGAGAGCTGGCCGCTCGTGCCGTCCTGGTTCACGGCCGAGCCCCGGACGACAGCGAGCACCGGGTGCCCGTTGTGGCGGGCGTCGGACAGCCGCTCCACCAGCAGCAGGCCCACGCCCTCACCCCAGCCGGTGCCGTCCGCCGCGGCGGCGAAGGCCTTGCAGCGGCCGTCCGGGGAGAGACCCCGCTGCCGGCTGAACTCCACGAACAGGCCGGGTGTCGCGATGACCGTGGCGCCGCCCGCGAGGGCGAGGTCGCACTCGCCCTGCCGCAGCGACTGCACGGCCAGGTGCAGGGCCACCAGCGAGGACGAGCAGGCGGTGTCCACGGTCACCGCCGGGCCCTCCAGACCGAAGGTGTACGACAGCCGGCCGGAGGCGACCGACCCCGCGCTGCCGGTGCCGATGTAGCCCTCGAGGCCTTCCGGTGCCTTGCGGATACGGCCGCCGTAGTCGCCGTACATCACGCCGGCGAAGACGCCGGTGCGGGAGCCCCGCAGGGACGGCGGGGCGATGCCCGCCGCCTCGAACGCCTCCCAGGCCGTCTCCAGCAGCAGCCGCTGCTGCGGATCGACGGCGAGCGCCTCGCGCGGGCTGATGCCGAAGAACGCCGGGTCGAACCGGTCGGCGTCGTGCAGGAACCCGCCCTGCCGGGCGTACGTCCTGCCCGTGCGTTCCGGATCGGGGTCGTACAGTCCGGCGGTGTCCCAGCCGCGGTTCTCCGGGAACGGCGAGACGGCGTCCGTACCCGAGTCGACGACGCGCCACAGGTCCTCGGGTGAGCGCACGCCGCCCGGGTAGCGGCAGGCCATGCCGACGATCGCGATCGGCTCGTGGCGCTCGGCCTCGACGCGGGACAGCCGTTCCCTGGTCTGCAGCAGGTCGTTCGTCACGCGCCTGAGGTAGTCGCGGAGCCGGGCCTCGTTCGTCATGCTGCGTCAACTCTCCTTGGCTGTGGGGAACTTCGGGTTGCGGCTCACTCAGTGCCGAGCTGGTCGTCGATCAGGTCGAACAGCTCGTCGTCGGAGACCTGGTCCAGCCGGGGCGGCGCGGTCGCGGCACCGGCGAGGGCGCCGTCCGCGCCGCCGGGGGCGAGCCGTTCCAGCACGGCCGTGAGGCGGGCCACGGCGCGTTCGCGTGCCTCGGTGCCGAGGTCGTCACCGGCGAACGCGGACTCCAGGTCCTCGATCCGGGCCAGCACGGCGGCCGCGCCACCTGGCAGTCGGTCCGCCAGTTCGTGCAGCAGGTGGGTGGCGAGGGCGCCGGCCGTCGGCTGGTCGAACAGGACGGTGGTGGGCAGCCGCAGACCGGTCTCGGCGCCCAGCCGGTTGCGGAGTTCGACCGCGGTCAGCGAGTCGAAGCCCAGGTCGAGCAGGCCACGGTCCGCGGGGACCGGCCGGTTCGGGGCGTGGCCGAGGACCGTGGCGATCGTCGCCCGGACCAGGTCGAGCGCCAGCCGGGAACGGTCGGCCGGGGCCGCCTCGGCGAGTTTGCGCACCCACGGCGGGGTGACGTCCTCGCGCGCGTCCGGTCCCTGGGCCCGCGGGTCCTGGATCTGCGGTCCGTGGGCCTGTGCTCCGCCGGCCGGGGAGGACGACGGCCGCACCAGGCCCCGCAGCAGCGGCGGGACCGGCTCCGCGGCGGAGCGCCCGCGCAGGGCGCCCAGGTCGAGGCGGGCCGGTACGACGGCGGCCCGGTCCGTGGCGAGCGCCGCGTCGAGCAGGCCCAGGCCCTCGGCCGCCGTGAGCGGTGCGACGCCGGTCCGGGCGATCCGCGCCCGGTCCGCCGCGGTCAGTTCCCCGGCCATGCCGTCGCCGGTGTCCCACAGGCCCCAGGCGAGGGAGACGGCGGGCAGGCCCTGGGCGTGGCGGTGCTGGGCGAGCGCGTCGAGGTGGGCGTTGGCGGCGGCGTAGTTCGCCTGCCCGGCGTTGCCGACGATCCCGGCGACGGACGAGAACAGCACGAACGCGTCCAGGTCCTGCCCCGCGGTCAGCTCGTGCAGGTGCAGCGCCGCCTCCGACTTGGGCCGCGACACCCGGGTGAAGGCTTCCTCGGTCAGCGACTCCAGCGTGCCGTCCGCGGTGACCCCCGCCGCGTGCACCACCGCGCGCAGGGGGTGCTCCGCCGGCACCGAGCCGAGGAGCGCGGCGAGCGCCGTCCGGTCCGCCGTGTCGCAGGCCACGAGGGTGGCCTCGGCGCCGAGCTCGGCGAGCCGGTCCACGAGGGCGCCCGCGCCCGGCGCCGCCGGGCCGCGTCGGCTGGTCAGCAGCAGCCGGCGTACCCCGTACCGGGTCACCAGGTGCTCGGCGACGAGGCCGCCGAGCGCGCCGGTGGCTCCGGTCAGCAGCACGGTGCCCGGCCGGAACACCTCGGCGGGCGCCTTCGCCGGGGCAGGGCAGGGCGCGAGCCGGGGCACGGACAACCGCCCCTGTCGCAGGGCGAGTTGAGGCTCGCCGGTGGCCAGGGCCGTCCCCAGTGCCGCCTCGGACGGGGCGCTGCCGTCCGTGTCGACGAGCACGAACCGCCCCGGATGCTCGGACTGCGCCGTGCGCACCAGCCCCCACAGCGGGGCCTGCGCCAACCCGGCCAGGGGTTCGCCCGGGACCACGGCCGTCGCCCCGCGGGTCACCACGACCAGCCGCGCGGCCGGATCCTCGGCGGCCGCCCAGGCCCGCAGGTGCGCCAGCAGCGCCACCGGGGACAGCTCGTCGTCGGCCCGCAGCACGGCGTGGCCGGGCGCACCGGAGGGTACGGCGGGCCCGTCCGCCGGGTCGTACGGCCGCCAGTCCACGGCGGTCCCGGCGGGGGCGAGCGGCACCCAGTCCACGCGGTACAGGAGCCGGGCCGGCCCGCGGGCCGCCGCCAGCGCCGCCGGGTCGGCCTCCCGCACCAGCAGCGACCGGGCGGTCAGCACGGGCGCCCCGGACTCGTCCGTCACGGACAGCGCCGTACGGTCCGGGCCCTCGGGCGTCAACCGCACCCGCAGGGTGCGCGCCCCCGAGCCGTACGCGCGCACGCCCGCCCACGAGAAGGGCACCCGCAGCCCGCCCGACGCGCCCGTGCCCTCCAGCGCGAGCGGATGGAGCGCGGCGTCGAGCAGCGCCGGATGGACCGCGAACCCGCCGGAGGGATCCGGGGAGCCGGGATCGGACGCGATCTCGGCGAACCAGGCGCCGTTCTCCTGCCGCCAGGCCCGGCGCAGGCCGCGGAACAGCGGTCCGTACGCGTAGCCGAGCCCGGCGAGCGTGTCGTACGCCGCGGTGAGGTCCACGGGCCGCGCGTCCGGCGCGGGCCACACCGCGGGCTCCGGTACGTCCGGCGCCGCTCCGGTCGCGGGGGCCAGGACACCCGTGCAGTGCCGCGTCCAGCCGGCGCCGTCCGCGCCGGAGTGCACGGTGAGCGTCCGGCGCCCCTGCTCGTCCGCACCGGACACCACGAGCTGCAGACGCACCTCGCCGTCGTCCGGCACCGGCAGCGGCGCCTGGAAGGTGAGTTCCTCCACCTCGGGGCAGCCGGACTCGCGGCCCGCGTACAGGGCGAGTTCCAGCAGCGCGGTGCCGGGCACGACGGGCGTGCCGAGCAGCGCGTGCTCGGCCAGCCAGGGCTGGGCGTCCAGGGACAGCCGGCCGGTGTACACCGTCGCGGAGCCGTCGGCGAGCGCCACCGCCGCATCGAGCAGCGGATGCGGGCGCGGGCCGTCGTCCGCCGGGCCGGAGGTCCGGGCCGGGGCGTCCAGCCAGTACCGCTCGCGCTGGAACGGGTACGTGGGCAGCCGGTACGCCGTCGCGCCCGCGCCCGCCGCGCCGCCGGACCAGGCGGTCAGCTCGACGGGGACCCCCGCGCTCCACAGGGCGCCCAGGGCCTCCGGCACCGTCCGGTCCTCGGCACGGTCGCGGCGCAGCAGCGGCACGGTCAGGGCGTCCGGCAGCGCGTCCGCCGCGAGCGAGGTCAACACGGCGTCCGGACCCAGCTCCACGCACACGGTCACGCCGTCCTCGGCCAGGGCGCGCAGCCCGTCGGCGAACCGGACCGTCTCCCGCACGTGCCGCACCCAGTACTCGGGCGAGGCCAGTTCCTCGGCGGTCGAGAGACGACCGGTCAGGTCGGAGACGAGGGGAACGCGCGGGGCGTGGAACTCCAGACGGGCCACCACCTCGCGGAACTCGGCCAGCATCGGTTCCATCAGCGGCGAGTGGAAGGCGTGCGACACCGTGAGCCGCTTGGTGCGTGCCCCCTCTTCCCGGGCCCGCTCGACCACCCGCAGCACCGCCTCCTGCGTCCCGGAGACCACCGTGGCGCGGGGCCCGTTGAGCGCGGCGATGCCGACGCCGTCCCCGAGCCCGGCGAGCAGCGACAGGGTCTCCTCCTCCGGGAGCGACACGGCGGCCATCGCACCGCCCGGCGGCAGCGGGGCGTATTCCGTGGTGGTCGAGGAGGTGGAAGAGGGCGGTTTCGAGGGCGAAGAGGGCGGGCTGGGTGTAGGCGGTCCGGTGGATGAGGGTGTCGTCACCGGTGAGGAGGAGGTCACGCAGGGGTGTGTCGAGGTGGGGGTCGAGGGCGGTGCAGGCCGCGTCGAGGGCCTCGGCGAACACCGGGTGGGCGGCGTGGAGCTCGCGGCCCATTCCGGCCCGCTGGCTGCCCTGCCCGGTGAACAGGAAGGCGATGCGCGGCTCCCGGGCCGGCACGGCGATGCCTGTGGTGTCCCCGGCGGCCAGGGCGTTCAGCGCCTCCAGCGCCTCGGCGGCGGTCCCGGCCACGAACGACGCCCGGTGCTCCAGCGCGGCCCGGCCGCCGGCCAGCACGCCCGCCGCCCCGGCCGGCTCCGTGTCGGGATGCGCGGCGAGGAACTCCGCCAGCCGCGCAGCCTGCTGCCGCAGCGCCCGCGGGGTGTGCGCGGACAGCGGCCACGGCACCGGAAGTCCGGGCTCCCGCACTGCGGCGGGTGTGTGCTCCGTGGGTTGTTCGATGATGGCGTGGGCGTTGGTGCCGCTGATGCCGAAGGAGGAGATGGCGGCGCGGCGGGGGTGGTTGGTGGTGGGCCAGGGGCGG
>NZ_JNWV01000094.1 GCF_000716535.1 Streptomyces flaveolus | reverse complement strand
GGGAGTACGGCGGCGGGCGCGGACGTCGGGGCGGCCGGGCTGGGCAACGGGCGGCCTCCGGGCACGGCACCGCAGGGCCGCGGGGCGCAGCGGCGCGGGACCCGCGCGTGCCCCGGCCGGCGGCAAGCGGCCCAGCGTGCGGCGAGACGGCCCCGCGCGCGACCGGGAGGCCGGTACGGGCACGACGCGGCCTGGGGGATCCGGTTCGATGCGCGGAGGGCCAGACGGCGGACGGCGCAGGCGGCGGGCCGCCGGACCTGCCGAGGGCGACCGGTAAGAAGCGGGACGACGACGCGGCGCGGGCGCGGCGGCGGCTCGGGCGGCCGGACGGGCGGCGGACGGGACGGCGGACACAGGCCCAACTCAGCAAGACGGGGCGCAACCTCGCCGGGCGGCCGGGGAGCAGCGGAGGCGCGGAGGGTACGACGGCCGACGTGGACGGGAGGCAGCGCGGCGCGGGCGCAGGACAGAGGACGGCCAGCGGCGCGCCGGTTGGGCGCTGACGGGAGGCTGCAGACGCGGGTGGGGCGGGCGGGGCGCGGCCGCAGGACCGGGGACGGCAGACGGCCCGGCCTCCGGGACAGCGGGCAGGCGGCGGGCGGCGGGTGGCATGCGGGACGGACGCGCGGCGGTCAGGCGCCGCTCGGCCGGAACGGCCGGGCACGACCGGGCCGCCAAGACGCCACGCAGCTCGGCGCAAGCCCCCGGACAGCCAGGGACCGGCGCGGCGCGGTGGGCGGGCGCGGGGGGCGAGGCGGCGCGCGGCGTGAGGCCCGCAGAGCGTGGCTGCCAGTTGGGCGGACGGCGGGAGCGGGTCGGCAGCCGCGCCGTAGGACGGACGGCGGCTCGGCGGGGGCCGGGCGACGATGCGGGGGCGACCGCGGGCAGTGGGCCGGCGGACGGACGAGCCGGGCGGCGCGAGGCCCCCGGAGCCTTTATGACTCGCGGCAGGGCCGATAAGGGCACCCTCGAACAGCGGGCGGAGCTGGACCGGCTCCAGATGCGCTGGTAGCCAAGGCGGGAGCGGCAGTGGGTACAGGGTGGCTGACCCGAAGCACGGCGCCGAGGCGCTCGCTGGGACGTCCGGACCGGACCGGGGTATCAGGCGTTGCTGCCCAGCGAGTCAAGGGCGGGGTTGCCGCTCACCACGGCGAGGGGGAGCCGGTCGTGCTCGAGCAGATCGCGGGGCAGGGTGAGCCCGAAATGCCTCTCGATCACGCCCAGGGACATCGCGATCCGGTGCTGGTGCCGCTCGGCACTCAAGCGTAGGTAATCCCCGGTCGGCAGGATGATGCCCGCCGTCGCGAGCTCATCCTGCAGCAGGTCCGGCTGGGTCCCCCACCGTCGCCGCTCCTCACCGAGACCGAACGAGCACAGCAGTTCACCGTCCGCTGCGTAGGAGAAGAGCGGAGGCGGGTGAAATGCCTGAGGGTCAAGATTCACCGTCTCCACGCCGTCGCACGAGACGGCCGTGAGGATGTCGTGCCGGGCGCCGCCGGCTTCCCCGTACTCGGCGGCGAACGCCCATCCCCCCGCCTGCCCGACCCGGGCGACGCCGACGTCGGGATCACTGAGGAGAGCGACTGCTTCCTGCGCCGTGGCCGTCGCACGCGCTGCGCCGGGACTGGCCCCCAGGCGTACGGCCAACTCGTCCGGTGTGATGCCACGGGCGAAGGTGACGCTGTAATACCACTCGGACTTCGCCAGCCAGCGCACGCCTTGGATCGCCATGCCCACATCCTGCCGTACGGTCGCGAGCGGTCCCTTGGGCGGCGTAGGCCCTCCAGCGGGTGCCGAGCGCCGGGGTGTCAGTCGTGCTGCCACCAGGTTCACCGCGAGGCCGGTCAGGAAGCTCCCGATGCGGCGGATGGCTCCGCTCAGGAGCGCTACGGCGACGAGACGCCGCCAGGAGGCAGGGACGGGCGCCGCGTCGTCCATGTGCGGCGGAGCCGGCGCGATAGCGGTCGAGGCGGGACGGCTGAGCTGAGGAGCGCTGCGGCCAGTGGCTGGCCGGGGCCCGGCACCCGGCAGGCCCGGTCGCTCTCCTCCCGTGCGGTGCCCGCCCGCGCGGGCACAGGAAACGGGTGGCGCCGCCGGAACCGGCTGCCGCGCCGGAGGGTTGCGGGCCTCCACAGACTGGCCGACTCGCCATCAGCTTACGGGGCCATGATCACTCGCCCCCAAGCAGCTCCAGCCCGCAGCCTCTCCGCCGACCGCTGGATACTGTGCAAGCATGAATTCTGGCGACCTGGCCTCAGCTCGTGGCCACTGTGATCCGCTCCTGAGCACACTGGCAGAGGCCATGGCGCATCTCGTGGCAGCAGTGGACACCAGTACCGATGAGGAAGCCTCACCGGACGCGGCGTCCAGATGGTTGGAGTATCCGGCGTACCTCTTCGACCGCCTCGGCGCGGAAGACCGGCACCGACTCGCAGACCTGTTCCGCGAAGCGGCCCTGAAAGAGCCGGAAGGGCCATGGCGCGATGCTCTGCTGGCTGTGCCAGATGGGTTCGGCCTTGATGAGGACGAGGGCTGAGCCGCAGCTGCCGTACAGCACGGAAGTACAAGCAACCACCGTAACCAGCACCGACCACCACCGGCCCTGGATGACCGTCTGACGTGCCCGGCAGACCCCAGCGACCACCCTGCCCGTAGTTCGAGACGAAGCGGTCGTCCCGTTAGGGTGCGCTACATGACCGACGCTCCGACCTGTCCCAAGTGCGGCGATCTCATGCAGTTCGGCGGCTTCGTCCTAGTCAAGCGGGAGGACGATGGCCGACGGGCCTGCCGGGTGCTGTGGCGGTGTACCGGTCGGCATGTCTGGTGGCGCTGGGGCGACCGGCCGGAGGAGCCGTTGGAGGCCTGCCCGATGCCCGAGCTGTTCCGCTGACATCCGACGCTGGCGCCGCCATCGCCGTACTCGCCGCCGCGGCCGCCGCGGCCGTCCCTGGTCAGCGAAGCCACGATCGGAGAGTCTGAGAGCATGCTGCTGCCGCTATCCCATGGGAAGACCGAGCTCATCGAGGTCGTCCGCATCACCGACCCCGTAAGGCACCTCAGTTCGGACGACCTGGCCGGCGACGCTGTCGCGATCTGGGAGGGAGAAGCCCAGCAAGCCCTGTCCCTGATCGCCGACCTACCAGGAAGTGAGCCGTACCGCTGCTTCCTCCCAGGCTGGGGAATCCGGGCGCACAGCTCAACCGATCAGCTCTTCGAGATCGCCTTCTGCTTCCGCTGTCACGGCGCCCGTATCTGGGGGCCGGGGCTTCCTGTCGAACAACAAGACCAGACCTTTGACGCAGAGAGCCCTGCCGCACTTGAACTGCTCCACCGATTCCGCTCCTGCCTGCCGGACTGAGGTCTCAGCCGCTTGGGGACGAAGAGGCCGCCGTGCCACAGCGGTGCCAGATGCAGAGGTCAGCAGCGGTCAACAAGGGTGGCTGGTGAGTGCATCCGTGTCCGCTCACTCAGCCAGCGAAGCCGCAGGCCGCCTGCCCTACCCCCCGCCCTCTCTCCTAGGCCGTGTCTGACAAATGATCACAGGGGCGCCGCGTCGTCGAATGAATAGAGGCCATTCGCCCAGGCCAACGTTCTGCGCTGGCTCGATGGGGAACGATCGACGTGTCCGTCGCCTCGTGGTCAACGAGGCCGTCTGGTGTTGGGCTGTCCGGCGGCGGGTGAGACCGGACTACACTGACTGCCAACTGACGCTCTCCCTCTTCCCGCAGGTGTCAGCACAGGGCGCTCAACGTCGATTGACCTTGGTCTTCGCTCCGGGCGCAAACAGAATCGCTTCGAACTCGTACTTTGAGGCGGGCACGATCGTGCGCCTCCCCGACCCCACCTGGCTCAACCTAGCCCCGGGATCCGTGTCCTCTGACACGGAAGCTGGACCGTTTGCCACCCAGGTTGGACCGGCGTCCCGGACTCATTCGTCGAGGGCCCCCGCACAGTTGGCATCTGTCGCTAGTCCGGTGGACGGCGCCGCAGATTTCGGGCACGCGGCACCAAACCATCTGTCTCGGCAGAGAAGCCAAACCAGCATCTCCGCTTACCCGGGGGCAGAGCGCCGTCGGGCGCCCCGATGCAACGGCGGCGCCGCATAAGCGGTGGCGCCGTTCGCGGATCACCGAAGCGTTCGAGGCCCTGGCGTTGCGCACGCCGGCCCGTCGTGCTCCGGGTTGTCGGCCTCGGTCCGATTTCGATGGCGCACGGTCCACTCTCCGTGTCGAAGAACGATCCGTGCGACATGGGCGCGCCCGGGGACGCGGTTCGGCAGTGGCCGCTTACGCCGCGCAGACCGACGAGATGCCAGGCCCGGCCGTACCGCTCGGAGATCGTGTGCGGCATGCCGCGGCGCCGCAGCCCGGACCGGTTCCGCTCCCACTCGGACGTACCTCCTCGTGACACTGCCGCGACCGCCGGCTCATGGTGTGCCCGGGCCAGGGCGGTCCGTCGGCGGGACGGTCAGCCCCCTACCATCCCGTATCGGGCGGCAAGCCCCGCTTGCCAGGCGGCCGTTGGGAGGCCAGCATGGCGGCCTGTGCCGGCAGGCGCCGAAGGGTGGGGGATGACTGCGACTGGAGTTGACGACGGCTCGACGGCACGGCGGCGAGCAAGCAGGAAGGCAGTCCGCCCATCTCAGTGGATGGCGGCTTCGCTGGTGGTCCTCGCCGCGGGCGCGGCCGTCGTCCTGTTCTTCATGGCAGAGGTGTGCGACCAGCTGGCTTCGTTCACGTGAAGTAGCAGCGTTTGATCAGCAGTTTGGGCAGCAGTTGGCGATCTTGAGTGCTGGAGATGCTCACGAGAAATGACGTCGCCGTGGTGGGGTGCCACCGGAGTGCGGCAGAAGCGGTCCGTCTCTTGATCACTGGTCGTTAGAGGCCGTTCTCTTTCCGAATGCCGTGTGCGGATTCCGCTGGTCAGGCATGAGATTGCAGCTGTGGCGGGAGTCTCGACTCGTTGCTGATCGAGTCGG
>NZ_JNWV01000093.1 GCF_000716535.1 Streptomyces flaveolus | reverse complement strand
TTCGGCCAGGGCGGTCAGGGTGAGGGCGGCGCGCAGGGACAGGTCGGCGCCCGCGCGCGTCTTCTCCAGGCCGCGCAGCTGCCGGTCCGTCACGGTCGTTTCCAGCGTGATCTGAGGCGGTCACCTCGAAGGTCAGGGCGAGACGGTGGACGTCCCAGCCGGGGGTGAAGGTCACGTTGTGCTGCGCCTGGACGTCGACGCTGTAGTCGTTCATACCGAAGGGAAAGTCGGTCATCATTCCTCGCCTGGTTGAGCCCTTGCCCGATGTTCGCAGGCCAGTCGGCGGTAGGGCAGCGGTTTTCGCGGGGCCATGGCGGCGTGAGCCGGCGTTGACGCCGGGACGGGTCTCAGTCGACGGTCAGCCCGCCAGGGAGGCAGGAGGTGGCTGAACGGTCCGCCGTGTCAAGCCTGTTGAGAGCCGACCCGCACGCGGACCGCGGCCGGGCCCAGCCAACGGCACCTGGTTGGGACGGGAGAAGGCCCCTCGCGCGCTCTGAGCCTCACGCCGTATCCGCTCGGCGTCGCACGATGGCTTAGGACCAAACGCCCTCATACGCGGGTGAAAGGCGGATAGAGTCCCCCTGCATTTGCTCGACTTCAAGGGAGCCCTTTTGCGTGCTCGTCTTGCCGCCTCAGCCATGGCCATCGCCGTCGCGGGCGTCTTCTTCAGCGCACCGGCCGCGTCCGCGGCGACGCTGCCGTCCACCAACACCGCGCACCATTGCGTCCACCACACCACCGGGGTGTGCGGCTGGACGCACAACAAGAAGCCCGTGAACAAGTACGAGACCGCGAAGTGCAAGGACGCCTCGCTGTCCTACTCACGGCACTCTCAGGGCACCTGCTCCCGCCACCACGGCGTCCGCTACTGGTTCAAGTAGCTTGCTCGCCACCGCACTCAGGGGCCGCCCAGGGGCCTGCTCCAGATGCCGGAGCAGGCGCCTGGGTACGTGACCGGTCACAGGAGGGCCGGGCAGGGTTGCGCACGGCCGCTCGCACGAAAGCGGACTCCCGTCCCGGCTCGGGGGTAACACGGAACGGGAGCCCTACGTCCATCTTCCTCGCCGTGCGACCGACCACACGGCCAGCACGCGGGCCGGCAAACTGCACCGGCCCCTCTGCCGATCGTCGTCGCGCACTGCGTGCTTCCCGGTGGCGCACCGGGCCACGGCCGCGCGAGCCCGGCCCACGCCGGGCCCCGAAGCCCGATGCACCCACAGCCGTACCCCAAACGCACATCTCGCGTACCAACCGCGTCCCCGACAGGTACCGGCGCCGTGCATGACCGGAAGCTACCGCGCATGCTCCGTATCTCTACCGCCAGTAGAGGCAAGCGGACGCGAGGCTGTGAGAGGACTGGCCCGTGGTCATCGACGGCGGTGCTCAGACGCGGCCAAAGAGCGGCCGTCAGGATGGGATCCCCCGGGCGGGAAGTCCACCGGGGGCAGGGCACACACCAGGACGGCCGACATGGCGTCCTCGGCCTCCAGTACCCCTCGAACAGGGGGGACCAGGCAGGCAAGCAGGCCCAACAGCCACGCCACAGCCGCGTGCGCTGGGAGCGTCCGGCGAGCGGGCACGCTATCCGCAACCATCACAACGCGGTAGCAGTCTTGAACGGGTATGGGATTGCGTACGTCGCGGCGCCGGACGGAGCGGCGGGGGCTGCGCCTGTGGCCAGTGGGCCCTGTCCTCGCGCTGACCTTCGCTGCGGCGATTGTGGTGGCCGCAGCAGTGTTCTACACCGGCTGGGACCTGCTCAGTGTCCATGGGCTAAAGCCCGAACATCGCATCGATTCCACGACGCTGTTCGACCTGGTGAAACTGTCCTTCGGGGTGGTCGCGGGAGCTGGTGCCCTGGTCGCCCTGGTCGTGGCCTACCGGCGGCAGCGCGTGGACGAGGACGGCGCCCTGCGCGAGGCCACCCGCCTGCACACCGAACGCTTCACCACCGCCGTGGGTCAACTGGGCCACGCCTCAGCCGCCGTGCGTCTCGGCGGTGTGCACGCCCTGGCCGGACTCGCCGACGACGCCCCCACCCGCGAGTTACGCCAAACCTGCATCGACGTCCTGTGCTCCTACCTCCGCCTGCCCTACACCGCAGAGGCCGACCTGCCGGCAGGCGACGCGGAAGCCAGACACAACTACCTGGCTCTGCGCGAAGTCCGGCACACCGTCATCCGCCTCATCCGCGACCACCTCCGTCTGGAAACCGAGCACCTCCACTCTTGGCAAGGCCACGACTTCGACTTCACCGGCGCCACCTTTGACGGCGGGGACTTCACCGAAGCGACATTCTCCGGCGGCACAGTCAGCTTCGATGAGGCGGCGTTCTCCGGCGGTGAGGTCGCCTTCCACAGGACGATCTTCTCCGGCGGCAAAGTCAGCTTCAATGCGGCGAAGTTCTCTGGCGGCGCAGTCGTCTTCTCGGGAGCAACTTTCTCCGGCAGCACCGTCGAGTTCGGCAAGGCGACGTTCTCCGGCAGCATGGTCTACTTCAACAGGCTGACGGTCTGCGCCGGGGTACTCAACTTCTACGGAGCAGCCTTCTCCGGCGGCACGGTCAAGGTCAAGGAGGGGAGGTTCTCCGGCGGCACGGTCAGCTTCCACTCGACAACGTTCTCCGGCAGCACGGTCAACTTCCACGGGACCAGTTTCTCCGGCAGTGCGGTTGACTTCAAAGAAGCAGTGTTCTCCAGCGGCACGATCGACTTCAGGCAAGCCCGCGGTACAGCACCGTCGGGTCTGGTTCCGTCGCGTAGATCGCCCATGCCGACCAGTCTCCTTCTGCCCCGAGGTTGGTCCGGCTGACACAGAGCTACCGGCCGTGACGTTCCTGACCGCCTGCGGCGTCCGCCCGGCTGACGCCCCCGGCCGGGCGCACCGACGCCGTCATCGCCGCCTGCTGTCGGCGGCGGTCACGGGGTGCAGGTAACGATGCCTGCCGTGCCCGACCACAGCGGGGCCTACACCAGGACGGCCGGCACGGCGTCCTCGGCCGTCCAGTCCCCCTGGAACAGGGCGGCCACCAGGCGTACGTGGGTCTCGGGGAGCTGGCGGGCACGGTGCTTGGTGCGGGCCTTGGCCAGCCAGGCGCCGATCCGGACGCTCTCGCCGTCGACGCGGATGCTCTCGCGGGCGGCGGGGGCGCGGCCCTCGCGGTGCAGGAAGAGCTCCAGCAGCTGCACGGTCTGCTCGGAGGTGCGGCGGGTACGGCGCGCGGGGGCGAACGGGTTCGTCTCCGGGGTGAGGCCCAGGGCGGTCATCAGCTGCTGCTGGCCCTCGGCGAGGGCTTGCCAGGCGGTGAGCTGGCGGGCCAGCCAGGAACCGATCTTCACCCCGGCCAGGGCGGTGTCGCGGGTGAGGGTGGCGGGGTCGGCTCCGGTGGCGAGGTGGGCGCGCAGCAGGTGGTATTTGCGGTGCCAGTCCGCTCCGTGCGGCAGGCGCCAGTCGGCGGCGAGGGCGGTGAGAGCCTCGGCGCGGGCGGCGTCGAGTGCGCCCTTGGTGGCGAGGTGGCGTTGTTCGGCGAGCCAGGCCCCGACGGGGGTGGTGGCGGGCGCGGCGAGGTGACCGTGCATGCGGTGGTAGTCGGCGGCCGCGGCGAGCCGGGCGCGCCAGGCGGCGTCGTGCTTGTCCCAGATCATGCCCAGCGCGTCGAGCTCGGCGATCCAGTCGGGCTCGAGGCGGCCGGCTTTCGCGGCGTCGCGCATGGTGGTGATGAAGGTGCCGAGCCGGTAGCCGGTGGGGTCGGTGTAGTCGGCGGGGACGTCCAGGTGGCCGTACTGGTCCCGGTAGGAGCGGGCGGCGGCGGTCTACTTCCGCGACAAGGGCCGCCGCGCCCACGGCTTCGAAGTCGAACTCACCGACCTGATCGACCTTGAATTCGGGCTGTAACCGGGCCCACGACAGACAGGAAGCAGGGAAAGGGCATTGGAGGGGGCTGTGGCAGCAGGGGCGTCGGATCGTGCCACTGGCCGGGGAGCTGATCCTCATCGCTGACGCGGACGCCGACCAGCCGCTGGGACACCTCGACCTGCGCGGTGTCCCGGTGGCTGTGGCGCAGCGGCGGTGGGCGGGTGTGGCGCGCCGTGCGGGGCGTTGCGGGGCGGAGGGCGGTGAGTGTTCACCCTGGCGCACGCGGTCGTGGCCCGGTGGTGGGATGAGGCCCTGCACTGGGAGCGGGAGGAGATCCGGCCGCACGCACCGGCTGGAGGGCGGCAATGCGGGTCCCCGGCTTGCATGGTGGCGGCTCCTGGGCCGGGATGCGGCCTTCTTCCCGGAGGTGGTGGCGGTGGCGCAGCGCTGCTGGGGCCGGAGACGGCCGAGCTGGCCTGGCAGGCAAGCGGGGGGACGCGGCCCCGGGTGCGGGGCGCTGATGTGTTCTGCCGCCGGATGGGCGAGCGGGTGGGCCGCGCCTGGCTGGGGCCTGAGTTCGCCGCCGACCACGACAGCCCGCCGCATGGCTTCACGGGGGCGCTGGTGCGCGCCCGCCGCCGTAAGGCCGGGCCGCCGGGACGGGGGCGATCCGTGCCGGCTGAGGCGGGAGCAGCAGCTCGCCACGATGGCCGGTCAGTTGCGCGTCACGGCGGCCCGCCCAGCAGTCGGGCGGCTCGGGCACCCGGTGGCGGGCCACGGTGGACGCTCCGCTCCCGGATCGAGCAGTTGATCAGCGAGGTCCGGGAGCAGCTGGTGCAGCCATACGAGTCAGCTACGCCACATCACTGCAGGAAGCTGTCGATGGGTGCCGCGTGGTATTCCGTCGCGCCCGCGGTGGTGATGCCGCCGGCTGAACCGGGCAGCCGCAGAGCGCTGGCACCGCTCACGTACAGGTCGGCCTTTCCGTCACCGTCCGTGTCGCGCAGCCGTACCAGGCCACCGAACTGCTCGTCGGCTGTCAACGCGCCCGGGACACCCCGGGTGTTGCGGGCGAACCACTGTGAGCCGGCACCGGACAGGCCGCCCGCCCGCCCCTTGAAGATGTGCACGCCGCCCGCGTAGTCGTGGTCATCGATCTCCTCGCCCGGCACGCCGACTGCGAGATCCGCGTAGCCGTCGCCGTTGACGTCACCGGCAGAAATGGATGAGCCGAATTCGTCCCGGTTTTCGGGAGATCCGGTGACGCCACTGGTCGACTGGGTGAGGCGGGTGCTCCGGGAGGGGCCGGCGGACGAGCCGTACCAGACGCTGACTCGGCCTTTGTGCTTGGAGTAGAGGGGTGTGCCGACGGCGATGTCGCCGTAGCCGTCCTTGTTGAAGTCGGCGATGACACCGTCGCCGCCGCGTTCGGAGCTGCCGCCGTTGCCGGATTCCGACTCCAGGCGGAGGCTCTTG
>NZ_JNWV01000092.1 GCF_000716535.1 Streptomyces flaveolus | reverse complement strand
ACCCGCTGCCCTCGCCACCCTCCAAGCCCGTGTCATCGCCCTCAGCAGGGACCCCAACGACAAGATCAAGAAGACGTGTTAATGATCTGCAAGCCCTTAGGCGACTCCCGTCGCGGTCCGTCGCGACACCCACCCGCGTGATCGAGTTCCGCAGAAGCGACAGCCGGCAACTATCCGATCCGGCATTCGGCAAACGAGGCTTCAACAGCAGCGGGTAGGCCGAGGAGTAGAGCATCTGCCTCCAAATCCGCCACGGCGTGCCTCAATGGTCAAAACCACAGCGTGCAGTACTTTCCGATTGCAGTCCCATACTCCATCCTGTCGGGAGAAAAGCCGTGGCGGAAAGCAGAGAACCCACACGGGTAGAGAAAATCAAGGATGCACTCAGTGCTGCCCCGCGTTTCATCGCCGAGACGGCAACGGTCCTGGACTCGGACATGAAGACGGTCCTCAGAGAAGGATCACCTGACTGGATCTGCATGCCCACTCCGCCAGGCCAACCAGCTCCGGGCCCCATGTGCCTCGACCCTACGTGGATGCAGTTCGCCAGGGAGGTCATGCAGGGTAGAACGCCAACGATCGACCGCATCGGCATCTCCTACATGCTGATGGGTGAAACCGGCGCTGACTTCGATGATCTAATGGCGGCAGAGCCTCCTCCCGGGAAAGACTGGTACAGGGCTGGGCCGCATGAGATGTTCTGTTTCCCCCAAGGAACCGGTCACATCCTGCGGGGAATTGGGCACGACCCCTCGTCGGGACAACCTTATGTGAGGCCGGTCCCAGGGGCAGAACCCATGCTCGTCGTTCCCATCGCCAAGCCGGGCGAAGCAGCCTGCGGCTGTCGAAGCGACTGCCCCTGCTGTCAGAATTCAAGGAGAATCGGCTCTGAGTCCAGTGCTTGACACGCCCTTGAGCGACTGAACCCCGGAGCGGGAGCGGCCCGGCGATGGCCGGCCGGTGGCGAGAGCCGGCTGATCACCCTCGCGACCGACCGCCGCCCCACTCCCTCGAGAAGTTGCCCAGGAACTGGCGGCCTTCGCCGCCGAACACCTCGCAGACCTCGTCGCCGTCGACTTGATCGCTTCGGTGCTTCATGACGAGCGGACGCGAGCAGCGACCTCGGCCCAGACGTTTCAGCGGGTCGCCGAACAGTCCGCGTCGGGAACATGTCCGAGCCGGCTCTCCGCGCAGGGAACACACACATACTCCGCGGGATCAGAGCCGGATCAGGCACTGACCACCGGACAACCTGTGCGATGCTCCATCGTCGCTTCCTCCGTCCCGAACTGGCTGGCGGAGACGCCAAGGCAGCAACGCGAGCTACACGCTTCCGCGCCGGACCCGGTGCTGCTTGTGCCCTTGCGCGCCCGGGGCGCACCGCTCGGGCTCGCCCAGCTCCTCCGCTACCGCTCCGACGAGCCTTTCACCGACGACGATGTACTGCTGGCCCGGGAGATCGGGTCTCGGGCGGCCCTCTCCATCGACAACGCCCAGCGCTACCTACACCTATGAGCGTTCCACCGAGCTGACACTCCAGCACAGCCTCTTGCCGCGGCACGTGACCACCCGAACCGCAGTGGAAGCCGCCTTCCGCTACCTCCCCAGCAGCTCGCGCACAGGCGTGGGAGGAGATTGGTTCGACGTGATTCCCCGGTCGGGCGCCCGGGTGGCCCTTGTGGTGGGCGACGTGGTCGGCCGAGGTCTGCGTGCCGCCGCCACCATGGGCAGGCTGAGGACGGCCGTTCGCACTCTCGCGGACATCGACCTGATGCCCGATGAGCTGCTGACTCACCTGGACGACGTGGTCATCCGCCTCAGCGCGAAGAGTCCCGAGGAGCGGTGAGATCAGCGCCACCTGCCTCTATTTGGTCTACGACCCGGTCTCCCGGCTGTGCTCCGCAGCGAGCGCCGGCCACGTTGCTCCAGTCGTGGTCCGCCCACCGGAAAAGCGTTCTGCGGTGCGAGCCCATCCAGGCAGTCACCGTCCGCAGCTGCCGATCGGCCCCTGCTGGGCTTGGGAGGGCTCGCCTTCGGGATAGCCCACTTTGAGGTGCCGGAAGGAAGCCTGCTGGCCCTGTATACCGACGGCTTGATCGAAAGCAGACACAGGGACGTGGATACGGCACTGAAGCTCCTCGGCAGCCTGCTCGCTGATGCGTCGGCATCACTGGAAGCAACATGTGACGGCCTCCTGTCCGCGATGCTGCCCAACCGCCCGGCTGACGATGTCGCCCTGCTGGTGGCACGTACTCAGGCGCTCGACGCAGGACACGTAGCCAAGCTGGACCTTCTCTCCGATCCCGCCGCGGTCTCCGGTGCCCGCGCCCTTGCGGCCGAGCAACTGGTGAGGTGGGGCTTGGAGGAACTGGCCTTCACCACGCAACTCTTGGTCAGCGAACTGGTGACGAACGCGATCCGCTACGCAAGCAGCCCGCTGCAGTTGCGCTTGATTCTCCAACCCACCACCTTGCAACGCGAAGTCTCCGACTCCAGCAGCACGGCTCCGCGTCTACGACGCACCCGGGCTTACGACGAAGGTGGGCGTGGCCTGCGCCTGGTGGCTCGGAATGACGGAACGCTGGGGCTCGCGATACACGCGGGACGGGAAGGTCATCTGGACGGAACAGTCCCACACCGGCTCGTGATCGCCGGCCCTCGTCCAACGCGGCGTCTGCGGATGACCCCGCTCCGGTCAGGTGGTGGTGTGGGTGCGGTCGGGGTCCATGGTCTGCTGAAGAAGTTCGATCAGCGCGTTGAACGGGGCGGGGTCGTCCATCGCACGGGAGACGACGAGCGCGCCTTCGAAGCCGGTGACCGCGGCGATTGCCCAGCGGCGCGCGTCCGGTTCCGTCGCGCCGCGCTCAACCAGGAGGGCGGCGAGTGTGTCGATTGACGTCTCGATGGCTGTGGCGGCCGACGCGAACAGAGCGGGGGAGGTGTGGCTGCTTTCGACGATGACCGCCCCGATCGGGCAGCCTTCCCGGAATCGGGTCGACACGGCGTGGTCCCGGGCTGCCGTGAGAAAGGCGATCACGACTTCCCGCGGGGTGTCGCACGTGGCAGCCAGTCGCGTCACTCGGGCGTTCTCGGACCGGCTGTGCGCGGTGATGACTTCACCGGCGAACTCGTCCTTGCCGCCGGGGAAGTGGAAGTACACGGAACCGCGTGGGGCGCCGCTCTCCGCGAGTACGTCGGAGAACGCGGTGCCCACGTATCCGCGGGTGCTGTACAACCGGCGACCCGCCTTGATCATTTTCTCGCGACTGTCAGACCTGGACGACACGGAGACAACGGTACCACCATTAGGTATGCGTATCGGCATAGGGGGATACGTCGTCCGAGCTCCCACCGTATCGACACTGAAGAGTTCCCTCGGCTCCTCGGCGGCATCGTGACCGACAACGCCGAGGTCTTCTGCAGTCAGGCCGTCGTCCCGTTGGTCCGCGAACCGACCAAGTAACCCGCCCTGCCCGCCGGGGCGTCCGGTGTGGACGGCGGCCTGATGCGGTCATGCGCGGCTGAAGTGGAAACCGATCGGCTACACTGCCGCACAACTGGAAACCGATCGGTTTCCCGATCGGTTTTCCACCCCCGAACGTGGAGTGTGAGTGTCATGACCGCGATCAAGGATTCCGTCGTCCTCGTCACCGGTGGCAGTCGCGGCATCGGAAAGGCTCTGGTGGAGGAGCTGTACGCACGCGGCGCGAGCAAGGTCTACGCCACGGCCCGCGACCCGCGCTCCGTCGCCCACCCCGACGCGGTGGCGCTGGCGCTAGAGGCCACCGACCCGGACTCGGTGGCCTCCGTCGCCGAGCAGGTGAAGGACGTCACCGTCCTGATCAACAATGCGGGGGCCGCGAGCCTCGGCAGCTTCCTGACCTCTTCGCTCGACGACATCCGCCGCGTGTTCGAGATCAATTTTTACGGCCCGCTGCTGCTCACCCGCGCTCTCGCCCCGGTGATCGAACGCAACGGCGGTGGCCACATCCTGAACGTCCTCTCGGTGCATTCCTGGTTCGCGCGCGCCGAAGGCGGCGCCTACAGCGCCTCCAAGTCGGCGTTCTGGTCGCAGACCAACAGCATGCGCCAGGCGCTCCAGCCACAAGGCATCCGCGTCACCGCCGTGCACATGGGCCTTGTCGACACCGACATGACAGCCAACGTAGACGCGCCCAAGATCCGCCCGCAGGACGTCGCAACGGCAGCCCTCGACGGCGTCGAGTCGGACGTTTTCGAGGTACTCACCGACGATCTCACCCGTTGGGTCAAGGGTGCTCTGGCCGGCGACCCGGTCGCCATGTACGAGCGACTCGCTGTCCGGTAACGTCGCTCAGCGCCCGTGCAGCCGTTGCTGCCCCGGTCCGAGCGGGGCAGCAGGCGGCTGGACGACCGGACGGTCCTCAACGGGATCGTGTGGAAGTTCCGGACCGGTACGGCCTGGCGAGACGTGCCCGAGCGGTACGGTTCCGGGGCCACGCCGCACGCCCGCTTCCGCCGGTGGGCCAAGGACGGCACCTTCGAGCGGATGCTGCAGGCCGCCCAGGCCAGGGCCGACGCGGCCGGGGGCATCGAGTGGCTGGTGTCGGTCGACTCCACGATCGTCCGGGCCCACCAGCACGCGGCTGGGGCGCGAAAAGGGGGCTTCGTGCCCCGGGACTCGGCCGGTCCAGAGGCGGCCTGACCAGCAAGATCCACTTGGCCTGCGACGCTGTGGGGCGACTGCTCGCCTTCACCGTCACCGGTGGCAACACCGACGACTGCACCCAGTTCACCGCCGTGATGGAGGCGATCCGGGTGCCCCGGCTGGGACCGGGGCGGCCCTGGGTCCGCCCCGGCCACGTCATCGGCGACAAGGGCTACAGCTCCAAGGCCATACGCACCTGCCTGCGGCAGCGGAACATCCGGCACACCATCCCGGAACGGTCCGACAGATCTGCAACCGGCTCCGGCGCGGCAGCCGTGGCGGACGTCCGCCGACCTTCGACCAGCAGGTCTACAAGCGGCGCGACGTCATCGAACGGAGCTTGAACCGCCTCAGGCAGTGGCGCGGCATCGCCACCGCTACGACAAGACCGCCGAGCCCTACCAAGCAGCCGTCACTCTCGCATCGCTGCTGATGTGGGCGTGACATTTGACGACAACCCACAGGGCTGCGACGAACAGCTCGCTGAGCAGGGACTTTTCGGCACAGTCCACCTGATCCTGTTCCAATTGGCGCGCGCCACCGCGAGAGGACATGAGACAGGCACTCAAAGCGCGGGCCAAGGCGTCGGGCCGTGCCCGGCGGACGCAACGGTTCGCTCTCATCGGCGTGGCCGCGTTCGCCGGAGCGTCGGCGGTCCCGCTGGTGGAAGGTGAGAGCCCCGACACGCAGTCGCTGGTGATCGCTGGGCTGCTCGTCGTGCTGCTGTTCGTGATACAGCCCTGGCTCATGGCCCGCCAGTTCCACAAAATCGCGTCCCGGAACGGGGCGTACCGCGCCAAGGTCGACGACTTCGGCGCCACCGTCAGCAACACAGGCGGCTCCAGCCAGCTCAACTGGACCGCCGCCCCGCATTACGCCGAGACC
>NZ_JNWV01000091.1 GCF_000716535.1 Streptomyces flaveolus | reverse complement strand
GGCCGCCACGGCCGGCTCGGCCACGGCCGTGGACCGCAGGCGTACCACGCCGTTGAACTGCGGGGTGGCGAGCCCGCTGCGGAACTGATCGACAACGGGTCCCGGACGGCTCTCCGCGTCCCACCCCATGAGGTACTGACGGAAATTGGCGAACACGGACAGCAGCAAGCCGGGGTCCTGGGCAGCCTCCCGGGCCTGCCCCTGGTCATCGTGTGGCGTGCCGATCGCCCTTGCTGCATGCACCATGAACACGGCCTTCTTTACTTCGCGGATCTGCTGTCTGACGGGGCCCGTGCGTGCAGTCCCGTACGCGATATGGCTCCCGGGCGAGAGGTCGGGGACGACGCGATGCTCACCAGGACCGAACCCAAGGCGGTCGGCAGCCCCCCGGGAGCCACAGTACTCCGACGATCACCAGGACATCAGAAGGCGTCCGTACCGGCCGGCGCCCCGCACGCCGCGGACGAACGTCGCGCGAAGGCCGGTCCAGGCGTATGCGGATACCGGGCGCAGACATAGCCGACGACCGTCAGGGCACCAGGCGCCGCCGGGTCCGGCGTGGTTGAAGACGGCGGGGTACCCGAGGACGGCCAAGCCCCGGCTACCGTCAGGAGCTGTGACCGGATCCCGGGACCCGGCCGCTGCGCTGAGCAGGAACCACACCTCGGCGACCAGAGCCGCGCCGGCCGCGAACTCCCCGCCGAAAACGGTCACTTGGAACCCCTTGAGCGTCAACGCCTGGCCGTAGTCTGGGCCGGCCCGGGACAGGGTGGTGACCCCGCGAACGTCACGATGGTGAGCATCAGGACCCTGCGACTGTCAGGCCGTAACGCTCGGCGTTCAGGGCCTGTTCGGGGAGTCGTTTCGTCCGCCTGCCACTCCGGTCGTTCCTTTGCCACTGTGTCCAGCGTGTGCGTTATGGTTTGGCCAGCGCTCTCCGGCCCATGACTGTCCTCCGGAGCGAGGATCAGCGACGTCCCTTGTCAGGGACCGTCCTACAGCCCGTAGATCGCTTTCAGCGTCTTCACCCGATCACGTCAGAAAGAATCGGATGCGCATCAAAAACGCGAGCGTCGTGCTCGCAGGTACCGCTGTGATGGCCACATTGGCCGTGACGCCCGCCGGTGCCACCACCACCAGTCTTCCGAACCCGTCGGTCACGGGTGTGCTCGCCGTGCAGAAGCAGGCGATGGCCTACGGGGCGCCCGGCGCGCTCACCCGAATCGACTCCGGGGCCTCCAGCTACCGGATCGCCATGGGGAAGGCAGACACCGCGGCCGGCACCGCGATGGACGCCGACCGCAGGTTCCGCGTCGGCAGCGTCAGCAAGAGCTTCACCACCGTGGTGCTGATGCAGCTCGTGGCCGAGGGACGCGTCGACCTGGATGCACCGGCGAACGACTACCTTCCCAAGCCGCTGCCGGACGATCGCACCACCGTGCGGCACCTGCTGAGCCACCGCAGTGGCCTGTGGGACTACACGAACGACATGTTCTACCACACCGTCCCGGGCTTCGAGGCGGTCCGGAACAAGGTGTTCACGTTCCAGGAACTCATCGACCTCTCGACCGCGCACCAGCCCACCAACCAGCCGGGGGCCGCGTACAGCTACTCCAACACCAACTTCGTGGTGCTGGGCCAGCTGATCGAGCACGTCACCGGAGTACCGATGGCCACGCAGTACGAACAGCGGATCTTCCAGCCGCTCGGCCTGAAGAACACCTCCTACGTGCATCCGCAGACGACCATCGCCGGCTCCTACGCGCGGGGTTACGTCCGAGACGACGACACCACGCTGCCGCTGGTGGACTCCACCGAGCAGACCGTCTCCTGGGCCCAGTCCGCCGGAGCGGTGATCTCTAACTCGGCGAATCTGAACCGGTTCTTCGCGGCGCTCGTCTCCGGCAAGCTCGTCCCCGAGCCGCAGTTGCAGGAGATGATGAGCATGGTCCCGGTGAACGCGGACGGCACCCAGTTCTACGGACTCGGCCTGCGGGCCAGGAAGCTTTCCTGCGGCGTGACGGTCTACGGTCACACCGGCACCGTGCAGGGCTATTACACGTACGCCTTCACGACCGCCGACGGTAAGCGCAGCATGACGTCGATGGCGAACACGTCCAACAACGGCACCGTCAACACCGTCCTCGCCGGCACTCTGGAGGCGGCGTTCTGCGGCGTCGACCCCGTCAAGAGCAGCAAGGTCGCCCGCTCCGGAGGTGAGGCCTTCACCGAAGACATCGCCCCCCAGATCGTCCGTCACTGAGTCTCCCACACGTCCGTGAGGTGACCTGGTCGCCACTGGGCGCCGCGGCGCCGGCCTACGCAGGCCGGCGCCGCGGACACTCGCCCGTGTGCGTGGTGTGGTTTCTCAGGCGGTCCACCGGACGACTGCCGGTGTCACAGATCGGGTGCCTGTTCGGTCAAACCCCTCAGCCACATGGGCCATGAAGGGATGACGGACGATGACACCTCATGGGGATCTCCCCGCACCACAACAGGGCCTCCTCCTCACGCACTTCCTGACTGTGCGCGATGTCGCGGTTTCCCGGCGCTTCTACGCCGACGTCTTCGGCGGCGAGGTCGTGATGGAGGAGAACCCGGCGATCGTCAAGGTCGCCAACACCTGGATCATCATGAACCCCGGCGGCGGTCCGACCCCCGACAAACCGGGGGTCACACTGGAAGCACCCCAGGATGGTGCACGTGTTTCCGGTTTCCTCAATGTGCGCGTGGCCGACATCGCGGCCTTCTACACGCATGCTGCCGCGAATGGGGCCGACTTCCTCACGGAACCCGTCGACCGCGGATCCGAGCTGCGCTGCTATTTCCGCGACCCCGACGGCTACCTCATCGAGGTGGGCCAGTCCACGGGTTTGCTCGTAGGGATCCAGGCGGCCACTCCGGCAGGGTCCAGTTGAGCGCCGCGACGCGGCCCCGTCGGTACAGGGGAGTTTCCGAATGAAGGTCGTCGTGTTCGACGACGGCGGGCTCCTGGGCGCCGAGACCGCGCTGTCGGTCAGGGACCACGGACACGAGGTCGACCTGATCTCGACAGCCGAGGGATTCGACTCGCTCACCCGAGAAGAGATCGCCAGGTCTCTGCGCGACTGCTCGGTAGTGATCGACCTCTCTCACCAACTGTCCCTGGGCGCCGGGATCACCGATGATCACGGTCTTGTGATGGACGAGGAAGCCCTCGCCGCATCATGGCGACTTTCCACCAGCGCCCTCCTCCAGGCCGAGACGGCCGCTGGTGTCACACACCATGTCTCCCTTTCCGTGGTCGGTGTGGACCGTGTAAGGAGTGAGGGTGTCTTCCGAGCCCTCCAGGCGCAGGAAGTCATGATCCAGCGGTCTGGAATCGCCTATTCCATAGTGCGTTCCACGCAGATGTTCGAGTCGGTCGAGGACATGGCGACCGCAGGAACCTACGACCGGATGGTGTGGGTGCCGCCGGTCGACGTGCGGCCAGTGTCCCTGACGGACGTGGCCACCCTGCTTGCCCACACCGCCGTGTCCCGCCCGCTGATCGGCGTCCGCGAGATCGCCGGCCCCGAGCAGTTCAGGTTGGACGCCTTCGTGCGTACCGCCCTCTCTGCGCAAGCGGAGTACCGCCGTGTCTTCACGGACATCCAGAGCCCCTTCTTCGGCGCGCGTCTTGGGCCCAAAGATCTACTTCCTGGTGCCGACGCCGTCATCGCGCGGACGAGCTACCGGGAATGGTCCACCAGCCGCCCCGCGCGGGAGAGCCACGAGAGGCGCGGCAGCGGCCTGCCCCCGGACGACGCTTGCAGGCCGCGTCACGGATCGTCCGACGACGGCCCTTCTCGGGGATGAAAGACCTGGCATACGGCATGGAAGAGAGCCGCTGATGACGTCACTGAAACTCCGCCTGCTCGGAGCGGTCCGCGAACTCGCGGCCGTGGAGCTGCCCCCCGCCACCTCCGTCCACAGTGGCCGGCCGCTGCGCCGTTTCGCCCTGGAGCTTCACGTTCCGGATGAGCGGCACCAGGAACTGGACGCCGAACTGGAGGCTGCTGCCGCCAACGAAGGAAGGCCCCTTCGAGGTACTGACGCGGCCTGGCGCGTCTTGGATGGCTGGACCGCGACCTCCCGGGGACGCCGACCCGAGATCTACATCTACAGGATGGAGGTCCAGGAGGCCGAAGTCCTGGAACCCTCAGCTCTGGAGATCGAAGGACTGAGCCTCACTCCGGCCAAGTACAAAGAGGAGGCCGACGAGAACACCGTCATGGTGACGCTCGTCACGGAAGTCACCGGCGAGGACGACGAACATCTGGAAAAGCTTCTCAGGGACCCTGACGCGCTCTACGACGTCACCCGTCGAGGCATCAGTGACACACCTCTGCGTATGCGCTTCGGACGCTGCCTGTGGGAGTGGGGCGGGGACGGGGCCCGGCGTCACCACCTGGAATTGATCGCCGCCGGGGGCGGGAACGAAGCGGCACCCTCTCCTCTCGCCCTCGTGAACCAACCGCAACTCGAGCGGACCATGGAAAGGGCCGCCGCGAACACCGATGCGCTGGCCAAGCTCCTGGAGGAGCTGTACTCCCAAGGCGTACTCAGTGAGAGCGCCTTCCAGGCGATCAATGCCGCCGCGACTCCACGTCCGTTGACCCGGCGCGAGGAGCGCGAAACGTTCCGCACCGACCGTCTGAGCGACTACTGGCGCTGAGGTCATCTGTTATCGACGTGGATGAGAGGGGATGATGCATGTCCGGAGACGTCGCAGAACCGGTGCCTCAGATGGTTCTGTCTCCCTTGACCAGTGCGGCGATCTTCTTGGTCGTGACGATCGACAGCGGTGGCGAGACCACCGTTCGCGAGCTGTTGTCAGATCTCGGTTCACTGGAACGGGCCGTGGGGTTCCGTGCCCAGCCCGACGGCAGGCTCAGCTGTGTCACCGGCATCGGTTCGCACGCCTGGGACCGGTTGTTCGCCGGACCGCGTCCGGCGAGGCTGCATCCCTTCCGGGAACTGGACGGTCCGGTGCACCGAGCCGTCGCCACCCCTGGCGACCTGCTGTTCCACATCCGCGCTTCGCGGCTGGACCTGTGCTTCGCGCTCGCCACGGAAATCATGACCCGGCTGCGCCGAGCGGTCACGGTCCAGGACGAGGTGCATGGCTTCAAGTACTTCGACGAACGTGACCTGCTCGGCTTCGTCGACGGCACGGAGAATCCGACGGGGCCGGCGGCGCACACGGCCGTGCTCGTCGGCGAGGAAGACCCCTGGTTCGCAGGCGGCAGCTATGTCGTCGTGCAGAAGTACCTGCACGACCTCGACGCGTGGGAAGCCCTGCCGGTCGAAGCACAGGAGAAGGCGATCGGTCGCCGGAAGCTGTCCGACGTGGAACTCGCGGACGACGCCAAACCGGCGAACTCGCACGTCGCACTCACCACGATCACCGACTCGGACGGCAACGAGCGTGAAATCCTCCGTGACAACATGCCCTTCGGATCCGTGGGCCGTGGGGAGTTCGGTACCTATTTCATCGGCTACGCGCGCACTCCCGAGGTCACGGAGACGATGCTGGAGCGCATGTTCCTGGGCACGGCGTCAGCGTCGCACGACCGTATTCTGGATTTCTCCACTTCCGTCACGGGCTCCCTGTTCTTCACGCCGTCCGCGGACTTCATGGAGGACCTGCCCGACCCGCCGGCCCCTGAGACCTGCGCTGCTCCACCGACCGAGCGACACGACTGATGAGCCGGAGCTTGCACGCCCGTCCAGTTCTTCGCCCTGCCCTGGGGCGTGGTGCTTGCCTCTTCCTCGGAAATGTTCCCGAACAAGATGCGCACCGCCCGTCCCCACACTGCCTGGAGCGCTCGAACCGAGCGGGTGGTGCGGGGTCGCGTCACCCTTACTTCTTGTACTCGTTGTACCGCTTCAGGCCGCCGTGGTACTCGTCCATCCAGTTCTGGGCGAAGGAGCCGTCCTGGATCTCGGCGAGGACCTTCTTCATTTCCGCCTTGGTCGCGTCGGTGATGATGCGCGGGCCGGTGAGGTAGTCGCCCCACTCGGCGGTCTCGGAGATGGACCAGCGCATCTTCTCCAAGCCGCCCTCGTACATCAGGTCCACGATCAGCTTCAGCTCGTGCAGGCACTCGAAGTAGGCGATCTCCGGCTGGTAACCGGCCTCGGTCAGCGTCTCGAAGCCCGCCTTCACCAACGCGGAGACACCACCGGCGAGCACGGCCTGCTCACCGAAGAGGTCCGTCTCGGTCTCCTCGGTGAAGGTGGTCCTGATGACGCCGGCGCGGGTGCCGCCGATGCCCTTGGCGTACGACAGGGCAAGCGCGAAGGCGTTGCCGGAGGCGTCCTGCTCCACGGCCACGAGACAGGGCACACCACGCCCCTCCTCGTACTGACGGCGCACCAGGTGACCGGGTCCCTTCGGGGCGACCATGCAGACGTCCACGCCCGCCGGGGGCTTGATGAAGCCGAAGCGGATGTTGAAGCCGTGGCCGAAGAACAGCGCGTCGCCGTCCTTCAGGTTC
>NZ_JNWV01000090.1 GCF_000716535.1 Streptomyces flaveolus | reverse complement strand
CGGTCAGACCCCCACCCTGCGGATACCTCATACACCCGGCATACCGCGACGATCACCGACCGTCAGCCCCTACGACAACCCGCCTTCAAGGTCAGTAACGGGCGAGGGCTTCGCGTTTGCCGTCAGGCCGCCTCCTCCACCGCCGGCGGCTCAGCCGGCCGCCGCCCGGCCAGCACCTGCCGGATCCAACCCGCCGACAGGCCCATCCGCGCCGCCAGCTCCTCGATCGGCACACCCCGCCGGCGCGCCGCCCGGATCGCCCAGTCACGCCGAGCCCGCCACCGCTCCCGCCCAACCCGACCCGCCACCGTGCGATGCAGCACCACCGCGGTGTGCAGCAGCAGCCGGCCGACCGCGTCGTGCGCCACGCCATCCCCCTCGCGTTGTAGTGACACCCCGCTGACGGACCACGGTCAGGGAGTGCAGGCGGAGTGACAAGGGCGCGAACCGGGCGCACGCGAACGCCCCCAGCCGAAGCCGGGGGCGTCTGGGGCGGGAGAGGGTCAGGCGCTGAGCGGGCTCTGTCCGCCGTGCTCGAAGGCGTTGATCAGGTCAGCGATCTCGCTGTAGACCTGCTCCAGGATCGGCCGGTCGTCCTCGGTGTAGACCGCGACGCGGTCGATGCGGGAGCCGGCCGGACCCGGGATCTTCTCCGGTCGCCGTCCGTGGACCTTGAAGTAGCGGTTGGAGACCCGGGAGCCGAACCCGGACTGGAACTTGGCAACGGTCTTCGGCTTGTGACCCTTTTCGGCGAGGAACGTAGCCGCGTACAACGGCGTCTCGGATGGCTCCAGCTCAGGCCGCTCACCCATCGATCGCGCGACGATCACCTTTGCCGTGGCGGTCGCGTAGATCGATGGCAGGACGCCGGCTTGGGCGAAGAGAACAACGATCTCCGCCTGCTCCTTGTACGGCAGCGCACCGGCTGCCGCGGTGATCTCCTTCGGAGCCGGGCAATGGGGCTGCCTCGTGGCGACCGTGCTTGAGCAGGTTCGGCAGCACGTCGGCGTACACCCAAGAAAGGGATGGCCTCCCGTCGACGGGCGTCACCTGGCGGCTGGCACCGCACCCTCTCCGAACCCCGCGACGTCTCTGGGCGCCATGTCGTCGCGCTGTCGGACGAAACGCACAGGATGCCGCCACACGCCCCGGTGGTCCTGGGCAGTGTCCACGTGTCGCGATCGGTGCCGGACAGATGGGCAAGGCATACAGTGTGGCCGGGGACGTGGATGCCGCGGCAACCGATCGGATCCTGACGCACGCCAGCTCCGACGGCCGGCTCTCGATCACCAAGCCCATTCCGGTCCCCCAGCTCCAGCACACGCCCCGGCCCGGCCACGGCGCGGTCCGTACCATCCTGTCAGCTTCGGAGGTCTTCGCCGTCATGCGCCGTGGTCAAGCCCGTCGAGCGGCCTCGAAGCGGGACTCGCAACCTGCTGCCGCGTATGGTCGCCGGCTGGAGGTCAGGAGTAGAGCGCGGCGGCTCCGTTCCACAGGGCACCCGGGTTCAAACGCTCGGGGAACCGCTCCAGCATGGCGTTGAAGAAGTCGAGGGCGTTGTCGTGCCGGGCGAGCAGCTCCTCGGCGGCGTCGAGGTACCGGCGGGTCTCGTCGATGCAGCGGGTGGCGTCGTCGTCCAGTTCCTTGTTCTTGTGTCCGGTGACGATGTGGCGGGGCCTGAGGTCCTCGACAACGTCGATGGCTCGGCGCCACGCGTCCAGGCCACCGCGCCCGGCCTCGACCAGGAACTGGTGCACGCCGTTGTAGATCACGTCGCCGGCGACCACGAGATGGAGGTCGGGGACGTGCAGGACGCTGGTGTCGTCGGTGTCGCTGTGACCGACTTCGACGATCACCAGATCATGGCCTTCGAGCGTGAACCGGTTGTCGGGCACGGTGGCGGCCGTGACGGGCGCGTCCGGGATCTGGCCGGGGAACAACTTGTCCCAGAAGCCCGCACGGATGGCCACGTTGTGGTGCATCTGCTTGATCGTGCCGGCGCTCGCGACGACCTGGGCGCCGAATCGCTCGGCCAGGACGCCCGCGGTGAACCAGTGGTCACCGTGACCGTGCGTGACAAAAATCTGGGTCAGGTTCTTGCCGCGGGCCTCGATCCACTCACCGACGGCCTCGGCCTGAGCGGTGGTCAGGGGCGGGTCGACGAGCACGGCGTCGCGCTCGCCGTGGACCAGCGTGACCGACAGGGGCGAGAACATCCGCCGGTCGCCGTTGGGGACGAGCTCAGGAACGTTCAGCGGGATCGGATCGGCGACGAAGACCTCGTACCCGAGTGTGCTGTTCGATGTCATGATATTTCCTCTGGTTCATGATTGATTGATCTATGGATAAAGGGGACTGGCTGCCCGAGGGGGAAGAAAGGAGCCGACGGGCGGCGCCCCACATGTTTGCGGCCGATGTGGCTGGGTCCGGAAGGCGGCCGGCCCGGAGACGGCGGACCGATCGGCGCGGTGCGAAGAACCCCACGCCCTGGAGAGCGGCGGGAGCGCACCGTCATGGGCCGCTTCTCCCGGGGACCGGACCGAGCTGCCGAGCCGGCGTCAGCGGCCGGCGGCGCCGACCGGTGACGGCCGGACCGTGCCGGTCGCGGTCGTGTGGTGCGGCCGGTTGTGCACCAGGAGGGCGGAGGCCAGCGCCGCGCACAGGAACACGACGGCGACGACGGCCATGCCCGCATGCACCCCAGAGGTGAAGGCGTCGCCGACCGCTGCCGTCACGCTCGGCGGAGTTCCACCGTGGGCGCTGCCGGTGGCGACGGCGTGCTCGACGGCGGGCCAGGCCGCCCGGGGCACGTGGTGGGCATCGAGCCGGGCTGGCAGTTGGGCCTGGAGCCGGTTGGCGAGCAGCGCGCCGAGGAGCGAGGAGCCGGTGACGGAACCGATCTGGCGGAAGGCGTTGACGGCTCCGGAGGCCATGCCGGCGCGCTCGTGGGAGACGCTGACCAGGGCCGCCGCGGTGCTCGGCGCGGCCACCATCCCGCAGGCTGCTCCGAAGAGGACGTACAGCCACCACACCTGGGAGTAGGGGGTGTCGGGTCCCACGGTGAGGAATCCTGCGGCGGCGGCCGCTCCGACGAGGAAGCCCAGCGTCAGCGGGAGCTTGAAGCCGGTGCGGCGGATCAGCCGGCCGGCCGCGTAGGCGACGACGACGTAGACGCCGAAGAAGGCCAGCAGGCGCCACCCCACGTCCAGGGCGGACAGCCGCTGGACACGCTCGTAGAAGAGCACCGACAGGATGGCCACGCCGGTGAACCCGAACAGGGAGACGGCCGCGATGAACATGACGGCGCTGAAGGACCTCGAGCGGAACAGGGTCATGTCCAGCATGGGCGTACGGCCGGCGCGCTCGACGAGCACGAAGCCGGTCAGCGCCGCGACCGCGACGAACCAGGCGGTGAGGATGCGGGGGCTGGTGTAGCCGTCTTGTCCGCCCTCGATGAGGGCGTAGACGAGGGCGGCGATGCCCAGGACGGCGAGGACCTGGCCGGGGACGTCCAGCTTGCCGCCGGGGCTGCGTGATTCGGCGACGAAGGCGGCGACGGCCATGGTGACCACGGCCAGGACGGCCGTCGACAGGAAGACGGTGTGCCAGTGGAAGTGGCCCAGCAGTCCGCCCGCGATGAGGGGGCCGACGGCGAGTCCGATACCGGAAGAGGCCGCCCAGGCGGTGACGACTTCGGTGCGCCGGTGGGGGTCGGGGAAGGCGGCCCCCAGGATGGCCAGACTGTTGGGCAGGATGAGCGCGCCGCCGACGCCGGAGACGAGCTGACCGGCGATGACGCCGGTCACCGAGGTCGCGGTGTAGACGGTGAGCGACCCGATGATCATGATCGCGGCGCCGGTGAGGAAGGCGCGCTTGCGGCCGTAGAGGTTGCCGACCGTGCCCGCGGACATCACCAGGCAGGCCACGAGCAGCGTGTAGGCGGAGGGGATCCAGACCAGCGCGGTCGGGGAGACGTGCAGGTCGTCCTGGATGGCCGACAGCGCTGACACGGATGCGGTGATCAGCAGAAAGGTCGTCATGGCGCCCAGGCACATCGCGGTGAGCGTGACGGCCGCGGTGAGCCGGGAAGGCGGGTGATCGCCGGCCGGCTCGCCGGGGTGCTTCGGCCGTCCCGCGCGCTGGACGGCGGCGGGGGAGGGCGTGGAGGTCACGACGTCCTCGCCTCAGCCGAGCTGCGGGTAGAGGGCGGCGACGCCGCCGGAGAGGTTCGCCCGGACGTGGCGGCTGAGGTCGTCGACGACGATCTCGTGCGTGCCGGCGGCGATGCCGTCCACGGCGGCACGGGCGACGTCCGCCGGGTCGGTCTTGGGCTCGGTGACGTGACGGGCCATATCGGTGTCCATGTAGCCGACGTGCAGTCCGGACACGGTGATGCCGCGGGGCGCGAGCTGCTGACGCACGGTGTTGGTCATGCTCCATGCTGCGGACTTGGCGGCGGAGTAGGCGCCCACGGTCGGGAAGCTGATCCACGACAGCACCGACAGGATGTTGAGGATCGAGCCGCCGCCCCGCGCCTCGATCACCGGGGCGAAGGACCGGATCACGCGCAGGGTGCCCAGGTAGTGGGTGTCGATCTCCAGCTGGAGCGCGTCCCAGCTGCCGGTCAGCGGGTCGGCCCCGGTGGAGCTGCCCGCGTTGTTGATCAGCAGGTTGACGTCATGCGCCGCCTCGGCGGCCGCGGCGACCGACTCGGGATCGGTGACGTCCAGCTGGATCGCCTTCACACCGGGCAGATCGATCTGCTCGGGCCGGCGGGCCGCCGCGTAGACGGTGGCGCCCCGCGCGGCCAGTTCCTGGGCGAGTGCCCTGCCGAGCCCACGGTTTGCGCCCGTGACCAGGGCGGTTGCTGCGCCGATGTTCATGACTTCTCCCTCGGCCTGTACAACAGGTAGCTGACTTATTTTTCATTAAGTCAGCCACGACGCTATAGTCTGACGAAGGTTGAAGCAAGTCAGCTGGGAGAGGGCAGGAGCAGACATGAGCGATCTGCTGTCAGAACGGGACACCTGGTCCATGACCAACTGCTCCATCGCCCGGACGCTGGAGATCGTCGGCAACAGGACGGCGCTGCTGATCATGCGCGAGGCGTTCTTCGGCACCCGCCGGTTCGACGACTTCGCGAAGCGGGTGGGCATCGGAGACCCCTCTGCCGCGGCGCGACTGAAGGAACTGACCGCCGCCGGACTCCTGGAGCGCGTCCCGTACCGGGAGCCCGGCCAGCGGACCCGGTACGGCTACCAATTGACCGAGAAGGGCCGCGACTTCCTGCCGGTGCTCGTGGCGCTGCGGCAGTGGGGCGATGCCTGGGCCGCCGACGAGCAGGGACCTCCGGTCGTGGTGCGCCACAAGGATTGCGGTACCGAGGTGCGTGCCGCGCTCCGTTGCGATGAAGGGCACGACGTACAGTTCGAGGAATCGTTCGTCGACGCCGGCCCGGGTCTCGTCCGCGTCAGCCCGGACAGTCCCTGACCGAGAGGGCGGCAGGCGGGGCCGGGCGACGCGCCGCCGGAAGGGGGCGCGCCCGTCAGGTGTGAGAATGCGCCGAGGGGCCCGGGCGGGTCTGGGCCTGCGGCGGCGTCAGCGGTCCGTGATCATCCCCGCAGACGATCACCAGGCGCGGCCGTTCCACAGCTCCGCAAGCCATCGCCTGCGCGGCTGCGGGTCGTCGGCGGATCGCGTGGTGGGAGGGCACGCGAAGTGGCGGCGTTTCCTGGTCGTCCGGGTCAGGGGTGCGGGGGCGGGGCGGGGTGCGCAGTCCGGCGCGGCGGCGGGTCTCGCACAGCAAGCACAGGTCGGATGCGTCGGGTCGACGGGGCCGCTTGGATGCTCTGGGCAGCGCATGGGCGGCTTCGCCGTCTGGATCGCGTCGTCGACGAGCGTGAGGGCCCGTTGGAGGTCGCTGCGGATCTCGGACACATCCGTCGCGGCGGCTGCGTCCTCGAGGCGCTGTCCGTGTTCTCCACTCAGGCGCAGCGCTCGGCCCAGGGCGACGAGCTGGGCGTGGTTCACCGGTGGTTGCCTCCTTCGATTCCCCTTCACCACTCGGCGCGCAGCGCCTGAAGCCGATGGGGCCGGGCGACAGGCCCTGGGTCAGAGCCTGCGGATGTGCCGGTCCAGCAGAGTCCGGATGCCGTCCACGCCCCCCGGTTCTTGCACGCCGCGTTTGGGCAGCA
>NZ_JNWV01000089.1 GCF_000716535.1 Streptomyces flaveolus | reverse complement strand
GGGAGTACGGCGGCGGGCGCGGACGTCGGGGCGGCCGGGCTGGGCAACGGGCGGCCTCCGGGCACGGCACCGCAGGGCCGCGGGGCGCAGCGGCGCGGGGGCGGGGACGGGGCCCGCACGGTCCCGGCCAGCGGCAGACGGCCCGGCGCGCGGCCGAGAGGCTGGCGCGAGGCCCTGAGGCCGGCGCGCGCACCCTTGGGGCATGAGCCAGCTCACCCGACGTTCGCCGCCGCCGTGGTCGTGCCTCGCCGCCACCATCGAAGCGGAACTCACCGACACGTGGCCGCTGCTCCGCGCTGGGGCGTTCGGCGGCGAACTCTCCCGCGCCCAGAAGTCCCTTGCCGCGCTCACCGAGTGGAAGGCCAAGCACGGCCAGGAGTGGTGATCCTCCGTACCGAGCCAGACCCAGCCCACGAAAGGGCGACGGCCGCTTCCTCATGAAGCCGGGCCCGACTCACGTCCACGCTGGGCATGACTCAGACATCAGGCGGCACTGAACTCGTAGGCGTGGCTGCCGCGCGGGTCGTCCAGGATGGCGGATTAGGGGCTCACCTCGGTGATGGTGTCCGCGATCAGGACGGGCAGGTGGTTGATGGCGCGTTCGAGCAGCCGTTCGATCGGGACGGCGTGCTGGCTGTCGTCGACGCTGATGAGCTTGACCCAGGTTGAGGGCTCGTAGCGGGCGAGCATGGACAGGGCGTACAGGACAGCCCACCAGGCCATCAGCGGGTGCAGCTCGCGCTTCATTCGGGGTAGGACCGGCAGGAAGTACCGGCCTCCGGCGTAGCCGCGGGTCATGGTCCGCAGGTATTCCAGCCGCTGATCTTGGGTCGCCGATCCCTGGGGCATCTCCCAGTTGATGACCAGCTCGCCGCCGCCGTGTTTGTAGCGGCTGCCGTAGTCCGGGGGCGCATCGGAACCGAAAGTGAGGGTGCGGGTGGTCACGTAGCTTTCGTGCTTGGCGACGGCGGGGTATGCGGTCAGGAACTCTGTCAGCGCCTCGCGGGTGCCGGCCTCAATGACCCGGTCGGGGATGTCGCACACCGAAACGCTCAGCAAGGGGTGCTCGTGGATCCCAACGCTCATTTCGTCCGCGTACAACGGGGTCATCCGGTCCCTGTTGGTGAGCGGGTAGCGCAGGTTCGAGGGCAGCAGGTCCCAGAGGTCCTCCAGGCGCACCGGGTCCATCTCCCAGACCGGGGAATCGAGCACTTCGCTGACCTTCACGAAGCTGCCCCGAGTGCCGGGTGGGTCGGTGCGGATCTCGATTTCGGGGAAGGACAGGTGAAACCCCGTGGTCTTGATGCCGTGAGAGTCGAGACGCCAGTCCTCGCCGTTAAGGGACCAGGCGGCGGCCGCGATGGCGCGGCCGGCCTGGCTGAGTCCGTAGAAGACCTGAACCGGGCGCGTGGCGGGGCCCACTACGGCAGCGGCCCGGAACATCTGCTCGGTCTGCTCAAGGGCTGCTGAGTAGGTCTTGCGGCGGGAGGCAGAGTTGGCCCTGCCCGGCGGCTTCGAGCGGCTGGCCCGCAGCCGCTCCCATGCCTCATCGGACAGCCTGCGCGGGTGAATTTCGCGCCGTCGGCGGTGCGAAGGCCGGGGCCGTTGACCGCGCCGCGGGCCCGCAGCTTGCCGAACGTGCGCGACGGCGCGACACAGGCGAGCGGCGATGCGATACCACGTCGCGGTGTCGTCGGCGTTCCTGACTTTGTGTGTTCACGTCGGGTCTGCACAGGCAGGTGTGGCGGGAACGGCCGCATGAAATCAAGGGGGCGTCACCAGCTGTTTGGTGGCCGCGGCAGTCGCATCCGTGTAGGGGTCGGTGTAGCGAGCGGCAGCCTGCATGCCGATACCGAACAGCTCGCAGATCATCCGTGTGTCCCCCCGCCGTCTGGGCTTCGTCGATGATGCGGTCGGCGCGCAGCAGGTGGCTGAAGGAGGGGTAGTGGCGGTACAGCCAGGGCCGGCTGGCCGGGGTGGTTGTCGCTGCGTTGCGGTGGGTGAGGAGCAGGTGCGGGTTGGCGGTGTTCGGCCACCTCTGATGGCGGTGTCCGAGGTAGGCGGCCAGGCGGGCCCGGACGGGCTCGGCCAGGACGATGGTGCGCGCCGGCAGGTGCAGGCGGCCCTGGTCGAGGTCGAGGTCGGTGAGGGTGAGGTGGCGGAACTCCTGTGTGCGCAGGGCGTGGAAGGCGAGCAGGGCGGTGATGGCGGCATGGGCCGGGTCGGGTGAATTGAGCGCCTCGCGGACCGGTACGCCCGCCGTTCGTCGATCTGGCGCCACGACGCTACCGGGGAGTTCCGGCTCTACTACCACCAAGCCACGCCGGTGCCGGACGGGACGGCAGGGCGGGCAGCGGCTCGGCCGAGGGCAGCACGCGCGGACCAGGCCGCGGGAGAGACCCAGCTCGACGCAGACAGCCGGGCGGCCGGGACAGCGGCGGCGCGTGCGCGGCCGGGCGGCCGACGGGTCCGGCGACACGGCTTCGGGCACGTCGCGGCCAGACGGACGGGGCGCAGCAGCACTGCGGCACGCGGCGGCACGGGCGGGCGAACGGCCGGCGGGCACCGCACGGGGGGCGCCGGGCCCGGGCGACGGCGAGCGAGGGGATGTTCCTGGACATCGCCCGCTTCCGGACCGACAAGTTCACCGCCGAACGGCGTGCAGAGCCGGACCAGCCCGGCATGCACTGATACCCGACCTGCCACGGCATCGACGCAGCAGGCGGACTGAACCCAAGCGCGGTAGGTCAGCAGTTCCCCATCGGAGGTTAGGAGCGGATGAGCGTGCGGGCTCGCTCGATCCACCCCGACACGGCCTTGGCGCCACAGCTTTCGGCAACCGACTGGGCCTCGTCGAGGTGATCGAACGCCGCCGATGGGTCGCCGGTTTCGGCCGCGAGGTAGGCCAACGCCACCAGGCCGGCAGCTTCCCCTGGCCTAAAACCGATCTCCCGGCGCAGGGTCACCGACTCGGTCAGCCGCTCGCGAGCCTGATCGAAGTGGCCTGCGTCCTTGTCGGCGAAGCCCAGGTGGCGAATCGCATACGACATCGTCATCCGGTCGTCGACGGATTTCGCCAGCCCGTACGACCGCTCGAAGTACGGCCTGCCGGTGGTGCCGTCGCCCTTGACCACCTGGTGCCAGCAGCCAACCCAGAACAACGCGTCCGCCTCACCCGACGCATCCCCCAGACGCTCGTACAACTCGGCCGCACGCTCGAACAACACCAGTTCCTCGCTGTTCTCCTCGCGGTCGTTCAGGAAGCGGACGTGCAACACCTTGCCCCGCGCCATGCAAAGCGGCGCCTCGACGGCGTTCAGCAGGTCATCGGACCGGTCCATCGCGGACGTGTCCCCGCCGAACATCGCCGCTTCGAACAGCTCTCCCGCACGCTCGATCCAGCCCCGTCCATGCATACCCCTACCCCTCCCGTTGGACCATGGCAGCGCCGAGGCTATCCCCACCTCACAGTGAAAGACGGACGCTTTTCAGCGGCCGCACGCGCTCCTCAACGCCCGCCCTGGCCGTCGGCTTCTTTCGGAGAGTCTGATTTGGGCAGCCGAACCCAGCCGTCCATGGCTTTGCAACAGGTTGTGCCACCGTCTGCAGGCCGCGTTGGCACCCTCGCGCCGCAGCACGGTCGCCAGCTCCCGAAGGCGCGCGGGCGGAACCTGGTGACGGGGCTGTCCAAGCTGGCTCCGACGCCGTGATCACACCAGCCACGCCGAAATCATCGCACCGGGCCAGCGTGCCTCTCAGCGGGCCTCCCCACCTCAGCGGAACTCGTGGATCACCTGGATCTCGCCGACGATGTGGGCGTTGAAGTCGGCCAACTCCTCGGCCGGAACCCACAGCTCGAGGATCGTCTGTCCACCTGCCTGCTGGACGGGATACCGGCTCAAGAAGTCCGACTCGACCTCGAAACGAGTGACGAAGCCGGCGCCATCGTGTTTTACGTTCCAGTCCCGCGCGATCCTGACCGCGTAGTCCTCGTTGAGGACCGGGTAGAAGATCGGCTGCTCGGGCAGCCGGGGCGGCCAGGCACGCCAGTTCAGCTTCCGAACCAGATCCAGCTCCTTGGGACCGGTGGGACGCCACAGGATCGTCGTTGCGCGCTGGCTGGTCATCTGCATCGCTCTCTGAACGTAGGCCGCCGGTACGGCGGATCGGGACACCGGACGTTACCGGCGCCGCGAGCTGAGCAACCACGCAGTTTTGGCACCATAACCAGCGTCGTGACCGACAGGTGCAAGCTTCCCGTGCTCGCGATCGCCGCGGTCCCGGGAGGGCGCTCGGCCGCCTCGGCGAGCCACCGACCGCGTCGCCGGCCGCCTGGCGGCGGGTGCTGCCATCGCACGACGCGCCGTTGCCGTCCTGGCCCGGGCGGGGCATCAATGAGTTGGCGACCACCGTCGAGCACATTGGGATTGGCGGCGGCGGGCAGGGCGCGGCTGAGAGTGAGCGCGGCACTCGCCGCGGCGGCGAGGTAGAAACGGCGCGCTCCGGCCGGGCCAGGACGTGCAGTACCCGAGGGACGTCGACGGTCCAGACGACGGGGGCGGCCGCCACGAGCCGCTGCAGCCCAGGGCGTAGCCGGCGGCGCCCGCGTCCGGGGCGCCGGCCAGAGCGGCGGCGGCCGCGAGCGGACCGGCCGCGGCGGCCAGCTCCAGCAGATCCTCCACTCGCGTCCAGGGACGTCGCCGAGCGCAGAGGAGCGGCGCCCGGCTCGGGGCCGCAGCCGGTGCCGTCCGCGGCGGCGGGCGCGCGCGGGGACCGCGGATGAGGCCGCCGCCCGGCCGAGCCTGTGGAGCTCGCGCGGCCGCACGGCCGGCTGCGGGCCACGAGGGGGCGGCCCACCTTCCACTCCCTCGCACGACCAGATGGCCCCCGGGGCGTACCCGTCTCGGCAAGCATCCTGTACCGCGCCCTGAACGGACGTCTTCCCATCCACTACACCGTCCCCTCATGCGCCCGGAACGCGGGTACCGGCGAGAAGAAGGCCGGGCGGGCGCGGGCCCCAAGGCCGCCGTACGCCCTAAGCCAGTGTGGAAAGCCGGCAGGGGTACGTACCCGGACGCGGCATCACCACCGGGGCGGGACGGGCGGGGCCACCAAGAAGGTTCAGGCGGCTGCTGGCGGTCGCGGGCCTGCGGCTGCTGGCCGCCTCACCCGAGCACCCCGGCATCATGCCGCGGGCCAGACCCAGCTTGCCGGAGACAGCCGGACGGCCCCGGCGGGCAGCCGGGCCGGGACCGCGCCGGGGTGCACGACGAGCAACAACACGGGCGCGGGCAGCCGGACCCAGCCCAGCCCGGCGGGACGCTGCGCGCGGGCCGACACAGCACGGCAGCGGCACTGCGGCCCGGGCGCGGCCGGGTGCCGGACGCGGGCACGACGACCGGGCGCGGGACGCGAGCGGGCATGGCGCGAGCGCGACATCGCCGGGGGCGACAGGACAGCGGGCGCGGAAAGTACGGCAGCGGGCGCGGACGCGGCCGGGCCGGGCGACGGGCGTTCTCCGGGCACGGCACCGCACGGCCGCCGGGCTGTCGACAGTCATGCAGTTCCCCACGGATCGCGCCGTCGGCTTCACGTAATTCCCCACCCGCGAACTCGGTCCGATGACCGGCTCAGACGGCTACACGAACGGGCAAAGCGTCCGCACGTCCGTAGGCGAGCACCTGGGCGAGGACTTTACGGAACTGGACGACATCCTCGTCCGGTGCTTCGATGACGGCCTCGACCTCGCTGTCGCTCAACCGCAGGTTTTCCAGTGCGTCGGGGTCGAGCGAGACGCGGAGGACCTTGCCCGTCAGAACGGCTTCGCGCACGCAGCCATAGGCGGTGCCCTGTCCGGCTGTGACCAGGCAGTGCGTGTCCATGCCCATGGCGACCTCCTGTTCATCTGGGTCGTCCTCGCCCGCCATGAACATCAAGATGAATCCGCTTCCGTCCGCTTCTTCAGCGAGAGCAGCTTCGGTGAAGTAGCCGTCAGGGTCGATCTCTGTTGTGGCAACACGAGCGGTGAATCGGTATGTCATGGCGGGGTTCTATCAGCGCGTTCGGCCGACGCAGGACACCGGGTCGGAGCATCGGCGCCCCTCCACTCAGCGACGGCCTCCGACGTGGACTGCGGGATCCCCCTGGGGGGAAGAGACCGTGCACTTCTGGCTGGGGAATATCGTGAGCGTCCACACGGGCGCAGCGGGCGCGGGGTCCGGGGGCCCGCGCCGGCCCGGCCGGCGGGAGGCGGCCCGGCGCGCGGCCGGAAGGACCGGTGCGGGCACGACGCGGCCCGGCGGTCCGGTCCGATGCGCGGAGGACCAGACGGCGGGCGGCGGGAGCCGCAGAAGTACGGGAAGTACGGCTGCAAGCGTGGACGGCGAGGCGCCCCGGCCTCCGCAACGGCGGACAGGCAGGGGCGGCACCGCACGGCCGCCGGGCGTGGCGGCAGCTCGGGCGGCCGGACAGGCGGCGGGCGGGACGGCGCACGCAGGCCCAAGGGCGGCGGGACGAGGCGCCGCAGGCCGGCACAGTACGGCGGCCCGTCCACGAGCGGACGGGGAACACGGCCACACCGGCACGGGCGGGAACACACGAACACGGCGGGACGAGCGCGGGCCCGCCAGACCGCCGGGGAACGGCGCCGAGGCGCGGAGGAAACAGCGGCGGGCGCGGACGGCGGGGTGGCGCGGCACGGGCGCAGCGGGTGGGGCAGGCGCGGCGGCGGGCGCAGCATGCGGGGCGGGCCGCAGGACGGGGGACGGCAGGCGGCCGGCGGCCGGCGGCCCAGCCTCCGCAACCGCGGACAGACGGGGAGCAGCACGCGGGACGAGCGGCGGCGGGCGCCGCACGGCCGGAACGGCCGTTGCACGGCCGAGCCGCCAGGATGCCGCGCAGCTCGGCGCAAGCCTCCGGACGGCCAGGGACCGGCATGGCGCGGTGGCCGGGACGGCCGGGCCGCCGACGGACGGCCGGAGGCCGGACGCGGACGGCCAAAGGCGCGGCAGGGGCCACGACGGCCGGACGGCGAGAGGCCGCCTTCGAGCACGGCGCCGCACGGCCGCACCACGGCAGGGGTGCGCCGGGGGCGGCGCGGAGGCGCGGGAGGTACGGCGGCAGGCCCGGGCGCAGGGCGGCCGGGCCCAGACAGGCGGGAACGGGGCCCGTCCGGCCGCCGGCCCAGGGCTGCCGGTGCGGCGGGTGGCTGGCCGCGGGAGCGGAAGGACGGCGGCACGGGCAGCGGGGCGGGCGGGGCGCCGGTGGGACAGCCGGGCGTGTGAGGGCCCGGGGGGCGGAAGGCGCAGCGGGGCACGGCGCGGGCAGGCCACCAAGCGGCCGGCGGCCCGGAGGCTTGCCCGGCCGGGACCCGCACAGGCTGGCCGGCGGCATACGGCCCGACACGGCACGGTGGACACGGCCACCGGTGGGACAGCCGGGCGGCGGACGGCCAGCGGGCGGGGACAGGCCCCAGCAGGAGAGGCCGCGCAGCGACGCAGCGACGCAGGCTGCGGGACGGCCAGGTGAAGGCAGGGGTGGGATCGGCACAGCCGGCTCGACCCACGCGGGCGGGGACAGGGGGAGACAGGGGGCGGGCCAGGACAAAAAGCACGGCACCGGCGAGGCCGTGTGCCGGGGCGATCGGGAGACCGGCGCGCAGTCACAGCGATGCGGCCGGCTTGCCGGCAGCTCGCCGCCCCCGGGACACAGGGCGGGCAGCGGCACGGCGCAGCCGAGGACCGAGAACGGCGGGGCCGCGGTGACAGGCAGCATGGGCGCGGCGGCAGGAAACCGGCGGCAGGTACGGGCTGACGGTAGCGACAGGAACCGGCGGGCGCCCGGCCCGGCAGCCGATGACCCGACGGCTCACGGCCGACAGCCGACGACAGCCCACGGCGGCTGGCTAGTGCTCTGACCGGGAAAGTTCGCCGGGTCGGCGGGTCATTCCTTTTCAGAGGCAGCTGCGAGGTGGCGGCGGCAGAGGTCGGCAGCCGTGAGGTGGGGTGTGTGCAGCGCATCGCTGTAAAGCCGCATCTCACGAGCTGCTCGGTCG
>NZ_JNWV01000088.1 GCF_000716535.1 Streptomyces flaveolus | reverse complement strand
ACCCGCTGCCCTCGCCACCCTCCAAGCCCGTGTCATCGCCCTCAGCAGGGACCCCAACGACAAGATCAAGAAGACGTGTTAATGATCTGCAAGCCCTTACCGAGTAGGAGAGCCACCTGCCGCGCTGGGAGAGCCAGGCCAGGAACTCGTGGGTGCCGCCCACGGAACTCAAGCCACGGTACGCATGGGGGGCGACGTTTGTGACCGGGGTGCTCCTAGGCACTGGGCGGATGGGGGCTAGTCCGAGGCTAGCCCCGCCTCGATCTCTCCGACAAACCCGAATCCTATGGGCCAACAGCCCTCAGAAACAGAGGAGTCATTTATCGACAGCCCCCTGGGTCGCGGCCGTACTCGGGGGGCCGGAGACCGCACTCTCCGAGAAGAAGGGTACGCGGCACATTCGTCAGGCGATTGCTGAGAAATCAATGTCAGTGAAGACAGCAATGTTGTCGATCAGTTGGCCCTGGAAATGGAGATACTCCCACCCTGCAACGTAAGTTCCGTCCTCAGAATGCGTCTCCCAACGGTACAGCAGATGGTCGAAGGTGGCGAAGTACTGTCCGATTCGACTGTCGGCGAGTACTGGAGTTTTGGGGATGTGAGCATTTAGTTCCGCGTGGCCCTGGGCAGGTGCAGCTGGGTCGACGAAGGTGATGCCATCTGCGTAAATCCCTTTCATCAATTCCAACCGCTCATCGGAGTCGTCCCTGACCCACCAGACGTCCAGGTGCTTGCCGAGAAGCACCCTCCCCTCGTCTCTGGTGTCATGCTCAAGGAAGGTGTAAAGCTCAGCGATAAGTCCGCCGAGGGTGAAGTGAGCGATGACCTTTCCGGACCGCACGCCAGGCTGGTCATCAGTGCCGGTATAAGTCTGCGACCACTCGGCCGTCAAACTGTCGCCGCCCTCGGATATCACGGCCCAAGTAATAGCGGAGCTTGTCCAGCCGGACATCAGGTCCTGATGGTATTCGACTAGCGCTTTCATGCCCAGGACGCGCTCCCCGCCGTATTGGAACAACGCCTTCTCGGTGAAAACGTCCTTGAACCTCTGTGGCGAGGCAGGACCGTCGTTGAAGTTGAACAGATCAAAATAACTCTGAATCCGCTTGGACATTATTTCCTCCATGACGCACTTGAGGGGCGGTGATAGGACTACCGTATTGCCTCTGATGAATGGGATTAAAGATCGGCCCCCAAAGGGTAACTCCTCGCAATGAGAAACACTCTATATCCTTGACGAGTCAAAAAACAAGACCACGAGTCCATCAACCCGCCAGGCGAGTTGGAGTGGTTGGAGAGTGAGAGCATGATGCCCGGTAGGCCGGTTGTCGATCAAAAGCAGACGCTGCTGAGGGCTTCAGGTGGGCCCGGGGGTCGCGGTCGAGGACCACGCCAGGGGCGAGCACGCCCTGCGGGTCGAGCGCCTGCTTGATCCGCCGCATCACTTCGGTGGCCCGGAGGCCCCACTCGGCCTCGAGGAACGGAGCCATGTTCCGGCCGGTGGCGTGCTCCGCCTTCAAGGAGCCGTCGAACCGGTCGACCACCATGGCGCAGAACTCCTCCATGAACGCCGCGTACCGCTCGACGTCCTCGGGACGAGCGGCGTCGAAGACAAGGAGGAAGTGCAGGTTGCCGTGGGCGGCATGGCCAGCCACGGCGGCGTCGTAGCCGTAACGCCGCTGCATCTCCAGCAGGGACTCGCACACCTCGGCCAGGTGGGAGGGCGGGACCGCGAAGTCCTAGGTGATCAAAGTCGTACCCGTGGGCCGGGCCTTGCCGACGGCCGTCATGAACGCTTCGCGGGCGTGCCAGTACATGTGCACGACGCCCGGGTCGGTGACGAAGGTGTTCGTCACCGACGGCACCGGGGTCACCAGCTCCAGCCCCTCCATCACCTCCGCGGCTGCCCGCTGGTGGGTAAGGTGGTCTTCCTCCGTCGTGGCACGGAACTCGACGAGCAGCGCGGTGTTCTCCTGCGGGATGTCGCACCAGTCGCCGGGAACGCAGTCGACCTCGGCGCAGGCGCGCAGCGTGTTGCCGTCCATCAGCTCGACGGCGCGCGCTCCCCGAACTCGCCTCGCCCCGGGCGAACCTCCCGGCCGCTTGGGGGTCAACCCGCCCCCGTGTGGATACCGCAGGCCCCGGTGATACGGCAGTCAACAGCCACGTCAGCCCCTACGACACCACCAGTTCAAGCTCAGTAAGGGTGCCGTTACGGCAGGTTGCGACGCATCAGGTCGGCGTAGGTCTCGCGGCGCACCACGGCGCGGTGCGCACCGTCGTGGACGAAAACCACCGGAGGGCGGCGCGCGCCGTTGTAGTTGTTGCTCAGCGCGTAGGTGTAGGCGCCGGTGACCGGCACGGCGATCAGGTCGCCGACGCGCGGGTCCTCCAGCGGGACGCCGGCGCTTAGTTAGCTAAGAAGTCATTTCAGTTGGCGTGATCTTGCGGCAGTCTGGGGCGATGACTGCTGTGCTTGTCGAGCGGATGGTGCCGGAAGACCTGTGGCAGTTGTTCCAGCGGGTGGTGCCGCCGGCGCCGGTCCGCCCGCAGGGCGGAGGGCATCGCCGGCGAGGGGATCGCGAGGTGCTGGCCGCGATCATCTTCGTGGCTACCTCGGGATGCACCTGGAACCAGCTGCCACCGGGGTTCGGTCTGTCGGGAGTGACCGCCTTCCGCCGGTTCACCGAGTGGACCGAGGCCAGGGTGTGGGCCAAGCTCCACCGCCTGGTCCTGGACGAACTCGGTTCCCGGGGCGGGCTGGACTGGTCGCGGTGCGCGATCGACTCCGTCAGCGTCCGGGCCCTCAAAGGGGGCAGCTGACGGGACCGAATCCGACCGACCGCGGCAAGAAGGGATCGAAAATCCACCTCATCGTCGACCGCCGCGGACTGCCGCTGTCGATCGGCATCTCCGCCGCGAACCTCCACGACAGCCAGGCCCTCATCCCGCTCGTCCGGGGCATCCCGCCCATTCGCTCACGCCGCGGTCCCCGACGCCGACGGCCCGGCAAGCTGCACGGAGACAAGGGGTACGACTACCAGCACCTGCGGCGCTGGCTGTCTTCCCGTGGCATCCGGCACCGCCTCGCCCGCAAGGGCGTCGAGTCGTCTCAACGACTGGGTCGGCACCGCTGGGTCGTGGAACGGACCGTGTCCTGGCTCTCCGGCTGCCGACGCCTCCACCGCCGCTACGAGCGGAAGCCAGAGCACTTCCTCGCCTTCACCGCTATCGCCGCGACCCTCATATGCCACCGACGGCTCCAACTGAAATGACGTCTAAACACCCCACGCCTCCGGGGGGTCTTGGGGGCGGCAACCGCCATCGTGGTTGCTGCCCCCAAGACCCCCCGTCGCATTCACCCGCCCAACCCCCCCCACCCGGGCCGCGACCTGCAGCAGGCACAGCCGGCTCCGCCTCCGGGTGCCACGCGCTCGACACGCGGATGGCGCCCGGACAGTTGAGGGTTCACGGGGCGCTGGCTGGGTTGTGCGCCCCGAGAGCTGCCCCGATGAGATGCAGCACGGGTGTGCCGTCGTGCGGGGAGACGGGCGCGGGGACGATGATCACTGTCCTGCACGGCGCGTTGTACGTGCTGGCACATCAGGGGCGAAGGCACGTTGACCAGGTCCATCATGGAGTAGTAGGTGGAGGGGAGCACGATGGCGTCGAGGTACTCGTACAGCCCGGCCAGCGCCATCACCTGGCCGTCCTCCGGGTGGATGAAGAACGGCTGCTTGCGCACCTTGCCGGTGGCCGGGTCCTTACCCGGCTGCCATTCGTAGAAGCCGTCCGCCGGGAGCAGGCAGCGCCGTTTGAGGAACGCGCGGCGGTAGGCCGGTTTCTCGTGGACGGTCTCCACTCGGGCGTTGATCATCCGTGCGCCGGTCTTCGGGTCCTTCGCCCAGGACAGCACCAGGCCCCAGCGCAGCGCCCGCAGCTCCCTCACCGGCGTCGCGGCACCGCCCTCGTCGCGCGGGGCGCGTTCCAGGACGGCCCACACCTCGTCGGTCGGCGCGATGTTCCAGCTCGGCGTGAGCGCCTCCGTCATGGGCCACTGGGCGGCCTGGAACAGCTGCGCCAGGTCCTGCGGGCTCCGGGTGGCAACGTATCGACCGCACATACGACCACTCTCTCACCGCCGCGTCGGCCGTTCGGCGAGGCGCCGGGCGGTCGAGTCCCCGTTGGGTCCAACAGCCCAACGGGCGCGCGTCGTGCTGCTGGTGTTATCGACTCCAGGGACCAGGAGGAATTCCCCGTGCAGTCCTCGTTGACCGGGCACCCGGGCAGCGTTTTCGCCGCCCGCTGGATACCGTCGTTCCTGCCTCGGGTGTGTCAGGACCGCGAGGTTGGGGGCGGCCCCTTCTTGCGTGCGCCCTGGTACGGGGCCGCCCCGCCGGGTGCGCGCCGGCCGGTTACTGGCTGGGGTGGACGGCCTGGACGCCGGTGCCCGCATATGCCTTCGGCGTCAGGGTGAGCAGAAACCGGCCGCTCGGATGGGCGGGGGAGGGGCGGGCGGCGTGGATGGCGTGGACGGTGGCCCAGGAGTGCCCGAAGCGCAGCAGTTCGGTGGCGGTGACCGGGACTCGGGGAACCTTGACCGGGGTCGGCGGGCGTACGTGGGGGAAAACCGCTCCGACACCCTGGGCAATGACAGCGGTCGGTTCGTCGACGGGATGTCCTGGGGTCACCACCGCGACCACTGCGGCGACGCCCATGTGGGTGGCGGGGCCAGCCGAGCGTGGTAGCCGCTCCCTATCCGGATGTGTGCGTCGGCGCCCGGCGGGTGCCGCGATCAGACTCGGGGACTGGCCGCGACACCCTTATCGGAGGGCCTCACAACGCACACAGCGGGTGCCCCTCGCCAGCGCACGCACACGGAGCCGAACGGGTGGCCTGATCGCCTGGGCCCGCCCCGGAGCTTGGGCCCGCTCCGTCTGCCTGCGCGGGCGGGGTGCGGTGGCGCGGACACGTGCGGGCTGCCGGTGACGTATCACACGATGCGAGCCATCGTCCGTGCGGCGGTCGCCGCCGCAATCACGCTCCTGGCCTCACAGCCCGTGAAGGAACGATCGGCCGGGGGCCGCTTGTGAGCGGTGGTGCCTGGCTCGTTCCCCGCATCGCAGCAGGCCCGACCCCTGCTCTGTTCGGGCGGTTCCTTACCGGGTGGTTGCGCTCCGTGCGCGCATCCACGCGTGCGGGCCCGGCTGTCCCGCCCGAGGAGTGCGCGTGTGCTTGCCGGCGGTTCAGCGGATTGCCAGTTCGCTGGGCAGGCGCGCGGTCTTGATGAAGGTGGTCAGCGCATTTCCCCCACGGGACGGTCCTGGCGAACCCTTCGGCGAGATGGGTGCCGGGCCTCACGGACCGGGGGAGGTGGCTGTCGTGGCTGAAGCCGAGCATGCGGGCCTGTGCCCGCCATAGGCGGGCGTCGGGGCTGACTCCGACGGCGGCGTGGTGGGCGGCGAGCAGGTGGGCGGCGAGGGGGTCCTCGCCGCCGGCGGCGAACCGCCACCAGTACAGGGCGCTTTCATACCGGTCGAGTGTGTAGAGCAGGCAGGGGAAGGTGCGCGCGCCTCTGGGGTCGTAGCCGGCGGCGAAGTCGGCCAGGGAGTCGATGTCGTTGAAGCGCAGCACGAGTTCGCACAGCCGCCGCACGTGATCGGCCACAGCGGTGGGGCTGGCGGCCGGGTCCGGGCGGAGGATCGGGGTGGGTCGCCGGCGTAGGCCGCGGCGGGTGCGTGGCCTGGTTGCTGCCGGGCGGCTGGGCACGGGTGCCATCGCGGGCGGCGGCGCAATCGTGCTGTGATCAGCATCCCAAGGAACACAACGTGCTCGCTTCGGTCGACCCGATGGTAGAACCGAGAATGACCTTCATAACGCCGGGCGTCGCCGCTGTCGGCATCAAGGCCACGGGCAGCGTGGCCAGCGCCCTGATCGGACGGTACCGGCCCACAGGCGTGTCCCCGACTGTCCAGGGTGGTCGGAGGCGGTGCGCCGCACACGGTCGGGTCCCGGCCGGGAGGGGTGAGGGCGAGGAGGCCAGGGTTTCGGGGCGGCCGGCTGCTTGCAAGCGCTGTGGACGGCTGGCGTAAAAATGCGGCCAACCACTGTCAGGCATGCTGTATAGTTGACGGAGCAAGCTTTTGCTGTCGACTACGGCCATCTCTGATGGCCCGTGGGCGGCCGAATCTGATGCGAGGCGGGCCGGTAATCCGCGCTGCACACATCTCGGGATTTGACTTGCGAAGCACCGACTGACAGCGGGTAAGCGCTCCTGCGTCATCGGAGCATCCAACTGTCACGCAACCCGCCTCCATCGATTATCCACCATGTGGCACTCAGGCCAGTGAAGCCTGAGTAAAAATGAGGGGCGTGTGTTGTGTTGAAAAAATGGAAGATCAGGTCGATGCTGGGTGCGGTTGCCGTCACAACTGCACTCTCCGTCACTGCTCTGACAGGCGCTACCGCCTTTGCGGCTGAGCCTGGGGAGTGGAACGATTGGCAGGCCGAATACGCCGGAAATCAGCAAGTCACCTCGCGCGTCGGCGTTTCGGAGTCGCGCGACCCCAACGGCAACCATGCTATTGTTTCAGCCAATGGCAACAACCAAGTACAGGTGTCCTACAACGGTGCTGCGGCGTACACCTGGACCAACACCACGACGTACGCAACTCCGCGAATTATCTGGACCGCGTATGGATGGCGAGTATTCCACACCGGCACGGATCAGCACATCTATTATGCAGGCTTCACCATCTCCTACGACGGGCACCTCACTCTAGGAAGCTGGCAGCAGGTCCCAGGAAATGTCACTACGAGCGAGTACTCGCCCGCTGCGGTGACCAACCTCACCACAAACAACGGTGAGGAGTGGATGCTCTCGTGGCGGGGCCTAGACAACAACATCTACACCCAGTACCACCAGCGCACCACCTCCATGGCATTCCCGGGACATTTCGACACACCGCAGCGAGTCCCCAATGCCACCTCAAACCTTGGCCCAGGTATCACCTTCACCCCACTCGACACCTATTGGGCTCACAATGGCTGCATCTATATTGTGTGGACCGGCACGAATGGTCAGGTGTATAGCTCCTGGCAAGCATACGGCAGCCCTACTTGGAGTGCGCCAAGCCTCGTTGGCCTCAACCACTCTCCTGGATTCGTGAGTCCGCCAGCAATCGGGATTGAGCCCAACGGGCAGGGCCAGGTTGCTGTCAGAGATGCTAACGGTCACGTACAGATCTCCCCCGTCGACGTAGAAGCGGACTTCGTGCCAGGCATGGGTTCGTTCAATTGGCGTCAGGAAAGCACTTACTGGGTGACCAATGCAGACCCGTGGATCTCGGTCGCTGGATACGCCCTGTATCTCATCCTCTCTGCCACCAACGGTTACCCGTGGAATCCGGTCTACTATAAGCAGTCGGGCACTTACTGAAAATCCCGGCTACGAAACCAGGACGCTCGAGTTCAGACAACGGGAGTCAATCAAAGTTCGCTGCCCCCCGTTATGTTTTCCGCGGTCCTGCAAGAGGGCCGCTGGCCTCCGGTCCCGGCATGACTGGTCCCCCCTGTCGAACGGATGACAATGCCGTTGCTTTAGTGGTCGTGCCATCGGTGGTTCAGGGTGACGACGACCGGGGAACGGCGGTGGCTGGCGGGTTCTCCGGGGGCCTTGCTGCCGTAGCCGGTGATGCACGAGCGGATCTTGCGGGGGCAGTCACGGGGCCGACGGCGGGGTAACAGGCTGCGGCCGATCTCAGCGAGTCCGAGGCGCCGGTCCCGTCTGCGGGCGGAGGGGGGAAAAGCCGCTCGGCGAGATCACCGTGCGGCGGACGACGTGCAGAGCCCGGGTGAACGAGGTCCGCTCTGCCGTACTGCGGTGCAGTCGGGCGGCTTCGTCCAGCAGATCGCGAGTGGCATGGTGCACGATCAGGTGCGCATAGATCTCCTGCCGCACCCCGTCCGGCGTCTGCGATCTGAGGACCGGTCGGCCGCGCTGGTGGGTCTTGATCTCGTCGAAGACCAGCTCGATCTCCCAGCACCGGGCGTAGAGCGCGGCAAGCTCGGCGGCCGGGTACTTTTCAGGATCGGTCAGGCTGGTGATCAGCCGGACGATGTCCGGCTGGCCGTCGACGCGGTACTCGATGACCCGGACCAGGGCCGGTGGGGCCTTGACCGTTCCGGCCGCCTTGCTGTGCTTGTTCGCTTCAATCCGGGCCAGGTAACTGCCGTCGGTCAGCACGTCCTGGACCCGGCGGGCCTTGCGCCGCTCGATCCTCCACAGCAGGTGAGTGCCCTGGTCGCGCAGTCGGTGCCAGCGGGCCAGGCCCCACAGTCCACGGTCGGCCAGTAACAGCGTCCCGCTTCCGACGTGGGCGTCCAGGGCGTCGGAGACGATCCGCTCGGACTCCTTGAACCCGCCGATCACGGCGTCGAGCACGGCGTGGGAGGAACACTCGGCCACCGCGACCACGCGGGCCTGCGGATACCCCATCGGACTGCGCTGTGATCCCGACTTGCCGAAGGCGTTGTTGTTCGCCGCCGAGTCCGGCACGGCCAGTAGCGTCCCGTCCAGGGCCAGCACCCGCAGCCCGCGGAAGAGATCGTCTTCCCTGCCCAGTGGCCGGGCCACGGCCCGGAACAGCTCCTGCATCACGGTCCATCCCAGCCGTTGCCGGGCCCTGGTCAACGAGGATTTGTTCACTCCGGTCCAGGGGCGCAGTCCCGGATCGCCGGTCTTCACCAGACGCAGGACCTCCAAGTAGTCGGCCTGCGGGAACAAGCACATGGCCAGCACGAAGTAGACCGTGAACCGAGCGGACAGCAGACGCCGGCGCTTCTCCGAGCGGCCGGCCTCATCGACCACCCGGTCCACCAGCTCTGGCGGGCACGACCGGGTCAGCACTCCCAGACCCAGACGGTCCAGACGGGATATCAGCACACCGACTCAACCGGCCGACAACCTCAAAAGCAACGGCATTGGATCGGATGACCTGGGGGGTGGTGTCACCGGGCCCGAGAGGCGCCGTTGGAGACGCTGATGAAAGGTCCGACTACCGCCCGGCCGAGCGCAACGCCCGGCCTGTCGCAGGCGGCAGGTCTGCATAACGTGGATGCGCGCACGACGCCAACGCCCAGGCCAGCACCGCACGCCCCGTTCGGGAGGACGGCTTGAACGAGTACGACGAGATAGGCGTCTTCCTGGGCCTGGACGTCGGGAAGAGCGCTCACCACGGACACGGACTCACCCCGGCCGGCAAGAAGGTCTTCGACAAGCAACTGCCCAACACCGAACCGAAACTGAGGCAAGTCTTTGACAAGCTCCGCGAGAAGTTCGGCACCGTCCTGGTCGTCGTGGACCAGCCGGCCTCGATCGGCGCTCTGCCGCTAACGGTGGCCCGCGACACCGGCTGCCAGGTCGCCTACCTGCCCGGCCTGTCGATGCGGCGGATCGCTGACCTCTATCCGGGCGAGGCGAAGACGGGGCTTGACCCCGGATCCTGGACACCCGAGAGACTTGGATCTTGAGTCCAGGAGAACGGATGTCCCGTGGTCATGAAGCACTATCCGCCGGAGTTCAA
>NZ_JNWV01000087.1 GCF_000716535.1 Streptomyces flaveolus | reverse complement strand
GGATTGGGGGGTGTGGGGGGCAGGGTCTGGATGTTGGGGTTAGGGCCTGGGGGTTGGGTCGAGGGCTGGGTGTTGGGTACAGCCCTTGGGCGTTGGGTTCAGGGCCGGGGCGTCGGGGTCGGATCCTGGGTGTCGGGTTCAGGGCCGGGGCGTCGGGTTCACCCCCTGCGCGTCGGCCTCAAGGTCATGGCATCCCGGTCAGCCCCCGGGGCGTCGGAGTCAGGTTCGGGGAGCCAATGCCGTCCAGGCCAGCGTCACTTCGCCCTGCCGCCAGCGGGCCGGGGAGTCGGTGACGGGCCAGTCGGTGGTCAGGTCCCGTACCGCGCGCAGCCAGCGCTGTCGGGCGCCGTAGGAGGCGTAGGGCGCGGCGGCGGCCCAGGCGCGGTCGAAGTCCCGGAGGAAGGCGTGCACCGGCTCGCCCGGGACATTGCGGTGGATCAGCGCCTTCGGCAGGCGCTCGGCGAGGTCGGAGGGGCGGTCCAGGGAGCCCAGCCGGGTGGCGAAGGTGACCGTGCGCGGACCCTCCGGGCCGAGCGCCACCCACACGTGCCGCCGCCCGATCTCGTCGCACGTCCCCTCGACCAGCAGCCCGCCGCGCGAGCCGCCGGCCGCCGGGGCGAGCCGCGCGCGCAGCCGCTCCCACACCGCCGCGACCTCGCCCTCGTCGTACTGGCGCAGCACGTTGGCGGCCCGGATCAGCGCCGGGCGCCCGGGGACGGGGATCTCGAAGCCGCCGTGCCGGAAGGTCAGTCCCTCCCGCTCGTACGGCCGGGCCGCAGCCACCCGCTCCGGTTCGATCTCGATGCCGACGACACGCGCGCGAGGCGCTGCCGCGCGGAGCCGGGTCAGCAGTTCCACGGCGGTCCAGGGGGCGGCGCCGTATCCCAGGTCGATCGCCACGGGGTCGCTCGCGCGGCGCAGCTCGGCGCCGTGCGTGGCCGCGATCCAGCGGTCCATGCGGCGCAGCCGGTTGGGGTTGGTCGTCCCGCGCGTCACCGTACCCAGGGGGCGGGTGGCTGCGCGGGCTGTCATGGGTACGAGGGTAAGCGGACGCCGCCGGAGGCTCGCGGCCGGCCGCTCGCCGAGGGTGCGTCGTCGCTGGTCGCGCGGTTCCCGGCATCCCTCGGGGCGACTGCCGCCGACGCCGTCCGCATTCGAACCGTTGATCGATCTCGGGTAATGATTCGGTAAAGCCGCCTGATCGGGAAATGGCCGGACACCCGCTCACTGTTGGACCAGCTTGGAGGGCGCGGTGGGCCCTCGTCAGGCATGCCCGCAACAAGGAGGAACGCCAGGTGAGCCAGTACGTCAGCAGGCTCGGGCGACGCTCCCCGTCGGCCGGCACGCGGCTGCGGCTGTACCGCAGGCCCCGCCGGGTCGCCATGCTCTCCGTGCACACCTCCCCGCTCCACCAGCCCGGCACGGGCGACGCGGGCGGCATGAACGTCTACATCGTGGAGCTGGCCCAGCGGCTGGCCGCGATCAACATCGAGGTCGAGATCTTCACCCGGGCCACGGCCGGCGGCCTGCCCCCCGTCGTCGAGCTGGCCCCCGGCGTCCTCGTCCGGCACGTCGACGCGGGCCCCTACGAGGGCCTGGCCAAGGAGGACTTGCCGGCCCAGCTCTGCGCCTTCACGCACGGTGTGATGCAGGCCTGGGCCGGCCACCGCCCCGGCTACTACGACCTCGTCCACTCCCACTACTGGCTCTCCGGCCACGTCGGCTGGCTCGCCGCCCAGCGCTGGGGCGTGCCGCTGGTGCACGCCATGCACACCATGGCCAAGGTCAAGAACGCCAGCCTGGCCGACGGCGACACCCCCGAGCCCGCCGCCCGGGTCATCGGCGAGACCCAGATCGTGGCCGCCGCCGACCGGCTGATCGCCAACACCGCCGAGGAGGCCGGCGAGCTGGTCCAGTACTACGCCGCCGACCCCGCGAAGGTCGCCGTCGTCCACCCCGGCGTGAACCTGGACCGCTTCCGCCCCTTCCCGAAGGACGGCTCCCCCAAGGAAGCGTCCTCGAAGGACGGCTTCGGCTCCCTGAAGGACGGCTTCCCGCCCGCCGGCCCGCCCGCCGGCGCCGACGACGCCCGCGCCGCCGCCCGCGCCCGCCTCGGTCTCCCGCGAGACGCCCTGATCCCCCTCTTCGCGGGCCGCATACAGCCCCTCAAGGCGCCGGACATCCTGCTGCGCGCCGTCGCCGTCCTGCTGGACGAGCGCCCGGAGCTGCGCTCCCGCATCCTCGTCCCGGTCGTCGGGGGCCCCAGCGGCAGCGGGCTCGCCAAGCCGGAGGGGCTGCAGAAGCTCGCGGCCCGGCTGGGCATCGCGGACGTCGTGCGGTTCCGCCCGCCGGTCTGCCAGGAGGAGCTGGCGGACTGGTTCAGGGCCGCGTCCGTCCTCGTCATGCCGTCGTACAGCGAGTCCTTCGGACTGGTCGCCATCGAGGCGCAGGCGTCCGGGACGCCGGTGCTCGCGGCCTCGGTGGGCGGTCTGCCGGTGGCCGTGCGTGACGGCGAGACCGGCTTCCTCGTCCAGGGCCACGATCCGGTCGACTACGCGCGCGTGCTGCGCCGGTTCGCCGACGAACCGGCCCTCTCGGCGCGCATGGGCCGGGCGGCCGCCCGGCACGCCCAGTCCTTCGGCTGGGACGCGGCCGCCGCCGCCACCGCCGACGTCTACACGGCCGCGACCCAGTCCCACCGCCGTCGCGTACCCTCCCACCATGGGTGATGTCGAGAAGGCCGGACAGGTCCTGGAGGGCGTCTTCCGGGACGCGGAGCTGGAGTGGGAGAACCCCGAGCCCGGGAACTACGTGGTCAAGCTCCCCGGTACGCGCAAGCTGTCCACCACCGTGTCCTTCCTCGTCGGCCGCCACTCCCTCTCCCTCAACGCCTTCGTCGTCCGCCACCCCGACGAGAACGAGGCGGGTGTCCACCGCTGGCTGCTGGAGCGCAACCTCAAGCTGTACGGCGTGAGTTACGCCGTGGACCACCTCGGCGACGTCTACGTCACCGCCCGGCTGCCCCTCGCCGCCGTCACCCCGGACGGGGTCGACCGGCTCCTCGGCCAGGTCCTGGAAGCGGCCGACGGCGCCTTCAACACCCTGCTGGAGCTGGGCTTCGCCTCCTCGATCCGCAAGGAGTACGCCTGGCGGGTGGCGCGCGGCGAGTCCACGCGCAACCTGGAGGCGTTCATGCACCTGATCGACCGCCCCGCGGACTGACGCCCGCTTTTCTTCGTACGACCCCTTTCCCGCTCGCCGGGCACAGTGGCATGCTCACCGCCAACGCATTCCTGAACGTCATTCATATTCATGAATCGTTCGTATTCATGGACCTCGGGAAGATGAAGGGGCGGGTGGACATGAGCAACGCGCACCTCACCAGACGGAGCCTGCTCGCCGGCGCCACCGCGGTGGCCCTGGGCGCCGCGACCGGCACCGCGCGGGCGGCCGAACCCCCCGCACTCTGGCGGGAGTTCACCCGCACTCCGCTCACCCACCCGCAGATCCCGTACATCGGCCGGGCGGGCTACCGGGCCGGGGCGAGCCGCTTCCCCCGCCCCCGGATCGTCGCCGACGTCACGGCGTACGGCGCCGTGGCCGACGGCACCACGGACTGCGCCCCCGCGATCAACCGTGCCATCGCCGCCGCCGGAAGGGCCGGCGGTGGCACGGTCACCATCCCGCCCGGCACCTACCGCATCGACGACGTCATCCGCCTCGGCGACTCGAACGTCGTCCTGCGCGGCGCCGGCAGCGGCCGTACGACCCTGTACGCGACGAAGAACCTCACCGAGCTGATCGGCGTCTACGGCTCCCGCTACGGCGGTGACAAGTCCTCCTGGTCCTGGGCGGGCGGCCTCATCTGGCTGGCGCCGAGGGCCCGTTGGGAATCCCTGACCGCCGCCATCAGGGACCGGGCCTGGCCCTTCGAGGGCTGGACCGGCAACCGGCGGGACGAGTGGACGACCCTCACCACCGTCGCACCGGCGAAGCGCGGCTCGTGGACGGTCACGGTCGCCGACGCCTCCGCCCTCCACCCCGGCCGGCTCGTCCTCCTCCGCCTCGCCGACGACTCCACCCACACCCTCCTCCAGCACATGGCGGGCGACGGCCCCGGCCCGGCGGCCTACGTCTGGGACGACAAGACGAAACTGACGTCGTACGTCCCCTACGAATGGCCCGTCCGCGTCCACCGCGTCCACGGCCGGCGCGTCACCCTGGAACGCCCCCTCCCGCTCGACATCCGCCCGGAGTGGGACCCGCGCCTGACCACGCACGTGACCGAGCTGACCGGATCGGGCGTCGAAGGGCTGACCCTCGAAGCGGTGCAGACCCCGCAGTCCCCGCACCTCCTCGACAAGGGCTACAACGGCGTCGTCCTCCAGTGCGCCTACGACTGCTGGGTGGACGACGTCACGGTCCGCCACGTCGACAACGGCTTCGGCCTGGTCGCCGCCTCCGCCTGCACCCTGCGCCGTACCCGGGTCGCCGGCCGGGGCTCGCACCACCCGTACTTCTGCCGCGAGGGCTCCCACGACAACCTGATCGAGGACTTCACCATCGAGGAGCGCACGGTCCCCGCCCCCGCGAACACGCAACTGCACGGCATCAACGTCGAAGGACTCTCCTCCCACAACGTCTGGTCACGCGGTGACATGCGGATGGGCACCTTCGACAGCCACCGCGGTCTGCCCTTCGCCAACGTCCGCACCGACATCACCGTCGACAACAACGGCCGCCACGGCGGCGACGCCAGCGCCGGCCCGCTCTTCGGCGCCCGGTTCACCCACTGGAACATCCGGGTCACCAACGGCCGGGCGGGCCTGATGAAGATCGACGGCCTCGCCCCGTACTCGGCGACCGTCGGCATCAACGAGGTCCGCGAGTTCGACCAGACCGACGTCCCCGACTTCACCGGAGACCTGCACTCCCGCCTGGAGCTGTACGGCACCACGGACGCCGTACGCCCGCGCAACCTGTACGACGCTCAGCGCGCCCTGCTCCGGTAACGCCCCGGGGTCACCCCGACCAGCTTCTTGAAGTGCCGGGTGAGATGGGCCTGGTCGTAGAACCCGGCGACCGGGGCCACCTCGCCCGGCGGCACCCCGTCCAGCAGCAGCCGCCGGGCCCGCCCGACCCGCCGCGACATCAGGTACTGGTGCGGGGCGATGCCGTACGCGCCGCTGAACGCCCGGATGAGGTGCGCCGGATGGGCGTGCAGCAACCGGCCGGCCTCCTCCAGCGAGACCCCGTCGACGACCCGCGAGTCCAGCAACTCCCGCAGCCGACGGGCGAGTACGGGACTGTCGTGCCGGCGCCCGTCCGTGCGCCGCCGCAGCCGGTGCCGGAGCTGCTCCGCGACGAGGGTCAGCCTGCTCTCCGCCTCCAGCTCGTCGCCCGGCCGCGCGAGGGCGGAGTGCAACTGCCCGACGCGCAGCCGGAGCACGGGGTCCCGGAGATCGGGGGAGTCCACGGCCGGCCCGATGAACTCCTCGCCAAGCCGGCTGCTGTCCAGATAGACGACCCGTTTGCGGAAACCCCCCGGCGTGGCCGGCGACCCGTTGTGCGGCACGTGCGGCGGCAGCAGCGACACGGTGTCGAGCGGGGTGCCGTGCTCATGCCGGTCGAGGTCGTACCGCACGGCCCCGTCGTCCACGATGAGCAGCGTCCAGGCGTCGTGGACGTGCATCGGATACGCGTACTCGGTGAAGCGGGCGTGGAAGACCTCGGTGACGCCCGGCACCCGGGGACGCCACGCGCTCACTTCCCGCCCGACGGTCATGCAAAAAACGTACAAGACGCGACCGCGGACCGGCGGCGAGTCTCAGTGCATGAGCACTGAACCCATCCGTTTCGACACGAAGATCGCCGTGCTGCTGCGCGCGGACCTGGAACCCTGGCAGCGCCTGAACGTGACCGCGTTCCTGGTCAGCGGCCTGGGCCCGACGCTTCCCGAAGTGGTCGGCGACCCGTACGAGGACGCGGACGGTGTGTCGTACCTGCCGATGTTCCGCCAGCCGGTGCTGGTCTTCGAGGGCGCCAAGGAGACCCTGAAGGCGGCGCACGGCAGGGCGCTGACCCGTGCCCTGCCGTGCGCGGTGTTCACGGCGGACCTGTTCACCACGGGCAACGACCGCGACAACCGCGCGGCCGTCCGGGCCGTCCCGACGGCCGACCTGGACCTGGTGGGCCTGGCGGTGTACGGCCCGAAGAACGGCGTGGACAAGGTCCTGAAGGGCGCGCGCATGCACCCGTGAGGGGGGTCGTCTCAGCCGAACATGCCGGGGACGTAGTCGCCGGCGGGCTGCCGGACGATGACGTTGACGCGGTTGTAGGCGTTGATCAGGGCGATGAGGGCCACCAGGGCGGCGAGCTGCTCCTCGTCGTAGTGCTTGGCGGCGTTCGCCCACACCTCGTCCGGGACCCCGCCGGCCGCGTCGGCGATCCGGGTGGCCTGCTCCACCAGCTCCAGGGCCGCCCGCTCGGCGTCGGTGAACACGGTGGCCTCACGCCAGACCGCGACCAGGTGCAGCCGGGTCTGGCTCTCCCCGGCCTCCAGGGCGTCCTTGGTGTGCATGTCGGTGCAGAACCCGCACCCGTTGATCTGGCTGGCACGGATCTTCACCAGTTCCTGCGTGGCAGCGGGCAGCGTGGACTCCGCGAGCGCCTTGCCGGCGGCGTTGAAGTGCTTGAACACCTTGCCGGCGACGGGGCTGGCGAAGAGATCGAGCCGAGCGTCCATGGTGTGCTCCTGAGTGGGTTGCGGCTGCTTGCACCTCATTGACGGAGGCTGCGCCGGAGATGTGACGCGGCGAAAAGTGACCCGCGTCACTCCCGCTGCTGCATTGGCACCACACCGGTCACCGGGACGTGGGACGGGCATGGTGCTCGCCAGGACGGGCGCCGGAACCGGTGTGACGATCACAGGGAGATGACGGGTCGTCCACCGTCCGTCATTGCGCCTGCCAGGGAGACCCACGTGATGAACCACTCGACGCACCACACCCCGCGCCGCCTGCTCGGCGTCGCGGCGGCGGTGGCCATGGGCGCCACGGCCCTGCTCGGCACCGCAGCCGGCACCGCCGCCGCATCCGAGAAGGCACACTGCGAGCGCGCCGAACGCCCGATATGGAGTGAGGGCCCGAGCCGCAACGTCACCGCTCACGGCTGCGACATCCCGGACCAGAGACACCGCTGGTACGTCATCGACATCGACACCCTCGTCCAGCCCCGCCACAAGACGGACTACCTCGACGAGGACATCGCCGGGACCAGCACCCTGCACGACAAGACGCTGCGGTGCATGGGCTACACGAAGGACGAGCACGCGGTGAACTGGTTCGGCTGCGTACCGCATCTGAGCTGACCTGTCGTGAGATGGACGGCTTGGAGCCGCACCCGGCGCCACGGAACCGCGCCGGGTGCGTCCGCTGTCGTCCCTGTCGTGAACACACCCGAGCCGAGCTCCGCCTCCTGCCTCCCCTGGGCCGCCTCCGCCCTGTTCGGGGCCGCGACGGGCTACGCCGCCTGGTCCCTGACCGTCTGGGCACGCGCGTTCTGCGACGCGGGGTACGACGCCGGCGGACGCCTGGAACTCAACGTCCTGCTCCCTGTCGTCCTGGGAGTGGGCGCGGTGGTGGCGCTCCTGGCACGGGCCGCCGGCCACCGCCTGGCACCGGCCGCGCCGAGCGCGATCCGCGCGGCACTGCCGACCGTGCTGGTGATCGTCACGACGGTGTGCCTGGCCTGGTGGTTCTTCGCGACCCGGGGAACGCTGGCCGACTACCCGGGCGACTCGGGCCTCTGCCCCGCGAACAACGTGCCACCGGGGTGGCCTGACTGGATCCCGGTCTGATCGGCGGGCGGCCGCTGCCGGGATCCGCGTTGCCGCGTTGCCGCGCAGCAGGAGCCCACTGGATGCGCGACCTACGGGTCGTGGACGACCTGGATGGACAGTGGACCGCGAACAGCTCGATCGCTGACACTGTGCTGGGTCCAGGTGGGGGAGGGCCTTCTGGTGATCCGTGATCCGAGCGCCGAGCTGGGCGAAGACATGAAGCTTCTGCTCCGCAAGGGTTTCGGCGCGGCTTAGCCGGACGTCGCTTCGAAGGAGCGGATGATGGACGCGAGCGCACTCTTGGGACCGTTGGAGCTGTTCGACGGCCGCTGGGTGGTGGGGGACACCGGCAAGGGTCATTGGGTGGAGTTCCGAAGGGACGGGCTGTACCAGCACGAGCCCGACTCGGAAGGACAGCTGATCCCGTGGTCCCGGATCATGCTGGGCATGAACCTCACCATGGGCAGCAAGTACCCGGCCAGGGGTTCGAACGGCTTCGGGGGGCTCCTCGGCGGCATGCCCGGTCCCTGGCGGGGGCGGGGCAGCGGCTACCTGCACATGACCCTGCGCCACCCCTACGAGAACTGGATCGCCCGCTTCGACCGGCACCCCCGCCACTACCCCGGCGCCCACCTCGTCTTCCTTCAGCTTCTGACGACGCGGGTCATCGACGCGGGACAGGCACACCTCCTGGGCGATCCCGAATGGCTGGGCCGCGTGGTCGCACGGTTGGCACCGCAGCGGCCCCGGGGGTGGCGTGGGATGAGGGAAGCGGTGACGCGGGCGGTGGAGGCGGAGGCATAAAGTCCGGTCGGCTGCCGATGCGAACCTCGGACCTGCCGTGGCGGCCGGCCTGGACGACGCAGTCCTGCGACCGGGCGTTGTCAGTGGCCTCGTCTAGTGTCCGGCCATGAGCATGATCGGTGAGTACGTGCGTCTTACGGCTGCTGAGCTGGAACGGACGATCCAGGACCCCGACTGGGCTCTGGACTTCGTCGAAGGGCTCCGGGACGCCGAGGAGGAGAAGGAACCTGCGCCGGCCGAGGCGCGCCACTTCAGCACCTACAAGACGTGGGACATGCTCCGCTTCCTGCTGGCGCGCGCCGAGTTCCCCGTCAACGTGATCTTCGGTGAGGAGCCGTTCGCCGAGGATGAGGACTGGGGGTACGGGCCTCCGAGGTACCTGCGGCCCGAGCGGGTCCAGCTCGCGGCGGAAGCCCTGCGGGCCACCGGCTATGCCCAGCTCATCAGCGGCGTGGATCCCGCCGAACTGACCAGCGCCGAGGTGTATCCGCTCGGCTGGAGTGAGCCCGGCTCGCTGGAGTGGGGGCGTCCCTGGTACGACGACCTCACACACTTCTTCGAGGCCGCCGCCAGAGCGGAGGACGCGATGCTCATATGGCTGGAATGACTGCTCCAGTACCGGATGCCTTGCCGACTGACCTGAGGCCGAGTGGCTGTGGTGCCTGCCCGGGCAGACCTGGTAGCGGTCGTGATCCTCGACGGCGTGCCGCACGGAAGAGGCTGAGGCAGCGGTCATGGCTCTCCGCAATGTCGGAACGTAGGCGGCGATGAGGAACAGACGGAGCCTGACTTCCTCCAGGCCTGACCGCGACCGACCAAGCTTCTTGCCCTGGGTCTTGCCGGGGATCTTGGAGGCTTGGGGTTTTGCTGGTTAGGGGCGGTGGGCTGGTGCGCCTGGTGGTCGTCCTTGGTCGTCATCGGCCACTGTCGAGCGGCCTCGGACGGCCCAGAGACGGCCCAGCCTTGCCGCATCGTGCTGACGGCTAGCACCCGCGATGCGCCCCGCCTGAACCTCAGCCGACGACAGTCCGCCCAGACGGCGGGCGTGCGACCACGCACACGGGTGCCTCGCTGTACCCCCACCGGCCCCCACCACGCTGCCGGTGCCGTCGACCACAGCAAGCCACGACGGCCCGTGACCACGATGTCGACGCCCTCAGCTTGGGAAGCTGCGGCCTCTTTGGGTCAGGCCGCTTCCACCGTGATTTTCCGCTGTTCCCCGCCCCATCTGGTGCGCTTATGGTGCGGCTGTGATCACTTTCGTGAACGAGCACCGCAACCTAGTCAGTCCGAAAGGCGGTCGCTGCAAGCTGAGTTGAGAGCCGATCGCGTGCGCGTCGAACGTGGCTCCTGCTATAAACGCGTCTCATGATGACCATGGCCGCGCCGAGTGAGACCTTCTGGACAGCACTGGGCTCCGTGGCAGCTGCCCTAGGTGTGCTTGCGACGCTGTACGTTGGGTGGCTCGCATGGCGGACAGCAGTGCCGCGACGAAAGGTCCGCTGGGCAGCTGAGGTGAAGCCGTTGTTGCAGGTCACGTCCGCTGGAGTGGTGTATCGACGGCCACTCGGTGATCTCGTTTTGAGGCTATGCGGTGAGTTCGGTGGGCAGGACGGTGTCGTCGGTTTCTG
>NZ_JNWV01000086.1 GCF_000716535.1 Streptomyces flaveolus | reverse complement strand
CTTCGGCATCATCAGCGAAGTGATCCCGGTGTTCTCCCGCAAGCCGATGTTCGGCTACATGGGTCTGATCGCCGCGACCATCGCGATCGCCGGTCTGTCCGTGACGGTGTGGGCCCACCACATGTACGTCACCGGCGGCGTGCTGCTGCCGTTCTTCTCCTTCATGACCTTCCTGATCGCCGTACCGACCGGTGTGAAGTTCTTCAACTGGATCGGCACCATGTGGAAGGGCTCGTTGTCCTTCGAGACACCGATGCTCTGGGTGATGGGCTTCCTCATCACGTTCGTCTTCGGCGGGCTCACCGGCGTCATGCTCGCCTGCTCGACGAGCGCCTCGGCAAGATCACCTTCTGGACGCTGTTCATCGGCTTCCACGGCACCTTCCTGGTCCAGCACTGGCTGGGCGCCGAGGGCATGCAGCGGCGGATCCCGGACTACCTCGCGGCCGAGGGGCTCACCACGCTCAACACGGTCTCCTCCGTCTTCTCGTTCCTGCTCGGCTCGTCCCTGCTGCCGTTCTTCTACAACGTCTGGAAGACGGCCAGGTACGGCGAGCCGGTCGGTGTGGACGACCCCTGGGGCTACGGCCGCTCGCTGGAGTGGGCGACCTCCTGCCCGCCGCCCCGGCACAACTTCCTCACGCTGCCCCGGATCCGCAGCGAATCCCCGGCGTTCGACCTGCACCACCCCGACGTCCCGTCCCCGGAACCGGAGTTGACCGCACGGTGACGGCCCACGACGAGCGGGACCTCGTCCGGCAGATCGAGGGCCATCTGCTGCTGGCCGCCGCGCGGGAGGAGGGCCGTACCGCCGCGGTGCGCCTGAGCTCCCGGCTGGGCTGGCTCACCGACGGCCAACGGGACGACGTGGAGCGGCAGTTCGAGGCCGAGTACCTCGCACTGGCCCGGCTCTCGTGGCACCGCACGGCCGAACGGGCGCAGGAGCTGCGGCAGGCGTACGAGTCGCGCTACCGGGCACTCCGCCGCCGGCTGCTGGCCTGCTGCGTGCTGGGCTGCGCGGTGCTCGCGGCGGCGGTCCTGCTGGCGGTGTCCGCCGCCGCGTAGGTCCGGCGGCCAGGTCCGTGACCACTTCCGACCGCCGCCGTCGCAGTCCCACAGCTCGGCCTGGACCCGGTGAGGGTGCCGGGGGCCGGACCGTCGGTGAAATCGAGGGAGTTGGCGGCGCCCCGGGTAAGGTGGGCCTGAACCGAGACCGCGCCTGGGCGGCGCCGGTGCCGGTGCCGGCGAGGACCTTGCCGTACGCCTGGAGGCCGGTCGTGTCCTCGGCGGCCTTCACGCCCTGGGCGCGCCGGGTCCTGCCTGACGTGGTGTCAGGCGGTCAGCACCATCCGGAAGCGCGCTCCGCCGGAGAGCATCTTCTGGTACGCCTCGTCCGCGCCGTCCAGCGGCACCTGCTCGGTCATGGGGCGGATGCCGTGCAGGGCGCTGAAGGCCATGGTGTCCTCCACGTCCTGCGAGGTGCCGGACGGGTGGCCGCGCACGACGCGGCCGGCCATGAGCAACTGGGCGGGGCTGATGCCGAGGGGCGCGGTGTCCGCGCCGATGGCCACCAGTTCGCCGCGGTGGGCCAGGCCGTCCACGGTGGCCGTGATGGCCTCGGAGTTCCCCGCGGTGGCCAGGACGACCTTGGCGCCGCCGAGGGACTGAAGCGCCTCGGCGACCGGGGTGCCGGAGGTGCTGTCGACGTAGTGGTGGGCGCCCAGTTGCTTGGCGAAGTCGGCCTTCGCGGCGCCCCGGGCGATCGCCACGGTCTCGAAGCCCATGGCCACCGCGTACTGCACGCCGAGGTGGCCGAGGCCGCCGATCCCGAGCACCGCCACCAGGTCGCCGGGCCGGGCCGAGCTGCGCCGCAGTCCGTTGTACGTGGTCACGCCCGCGCAGGCCATCGGTCCGGCGTCGCTCGGGGAGAGCGCGTCGGGGATCCGGGCCACGGCGTCGACGGGTGCGATCACCTTCTCGCCGAAGCCGCCGTCGTAGGTCCATCCGGGGACCTTCAGGTTCTGGCACACGATGAAGTCGCCCTCGCGGCAGGGCCGGCAGTGGCCGCAACTGCCGCCGAACCAGCCGACGGCCACCCGGTCGCCCTCCTGCCAGCCCCGCTCCCGCACGCCCGCGCCCAGTTCCTCCAGGCGTCCGGCGATCTCGTGTCCGGGTACCTCCGGGAACGACACGCCCGGTAGTCCGCCGCTCACGAAGAGAGCGTCGCTGTGGCAGACCCCGCACGCTTCCACGGCGATCCTCACATGGCCGGGCCCCGGTTGCTGGACCTCGCGGTCGACCAGCTCGAAGGTGCCGTTCGGGGCGGTGACCTGCGCGGCTCGATAGGTACTCATGGCTCTCTCCGGGAACGGGTAGGACAGCCCCCACAGACCCAGCAGAGCAGCTTCCGCCCGATCCCGCGCGCCGAGCGGACCCCACCGCCACCGACCTGCGCCGACCGGCTCCGCGAGCCCGCCCGACCCCGCTCGGCCCGCCTGTGCGTCAGGGGCTCCCGGGGCGCCAGCCCTCCGGCCGGAGCATGCCCAGCAGCAGCCGGACCAGTTCGTCCACCACCTCGTCCAGTGTGGCGTCCACCCAGCCGGCGCTCCAGTCGTGCAGCAGGCCGTTGACGCTGCCGATGAACGCCGTGGCCGCGAGGCGGTAGTCGCGCGGCGCCGCCTCCCCGCGGGCCACGGCCGCGTCCGCCTCGGCGCGGATGAGGTCGATCCAGCGGGCGCGCCGGGCGAGGCGCTGCTCCTCCAGTCGGAGGCTGACCCCGACGATCTCCACGAAGGCGATCCGGATGCGGCGCGGGTCGCGGGTGACGCCGTGGGCGTAGGCCCGGAAGAGCACGGCGGCGCGCTCGGCCAGCGGCAGCCCGTCCGCGTCGGCGAGGGCGTCCAGGACGGCCTGTTCGGCCCAGCCGTTGACCTGGAGGTGGAGCGCGGCGAGGACGTCCTCCAGGGTGCGGAACTCCTCGTAGAACTGGCGCGTGGACAGTCCAGCGGCCTGGCTCAGCGCGGCGACCGTGGTGCCCCGGTAGCCGGGGGTGTCGCCGAACAGCCCCAGTGCCGCGTCCAGGAAGCGGCGGCGGCGCTCGGCCTGCCGTTCCTCGGCGGACCGTCCGCCGTAGCGTCCCGTCGGCGCTCTGAGCCTGCCCTCCACGCGTCCCCCTCCGTCATTCCGCCACTCCCCCAATCTTGTCGTGCACACATCTTGTCGAGAAGGCCATCCCTTCCTTACTTTTCAGTAAGTTCACTGTGAAAGCACCCGTGTTCAGATTCCCCCGAGGAAAGAGAGCCGTCATGGCTGCCTCCAGAACCAGGCACCTGTGCTCCGTGGCCGCCGCCCTCGTCCTGACCGTCGCCGCCCCGGCGACCGCCGCCTCCGCCAGCTCCGCCGCCCCCGCCGGGCTGCGCGAGGTGCTGTTCGTCGGCAACAACTGGGACGGCACCGCCGATGTCATCCGCTCCTCCGGTGACTTCGCGAAGATCGGCCGGATCAACGTCATCCCGGACAGGGACGCGCGGATGGCCGAGATCAACGCGGACCCGATCAAGTGGATCTACTTCCAGGCGATCCGCAACAGCGTCGGCGAGGGTCACGACCAGTTCGCCGACGACATGTACTCCACGCCCGACGGCAGGTCGGTGGTGGTGTCCCGGCCGAGTTTCGCGGACGTCGTCTCACTCGACCTCGCCACCGGGAAAGTCAACTGGCGTTTCCCGGTGTCCGGTTACCGCGCCGACCACATGGCGGTCTCCCCGGACGGCACCCGGGTGGCGGTCTCCGCCTCGACCGCGAACACCGTGCACGTCCTGGACATCAACACCGGCAAACAGCTCGGCTCGTTCGCCACCGGTGACAAGCCGCACGAGAACATCTTCACCAAGGACGGCAAGTACATCTGGAACATGTCCATCGGTGACGTCAACACCGACCTGGACAGCCCGGGCTGGGACTGGACCAAGGGCGACCGGCACATCACCGTCGTGGACGCGACGACGTACAAGCAGGTCAAGGTCATCGACATGCGGCAACGGCTGGACGCGTTCGGGCTGAAGGACTTCTCCGACGCGGTGCGCCCGGCCGTGTTCTCCGCGGACGAGTCCAAGCTGTACTTCCAGGTGTCGTTCTTCAACGGCTTCCTGGAGTACGACGTCGCCACCGACAAGATCACCCGGATGAAGACGCTGCCGAAGAACCCGGCGACCAGCGAGGACCGCACCACCTGGGTCAACGACTCGCGTCACCACGGCATCTCGATGAACCCCGAGGGCACCAAGCTGTGCGTCGCGGGCACCATGGACGACTACGCGACCGTGGTCGACCGCGCCTCGCTCCAGGAGGGCCCGCTCGTCACGACGTCGAAGCCGTACTGGGCGACGGTCAGCGGGGACGGCAAGGACTGCATCGTCTCCGAGAGCGGCGCCGACCAGGTGACGGCGATCGACTTCGCCACGGGCAGGAAGGTGACGTCGGTCCCGGTCGGCGACCACCCGCAGCGCGTCCGGCTGGGGCACGTCCAGGCCGACTGGACCGGTCCCAGCGGTGGCTGACGCCGCACCGAGCCGTGGCCTCCGGGGTGTCCCCACTCTCCCCGGAGGCCACACCTCTGCCGTCAGAAGCGCGCCGCCGCCCAAGCGGCCAGTTCCGCCTCCGCCGCGCTCAGCAGGTCCGCGGCGGGGGCGGTGGCGCCGTTGGTGACCAGCGCGTAGTGCGGCACACCGGAGTCCGTGTCGGTCAGCAGCAGGCGGCGGCTGCCCGTGCCGCCCGGTTCCGGGGCCACGGCGACCGGCGTGGCGGAGCCGTACGCGGGCGGTGCGTGCACCGTGCCGAGGTCGGAGACGACCGTGGTGGCCCCCGTCGGGAAGGACGCCGGCAGGTGCAGTTCGGTGGGTGCGGTGCCGTCACCGGAGCGCCACACGAGCAGCCCGTACTGGCCGGAGCCGACCAGTTTCGCCACGTTCGGCAGGGAGCTCGGCACCGGGTTCCAGGTGAGGGTGGCGGAGCCGTCGCGGGAGCGGTCCTCGTAGGTGAAGGCGAGGGCGGTGCCGGCCGTGGCACTCGGATAGACGCGGTCCAGCAGACGGGCGTCCTGGCGCAGGGTGGCGTTCCCGGAGTCGTCGAGCCGCACGGCCGAGAGGTCCTCGTCGTTCCAGGCGTCCCCGGAGGCGAGCACCTTGCCGGGGTTGCCGTTCATCGGCTCGTGGTGCCGGCCGTTGTAGAGGTCCCAGTGCCACTGGGTACCGGACAGCACCGGGCCGGAGGAGGCCGGGTCGGCCCACCAACCCGCCCCCTTCAGGCGGGAGTCCAGGGCCTGGTACATGGCCTTCAGGACGGTCGGCGCCTTGTCGGACACCGTGCCGGACAGGGGGTGGCCGAACTCGCTGACCACCGCCGCGGTGCCGGCGGCCGAGGCGCGGTCGCGGACGGCGGCGAAGTCGGCGGCGTACTGGCCGTCGGCCGCCTTGCCCCACATCAGGATGCCGGAGATGGCCTTCTGGTCGTAGAAGTGGGTGTTGAGGACGTAGCCCGGGCCGAGCGTCCCCGCGTCCAGCAGGCCGCCCTCCTGCTTCTGCGTGGAGATGTTGGCGTTCCAGAAGAGGTTGGGCTCGACGAAGGCGGGTTTGTCCCGCCAGCCGGCGGCGTCCATGCGGGCGCGGAACCTGACGTGGAACGGCCAGAGCAGATCGCGTTCCCAGGCGCGGGAGGTCTGCCCGGAGTCGTAGCCGCCCGCATACGGCTCGTTGTACGGGTCGAAGCCGGTAATTCCCGCGAACTCCGCGCTGTCCAGGTGCTGTTTCAGGTACGCCATGGTGGTCTGGGCGGTGGCGAGGAAGGCGTCCTGGAGGCCGTGGGTGTTGTGCCAGAAGTCGTACTGGGCCTTTTGTACGGCCGCGTTCTGGGTGATGTTCTGGCCCCAGAACAGACAGATCCCGCAGGACTCCTTCGGGTAACTCCCCGCGTCCATCGCCCACTTGGGGGCGCCGTCGCCGGTGTACCAACTGCCCGAGTCGAACAGGTACCGGGAGTACAGGTCCTGGTGGAAGTCGGGGAAGACGCGGATGCCCGCGTCGAGGAACGCCCGCATCTGCTCGGTGACGGCGGCCAGATAGGCGGTGTCCACCTGACCGCGCACGGGTTCGGCGTGCGCCCAGGAGAGGAGGAAGCGAACCGCGTTGCCGCCGCCGAGGGCGCGCAGCGCGGTCGCGGACGTGCGGGCGTCGGCGACCGACGCGAAGGGCAGGCCGCCGTTCTCCTCCAGCTTGGTCTCGCCGGAGACGTTGTAGCCGCGCAGCACGACCTCGCGGCCCTGGCCGTCGGTGAACCGGCCGTCCCGCACGGTCAGCGGGGCACCGTCGAACCAGAGGGAGCCGGAGGGGGTGGCGGCGGCGGGCGGGACTCCCGCCACCGTCAGGGATCCGCAGAGGACGACCAGGACAGCCGGCTGACGCACCCGAATTTTCCGCATGTACACCACAATCCGGCGGGGGTCCGGGAGCGTCAATAGCTTCTGACTCACAAGTAAGTTGACTGTTGGTCAGCTAAGGGCTGACGTGGCGGCTCACTCCCCGACCCGGCGCGTCACGTTCAGCAGGTACTCCTTCCGGTTCAGCGGGTTGTGGTCGGTGCGCGGTCGTTCGGGGACCGTGCCGCGGGTCACCGGCGCGTAGTGGTCGAAGGCCGTCTCCAGCTCGCCCTCGCCCCGGGTCAGCCCCGGCAGCCGCTGCTCCAGCGCGTGCACCCGGGCGGCCGGCACGGTTCCCTCCAGGACACAGGCGGCCCCGTGCGTGCCGGTGGTCTCGGGTACGGCGCCGAGCCGGGCCAGCACCGGCAGCAGCGCGCCGAGGGTGTCGGCCGGCGCCTCCAGGCGGAAGCGGTGCACCGGCTCGTGCACCAGGGTGCCGGCCCGGCGCAGCGCCTCGACCAGGACCAGCGGGGTCAGGCCCCGGAAGTCGTAGCCCGTGCTCGACATGCTCTTGTCGAAGCCCTGGTGCGCGTGGCTCTGCCGGGGCGAGTAGCCGGAGTGGGTCATGGCGACCGTGCAGTCGGTGACCTGCCAGCCGTGCAGCCCCTGGCCGAGCGTCTCCCGGACGGTGTCCTCCACCGCCTTGAAGAAGGCGTACGGCATCGCGCCCAGCTCCACCTCCAGCCGGAACGCCACGCCCGAGCCGGGCGGGGCGGGGTCGACGCGCAGGCCGACCGTGGCCAGGAAGGGGTTGGCGTCCTTCTTGTTGAACTCGACGGCGTGCCCGGTGCCGACCGGCCGTTCGATGCACAGGGTCGTCGTCTCACGGAAGGTGACGTGCAGGCCGTACTCGTCGGCGAGGGTGGCCTGGACGACCTCCTTCTGCACCTCGCCGTAGAGCGACACGGAGGTCTCCCCCCGCAGCTCGTCGTGGCGGACGCCGATGAGCGGGTCCTGTTCGGCGAGCTGGGTGAGCGCGAGGTGCAGGGAACGCCGGTCCGTGCCGGGGCCGGGGACGACGACCGTCTCCAGGGTGGGCGGGGCGAAGTGGTGCTCGTACGACCGTCCCGGCGTACCGAGCGCGTCGCCGATGCGGATGCCGCCGAGGCCCCACACCTTGACGATCCGGCCCGCGCCGGCACTGTCGGCGCGGGTGTCCGTGCCGTGGTCGAAGACGGAGAGGGCGGTGACGCGACCGTCTGTGCCGCGGCCTTCGCGGCCGGTGGTGGTGTGCCGACGGCCGTGCCCGCCGGTGCCGGTGTCCTCGCGGCCGTCGCCGAACGGGACGCGGTCGCGGACGCGCAGGGTGCCGGAGAAGAGGCGGGCGTAGGCCACCTTCTCCCCCGCCGGGCCCCGCTCGACCTTGAAGACGGTGCCGGAGAGGGGGCCGTCCGGGTCGCCGGCGGCGGTGGGCAGCAGCCGCTCGATGCCGTCGACCAGCTCGGGCACGCCGGCGCCGGTGATGGCGGAGCCGAAGTACACCGGGTGGACGGAGGCGCTCCGGGTCTGTGCCGCGAGGGCGCGGCGCAGCCGGGACTCCGGGACTCCGCCGTCGAGATAGGCGGCGAGCAGGCCGTCGTCCTGGTCCGCCAGCGCGTCCAGCGCGGCCGGGCCGAGGCCGGGCAGGAAGCGGGCGGCGCGCGTACCGAGTCCGGCGGCGGTCCCCATGGGGACGAGCGGCACGGCGAGCCGTTGGGCCATTTGGCCGAGCACGGCTGTGTCCCGGGCGCCGCGCCGGTCGATCTTGTTGACGAAGACCAGGGTCGGGATGCGCAGCCGGCGCAGGGTGCGCATCAGCACGCGGGTCTGCGCCTGGACGCCTTCGACTGCGGAGACGACCAGGACGGCTCCGTCCAGCACGCCGAGCACCCGCTCCACCTCGGCGATGAAGTCCGGGTGACCAGGGGTGTCGATGAGGTTGACGGCGATGCCGTCGAGCGGGAAGGAGACGACGGCGGACTTGATGGTGATACCGCGGCGCCGCTCCAGCGCGAGGGTGTCGGTGGTGGTGCTGCCGGCGTCGACACTGCCGATCTCGTCGATCACTCCGGCGGTGTGCAGGAGCCGTTCGGTCAGGCTCGTCTTACCCGCGTCGACGTGGGCGAGGATTCCCAGATTGAGCAATGGCACGAAGCGTCATGTCCTTGAGAGAGTGGGCGATTCCTTCCGGGCCGGACATGAACGGTGCGCGCATGATCGCTCCTGGTTCTCTCGGGAACTCGACCGGTGCAGTGCAGCAGAACGGCGGCCGCGCCGCCAACGGATTAACGTTCAACCAGATGCCGTGCCAGGTGTGAGCCGAGGAGCGGGCGATGCGTGAGATTCTCGCGGTGCTGGACCGGTGGTACGCCGCCCGGGTGCCGTTCGGGCTGGCCACGGTCGTCGCGGTCAGCCGCAGCGCGCCGCGCGGGCCCGGTGCCGCGATGGCGGTCGGCCCGGACGGCGAGGTGGTCGGCAGTGTGTCCGGCGGCTGTGTGGAGGGCGCGGTCTTCGAACTGGCCCAGGAGGCCGTCCAGAACGGCGCGGCACGACTGGAGACGTTCGGCTACAGCGACGAGGACGCCTTCGCGGTCGGGCTCACCTGCGGGGGTGAGATCACCGTCCTGGTACGGCCGGTGACCCCGGCCCGGGATCCGGCGTTCGGCGCGGTCGCCGCCTCCGTCGCGGGTGGTGAGCCGGTCACCGTCGCCACCGTGGTCGACGGGCCGGCGCCGCGCGGGGCCACCCTCGCGGTGTGGCCGCGGACCGCCGCCGGCAGCCTGGGGACCCGGGGGCTCGACGCGGCCGTCGCCGCCGACGCGCGCGGTGAACTCGCGCTCGGCGTGACCGGCCTGCGGCACTACGGCCCGCACGGGGAGCGCCGCGAGGACACCGTCACGGTGTTCCTGCAGTCCTTCGCGCCGCCGCCGCGCATGCTGGTGTTCGGGGCCATCGACTACGCCGCCGCCGTGGCCCGGATCGGGGACTTCCTCGGGTACCGGGTCACCGTGTGCGACGCCCGGCCCGTGTTCGCCACGCCCCGCCGGTTCCCGGAGCGGGCGGAGGTCGTCGTGGACTGGCCGCACCGGTATCTGCGCGGCACCCGAACCGACGAGCGGACGGTGATCTGCGTCCTGACCCACGACCCGAAGTTCGACGTGCCGGTGCTGCTGGAGGCGCTGCGGCGCCCGGCGGCGTACATCGGGGCGATGGGCAGCCGGCGCACCCACGACGACCGGCTCCGCCGCCTGATCGAGTCCGGCCTCACCGACCAGGAACTGTCCCGCCTGCGCTCCCCGCTCGGCCTGGACCTCGGCGCCCGCACCCCGGAGGAGGTGGCGGTATCGGTGGCAGCGGAGATCGTGGCCCTGAGATGGGGCGGCACCGGCACACCCCTGAGCGGGACGAGGGGGGCGATCCACCCGCGGGGCGTGGGGTGACGGTCTCGCCGTGCCGGGATGTGGGGGCGGGGCGACGGGGGCCTGGCCGGGGTGCCGACGGGGTCAGCCGGCTGGGGGGCCGACGGGGCGCCGGCGCGGCTACCACCCGGCACTGACAATCCCCGCGCCGCTAGTCGGGGTCTCCGGCCACGCGCGCGTGCAGGTGCTGGTCGTGCCAGCCGTCGGCGTGCAGCAGGGCGCTGCGCTGGGTGCCCTCGTAGCCGAATCCGGCTTTCTCGGCGACTCGGCAGGAGGCCGGATTGGCGACGGAGTGGCACAGGATCAGGCGGTGCAGACCGAGGTCGTCCAGGGCCCACCGGCTCAGCCGGCGCGCCGCCTGGACGGCGAGGCCCGTTCCGCGTGCCGCGGGCAGCACCCAGTAGAGGACTTCCGCGGTGCCGGCGGCGAGGTCGACGGCGTTGAGTCCGGCGAGGCCCACGGCCGCGCCGCCGTGGGGGGCGATGGCCCAGATGGCACCGGTTTCGGCCAGCCGGCGCGCGTGCAGGCGCTCGATCCGGGCCCGGGCCTCCGCGCGGTCGGCGACGGAGAAGAGGTTCCACCTGCTGATGTCCGGGTCCTGCCCGGCGGTGAGCAGGGCGTCCGCGTCGGCTTCGGTGAGCAGCCAGGGGCGCAGTTCCAGGCCACCGGCCAGGGGCAGTACGGGCTGGTCGGGCCCGGCGAGGCGGCCGGGGGGTACGACAGCGGGTATGCCGGAACTGGAGATCACCAGGGCATCCTGCCACAGCGGGCGTTCGCCGACGCGGCTGCCTCGGAGGGGGTCCCCGGCGTATCCGCCCGGCAGGAGAGCGGCGGCGCGTCTGCCCCCGTTATCTTCTTCGCGGCCCTGCAAGAGGGCTGCTGGCCTCCGGGCCCGGTATGACTGTTGCCCCCTGTCGAACGGATGACCTGGGGGGTGGTGTC
>NZ_JNWV01000085.1 GCF_000716535.1 Streptomyces flaveolus | reverse complement strand
ACCGCAGTCCGATCGCTTACGAGACAGCCTCCAAAACAACGTCAACTACGCTGGCACCAGCCGCATAACCCGTGTTCAGGACTCGGGGTCAAGGCCCGCTCGACCAGCGCACGGATCTTTGCGTGGGACCGGTTGACGGCCTGCTGGCCAGTGGAGAGGCTGTGCCATCGGCCGCGGTAAGGGAGACGGACCGTGCCGCCTGCACCCCGGTAGCCCTTGTCTGCCCAGCAGGTGATGTCGGCCTCGGCGAGTGCCTTGATGATGCCGTGCTCGCGTGCGGCCCGGACGTCGTGGACGGCGCCGGCCAAGGCTGATGAAGCCCACAGCAGACGCCCCTTCGGATCGGCTATGACCTGCACGTTCATGCCGTGCTTCTTGTGTTTGCCCGAGTAGAACGGGCGATCGGCGGCGATTCGGTCGATGGGTAGGAGTGTCCCGTCCAGGATTACGTACGCCTTCGTCGACGCCGCTTGTACGGCTTCGGTGAGGGTGGGGGCGAGGGCGGCCAGGAGGTTGACGGCCTCGGTGATGTATCGGTAGGCGGTGGTGGTGCCCATCCCGAATCCGGCCGCGAGCTGGGCGTAGGGCTGGCCATTGCGCAGGTGGGCGAGGGTGAGCAGGGCCTGTCGGCCTGCGTTCAGGCGTCGCCATCGGGTTCCGAGAGCGCGGCGGTGTTCCCTCAGGCGCGCGGCGAGGAAGCGCAGGGCAGAGCTGGACACGTCGATGCCGGAAGGGTAGACAAGCATGCGAAGCCTCTGGTGGAGACGGTTCTCTTGGTCGAAAACCCATCTACCAGGGGCTTCATCTGTCTGTCATCCCAACTGCCCGGCGGCACGGGAGGTTGGAAAGAGCTCACTGCCTCTGCCGACCGCCTACCACACCGCTGTACAGTCGGGCTTCGCATCCGGCGTCATCCAGGTGGTCTCAACCCCCGGAAGCGCGAATGCCACCCTTGGCGGTCTCGACCTTTCCTAACGGGCCGTCGGGTTTTCTGGCGGGCCGTTTCGGCTACCGGGTTGGTCAAACGTGCCGGTGCGCCGCCTCGGCTTCTCCTTTCGGGTGTTGCCGTTCCTCCTTGCTGCCTCCCAGGCAGCGACCAGGGCCTGGGGCGCGAGGTCTACCCCGCTCAGCTCGGTGCTCAGGCGATCACCGCCCCGGCCGTGTTGCCGTCCAGCGGGCGGGCTGCGAGCTCGGGCAACCGGTCCGGTCCACGGCGCGGGCACGGCCACCTCGGTCCGGGCCGCCGCCCTGTTGGCGTAGGCGTAGCCGTTGAGGGACTCGTGGTCCTCAGGGGCGAGGATCGGGTCGACCGACAGGAAGCGTCCGGTGGTCGGGGCGCACTCGCGTGCGCCACCGTGGGTGCGCCTCGGGGTAGATGCGCCGCGTTGCGCTGATGTCCGCCCGGTAGCCGAGTGCGTTGAGTCACTCGTTGGCGAACGCGAAGTTCTCGTTGAGGGCCCGGATCAGCTTCGATCGGACCTGAACGTACGGTCCGAGCGTGCTCTCGATGAACGCGGCGATCCGCACCGGTGTGAGTTCGTCCGCCGCCAGGGCCATCGCGCGGCCGATCCACTCCTCAAGCCGGGAGAACGCCTGGGAGGTGACGACACCGACGTCGTCCACGGCCGTGAACTGTTGAGGAACCTTTGGTGCGAGGGCAGTGGTCAACCCCGCCTTGTAGGGCATATCCGCCGGTGGAGTTCTCCATGAAGGAGACCGGCCGCAGGATCGTCGCGGGCAGGTGGAGCTTGGCGATGTGCTGCTCGATGTGCCACTTGCTGATCAGGTTCCGGGGCAGCGTTTCGCTGCCGTGACGGTCTGCGCCGGCGACGGAGGGGAAGACGAAGTGCTCGATGCCGGCGGCGTGTGCGGCCTGGGCGACGTTGATCCCCCAGCGGACTTTGGGGGCCGGCGGCCTGCGGGGCCGGGCGGTGACACGGCACCTGCTCGCCAACGGCCAACCACTCGGCGATCCGCCGCCGCACCGGCAGCCAATCCCACGGCGACTGGTTCACGAACCGCTGCAGCCGTCGTCCATCGCTGGATCGACTTGCGAAGGCCGTCCAGCATCAAACCCCTCAGACAACACTCACCCCACCGCCGCTGACCCCGCCGCGGCACCGAAGCGAACACATCGGCAACGAACTCCGATAACACACCCCGGAGCCGGCGCCCGGGGGATGCCGCCGGACGGGCGCGCGTGATGCGCCGTTGAGCGGACGGTCGCCGCTCAGGGAAGGTCAGTGCCGCCGGGACCAGCAGGTCCGCTGTACCAAGCGGCACTGCGATACGACCTTTGGTTGTTGCGCCAAGCAACCCTCACATGGTGCTGGTGACACCGCCGTCGACGGAGAGGGAGGTTCCAGTGACATAGGAGGACAGGTCGCTTGCCAGGTAGACGGCCGCGTCGGCGATCTCGCCGGGCTCAGCGATCCGGCCGATCGGGATGTTGGGTGCGGGCTGCTGGGGAGCGTCTGAGAGAGCTGCTGCGTTGGAGCGCAGCATCTCGGTGTTGACGGAGCCAGGGTGGATGGCATTGACCCGGATACCCTGGGCTCCGTACTTCGCGGCCAGGGAGTGGCTCAGCAGGCGGACTGCTCCCTTGCTCGCGCTGTAGAGGGGGGTGTGTGCGCTGCCGCGCAGGCCGCCGGCCGAGGAGATGTTGATCAGCGAACCAGGTTCGCCACGGCGCAGCCAGGTTCGGATGGCTTCCTGCGCCCCAATCCAGGTGCCCTTGACGTTGATCGCCATCATCCGGTCGAAGACCTCGTCCTCGGAGGCGAGCGGGTCCTCCTCAAGCTGGAAGACTCCCGCGTTGTTGACGTAGACGTCGAAGCCACCGAGCTTCTCGGCCTCGGTGATGGCGGCGCGCACGTCGTCTCGGCGGGTGATGTCCGTTTTGACGAAGACGGCCTCGGCTCCGCGCTGGCGTACGAGGTCCACGGTGGTGGCGCCGCCCTCGCGCGGGGTGTCGCGCACGTCCGCGACGACGACGCCGCGTGCGCCCTGCTCGGCGAACCGGAGGGCCATCGCGCGGCCGGTGCCGCTCGCCGCTCCGGTGATGACTGCGACCTTGTCGTGCAGGAGATCGTTCATCGGCGTTGTGCTCTTTCTGTGATGACTGGGTGCTGTGTCTGAGGTCGGCACGTCGTGGTGAGGCCACCTCGGCGGGCGGGGTGAACGAGACGCTAGGAGGAGGGCGGGGCCGCCACCACCGGCCGCTCTCCGCGCCGTCGGCGAGGACCTTGGCGAGCTGGTGGCCGTTTCCCGCGGACGAGTAATGGGTGATCGCGACCGTAGCGCTCATGACGAGCCCCCTTTGCGGAGGCCGGTACTGGAGGAGCTGGAGAACACATGACGGTGCACTAACCGGATTGGTATCCGGTTTGGCGTGGACGAGTAAAGCGGATAGTTATCCGGATGGCAAGCGGTTCCGGTAGCCTCGAGGTGTGGAAGACACGCACGGCCCCGGCCGGATCGAGATGACAGTCGCCGAGCAGCCCCCGGCCGAGCGGGCGGACGCCGCACGCAACCGGCGGAAGATCCTCGACGCGGCCGCACGGCTCATCGCCTTGCACGGCCCGGAGGCCGTGACGATGAACGCCGTGGCCCAAGCCGCCGGTATCGGTGTAGGCACGGTCTACCGGCGCTTCGGCGATGTGGTACAGCTGCTGTTCGCGCTCCTCGACGACCGCGAGCGCCAGTTCCAGGAGGGGTTCTTCAGCGGCCCGCCCCCGCTCGGCCCTGACGCCCCGGCCGCCGAGCGGCTGCGGTCCTTCCTTCACGCGCTCGCCGACCACATCGCCGCGCAGCAGACTCTGATGCTCGCCGCGGAGGCCGCGTCACCGGCCGCGCGCTACACCAGCGGCCCGTACCGGGCCATGCACCTGCACGTGTCGATGCTCGTCCGCGAGCTGCGACCCGACGCGGACGCGGCCGTACTCGCACATCTGCTGCTCGCGCCGTTCGTACCGAGCCTCTTCCACCATCTGACGGCCGAACGCGGGGTGACCGCGGACCAGATCAAGGCGGGCCTGGACGAACTCATCAGCTTCTGACGTAAGCCGTGTCCTACGTGGTGGCCGCACGTTGGGTCATGCAGGGCGGACCGGCCGGATGCACGACGCCGGGCGCATGACGACCAGCCGGACGGCCCGGCAACGCACTGCCTCTCCCGCACACACCGCAAGCACGTGGCGCGAGAGGCCCGAGGGGTGACCGGCAGGACGAGGACGGATCCTGTGCGCACGCTGCCGGCCGTGTATGTCGCCAGGCTGGGATCATCGAGTCGGTGAGCGGCAGCCCGAGCTGCCTGGTCACATACCCATGGTGGCGTAGTGCCCGGTCAGGACCACGTGGGCCGAGGCCGCGCGGAATTCGTCGTTCCTCCAGAGTGACTCTGCCTTGCCCGGCTGGTTGCTGTCGGCCGCCTCGCCGTCTGGTGGCGGATCCGCGGCGAGCGACGCCGGACCTCATCGGCAGCACGCGCTCAATGCGGCGGTACGTGCACGCCTGGCATCCCCTGGCTGCCGCGCCCTCGCCGCGTCGCAGACCAGACACCTGGCTCAGCCGAGGCCATGGAGCGGCAGCCGGGCCGGTTCAACCTTCGCCCCGCGGTGTGGTCGGGCAAGAGGGGCGTGTGATGAGCCGGGTCATCGACCACGCCACCCTGGGAACGACCGACCTATGCCCCGCCGGCTCACCCCGGCCCGGGTGCGGCGGGAGTTTCGCAACATCCGCGCGACCACGACCCGTCCGGCGCCCGCACCGAAACCGTCCCGACCAGGCCGGGACGGCCCACCGGGTCGAGGAACAAGCACCGGGCCCGACACCACGACGTGGGCAAGACGGCCGGACGCACCGAGTCGCTCAAGGAACACCAAGCCCACCCACGTTGAATGCGATCTCTCAGTCGTGCCACCGTCGACGTACGCGGACAGGCAGAAGCCGCATGCAGAGCGGCGGACCTGACGTACTGTACTGGACGCCGGCCCACGTGCTCATCAGCTGAGGATCGTCGTGGCCGTACCGCTCGATCCAGTCCATCAGAGTATGCGGCGCCTGGCGCGCCAGGTGTGACGCACGTCAATCCCCTGCGACATTGCGGAAGTTGACCCAGCCTCGGATAGTTGCGGGGTCAAGTAGTTCCGAGTTCTCCCCCGTCGGCAAGTCCAACTCGCTTGAACGACGGCGGGCATGTGCAAAGGAGCCGAAATGAAGACTCGCAGGGGCCTTCGGCGTCGTGCCGGGATCGCGGCCACCACGGCCGGAGTAGCGGTAATGGTGGGAGGAGCGGTGGCCCAGCCTGCCGCAGCGACCGAGATGCAGCCACCGTGGGGACAGGCCAACTTCTACACGGGCAGCGACTTCACCGGGACTGTGTACCCGATCCCGGCCCTCGGCACGCCAGCGCCGTACTCTCCGTCCGAGTGCGTCAAACTCCCGGAGCCGATGAAGTCCATCGCGAACTTCAAATACGCCTATGTGCAGCCCTTCAAGGACGAGAACTGCACGGATAGCCCGGGCCTGGTGACCGGTCTGCACTGGGGCAACCTCTCCACCCCCGCCCGGAGCTACAAGGTCCTTGTGACCTGGCCTCCGGCCAATTACCCGGGCTGAGCCCGTGGGGTCGTAGGGGCCGAACGGCCGTAGCCGCCGCGGTGTCGCCGAGGTGCGGGGTACACGCACGGCTGGTCCTGCTCCGTCGGATGGGGCAGCCCGGAGGTCCTGGACGTCATTCTGGTGCGGCCTGAGCTGGTCGTGGAAGTCGGCGTCGGTGTCGCCCGCGACAGCGCCCGCCGGTGGCGGCACCCAGCGCGACGGCACCGCCCGCGCCCCGCCCTCTCCCCCGGCGACGTCGCACCCTTCGACAGCCCTGGCTAGGCCGCGCCTCGGCCAGGGGCTGTCGCCGGACCAGTCGAAGCGGCTGCGGCCGCCCGGGCGCGGGTCGTACAGCGCCCGGCCGTCGGGCCCGAACTGCCCGAGGTTTGTCAGCAGCGATATGCCCGTGTCGATCTCATCCTGCGTCCAGCCGGCAATGTCCAGGAGCAGCCCGTCCACCGGACCTCCCACCCGGGAGTGGTCCCGAGTGGTCGGGGGTGGCTCCGTAGCCCCGGCCGCGCAGCAGCTGCTCGTCGTCGCTGTTCATGTCGTCCAGCGTTCCCACCACCACCGAGAACGCGGGCTTCACAGGACGGGTGGTGTTCACCCGCGCCACCGGTGGAGGGCTCGCCAGGGTCAGGTACGGAAGCGGGAGAGCCAGCTGCCAGCCTTCCGCGCGCAGGCCTGTTCCTGGCGGTCGGGTGCGTCGGCATCCGCAGCTGCTCGGCTGCGAGGGCCCGGCTCTGACAGTCCTCACACCGAGGCAGGTGCGACTGGCGATCCCTCCAATGCGGGGTACATCCGACCGCCTCCCACCGATCGTCGGTGAACTTGAGCCCGCGGTCGGCGTAAACCGGCCGCCGCGCCTCCCGCTGTGCGCCTTCCCGAGCTTCACGACGCCGCTGCTCTTTCCAGGCGGCCTGGCGGCGGGCGAACATCAGCGGCACCTCGGCCTTTGGAGCAGTGAGGACGATGTCGGCGCGGGCGCTGCCGATCGCGGGGTTCTCCCAGGTGCCCTTCACCGGGAACGCGACTTCGGTGGCGTAGGAGGCGAGGGTGCCGGTCCCGTCCGGTGCATGGTCGGCGGCCTGCGCGGCGGCAACTGCTTCGGCCGGCTCCCTCACGACCAGGTCCAGGGTCGGTTTCGGGCGGATCAGCGCGATGACCGTCTCGTTCACCGTCATCGGGTGGGAGGTCCGGAGCTTCCCGCGCCCTTGGGCATGCCGCCCATCTCTTCCAGCTCGCGGTCCAGCTTGAATCCGGTGGCCGCCAGACCTGCCGCGGTGAGGACGCGGACCTCTTCGCCTCGTTCGGTGCGACCGCCGTCTAGGAGCAGGCCCTGGCGGCGAAGGTCGTTAGCCGCGGCTCGGTGGGAGGAGGTGCGTGCTTCCTTCTGCTTGGCCGCCGTCGGCATGAGGGTGTGCCGGTAGGTCAGGTGCGGCGAGGACAGCCGTTGGATCTGGTCGGCCGTGGCGGCCTTTGAGCACTCCGAGGACACGCAGCACATCCGCGCGCAGGTCGTTGCTCGATCCCGCCTCGTTCGCCTTCCTCTTGCCCGCCACCAGGCTCGCCCTCCCGTCGTCCGCGACAGACCAGCGGCTGGGCACCGGCCCCCGGCCCTGAATAAAACACGCCTCCTACCCGACCCCTGCCAGGGCCGGGCTCAGAGGCGTCCACCACTCGGGACAGATTCCGACCTCAGGTCTTGCTGCGCAGCCAACAGGCCACCACCTCGTCGGCGACGACTTCCAGCATCTCCCGCGGCACCCCTGAGGCTGCCTGGACGGCGAGTCCATGGATGACTGTGAGTAGAAGCCTCGCAAGGGCGGAGGGATCAGAGTCGGGGGGCAAGTCGCCGTTCTGCTGAAAGGTCCGTAGCCGCTCGGTCAAGGGTTCCACCCCGCTGACCCTGATGGTGTTCAGGAACTCCCGGGTTGCGAGCGAGCGCGGGTTCACGGCAAGGGCGCCTTGGACGGTCAGGCAGCCATGCGGGGTGTGATCGCCGGAGACCACGTCGATGGCAGAGCGCAGCAGTGTGTGCATCAGACGTGAGGCCGTCGGCTCTTCCAAGGCCGGCTTCAGGTACCCGCCATGGCCCGCAAGGTAGCGCTCGACAGCCTTTCTGAACAGAGTCTCCTTGTCTCCGAACGCCGCGTAGACGCTGGGCGCGGTCATGCCCATGGCCGTCGTCAGGTCGGACACGGAGGTGCCCTCGTAGCCCTGGGCCCAGAAGGTCCGCATGGCGGCTTCCAATGCGACGTCGGGATCGTAACTCCGGGGTCGACCACCCGGCATTGGCGATGCACCGCCCTTCTAATCCTGCCTGGGGCCCTGTGCTGCCGCCGCAGCGCTCAAGCAGGCGGAAATCGAGGATATTGACACGTCAATCATACCTGGTCTAGTTTCCTAACGAACATTAGTGAACCTCGGATCCACGGATGAGAGAGAGGCCACATGAGTCTGGTCGACTCGAACGCAACGGACCCCCGCTACACCAAGAGGAGCGGCATCTACGTGCCCGCAGAGGGGGGGAAGACGTTCTGGGCGTCCGGCGGCGACACGTACACCCTCAAGGTCGGCACGCAGGAGACCAACGGCTCGTTGGCCCTGTTTGACGCCACCGTGCCGCCCGGCGGGGGCCCTGGGCCCCACGTGCACAACGAACACGACGAGGCCTTCTACTTGATCTCCGGTGAGCTGGAGTTCCTCAACGGCGACCAGACCGTCACGGCGGGTGCCGGTGGATTCTTCTTCGTGCCACGCGGCACCAGGCACCGGTTCCTCAACCGCGGCGTCCACGCAGCCCGCATGATCTTCTTCTACACCCCCAGCGGCGGCATAGAGGAACTCCTCGTGGCTGGCAGCCCAATAGCCGAGCCCGGCGTCGCACCCCCGCCCATCCAGGAGATCGAGATGTCACGAGGTGCGGCAGAGCTGATGGAGCGCTACGCCACGGAGATGCTCCCCGATCCGAGTCAGTGACGTCGAAAGCGTGGTGTGGTCGAGGCTGACGTACTGCGAACAACGTATCGCTCAGCAATGAGGCAGGTCTCATCGCGGTCTCCAGTCAGGCCCCACGCCATCACTGCGCAGCGCGGATGCCCGCGCACAGGTTGCGAGCGATGGCGGCCTTCGCATCACCACAGGCGAACCGCGCACCCGCCATCCGCAATCGTTGGCGAAAACCCTGCAGTTCAGCCGTCAGCTCCCACCAGTACTGCCATGACGTCCTCGATGGCTGCCCGGCCCGTATCGGGACTCGTCTCCATGGCGACATCACGTATTCAAGAGCAGTAGCACGTTCAGTCGAGGGGAGAAAATAGATGCCAGCCGAACTTGACAACTTCGAGCACGCCTATGCTGAGGTCAACGGCGTCCGGCTCCACTATGTGATCGGCGGCTCGGGTGACCCGCTGGTCCTGCTGCCAGGATGGCCACGCACGTGGTGGCAATATCACAAGATGATGCCCATCCTCGCTGAGCACTTCCGGGTGATCGTCTGCGAATACCGAGGGATGGGCGACTCGGAGAAACCCGAGACCGGGTACGCCAAGGCGAACATGGCGCGCGACGTCTACGAACTCGTCCGGCACCTCGGTTACGAAAAGGTCAATATGGCCGGCGAGGACGTCGGCTCCTGGATCGCGTACTTCTTCGCCGCCAATTATCCGAACGCCACAAAAAAATTGGCAATATGGGACGCGGGAGCGCCCAGCGAATCCCTGGCCAGCATTCCTGCCCTGCCCTCGTCGCCGGAATTCAATGCGTGGCACTTCGGCTTCAACCAGCTCGAAGGACTTCCCGAACGGCTCCTTGAGGGCCAATACAGCGTCATCATCGACTGGTACGCTGAAAAAATCTCCGGGGATCCAGGCGCCGTCGATAAGGAGAGCAGGGCGATCTACGCCAAGGCGTACGACTCCGCCGAAGCGATCCGGGCAGTCGCCGGCTGGTATCGCACGCTCTACAACGACATCCAGGAGGCGGCCGACTACCCCAAACTGACCATGCCGGTCCTGGTGCCGGGCGGACACTACCTTGAGCTGTCCCGGGCATCCAATGAGAATCGAGCGACCGACATCCGGTTCGTTCAACTCCCCGGCGCCGGCCACTATCTCGCGGAGGAACGGCCGACAGAGCTCAGTCGCGAGCTGATCGGTTTCTTCGGAAAGTAACGACCAGAGGGAAACACGCAAGGCAGCATGCTGATGCGGTGGTAAGCCTCGATCTTTCTTGATGGTCCGCCGACTCCGTCGGCGGACCATCAAGAAAGATCGAGGTCAGCTTTAGGACTTGCCGGGAAACAAGTCGTGGCTTCCAGCTGTGGAATTCATGGTTCTGGTATGGGGAGACCAGAGGGGATCAAATCCGTCCTGGCTGCGAAGTTCCAGGTGTTGTTGCCGCATCTGGACGAGCGCCAGCGTCGGCTGGCCATAGGGACGGAAGCGTTGTCGCTGGGACATGGTGGGATCAGGCTCGTCGCTGCCGCGGCCGGGGTTCGAGAAGGAACGGTTTCGCGCGGAGCGGCTGAACTGGAGTCTGGTCAGGCTTTGTTGGGGCGGGCCCGTCGTCTTGGTGGGGGCCGGAAGAAGGCTGTAGACCTTGATCCGGGGCTGCGACCGGCGCTGCTTGCGCTGGTCGAGCCTGATGAGCGGGGCGATCCGATGTCGCCGTTGCGGTGGACGACGAAGTCGACACGGAAGCTGGCAGCGGAGCTGACCCGGCAGGGCCACCGGGTCTTCGCCGACACGGTCGCCGGCCTGCTGCGGGAGGAAGGCTTCAACCTGCAGGCCAACGCCAAGACCATCGCAGGCGCTCAACATGCCGACAGGGATGCCCAGTTCGTTACCTCAATGAGCAGGCACCAGAGCACCGGGACGCCGGTGACCCGGTGATCAGCAAGAAGAAGGAGCTGATCGGCGACCTATAAGACCGTGTCCTACATGGTCAGTTACTGACGTTGTAGTCGTGGTGTCGTCGGTGTGAGGCCTGTTCCGGTGAGGCATCCGTCGATGATGTCGCTGCGGTATTGGATTTGGCGGAGGCCGT
>NZ_JNWV01000084.1 GCF_000716535.1 Streptomyces flaveolus | reverse complement strand
GGGAACCGTACTGTCGCCCGCCACCCAGGAGATCACCCGCCTCGCCCGCCGCATGCTGCTCGCACACGGAGCCGCCCAACGGCCCGCGCGGGACGGCCTGCGCACATGATCGGGGGTTTCGCCGGCGCACTCTCACGCTCTTCCGCGCCTCGTTGAACCATGTGATCACCCGGCCGGCGGCGAGGTGGGCGGAGCCTCCTCCCTGCTCACCCTGCGGGGTTCGACGGCTTGCTCGTCGAGCAGGGGTGAGGAGATCGGACCCGGCCGGGCGGGGGAACCGTGCCCACACGACGGCGATGCGGCGCGTATCGGGGCAGCGGCGCGCATCGGGCCAGCGGTGCGTATCGGGACAGCGGCCTGCTGACATACCGCCGGGGGCCGTGCCCCGGCCGTGGTCGAGCGTCAGGCGCCGTCCGCCAGCGTTCGGGCGTTGCCGCGGACCTGGACGTGCGCCAGCTGGTGAACGAACTGGTCGAGGCCGCGAACGAGAAGCAGCTGAACAAGACCATCCACGCTACGGCCGCGTCGATCTTCTCTGCATCGACGAACTCGAACACTTCGAACTCGACCGGCACGGCGCGGAACTGCTGTTCCGGGTTCTGACCGAGCGTGAGGAGAAGAACAGCGTTGCCATCGCCTCCAACGAGTCGTTCGGAGGGTGGACCAAGACCTTCACCGATCCCGTCTCTGCGCGGCCATCGTCGACCGCCTCACCTTCAACGGCGCCATCATCGAGACCGCAACCGACTCCTACCGCCTCGCCAGCACCCGCGCGCGAGCGGAAACGCCGACTACGGCCAGTGCGAGGAGCACCTGCTGAAGGGCGCCGGTCAAGGCCGGTGACGCGGTGATCAACGGAACCTCGTCCTCGCTCCGCCTGTTCGTCACGGTCGAGCCTATGGTTGTCACACTCTCTCCGTTCAACCGCCAGGAGGCGCACCCGACGCAGCGTCGACAGCGGCGGGTGCACCATCCGTGCATCCAGTGTGGGAAGTGCCCCCTGTCAGGGCATCAGGTGGGACGGCAGGAGGGTCTCCCGTCACCGCTGCGGATGTGACACAAGGACACCGGCCCGGCCGCAAGCCGAGCGACACGGGACGCCGCGAGGCCCTCGGCACCAGGGTCAGACCCGGCCGGTCGCATTCTTCGAACAGCGCCCAGAGCGGCAGCTTCCCAAGCCGAGGGCGCGAGTTCGGCTCTCGTCACCCCCTCCATACTGAAGGCCCAGGTCAGAGACCTGGGCCTTGTTGTCGTGTCTGGTGATCAGTGCCGCGTGCCAGAAGCGCGACAGATTCACACCGCGAGGGGCAAAACCGGCGCGCAGAAGCCACAGCGTCCGGCGGATCGCGTGGTGGCACATGACAGCGCTGTCGGCGATCACCTGGACATGCGTACCGTGAAGTCTTCCACCTTGCCGGATTTCCATTCAATGTGATCCTGAACTGACAAGTAGTTCGAATCCCGATTCAGGCGCAGCTGCTCGCTCGCGTTGTTCCACGTGTACCAGGCGTACCGGGCGCCGGGGACGTACTTGCTGGGGGTCAGCTTCTTCGTCCGGCCGTTGTCCCAGGGGCAATCCCTGGTCGAGTCGTGGTCGCACGTGGAATAGGCCCTGACGTAGAGACCGCAGCTTTCCGAAACAGTTACGTCGACGCGGCTCAGCCTGTCATTGCTCGAATACCACGTGCCTGGAAGCTTACTTGTGGTGAGGCAAGCGGCTGCCTGATTCGCTGAGACGAGCGTGAACGCGACCGAGAGGGAAAGCGTCAAGGCGGCCGTGATGAGCAAGGCCATGACCCTGGGTAGTGGACTACGGGCAAACGAGACGTGTGTCATTGCGACCTCCGATGGCGGGTACCAGCAGGAGCATTCCGTGGTCGTAGAACACGCCCAACTGGTCTTGCCGCTTGGCACCAGGCACGACCAGCGCAATGCGGGAGAGTTGACGACGACTCGCTGAAGAGCGGACGGCGGACATCACATCCGACTCTCGCTGGTCATCAAGGTAATTCCAGTCAACGCCGATCACCCATATGCCGCAAGTGGAGCGCGATGCGCTGCGTGCCCGCTGATCGGCTGTTTGCGCGACCACGCGATCTCCAGGTGGAACGGGCGGCACGAGCCGTTGGGGTCCAGCCCTCAGGAAGGGCAAACCAGATGCTCTGGGCAACGGGCTATCATTGGACCTGGCAGCCGGTATCCCCGGGCGGGAGATCGGCGGTCAGCCCGGTATCCGGGGCGATTTCCTCGAAGAGCACACGGGCGAACGCGCTCTCCGTCTTCAGCTGGGCCAGGTACTCACGGGCCACCGACGCCCAAGCCCACGGGTGAGGTTGATGAACAACCTGGCCGACGCAAGGAGCGCGCCGCGCCGATGACCAGCCCTTCTCCCGTGGACGACGACCGCCGCTGCCTCCGCCCGGTTCTCGCCGTGCCACTCCTCCCGCTCACCGTCATCGCCGCGGACTTCTGCTGGACGGCACCGACCACCCGGCCGTCCGGGCCTTGGGACCATGGACGGGCAGACCGGCTCAATCACCGTCTGCTTCAGCCCCGTTCGGGTGGCGGGCTGGTCTGAGGCGCCCACCAAGGCGAGAGGAGTGGGTGACAGCCGTCTAGGTCGACTCGCCGGAGGTCCACCGACGCCGAACCGGCCGAGCTGATGGCATTGGCCTGATCCAGGCGCGGATTTCACGTGCGTCACCAGCGCACCAACCGAACGGGGAGCAACGGGGCATCACGGTGAGCCGACGGCACCGGTGAGGGCAGGTTCGGCGCGCACCACCGCGGCATAGGAGCCGAGGCCCATCAGGCGCGCGCCGGCGATCTCCCCGAGGGCGGTGTAGAGCGTGAGGATGCGACCGGAGACGGGGTCGAAGGCGATGTCCCTGACCGTTCCGTGCTCGGCGCCGTGCTCGGTCAGCACCCGGCTCCCGAGTGCCCGATGATGGGCAGGCACACGGTCCTGGCCCTGCTCGGCTGTGACACGTGAGTGGACGATCACCGCGTCCGTGCCCACCGCCTCCACAGCGCTCCACGGCAGCGCTTCGGTGCGGTCGGCCGCGCCGGACAACCGCACCGCGGCTACCGTGGCGTCGTGTGCGTCGACGGTCAGGTCCGCCACCTTGCCCACGGTGGTCGCGTCGTCGGCCGTGATCACCGGTAGGCCGAGGGCCTGGGAGAAGAGCATCGCGGGTCCTCCTACGTCGGGCGGAGCGGCGCCTGGTCAGCGGTGCCGCATGTGAGTGAGGAAGGCTTCGACCTGGGCGGCGAAGCTGGGCAGGTCGTCCGTGACGAAATGCCGTGCCTGCGCGGGAACGACGAGGGCATGACCGGAGACGGCCAGGGACTGGCCGCGCGGCACGAACACCTTGCGGTGCTGCGGGTCGAGGTTGTCGTTGGCGGCGACCTCGAAGCCGACCACCCGGCCGCTCGTCCCCGTCTCGATGACCACGTCCGCCACGGTGCCGATGTCGATGCCTTCTTCGGTGAGGACCGGAGCCCCCGGGACTCGGCCGCGATCGGCTTCGCCGCGTCCGACGACCGCGTCCCGGTCCTCGAAGAGAGCCTTGCTGACGATCATCACCGCGGATGGCCCGACCGCGTGCACGTGGGAGAAGGGAAGGCTCTGCTTCAGCGGCCCGGCCAGCAGGCCTCGCCCGCTGAGGGTGAAACCGGTGATCCGGCCCGCCGGCCCGTCGAAGACGACATCCTTGATCTGTGCCACCGCCTCCCCGCCGAGTGTCACCACCACTCGTCCGGACAGCTCGGAGGCGAGTACGAGGGTGTTCACCGTCCGCCTCCCCGGCCGGCGCGCCCGCGGTTGACCGCGATCACCGTTCCGGACCGGCGTCGTGCCTGAACGAGGACCACCGCCCCGGCGAGCAATGCCACCACCGCGACGAGGACGACCAGCCACAACCACCACATCGTCTTCCACCTCCCTGCCGTCGGCCATCCGTCGTGAACCGAGATGCGCTCAGCGACCTCTTCGTGGTCTCCTGTTGCCCTCTGTACTGGCAGACACGCCTGCGTTTCGGAGTGGGATACCGGCCATTCACGTCCGCAACGTGGCCCGCGCATCGGGCACTTGTTCTGGCGCCTCACCGCAACCGGCAGGAACCGCCCTCCCACCTGCGAAGGCCGGACGCAATCGTGTCGCCGAAGACGCCGCACGCCACAATGCTGTTGTGCCGGCCGACGCCCTTCACTGACCGTCCACGGCCCCCGTGCCGCACCGGGCCGAGTTCCTCACCCGGCCGGCCCCCGCCCCTCGGATCGGCTGCACATGAGCAGAAGCCCACGATGACACGGGACCGGCGCTCCAGTCGCCGGCGATGGACCCGTGCGCCGGAGCAGACCATTTCGATGACTGCCACGGGCACCTGGTTACGAACGGTCAGCGCTTGCCAGGGAGTCGCGACTCGACCAGGCAGGACGGATCGGTTGCGTGACTGATCAGGAGAGCCGCTCCCGTGCCACCGCGATGTCGTCGCGCGGGAGCTTGAACGCCCTGTCGGAGTCCGGGTGCTCGTCGTCGAGGCGACGGAAGCCGAAGCAGCCACCCTCGATCGGTCCGAAGGAGATGCCCAGATGCGCGAACGCGGCCGTCAGCTCGTCACGGTGGGCTTACAGAGCTGCGGGAGTGCCGGCCGGATTTCCACCCGGCCCAGCGCGATCTGGAGCGGTGCGACCGTCCCCGGCCCCCGGATCCGTCGACGCCGGACCCGGGGCACTGCTCGCCCCTCACTCATCGTAACCGCGCTGATGGCGCAGGGTGACGCCGAGGAGGATCTGGCCCCGGCCATGCCGGTGGACTCCCCGATCCTGCGGGCTCACCTGCATGCGGCCGGGGCCCGGAAGAAGGGGTACCGGCGGGCGAGCCGGCCGAACCACGCCATCTGCCGGTTCCCGTGGCGGGCCGATCACGAAGATCCACCCAGAACCGGCCCAGGAGCCCCGACAGGGCATGCGGATCAGACCAGTTCCAGCCCGCCGTCGATGGTGAGGATCTGGCCCGTGAGCCAGGTCGACGTGGGATCGGCGAAGCGAACGATCCAGGACGCCACTTCCTCAGGCTCACCTCGCCTGCCGAGAGGAATCTGTGCGGCCTGCTCCTTCTTGACCCGTGCCACGTCCTCCTCGGTGAGACCGCTCATGGACAGTGCCTCGCTCTCCGTCGGGCCGGGCGCTATGGAGTTCACCCTGACCCCGTCCTCGGCCAGTTCGAGCGCCCAGGTACGTGTCAGCTGTTCCAGCGCGGCCTTGGAAGCCGCGTAGTGGGCGGCGCCGGGCTGCGGGCGGTGGCCGTAGGTGCTGGAGATGTTGATGATCGAGCCATGACTGCGGCGCAGATGGGGAAGTGCCGCTTGGACGAGCATGGTGGGCGCGATGACGTTGAGGTCGAACAGATCAGTGATGCGCTCGCGTGTCACCTCTTGGAGGGAGACGCGAGCGGTTGCGCCCGCATTGTTCACCAGCACGTCCAGTTGCTTCCACCGGTCGATCGCCTCGCCGATGATCAGCTCGGGAGCTTGCTCCGAGCGCACGTCGACGGCGAGGGTCGCGATGTTTGAGTGGACGGCGGCGGTCTCTTCCAGGGCTGCCTCTCGTCGGCCCACACCGAGGACGTGGGCCCCCGCCTCGGCCATCGCGATCGCCGTGGCTCGGCCGATCCCCGAGCCTGCGCCGGTCACGATCGCGACGCGACCGTCGAGGGTGGGCTCAAGCTTCATGACGGTACTTCCTCACTGTGGTGACAGGTGGCTGGACCGAAGCGGGGCCCCGCCGGGCATCGAAACCCCGCTAGCGCCCTCCTCGTATCGCGCGGCCTCTGCGGCGAGGCAGCGTGAGAGCTTCCGGGGCGGCGCCGGAAACCCACGATAATCGATTATCGTCGATGTTCGAAGTATGCTGGAAGTCATGCCCAGAGAACTGACCCATCCCGACCTCGAAGCCGTCACCCTCGCGAAAGTGCTGTCAGCCCTCGGCGACCCTGTCCGCCTCCACGTCATGAACATCATTGCGGACGGCAACGAACACACACGCCAAGACTTCAATGTGCAGCTCGCACAGTCCACCTTCAGTCACCACATCAAGGTGCTCCGCGACGCCGGGCTCCTTCTGCAACGTATGGAAGGCACGCGCTGCTACGTGTCCCTGCGTGACGAAGCACGGGACAGGTTCGCCGCCGTACTCGACAGCGTCCTGGCCACAGACAGAGCCGAACGCGTGAAATGATCCGTGCCGGCCGCTGCTCAAGGGTCGCGGCCCGGACGATCGGACCGCACGGGGGATGGTTCGGCCGTCAGTTGCGATGGAGCTCCTACCGGGAGTTCGGGCGTCGCCAGCAGATCAGCGCGCGTCCGAGGGTGAGGAAGGTTCCGTGGACCTCGTCATCACCACCCACCTTCACACCGACCATGTCGGCTGGAACACCCGTCTCCTCGACGGACACTGGAAACCGACGTTCCCGCACGCCCGCTACCTCACCAGCCGCGCCGAATGGGACTACTGGGCCTCGGCCGAAATGGACGAGGCGCGCCGCCGGATGTTCCGCGACTCCGTCTGTCCCGTCCGCGACAGCGGTCAGTACGACGCCGTCGACGTTTCCGAACACGGGCGCGAGGTGGCTCCCGGCGTTCGCCTCGTCCCGACCCCCGGACATACTCCCGGGCAGGTCGCCGTGGAAGTGCGCGGCACCGACCGCACGGCTCTGATCACCGGCGACAGCATCCACCACCCGGTGCAGCTGTCACACCCCCACATCACCAGCTGCGTCGACACCGACGCACAGCAGACGGTGCTCACCCGGACCCGGCTCCTGGAGCAACTGGCCGGCACGGACAGCCTGCTACTGGGCACCCACTTCCCCGTTCCGACCGGCGGCACCGTCCACACCGATGGCACCCGCTACCGCCGGCGTCCCGAGCCCGGCACCCCGGCCGCACCGTCCGCGTCATGACCCGGAAGCCCCGGTCAGCATTGCGGCACCCGGCGAGAAGGGGGGCGACCACGTGTCTGTGCTGTGACGAGGTAGCAGCAACAGCCTTGGCCTCCCTGGTCTCCCGACCGGCGAGCACCTCCGGGGCAGCGGCCCCCAGCCCGTCGAGCGTGACTGTCACGGCCGGTGTGGAAGCCGGTGATGATCACGGGATCCGGCGAAGGCATCTGATCTCTCCTGCGACGCGGACGGCTCTTCGACGTCGCCTTCAGCACCCCCGAACACCTCGACCAGCGCATCCGACGTGGCTTACGACGCATGCCCTCAGCAGAGGTGTTCGAGAGGCCGACGAGAAGCAGGAGACCGAAGTCCGTGCGGCCCGAGGGGCCCTCAGGCCGCCGTCAGCGCCGCCAGGGCGCGGTCCATTGCGGCGTTGAACTCTTCCGGCGTCAGGGGCAGACGGGACTTGACATCCCGACTCCACTGATCGGCGAGGACCTCGGCGGAGCCCGCCTCGACACCGTCGAGCGCCGCGTCGGCCAAGTCCGACGGAGCGATCTTGTCCACGGGCCAGCTCGCGGCCATGTCGGTGTCGGCCAGGCCGAGGTGTACCGCTGTGACGAGCGTGCCCTGCTCGGCGAGCTCCAGGCGGACGCCGTTGGTCATGGCCCAGGCGGCGGCCTTGGACAGGTGATAGGCACCGGCGCCTCTGCCCCCGAACCACGACATGGCGGAGAGGACGTTGACGATCGCGCCCCCGCCGTTCCTGGCGAGCGCCGGCGCGAACTTCCTGATCATTTCCAGGTGGCCGAACGTGTTGGTCTCCAGTTCGCGCCGTACCGCGTCCGGCGAACCGGTCACCAGGTCGGTCCCCGTACTGATTCCCGCGTTGTTGATGAGTAGCGAGACGTCCGGAGCGGCCGCGGCGGCGGCCCTCACGGATGCGGGATCGGTGATGTCGAGGGGCAGCACCTCGACCCCGGGCAGGTCCACGGTCTCCGGTCGGCGGGCCGTCGCGTAGACCTTGCGGGCGCCCCGTTCGAGCAGGCGCTGGGCGAAGGCGCGGCCCAGGCCGCGGTTGGCTCCGGTGACAAGGGCGACGGAGTTGTTGATGTCCATGTCCGGTACGCTAAAACCTGACGTTGACGTCAGAGGCAAGTGCTGGCCGTCAGAGCCAGGGTGAGAGGAATCACCATGTCTGTCCCAGCGGACGCGACCGAGCGGTTGATCCGCATCGGCGAGGTGGCACGGGGGGCCGGCGTCTCGGTGCGCGCCGTGCGCTACTACGAGCAGCAGGGGCTGCTCACCCCGGAGCGCAGCCCGTCCGGCCAGCGCCTGTACCGGCAGGAGGCCATCTCCCTGGTCCGCTTCTTCCAGCAGATGTTCGCCGCCGGCCTGACGAGCCGAACGATCACCGAACTCCTTCCGTGCTGGGACTCCGGGCACACCGACGCCGATCAACGAGCCATGCTGCGCGTCGAACGCGAGCGCATCCAGGCCAAGATCAACGACCTGGAGGCCGCGCGGGACCGCCTCGACGAGGTCATCGCGATCACGGACACGCATCCGTAGGCGCGGTCGGCCAGACGTCCCCAACGGCCTGGCCTCGCTGTCTGGGTTGGGCAGTTCGGGCCGGGCGGAGACCAGCGCGGTGGGGTGGTTCTCCGGAGTGCTGACAGGACGGCGTAGGGCGGTCATGCGAGGGAAGGCCTTGACCCTGATGTTGGACACACAGGGCACTGGATCCGAGCCGGAGCGTGCTGACCCCGAGGGCGCCGAAGCCCTGAGCTCGGCCGGGGCCGGGACGGTACCGGCCATGGGTGGGTCGTCGAACGGCTCGGACTCGTCGGCAGGACGGACGGTCAGGTCCCGTGCACAGGTGGGAAGGCAGGGCGGTTCACACCTGACGGGGACGAGGCGGCCGTCCGGGTCGCGATGCTCCGGACACGCGGCGTCGGACCTGCCCGGTCACCATGGGAGCACACCGGTGCGGTCGGTCACCGTACCGGTGCGTGTCGGACCCCAGGATGGCGATGCGCACCGCCGCCTCGGCACCCTCCTCGACGCTGTGGCCGAGCCGGCCGGTGAATTCGGTCGCCGTCTGCCCTGGGTCCGCCGCATTGAAGCGGACGTCTGGAATCGTCTTGGCGTACTGCATGGTCAGCATGGTGACCGCGCTCCTGGACGAGCCGTAGGCGGCGAGTGGGGGCGACACGGTCGGTTCTATCAGGGTTCCCGCCTCACTGTGTGGGGTGGTGGGATTCAGGCCGACCACGGGTCGGTGGCCGAGGGGTGGCGTCGCGCCCATTTCGCACACCGATGTACGTGCCGCCTCCTCCCGCTCGGCGGGCGCGCGGGGGCCCCGTGGGGCGCTTGAGCTCGATGGCGAGGAGCCGGTGGAGTCGTCCCGGCGGCTGCGGAACACCAGGGGTGAGAGTCGTCCCGAAGAACTCGCACAGGTCGCACCTTGCTCGACCTCGGCCGCACGGCAGCTCAGGGAGGTCAGCGCGCCTGCACAGCGGCCTACGGCGCCGTGTGGACCACCACCCACACCTACACGCTCAGCGCCCCGTGCTGACCGTCAGGGCAGGAGCGGGGTGACGGCGCGGGCGTGCTCCCACATGCCGTGCAGTTGCTCGAGTGGCCGTTGCTGTTCGCCGTGCAGGGCGTTGAGGACCACGAGGCCTCCGGTCAGGGCCGGCACCGCCCACTGCACGCAGGCGAGCTGGCGCTGTGCCTTGGCGGTGTCGATGGGGTGCTTGGCTGCCTTCTCGGTGTCCTGGGGGTCGGGGGAGGAGGCGAGTTCGATCTTCTTGCCCAGGACGCGGGCATAGGCGGTGGCGGCCAGTGCCGCCGCGGTGACGACCGTCTTCGCGGTGGTGGAGCCGGCCACGCCTTTCTGCTTGCACACCCGGTGGGCGTTGACGGCGAGCAGGCCCCCGCCTCCGTAGAGGTGCGCAGCGACCGCGGCCGCACTGACCGGCATCCACTTGGTCCAGCCGGCTGATGCGATGCGCGCCCGGGCGGTCTCCGTACCGCCTTCCTTCTTGGCGGCCCCGTTGAGACCGACCGCGCCCATCAGGGAGCCACCGAACCACGCGGCCAGCCCCAGATCGTGCAGGCTGCGGATAACGGTATTGCGTCCGGACATGGCGGTGCTCCTTGCAATGCGGGACATCGGTGAGCCGATGAAAGGGCAGGTCTCCGATCACCCTCGCCCGGCCATGGGCTGCTCGCGATCGCTGATCGCCCAGTCGTGGCCGGTGAAGGTGGCGGCGTGGACGGCGCGGGCGGGCGGCCGAGCCCTGGATTCGCAACGCGTCGAGGGCCTGTTCGCGAGTGGCCGGCCGGCAGCGGCCGCTCCTTTTCGCGGCCCAGCTGCCGCCGACGTGAACGCGTCGATGTTCACCCGGTTGAGGACGTGCCGGATCAGCCAGTCCGCAGGGCGAGCGCATCTGCGCTCCCTGGTGCCTCCGCGTTTCCCGCTGCACCTCATCGGCCATGCAGCGGTCTGTCAGCCCGAGCCGGCGGACGGCCTGCTCCACGATGACGCACCGGGCGAAGCGCAGCGCGATCGGGTGATCATCCGGTCCGGAGGGATGCGGGGGAGCGCGCTGGTGGGTCGGCTCATCACCGATCATGTGCGGAGGCCGTCCCGCGCGGGCCGTTGGGCGGCTCCGTGTGCGAGCAGCATGCGGCGGGCGAGGCGGGTGATCTCCTGGGTGGCGGGCGACAGTACGGTTCCC
>NZ_JNWV01000083.1 GCF_000716535.1 Streptomyces flaveolus | reverse complement strand
AGCGCCAGATGTACGGCCGCGCGAGCTTCCCCCTCCTCCGCCACCGCATCCTCCTGGGCTGACCACACCCGCCGTCACCACCGACTACGGAACAGACCCAATCGTTTGACAGACCCGCGTCTTGCTCTTCGGGGCCGACACGGCCTGCCTGTTCAGCGCGGGGAGATCTCGCTCCACCTTCGCACCGACCGCTGCCGCATCCGTCTTCGCCTCAGCCTTTGCCCTTGCCTCCGCGGCATCCTTGGGCCGCTGCCCCGGTGAGGCTTCGGCCCTCCGAAGTTCTGGCACACCTCGCCGAGCGGGTCGTAGTGGGTCAGGGAGCGCGTGGCGACTGCCGCGCGGCGGTGTGTCACGGGACGTCGTCCGGTGCGGATGCGGGCAGGGTGAGGCGCCCGTTCAGGCGGAGGCCGCGTCGAGCTGCGCGATCTCGTTGTCCGTCAGGCGCAGGTCGGTGAGTGCCAGCAGAGCGGGGAGCTGTTCGACGGTGCGCGCGGATGCGATGGGAGCGGTCACTGTCGGCCTGGCAGCCAGCCAGGCGAGTGCCACCGTTGCGATCTCGGCCTCGTGCACCTGGGCGATGTGGTCGAGTGCGGCGAGCACCTTGGGGCCCCGCTCGCCTTCCAGGTGCTTCGCGGCTCCCTCTGCGCGAACGCTGTCGACTGCGCTGTTGTGCCGGTACTTGCCGGTGAGGAATCCCGAGGCGAGTGCGAAGTACGGCACGGCGGCCAGGTCGTTACGAGCGGCGACGTCCTGTAGTTCGCCCTCGTAGGTGTCGCGGGAAACGAGGTTGTAGTGGGGCTGGAGCGCCACGTAGCGGGCGAGGCCTTCACGCTCGGAGAAGGCGAGGGAGGCAGTCAGTCGCTCTGGACTGATGTTGGAGGCCGCGATCGCCCGGACCTTGCCCTCCTTCACCAGCCCGTCAAGCGCGGTGATGATTTCCTCGACTGGCACGGACCTGTCGTCCGCGTGTGTGTAGTACAAGTCGATGTAGTCCGTGCGGAGCCGGCGCAATGACCCCTCTACAGCGGCCTTGATGGTCGCCGAGGCCAGGCCCCTCAACTCGGGGTGCAGACCACCCTTGGTGGCTATGACCACGTCGGAGCGGTTCCCACGCGCGGCCATCCACCGGCCAATGACGGTCTCGGACTCGCCGCCCTTGTGGCCGGGGGCCCAGGACGAGTACGCGTCAGAGGTGTCGATGAAATTGCCGCCCGCCGTGGCGTAGGCGTCGAGTACGGCGAAGGACTCGTTCTCGTCGGCGCTCCAGCCGAAGACGTTGCCACCCAGGCAGAGGGGGTGAACTTGGAGGTTGGTCGAACCAAGGTTGCGATGATCAGTCATGATCCATACATATCAGTGTCGGTTTCTCACGTTCTGACCGGGTCAGGTAGGCAGCCTGATAGTGGTGGCCCCCCGGGCCACGTTGGTCACGGCCACCGGCCGACTTCGCCGGCCTCCGGGTGAAGGTCACCGCCGCGACCGTCACCCGGCGCGTCCCAGGGCTTCCGTTCGCCGGACGGCCACCTGTGTCCCTTCGGTGAACGCTTCCACGGGCGCCGGTGTGGAAGTTGGCCTGGCCTCAGGGGAGTTGGCGGCTGCGGCGGGGTGAGCAAGTCCCCCGCCCGCCAGCGGCACTGCCGGAAGAGCGACGCCGGGACCAGCGAGACGCCTGTTCCTCAGCGTGGTCATGTGTGTGCTCCTTCAGAGGCCTGTCCAGTGGCGGCGTCGCTGATGCCCCCTCAGGCCTCCAGCAATCTCTTTACTTGCCTAATCAAGTATGTTCGATGAGGTCAATTCTTGCAACACGCAGTCGACGTGGAGGGGGAATGCGCTCCGGGCCGTGAGCGCCCTGCCCTCACACCTGGAGCGAAACCGCGCCTGGACAGTGACGGACGCCCCCGCATGTGCGGGCGGGCCGGGTGCACTGGCACCAGGCGGGCGGGCTGCGATGGTGCGCACCGCGCTCCTACGCCCGGACGCAGCCCATCCTTGGAACAACCGGCCTCCGACAACACATCGCCGGGCCGCGCCATCCCACCGCGCCGAGCGCACTCACCCGAAAGCGGGTGAAAGCCCGGCACACTGCTTCGGCCGTGACCGGGCCGGTCGTCGGATGCGCCAGCGACTCGTCCTTCCGACGAGGTGACCGGGGCCGTCCTGGGCTGCCATCGCCGGCCCGCTCCAGCAGCAGCGGTACCCCGGCCCTGGGGGCGGTGAGCACGGTGTCCGCTCGGGCGCCGCCCTGCCGGGGTCAGTGGCCGGCTTCCCGGCCGCGGTGCGGTCCTGGCTGCCGTGGGCGGTGCGCACACCCCATCCGGGGTGGTCCGTTGGGTGCGGTCACCGACACCGACAGTGCGATTCTGGTCGTCAGGAGGCGGCCGGTGCCACGTACGGGAAGAAGGGGGTGGCGGGGGCATCGACGGCTTCCTTGCCGAGACTGATGCTCAGTGCACTGTTGGTGGTGAGCGAGAACATGACCTCGCCAGCGTTGTCGGTAAGCGCTCGGCCGTTGAATCGCGCGAACCCGAACACCGCGGGGGTGCCGATCGTATAAGGCAGGACGTTCGGGAAAATACGTTCGGCGATCTGCTGGCCGTAGGCCTGCGGATCGGTCGTGGTGCCGCGGGCTCCGACGACCGCTGCGACACGCCCGGCGATCTCCTGGCTCAAGGCACGGGCGTCATCGGCGGGGGCCGTCTGGTTCAGCCGCTCCGCGAGCTCGTCGTCGAACTGCGCGAAGATCGGCGAAACCATCGGCAGCCCGCATTTGTTGATGCGGTGCCATCCCCCTGCATCCGTGGCCAGCGCCGTGACCGCCCACACGCCGACGTCCTTGCCGTGGGTGAAGGGCAGCAGATCGCTGTCCGGCACTTCAAGTACGATCGAGCGCACTTTCTGTCCGGAAAACAGACTGCTCACCGGCGAATCGCTCGGAACCGGGACATCAACATCGGTACCGTGCTGGAACGCCTGGCCGACCGCCTCCACTACGCCCGGATTCATCCAGAACGGATCCCCCGCTCGGCCCGTCCACACCCGCAGCCCTGCGTCGGGGTCGAGTGTCTGCCCCGTCGTTCCGGTCAGGAGCACGGCGCCGTCGGCGCCGTCGTCACGCGCCTGCGTGTCCTCGAGCCTTCGCAGTTCGACCGATTGCGACCCGCTCGCGTCGGCCTCTCCGAAGCTGAAGCGGTAGGAGAGATCCTCGATGGCGTCACCGGTACTGTCGATCTTGAATTCGTACCGGGCCTCTGGATGGAAGCCCTTCGGCGCGTCCGGACCTGCGGAGTCGGTGCACACGTTCATCACGAAAACGGTGCCGCGTTCCCCGCGGAACACGTACACGTCGGAGATGTTCAGCCGGGCATCGGCCCGGGCCGCGGGCGAATCCAGGTGATGGGACATGCTGGGACTCCTCGCTAGCGGCGGACGTCGTGTCGTGAAGGACGCTGAACCGAGCCGCGGCGCGAAGGAGCGGCGGCGGCCTCGGGCAGAACGTAAGCGAGCCACTGTGCCGCTGCATGGCGAGGCCGTCCATTGGAGGGATGCCTTCGCCGCCCGTCTGACCGGCGACCAGCGGGGCGGTGTCGAGACGTGCAGCCGGGCCCCAGGCCGCGTGTCGTCCTCGGCCCGCTGAGGTCCAGGCAGTGGGTGGAGACGGCGGCGGTCACGATCCGGTCGTCCAGACGGGGGCACGGCGGCGGCCGCGAAGAGCCAGGGCGAGGTGGCGGCGCGCTCGGCGAGCAGTTGCCGGTGGTGGAGAACCTGAGGCCGACGTCACCCTCGCCGCCACGGTCCCCGCCGTCGAGGACGCCGCACTCGAACCGCTCCGCACCTACGTCCGCGGACACGCCACTGGCGGTCCCGTCCATTCGCGACGTTGCTTCCCACCGCCCACGTCGAAAAGATCCGAGACGGCGCGTTCATCTCCTGGCACCTGGATGAGTACTACGCCCTCTTCCGGGGCCGGCCGGCCTCGGAAGAACCGACCCGCACCTGCCACATCGACACCATCGACGTCCACGGCACCGTTGCGACAGCCACCATGTCGCTCTCCTGCGGCGCGGACACGTTCACTGACATCTTCCTGTCGAACCGCTCCGACGCAGCCGGCGCATCGCCAACCACGCACGGCGAACGGAGTTCGAAGCCTCTTGTCGCCGCACGTCAGCCCACTCGTGAACACCGCCGACACCACCTGCCCGGTGCTCAACTGCCGTGCCGCCCCGTACTCGCTGCCGGCTCGAGATGCCGCTCAGCCCACCGAGAGGGCGGACGCGAAGCGCGAGCCGGCCACGGAGCCCCATGTCTGCTGACCGTGTGACGCACGCCACAGGAACCTGTCCTGCCGCGCGGACAAGGTTGGACGTGGACTACTCATTGCACACCCGGATACGGGCAGGCGACCCCGAGGCGTTCCGCGAGCTCTTCCGTGACCACGCCAGGCTGGTCCACCGGCACGCGGTGCGCGTGACCGGGGACTGGGCCGTCGCCGAGGACATTGTCTCGCTGACCTTCTTGGAGGCGTGGCGGCTGCGCGTCAAGCTGCGGGACGAGGGCGACAGCCCGCGCCCCTGGCTGATGGGCATCGCCGTGAACGTATTGCGCAACACCACCCGCGCCGCGCGCCGCCACCAGCGCGCCCTGGAGCGCGTGCCGGCCAAGGAAACGGTCCGGGACTTCGCCGACGAGCTCGTCGGCCGCATAGCGGCTGCCGACCAGCTGGCAGCCGCCCAGCGGGTGCTGAAGAAGCTGAGCCGGAGCGAGCGCGAGGTCTTCACACTCTGTGTGTGGTCCGGGCTCAGCTACGCGGAGACGGCGGCCGTGCTCGGCGTCCCGGTCGGCACCGTGCGCTCCCGCCTGTCCCGCGCCCGCGCACGGCTGACCAAGCTGGTCGACGAAGAAATGAGGAAACGAACGGAACCGCAACCGCGCAACGGACAAGTACAGGGCGGCCGCACTTCTGCGGCCCGGTCACATGAGTCGTACAAGGAGAGGTCCGAATGATCCGCAAGAAGTCGCGGCATGAGGAGCCGCTGGACCACGCGGAACTGGCCCGTTTGCTGCCAGCGCCGGGAGACCCACACCTGTCGCGCGACCGTCACCTGCTTCTTGAGGAACACCTGATGAACGAGATCCAGCCCACCGCCCCCGTACCCGCGCCGTCCCGCCGCGCGGCACGCCGTGCCTTGTTGATCGGTGTCCCGGTCACCGCCACCGCCCTCGCCGGCGCATTCGCCTTCACCACGCTGACCGGTGCCGGTGCCGGTGCCGGGGGCAGCGGCAAGACCGCAGCCGTCCCGTCCCCGGTCGAAGCGCCAGTCGTCCGCATCGAGTCCGGCAGTACCGCCCAGCTCGCCTCCACCGTCGAGCACATCGCCGCCGCCGCCTCGGCACGCAAGACGCCCGAACCCGGTCCGGGCCAGTACATCTACATCAAGAGCAAGGTCTCCTACCTCACCGTCTCGCACACCGACGCAGACAAGTCAAAGATCTTGGTCGAGCCCCTGCACATCCGTGAGGTCTGGAACTCCCCCGAGGGCAAGCAGGGTTGGCTGAACGAGCCCGGTTACCGGCCCAAGGGTGGCATCACCCTCAACAGCGACGTCGAGCGCAGCTTGAACGCCCCCTCCTACGACTACCTCAAGACGCTGCCCACCGACCCGGACGCCCTGCTGAAGAAGATCTACGAGGAGACCAAGGGCCGGGGGAACTCCCCGGACCAGCAGGCATTCACCACTGTCGGCGATCTGCTCAAGGAGCAGCTCGCACCGGCGAAGCTGAATGCAGCGCTGTACCGGGCCGCCGCCAAGATCCCCGGGGTCGTGGTGGTGGACCATGCTCAGGACGCCGCAGGACGCGAGGGCATCGCCCTCGCACATGTCGACCAGCAGAGCGGCGATCGCACCGAGTGGATCTTCGACCGCAAGACGTACACCTATCTCGGCAGCCGCGCTGTCCAGGTCAAGCAGGTCGATGACATCAAGCCTGGCACAGTCCTCGAACGCACCGCCGTGCTGGAGCGGGCCGTCGTCGACGCCCAGAAGCAGCGCCCCGGCGCGCAAGGTGCCGATGCGTGAGAACGCGATCACCCCACTGGGGTGTTCATCGCGCGCAGACGCTGTCCGGTCGGCCAGCGGTGAGGAGCCGTTGTCCTACCGGATGTGATCACTGAGTTTCCGCTGGTCCGGCACGGTTCCGGTGCCGTCGTGGGAGCGTTCGGGCGATCAGTTCGTCCCTGACGCTGCGGAAGTGGCCGGTGGCGTCGGTGAAGGGGTTGCCGGAGGAGAGGGTGGCCGCTGCCCGGTTGCGGGGGGAGGAGCTTCTGGCGAAGGCGGGCCGAATCCTGTCCGCAGTGGTCGAGGCAGAGTTGGCACGCCGGGTGATCACTCAGGTGGAGCCGGCCGAGGCTTTGGCCGTCCCCGGTGATGCGGCGGGATGCGGCCGTGTAGGAGGCGGCCGAGCCGGTGGCGGCCGAAGCGGTGAAGGTCCGGGTCTGGTGTCGATCGTGCCGCGGTCGTACGAGCTGCAGCAGGCCGTGCAGAAGGCCGGCCGGCCCCCCCCGGACCCGGTCCGATGAATCGCCCGGTCCCCGGCCTACGGCTGGTCGGGCCAGGTAGCCAGCGGCTGAGCGTTCTCATGGTCCGGAGGATGAGGCGGGCGCGCCGGACATGCTCCGTACTCGCCGACCCAGCGGCGGAACTCGTCCCGGGCGACCTCGAACGGATCCAGGACCGATCCGAGGTAGTCGAGTTGCAGGTGGACGGGCCGGGTGGTGTCGCGGATGGTCAGGTCCCCGATCATGCGGAAGCTCCCATCGCCTTCGTGGCTGGCAGAGGTGGAGCGGAAGGCCATTTCCGGGTAGCGGTGGCGCGTCGAAGAAGTCGGGGCCGATGATATGCGCGTCCCTTTGCTCCACGCCCGTCTCGAGGCTGGCGACCCGGATGACGAGGTCGGCCCGCGACTCGGAAAGCCAGCCGTCTCTTCGGCAGGACGGTGAAACCGCTGGTGTCGTCATTGCGTCTGACCACGGTCAGCGCGATCCGCGAGGCGTCGCGGGCGAAGTCGACCAGGCGCTCGGTGTAGCCTCCGTCGGCCCACACCCGCGTGACGCGCCAGTGCCGTTCGCGCAGTCGGGCCAGGAGTGTCTGTCCCGCGTCCCGGTCGGTGACCGAGGCCGCGGTCACCATCACGGCCAGCAGCAGTCCGAGGGCGTCCACCACGATGTGCCGCTTGCGGCCGTTGACCCTCTTCCCGCCGTCGAACCCCCTGGTCACGGCTGGCACCCATGCGGCTGCCGTCACTGACTGCGCGTCGATGACGGCTGCGGTTGGCTCCGCACCCCTGCCCGCGGCCTGGCGGACCCGGTCACGCAGCCGGTCGTGGAACTCGGCGGTCAGGCCTTTGTCCCGCCAGCGCCGGAAGAAGGCATAGACGCGGTCCCACGCGGGGAAGTCCGCGGGCATCGCCCGCCAGGTGATGCCGCCTGCGACCAGGTAGCGCACCGCGTTGACCATCTGCCGGTGGCAATAGCCCTCAGGTTGCCCGCCGCGGCCCTCGAGCCAGCCGGGAACCGGCATCGCGTCACGCACGACGGCCCATTCCGCGGCGCTCATGTCCGACGGATACTGCGGTCGCCTGTACGGCCGGTCCCCGGCGTTCCCGAACCGGTGAGCGAGACAATCACGCGACACAGACGCCGAGTCGGACGACATCGGGGCCGGCACGGAAGACTGCAGCACCGGGGGCCTCCTGTTGCTCGGTTGGATTCGACACCCACGAGCTGTGCGGGAGGCCCCGCTACCATGCCCGGCCGACCACGAGATCACCCGACCGAGTCGACGACCTCGAACTCACGCCCACCAAGATCGATAGAGCAACAGCCTCTAACCTTGGCGTTCAACCTCGCTGGGCTTGGTGTTCCTTGATCGATTCGGCGCGTCTGACGGTCTTGCCAACGTCATGGCGCCTGGCCCATTGCTTGTTTTGCGAGCCGGGAGGCCGTCTTCCGGGGCCTGGCCGGGACGGTTTTGGCGCGCTTGCCGGGCGGGCTGCTGCCGCGCGGACGTTGCGAAACCCCCGGCGGACTCGGGCGGGGGTGAGGCGGCGGGGTTCTGCGGGCCGTTCCCATGGGCGGCGGAGGTCCTCGGCGAGGGGCCGAGCGAGGCGGAGCTGGGTGTGGGCGGCGATGATCAGCCAGGTCCACAGGTCGGCCGTCGGGGTTCCTGACCCTCGGGGCGGTTCAGCCCAGGGTCTGTTTCATCAGCCGGAACGTGTGCTCCAGGTCGAAGCGGCGGAGGAAGGACTGCCACCAGCGGTCCACGTCCGCCGGTGCGGCGGCGGTGGCCGAGCACCACAGCCAGACCGGTTTCGGGTCACGGTCACCGGGCAGGCGCTCAACCTGCAGGCGGATCAACGTGCCGTGCAGGACGGGGAGTTCTTCCTTGGCGTGCTCCAGCCAGGGGCCGCGGTGCGTGAGCCGGGGATGCATCCGGTCCCAGGCCGTCGTGGTGGCTGTGCCGTAGTGGGCGGTGTCCGCGGCGGTCGTGACGTCGGGCTCGTGCCAGCTGTCGGGCTTCTTGAACGTGAGGACGCCGCCATGCCGGCGGGGACGCCCGCCCCCGGGGACCCGACCGGGCGGGGCCGGGGTCGCGGAGCATGACCCGGTCCGAGCGCAGGCACCCGACCAGTACGACGGGCAGGTCGGCGAGAGCGTGGGTCAGGTAGGCGACGTCGTAGCCGGAGTCCATCACAATCAGAATGTCCGGATCGCCTGGTCTCCAGTGGCTTGCACTCGTCAACCGCATGACAACATCGTGGAGTTGGACGGCCGTGACGGTCGTCGATTCGTCAGCCGGGCCCAGGCGGACCGCGTCCAGGAGAGCGACCCAGGAGGTGCGGCCGGACTCCAGGGCCGCGACGAAGGAGTAGGGCCAGCCGGGCACCAACTGGTCCGAGCTGCGGTCGCCACGACCATAGACATGACAGCAGAGCCGGTCGCCGCTGGTGGAAGCGTCGGGTCGCAGCCAGTGCGACACGTCCACGGCAAGCACGATCCGCCCGTCGGCCGCCTTCGGCAGCGGCAGGCCCGCCAGCGCGCGGAGCAACCGTGTCGGCTCCAGCCCGCCACGGTCCAAGGCCGCGTACAGCGCACCGTGCCCGCGCCGGTGCTCGACCACCAAGGAGAGCTCGACCAGGGTTTTCACCGGCCCGTCCGCACACAGCACCGCATCGGTGAGGTCGAAGAGCGCGTCAGCCCGCTTGTAGAGACACTCGTAGAACTCGACCCGAAAGCGGGACAACAGACCCAACGCCTCGATTCCGGGCACACCGACAGGCAGACTCATGGGCAGCGGCCGTTCTCTCGTGCTTTGTGACTCGACATCTCGAAGCGTGGAGAACGGCCGCCTCCGCTGTCCCGTGAAGAACCGCGGGTCAGCAGGACGAGTGACCCGCGAGGTTAAACGCCAAGCTAACAGAGCGACACGCGATCCTTAGCGGCTCGACCTTCGAGGAGCAGATCGGCTATGCCCGTGCCGTGGTCGACGGCGACTGGGTGCATGTGTCCGGGACGACCGGCTTCGACTACTCCACGATGACGATCTCCGACGACGTGGTGGTGCAGGCCGAGCAGTGCCTGCGCAACATCGAGGCCGCGCTGGCCGAGGCGAAGTGCACTCTCACTGACGTAGTGCGGGTGCGCTACTTCCTGCCTGACCGCGAAGACTTCGAGCCCTGCTGGCCGGTCCTGCGCCACTACTTCGGCGACGTTCAGCCGGCCGCCACGATGCTCATGTGCGGTCTCGCCGACCCGCGGATGAAGATCGAAATAGAGGTGTACGCACGGCGGCGCATCCCGCCTCACGGTGGTGCCATGAGCGATCACTCGGTTGCGCCTGTTGTGCCCGTCGAGGCATATGAACCCCTTACTACCTGGCTGTCTTCACTACGGTGCGGACCCCGGAGCAGAGCGGCTACGGCGAGACCAACGCACATATGACCTGGTGAAGGACGTCCCCGGGCTCCTGGGGATGGACCACGCGCAGACTTTTGGCGGGCTGGGCATCACCGTCGGCTGCTTCCGCGACGCCGACGCCCTCACCCGGTGGCGGACCAACCTCGAGCACCGCGCGGCGCAACAGCGCGGGCGAGCCGAGTGGTACCAGAGCTACACACTGCATGTGGTGAAAGTGGAGCGCAGCCACGGATTCACGCGAGCCGAGGTTCCGTAGTGTCGACGATCACGACTCTACCCAGGGCCAACGTCAATCAAGAGTTCAAACGGGCCATGCACCCCATGCAGGCTTGCGGCCTTCTAGACGCCCAGTCACCGGGGGACCTATCGGCCCGGCGACGGATCGCCGAGCCGTTGCATGAGACGGTCGGTCCCGCTTTGGGTGTTGACGATGCGTCGTTTCCCGGGTGCGGCGCGCGCCCGTGAGAGCGGCCCGTGATCGTCGCGCTCCGGAGCGCAGCCCCATGTGACGAAGAGGTCACGGCCGTCCGTCCCGGTGATTCGGATCAGCGGGACGGACGGCAGTCGCGTCCGGCTCCGGGCAGGTTGCTCCGAGCAAGCCGTTACCAGGCCACGCGAACGCGGTAACTGCGGATGCCGCTAGGCTCGTTCCCCCAGTGAAGACCGGTGACGTTGGCCAGTGGGTGGGTGCAGTCCACGCCGGCGTAGGTCTCCACATTGGCGTACTTGAAGTTGGCCACCGAATACATCGGTTCCGGAAGGTTCGTGCACTCGGTGTCGGTGGCCGGAATGGGGTACACCGTCCCGGTGAGATTCGCACCGGTGTAGAAGTTGGCCTGACCCCAGGGGAGCTCAATCGCTGCGGCAGGCTGAGCGAGAACTCCGCCCGCCAGCAGCGCCGCGGAAACAGCGACGCCAGCACCCGTGAGTCGCTTGATCCTGAGACTGGTCATGTGTGCGCTCCTTTGCGACTTATCCAGCGTCAGCGCCGCCTGTGCACACCCGGGCCACCAGCGACACCCCGCTTAATTGCTTGACGCATCAATTATGCAGGGCCAGGGCAACTGCCGCAATGGCTGGTAGAGTTGGCGTCCGTCACACTTCGGCACACGGCATGCCAGGTCCCTCCGAGCAGCCCAGCGCGAGGCGCTGCTTCGAGCCCTGGCTGCGGCCAACCCGGACATCGTGAGATACGAGGGCAAGGCCATCGATGCGGCCCGCGACCAGTGCAGCGCCATCAACCGCGAAGCCCAACGCAAGGCCGGTCTCGGCAGCGAGGCTGGCGAGCTGGGTCTTCCAGCCGCGGGTGCGGTAGCCGTTGGAGCCCCCGCCGTCGGCAGTGATCAGCAGCCGGCGGGCGCGGGGGTAGTCGTGCCAGCCGCGGGCCTCCCACCAGCGGCGGATCGAGGCGACGGCGAACGCCGCGGTGTCGTGATCGGTGCCGATGCTGACCCAGCCGGTGTTCGCCGCTATGTCATAGATTCCGTACGGAATCGCTTTCTCGGCCTGGCCGGCAAAGTCATGCGTCTTGACCCTCACGGGCTGCCCTCCGGGCCGCCATTCGCGCCCGGCGTTCTTAGACCGTGTCCTACGTGGTGAGGCGGATGAGTCGCTTGTAGCAGCAGAGGGCGGCGGCGAGTCCGAGAAAGGCCAGGTAGTTGCGGGGATCGCGTTC
>NZ_JNWV01000082.1 GCF_000716535.1 Streptomyces flaveolus | reverse complement strand
AAGAGGCCCTTCCTTCATGCACCCGCCCCGGACAACTCACCCGAACCAGGACCTCGTTCGAACCTGCCCGACCGCGCGGGCGGATAGAGAACAGGCAGTTAGACTCCCGGCGTTCGGATGCTGTCGATGGACTGGAAGGCCAAGCCATGGACGACGACCGTTGGGACGACTGGCCGGAACGGTGGGTCGGCACGGACTGCGACGTGCGGGCGGCCGTCAGCGCGATCCCGCGGGAGGTCAAGGACGGGTTCAGATACGACGAGGTCCCCTGGCAGCGGTTCCGGCACTTCTACGGCCCGGGCGAGGAGATCCCCGGCCGGCTCGCCACGCTCGCGTCCGGGGACGCCGAAGCTGCCGACGGGGCCTTGCGGCAACTCTGGACGAGTCTTCACCACCAGGGCGGCACGATCGCGGTGGGGGCACTGGCGGTGCCGTTCCTGCTCCGGATCGCGGCGACCGCGCGCCCCGAACTCCGTGCCCAAACACTTCGCCTGGTCGCCGAGATCGGCCGGTGTCAGCACATGGGGGACGGATCGCGGGAAGGCCTGCTCCAGGTCGCCGAGGAGCCGTTGATGATCGAGGGCAGCACGATGTGCCCGGTGGACTGGACGATCCAGGCCGCCCGTCAGGCCGTCACGGACGACCTGCACCTTCTGCTCCCGCTTCTCTCCGACCCCGACCCCGAGGTCCGCTCCGTGACCGCCTACGTTCTGGCGGCTGCGACCGGCGAGCTTTCACACGTCTCCTCTGCTCTGCAGTCCAGGCTGGAGGAGGAAGACGATGCGATAGTCCGGGTGAGCTTGATCCTGGCGATCGCCCAACTCGCCCGCGAACACCAGGATGAACACGCTCTCGAGTGGGCCCGGGGCCTGTGGTCGGATCCCGGGCGACCGCCCGAGGTCCGCATCGGCGCCGGCCTGGCCTGGCTGTGCCTGGTCACCGACCCCGCCCCCGACGAGCTCCGCGCCCTCCTCACCGACCCCGACACCCGTCAATACGACGGCCTGCTCCAGCCGGTGCCATGGCTCACCTGGATCGACCCCACCGGCGTCGGGCTGCGCAGTTGCATCGACGAAATGCTCACGGCGAACATCCCCGAAACAGTGCTTGATGATCCTTGGGGTGGAGGACCATCAAGCTGAATCATGCAACGGTCAGCCGGCTGTGGCGGGCGCTTCGGTCCGCGCCCGGGTCGAGGCGAGCCGGTAGGAGTCGGTGCCGGTCTCGATGATGGTGCCGTTGAAGGTCAGGCGGTCGACGATGGCCGCGCAGAGGCGGGGGTCGGTGAAGGTCTTGGTCCAGCCGCCGAAGGACTCGTTGGAGGCGATGGCGACGCTGTTCTTCTCCTCGCGTTCGGTGAGGACCTGGAAGAGGAGTTCGGCGCCGTGGCGGTCGAGTTCCATGTAGCCGAGCTCGTCGATGCAGAGCAGGTCGACGCGGCCGTAGCGGGCGATGGTCTTGTTCAGCTGCTTCTCGTCGGCGGCTTCCACCAGCTCGTTCACCAGCTTGGTGGCGAGCGTGTAGCGGACGCGGTAGCCCTGCATGGCGGCCTCGGTGCCCAGGGCGATGAGCATGTGGGACTTGCCGGTGCCGGAGTCGCCGATCAGGCAGAGCGGCTGGCTTTTCTTGATCCACTCGCAGCTGGCAAGGGTGTTGACCACAGCCGGATCGATGTTGGGATTGGCGTCGAAGTCGAAGGTCCGCAGCGACTTGTCCCGGGGGAACCCGGCGGCCTTGATCCGGCGCTCCGAGCGGCGTCGGGCCCGGTCGTCGCATTCAGTCATCAGCAACTCGGCGAGGAAGCCCCGGTAGGTCATCTGGTCCTTCGCGGCCCGGTCGGCGATCTCGGCGAACTCGTTTCGGATCGACGGCAGCCGCAGCAGCCGGCAGGCGGTGTCGATGGCCGTGGTCGCGGCCTGCTCGGTCAGGTTCCGCTGGCGGGGCAGGGTGGTCATGGAGCTTCTCCCTCTCGCAGGTCACCGCCGCCGGCGCGGCGGTGACGGAGCAACTGGTCGTAGTGGGTCACCGAGGGCAGCGGCCTGGTGTCCGGCGGAAGATGGTTCAGCTTCCACTCGTGCAGGAAGGTCACGCTCGCCCCTCCCGGCCCGGCAGTCGGCCGCGGCGTCTGGACCTCGGCGGCAGCGGGTTCATCCTCGGCCTGAGCGGCTTTGCGGGCCTCCAGCGCGACCGTGTCCGCGGTCAGGGCCCCGGCCCGAAGGGCGGTGGCCAGGCCGGCGACGATGTGCTCGTGCGCGAGGTGGCGGCCCAGCAGCAGCACCTCGATCAGAGCCCGGGTGCCCTCGGTGTCGCCGTGGGCCCGGACCGCCGCGGCCCACCAGGCGTCGTGGACCGGGGTGAACTTCCCGGCGGAGCGGGCCTGGTCGAGCGCGGTCGCGCCGGGAAAGGCGCCCGGCTTGCGGATCAGAGCCTCCAGGTAGTGGTCCAGTTCCAGCCGACAGCTGCCTTTGGCGATCAGCCGCTCATGCCGGGCCACCTCCACGTTCCTGTCGTAGACCACCAGGTGAGAGGCGTGCAGCAGCACCCGGACCCGCTTGCCGATCAGCCTCACCGGCACCGAGTAGCGGTTGGTGCGGACCGTGATCTGGCCGTAGCGGTCGACCCGCGGAGTGAACACCCGCCCCGTCTCGAACGGATCCTCCGGCAGCGGCAGCAGCCGCGGGCGCTCATCCTCGAAGTACTCGTCGATCGTCCGGGCCCTGGACCCGATCCGGCGCCGCCCGTCGTGCCGGTCCCACTGCTCGACCAGCTCGTTCAGCTCCGCCAGCGACTCGACCTCCGGAACCGGCACGAAGTGGTTGCGGCGGAAGTAGCCGATCTGGCCCTCGACGCCGCCCTTCTCGTGGGCGCCCTCGATGCCGGGCCGGCAGTAGAAGCTCTCGATCCCGAAGTGCGACTTGAAGGCGATCCACCGGTCGGCCTCCACCCGGGCCCGGCTCAGCCCCAGCACCCGGGCGACAGCCGCCTTCAGGTTGTCATAGCGGACCTTGCTCCGCGGAACCCCGCCCAGCGTCCGCAGCGCGTGGACGTGGCCCTCGAAGAACGCCTCCTGCCCGCAGGAGGCGAAGACGCGGTGGACGGCCTTACCCGAGTAGGACAGGCGGAAGGAGAACAGATAGCAGGTCACCAGCTCGCCAGCGAGCTTCACCGTCACGTCGCCGAAGTCGACCTCGGCCTCCATAGCGGGCTGGTGCGTCTGCGGGACGAACGCCTCGATTGGAGCCTTGCCCGACTCCACGAGGATCTGCGGCTTGCGGTCGGCGACGTACCGGCGGACCTGCTGGTAGGAGACCTCGGCACCGTGCTCTTCGACCAGGCGGTGAAAGATCCGAGTGACCGTGTGCCGCTGTTTGCGCGGCGCGTCCAGGTCGGCCCGCAGGATTCCGTCGACCGTCGCCTTGTACGGGTCCAGCGCGGTCGCCCGGGGCGGGAGCTTCTTCCTCGGCTCCGGCCAGACCGAGTCCACGGCCTTCCTGATCGTCCGCCACGACACGTTGTACTTGCGCGAGATCTCCCGCATCGTCATGCCGTCTCGGTGGTCGCGTCGGATCGCGGCGTACAGCTCGACCTTCGACATCTGCGGCATGTCCAGGGCCTTTCACCAGGATCACCCCGATGCTGGCCTGGCAAGTGCCCCGGTGACGTCGAAACTCGTGAACATCACCCGTCCGTGGTTCCGGGTGACTCCCAAACTCGTGAACAACTGACGTCACGACTCGGTTCTGGCACAGATCTTGGGGAGCAAGCACGGAGTGTGACGAGACGCTGCGTCCTGCTGACACCATGACCGGCTAGGGTCAACAGCATGGCCGCCTTTACCCCCGACTCCGCGTCCGACCTCGATTTCCGCCTCGTGATGAACACTTTCGTCACGCTCTTCTGGCGCCGTAACCTGCTGCACGAGTGCACGGCGTGGCTGGACGAACACGGCTACCAGGTCACGAGTCTGGATGCGGCTGCCTGCTCATCGGAGGGAGACCTCCTCAGAGGGATCGGCGCCGCACTGGACTTCCCCGACTTCCACGGACGCAGCTTGGACGCGTTCGACGACTGCTTCGGCGATGTCGCTGTTTACGCCGCTTACGGGATCGCCCCGGAGGCCACCGGTCTGGTCCTGGTCTTCACCGACTTCGATGTTTTCGCTGCAGCACATCCGGAGAACGCGCAGATCATCCTGGACATCGTCGCCGACAACGCCCGCCGGGCCGCGTTGTTCGGACGCCGCGTCATGTGTCTGGTCCATAGCTCCGATCCGCAGATCGAATTCGCACCGGTCGGCGCCATGCCCATCTTGTGGAACGACGCTGAACAGTCCAACGCCAGCCGACGAGCAGGCTGACCCAGGCCGCTTCACTACGGTGCAGCTGTCACAGACTGGCACGGCGGTGAGGAGTCACTGGAGCAGGATCATCTTGCGGAGTAGTTCGAATCCGGCTCGGCCGTAGAGCTGCCGCTTGATCTTCTTGATGCGGTTGACGGCGCCTTCGATGCTGCCGGAGCTCCAGTCGAGAGTGAGCCCGGCTGTCACGGCGTCGAGGTCTCGGAGCAGGTGGACTGCGAAGCCGGTGAGGCCGGGGAGCCGGCTGGCGTCGACTGCGTCGATCCAGGTGGGGAGTGTGGAGCCGAGGCGGTCAGTGAGTATCTCGCCGAAGTCGCGGACGTGTCCGGCGGCCGTGTCCAGTTCGGGGCAGCGGGCCAGGACCTCCTTCAGACCGGCCCGTTCTTCCTCGGCCAAGGTCGTGGGGTGACGGGTGATCCAACCGGTCACCTGCCGCACCGTCGGCGGCCGGGGCGGCGCCTCGGACGGAGCGCCGCGCAAGTTGGCGATGTGGGCGCGGACCATGCCGTAGGTTACGGGAGCTTGCTCGGCGACCAGCTCGCCGTGCAGGCGGGTGACGCTGGTGCATCCCTCGGCGAAGCGTCGCTCCAGGTAGGGCTTGTAGGGGTCCAGTCTGCTGGGCCGAGGGCGGTTGTCGCGGATGGTGTCCTGCCAGCGTGCGGCGTTCGCGTACCGGAGCACGGTGTTCAGGCCCCAGCCCAGGTGCCGGGCGATCGCCCGGCGTGAGTGGCCCTGGGTGAGCAGTTCGTGGACCAGTGCGTGTGCAGCCTTCTTACGCTCGGCCCGCCGGCCGCTGGGGTCCGAGTCGTCCTGCGTCGGGCCAGGGTTCGGACGGGTCGTCTCCGGCAGTGTGCCGCTGGGCGACGGGTTGCGCAGGCAGTCACGGTGGGCGGCGACGCAGGTCTCCACGGCCCGGGCGAGGCCCTGCCACAGATGGAACCGGTCAGCGACCTGCAGAGCATCGGGGGCGCCGCGCCGGGCACCCTCGGCGTATGCACCCGCCCGGTCCCGGCAGATGATCTCCACACCGGGGTGACGGATCAGCCACGCTGCCAGCGGCTCGGCTTCACGCGTCGGCAGCACATCGACCACGCGATGATCTTCGACGCTCGTCAGCACGGTGGAGTAGGTCTGGCCGCGACGGATCGCGAAGTCGTCCACGCCCAGCACCCGCGGAGTACTGAACCGTGGATCGGGCAGCGCCATGACCCTCCGGAGTAAGGTCATCCGTCCCGCGCCGAAGCCCAGCCGGGCGGCCAGCCGGGCGCCGGCCCGTCCGGCGAGCGCGAACCCCACTCGCTCCAGGGCGCGGTTGAGCCGAGTGGTGAACCGTGCGTACGGCGCGGCCAGCTGGGAGAACGGCTCGGCGAACGTCCGGCGCGGACAGTCTGCCGCCCCGCAGATGAAGCGCCGGACCGTCAGCCGGATCACAAAGCCTTGCTCAGCGAGCGGAAGGTCTTTCAGCCTGCGCTGGTACCGGTCATGCACCCGGACCGAGAAGCGGCCGCAGTCCGGACATGCAGCCCCAGCGGCGCGGCCTCTCGCCACCACCTCGACCGTGCCGAACGCTGCCGAAACCGCCTCGACATCCACCTCGTCGATCCCCTCGAAAACCAGCGAGTCCCAGAACGGTGCATCGGTCTGCATGACCAGCACCATCACCGCTCGCAACGGTCCACAGCAGCGACAGGCAGATACCTGAGGGAGCGTCATTTCCTGGTGCCAGACGACAAGGCGCACGCCGTCTCACACGAGCCAGACTCCTCGCAATCGAGCAGGGAAGTAACGCTCGGCGACGCTCCCCAAGATCTGTGCCAGAACCCACGACTCGGGTTCTGGCTCAGCTTTCGTGCTGTGTGACGCTCCGTTACGGCTGGACGTCGAAGAGAGCAATGGACGGGGGTGGCGGGGCGAGCACTGCGCGAAGGCGCGTCAGTATGGCTCGCCACTGCTTCCAGTCTTCCGGGTCGACCCAGTTTGAGGCCGGCCCATCCTCGTCGCCGACGATGCGGGCGAGGGCTTCGTCGGCGAGTACCCGAAGGTCGGAAGGGAACGCGGGCATCGGTGTTTCCGGTCCGTAGGACATGTCGACGGGTTCGCCTCCCTGGCATTGCGCCGCGATCAAAGTGGCGGCGGCCACCGCCTCTTCCGCTTCCGCGAGGTAGCCGGTTGCGTCGATCGTCCGGATGAGGACGCCTCGGATCAGGGCTTCACGTGCCTCGGGCTCGGCATCGTCGAGCGCGTTGGCGAAGTCCGCGGCTGTGTCGTTGTCGAAGGGACCGGTATCCCAGGTGCCCATGCTGATCTCCTTGCGTATGGTCGCCCGGATCTTCGCATCAGGCACTGACAACACGGCTACGGGGCGAGCAGGGACTTTGCGAGGTCGCGGGTTGGGTGAGATCGCCGGGTGATGGGCTGCCATGTCTCGTTGGTGCGGGGCCCGATGCCGATGCAGGCACGGCGTTGGTGATCATGTAGATGTCGAATCCGCATGACCACAACCGAAAACCGTGCCTGCCGTCTCATCTTCTCCCATCCCCTCGGGCCTGGAGTAACTGGCCCGTACCCTCTGCCCAGGGCATTGCATGAAGCGGATCCGTCCGGTTCACGCGCCTCGTCCATGACGTCGCGTCATGTCTGGTTCTGGGGCCGGGAAGCAGTGCAGGCACGGGCCGGGTGATCATGTGGTTGTCGAGACCCATGAGAACCGAACGAGACCGTGCCTGCCCTTGCATCATCCCCCATACCCGTCGCGCTGGAGCACCTGGCCCAGGCTCCTTCTTCCGCACCCCTCGTCGACGCAGCCGGTCTGCGTCCCTTCCTGGACGCGGTGCCCGACCCGCGGGATCGCAGGGGCCGCCGGTATCCGCTGTCCGCGCTGCTGGCGGCGGCAGCGGCTGCCGTGTCGGCCGGAGCCCGCTCCCTGGCTGCGATCGGCGAGTGGATCATGGACGCACCGCGCTGGGCCGTGGGCGCCCTCGGTTTCACCCCGGATCCCCTGACCGGGCAGGTGGTGGTCCCGCATCCGGCGACGGTGCGCCGTCTACTCGCCCGTCTGGACGGCGACGCGCTGGATGCCGCGATCGGTGCCTTCCTGTCCGCACGGACAGCCCGCACCCGTGAGCCAGACACGCTGTGGCCGATCGCGGTGGACGGCAAGACCGTCCGCGGCTCACGCACCCGGACCACTGTGGCGATCTCGTTGCTGGCCGCGATGGCGCACAGCGGAGAGGTCCTCGCCCAGCGTCAGGTCGCCGACAAGAGCAACGAAATCCCTTCCTTCGCCCCGTTGTTGAACGGCATCGACCTCACCCACGCCATGATCACAGCGGACGCCCTGCACACTCAGCACAGCCACGGCACCTACCTGCGCTCGCGAGGAGCCCACTACATCGCCGTCGTGAAGAAGAACCACCCCGGCCTGTTCTGCCGCGTCCGCACCCTGCCCTGGCGCGAGATCACCCTCGACCACTACGAGCGCACCCGGGCCCACCACCGCGACGAGATCCGCCGGCTGAAGACCGCCGCGTTCGCCCACCTGGACTATCCCGACGCCCGCCAGGCCCTCCAAGTCGTGCGCTGGAGACGAGACCTCGGCTCCGGCAAGCTGACCATCGAGCGCGTCTACCTCATCACCAGCCTGCCGCCCGGCGCGGCCACCGGCGCCCAGCTCGCTTCCTGGATCAGAGGCCACTGGGGTATCGAGAACCTCCTCCACCACGTCCGTGACCGGACCTTCCGCGAGGACGACTCCAAAATCCGTACCGCTCAACTGCCCCGCACGATGGCCAGCCTCCGAAACCTGGCCATCGGCCTCCACAGGCAAGACGGCCAGAAGAACATCGCAGCCGCCCTCCGGCGAGCGGCCCGCGACTACCGTCGGCCCCTGGCCCTCCTCGGCCTCACCGGATGAAACCGGACAAGATCACTTCACGCAAAGACCCTGACGGGGCGAGCAGGACCCGTTTGCGAAGAAGGCCGAAGCCTGCGCGGCCGAACATCTGGCGCTTGAGCATCTTGATCCGGTTGACGTGTCCTTCAACGACGCCGGAGTTCCAGGGCAGCGTCAGGCCGGCGATGACGGCGTCGCGGTCTCGGTCGATGCCGGCCGCGAGAGTGTGGAGGCTGGGCAGGTCGTCCTGGCGGACGGCGTCGAGCCACTGAGGGAGTCGTTCACCCTGGCGCTCGGTGAGCATGTGGGCGAAGGACCGGACATGACCGGTCAGGGCATCGAGTTCGGGGCAGTTGGCCAGGACGGCCTTGAGCCGGAGCTGCTCGATCTCGGTCAGCGTCTCGGGTCGACTGAGGATCCATCGCGTCACCACGCGGGGTGCCGGCGGTTGCGCGGCGACCGGCCGTGGCGAGGTGCGCTTCTCTCGCAGGTAGGCGCTGACCCGGCCGTAGCTGCTGCGATAGCCCAAGGGAATGATCTCTTCCCAGAGCTTCCAAGCGTTGGTGCAGCCCTCGTCCCAGCGTTGGTCCAGGTAGGGCTTGTACTCGTCGAGGACGGAGGTCCTGTTGTGCTGCCACTGGCCGCGGAAGAGGTCTTCCGGCTTCGCAGCGTCGGCGAGGCTCTTGACGGTGCGGTGGGTCATCTGGAGCTGACGCCCGATGGAGCGGCGGCTGTGGCCGGCTTCCAGCAGCGCGTGGACCGTGGCATGCCGGGCTCGGACGCGGTTGGCGAACCGCTCGCTCCGCCATGGCGAGTCCGTCTCCTCCTCGGGCGGCGCCGGTTCGTCGGCCTTCGCCACGGGATCGGGGACCAGAACCCGAAGGCACTGGCGGTGGCGGGCCACCGCACGCTCAGCGGCTTCCCCGAGGTTGTGCCAGAGATGCCAACGGTCCGCGACCTGCGTCGCCTGGGGTGCCCCGGCTGTGGCGCCTTCCGCGAAGAACGGCGCGCGGTCCCTGCAGAGGACCTCGATCCCTGGCCGCTGGGCGAGCCAGGCGGCCAGGCTTGATGCCTCTCGATCAGGCAGGAGATCGATCGGACGACGGGTCTCGACGTCCACCAGGACAGTGCCGTAGCGGCGGCCCTTGCGGGTGGCGTACTCATCAACACCGACCACCCGAGGCATCGGCACCTCCGGCTCGGGCAGCGTCTCGACCAGGCGCAAGACCGTGCTCCGGCTGATGGACATGCCAAGCACGGCAGCTAGGCGGGCGCCGGCTCGACCGGCCAGGGCGAGGCCGACTGCGGTCAGGATGGAACGCAGTCGTTCGGTACGCTGGCCGTTTCTGCGGGTGAGGCCGGGTATCTGCTCCACGAACGTCCGACGTGGGCACTTGGTGTTCCCGCACCGGAACCGCCGGACTCGCAGTTGGAGTACGACGCTTCGCCCGGCGCTCGGGACATCAGCGAGAAACCGCAGGTAGGAGCTGTGAACCCGGGTCGAGCAGACTCCGCATCCCGGGCAGGCGGCGCCGGCCGTGGTGCACTGCGCGTCAAGGCGCACGTTCTCGATATTCACGTCCACCGACCGCACCGCGATGTCCGCGATCGCCGGGAACAACAGCTCCTTCAGCTGGAGCGCAACGTCTTCCACGGCCCGGACTGTCAGCCCAGCTGCACTGACCACCGCCCATTTTCGGGCGACTTCGCGTACCGCCCAGAGACGCTCAGCCGTCACTCACCGTGGCCGCTGCACGAAAGCTGAGCCAGAACCACGACTCGTGATTAAAGCCACTCATCACGTATCTCGCCTGCCAGGACAGCGTGCTGGCTTGGTGCGCAGTGGTCCGCGCCGACTGCGCCTCGGCACGGACCACTGCCCCTCGCGCTCACCGACGAGGGCCCTCCCACGGGCGGAGCAGCGCCGCATACAGGATCGCTGCACCTGGCAGGTAGACACCCAGGACCGCGCCGGCCGCGCTGAGCGGATCGGCCCAGGACGGCCAGAGACGCACCACCACCGCCGTGCCGAGCGCCAGCAGCATCCCTCCGGCGACGAGCGCCAGGAGCAGGCTGCGGCGCACGACGATGAAGAGCTGGCGGGCTGGGGCGAGCTGGTGGTCGTCGGCGGCCAGGGTGGGAACGGCCGGGGTCTGGTCGGACATCGGGTGCGGTCTCCTTGTCGGTCGGATCGGGGCAGGGCTGCCCCTGGTTGGGTGGCGGGACCTTGCAGGGCCCTCAGCCCTTGCGTCTCGGGGAAGGCCCCCAGACAGGCGGCGCTCAGATTCGCGGATGCGGGGGTTAGGCCCGCAAGCCCGGCCTGACCAGCGCGTCTACAACCGTTGTGAGCCTCGTCACGCGGTGGGCGTGGGGCCGGGTGGGGCGCAGGGTGGCCCCCCGGGGCCCCGCGGCGTCAGGTGCGCGACCACCCGGCGATGGCAGACAGACCCGCGCCGGCCCGTCGGCGGACGGCTCGCCGACCGGTGCCGCGCCCCGGGCGCGGCACCGGTCGGGGCGCGGTTGGCGGCTGCCGTGCTGTGCCGCCACGGGCGAACCGACGGCGGGCGGCGGACCTGACGGCGGCCGAGCGGTGCACCGGAGACAGGGCACAGCCCGCCGGCCGGGCCCGAGGTCAGCTGCGGCGCCTTCTGCGGCGCTCCAGTCATCCGGAAAGCCCCCTGAGCCGACGGCTCTTCGGCAGCGGTGGCGGGGACGCCGGCAGCGGTGGATGTGATGGCCTGGGTGGGACGGCGGGCTGCTCAGCCGGTGAGCCGGCTGAGGGTGCGACAGGCGCCGGGGGCGGCGTTCGCGGCGCATCGGTGGACGGCGCGGGCGGAACAGGGGGGTGCGGTCTGCGCTGCGGGACGTCGGGGGCTTCCGCCGGCGGCGGCACAGGGTGTGGTGGGATGCAACGCGTGGGCGCGGCGGGGCGTCGGCGGGCCCCCGTGGAGCGCGGTGTCCGCTTCAAAGGGCCGCGCGCGGTCCGCTCGGTGGCACGCTGGTGGGCGGTGAGGGCGGGCGGGCTGACCGGCTGGGTGGCCGAGCCGGTGTCCTCATCGGTGTGCCAGTACGCGATCTGCCACGACTCCTGGGCGAACAGGCGCAGCTGGGGCACGCGGCCGTCGGCGAAGGTGCCCCAGGAGCCGACGGCCAGGACATGCGTACCGACGGTGAGCGGTTCGATCAGGGTGGGGTGCATGGAGCGCAGCACCACCACGCGGAGCTGGCGCAGTACTGGTTGCAGCAGCGACCGAGCTCCCTCTCGCTCATAAAGGATGCAGCCCGATGCCTCAGGTGGATGACTCGTTGTCAGCCAGATAACGTGCCGCGTACGCGCGAGCTGCAGCACGGGCGTGAGGAGCGTGAAGAACGACTGTGTGAGAGACGAAGAAGTCGGGCCGTTCAGCCGTGGTCAGTACCAGGCCGTCGTCCCGGAGACGGTGCTCTGTCATGCCGGAGAAGACTCCGTCGGGGACGGGAAGTCGCGCCCAGGGATTGTGCAGCACGTGGAAGCCCTCCCTGAAAGTCTCGTGATCCTCTATTCCATAGTCACCCACGACGTAGGCGTGATTGAGAGGGCGGTCCGCATTCGGATCCGGATCCGGCAGGCTTCCGTAACGCAGCAGGGCGACATCGTCGGGGCCGTAGCCCCGTTCTGTACCCATCCGGTGGAACTTCGCAACCGTGGGGTTGCGTCCTGAGAAGTGGTGTACGGGTTCCCACCTGATCCGGGCGTTTGCCCCGGCGTCGGAGTGAGAGTCCGGATACAAGAACGGCCACCGGCT
>NZ_JNWV01000081.1 GCF_000716535.1 Streptomyces flaveolus | reverse complement strand
AAGCTGGCCTCCTTCGACGCCTTCTTCGCCGTCCCCCTCATCGGCCCCCGCCCCCTGCTCCAGATCATCGGCAGCCGCGCCGTCACCTCCTGGATGGCCGTCGACGTCCACCAACGCGCCACCGGCCCCAAGGAACTCCACCGCATCCAAGGCGCCACCCACGTCGACCTCTACGACAAGAAGCAGTACATCGACCCCGCCATCGACAAACTCACCGACTTCTACACCACCCACCTCGGCGCCACGAACTGAGCGACCGAGCGGGGGCAAAGTGACCGGCCGGGGTCACGCGGCGGCCGAGAGCGCGGAGGGCTCCTCGGGAGCAGGCCCCCGGCCCTCCAGGCGCCAGACGCCGAGGCCGTCGCAGACGACCTCGCGCGTCTCGGCGGTGGCCTCCTCGACGTCGGCTCCGCCACGCAGGGCGCGTTCGCGGGGGGTGCGGGCTCTGCGCAGGGCGGTCTCGCGGGCCACCGCGGCGTCGGCCGCCTCCAGGACGATGTAGAAGTGCTGAACCACTCGGCCCTGGTCGGAGCGGAACGCGAACCCTACGAGCCAGACAGTCTTGGTGACCATGGGAAACGCCCTTCGGGCAATACGCGAGGGCCACGATGAGCCTTTCGGCGCGACTGCGTATTGCGGCTGGTCGACGATGGCAAGGTCATTGACTCCATAAGTGTTCACCGGCCGTATCAGTCCCGACATGCGTCACATGACTGTCGTTGTGACGCTCGTCGCAAACCGTCGTCGTGACGCTCGTCGCGGCACACGTGTCGTAGGGACCCGGCTCGGCACCGGTGCGGGACGCTTCGCCGGGTGCCCGGGCCACGCGGGGGCTCCGGCGTCCCCCACTTGCTTTAATGGCCATTCCAGAACTGGGGGTGGGGATGGACAAGGCGGAGTTCGGCCGGCTGTTGCGTGCGGCGCGGCAGCGTTCGCTGCTGACGCTGGAGAGCCTGGCCGAGGCGTCCGGGGTGAGTGTGCGGGCCATCAGCGACATGGAACGGGGGCAGAGCCTGCCGCGGCAGGCCACGCTGAGCGAGCTGATGGACGCCCTGGAACTCGCCGAGGACGAGCGGCGGCGGTTCGTCGAGGCGGCGACGCGGCGTACGGAGCAGGTTCCGCGGCAGCTGCCGCCCGACCTCGCGACGTTCCGCGGCCGGACGGAGGCGCTCACGGCCGTCCACCGGCTCAGCTCACACGTCGCCGGGCGCGGAGCACATGTCGTCATCTCCGCGATCGGCGGCATGGCGGGTGTCGGCAAGACGACGCTCGCGGTGCACTGGGCCCACCAGGTGGCGGACCGGTTCCCGGACGGCCAGCTGTACGTGAACCTGCGCGGCTTCGAGGACTCGGGACGGCCCCTGGACCCCGGCGAGGCCCTCGCCGGGTTCCTGGACGCGCTCGGAGTGCCCGGCTCCTCGGTACCGCGCGGCACCGAGGAGCGGTCGGCGTTGTTCCGCGAGCGGGCGGCGTCCCGGCGGCTGATCGTCGTACTCGACAACGCGCGCGACGAGGAGCAGGTCAGACCGCTGTTGCCGGCTTCGGCGGGGTGTCTGACCATCATCACCTCGCGCAGTCAGCTGTCCGGTCTGGCCGTGACCGAGGACGCCACGCTGGTCGGTCTGGACGTGTGGTCGCGCGAGGAGGCGCTGGCCGCGCTGGCGGCCAGGATCGGCGAGGAGCGGTGCCGGGCGGAGCCCCGGGCGGCGGCGGAGCTGGTGGAGCTGTGCGGTTTCCTGCCGCTGGCGGTGGCGATCGTGGGCGCGCAGGTGAGCGCGTCGCCACAGGTTCCGCTGGGACCGGTGGTGCGCGAACTGCGGGAGTCCCGGCCGCGGCTGGACGCCCTGTCCAGCGGTGACCGGCGCGTCGACGTCCGTGCCGTGTTCTCGTGGTCGTACCGGGCCCTGACACCCGGGACCGCCCGTTTCTTCCGGTACCTGGCCCTGCATCCGGGACCGTCGGTGTCGGCGGAGGCCGCCGCCTCGCTCGCGGGCGTCGGTACGGCGGCGGCCCGGCGGCACCTGCGCGAGCTGATCTCGGCGAACCTGCTGTCCCGGGACGCGGAGGGTCTGTACGTGCTGCACGACCTGATACGGGCCTACGGCACCGAACTCTTCGAGCGGGAACGGGACGACCGCGTCGGCGCCGAGACCCGTCTGCTGGACTACCTGCGCTACAACGCCCACTGGGCCAACCGGCTGCTGGGGCGCTCCGCCTCCGATTCGGTCGGCCCTCCGGCCGAAGGCGCGGTGCGCGTCCTTCTCGACACCCGCGAGGAGGCGCTGGACTGGTTCCGTCGGGAGGAGTCGACGGTCGCGGCGGCGCTGCGCTCCCTGGACGCTCCCCGGCTGCTGCGGTTCCGCATGAACCTCACGCAGGACTGGGTGACCTACTACTCGGTCACGGGCCGCTGGACCGAGGAGATCGAGACCAAACGCATGGGCCTGGACGCCGCCCTGCAACTGGACGAGCCGGCCGCCATCGCTCGGAACTCCGCGGATCTCGCCCGCGCGCTGGCGGAGACGGGCCAGCTCGACGAGGCCGACCGGCAGGTCGAGTCGCTGCTCGGGCTGCTGGAGCGGCTGGACCCGGTGGCGCGCGCGGCCACCGAGCGGAGCATCGGCTGGGTACGGGGCCGGCAGAAGCGCTACGCCGAGGCCCTGCACCATGCCCGCAGGGCGCTGGAGCTCTACCGCGCCCAGGGCGACGAAGGTACCGCGGCCCGCGAGATGAACGCGGTCGGCTGGTATCTCGCCCTCCTCGGCCGGTACGAGGAGACGGTCGCCCTGTGCGAGGAGGCGGTCCCGCTGCTGCGGCGGCACGGCAACGTCCGTATCGAGGCCGCCGCCCGTGACACCATGGGCTACGCCAGACAACGCCTCGGCGATCTCGATGCCGCCGTGGCGGATTATCAGGAGTCGCTGCGGCTGTACGGAGAGGCCTTCGACGGCTACAACCAGGCCGAGGTGCTCGACCATCTGGCGACCGCGCAACAGGAGCGTGGTGACCGTGCGGGGGCGCGGGAGAGCTGGCTGCGGGCGGCCGACCTGCTGAGCGCGATCCACAGTCCGCGCGCGGAGCGGATGCGGGCCAACGCGCACGCCCTGGACGCGGCCACAGCACCCACAGCACCCACCGAGCAGACCTGAAACGGCCGACATCGCCGGCGACAGGCGACAGGCGACAGCCAGGCTTGATGGGGCGGCCGGCGCCGGCGGTCGCCGGCGGGCGGGCAGTCCGTGAGCACGCGCGACCCGGCCCGCCTCGGCACGTGACGTCGTCGGGCGCGACGCATGACGCCTCCGAGCGACAGGTGACGCATTCCGAGCGCGCGTGACGCACTCCGCGCGGCGCACGACGCATCTCCGAGCGGCACGTGACATACCCCGAGCGGCGCGTGACGTACCCCCAGCTCCCCGCAGGTCTGGCCCGGCCCGCCTCGGCGCGTAGTGCCCCGTGTGTCGCGACCGCTCACAGGGACGGCGCGCGTGCCCGCTGCCTCGGGGTTCCTCCCCCGGCGGGCCAAGCTGCATGCGAACTGCCTGGTTCCGCGGCTTCCGCTCCAGTGGGATGGGAGCAGGCACGAGAGCGCTCCCTGGACGGGCGGGACCGCTCGCACGGAACAGGGGGCACGATGAACGCGCGGACCAGGCTCTCCCCTCTCACCACGGTCGAGGAGGCGCAGCCCGCGCTGTCGCTCGTCGCCCCCCGTCGCGGGGCGATGCCGGACGATCCGGGGCTCGTCGGCCGCTATCCGGAGCTGCGGGCGCTGAAGGACTTCCTGCGCGAGGCGAGGGCCCACGGAGCGGCCCGGGTGGTGTGCGGGCGCGCCGGTGCGGGCAAATCGGCGCTGCTGGAAGCCACCGTCCAGGCCGCGGTGGCCACCGGCATGCGCGTCCTGCGCTGCACCGGCATCCGGGGCGGCAACCCGCCCGGCCTGTCCGGCCTGCTCCAGATCGTCCGGCCGCTCCTGGCGGACCCGCACCGGTCACCGGCCGCCGGGCCGCTCGACGCTGTGGAGAGGGTGCTGGTCGACGGCGCCCCCGCGCCGGGCGGGCCGTCATGGCTTCCCTTCGCCGTTGTCCGGGTCCTGGAGTCGGTCAGCCGCGCCGGGCAGCCCCTTCTGGTGGCCGTCGACGACTGGGACGCGCTGGACGCCCCGAGCAGGGACGTGCTGACCTTCGTCGCCCGGCGGGCCGAGGGCCATCCGCTGGCGCTGCTGATGACCTCCCGTCCGCACCGTACGCGTCCGGCCTCCCTGGCCGGCCTCCCCGAGCTGCCGCTCGGCCCGCTCGGCCCGGCCGCGTCCGCCCGGTTGCTGGCGGCGCGGCGTCCGGGCCTGGACGCGCAGGCCGTGCGCGAGCTGCTGGCGACCGCGGCCGGCAACCCCTTGGCGCTGCTGGAGCTCCCGGCCGGTTCCGAGGACTCGGTGCCCTGCGTGCCGGCCTCGTCCGACCGGCTGGCCGCCGCCCTGGCGCCCGGCGCCGCGCACCTGCCCTCCGGGACGCGGGACCTGTTGCTGGTGGCGGCGCTGCACCCGGCGGGAGACCTACCGCTGCTGCTTTCGGCCGCGTCGCGGATCGGCGGCGCCGAACTGGACTTCACGGCGCTGGACCCCGCGGAACGCGCGGGCCTCGTGGCGTTCGACGGCATGCGGCTGCACTTCGACCACCCCGCGACGGCGGGTGCGGTGGTGCACGGCACCGACCCGCGGCGCTGCCGTGCCGCGCACGCGGCCCTGGCGGCCGTCCTGGCGCCCGGCTCGGTACAGATGCTGTGGCACCGGTCGCAGGCCGTTCAGGGGTGTGACCCGGAGCTGGCCGGCCGCCTGGAGGCGGTGCACGGCCAGGCGCTGGAGCAGTGCGAGCCCCCGACGGCCGTCCGGCTGCTGCGGCGGGCGGCCGACCTGCATCCGCTGCCCGCGGACCGGGGCCGCTGCGCCCTCAGGGCCGCCCAGCTCGCCCACGTCCTCGGCCTGGAGCGCCTGGCCCGGACGATGGCGCACCAGGCACTGCGCCAGCCGCTCGGCCCTCTCGGCACGCTGTGCGCCGAGGCCCTTTCCGGGACCGGGAACGGCGGGCAGCCGCCGGCCGACCCCGCCGCCTGGCCCGCGCCGGCCGGTGCCGCCGAGCAGGAGAACGCGCTGGAGCTGGCCCGGATCACGGCGCCCGCGGTCGCGGGCGACGACGCGCGCGCCGAGGCGCTGCTGGCCTTCCTCGACGGGATGCCGGACCTCTCGGACGACCCCCGGCTGCTGCACGCCATGGCCACGCTCGCCCCGGTGCGCCGTGCCACGACCGTCCTCGCGGGCGCGTCCGCCGTCCGGCACCTGACCGACGTACCCGTACGCGACCTCGAACTCCTGGGCGAGGCCGCGCTGTTGGCGGGCGACCCGCTGCGGGCGCTGGACCTGTACCGGCAGGCGGAACGCCGCCACCGCTTCCACGACCGGCCCGACCAGCTGCCCGGGGTGCTGCTCCGGCAGGGGCTGGCGCACCTGGCCATGGGCGACCGGGGCCAGAGCGGCCACGCGTTCCGGCGGTGCGCGGAACTCGCCGAGGCGCACGGCCAGGACCACCACGCGGCAGCCGCCCGCCTTCTGGAGGATCTCGTACGAGGTCTGCGCACCGGCGGCGCGGTACGTCGGGGAAGTGCCGCCGAGCTGGAGGCGGCCCGGCGCTCGGTGCGTTCGATCGACGCGGTGCTCGCGGTCGGCGCGGCCTGTGCCCAGGTGGAGGCCGGCGAGTTCGGGGCCGCCTGGCCGGCGTTGTCGTCCCTCCTGTCCGACCCGGGGAGCCGCGCGGCGGCCCTGTTCGCCCTGATCCCCTACGCGGAGACCGCCGAGGCCGAGAACGCCTCCGAGGAGGCACTCGCGACCCTCGACCGGATCGAGGCGGAGCTGGGTGCCGAGTGCCCCCCGGCGGTCGCCGTCCGGCTCACGGTGGCGCGCGCCGTCCTCGCGGACGGCCGGGACCACCGGAGCCGCCGGGACGCCCGGGACAGCCGGGACGAACAGAACGACCAGGTCGGCCGGGACGGCCGGGACGCTCAGGCGCTGTCCGAGCGAGCCTTCGCCGAGGACCTGGCCCTCTGGCCGTGCCTCGAAGCGCCGTTGCGTCTGGCCCAGGGCAGGCGGCTGCGGCGCCGGCGGCAGTTCGCCGACTCGCGTGCGGCGCTGCGCCAGGCGGCGGCCGGGTACACCATGCTCGGTGCCGAGGCACGCCTCGCCCGGATCGCCGGGGAGCTGCGGGCCTCCGGGGAACGGGCGGACGGCGGCACCCCGGGCGTGTCCCGGCCGGCCGCGGCCCGCGATCTGCTCACCCCGCAGGAGCTGCGGATCGCCGAACTCGCCGGCCGTGGACTGTCCAACCGTGAGGTCGGCGAACAGCTCGGTCTTTCGCCGCGGACCATCGGCGCGTACCTCTACCGCATCTTCCCCCGGCTCGGTGTGACGGCGCGGGCCCAGCTCACCGAGGTGCTGCGGGACCGCCAGGCCGCCTGACCGGGCCCACCCGTCAGTCGCTGCCGATCCTCGCGGCGAGTTGTGCGCGGGAGGAGACGCCCAGCTTCGGGAAGATCTGGTACAGGTGCGAGGCGACCGTGCGGGGTGACAGGCGCAGCTGTTCCCCGATGGCCCGGTTGGTCAGGCCGCGGGCGGCCAGGCGGGCGATGGTCAGCTGCTGGGGCGACAGCAGGCGGGCGATGTCGTCCGTACTGGACTGCTCGTCCGCCGCCTGGCCGGTCGCCCTCAGCTCGGATGCCGCCTGCTCCGCGCGGGACGAGGCTCCCAGGGTCCGCAGGACGGACTCGGCGGTGCCCAGAGGCGTGCGGGATTCCGTGACCCGGCGCCGGCGCCTGAGCCAGGCTCCGTAGCCGAACTGGGTCATGCCGTGCAGCAGTGGCCAGGCGCCGACCCCGGGCCGCAGTGCCCGGCGGTAACGGACCTCCGCCTCGTCGTCCGGGCCGAGGACCGCGCCGGCGTACACCAGGATCCGTTGCGGCAGGGGTGCGCGCCCCGCCTCGGTCAGGGCCGTGACCTGCTCGACGACGGTCCTGGCGTCGGCCTCCTCTCCGGCGGGCAGCGCCGCCTCGGCCAGGAAGGCGAGACCCCAGAACTGCTCGAAGGCGTACGGCGTCGCCGGGCCGGCGAACAGGGAACGCAGTCGCGCGTAGGCCTCTGCGTACCGGCCCGTGCCGGACGCCGTGAGGGCGCGGGTCAGCACGGCCAGGTTCAGTTGCCGGTTCTGACCGAGGCGCAGGGAGGCCTCCTCGACCTCCGCCGCGTACTCCAGTGCCCTGTCGTGCTGTCCCCGCAACGCCGCGATGATGCCCAGCGTGCCGGTGGCCCTCGCCACCCAGTCGGGCTGCCCCGTCCGACCGGCGATCATCCGGCCCTCCTCGGCCAGCGCCTGGGCGATGTGCCACTGGGTACCGAGCCAGATCTGGCCCATCGCCCTCGGTACGAGGAGCTGTGGCAGCCGCCCGTACCGGCCGCCTGCGCGAACGTCCGCCTCCGCCGCTTCGAGCAGCGGCGCCGCCCGATCGAGATCGGAAACGAGGTGAGCGACTTGACCGACCAGACTCTGCTCGTCACCGTCACCGTCACCGTCACCGTGACCGCTGGCCGGTCCGGGGGCGGGCTGCGGGGCTGCCGCGTCGGGGAGACCAGGGGCGGAGTGCGGGGCCGCCACGCCGGGGAGCCCGGAGACCGAATGCGCAGCCGCCTCGCCGGACAGACCGGAAGCGGAACGCGAGCCCGCCACACCAGGCGGCCCCGAGGCGGAATGCGAGCCCGCCACGTCGGGAAGCCCGCAGACCGAATGCGCAGCCGCGGAATGCGGTGGCTCCGTGCACGGCAGGGAGAGGGGGTCGGTCAGCGCCATGACGGCGACGTCCCGTGCGTCCCGGGGCCCGGACCGGAGGTCCTCGAAGGTTCGCAGGGCCATGCGGCGTTCGCCGAGGCCGGCCTGCTGCCACCAGCACCTGCGTGCCGCCGCGTACAGCAGTTTCTGCGTGAGCGCGGGGTCCTGCGGGGCGACGGCGCGAGCCGCCTCGCACAGTTCGGCGATCCGCTCCCGGCCGACCGCGCTGCTGCCCGGCAGCAGATCGTGCACCCACAGCAACAGGGCACGTCCGAACGTCCCCAGCTCGGTCGGGTCGATTTGGCGGGCGTACCGGAACGCCTGGTCCGTCAGACCGTGTTCGCAGGCGAGTTCGGCGGCCCGCAGCAACCGGGCCGCCCTGCGTTCCGGGTCCGAGGAGAGACGGGCGGCGTGTTCCAGTGCGGCCAGGGCCACGAGCACGGCGGTACCCGGAAGGGGGGCGGTCGCCAGCGACTCCAGCCGCCGCGCGAGTTCCTCGTCGGGGCCTGCCACGCACTGGGCCGTGTGCCAGGCGGCGTGGGGAGGGCTGGTGAGGCTCCGCCCGAGCGCGTGGTGAGCGGCCATGCGCCGGGCCGCCGACTCCAGGCGCAGCACGGCCGGACGGACCAGCGGCTCGGGGAAGTACAGCCGCCGATTCTCCTCGGCGCCCTCCTCCCTGAGGTCTACGGCTCCGAGGACCGGGCCGGCCCCCTCGGCCACGACCGCCCCTTCAGCCCCTTCGACCCCGACCGACTCGGCGACGAGTCCACGGGCGATCGTCTCGGCGAGTCCGGCGCGGGCGGCCCGGTCGCCGTCCAGCAACGAGGTGCTCGCGCGCAGGATGTCCCGGGTGACCGGTGAGGCGCTCAGCGCGGCAGTGAGCAGCACGGTGCGGGCCGGTGCCGAGAGCCCCTCCACGTCCTCCGCGTACGCCTCGGCCAGACGGGGTGTCGCGGGGAGCATGCCGAAGCCCGCCGTGTCGCCGGGATGGCCACCGTCCATGGAGAGTTCAGTCAGGGCTAGTGGATTCCCCCGCGCCACGGCGAGGACGAGTTGCTCCTCGGCGTACCCGGTGGCCCGGCCGGCACGGGTGACGAGCGCACGGGCCAGGGAGGAGGGCAGGCTCCCGAGCGTCACCGTGAGCGCATGGGGGAGGGTCCGGACGTCGGAGGCCGCCCGCTCGGCGACGATCAGGCCCACCCGCGTATGGGCGCAGAGCCGGGCCAGAGCGCGCAGTGTGTCGCGGCTCGCGCCGTCGAGCCGGTCGAGGTCGTCCACGCACAGCAGAACCGGTTCCGCTGCCACAGCCAGCAGACGCATCACCGCTGCGGCCAGTTGAGCGGGGGCCGGCGCAACCGGTTCCGCGGAGCCCACCGCGGCCTGCTCCGCACATACCGACGGGCTCAATCGAGCGGAGGCCGACCCGGCCAATTCATCGGAGGCCGACCCGGCCGGCTCAACGAAAGCCGACCCGGCCAGTTCGTCGGTGCCCGCCTCGGCCAGTTCCGCGGAACCCACCGCGGCCAGTTCACAAGTACCCGGCCCGGCCAGCTCACCAGTACCCGGCCCGGCCAGTTCCGCGGAGCCCACCGCGGCCGGTTCGCGAGTACCCGGCATGTCCGGTTCACCGGTGCCCGGCGTGGTCGCGCCGCCGCCGAACGCGGCGTCCAGCAGGGCTCGTTCGCGGGCCGGCAGGGCGGTGATACCTGCCAGGGCGGGACGCAGCAGGCGGTGCAGCGCGGCATGCCGCAGTCCGCGCTCGCCGGGTGCCCACGCCGTCGACAGCACACGTATGCCCTGGCGGCCGGCCGCGGCCGCGGCGAAGCGGATGACGGCGGACTTGCCGGTGCCCGGGGCGCCGCTCAGGTGGAGCACCCGTCCCTCGCCGCGGGGCAGGGCCGTCAGCAGCGCGGCCACCAGTTTCCGTTCCCGCTCCCGGCCGAGCAGACCGGCGGTACCGTCCGGACCGACGTCGTCCGAGCCGATGTGCGCGCTCATCCCGTGACCTCCCCCACTCCCCCGACGCGCGTGCTCACCTCCCGCACGCGCGTTCACCGCCCCTCCGCGTGCTGTCCGTCCACAGCCTCACCGGCATCACGCATACGTGCCGGAACCGGGACGCCTGGTCATTCACATGTCCGCTCGTCCGCGAACGCGCCGTCCGCACCCGCCGCCGCGTAGAGGTCACGGATGCTGACGTCCGCTCCGAACTCCAGACGGCTGAAGACCCAGTCGATCGGGTGGCACTCCCGTGCGTCGGGCAGCTCCACGACGATGGGTTCGGCCTCGGGGTGGGCGGCCGAGGCGTGCCGCCAGACTCCGCCGACGTGACGTGTGAGGATCTCGCCGACGTAACAGCCGAAGGCGACGAGGGATTCCGCCATGTCCTCGACGGTCACGCCTTCGGCCCGGAAACCGTCGACGATGTCCTCCACCAGATCGATGCTCTCCGGACTGTAGTTCAGCGCCGCACCGCTGATGTCGGCCGCCGCCGCGACGATGGCAGCGGCGTGCCGGGGCGCGTCGGCAGGCTCCAGCGGGGGGTTCAGGTGCAGCTGCATGTCGGTCCTCGGGCTGTTTGCCGTCAATGGCGTCGAGGCTAACCGCACAACACCCGGAGGCACATGTCCCTGCCCGGATCGATATGGAACGTCGTGGTCCGGGCGGCGGAGCGAGGTGCCCCGCGGTGTCAGGTTTGCAGTCGATCGACTCATGCCGCGGGTGGCCGCGGGTGTCAGAGTCGGGTCCGACTCGACCGACGAAAGGATCTCGGTGTGGCACGTCCTCGTGGATTCGACACCGACGTGGCAGTGGAGCAGGCCATGGCCGTGTTCTGGAGGCAGGGCTACCGTGCCACGCCGATGCCACGGCTGACGGAGCTGCTGGGAATCGGCAGCGGCAGCCTGTACGCCGCCTTCGGTTCGAAGGACGGTCTCTACGCCCTGGCCTTACGACGCTACTGCGACGGTCTGGTGGCGGCGCTGGACCGGGACATGCGGGCGGGGGGTGACGTCCGCACGGCCTTGCGGCGGCTGCTGCTCGCGATGGTGACGGCCGACGCCGCCGACCCGGAACGTGGCTGTCTGCTGGTCAACGCGACCGTCGAACGCGCGGCCCACGACGGCACCGTGGAGCAGGTCCGTACGGCCATGACCGCCGTCGAGGCCGTGTTGACCGAGGCCCTGGAACGGGCTCGGGCACGCGGGGAGCTGTCCGGCGAGCGCAGTCCGGTGGAGCTGGCCCGCTTCCTCACCACGTTCATCCAGGGCCTGCGCGTCATGAGCCAGACCCGCGCCGACCGGGCGTTCCTGGAGCCGGCCGTCGCCGTGGCACTGCGGGTTCTCGACTGAGCCTCATGGCCGTCGATGAGGGCATCGATTCGGTTCCTTCGGTCCCGAGCCGGCCCACGAACGGGATGTGCCCGCCGTCCCTCCGTCGCCGGGCGGCAGTCAAACGACTGATCCCCCGCAAACCCGAGGCCTCGACAATGAGGACACTTGCGACATCGGGGAAAGGACCCGCATACCCATGACGGTCATCAACAGCCCACTGCCGGACAAGGAGCGCGAGGTCGCGGGGAGCGCCCTGCAGGCGACCCTGGTCGACCTGCTCGACCTGTCCCTGGTGGCCAAGCAGGCGCACTGGAACCTGTACGGGCCGCGCTTCCGCTCCATCCATCTCCAGCTCGACGAGGTGGTCACCACCGCACGCGACTACGCCGACGTGGTGGCCGAACGCGCCGCCGCGCTGGGGGTCAGCCCGGACGGCCGGGCCGCCACCATCACCGCCACCAGCGGCGTGCCCGCGTTCCCGCCGGGCTGGACGAAGGACGCCGACGCCGTCGAGGCCCTGGTGCGGACGTTCGCCGCCGTCATCGCACGGGTGCGGGAACGTATCGAGGAGACCGGCCCGGCGGATGCCGTGACCCAGGACCTGCTGATCGGCCTGACCGCCGACCTGGAGAAGCAGAGCTGGATGTTCCAGGCCGAGAACCGGGGCTGAGGGGGCACGGGGCGATCCCGAGGGAGCACGGGGCGGTCCCGCACGAGGGGCCGTCCCGCATCGACACGTGTGCGCACCGGTTCGGGCGCGGCACTGTCACCGTCACTGCCGGCGACGTGCCCGCAGGGCAGCCGCCTTGACGCGGTTCCCGCAGGTCCACATCGCACACCATTCCCTCCGGCCGCCCCGGGAGCGGTCGAGGTAGACCTGTGTGCAGTCGGGGCGCCCGCACTCGCGCAGCAGCGCCGCGTCCCGGCCCGCGATGATCTCGACCGCCTCGCGCGCCAGGCCGGCCAGCGCCTGGGCGGCCGTACCGGAACGGCTCGTGCCGCCGGGCCCCAGGCAGATGGCAACCGGCGCTCCGGCCGCCCGCCGGTTCACCGCGGTGACCGCGCCGGCGGGAAGGGGACTGCCGATGAGCCGGGCCCGCACCAGCAGGTAGATCGCCTCCCGCAGCTCCAGGGCCGCGCGCAGGTCCGTGTGGTCCGACGCGGGCCGCTCGTCGAGCAGCCCGGCCTCCACCAACCAGGAGTCGAGCAGCCCGGGGGAGCCGATCCGCTCGATCGGAACCGTCGCACGCCGCTCCTGAAGGGTGCCCACGAAGTCGAGGGCGGGCGTCCCGCACGGAAACACATGTCTCACATGATCCTCCAGACACAGGGAAGTGGACGCCCTTCCAGAGTAACCGCCTTGACAGGTGACGTGGGCCCGTGGGAATCTCTCGTCACCGGTCAGAACAGTTACTTCTTGGTGAGGAAACCCCATGGCAGTCGTACGGTTCCATCTCGTCTCCACGCTCAGCCCCAAGGACGTGCGGGAAGTACTGACCGACTTCAGCCCCTCCCGGGCGAAGGCCTGGCCCACGATCGACGCCGAGCACTTCGAGGTCCACGACCTCGGCGACACCTGGGCCGAGGTCACCGAAGGCACCTCGGCCGCCTGGGAGCGCGCACGCTACGAGTGGGAACCGGACGGCGACACCGTCACCATCACCACCCTCGACTCCAAGCTCTTCGGAGCCGGCGGCGGCTGGGTCTTCCGGATGACTCCCGAGGGCGACGGCACCCGGGTCGACGTCGAGCTGACGCGGCAGCCGAGCACCTTCAAGGGCAAGGTGCTCGCCTCGCTCCTCCCCCTCGCCGCCCCTTCGTCGCTGCGCAAGTCCTTCGCGGGCCCCCTGCAGGCGAAGTGAGCCCTCTGCGGGCCCTGGACACGTTCACACGGACTGCCGGTTCGCATGCCGGAGGGGCCGACAGCGCGCGCTGTCGGCCCCTTCCGCATGCGAACCGGCGTCGGCTCAGCCGGCCGTACCCAGGTGGGTGGTGTAGAAGTCGGTGAGTTTGTCGATGGCGGGGTCGATGTACTGCTTCTTGTCGTAGAGGTCGACGTGGGTGGCGCCGTGGATGCGGTGGAGTTCCTTGGGGCCGGTGGCGCGTTGGTGGATGTCGATGGCCATCCAGGAGGTGACGGCGCGGCTGCCGATGATCTGGAGCAGGGGGCGGGGGCCGATGAGGGGGACGGCGAAGAAGGCGTCGAAGGAGGCCAGCTT
>NZ_JNWV01000080.1 GCF_000716535.1 Streptomyces flaveolus | reverse complement strand
CCGCCACGACGTGCACACACCCAAGAAGACACAGCCAGCAAGACGACCAAAGAAGAAGACAACCACCCCGAAACCCCGCCGCACAGGTTAAAGATCAAGTTAGGGCGGCCGACGACGCCAGGCACCGCAGGCACCTTGGTTGGGTAACACGGCCATTTGCCCCTATGGCTAGGAAGCGGGGCAGGCTGCAATGACCACAACGGCCGGACTACCCGCAGCCGACATCGACTTTCGCAACAGGCCCGGTCCCTCAAGTTCATTGACGAAGTCTGCGGCGAGGTCGCTGTCGAACGGACTGGTTCCCCACGTTCCCATGCATGGCTCCTGATACAGCTGTCTCGGACGAAGGCATGGTTCCAGGAGCCACTGACAGCGGTCACGGGGCGAGGAGGACCCGCTTGCTGAGCAATGCGAAGCCGGCGCGTCCGAACATCTGGCGCTTGCGCATTTTGATCCGCCCCAACTCCGCCCGCGTTGCTCCCCGGACGTTGCCTGTGCACAGGCACAGAGCGCAGGGCCCGCGTAGCGACGGCACTCCGGCAGGGTCCGTCCCGCCGTCAGCCGGACCGTTCCGCCGAGACGGCCTGTTCCCCGGTCGCGGGCCGCCAGATGCGGGACGGGACGACGAGAGGGCCGCCGGTGACCGGGTCGGGGACGACGACCGCGGGCAGGCCGAAGACCTTCTGGACCAGTTCCGCGGTGACCACTTCGTCCGGCGGGCCCTGGGCGACGATCCGGCCGGCCTTCATGGCGACGAGATGATCAGCGTAACGGGCGGCCTGGTTGAGATCGTGCAGCACGGCGACAACCGTCCGGCCGCGCTCGTGGTTCAGGCGCCGGATCAGGTCCAGCACCTCCACCTGGTGCGCGATGTCCAGGTACGTCGTCGGCTCGTCGAGCAGGAGCAGGTCCGTGTCCTGGGCCAGGGCCATGGCGATCCACACCCGCTGCCGTTGGCCACCGGACAGCTCGTCCACCGGGCGGTCGGCGAGGTCGGCGGTGTCGGTGCGCTCCAGTGCCTCGGTGACGGCCCTCTCGTCCGCCTGCGACCACTGCTGCCACCACTTCTGGTGCGGCTGCCGCCCGCGCGCGACGAGGTCGGCGACGGTGATGCCGTCGGGTGCGGCCGGCGACTGCGGCAACACCCCAAGGGTCCGCGCGATCTGGCGGCTGGGCAGGCCCGCGATGTCGGCGCCGTCCAGCAGCACGGCCCCCCCGCGCGCCCTGAGCAGCCGGCCCAGCGCACGCAGTACGGTCGACTTGCCGCAGGCGTTCGGGCCGACGACGACCGTGACTTTGCCGTCGGGTATCTCCAGGTCGAGGCCCTCAACGACGGTTCGGGCCTCGTACGCCAGGGTCAGATCCCGCGCCACGAGACGGCTGGTTGAGGTACGGCTCATGACGGATTGCCTCCGGAGCGGCTGCGGTTGCGGGCGACGAGCCACATCAGGTACGGGGCGCCCACCGCAGCGGTGAGGACGCCGACGGGGAGTTCCACGGGGGAGAACAGACGGCGGGCCAGCAGGTCCGCGACCACGACGACCAGCGCACCGGTCAACGCCGAGGACAGCAGCGGGATCTGGGCCGTGTGGGTCAGCCGCCGCGCGATCTGTGGGGCGAGCAGTGCGACGAAGTCGACGGGGCCGACCGCACCGGTCGCCACCGACGTCAGTACGACGCCGAGCAGGGTCAAGCCGAGCCGGACGCGGTTCAGCCTGACGCCGAGCGCGGTCGCGGTGTCGTCGTCGAAGTTCGCCCCGCGCTGCGCCCGGGCCGCCCACAGCGCCGCCGGGACCGCCACGACCATCAGCAGCGCCAGGGGCCGTGCCTCCTCGTAGCCACGGCCGTCGAGGGAGCCGGTCAGCCAGATCTTGGCCTGCTGGGCGGCCAGATAGTCGCCCTTGGTGAGCAGGAGCTGGGTCAGCGAGCCGAGGGCGACGGACACGCCGATGCCGACCAGCACGAAGCGCGAAGCGTGCAGTCCGCGCCGCCAGGCGAAGGCATACACCAGCGCGGCCGCGGCGAGGCCGCCGGCGATGGAGACGTAGGGCAGCGCGTCGTAGGCGACGGCGGTGAAGCTCATGGCGGCGACCGTGGCCGCGCCCGCGCCATGGGTGATGCCGATGACGTCGGGGCTGGCCAGCGGATTGCGCGCCACGGTCTGCACCAGCGCGCCCGCCACCCCGAAGGCGGCCCCGCCGAGGAGGCCGACCACCAGCCGGGGCAGCCGCAGCGTGCCCACCACCAGTTCGTCCGGGCTCGGCCGGCCGAGGAGCACCCGCACGACCTGTGACGGCGGTACGAACGACTCGCCCACACACAGGTACGCCACCACCGCGCAGCCGAGCAGGACCGTGAGCACCGCCGCGACGACGACCGCCCGCCGGTGTACGAGGAAGCTGGCGCGCCCCACGCGCAGGACGCCGTGCCCGGCCGGACGGCGGCCCGGTCGGACGAGGGGGGACATGGTGCCACTCACGCGGCCACCACCGTCCGCCTCCGCACGAGGGCGATCAGGAACGGCACACCGATCAGGGCAGTCATGACGGCCACTGGCACCTCCGAGGGCGGGAAGAGGACACGGCCGAGCACATCGGAACCGAGGATCATCACCGGCCCGAGCAGCGCCGCCAGCGGCAGCACCCAGCGGTGCTGGGTGCCCACCAGCGCGCGGGCGACATGCGGGACGGCGAGACCGGTGAACGCTATCGGACCGGCCGCAGCCACCGATGCACCCGTCAGCACAGTCGCGCCCAGCGCGCCGAGCAGCCGCAGCGAGCCGACCTTGTAACCGAGGCCGCGGGCCGCGTCGTCGCCGAGCGCCAGCGCGTCCAGCCCCCGGGCCACTACGGCGACCAGCACCAGGCCCGCCAGCACGAACGGCCAGATCTGGCCGATGACCTCGCTGCCGCGCCCGCTGATCGAACCGACCTGCCAGAACCGGAACTCGTCCAGCATGCGGGCGTCAACGGCGGAGATCCCGGACACGATTGAGGCGAGGAACGCGTTCATCGCGGCGCCCGCGAGGGCGAGTTTGACCGGAGAGGCCCCGCCCCGCCCGGAGCTCGCGACCGCGTACGCCGCCAGCGCGGCCAGTGCCGCGCCGGCGAACGCGAACCACACGTACCCGGTCAGGGTGTGCACCCCGAGGAACGCAATGGCGCAGACCACACCCACCGAGGCGCCCTGGCTGACGCCGAGGATGCCGGGTTCGGCGATGGGGTTGCGGGTGATGCCTTGCATCACCGTCCCGGCGACGGCGAGCGCGACGCCCGCGAGCACGCCGATGATGGTCCGTGGGACCCGCAGTGACCGTACCGCCTGGGCGTCGTTGTCGCTGCCGCCGTGCAGCAGGGCCTGGATCACCTCGGTGGGGGCGATCTGACGGCTGCCCACGGCGAGGCTCAGCAGAACCGCGATCAGTAGCATCGCCGCACCGGCCAGCAGCCAGCTGGCCCGGCGACGGGTGGGTGACGACATGCGCCGCGCTCACTCTCTCTTGCCGGGCCCGTCAGGCCTTGAGGTATTTCTGCAGGTCGTCGAGAACCGAGTCGGCCGCAGTGACGCCGAGGCCCAGGTACCAGGTCTCGTCCGGCACGTCACGGGCGTGGCCGTCCTTGACCGCCTTCAGGTTCTTCCACAGCGGGTTGCCCTGGGCCTTGGACTTGTCGGTGGCCTTGGGGTCGCCGTAGACACCGGTGAAGATCCAGTCGGCGTCGGCCTGGTCGATGTTCTCGGCGCTGATCTCGGCGGCCAGATCCTCGATGTCCTGGTTCTTCGGGCGCGGGATGCCGACGTCCTTCAGGATCGTGCCGATGAACGAGTCGTTGCCGTACAGGCGGATGACCCCATCGGGCATGTAGCGGACCATCGATACCGTCGGCTTGTCCGCGCCGAGCTTCGTGCCGAGCTCCTTCGCCCGGGTCTCGTACGCGGCGAGCTTGGCCTTGGCCTCGGCGGTCTTGTCGAGCGCGGCGGCGTTCAGCAGGTAGTTCTGCTTCCAGGTGAAGCCGGGGCGGATCGAGAACACGGTCGGGGCAATCTTCGACAGCTCGTCGTACTGGGCAGCGGCGCGCAGCTGGCTGCCCAGGATCAGGTCGGGCTTGAGGGCCGCGATCGCCTCCAGGTTGAGGCTGTTGATGGTGCCGACGCTCTTCGGCGAACCCGCGTCCTTCTTCAGGTACGACGGCAGCTCGGGGGAGCCCTCGGTGGTGGCCAGGCCGACAGGCTTGATGCCGAGGGAGACGACGTTGTCGAGCTCGCCGACGTCCAGCACGACGACACGCTTGGGCTGCGCCTTGATCACCGTGTCGCCCATGGCCTGCCTGATGGTCCGCGGCCACTGTCCCAGCTTCGCGTCCGTGCCGAGTGCGGCGGTCTTCGCGGCGGCGTCGGCGAAGTCTTTGCCGCCCTTCGCGACCGACTTGGAGTCCTTCGCCCCCGAACCGGCCTGGGCGGAGGTGCTGCTGCCCTTGCCGTCCATGGAGGAGTCGCTGCCGCACGCCGCGAGAGAGAGGGCGGCGGCGAAGGCGAGAGCGACGGCGGCGGGGCCGCGGCGCCGAAGTGACATGGGACAGCTCCTCGCTGTGGTCAACATTTCAATAGTTAGGCGAGGCTTACCTTATGCGATGTCTGTGTGCGACACACAAGTGAGGCCGCCTTCGCGGAGGCACCCCGGCGAAAGCACCACCGCGAACAGGCGCCCGGCCCGTCGACCCGCCATCGGACCGGGCCGTCCGCCCGTGCTGCGGCTACAGACTCGCGCGCGGGCACCTCGCGGGCCGGGGCGGCCAACGTCGCGCTCTACACCAACGGCTTGTTCATACCGAAGTTCACGTGGAGGGACGGCAGCCGGTGCCGAGCAGCAGCGACCTCTCCGCGCCCGGGAAGGCGAGGACCAATCCGGATGGCCGGGCGGAGACGGCCGGGTGATGCCCGCGGCCGGCCCGGGCACAGCCGGCGCGCCCGGACACTACCGGTGCGGGTGAGCGCGACACGGTAGCCGATGCCGCCCGACTGCCAGCCGAACTTCAGCGCGGTCCGCTCACCCGTTCAGTCCCGGCCGGCCGCCTTCCGGGCGGCCGTGGACTGTACCCGCCCACGCCACACCCACCGCGGGCGCACCCGCCGTGGCCCGAGACCAGATCGCGTGCCCCCGCGGGTTCGTCTGCATCTATTCCGACATCAACTTCAACGGCCAGCCCTACGTCAAACGCGCCGTCGACGGGTCGGTGCGACACCTGCCCGACTACATCCGCGGCAAGGGCAGCTCCATCATCAACAACAGCAGCCGCGCCGCACGCGTCTACCAGAAGGACAACTACTTCGGCCGGCATCGACGGCTCGATCCGGTCCCACATCGCATCATTGATCACTGACCGGACAGGCGCATCCGATCAACTGGCTTACCGACCAAAGAGACACGCGCTAAAGGGTGTTGCGGAAGGCTCGGTGCCGGCGTCGCTGGGTGATGGCCGACCTGCTGTTTCACCCTGCCTTGGCGAGGTTGTGCATGGTGGCGACGGCCTGGACGGCGTGATGGAGGCCGTCGCCCCTTTGGCGGCAGTCGCGGAGGCACTTCCAGTTCTTCATCCGGGCAAAGGTGTGCTCGACGCGGGCTCGCACGCGCCGGTGTTCGGCGTTGTCCTCCTCCTGGCCGCGCCGGAGGAGGCGCCCTGCTCGTCTGCGGTGCGGGACGATCAGGCCGGTGCCCAGGTAAGCACCGTCCGCGATCACCATCGTGCCTGCCGCGAGGGCGGGCAGGTCGGACTCCCGCCAGACATGCGCGTCCGCCTTGTTACCGGGTGCCGGCCGGGCGGATGCCACTACCAGGCGGGTGTCGGCATCGATGATGACCTGCACGTTCGCGGAGAACCGGTAGTTGCGCGAGGAGGCGCCGACCGTTCGGTCACGGACCGGGATCAGGGTGCCGTCCACGATCCATAACCGTTCCACGCCCGCCACCGGCCTGGGCGCCGGCTCCAGTGCAAGCAACGGCCGCAGACGCTGGATGACCCGGCAGACGGTGGCCGGTGAGCAGCCGAAGAGCGGTGCGAGCTGCCGCATGGTGAAGTTCGTGCGGTAATACACGGCCACCAGCAGCACCCGCTCGGCCAGCGGAAGGCACCACGGCCGACCACCACCTGGGCCGTTACCGCCCCGCTCCCGCACCACCCGAAGCAGCTTCTCGAACCGCCCCATCCGCAACCCGGTGAACGTCACCACCCACACCGGCTCAGCCCTCAACACCCCACCCATACAGGCAAAATGCCCGCCACCAAGCCTTCTGCAACACCCTTTAGGTCGCCGCCGAGCGGGTGGTGGTAGTCCTTGGTGCCGGTCGTGCGACGGTGGACCTTGTTGTCCGCGGTGTACGACTGTCGGCTCCACTCACGGTGCCCTGATCTGGCCGGCGCCGGGGCTTCCGGGCCCCGCTCGTCCGGGCCAAGGGGCGTCGTCGCCCCGTGTGGATCAAGGACGTGTCAGCCCCCTCCTATGAGGGGGCCAACCACATCCTATGGAGGGGCAAAGAATTCCCTCCGGTACTGCCGAACACGTCCGCGCCGGAGCTACGTTCCTCGCGCACACTGTCATGTCACCATCACCAGCTCTCCCCAACCCATGAGTGTCATGCTCATGACTGCGCGGTCGCCGCCGCTACGCGCGTCACGGGCCTGCCCCACTCCGTACCCAACCCCACTTCCCCACGGAGGCAGTACCCCATGCGTGAGTCCCGACCCAGCCGGCGCAGGCGCAGTCTGCGAAGACTCCTGTCCATCGCCCTCCCCTCCCTCGCCCTCGCCGTCGCCGGCCTCGCCGCGGCGCCGACCGCCGGGGCCCAGTCCGGCACCGCCACCACGGCCCACGTCACCCGGGCCGCTCAGAACGCCAAGGCCCTGACCGCCCCCGAACGGCAGACCTTCCGCTCCACCGGCAAGGCCGGTCAGAAGGTCCCAACGACTCACCTGTGTGCCACCGCAGAGCCGGGCCACGCGTCCTGCTTCGCCCAGCGCCGCACCGACATCAAGCAGCGACTGGCCACCGAGCTCGCCGCCGCCACCCCCTCCGGCCTCTCCCCGGCCAACCTGCACAGCGCCTACAACCTGCCCTCCACCGGCGGCAGCGGCATGACGGTCGCCATCGTCGACGCCTACAACGACCCCAACGCCGAAGCGGACCTGAACACTTACCGCTCCACCTACGGCCTGTCCTCCTGTACCAAGGCCAACGGCTGCTTCAAGCAGGTCAGCCAGACCGGCTCGACCACCTCGCTGCCCGCCAACGACACCGGTTGGGCCGGCGAGGAGGCCCTCGACCTCGACATGGTCAGCGCGGCCTGCCCGAACTGCAACATCATCCTGGTCGAGGCCAACTCCGCCAACGACACCGACCTCGGCATAGCCGAGAACGAGGCCGTCGCACTCGGTGCCAAGTTCGTGTCCAACAGCTGGGGCGGCTCGGAGTCCTCCGGCCAGACCACCGAGGACACTCAGTACTTCAAGCACCCGGGCGTCGCGATCACCGTCTCCGCCGGTGACTCCGCCTACGGTGCCGAATACCCGGCGACCTCCCAGTACGTGACCGCCGTCGGCGGTACCGCGCTCACCACCGCCGCCAACTCCCGCGGCTGGACCGAGTCCGTCTGGCACACCAACGCCACGGAGGGCACAGGCTCCGGCTGCTCCGCCTACGATCCGAAGCCGGCCTGGCAGACGGACACCGGCTGCGCCAAGCGTATGGAGGCCGACGTCTCCGCCGTCGCCGACCCGGCCACCGGCGTCGCGGTCTACGACACCTTCGGCGGCTCCGGCTGGGCGGTCTACGGCGGCACCAGCGCCTCCGCCCCGCTCATCGCCGGCGTCTACGCCCTCGCGGGCACCCCGGGCGCGACCGACTACCCGGCGAAGTACCCCTACAGCCACACCGCCAACCTGTACGACGTGACCACGGGCAACAACGGCTCCTGCTCCACCTCGTACTTCTGCACCGCCCGCACCGGCTACGACGGCCCGACCGGCTGGGGCACCCCCAACGGCACCGCGGCCTTCACCGCCGGTACCAGTGGCGGCGGCACCTGCACCCCCGCGCAGCTGCTCGGTAACGCGGGCTTCGAGTCGGGCAACACCGTCTGGACCGCAACCACCGGCGTCATCACCAACGACACCGGTGAGGCCGCGCACGGCGGCTCGTACAAGGCCTGGCTCGACGGGTACGGCACCAGCCACACCGACACCGTGACCCAGTCGGTGACCATCCCGGCCGGCTGCCACGCCAGCTTCTCCTTCTACCTGCACACCGACACCGCCGAGACCGGCACCACCGCGTACGACAAGCTGACGGTGTCCGCCAACACGACCACTCTGGCGACGTACTCGAACGTCAACGCCGCCACCGGGTATTCGCTGAAGACCTTCGACCTGTCCGCCTTCGCGGGCCAGACGGTCACCCTGAAGTTCAGCGGTGTGGAGGACACCTCCCTCCAGACCAGCTTCGTCGTGGACGACACCGCCCTGACGACCAGCTGATCCCCACGACGAGCAAACCGGTCCCGCACACGGCAGCCGTCGTGTGCGGGACCTTGGCGTGTACGGAACCTGCGCGTGCAGAGACACGGATGAGCAACTCCACCATGGGGAAAGGCCGGTCACCATGGGCCCTTCCATGAGGGCGAGGCGGTCCGGGTGGCGGTACCGCCTGAGATAGTTGTTGCCCGGCGTTGAAAATGCCGACGAAGGCGGCATTCACGATGCCGATGGACTGTGATGGTGAAGCCCCGCCGGTGGGTATCCCGGCGGGGCGGCTGCCGGCAAGGTGTCGTTTTCTTCGGCAAGGTGCCGGTTGTGTTGGGGCTCCTTGAGATCGTCGGCTATGGGCGGTCACCGTTGAGCGGTGGTGCTGGCCCCGTCGAGTGCTTCCCGGATGATGTCCGCGTGTCCGGCATGCTGGGCTGTCTCCCTGATCAAGTGCAGCAGGATCCGGCGTGGAGACCAGTGGACGGTCTCGGGTGGGGACCATGGGGCTTTGGGGAGGGGAACGCTCTGGCTGAGGTCCGGCAGGGCGGCCACGGACTCTTCGGTCGTCTGAGCGGCGGCGGTGTACTGCTCCAGCAGGCCGGTGAGCGTCTCGCCTTCGACCATGCGGTACTGGTCCAGGTCGAGCATGCCCTCCGGCAGTTCTCCGTCTCCCTTGACCATGATCTGCGCCCAGACCTGCTCGCCCCGGGTGAGGTGCTTGAGAATGCCGCCCAGGGTGAGCGCGCTCACCGTCGTGTGTTGTGCGGCTTGGGCGTCGGTGATGTCGCGCATGGTGATCAGCAGTAACGCCCGCTGTTCCGCGAGTGCATGCAGCAGTTCACCGTGTTCGTCCGGAAGAGACGGGGCTGGGTTGTGCGACGAAGTGGTCATGGACCGACCGTAGGAAGGATCTAGGCCATCTGCTGTCCTCATTGTCCCGCCGGGGGAGGCGCAGCAGGTGGTTCAGTCGCCGACCACCTCGCTCACTGCGGCGCGGGCGGCGGCCTCGTCGACGAGGTTCTTGCCGGTGGCGAACGCGGCGACCAGGGCTTGCAGGGAGAGGTTGTTGACCGCTCTGGGGTAGCCGCGCGAGGTCGTGTGGATCAGGGTGAGGGCGTCCTCGGTGAACAGCTGGTCCGGACGGCCCGCGATCTTCAGGTGGTGGGTGACGTAGCTGGTCGTATCGGTGGAGGTCATGCCCGGCATGGTGTAGCGCAGGGCGGTGCGCTGTTCGAGTGCGGCCAGGACGGCGAGTTTCATGGTGCGTCTGAGGGTGGGCTGGCCGACGAGCAGCCACCTTCCTCACCGTCTCGTCGCGGGCATGGGGCCCGCCGAGGCTGTCAGGGACAACGCGCCGAAGATCAGGGGCAGTTGGTGTTGATCGGGGATCAAGGCCATCTCGGCGACAGCAGCCGGCCCCGGCTCGCCGCGGAGGCCGACTGCCACGGCGACACCTCGCCCACGTCGGCCCAACGTGAGGCCGCGGCTTTCCAGGCCCCGACCACGGCCGCCACCGCGTCCGCGAACCGGCTCACTGAAACGGCGGGCGGGATCGGATCGGGGCCGGTGTCGACCAGCAGCACCGTGAAGTATGTCAGCTGGACGCGTGGTGGAATGCGTCGTGGCCGATCGACTGGCATCCGCTGAGCCGACTGACCTGTGACAGCGAACCTTGCCCGATTGTCACCGAAGATTGATTGACGACGGTTTGTGCCATCGAAGATTGACTGCGCAGGTCAAGGATGCCGCGGCCGGTCTGTTGCGATGACGTCCAGTGCGACTACGCCCGGCTGTTCCTCGACCCTTGGACGCCGTTTTGCCGGACCGGCAACAGGAGTGGCGTGACCGGGCCACGATGGGCGACGTTGGGCCCGTGACCGACAACATCACAGCGGGATCGCCCGCGTCTGAGACATCCTTGCCTGGCGACGGATACGTCGGAGACCCCGCGGTGCGGGCGGAGTGGGACAACCGATACGCCGACCGACAACAGCTGTGGAGCGGCCGGCCCAACGGTGCGCTCGTGGCCGAGGTCGCCGGGCTCACGCCCGGGCGGGTGCTCGACGTCGGCTGCGGCGAGGGCGCGGACGCAGTCTGGCTGGCCCGCGGCGGCTGGGACGTGACCGCACTCGAGGTCTCGGGCGTGGCGCTGGAGCGGGCGGCCGGGCACGCGCGGGACGCAGGCGTCGCCGTTCGCTGGGTACACGCCGCGCTGACGGAAGCGGCGCTCCCGCCGGCCTCCTTTGACCTGGTCTCCGCGCAGTATCCAGCCCTGCTGCGCACCCCCGACGCCGCAGCCGAGCGAGCGCTGCTCGCGGCCGTCGCGCCCGGCGGCGTGCTGCTGCTCGTACACCACGCGGGGATGGACACCCAGCAGGCGCACGACAGCGGCTTCGACCCGGCTGACTACGTCTGGCCCTCGATGGTCGCCGCCCTGCTCACCGACGACTGGAAGGTGGAGGTGAACGAGCAGCGACCACGCGTGGCACCCGACGGCGGCGCCGGCGCGCACCACACCGACGACCTGGTGCTGCGTGCGCGACGGCTGCGCTGAGCCCCTCCGCTCACAGCAGGCCCGGCATCTGGGCAGACTCGATGACCGTCTGGGAGCGCCCCGCCCCGGGACACCCCCTGACGGCGAGGCGGTGGTTCGCCGGCGCCCTCGTACACGGTCGAGGCCAAGGTGGCTGACCGAGGCACGGTCTCGACCAGCGCACCCACCATGACAGCCGCCTTGCCCGTCGCCATGCTGGGATCAGATCACGAAGGCAGCCCTCACCACACGCCAGGACGAGCCCGATGCCCCCCAACCCACGACAGCGGCTCTCCCGTCTGTCATGGCACGCGTGACCCTCAGCGCCAACGGCTCGGCCTGCTCCAATACTCCACTCAGGGAGCCGCCGCCTGAGTCCCGGCCTGAGCGGCACGGTCGAACGAGCCGCCGGCGTCCATGCCGCCTTCGTCGTCAAAGCCGTCGACCATGACCGCCGCACCTGGACGTGGCGGGTACGCCTGGTACACATCCAGATCACACTGCGCCAAGCCACAGGGCCGCGGCATCACCACGAGCCTGACCATGGACGGCCCGCAGCTCGTCCTGCTCGCCTACGCGCCCCTCGCCCGACTCGCTCTGCACCGCCTGGTTCAGCCCTGACTCGCTGCCGGCCGCTCGGGGCTGTCCGGCCGGCACGTCGACCGGTACGTCCGGCGCAAGCCGTGCGCAGCGGCCCCGCAGACAGGAGGAGCAGGGTTCCGCTGCTGGGTCTGCGGGGCCGGTGCATCACTCACGTACCCTGCGATGCGTCCGATACGCCCGATCCCTCCCAACGGTTCGCACAGGAAGGCCTGTTACACGAGTGGGGCCCGGCCGTATCCGGCCGGGCCCCACTCACCTCTCGCGTAGCGCGCTCATCGTGCCTGACGTCTATCGCCTACCAGCGGTACCAGCGGCCCTTGCGGCCGCCGCTGTCCGCCGAACGGACGACGAAGCCCAGCAGCCACACGACCAGCACGATCACCGCGACCCACCACAGCGCCTTCAGCGCGAAACCCGCACCGAAAAGGATCAGAGCCAGCAGAAGAACCAGAAGCAGGGGAACCATTGTTATCAACCTCCTTGCCTCCTGGTGCCCTTACCTCACACTGACATGCACATAAAATGTGAGTTACTTTGACAAAGTCGGGGGCATATGCGGGCCGCGCGCCATGCATGGTTCCCCCATCCCACACCTCACATGCGGATACCGTGTGTTCTGGTCTCGGCGGGGGCCGATGGGGTCGACTGTCGGTGAGTTGTGCTGTATCGCGGTCAGCCGGTGTGGCCAGGGTGGCCTTGGGTCAGCAGGGTCCTCGTAGTGGGCATCGCCAGCGACTTCGTCCCACTGGCCGCCACCGTCGCCGTCTACGGCCTGGTCGTGGCCCTTTTCGCCGCGAGCGCGTACGCGGAACCGGTGACCGGGCACACCGGGAAGGCATGGGGCACGTACGGCGTCACCCCCATTGCTGCGGCTGCTCACCGCTCGCCTCGCGCTGGGTGCTCAGAGGGGGAAGGTGATGCCTGTCAGTTCCCCGGAGAGGATCCACAGGCGTCGCTGGAGAGCGGCGTCTTGGGACGAGGGGCCGGAGCGGACGGTTGTGGGGTGCCCCTTGCTCTGCTGGAATCCGCGCGGCCTGTAGTACTCCCCGCCTCGCACCTCCGGGTCGGTGGCGGCGCGCAGCACGGGCAGGGCACCCAACGCGGGTGACTGCAGGAGCAGCGGCCGGACGGCGGCGAACGCCAGGCGTGTGAGTGCGGAGGAGTGGGACATCGCCCTCTTGGAGCCGGTGGTGTCGGCGCCGTCGGGATGGGCCGCGACCGCGAGGGGACCGCCGTCCGCCGTCCTGCGCCGCAGTTCGTAGCCAGTGCGTCCGGCGGGGATCGGCCGGCACCGGGATGGAGGGGGCGCCGTCGCCGACTGCGGGTCCGTCGTGGCCAAGGCCGGGGCTCCCATCCCGCACACCATCGGCCCAGGCAGAGCCGGGCAGACCCTAGTCGGGCTGTGCAGCGCCCATCCGCTGGAGTTGGCGCAGCATCCAGACCTGGCGTGCTCGGTCGGGCGCGGACTTGTCGGCAATGAGGACCGTGTCGCGAAACCCTGAGCGCGCCAAGAAGTCGATCTGCACTCCCAGAACGGACGCCCAAAGGCCGGGCACGCTCCGCCAGTCCTTGCGGACCGCCTGCTCAGCGGTCACCACGATCTGTGTCTCAGGATCCCGGCACACCAGGCAGGCCGGTACAGCGCTGCGGAAGTCCAGGCCGCTGGTGAGCCCGGATATGTCCAGTGCCCAGTCACCGTCACAGATCAGCTCGACCCAGTGTTCCCCATTGGCTCGCCGGTACAGCGGCCACAGTTCGTCGGCCCAGGGGCCCAGTTTCGGAAGCAAGGCGATGTTGGCAAAGCGCCCGCGCAGCACCACCCGGCGGTAGACACAGCCGGCCACCCGCATGAAGTCACCGTCGGGGCCGGTCATGCCATCGATGACGACGTCCTCCAACAGCGCCCCTTCCAGGATGCAATCGCGCACCGCGCACCCGCGCAGGGTGATGTTGCGGAAGACTGGCCGCTGAGCTGGATTCTCAACCGCTCGGACCTTTCCGCCGAACAGCTCGTAGCCTTCGAGCTCACGGCCCTCGACCCGCGTGCCGGGCCCGGAGCGGAGGGCTCCCGTGCTTCCTGGTAGTTGCTTCATCAGTCTTCTCTCGCCTCCACTCGCAGCCGCGGGTTGCGTCCTGAGAAGTGGTGTACGGGTTCCCACCTGATCCGGGCGTTTGCCCCGGCGTCGGAGTGAGAGTCCGGATACAAGAACGGCCACCGGCT
>NZ_JNWV01000079.1 GCF_000716535.1 Streptomyces flaveolus | reverse complement strand
ATCAAGCACGCTCAATGATCACGGGCGAGGACTCACCGTCACCACCGACTACGGAACAGACCCAAACGAGCGGTGTAACTGGGGTAGTTGGGGTTACTGGCGGGCTGCAGAGAGGCGGCCGTCGAACGTGATATCGAAGGCGTTCAGTGCGGTCTTCCAGCGCATGGTCCAGCGGGCCTGTCCCTTGCCGGTGGGGTCGAGGGACATGATCGCCATATAGATGCACTTCAGGGCGGCCTGCTCGTTGGGGAAGTGGCCGCGGGCCTTGACCGCCCTGCGGATACGGGCGTTGACCGACTCGATCGCGTTGGTAGTGCAGACGATCCGGCGGATCTCGGTGTCGAACCGCAGGAACGGGGTGAACTCCTCCCAGGCGTTCTCCCACAGCTTCACGATCGCCGGATACTTCCGGCCCCAGGCGTCGGCGAACTCGGCGAGCCGGTCCAGGGCGGCCTCTTCGGTGGGGGCGGTGTAGACGGGCTTGAGGAGACGGGCGATCTTGTCCCAGTCCTGGCGGGCGGCATAGCGGAAGGAGTTCCGCAGCAGGTGGACCACGCAGGTCTGCACGATGGTGCGAGGCCAGACCGTCTCCACCGCCTCGGGCAGGCCCTTGAGCCCGTCGCAGACCAGCATCAGCACGTCGCTCACGCCGCGTTCTTGATCTCGGTGAGGATGTGCAGCCAGTGCTTGGCGCCCTCGCCGCCGTCGCCGGCCCACAGGCCCAGAATCTCGCGCCGGCCCTCGACAGTGACGGCCAGGGCCACATAGACGGGCCGGTTGGCCACCGCGCCGTCGCGAATCTTCACGTGGATGGCGTCGATGAAGACCACCGGATAGACGGGGTCGAGAGGGCGGCTCTGCCATTCGGCCATGCCCTCGAGGACCTTGTCGGTGATGGTGGAGATGGTCTGGCGGGAGACGTCGGCTCCGTAGACCTCCGCCAGATGGGCCTGGACCTCGCCGGTGGTCAGACCCTTCGCGGCCAGCGAAATCACCATCTCGTCAACGCCGGTCAGGCGCTTCTGCCGCTTTTTGACGATCTTCGGCTCGAACGAGCCGTCCCGGTCGCGGGGCACGGCTATCTCCACCGGCCCGACCTCGGTCAGCACGGTCTTGGAGCGTTTGCCGTTACGGGAGTTGCCGCCGTTCTTGCCCGCCGGATCGTGCTTGTCATAGCCGAGGTGGTCGGTGATCTCGCCCTCAAGCGCGGACTCCGGCAGCCGCTTGGTCAGCTGCTGCAACAGCCCGCCCTCGCCGGTCAACTGCAGGCCCTCGGCCTGGGCGCGGCTCACCAGCTCGTCGATCAGCTGGTCGTCCACGGCCTTCGCCGATGCAGCCACTGCCGACTCGACAGCGTCCTGCTCGGCCACGATCTCACTGGTCATCGATGCATCCTCCATGATCGGGAGTTACACCGAACGATTTACAGTCCCCCCAGCAACCGTGATGTGAGGGGTTGCTTGCGTCCGGGCTTCAGGGGTGGTTGAACGCCCTCCGATTACTCAGGGCGAGGGTGGCGGTGCGGGCCAGTGGTGCACGAAGACGAGGATCAGTCGCTGGCCAGCTGTGCGAAAGGCATTGGGTTCTGGGGTGGGTGGAGGGTGGGGCGGTGTTGTGCGCTGGTGTGTTTGGGGTTCGCTCGGTTCGTCCGAGACAGCCGTATCAGGGAGCGATGCATGGGAACGTGGGGGACCGGCCCGTTCGACAGTGACCTCGCCGCAGACTTCGTCGATGAACTTGAGGGACTCACCCACCAGCAGGTCATCGACGTGCTGGAGCGGGCATTCCAGCGAGTCACCGCCTCGGGAGAACGCGTCGATGGCGGAGCCGGGGTCGAAGCCGTTGCCGCCGGCGCTCTGGTCGCCAGCACCCTCCCGGACAGCCCCATCGTGATCGACCCCGATGACAGCCCCAGGGAACCGCTGCCCGAACTGCCGGCCTCGCTTCGCGCGTCGGTGAGACGCGCACTGGACCGGGTTCTTCAGGACGGATCGGAAGTGGCAACCGGCTGGGTGGACAGCGCCGACGCCGACCAGTGGCGCCAGGAAGTGCGGCAGATACTCGAAGCACTCGCAACACCCGCTGATCACTCATCGTGACCGCTTCACGGAAGTCGTGCCAGAGCCGGATCCCGTCAACAAAACCATGCAGTCGTCCCACTTCGCCGATGCCGCGTAGGGGGACCTGCGCACGGTGGTGCACGAGGTGCTGCGAGCCCTTAAGGTGGCTGTGCGTCGCACGCAGGCTTGGGGGCGGGGGATGGCACGGGTCGTCGGGGTGCATGGAGTCGGCAAGCAACTACTGGGGCAGGAATTGCTGCGCTCGCAGTGGGGGCCCGCGTTGGCCGACGGTCTCCGGCGAGCCGAGGCCGTCACCGGGACCGGTTCCGGGGCGCTGGACGAGGACGGCCTTGCCATGGCGTTCTACGGGGATCTCTTCCGGCCGTCGGGACATATGCTGGCGGTGGGGGATCCGGCGTACACCGCGGCCGACGTCCAAGACGGGTTCGAGCTGGAGCTGTTGCTGGCCTGGTGGCGAAGCGCCGCGGACAGCGATGCAGGGGTGGCGCCGCCGGGCGGTGACACCCTGGTTCGCTCACCCCGGGCCGCGCAGACCGCGCTGCGTGCGCTGTCCCGGTCCCGGTTCTTCTCCCGGATCGCGTTACGCGCCCTGGTGTTCGACCTGAAGCAGGTCCACCGCTATCTTGCCGATCCTGAGCTGCGCGTCCAGGCGCGCCGGCGGGTCCAGGTGGCCATCACCACCGACACCCGGGTGGTCATCGCCCATTCGCTCGGTTCGGTGGTCGCCTACGAGGCGTTGTGCGCGCTTCCCGGACACGGCGTGCGGGCGCTGGTGACGCTGGGCTCACCGCTGGGCATGCGGATGATCTTTGATAAACTGGAGCCCTCCCCCTCACCTCATGGTCTCTGGCCCGGGCCAGACAGTCTGTGCTGGACGAACGTGGCCGACGATGGGGATGCGGTGGCCGCGGTGAAGGATCTGCGGCCGTACTTCGGCGAGGACGTGCAGGGTGCGGTCGTACACAACGGCCCCCACGCCCATGACGCCACGGCCTACCTGACCGACCGCCTGACCGGTGCGGCCGTGGCCAAGGGCTTGGCATGAACTCGTCCGCGCCGCGCCGCTATCTGATCGCCACGGCGGTTAGCCACTACCCCAAGGCCCAGGCGCTCGGCTGGGACCGACCCCGGCTGACCGAGGCTCGTCAGCGGATTATCGACCTGTTCACCCGGCAGTTGGGCTATCAGCACGTCTCTGACCTCGGCCTGAACCCCACCGCTGCACAGCTCACCGACGGACTGCGCACCTTCTGCAGGGCTTCGGACCGCCGGCCCGACGATGTCCTGGCAGTGTACGTCGCCGCGCACGGCGAGGTTCTGGAGGACGGTGAGCACGTGCTGCTGACAGCCGACACCGATCCGGAGGACATCGATGACGCCCTACCCACCCTTACACTGGCCCGCAAGATGCTCCGCGGCACCCGGGTACGCCGCCTGCTGCTGATGCTGGACACCTGCTTCTCGGGACAGGGCGGCAACGAACTGCTGGCCGCGGTCGCAGGCCTGAAGGGCCGATGGGGCGAGGAGACAGGAACGGGACTGGCCCTGCTCACGTCGGCACAGCCCAACGAGCTCGCCGAGACCGGCGCGTTCCCCTACCTGCTCGGCGAGGCCGTCGCCAGTCTGGCCACCGCCGGACAGGGACCGCGGGAACTGGCTCTGGACGCTCTGGTGGCCGAGATGAAAGCCCATCCCAAGCGGCCCGGCCATCAGACCACCAGCGCCGAGATCATCGGGCTGACCGGCGCGATGCCGCCGTTCTTCCCCAATCCCCGGCACGACTCGCGCCTGACCCACATCGACCTGGCCCTGCAGCAGACCACCGCCTGGCAGGCCCAGGCAGACCGCCGCGAGGTCGAATACCGCACGCGGCTGCTGCGCCGCGCCATGGGCCACAGCGACCCGGCCCGGGCCGGCTGGTGGTTTTCCGGCCGTCACCGCGCACTGGAGGACATCACACGCTGGCTCACCGACTTACCACCCGACCGGTCCGCCCTGGCGGTCACCGCCGGTCCAGGTTCGGGCAAGACCGCCGTTCTAGGGCTGATCACCACCCTGGCCCATTCGGAATACCGGCGCACCGTACCGCTCGACGCCCTTGGGTTCGGCAACCGCTCCCTCCCCGGCGTCGGATCGCTCGACGCCGCCATCTACGCGCAGAACCTCACCGATCAGCAGGTCCTGCAGGGCATCGCCGCGGCCGGGCGAATCACCGCCACGAGCGTCGCCGACCTGATCAACGGTCTGCCAGACCGGACCCGGACCGGTCGACGCCCGCTGACGGTACTCGTCGACGCCCTCGACGAGGCCGAGACACCCGACACCCTGTGCGGTCATGTTCTGCGGCCGCTGATCGACCACGGCAGCTCCCGCATCCGGCTGCTGCTCGGCACTCGTCCCCACCTGTTGTCCTGCCTCGGTCTGCGCCGTGAGGAACACATCGACCTGGACGCCGACACCTACGCCGACCCCGAAGCCGTCCTGGCCTACACCGTCCGCAACCTCCTCGAGGCCGCTGCCGAATCCCCTTACCTCCATTGCCCCCGCGGGCAGCTACGGGCGATCGCCCGGCAGGTGGCCCGCGCCGCCGGCCGCTCCTTCCTCGTGGCCCGGATCGTTGCCGGCACCCTCGCTGCCGGCCCCCAACTACCCGACCCCGCCGACCCGGCCTGGCGCCGCTCCCTGCCCCGTCTGCCCAGCCAAGCCATCCACGACGACCTCACCCAGCGCCTCCGCGACCAGGCACAGCGCGCCACCGACCTGCTCCGCCCACTCGCCTTCGCCCTGGGCCAGGGCCTGCCCTGGGAAGACCTCTGGGCTCCCATCGCCACCGCCGTCTCCGGCCGCCCCTACACAAACGACGACCTGCACTGGCTCCGCGGCGCCGCCGGTGCCTACGTCGTCGAGGCCACCGAGGACGGCCGCTCGGTCTACCGCCTGTACCACGAGGCGATGGCCGAATACCTGCGCCACGATCAGGACCTGATCCAGGTCCACTCGGCCATCGCCACCGTGCTGCGCGGCCAGGTCCCCTACCGCGTCGACACCACCCCGGACTGGGCCCATGCCCACCCGTACTCCCTCCGCCACCTGGCCACCCACGCCGCCCTCGGTGGCCGTCTCGACGAGAACGTCACCGACACCGAGTACCTCGTCCACGCCGCCCCTGACGAACTCGCCCGCCATCTCCATCTGACGAGCACGGACGACGCCTGCCTGCACGCCGCCGTCTACCGTGCCTCTCTCGGCCGCCATCGCCTTCTTCCCCCGGCCGACCGCAGACAGATCCTCGCCATCGATGCCACTCGCTACAACTCCGGGACCATTCGCCGCGCCCTCAACGCCGCCCTGCCCCCTTCGTCCTGGATGCCGTTCTTCGCGACGGGCTCCGACGTCTCGCCGGCACTGCGGAACACCATGACCGGCTCCGCGAGGACGGTGGCGTGTGCCGAACTGGAGGGACGGCCCATCGCCGTCACTGGTGAGAAAGACGGGACGGTCCGCATCTGGGACCTGATCACCAGCCGCCCCGTCGGCGCCCCCCTGGCCGGACACAGCCAACTGGTGCTGACGGTGGCGTGTACCGAGCTGGAAGGCCGACCCCTCGCCGTGACCTGCGGGAGCGACGGTGATCTCCGGGTCTGGGATCTCGCCACCCGCCTGCCCCTTGGCGTCTTCCACGTCGGCTTGGCGACGGCGGCGGTGTGCACTGAACTGGAGGGGCGGCCCATCGCCGTCACAGGCGGCTTCACAGGCACTGTCGACATGTGGGACCTGGCCACCGGCCGGCCCGTGGGTACCCCCGTCGTCAGCCGAGAAAGCGGCGTTCGAGCGGTGGCGTGCGCCGAACTGGGAGGGCGACTCGTCGCCGTCACCGGAGGATTCGACGGCACCGTCCGCAGGTGGGACCTGACCGCCGGGCGGCCGCTCAGCGCCCCGCTCAAGGGCCACGAGGGAGCGGTTCTGGCGGTGGCGTGCACAGAACTGAACGGTCGGGCCGTCGCCGTCACCGGTGGACGAGACGGGACTGCCCGTGTGTGGGATCTGGCCACCGGCCAGTCCATCGGCGCCCCTTTCCGCGGTCATGACGGCCCCGTATGCACGGTGGACTGTACCTGGGTGGACGGCAAGGTCGTCGCCCTTACTGGGGGGCGCGACTGCACAGCCCGCATGTGGGACCTGAGTACGGGTCGGTCCATCGGCGCCCCCTTCAGCGGTCACGGCGGCACGGTATACGCGGTGGACTGCGCCCGGGTGGGCGATCGGGCAATTGCGGTCACCTGCGCGGCCGACAGCGCGCTCCGTACGTGGGAACTGACCGCGGGCCGGCCCATGGGCGCGCCCCTCAGTGGACATGACGGCCGGGTGATAGCAGTGGCGTGCGCCGAGCTGAATAGCCGGACCGTCGCCGTCACCGGCGGAGAGGACGGGCCGGTTCGCACCTGGGACCTGACCGCAGGGCGGCTCATCGACGTCCTCGCGGGCCACGAGGGCCAGGTGAACGCCGCGGTGTGCGCCGAGCTGGACGGGCGGCCCGTCGCCGTCACCGGCGGAGACGACGGGACCGTCCGCATGTGGGACCTGGCGATCGGCCGGTCCATCGGCGCGCCCCTCACTGGCCACGACGGCTCGGTGCAACGGGTGGACAGTATCGAGGTGGACGGCCGGGTCGTTGGCGTCACAAGCGGAAACGACGGCACCGTGCGCGTGTGGGACCTGACCAGCCGTCGGCCTGTCGGCGCCCCTCTCCGAGGGCACGACGGTCCGGTTCAGGCGTTGGCCTGTATCGAGCTGGAGGGCAGGCCCATCGCCGTCACCGGGGGGAATGATCACACCGTGCGCGTCTGGGACCTGACCACCCGCCGGCCTGTCGGCGCGCCCCTCAGGGGGCACTCCGGCCCGGTGTACGCGGTGGCATGTACCTACTTGGAGGGTCGGCCCATCGCCATCACCGGCGGAGACGACGGCACCGTCGGCCTGTGGGACCTGACCGCCCGCCGGCAACTCGGTGACGTTTTCCTCGAAGGGCACGACAGTTGGGTGGTAGCCGTGGCGTGCGCCGAGCTGGACGGCCGGCCCGTTGCGGTCACCGGAGGAACTGACAGCACGATCTGCGTCTGGGATCTTAATAAGCGGGTTCCCACGCGCCTGCACCTGCCCTCGGAGGTCGGGGCCCTGGACATCACGAGGACCGGAACTCTCGTGAGCGCTGTCTACCGCGACATCTGCGCACTCACCCGGAAGACCGATGTGGAGCGGGTCCCGTCCAGGAGTCGTTGGTCCGCCGAGTCGAAGGACAGCGACCCCACGGGCGAGGTGTAGGGCCGCTGACTGCCCGGCTGGAACCGGCGACGCCCGACGTGTCGGCGGGCAGCGCGCCCGCCTGGTGGGTCTCGGCGAGTTCGGCGACGCCGTGTTCGTGTTCCATGTTCCGCTCGGGTCACCGGCGGCGATCACGGGGCCAGCAGTCCCGGCTGTGCTGGCCCGAGGCAGGTCCGGCGGCCACCGCCGCCCGCCGTCCGGCCCTCTGCGCATCGGACCGGATCCCTGGGCCGCGCCGTGCCCGCAGCGGCCTCCCGGCCGCGCGCCCCTGCTGCCGGTCGAGGCTCGCGCGGGCCCCGACCCCGCTTCCGCTGCGCCCTGCGGCCGTGCGGTGCCATACCCGCAGGCCGGCCGTTGCCCGGCCGCCCCGCCGTCCGCCGCCGTACTCCCGACGCCTCCGCGCCGTCCCGCGACGCCCGTGCCGTGCCGCCTGCGTCCGTGCCCCTCCGCCCTTCGCACCGCTGCCCGGCCGCCCGGCGGCCCCGCACCCCGCGGCCGCCGTGCTGGTGCCGGCCTGCTGCGCTCCGTCCCGCTGAGTTGGCCCTGCTTCCGCCGTCCCGCACTGCCTGCGCTGCCCGCGCCCCGCAGGCCGTCCTCCCTGTCCTGAGCGGATCTATTGAAGGCGCTGGCCACCGCATGCCGCAGGCCCTGCAGGGAGCAATGTCTTCTGTATGGCAGCAAGTTGGGAAACTCGCCAGATTGGGGGCCGGATGTCCGAGCCCTGGTGCAGGATGAAAGTACTGCGCTCCGCCTGCGTTCGGGGAGCCAGGGCCGGGGTCTGCTGCTGCAATGGGGGCGTTCGTGTTCCAGCGTCATCTTCACCGTCACGATGACGTCAATCTGGTGATGTCCGCGCTGGGGGACGACCCCCAGTGTCTGCCGGTCCTGATCGTTCAGGAACATCTCAAACGCCGGTGTGGTCGTTGTCCACGGCTACCGACAGTTGGTCGCCGACGACTTCGCCCGCGTCGCCGATGCCACGGCCGCGACGGTGGCCGAGTTCACCCGGGACTCCTCGGGAGCGTGGGAGATGCGTGAGACGATCCGGGGCTTCGACAGCGACCCGGTCCTTTTCGCCGCGGAGATGGGCAATCCGCAGCGCTGAACACTGTGCGGCGCTTCTCGAGTGCCGAGCTGGATGCTCAAGGCTTCTCCGGTACAGCCGTTGACCGGGAAGCAGCTGTCCTTGTGCACGCCCCTCGGCCAAAGTTCTGGGCGACGGACACAGGTGGCGCCCAGCCAGATCGCCAAGACGATGCCCCATCCGGTCACCGTGCCGAGCCTGGTCAGAGTGGCCCCGGTGCCGGAGAGTCTCAGTTCCTCACGAACCAGCCGAGCGCCATAGCCGCGGCCACGGCATACAGACCTCATCGCGCTTGGTCACGGCGGCGCGCAGTCCGCCGTGGGAACGTCGGGGCGCTACAGATGTAGGTCGTGGCCTGCGCCGGGGCGCCTCACGGCCGTCGCCCCCGGGCGTCGTCGGAGCATGGTTTCGGCCTCCGGCGGGGGGATACCGGACTGGCCCATGGCTTCGTTCACTTCACGCAGCAGCGACTGTCTCCCCGTTCGGCCAGACAGTCGGTGATCTTCAGACTCGTGGATGTTCATGAGAAGCGACGCCAAATCTCCAACATTGCCGGATGCCGGAAAGCAGCGCGCAGGCCGTCTGCCGTACCCGGCAGATGAGGAGGGCGCGCTCGGACGGTCATGATGCTGGCGTGGCGCCCCTGACTCTTGGGCCACGGGAAGTGAGATGGCGAGGCGGGGAACAGTGACCGACGTGTTCGACAGGGCCGTGGACGTGTTCATGGTGGCCGTGGGGCTGGGGTGCACGGGGCTGGGATGCTGGGCCGTGCTCCGGCCGCCCCGGCCACCGGAGCCGATCCAGGGGCCTGTGTGGGTGGTCCCTGTGGGGGGGGCTGGGCTTTGTCCTGCTGGGAATCTCCATCGCCGTTGAAACGGTGACCCTGATGGGTGGCCGGGAGCCGGGCCGGGTGGCGGAGATGACCCGCTGGGTCGCCTGGCCGCTCATAGTCGGCTCGATCCTGGCTGCCTTCGTCGCCCGGCGGCGGGAACGCCGTCGGGACCGGGCCGTTCATGAGCGGCGGCCACAGCGAACCGGTCCGTTTCCTGGAGCAAGGCGACGCTTGTGGCCGCGGCCTGCTGGGCGGTCAGCGGCCTGGGATACGCTGTGCTCGCCGCCCTCGACGAGCCTCACCTGTCCGTTGCGCCATTCATCGGAACGGCGCTCGTCCAGTGGTTCTGGGCGCGTCACCCATTCTGGCCGGCCGCGGGCGCCGTCGGCCTCGCAAGGGTTGCCATGCTGTTCGGGCTCGTTGACGTTCTGCGGCCGGAACTGCCTCGTTGGCGACCTGAGGCGCGTCCGGGTGCTCTAACCGAGTGCCGACCCACCGGCGCACCAAGCTCCGACGGGCAATATGTGTGCGCAGAATGGTGGCGATCACTCGAAACGGTGGTGGGGCATGGAACAGCCGGGGTACCTGCGCATCGCTGCCGACCTGCGGAATCGCATCAACTCAGGGGAGTACCGGATCGGTGATCAGATCCCGACGCTCCCGGCTCTCGCCGAGGCGTACGAGGTGTCCGAGACGACCATCCGCAACGCTCTCGCGCTCCTCCGCAACGAGGGGTTGATCGAGACAAGGGCTCGCGCCGGAACCCGGGTTCGGGAGAGGCCCCCGATCCACCGGCTGACCTCAGACCGGTACCGCGACAAGCTGGGCGTCCCCTCGACTCCGTTCACCCGGGACCACCAGATTGGCTGGAGCGAGTACCGCCTCGACAAGAAGTTCGAGCGCGTGGAGGCCACACCGGAGCTGGCATCCCTCTTCGAGTGCGAGGTGGGGGAGCCGCTGCTGGCCCGCCACTTCGTCTTCTTCGACAACGACCATCCCCACCAGATGAGCACCTCGTACGTGCGCTGGAGCGACGTGGAGGGAACCCCGGTGGCGGACCCGATCCACGAGCCCTGGCCGGGCGGCACGGTGGCCCAGATGGCCACCCTGGGGATCCGGGTCACCCTGATCAAGGAGGCCTTCACCTGCGGCAGGCCGACAGAGCACGAGGCCAAGACCCTGAAGATCGGCTCCGGCGTGCCCGTGCTCAGGTACACGAGGCGTCACATCGCCCGTGACGGCCGGGTCGTGTAGGTCGCCTTCCCGATCGTCCGCCGGGGCGACACGACCGTGGTGGAGTTCGACATCCCGCTTTCCGGCTGATCCGTCCCGGAGTCCGGGGAGTTGGCGTACGCTGACCGCTCTCATTCGAGCCTGTATGACCCGGAGGTCTGTATGGCTGATCAGCCCCTCAAGGCGCACTTCGTTGCCGAGCCCATCGAGCTGCCTGACGGGCGAAAGGTGCGGGTCAGCGCCTATCCCGACGGCAGCATTCGGTTCCGCGTGGACGGACTGCCGTACGTCCTGACCGAGGCGTACCTCAGCGGTAACCCCGAGAAGGACAAGGCGATCCTGAAGCTCTCGCCCGGCAAGCAGGGCAGCAACGCGGCGGACAACTACGTCGAAGAGCTGGAGCAGCGGAACCGCAGCTAGACGCACCAAAGCGCCCCCGATCTCCCGAGGGAGTTCGGGGGCGCTCTGCTGTCTCTCAAGGCTCGATCAGGAATCGGTCGCCCTTGTGGAGGTTGCAAATCCAGTGACTCAACTGGACGTTCTCTCTCGTGTGCTCACCGCCTGCGGTGAGCGGGATCTTGTGATCCAAAGTAGGGGACCACATGTCGGGCCACGGCCGGCCTCGGTCCACAGGCGACAGACAGATTCGGCAGACCCATCCGTCACGCTTGTAGATCTCCTGCGGGTCCAACCGCTCAATCTTGCCTTCAAGACCTAGCTTGCGCATGCGGGCCGCGTAGCTACCTGCGGCGCTGGATTCGCGCTTCAGGCGTTGTGACCGGGCGACGTAGGCTGGTGTCCACAGACGAGGTATGGACTGTTTGCCGCACACATACGCGTTCCAGGTGAACTCGTTTCCTTCAGTGTCAACGTCGCGGATGATCTCGGTATACCACTGCCACCTCTCGCCTTCGGCCTCGAAGGAGTCGAAGGCCCCAAGGTGTTTCAGGCCCAGGAAAGACCCAAGGATCAGAGAGGTGGGGGTCCAAGAGGTGTCCGTCACGTAGTAAAAAGCTGAACCAGTGGCCACGTGGATGGAGACGGCGACACGGTCGAGATCCCAGTGTCCGTTCTCGCCAGGGAGGACCTGCCAGGGGATGACGTGCTGTGGAAGATCTACGGCCCGTTGGACGACAGTGACCGAGCCGTGGCGTTCAACAAGGTCACCCGGCTTCGGAGAGTAGCCCTGGATCTCGTACGGGAAAGGAGCGTTCGCGGCCAGGGTGCGGAAGACTCTCGGTTCCCGGGGTGGCTGGGGGTCAGGCGTGAACACGGGTGGCCTCTCGATCTCGCCGCGCTCGATGCGCCGGTTCAGCCGCCGGTTCAAGGTCAGGTTGCAACGCGGCGAGCAGACGTGCCGATCCCGGTGCTTCCAGTGCGCCTTAGCGGGTATCGGCTGCTCGCACACGCGGCAGGGTTCGCCCCCCCTGGCCCGGTCCTCGGCCTTCAAGATCTGGTCTCGCCAATCCCAGTACGCGGCGTCGCTGCCCATGGCCCCCTCCAACTGTCCAGCCCAACGTACTGTGGGTGCCACACTTCGCGCGCAGAACCAGCTTTTAGGACGCCGGGACTCTCAACAGGTCCCACGTGGTCCGGCCGGGAGGCCATGTAGCCGCTGAGCCCGTGAAGCCCAGCTTGCGCTGCCAGGCCTCGTAGGACGCCTTGTCGCCGGAGCCGATGACGTCCTTGTCGGCGCTGCTCTTGTATCTGTTGCAGCCGACGGCCACCAGGCGGTCGTGCATGCGGGCCACGATCGGGCTCTTGCGGCCCATCGTGAACCAGGCGGCCCCCGGGAAGGGCTGGTACTGCTTCGCCGGAGGGTCGGCCGGCTCGATGCCCTTGGGCCGGGGAGCGCCCTTCTTCACCCAGGCGTAGAGCGGACCGCCGGGGCACTCGGTCGCGTACCCGTCCCGGTGTCCCAGGATCTCGTCCCCAGCGCCGTGCTGGCGGAGCAGCTCGATCCCGTCCCGGATCGCACCCAGCATCTCGTCCGTGGGCTCGGTCAGGCCGGAGGAGCCCACCAGGCCCACGATGGCGTAGTGCGCCACGTTCAAGGGCTGGTTGCCGTTGGCCCCGGTGCGCTTGCCGATGCCCCGGCCCTCCAGGAGGTAGCCGTGCGGGCAGGCGCCGTAGTTGTACGCGATATCGGCGTAGTGCTCCTTCGGTTGGCCAGGTGGCTCTTGCGTATGGCCTGCCACTCCGCGATGCACGCGGCGTGATCCGTGAGGAGCTTGGTGGAGACCTCGGTCCCCTCGTAGTGGACCTTCACGCCCTTGGTGGAGGTCTGGGTCGGAGCGGCCGAGGCGGGCCATCCGAGCTGGGTTCGGGTCACGAGCTTCATGGGGGCTCCTCGGGGGTCTGGCGGGCATGAAAAAGCCCCCTCCGGCGGGGGGATGAGACCGGAGGGGGCGGCTTGGGACGGCTCAGGGGGCCGTGGGCGGGTCCTCGGGGTGGTCCCGCAGGTACCGGAGATAGGAGAGGAACTGGACCAGGAGGAGGGCCGTGGTGGCCGTCAGGAGGCCCAGGGAGAGAACGGAGTCCCACCAGGGTCCGGTGGCCCCACCGCCACCGCGGATTCCGAGCAGCACGAGCGACCTGGCGTAGATCAGGCCGATGATGATGACCCAGCCGGAGGAGTTGACCTCGGTGATCCGGAACGGATGCCGGGGATGGTGCAGGACGAGGAACCAGACCGAGGCGGCCAGGCCGACGCCCAGCAGGACGTACAGAGCGAGGGCGTAGAGCATCAGACCTTCTTGTGTCAGCCGCCGGTCAGTCGGCTCAGGACGATCGACTCGATCCAGTCGCTGTAGGAGTTGGCGCGGTTGTGGGCTCTGATCTGCTTCTTCACCCGGCGGCTCTCGTTGAGCTTGGCCTCGACCACGTGGCGGTGGGCCTGAGCCTGTTACTGACGTTGTTGCCGTGATGTCGTCAATGTGAGTCCGGTTTCGGTGAGGCAGCCGTCGATGAGGTTGCTGCGGTACTGGATCTGGCGGAGGCCGTGTCGGAGCGTGCGGATGAGGTGGTCGGGGTCGGTGAAGGCGGTGTTGGCCTGGCTGCTGCGCCGCAGCAGTGACCAGGTATCCTCGACGGGGTTGAGGTCGGGGGCGTAGGCCGGCAGGAAGTAGCAGGTGATCCAGTCGTGGGTGTCGATGAACTGCCGTAGTCGGCGGTCCTTGTGGACGTTGAGGTTGTCCCACACGAGCACAATGGGTGCGCCGAGCTGCTGGTGCGCGGCGATGAGCAGGTCGCGGTAGTCGGTCCAGGTGAAACTGCGTCTGCCGCCGCGCTTGTGATCGCCATGCCGCTTGGGCCGGTAGATCAGCCGTGAGCGTTCTCCGTGTTTGTAGCAGGCCAGAGCGGCGACCCAGAAGCGGCGCTGGGAGCGTCCCCTCACCCGGATGACGGGTGTGCGTCCGCGCCGGGCCCAGGTCCGTGCGGTGGGCGGCGTCATCGAGAAGCCGGCTTCGTCTTCGAAGCACAGCCAGGCCTCGAGCGCCGCCACGGACCTTCCGCCTGCGGGCCAGGTCTCCTTCACCCAGCCCGCTACGGCCTGCTCGTCGCGCTCGATGGCCCGGCGGGCTGGGACCTGGTGGCTGAAGCCGTGCCGGTGCAGCATCTTCGCGATCGCCGACAGCGTCATGCTCTTGTGGAACCGGCGCCCGATCAGCGTCTTGATCCGCGCCAGCGTCCACGTCTGGTCCGGCCAGCCGTGCGCGACCGGCCCCTTGGCGAGCTCCTGCTCAAGCAGCAGCGAATCGCTCCGCGGCCTCCAGCCGGATCCGCTCGCGAAACGCCTGCCGTTCAGGCGTCAGCCCACCACCCTGCGGATATCTCACACAACCGGCATACCGCAACGATCACCCATCGTCAGCCCTCAACGACAACACGCCGCAAAGGTCAGTAGTGGTGCCCACGCTGGACCTGGCGGCGCAGACCGCGCTGGCCTGGCGGGCGGACGGTCACGGCGAGCACATGGTGATCGTCTCCTCCCTGGATGCCGCCGTTCGTGAGGACCTGGTCGCCGCCCGCGTCATGTCGACCACCAGCCCGCACGCGCTGGGCGGGCTGATGTCGATGGCGGGGAGGCAGAGGACCAGATGCTGGCCAAGACCCGCCACCGGCACCGCTCCGGCCACCTCCCCGACAACCACGTACGCCTGTTCGCTGTCCTCTTCGACGGGGACTGGACGGCCGAGGACGCCTTACCCGCCGTCCTGGGGCAGGCACCGCCCCGCCCGCTCACAGAGCCGAGTGGGCGTGGCAGCACGGCGCGACTGGACCGGTCGCACCGACACGCGCAGCGGTCCCTGACGGTGACCGGTCCTGCCTCACCCGCTTTGGCCCCCACCAGGCCGGTGGGCCCTGCGCGGTTCCTGCCACCCCTCCGCCGCACGAAGGGGAGCCCTTCCCTGAGGCCGCTTCCCACGCCCGTTCGACCCAGACGGCCGTGCAGCGTTGGACTTGATCTGCAGGAGCTGTACGGAGCCGTCGCCGGATACGAGGATGGCATCGGCCCCGGTGTCGGATGCGAGGCCGTTGCGCCGCGCAGGACCCATCAGCTCCCGGTAGAGATCGAAGGCGATGTCCGGCTGGGAATCACGCAGAAGCGGCGTAAACGTGTAGTGCGTCCGGCGGTCAAGGGCGGAGTCACCCGTCGGGGTCGCCTGAATGAAACGGCGGAGCTGCTCTCTGGTTCGCACCTGCTGCTGCGCGCCTTCAGCCGCCGTGACGGGACCCGTGGAGGCCCGACGCCACGCCTTCTGCCACTGGGCGAGCGTGCGCTGGCCGGTGACACCGCAGCCCCGCAGGAAGGCCTCGCAGTGGGTCCAGGCGGGGAGCTTGACCTTCCGGTGGACGATCCGGAAGAGGGTTCCGAGGGGAAGCAGGAACACCTCACGCTTGCTGTGGACCCCATTCGGCTGCGGGACCGTGCCGGCACGCTGCTGGACGGTGCGCAGCGGTGGTGCCCCGGCGCTCTCGTAGACGGCTGCGAGTGCGGCGGTGAAGTCCTGGCGGGTGCGGATGTTGTCGACCCCGGGAGCGTGGAGTTGGCGCAGGACGCCGCGGTCCTTGGCTCGGGCCTGTCTCCACAGCTGAAGCGCCTCCTGCTCCTGCTGCGGGGTAGCGCCGCAGCCGCGCACATACGCCACGACGGTGGTTTCCTTCGGCAGGGCGTGACCGCCGGCCGCGCGCTTGAGGGTGGCGGCCGAGACGGCCAGGGCCGGATCGCCGAGCGCGGCGGTGCGCTCGGCGAGCTCGGCGAAGGTGAGCTGGGCCCGCTGCCGCAGGTTCTCCAGCATCGAGCCCAGAGCGGCACCAGGCGAGCCGGCGGGGGCGGTTCGGACCACACGCATGGTCGTTAACCTCCCCCTACCGGCGGGCGGCGGCGTTCAGCGCCGCCGCGAAGGCCTGCAGCAGCAGACGGCCGCTCCCGCCGACGGCGTAGACGGCGGCGCCGATCGTCCCGCACCCGGCGAGGAGGACGAGCACGTCACGCACCGGCATGCCGGTAGCGGCCAGACCTGCGCCAAGGAGGGGGAAGACGCTGATGCCGAAGGCCTGCGCTGCGGTGACCGGCGCCCGGGACGGGCGCCGGCCGCGGGTGGGCGCGGGGGCGCCCTTGAGGGTGGTGGACATGCTGGACTGCCTCCCTGGCAGACGGGCGGGCCGCCGACGGCTTCCGACGCCGGCGACCCGCACGGGTGATGTGCTACTGGCCGCAAAAACCGGCGGGGCTCGGCGGGGCGCCTGCCCCGCAGGCGCGCTCGCGGGCGGGGGCGGTGGGGGGGCCGCGGCGCGGGTAGGCCGGCGGGGGCCGCCCCCCCCACACCGCCCCGACCTCGGGCCTCCCTGACACGCTACTGGCCGCAAACCGAAGCAACCCAGGGACACCGCAGACCGGTTGACGCCGGGCCTGCACCGACGGGACCGGTCCGACCACGGGCCGGTCCCGCCACACTCTCTCGACGGTCAACTCGCATGCCCGTAGCGCGCCCCCGGCGTGGTGCCGTCTGCTCCCGTCTGCTCGCCACCGGGCGTCTGGGTAGGGCTGGCCGCGAATCTCACGGTGCGGGGCCGGGATCCGCCGCCCCGGTCCCGCACCGTGTACCCGGCGGGCGGCCGCCACGGATGTCAGCGCATGTATGACCGCGAGTGTGGCCTGGTGCCACGGACCGCAGCGCCTGCTCCGTCTCCACGCAGACTTGCATCCCGCCCGCCACCACGGGGAGGTGGTGGCCCGCCGGACAGTGGCGGGCGCGCAGTGCTCCAGGCGTGGACGGTCGTGGCGCCGACCTGCCTGACGGGGCCAGGGCTTCTGTATGCGTGCACTCCTATTCGTCTCGTCACTCCATGGTCAGGCTCGTGTGCGGGTGGTTACTCTGACGTGATGGATCACGAGGGGGCGGGGCAGGGGCCGGGGGTCGCGGTGACCAGCCGGGAGCAGGACGCGGTGCGCCTGCTGCTGTTGATCGACGGGGCGTGCGAGCCGCTCACCGAGGTGGAGAAGGCCGTGTCCGGCCTGGAGCGGGCGGTGGGTGTGATGCGGACGCAGGTCAAGCTGCAGAAGCTGGACTTCTGGCTGCGTAATCCGGACTACCTGGCCAACGAGTTGCTGACGGCCTACGAGGACGAGCCCGAGGAAGCACTGCTGGACCTCGCCGGCCGCATTCTGGACTCCGAGGAGCCGGAGGTGCGGCGCTATCCGATGCTCCGCCACCACTTCGGCGCCTACGAGTGGCTGGACGACGCCCTGGCGGTGCTGCGCAGCGCCGGGCTGCTGGTCCGCAAGCGGCGGGGAACGGTCAACCGGGTGCGCCAGCACGACTACTTCCTGCTGGAGCACGGCCGCCACGTCGCCCGGGAGATCATCCGCCAGGAACCGGATTTCGGCTACTACGTGCAGCGCGTCGAGGACGTTCTGCGGCTCGCGGGGGAGAGGAGCGGCAGCGAGCTGAAGAAGCAGCAGTACCTGACGCGCGAGTATGCCGACACCCCAAAGGGGCGCCGGATCGGATCGATCAGCGGGCAGGCGCGCCGCCGGCTGGCGGCCTTCCGGCAGCAGATGCAGGCACAGGGAGCGGGGGGAGCATGACCACGGTGCAGGAAGAGGCGCTGCTGGAGACGCGCATCGCGGACAAGACGGGCGTGAAGGTCGACGACGTCCGAGACGTGTTCGCCGCATACGGGCTGCCGCTGGTCATCTCCCCGGCACGCCCGAGGTCGCTCAGGGTGCACCGGCTGCGGGTGGCCGGCGAGCGCACCGGCGACGTCGAGCCGGGCCCCTTCGACAAGACACTGTCCTTCTCCGAAGGCCTGACCGCGCTGGTCGCCTCGAACTTCCGCGGCAAGACGTCGGTGCTGGAACTGCTGACCTGGAGCCTGCGCGGCACGCCGCGCAGTGAGATGCAAAGCCGTGTCCGCAGCTGGATGCACCACGTCGACCTGGACGCGACCGTCGCGGGCGAACCCATGGCGTTCCGCCTGGACCTCACCGACGGGGAGATCACTGCGGCCGTCGTCCTGACCGGCCCCGACCCGGACGCACTGGCCGGCGTACGCGGACCCGCCCCGGACCGGGGCATCACCGCCCTGCTGCGGGCCTCCAGCACCGACAGCTACGCGGAGCAGATCGCCGGCCTGATGCTGAGGCGGATGGATCTGCAGCCCCTGGTCAACAGCTTCAAGGAGACCAGCACCCAGACCCACGGATGGCCCGCCTACTTCGGGGCGGTCTACCTCCCGGCCGGCGGCGACAAGGCACTGCTGGGCGAGGTCACCTCCAACGGACTGCCGGGCCGTCTGCTGCAGGTCTTCCTGGACCTGCCCGCGGCCGCCGCCCTCACCCGCGTCAAGACCGTGCACGACGTGCGCCTCGCCGAGGACAAGGCACGCCGCGCGGTGGCGGCCGCCGAAGCAGCGGAACGCGCATCCGAACGCGCACGCCTGGAAGCCGAACTCACCCAGGCCCGCGACGCACTGGCACGCCTGCTGCCCAGGGACGGCGCGGACGCTTCCCTGACCGACCTCGCCCACGACGCGGTCCAGCTCGCCCGGGCACTCGCCGACGCGCAGGACGCCTGGGACGAGGCCGTACGTGTCTTCCGCCAGGCGCGCACCGAACGCCAGCAGGCCACCAAGCTCCTCAACGACGTCACCGAAAGCGCCACCGCCCGCCTGCTCTTCCACGGCCTGAACCCGACCAGCTGCCCACGCTGCGACCAGCAGATCGACGACGCGCGCCGCCAGCAGGAGCGGCACGCCCACACCTGCGCGGTGTGCGCGCGCGAGGTGACCGGAGACGACGAAGACCCGCAGGAGATCACCGCCGAGGCACACCAGCGGCTGGAAACGAGCACGGCCGCCGAAGCGGCAGCCAAGCAGGCCCTGGAACAGGCCGAGACCACCGTCGACGGCCTGACACGCCGGCTGGAAGGCGCGCAGCAGCAGCTGCGGCGTGCCCAGTCCGCCGCCGACCTGCCCGCTCGCCTCGCCGCCCAGGAGAACGTGCTGCGGCTGGAAGGCGCGCTCAGCATGTTCCGCGAGCCCGAGGAACCGGCCCTGGACGAAACCGAGGCCAAGGCCATCAAGGTCCTGGGAGCTGCCGCTGCTCTGCTGGAGAAGGACAGCAAGACGGCCGCCGAGGCGCTGTTCAAAGAGGTCAACGAAGAGACCGCCGAGCTGGCGACCCTGTTCGGGGTCCCCTCCCTCAAGTCGGTGTCCATCGACCGCAGCGCCCGCCTGAAGATCTTCCCTCTCGGCAGCAAGCAGGAATGGTTCAGCGACCAGAGCGCCGGCGCACGCCTGCGGCTGCGCATCGCCGTGGCCATCGCCCTGCTCCGGGTCGGCCGGGCAAACGGCGTATCCACCCACCCCGGCCTGCTGCTGATCGACAGCCCCAAGTCCGAGGAGATGCAGTCCGCCGACGCCCATAAGCTCTTCAAGGAGCTGGCCACCGTCGCAGCCGAGAGCGACCTGCAGGTAGTCATCACCACCGCGGACTTCGACCTGGCCCGCGCAGCCCTGCCCGCCGACAGCCTCCGGCAGGCCGAGCCCGGCGCTTCCCTATGGTGATACCGCACCTGAGAGCACGCAGGAAAGGACGGCTGCCGTGCCGCAACTCGCCGACCGGCTGACCGAACTGGCCGCAGACGGCCAACCCATCACCTTCCCTGCCCTTGGCCTCGCCCCCGACACCGTCGCCAGCCAGGCCGGCGACGTGGCCGCCGGTCCCTTCGCCCCCTACCTCGCCGAAGCCGTCGCCGACGCCTACAACCGCAGCGACACCCAATGGCAGCCCGCAGCCACCGCCTTCCCCACCGGACTCGCCGCACAGCACAGCGTCCTGCACCTCACCGCATCCATGGACGCCCTGCTCCACAGCCCCGCGGCCGCCAAGGCCCTGGGAAAGCCCCTGACCGCAGCACTGCTGGACGGACTGCCCGACCGCATCGAGGCCGCACCACTCCTTGCCGCCGCCCGCCTCGAAGGCGCCGTACGCCTCGCCGTCGCCGAAGCGGTCACCCCCTTCAAACTGTGGCAGACGCTCGAGGACGTGCCGACCGACGGCCCCGAAGACTTCCTCGAACGCCTGCCCCGCCTCCTCGGCCTCACCCTCGACCGCTGGGCCGACGAAGACACCATCGCCGACACGGTACGCACCCTGCTGCAGCAGCTCACCCACGACGAAGCCACCGACGTGGACGCGATGTTCGAACTCGGCTGCGACCTGCTGCGCCGCGCCCTGTCCTCCCCGGACATCGGCACCGTCACCACCCACCTCGTCCAGGCCCGCCGGCAGTTCGAGACCGCCGCCCAGGCCGAGGAAGCCCGCCACGACGCCCTCACCTACGCAGCAGTCTGCGACGCCATCCTCGCCTTCGGCCGGGCAGACGCCGCAGCCATCAACCACGCCGCCGACCAGATCACCGAGACCCTGGACCAGCGCCAAGCCTGGCTCCACCGCTCCCACCAGCCCGAATGGCTCCAGCCGCGGCGCTCAGCAGAAATCGCCTGGCACCACCTCGTCCTCCAGCTACGCGCCGCGGCCACCGCCCTCCAAGACGACGCCTGGATGGACGCCTGGCAAGCCCTGAACACCGTCCTCGCCGCCTACAGCGCTGCCCGCACCGTCTGCCCCCTGGGAGACGACACCGACCAGGGCCTGGCCCTGCTGGTCCAGCCCGCGATCGAAGACGGCTTCCTGCGCCAGCAGGCCTTCCTGGCACAACTGCGCCGCGCCGCCCAGGAAACAGACCAGCACGCCGACCGCGGCTTCGATACCGCCACCGCCAGCGCCCTGCTCACCGCGATCGAAACCGCAGCCCAGCGCGAGACGAGCCCTGCCGCCTCCTCCAACGCCACCGACGACAGCAGCGATGACGACGACCCCGGCGGAGCAGACCTTGGCCGCCTGCAACGCCTCGCCCCCACCCTGCTCCTCCAGCTCAAAGACCAAGCCCTGAGCATCGCCAGCACAGTCGATGACCAGCAGCTCCTCCTACTGGAGGGCCTCGCTCACGACAGTGACGTCGCCCGGCTCAAAGCCACCGACCCGCTCATCGTGCCCACACTCGACCGGCTCGTGACCGAGCTGTCCGCCCATCCCGCGTTCACCGGGGAAGTCCGTCAGACCTTCTCCGTGCTGGTCGAGCAGACTCTCCTCTTCCTCAAAAGCCGCTCTGACCTGACCCGCACCAACCTGGTCGGCCCCACCAAGAAGGGCGAGCCGGCCCCCTTCGACTACCGGCGCAAACCTGAGGGAGACCGCAAGCCCGTCGAAGCCGACCTGCAACGCGACTTCCAGCAGTGGCTCCAGAAAGGGCCCCTGCACAACGTCGTCCTCGTCGAACCCGTCGACATGGGCATGGGCCGGGCCGACGTCATGGCGCACTTCGGCGCCCTGCGCTACCTCACCGAGGTCAAACAGGACGCCACCGACAACAATCCCCGGTACCTCGAAGGCCGCTACCTCACCCAAGCCGCCGAATACAGCAACACCAACGCCCCGTTCGGACAACTCCTCGTCCTGGACCTCACCCCGAAAGACGACACGCAAGGCAACCTGCGCGTCGATGAGGTCGCCTGGACCACCACCCACCGGCCTCACGGGGCCACAACAGACCGTGCGGTCGTCGTCGGCATCGTCGCCGGTAACCGCACCACGCCCTCTGCCTACTCCCGCAAGTAAGCCGAGGCATCGACGAGCGCGTGACCACGTACCTCGACCAGGATGGCCGTCCGGACGACGCAGCCGCCCTGTGCGTGGTCTTCGCGGCTTTCAGGTCACGGCTGACCAAGCCCGGCCGACGCGATGATCGTGCCGGTCTGTCGCCGGGGTGGCTGCCACGCTACTGGTCGGGGTGGACGGCTTGGACTCCGGTGCCCGCGTAGGCCTTCCGCCCGAGCGGGGACGACGTGAGGCTCAGAGCGCGCGAGGGAGCCTTCTCCCGCCGCATCCAGGCGACGCCGGCTGGGCCTGGCCGCGGTCCGCGTGCGGGTCGGCTCTCAGCAGGCGGGACTCAGCCGGCCGTTCAGCCACCACCTGCCTTGCTGGCGGGCTCCAGGCGCAGCACAACGTGACCTTCACCCCCGGCTGGGACGTCCACCGTCTCGCCCTGACCTGTGACGGACCGGCAGCTGCGCGGCCTGGAGAAGACGCGCGCGGGCGCCGACCTGTCCCTGCGCGCCGCCCTCACCCTGACCGCCCTGGCCGAAGCGAAGCACTGGCCCGTCGCCCGAAGCGATGAGATCATCCGCATCCCGCACGCGACGTGGAGCAACGCCCTCATCCAGCTCGACGCCGGCGCTTTCGTCGACGTCCTCATCCCCCTCACCACCGTGGAGACCCGGGCCACCGCAGCTCGCCGCATCCGCGAGGCCAAGGCCGCGATCCGCGACCAGCGCTACGAGCACGCCGTAGCCCTCGCACGAGCAGCCCTCGATCCCGTACGCGAGACCTGCAACAGACCCGCGCCGACGCCATCGCGGCCGTCGCCACCGCCGCCGGCCTGCTCGCCCGGCTGGAAGACCTGCCGCAGTGACCCACGTCGTACGGGCGTTGGCCAAACTCCGTACTTCCCGGCCAACGTCCTGGCCCGGTGGGGCCGCCAACAGGTCGATGCCCACGGCCACCTGCCATCCCTACCCTGACCTGACCGGCACGCTGGAGGCCGATGATGACGCGAAGCCTGTTTGACCTCGCCCGGAAGATGACGCCGGAGAAGGCCAGCCGCGAGTTCCGCGACTTCAGCGGAGCCCATGCCTACGCCGCCGCCCGCCGCCTCATGGACGAGGCCTTCGCCGGCTATCCCGACGTCGACCACAGCTTCGTCCGTGAGTTCCAGACCGCAGGCTTCTCCGCTCGCGTCTTCGAACTGGCCCTCTATGCCGCCCTGCGCGAACATGGCAAGGAACTGGACCGCACCCACCCCGCACCGGACTTCCTGGTGGGCGGCGACACTGCCGTCGCCATCGAAGCAACGACGACCAACCCGCCCCAGGGCGAGACGGCCGAAGACGTGGACATCGCCACAGCAGTGCGCCGACGCATCCCCGACGACATGGAGGCGGCGGAAGCGGAGTTCACCATGCAGATCGGCAAAGCCCTGCGCCGCAAACTCGAACACCGCGATGCCAAGGGCCATGCCTACTGGGAGAAGCCGCACGTCGACGGCATCCCTTTCGTACTCGCCGTGCAGTCCTTTCACAGCCCCAGCTCCCTGATCCACACCGTCAGCTCCCTGGCGACCTACCTCTACGGGATCCGGGACGTCGCCACTCGCGACAGCCACGGCTCGCTCGTGCTGAACTCCCAGGTCGTCACAGAACACCGGCACAAGGAAAAGACCATCCCAAGCGGCCTGTTCGCTCAACCCGAAGCCGAGCACCTAGCCGCCGTGATCTTCACCAACAGTGCCACCGTGTCGAAGTTCGCCCGTATGGGAACCGAACGGGGCTACGGCCCGCAAGACGTGGCCATAGCCCGCGTCGGCCTCATGTACGACCCTGACCCGAACGCGTCCCTGGCCGTGCCCTTCGGCTACGTCGTCGGTGACTACGGGCCCGAGGAGCACGAGACCTTCAGCGAGGGCTTCCACGTACTGCACAATCCGTGGGCCCGCACACCGGTCGCTACTGGCGCTCTGGACGGCTTCACCGAGCACCGCCTGCAGCCCAACGGCAGATTGCTTACCACCTTCCGCCAGCCCGACTACTTCGTGTCCCGGACGTGGATCTTGCAAGGCCAAGGAGGCGGAAATCCGCTGCCGGCGGCCCGCCGTCGTGTCCAGCAGTATCTGGCCGGTCCAGCAGGCAGTCGGTAAAGACTCAGGCTGGTGCGGACTGTTGGCTCACGTTCCGCCCCGGCAGCGTCCACGAAGCGCACCTGCGGCGTGCGCCTGCCGATCGGCGCGCGCCTGTGGGCTCCCTTGGACGCCCGTGATCGAGTGCTACCCGCCGGTTCGCGAGACCGTGTCGTCTACGGTGGCCTGCATGGACGACGCGACCCCGGCGACTGCCGCCCCACCCAGCCGCGAAGCTG
>NZ_JNWV01000078.1 GCF_000716535.1 Streptomyces flaveolus | reverse complement strand
ATGGCCTCCCGTAAGAGGAACCCCAACGGCGCTGGGAGCATCTGGCAGCGCAAGGACGGTCGTTACGAAGCCCGCGTGTACGTCCCGCAGCCGGACGGCACCCGCAAGCGCAAGACGGTCTACGGCGCTACGTGGGAGGAGTGCGACACCAAGCGTCAAGAGCTGGTGCGACGGGACCGCCAAGGCATCCCGACCCCCACCCGCTCCGCGAAGCTCTCCGAGTGGCTGCCGTACTGGCTCGCGCACTACGTCCAGCCGCGACGAAAGCTCAGCACTTACGACAAGTACGAGACGCACACCCGGCTCTACCTGGTGCCCCTACTCGGAACCAAGCGGCTGGAGTCGCTGAGTGTCGCCGACGTACGCCGCTTCATCACGCGCATGCAGACCACTCACACGGCCGCCACTGCCAAGGAGGCACATCGCGTGCTCCGTACGGCGCTTACGGCGGCCGTACGGGAGGAACTGATCACCCGGAACGTCGCCTCGCTGGTGGAGCCACCGCGAGTCAAACAGCGGGAGATTCAGCCCTGGTCCCTGGAAGAGACGTTGTCCTTCCTGGAAGCGGCGAGGAAGGACCCGCTGTACGCCGCATTCGTCCTGGCCATTGCCATGGGCCTGCGACGCGGTGAGCTTGTGGGCCTGCGGTGGTCCGATGTGGACCTGGACAACCGGGTACTTCACGTTCGCCACCAAACGCAGCGTCGCAGGGGCGAGCTGTACGACGACGACCCCAAGAGCCGTCGCAGCCGCGTGGTGCCGATGCCTGCCCTGTGCCTCGCTCCGCTCCGCTGGCATCGACTGCGCCAGCGCGAGGCGTTCGACCGGACGGGCGTTGCCTGGTCGGAGAGTGGCTACGTCTTCGCCACGAGGAACGGGCGGCCGGTGGAGCCCCGGAACGTCTACCGATCCTTCACCAGGGTCGCCGGTGACGCCGGGCTGCGAGTGGTCCGGCTGCATGATGCTCGGCACGGCACTGCCACGCTGCTGACGGCTGCAGGCGTCGCGCCCCGGGTCATCATGGAGATCTTGGGACACAGCCAAATCAGCATCACGATGGACATCTACACGCACGTCGTGCAGGACACCCAGCGTGAGGCGATCAGCCACATGGACCGGCTGCTGAAGCGACGGCGGCCGGTCGACTGAAAGACGACTGCCGTCAAATGGTGCCGTCAAAAGGCCCCGGACCATGATCGGTCCGGGGCCTTTGCCCTTGTGCCCCCGGCAGGATTCGAACCTGCGACACCCGCTTTAGGAGAGCGGTGCTCTATCCCCTGAGCTACGAAGGCGTGGGTGGGCGTCCTGGTGGGCGCTCGGTCCACAGGGTACCGGATCAGGACGGGGGGACGTGGGCGAAGCGGGATGCGGTGTGGAGGTCCTGCTGGATGTGGTCCGCCGTCGTGCGGAGGGCGGGGAGGAGGTCGTGGACGCAGTCCCGCAGGGTGCGGCGGGCCGCGTGGGTGGAGACGTTCAGGGCGGCCACCGTCCGGCCCGTGCGGTCCCGTACCGGTACGGCGATGGACCGCAGGCCCGTTTCCAGTTCCTCGTCGACCAGTGCGTAGCCCTGGGAGCGGACCTCGGCGAGCCCGGGGGGCAGGGGGTCGGTGGTGTCCGCCAGGAGGACGCGGCCCAGGGAGGTCGCGGGGGCCGGCAGTCGTGTGCCCACGGTGATCCGTACGGTCAGGACCCGGCTCGTGCCCGCCCCGGCCGTGTACTGGATCTCCTTGCCGTCGCCCGTCAGTACCGCCAGTGCCGTCGGTTCCCGCACCGCGTCCGCCAGGGTCCGCAGGTGCGGTTCGGCCAGGCGGGGGAGTGACGTCCGGGACAGGGGCGGGTAGCCGAGGTCCAGGACGCGCGGGGTGAGGGTGAAGGTGCGGTCGGGGTGTGCCGCCACCAGGCCCAGGTGCTCGTGGGTGAGCAGTGCCCGGCGTGCGGTGGCCCGGGACAGGCCGGTCGCGCGGGCCACCTCCGTCAGGGACAGCGCCGCGCGGCCCTCGCCGAACGCCGTCAGCACGGTCAGGCCCCGCGCCAGCGATTCCACGAAGTCCCGGCCGAGTTCGTGCTTGGACGCCGTGGTCCAGGTCGCGAGGCCGGCGGGTGCCGGGCCGGGCTCGGGGGCGGGGGCGGTGCGCAGGTCCGTCTCCATCGCCTCCACCGCCGTACGCAGCCGGGGCAGCAGGCTGGTGCGCAGGTCCGCCGCGGAGTGCCGGCTGGTGTGGCTGACGACGCTCGCCACGCAGGCCACGCGGCCGGTGCCGGGGTCCCGTACCGGTACGGACACCGCGACCAGGCCCGGCTCGATGAGCTGGTCGTCCACGGCCCAGCCGTTCCGGCGCGCCCGCTCCACCCGGTCCATGAAGGAGTCCCTGGAGGAGGCCGGGGAAGAGGCTGCGGCAGCAGGTTCCGTTCTTGGGGGGAGCGCGGGGAAGGACTCGGTCTGTCCTTCGTCTGACCGGCGTTCCCGCCAGCGCGTCCAGTCCTGTTCCGTCCACTCGGTCGCGAACAGCGCGCCCGGCGCCGTCCGTTCGGCCGGCAGCAGGTCGCCGATGCGGAAGCCGACGGACAGCGCGCGGCGGCGGGTGGCCTGGTGGATGAAGCGGATGCCGTCGAGGTCGGCGACCGCGAGCGACACCGATTCGTCCAGCTCGTCGGCGAGGGCGTCGGCGCGCGCGTCGAGCAGCGCGGGCAGGCGCAGGGCGGACAGACAGGCGTTGCCCAGCTCCATCACGCGCGGGGTGAGGACGACGTCCCGGCCGTCCAGGCGGACGTAGCCCATGCGGCCGAGGGTGCCGGTGATCCGGTCCACCGTGGAGCGGGCGAGACCGGTGGCCCGCTCCAGCGCGCTCGGGCTCAGCGTGCCGCCCGCCTCGGTGAGCCGCCGTAGCACCGCGACGCCACGCACCAACGGTCCGACCGCCTCCACCGGCGCCCCGGTCCCGGCCCCGGCCAGGGCACGGGCATCGGCATCCACTGCGGTCATGGCGGGCATCGTCTCTCCGGTACGGCGTCCCATCGGGGCACGCCTACGGTAAACCCCGGTCGGCAGGCCGTGAGCGGGCCGTGAGCGAGGTCGAACCTGGTACGCCCCGGCCTGTGGCCCCGGACCGGTGGGCCCGCAGCGCCCCCGCCTCACCCTCAGGCCCGTGCTCCCGCCCCGGCGCCCCTCGTGATCCGTACCCGGTAGTTGCCCTCCTCGTCCGTGTTCAGGACCTGGACGGTGATGCCGTGGAGGGGGTCCTTGAAGGTCTCGCCGGGGGTGAAGGGGGCGTCGGAGAGTTCGGCGTGGACGTTGGGGCTGCGGGTGCAGCCGCCGCTGTTGCGGTGGCTGTCGTAGACGGTGACCGGGCCGCGGCCGGTTTCGACGGTGCCGTCGACCTTGTAGATGAGCAGGCCCGGGCCGCACACCGTCTCGTCGTTGCCGCCCTGCGCGCGGACCTCCATCGCGTAGGTGCTGCGCGCGGTGACCGGCACCAGGATCAGCTTCCCGCCGCCCGGCCTGTACAGCGGGGAGAGGGTGTAGTCGGCGCTGCCGCGTGCCGCCGCGCAGCCGACCTGGCCGCCGTCCAGCCAGCCGAGCTTCCACTTGTGCCAGCCGAGCAGGTCGTTGTTGGCGCCCCAGTCCTCGCTCATGATGTCCCAGTGCCCGACCGCGCCCCCGCCTTCCTGCGTGTACAGGTCGGGCAGGCCGAAGGTGTGGCCGTTCTCGTGCGGCAGCACCCGGTAGCCGGTGCGGGAGTAGGAGCCGGAGCCGTCGTCCTGGCGGGAGTAGACGAAGGAGGCGTTGGAGATGCGGACGCCGTCGGCGACCGGGGCGTCGTCGTTCCCGGCGAAGGTCACGGACAGCACGGTGTCCAGGGCGGAGGGGCCGGCGTTCGGGGTGATGAGCACGTTCAGCAGGTCGTAGTCGCGGAAGTCCACCGCCGGGTCGGCGGTGGCCACGATGTCCTGCACCAGGTTCCGGTAGCCGGGGTCGAAGGGCGCGCCGCGCTCTATGCCGTACGCCTGGAACGGTTTCGGCATGCGCAGCCAGTTGGTGACGGGGGTCTCGGGGCGGTAGTCGAGACGGCCGTACGACGCGGTGCGGAACCACTCCTGGGTCTGGGGGAAGAACTCGTGGAAGCGGTCCATCGCGCTGCCCGGTCCGGGCGCGTCGGAAAAGTCCACCATCAGGGTCAGGGCGCGGACGGTGCCGGTGGAGCGGGAGTAACCGGACGGGGTGGGCAGGCCCTCGGTCATCTGCACGTCCAGGCCGCCACGGATCATGCAGGGTACGAGCGCGGAGTTGCGGGCCAGGTTGAAGGGGCCGGAGGCGGAGGCGGGCGCCGTCAGGTTCCCGGTCCCGGCCGAGGTGCTGACCGCGAGGGTCAGTGCGGTCACCATCGACAGGGCGGCAACCCGGCGCGAGCGTATGCGGCGGCGGGGGCGGGGCTGCGGCTGCGGCTGTATGCGGCGGCGGGGGCGGGGCTGCGGCTGCATGCAGGGACCTTTCGCGCCACGGCAGCCGCCGGTCTCCGGCTGCACCCTTGCGCTCACCCTGTGTCGACGGGGCGGCGGGCGCGCGCTGGAGGAGACCGATCGTGGGAAAGCGGGGTCGCAGGGGGGTGATTCCGAGCGGGCGGTGATTGTGTCTCAGGTCACACGACTTCTTCGGGCGGGCCGGAAATAACCGGGGACGGTTTCCCCGTTTAGCCCTGTGTCCGGCTGAAACGGGGACCGGTTCCCCGGATCGCGCCCGGCGTCCGAACGCTCACCGTCGAGTGCTCGCCGCCGAGTCGCCGAGCCGCCGGATGTGCACCGCGCACGGACACGCACCTGAGGCCGTGCACCGCGGAGCACCACCGCGCAGCAACCCGACCGACCCGAGGAGTTCACCGTGCCCGCCACGACCGCCCCCTCCATGCGCAAGGCGCCCCGGCCGCGCGCCGACGCTCTGCGCAACCGGGAGCGGATCGTCACCGCCGCCCGCGAGATGTTCGTCGAGCACGGCCCGGACGTGCCGCTGGACGAGATCGCCCGCCGGGCCGGCGTCGGCAACGCCACGGTGTACCGCAACTTCCCCGACCGTGACGCCCTCGTCCGCGAGGTCGTCTGCTCCGTCATGGACCGTACGGCCGAGGCGGCCGAGCTGGCCCTCGCGGAGACCGGGGACGCCTTCGCCGCCCTGGAGCGCTTCGTGCACACCGCCGCCGACGAGCGGATCAGTGCGCTGTGCCCCATGGTGTCCAGCACCTTCGACAAGCACCACCCCGATCTGGAGGCCTCCCGCGAGCGCGTCGAGCGGCTCGTCGAGGAGGTCATGGGCCGGGCCAAGGCGGCCGGGCAGCTCCGGCCGGACGTCGGGGTCGGCGATCTGATGATCGTCGCGGCCCAGCTGAGCCGGCCCCCGGCCGGCACGGACTGCATGCGCGGCGACCGCTTCGTCCACCGTCATCTGCAGCTCTTCCTCGACGGTCTGCGGGCCCCGGCCCGCTCGGCCCTGCCGGGCCAGGCCGTGAACATCAAGGAGCTGCGCGACTGCTGACCTGCGCCCGACCGATCAGTTCAGCTCCCGCACCCAGTCCACCTTCCGCGGCACGGCCGGTCCACCTTCCGTAGCACGGCCTCTTCATCTTTCCGCCGTACTCCGTTTTCTCGTCATTTTTCCGTCACGCCATTCGTCACCGTCTCCTGCACGAAGTCCCGAACTCTCCCTCACGAAGTCCTGCACTTCTCCGTCACGAAGTCCCGAAGTGGGTATCTCCATGTCCGAATCAGCCCTCAAGGCTCCCGGCGCCGCCGCTCCGAGCGGTGACGCCAACCGCTGGAAGGCGCTCGTGTTCATCGCGCTCGCCCAGCTGATGGTCGTCCTCGACGCCACCATCGTGAACATCGCCCTTCCCTCCGCCCAGACCGACCTCGGCATATCCGACGGCAACCGGCAGTGGGTCGTCACGGCCTACGCCCTCGCCTTCGGTGGCCTGCTTTTGTTCGGCGGCCGGATCGCCGACCTGTGGGGCCGCAAGCGCGCCTTCGTGCTGGGCCTCGCCGGTTTCGCCGCCGCCTCCGCGCTCGGCGGTGCCGCCACCACCGGCACGATGATGTTCGGCGCCCGCGCCCTTCAGGGCGTCTTCGGCGCGCTGCTCGCCCCCGCCGCGCTGTCCTTGCTCGCGGTGATGTTCACCGACGCCAAGGAGCGCGCCAAGGCGTTCGGCATCTACGGCGCCATCGCGGGCGGCGGCGGTGCCGTCGGCCTGATCCTCGGCGGCTTCCTCACCGAGTACCTGGACTGGCGCTGGACCTTCTTCGTGAACGTCCCGTTCGCCGTGGTCGCCGCGGCCGGCGCCTACTTCGTCATCCGTGAGCCGGAGGGCGGCCGCAACCGCAACCCGCTCGACATCCCGGGCGTCCTGCTGTCCACCCTCGGTCTGGTCGCGCTCGTCTACGGCTTCACCCGCGCCGAGTCCGACGGCTGGGGCGACGCGGTGACCGTGTCGATGTTCGTCGCGTCCGTGGTGCTGCTGGTCGCGTTCGCGGTCGTCGAGGCCAAGGTCAAGGCCCCGCTGCTGCCGCTGCGCGTGGTGACCGACCGCAACCGCGGCGGCATCTACCTCTCCCTCGGCCTCGCCATCATCGGCATGTTCGGCCTGTTCCTCTTCCTGACCTACTACCTCCAGGTCGTGAAGGGCTACTCGCCGGTCAAGACCGGCTTCGCCTTCCTGCCGATGGTGGCCGGCATGATCACCGGCTCCACCCAGATCGGCACCCGGCTGATGACCCGCGTCCCGGCCCGCCTGCTGATGGGACCCGGCTTCTTCGTCGCCGCCCTCGGCATGCTGCTGCTGACCCAGCTGAAGATCGACTCCTCCTACGGCACCCTGCTGCTGCCCGCGATGGTGCTGCTCGGCCTCGGCATGGGTACGGCGTTCATGCCGGCGATGTCCCTGGCCACCCAGGGCGTCGAGCCCCGGGACGCCGGTGTCGCCTCCGCGATGGTCAACACCTCGCAGCAGGTCGGCGGCGCGATCGGCACCGCCCTGCTGAACACCATCGCGGCCTCGGCGACCACCTCGTACATCAAGGACCACATCGCCGGTGCCACCGCCAAGCCGCAGCAGCAGCTGGTGATGCTGCAGGGCCAGGTGCACGGCTACAGCACCGCGATCTGGTTCGCCGTCGGCATCCTGGCGGTCGCCGCCCTGATCGCCTTCACCTTCGTCAACGCCGGCCGTCCCGGCGGCACCCCGGTGGCCTCGGGCGAGGGCGTCGAGGACGAGGTGCCGATCCCGGTGGTGGCCCACTGACCGGCCGTACGGTCCGGCCTGCCCTGCGCTGATCTAGCGGAGCCAGGGCAGGTCCGCACCCGCTTCGTTGGGCTGGAGGCCCTCGGCGACGATCTCCATGATCTCGCCGAGGGCCTTCTGCTGTTCCGGGCTCAGCCGGTCGAACAGCGCCTGCCGTACGGCGGTGACATGGCCCGGGGCGGTGCGCCGCAGCACCTCGTAGCCCGCGTCGGTGAGGACGGCGAACTGGCCGCGCTTGTCGGAGGGGCAGTCCTCCCTGCGTACCCAGCCGTTCTTCTCCAGCCGGGCGATCGCGTGCGAGAGCCGGGAGCGGGTGATCTTGGCCTTCATCGCCAGCTCGGTCATCCGCAGCCGGCGGCGCGGCGCCTCGGCGAGGCCGACGAGGAGGCCGTAGTAGATGTGCGGCATGCCCGCGTCGCGCTGCAACTGCCGGTCGAGGTGGTCCTCCAGCAGGGTGGTGGCGTGCAGATAGGCGCGCCAGATGCGCTGTTCCTCGTCGGTGAGCCAGCGGTGCCGTGCGGCGGCGGGGTCCGGTGCCGTGTTCATATTCCCCACTGTACGAGCCAGCTCCTTGAAACTTGAACAAGTCGCGCGTAGAGTTTTCGGTGAGAGCTTGAGAGTTAAAGCATCTGGATCACCGGGAGCCGCCGCGATGTCCGCCACCGCCCAGGAGCGCATGCCCGCCCTGTACCTCAGCCACGGCGCCCCGCCGCTCGCCGACGACCCCGTCTGGCCCGGTCAGCTCGCCGCCTGGTCCGCCGACCTGCCCCGGCCGAAGGCGATCCTCATGGTCTCCGCGCACTGGGAGGAGGCCCCGCTCGCCCTCGGCGCGGTCGAGACCGTCCCGCTCGTCTACGACTTCTGGGGCTTCCCCGAGCACTACTACCGGGTCCGGTACGCCGCCCCCGGCGCCCCCGCCCTCGCCGAGTCCGTCCGCAAGCTGCTGCGAGCCCCCGGCATCCCCGTCCAGGACATCCCCGACCGGGGCCTCGACCACGGCGCCTACGTCCCCCTCGTCGAGATGTTCCCGGACGCCGACATCCCCGTCCTGCAGATCTCCCTGCCCACCCTCGACCCGGTGCGCCTGATGGACATCGGCCGCAAACTCGCCCCCCTGCGCGACGAGGGCGTGCTGATCGTCGGCTCCGGCTTCTTCACCCACAACCTGGCCGCCCTGCGGTACGCCGGCCGGGGCGTGCCGAGCTGGTCGTCCGAGTTCGACGACTGGGGGCGGCGGGCCCTGGACGCCCGCGACTGGGACGCCCTGCTCGATTTCCTGAACAAGGCCCCGGCCGGCCGGTACGCCCATCCGCGCACCGAGCACTTCGCCCCGCTCTTCGTGACCATGGGCGCGGCGGAGGCGGGCGGCGAACTGGACGCGCAGAAGTCGGTGATCGACGGGTTCTGGATGGGAATGGCGAAGCGGTCGGTGCAGTTCGGGTGAGGTGAGGAACCCGCCGCGCCGACGGTTCGGCCGGGTGGGCTGAGTCAGGCCTGGCGGCCGGCCTAGAGGGGTTTCTCGTACCAGGCCACGTCCCAGTAGCTGCCGAACTTGCGGCCCACCTCGCGGTACGTGCCGACGTACGCGAAGCCGAAGCGCTCGTGGAGCCGGGTGGAGGCCTCGTTCGGCTGGGCGATGCCCGCGTAGGCGCGGTGGACGTCCTCCCCGGCCAGGGCGTCGAACAGGGCGCCGTACAGCAGCGTGCCGATCCCGCGGCGGCCGGCGTGCGGAGCGACGTACACCGAGGTCTCCACGGACGTCGCGTACGCCGGCTTCGGCCGGTAAGGGCTGGATGTGGCGTACCCCAGAATCTCCTGTGACTGCGTGTCCGCGGCAACCATCAGCCGGTGCGGGCCGTCTTCCGGGTGGGAGAGCAGCCAAGGGCGGCGCTCTTCCGGAGTGAAGATCGCGGTATCGAATGTGATGGCCGTCTCACGCACATAGTGGTTGTAGATCGCCGTGAGGGCTGCGAGGTCCGCCTCGACTCCCGGCCTGACCTGCGCCTCAGTACGTTCCGACGGCATCTCGCCTCCCAGCGTGGCCGAGAGGGTACCGCATGATCAGAAAAATTGAGGGGTGGGTTGGGAATTCTGTCCGGATTCCAGTCGTTGTTTCCCACGGATGCAGGGCACTCGGAGAGAGTCTCGGAGCGAGAGCGAGTGAGCGAGTCCCAGAGACTCCCCCCTCAGTGCCGAGCGTTCACCAGGACCACCCGCCAGCCCACCATCGCAAGGGAGCACGCATGGCAACCCGTGCCGTCGCCCGTCGTCAGTCCGCCACCGGCGAGACGGCCGACTCGGCAAGCAGTGTTCGCGCTCATGGCGGCGAGATCGCAGACCGCGACCTGGTCGGCATGTACCTCGACGAGATCGCGCGTACGCCGCTGCTCGACGCCGCCAAGGAGGTCGAGCTGTCCCAGACCATCGAGGCGGGTGTGTTCGCGCAACAGGTTCTCGACGGCGAGGAGCAGTCCAAGACGGACGCCACCCGTGAGGAGCTGGAGGCCCTGGTCGCCGCCGGTGAGCGGGCCAAGGACGTCTTCATCCGCTCCAACCTCCGCCTGGTCGTCGCGGTCGCCCGGCGCTACCCGCGCAGCGGCCTGCCGCTGCTCGACCTGATCCAGGAGGGCAACGCCGGTCTGGTGCGCGCCGTCGAGAAGTTCGACTACCGCAAGGGCTTCAAGTTCTCGACGTACGCCACCTGGTGGATCCGGCAGGCCATCACCCGCTCCATCGCGGACCAGTCCCGCACGATCCGGCTCCCCGTCCACCTGGTGGAGGAGCTGGGCCGCATCCGCCGCGTGCAGCGGGAGTTCAACCGCGAGCACGGCCGCGAGCCGGAGCCGGCGGAGATCGCCGCGGAGCTGGGCTCGACGCCGGAGCGTGTCACGGACGTCCTCGACTGGTCCCGTGACCCGGTCTCGCTGAACATGTCGGTGGACGACGAGGGCGAGACGCAGTTCGGCGACCTGCTGGAGGACACCTCGGCGGTCTCTCCCGAGCAGTCCGTGCTGACCCTGCTGCGCAGCGAGGAGCTGGACGACCTGATCGGACGTCTGGACCAGCGCACGGCCTCCATCATCAAGATGCGCTACGGCATCGAGGACGGCCGCGAGCGCACCCTGACCGAGGTCGGCAAGGAGCACGGGCTCACCCGCGAGCGGATCCGGCAGATCGAGAAGCACGCGCTGCTGGAGCTGAAGAAGCTGGCCCGCCAGACCGGTTTCGACGCGGCGGCGTGACGCAGGGGGTGCACGGGGCGTACGCCCGGGGGCGAAAGACGGCGCAAACATGGCGTGGTCGCATCGCTTCAACCGCTGGGCCCGAGGGAACAACCCTTCCGGGCCCAGGAGCGGGCCCCGGGAACCGCACTCCCCACCCCACCGCACAGCCCCGGCCGACCCCCACTCGGCCGGCCCACGTGAGCCACGTCCCGTCGCAATCCCCCGGCGCCGGGACCTACCTGAGCCGGGCTTCGGCGCCTATCCCCCCCCGGGCGCCGGAGTCCGGCTTCTTCTCGTCCCGCGGACGGGTCGGGGGACGGGTCGGGGGCCGCGACCAGGGGCCGCGTCCGGCCTTGACGAGTGGGCCGTCGGGTGGCCGGAAGCGCGGGCCGTCGGATGGCCTGACGTACGGGCCAACAGGCGGCCTGACGTGCGGGCCCACGGGTGGCCTGACGTGCTGAAAAGCGGCCCACCCCGTACCTGAACCCCGGGGTGGACCGCTGGATGGCAGATTCTGCCACACGGGCATAGCCTGCCGGGATGAGCACCACCCCCAGCGCCGCCCACCAGCCGTTTTCCGCCTCCGCGCCGGTGTCCCTCACCGAACGCAGGAAGGCCGAGACCCGGATGGAGATCGCCCGGGCGGCGGCAGCCCTCTTCGTCCAGCAAGGCCTGCGGGCCACCCGCGCCGAGGACATCGCCCAGGCCGCGGGCATCGCACCGCGCACCTTCTACCGCTATTTCGCCACCAAGGAAGAGGCGGTGGCCCCCCTCTACGCGGCCGGCGCCCAGCGCTGGGTCGAGGCGGTCCGTGCGGCCCCGGCCCATCTGACCCTCCCCGAGGCCCTGGAGCACGCCGTCCACCACACCCTCACCCCAGGCCTCGGCGTCTCGGCCGCGTCCTGGGAATGGCTGCGCACCCTGGTCCGCCTCGCCGACACCAGCCCGGCCCTGCGCAAGGTATGGGCAGAGGTGTGCCAGACGTCGGAGGGGGCGCTGGCGGAGACCCTGGTCGGGCGAGCCGCGGCGGCGGGGAGGGCGGCCTCGTTCAGCCCGCACCTCCGCTTCGCCGCGGCCGTGGCCGGTGCCGCCGTGCGCGTGGCCGTGGAGTCCTGGGCCGCCACCACGACCCCGCCCACCGGCCCGGACGGCCCGGCCGCCCTGGCCCTGCACAACCTGCGCGCACTGCGGTCCTTCGAGTGGGGCGAGAGCGAGGGCCTGCGCGGGGAACGGTGAGACGGCCCGGGCAACGGTTAGACGGCCCGGGCAACGGTGAGGCGGTCCGGGCAACCGTGAGGCGCCGGGGGGAGCGAGACGCCGGGGGGACAGTGAGGCGGCCCTACGACCTCTCGCCGCCGGCGCCGGCCGCTCTGCTCAACCGGCCCCCCAAATCCCGCACGCACTCCACCAGTTCCTCCGGCCCGTGCACCGCGAACTCGTAGCCGGCCATGGCCAGCCGCACCGCCAGCCACTCCGTGGGATCGCCGGTGGTGCCCCGCAGGACGCAGCCGCCCGCGTCGTCGTCCTCGGGCACCCCGAGCCACTTCGGCAGGCGCCCGGACACCCGGTCCGCCGGCACGGCGAACCGCACCTCGAACGCGTACGTCTCCTGCCGCCGGTGGATCGACTGCCGCAGGAACTCGGCGGCGCTCCCCGTGGGCAACTCCCGGGGCGTGAACCGGACTCCGGTCGCGAACGGCTCGCTCACCCGGTCGACCCGGAAGGTGCGCCAGTCCGCCCGGTCGAGGTCGTACGCCACCAGGTACCAACGCCGGCCCGTCGACACCAGCCGGTGCGGCTCGGTCAGCCGCCGGGAGGCGCTGCCGTCCTTGTCGCGGTAGGCGAACCGCAGCCGCTCCCGCCCCGCCACCGTCGACGCCATGACGGTCAGCGTCTCCGGCGCGATGCTCGGCCCGTCCCCGCTGGTCAGCGGTGTGGTCGCGGCCTGGAGCGTCGACACCCGGTGGCGCAGCCGGGAGGGCAGCACCTGCTCCAGCTTGGCCAGGGCCCGAACGGACGCCTCGTCCACCCCCTCCACGGCGTGCCCGGCGCCGGCCCGCAGCCCCACCGCGATGGCGACCGCCTCCTCGTCGTCCAGCACCAGCGGCGGCATCGCCTTGCCCGCCACCAGCCGGTACCCGCCGTCCGCGCCCTTCGTCGCCTGCACCGGATAACCCAGCTCCCGCAGCCGGTCGACGTCCCGCCGCACGGTCCGCCGGGACACCCCGAGCCGGTCGGCCAGCTCACCGCCGGGCCACTCTCGGGGTGTCTGGAGGAGTGAGAGGAGCTGAAGCAGCCGGGCTGGTGTGTCGGTCGTCATACGTCCGAGCATGCCGCAGAAGTAGGACACGATCTGACCTAATGCGGCCCTATGTTCTCCCCATGACCCCGAACGACAGCACCACCGCAGAGGGGCGCGGAGAACTGCGCGCACCGACCGCCGACCGCTCCCGCTGGCTCGCCCTGGCCATCGTCATGACCGCGGCCTTCATGGACCTGGTGGACGTGACGATCGTCAACATCGCCATTCCGTCCATCCAGCGCAGCGCGGGCGCCTCGGTCAGCCAGATCCAGTGGATAACCGCCGGCTACGCCCTCGCCTTCGCCGCGGGGCTGATCACCGGCGGGCGGCTCGGTGACATCCACGGCCGCAAGCGGCTGTTCCTCGTCGGTATCGGCGGCTTCACGCTCGCCTCCGCCCTGTGCGGCTTCGCCGTGAACCCGGAGATGCTGGTCGCCTCGCGCATCCTCCAGGGCGGTATGGCGGCGCTGATGGTGCCGCAGGTGCTGTCGATCGTGCACGCCACCTTCCCGGCCCATGAACGCGGCAAGGTCTTCGGTCTGTTCGGCGCCATCGTCGGCCTCGGCGCGGTCTCCGGCCCGCTGCTCGGCGCGCTGCTGACGGAGTGGAACCTGTTCGGCCTGGAATGGCGGCCCATCTTCCTCATCAACCTCCCCGTCGGCGTCCTGGCCTGGCTGCTGGGCCGCCGTTTCATCACCGAGTCCAAGGCCCCCAAGGCGCTGAAGCTGGACCTCGTCGGCGTCGCCCTGGTCACGCTGGGCCTGCTGATGCTGCTCTATCCGCTCACCCGCGGGCGCGAGCTGGGCTGGCCGCTGTGGGGGTACGTCTGCATGGCCGGCGCGCTCGCCGTCTTCGCGGCGCTGGTGTCGTACGAGAAACGGAAGGGCGCCAGGGACGGTTCCCCGCTCATCGAACTGTCCCTCTTCCGGGTGAAGAGCTTCGCCGCGGGCATCGCCGTGCAGACCGTCTTCGGGGTCGCGCTCGGCATCTTCTTCCTGGTCTGGACGCTGTACATGCAGATCGGCCTGGGCTGGAGCCCGCTGCGGGCGGGGCTGACCGGGGTGCCGTTCTCGATCGCGGTGTCCACGGCGGCCGGGCTGTCGGTGCAGCAGCTTGTCCCGCGGTTCGGGCGGAAGGTGCTCCAGGCGGGCGCACTGGTGATGGGCACGGGCGTGCTGCTGTACCTGTGGGAGGCCCGCCACTACGGCCTCGCCATCGCCTCCTGGCAGATGGCCCTGCCGCTGGTCGTGATGGGTGTCGGCATGGGCCTGATCGTCGCGCCGCTGACCGACGCGGTGCTCTCGGAGGTGCCGCGGGAGCACGCCGGTTCCGCGTCCGGGCTGATCAACACCGTGCAGCAGATGGGCAACGCGCTCGGGCTGGGGCTGGTGTCGGTGGTCTTCTTCGGGCAGATCGGCGACCGGCTGACCCCGGCCCAGGTCGGCCCGGCCTTCGTGCACGCCTTCCAGTACGCGCTGTGGTGGGTCGCCGGGGTCATGGGCGTGATCTTCCTGCTGATGTCCGCCCTGCCGAAGCGTCCGGCCCAGCATGTGGAGGGCGGGGGCGAGGAGGCGCCAGCGGTGGGGAAGGAGCCCGCGCTGGCGCGCTGACCAGGCAGGACGAAGGGCCCGGTACCGGTTCGGTACCGGGCCCTTCCGCTGCCCGCAGCGCGCCGGAGGTCCGCCGGAAGTCGCCAGGGAGTCCGCCGGAAGTCACCAGGGAGTCCGCCCGAAGCCGCCTGGAAGTCCGTTCATGTCCAGGCTGGGCCCGAATCTGTTTACTTTCCGGAAATCCGGGCGTAGCCTGCCGCTGAAACCACACGTTCGGGCATCACCCGGAAACGGTCGGACATTGAGGCGGAGGCGAACGGACATGTACGCACCGGAACGGCAGCAGGAGATCCTCCGGCTCGCCCGTGACGGCGGCCGGGTGGACGTGCTGTCGCTGGCCGAGGAGTTCCAGGTCACCGCGGAGACGATCCGCCGCGATCTGAAGGCCCTCGACCGCGCCGGTCTGCTCCGCCGCGTGCACGGCGGTGCCATCCCGGCCGGCCGCCTCGACTTCGAGCCGGACCTCGCCGAGCGCGAGACCACCGCCGCCGACGAGAAGGACCGCATCGCCAAGGCGGCCCTCTCCGAGCTGCCGGCCGAGGGCACGATGATCCTCGACGCCGGTACGACGGTGGCCCGCGTCGCCGCCGCCATCCCGCTGGAGGCGCGGCTCACCGTCGTCACGCACTCCCTGCCGATCGCCGCCCGGCTCGCCGACCACCCGGGCATCCAGCTCCATCTGATCGGGGGGCGCGTACGGCACCGTACGCGCGCCGCCGTGGACGCGTGGGCGCTCCGCGCGTACGGCGAGATCCGCGCCGACGTGCTGTTCGTCGCCGCCAACGGCTTCTCCGCCGAGCACGGACTGACCACCCCCGACCTCGCCGAGGCCGCGGTCAAGCGGGCCGCCGTCGCCGCCGCCCGGCGCGTGGTGCTGCTGGCCGACTCCTCCAAGCACGGCCAGGAGCACTTCGCCCGCTTCGGCGACCTGAGCGACGTGGACCTGCTGATCACCGACAGCGGGCTGAGCCCCGAAGACACCGCCGCCATCGAGCGCGGCGGCACGGAAGTAGTGCGCGCATGATCCTCACCGTCACCCCCAACCCGTCCCTCGACCGCACCTACGAGGTCCAGGCCCTCAAGCGCGGCGAGGTCATCCGCGCCGAGACCGAGCGCATGGACCCCGGTGGCAAGGGCGTGAACGTCTCGCGCGCGGTCGCCGCCGCCGGTCGGCGTACGGTCGCGGTCCTGCCCCTGGGTGGTGCGCCGGGCGCGCTCGTCGCCGAACTGCTCCACGCTCAGGGCATCGAGGTCGCGCCGGTCCCGGTCGTCGGAGCCACCCGCTCCAACATCGCGCTCGCGGAGGCCGACGGCGTTCTCACGAAGATCAACGCGCCGGGTCCGCAGCTGTCGGAGGCCGAGCAGGAACTCCTCCTGGACACCGTCCGGTCGCAGTCCCGCGACGCCGACTGGATCGCCTGCTGCGGCAGCCTGCCCCGGGGACTGGCGCCCTCCTGGTACGCCGATGTGGTCACGCGGGCGCACGCCGGGGGTGCCCGGATCGCGCTGGACACCTCGGGGCGTGCGCTCCTGGAGGCGCTCCGCGCGCGGCCCGACGTGGTCAAGCCGAACGCCGAGGAGCTGGCGGAAGCCGTCGCGCGCCCCCTGGCGACCGTGGGCGACGCGCTCAAGGCGGCGGAGGAGGTGCGCGCGATGGGCGCCCGTGCCGTGCTGGCCAGCCTCGGCGCCGACGGGCAACTGCTGGTGTCCGACGCCGGCGCGTGGTTCGGCAGCGCGCGCGTGTCCGCCGTCCGCAGCAACGTCGGCGCCGGTGACGCCTCCCTGGCCGGCTTCCTCATCGCCGGCGGCACCGGGCCCGACGCCCTCGCCTCCGCCGTCGCCCACGGCGCCGCCGCCGTCCAGCTCCCCGGCAGCGTGATGCCGACCCCCGCCGACCTGGACCCCGCGGCGGTGACCGTCACCACCGACATCCCCCTGGACCGCGAACTGACGGAGCCGGCGTCATGACCGCCACGCGGGGTACGACCGCTCCGGCCGGCGCGGGGTTCGTTCCGGCCGTCCGTGAGACGCCGGCTCCGTTCCGGTCCACCGCTCCCCGTAAGACCCCCCTCCCCGACACGGCGGCCCCGCCCCGCTTCCCCCGTCGCGGTGGTCCGTCGGTCCCCGTCCGCCCCGCCGCCCCCCACAAGACCCCCGTCCCCACCC
>NZ_JNWV01000077.1 GCF_000716535.1 Streptomyces flaveolus | reverse complement strand
AGAGGTCGGCAGCCGTGAGGTGGGGTGTGTGCAGCGCATCGCTGTAAAGCCGCATCTCACGAGCTGCTCGGTCGAGGTGCTGCCAGAAGGTCAGCGGCAAGTCGAGGTCGTCACCGAGATCAACGAGACAGTCGAAGGCCAGTCCCAGCTCGTTGTGCTCCAAGAACTCGAGCGTCGCTGAGAGGTCGATGTCCGCCAGGCCCGTCAACTGGCTCCGAGCGGCGTCGAGGTGGTTACGGGTGCGGTTCCAGCTGGCCTGAACTGCCTCACGATCAGCGGTCATGGCGTCCGTGTCGCCGGTGTTGTGCGTACGGTCACGCGGCTTTCGCCGGTCGGCCTCCCCAGCGGATGCCCTTCTCACTACGGATACGGGCGCGCTCGCGCCGCTGGGCGGCCAGCACGTCGGGATGGCGGGCGTTCTTGTTCCGCCAGCGCAGATAGGCGTGCAGGGGCCTGCTGGTCGACCTGAGCGCGAACCCGGACGGGACGCTGCACCACCCCGGCCAGGTCACGGAGGTCTGCCAGCGCGAGGACCTGGCGGACCTGGTCGCTGCCGACGCCCCGCTCGGGCCCGAGCAGGCCGCCGCCCGGCTTGGGGTGCGCAGGGTTGAGTTCGATTGGATGGTGCGGCTGGGTTGGGTCCGCTCGCCGCAGTCAATCGAGGTCCGCTTCGGCACGAGCCGGGCCGGGGCCGTCGACGTTGCGCTCTACACCACGGCGTCCGTCGACGCCGTCGTCTCCGCGCACCCGGAGGTCGACTGGCAGCAGCTGCGTGCGGTGGAGAAAGGCCGGCGCTCCCCACTCGCTGCGCTGGCGCAGCAGGCCGCCCCGGCCTGACCGACGCGGTGCGGTCCACGAGGACGCTCCCCCACGGCTGTTGCGTGGGGGAGCGTCTTCGTCTGCGGCAGGTCTGCCTCAGCGGCCCGGAGGCTCGGGGTATCGGACGCGGCGCCGGTCCGGGTCGTCGACGCCGATGTCCTACCACGCCCATGATCCGGCGTCTTCGGTGGCTCCCTTCATTTCGGTCGTGAGGGTGTTCCCCAGCGTGACAACCCACTGAGCCTCAAGATCCTCGTATGCTCCGGGAAGACAGCTGTGATCGTCTTCCACTAGCTGCGGGTAACCCATGAGGACCACCTTGGCGTAGGGCGCCTTGGTGTGGATGGCCTGGAGCGTTTTCACGATTGAGGACGGACGGCATCATGCAGCCACCCAGGTGCCCAGTCCTTCAGGGCGCCCGTCGTGCCACCCGTTTTCTCACCGGTGGCGGGATCGATGTTGTCGAGCTCCGCGTACGGGCAGGTGGTCAGCGAAGGGACGGGGATGTCGATGCACTTGCCCATGATGTCCACGAATCGGGCGTCGTTGCCGCCGATCGACAGCGTCACCAGAGTCGTGTTGTTGTCCAAGTATCCGGCCTGGACTTGAGGTACTTCGTGAGAGTCTTGCTCCTTGCTGAGAATGTTGTACGTGCGGGCGCCAGAGCAGGCCACGAAGTGGTAATCCATGTTCGGGTCCAGGTTGTCTGCCATGGACCCGATGGACGTGCTGTATCCGGGCAGCGTCGCCTGGCGTGACCAGGCGAGCTTGGAGCGGTGGCACTTGTCGGTCTCGTAGCCGCCGGAGGTGTCCGGGTGGTCAGTTTCCGGGTACAGGTCCGCGCCTCCCGGCGCCGCGGCACCTTCGCCGGATGAGTAGGAGTTGCCCATCGCAACGATGGAATTGGCCGGCTTGCCGTGCAGAGGCTGGAAGGCCACCGCGCCCCAGGCGATGTCCTCATCCGCGGTTCCGTCGTCGGTCGCGTTCGACAATTCGACCTGCGGGGTGCCGGTGAAGTGAAACGCGCCCAGGCTGACCCATCCGCCCGCGCGCTGGAGCACAAAAAATTCCGATGATCGGAAGACCTTGGTCGTGCCCGCTTGCTACCAGCCAGGGCGCTCTGGTTGCGGGACGTATGCCGAAACCACCAGGGGACGGTAAGCACGCAGCGGCAAGCTCCCGTCCCTCCAGGACGGCGAACGTGTTGCGGGTGCCAGCTCGTAGCGTTCGCCGGCGGCGCGGCGGGCGGGACAGGCCGACGCTCGGCGGGTCAGCGTCGGGCCCGGGAGAGCAACGTCTCCCGCGCCTCGGCAACGCCCTCGCCCTGATCGAATTTGGTGTCGAGGCAGTACTCACACTGTGCTCGATGCCTTGCCGGCAAGAACTCGTTGCCGGGCCAGTTGGACGGCGGCGCTGAGACCGGCGGAGTCGAAAGAACCGTAATAGCGTCGCCCGTTGACGAAGAACGTGGGCGTTCCCACAGCGCCACTGAGATCCGCAGAGCTCACGTCCTCTTCTATCCGCCGCAGTCCCCGCCGGGCCTTCATGTGACCGCGGAACGCGTCAACGTCCAGGCCCAGCTGCGTCGCGTACCGGACCAGGTCGGCGGCGGTGAGCTGATCCTGGTGGCGCAGGAGCAGGTCGTGCATCTCCCAGAACCTGCCCTGGTCCCCCGCGGCCTCGGCTGCTTCTGCCGCCAACTGCGCGTGCGGGTGCACGTCGGGGAGCGGCAGATGGCGCCAGACGTACCTCACGTCGTCCAGATCCGTCAGCATCTCACGCAGAGCCGATTCCGCCCGACCGCAGTGGGGACACTCGAAGTCCCCGTACTCGACGACGGTGATCTCGGCGTCGACCGGACCGCGTATGCGATCGCGGATGGCGTCCACCGGGGCGACCAGATCGGTCAGCGGGCGGGCCCGTCCCAGCAGCGCACGGGCACGGCGTCGCGGGGACATGAACTTCAGGACGACAGTGGTGACCCATCCGGACACCATGGCTCCGACAAGGGTCGACAAAATGGCTATCCGCGCGTACGCGAGGTCGTTCCCGGTGAATGCCTTGGAGGCGATGAGCAGCGACACGGTGAACGCCGCTCCCGATACGGCGCCCCCCACGGTTGCCGCCCCCCAGCCGACATTGGGTCGAAGCCGACCGCCGGACAGGGCCGTCACCAGGGACAGTGAACCGACCACACCGACGATCTTGCCTACCAGGTACCCGCAGATGATGCCCCAGGCGATGGGTGAGGCGAAAGCCGCGGAGACCGTCCTGAAGCTGAGCGCGACCCCGGAGTTCGCGACCGCGAAAAGAGGGAGAACCGCACAGTTCACCCAGGGGGTGAACTTCCGCTGGAGATGGTCGTTCTGCGATATGGCGGCTACCAGACCGCGTACCGCCGTCTGCTGCATCTCCGCGGTCGGCTGCTCCCGGAAGTCCCGCACCAGACCGGTGGCGCGTTCCAGATCGTCGCGTCCGGCCGGCGCGGTGATCACCAGCAGGCCCACCGTCAGACCGGTCACGACGGGATCGACCCCTGCCTTGAGGAGCGCGCACCACATCACCAGGGAGACCGTGCAGCACACGACGCCGCTACGGAACTTCGCCAGACGCATACAGGTGATGACCCCGGCGGCCAAAGACGCGATCAGGAAGGGGACGACCCGGAAACCCTCGCCGTAGAACACGGCCAGCACCACGAGTGCCACGACGTCGTCCATCACCGATATGGACAGCATGAAAGCACGCAGCGAGGACGGCAGCCGATCCCCGACCAGCGAGAGGATCGCCAGGGCGAAGGCGGTGTCGGTGGACATGGCGACACCCCAGCCGTGCACACTCATCAGGCCGGCGTTGAAGGCGACGAAGACGAGCGCGGGCACCGCCATGCTGCCCACACCACCGATCGCGCAGAGGACCACCCATTTACGGTCCCGCAGTTCACCCTTGTCGAGCTCACGGCGCGCATCCAGCCCGACAAGGAAGAAGAACAGCGCCATGAAGCCGCTGTTGATCCACTCGCGCAGTGTCAACCCGAGCGAGAAGGGCCCGACGGTGACGGACAGCCGAGCGGACCAAGTGGCCTCGTATGTGTTCAGGCTCGTGTTCGCCCAGACCAGCGCTGCCAGCACCGCCGTGATGAGGAATGCCGTGCCGCCGTTTTCCGATCTGGTGAACGCGCGCCAGCGCTGGAGAGCCATATCCGATCCAATCGAGCAGTAGTTCACCGGGACCGTGGGGTACCGCCGCCATGGCCGGCACCCCGCGCGCCGGGCAGGACGTCAGCCGACCCGCCCGGGCCGGCTCAGTCGTCGTACGCGGTGGACAGGCTCAGCTCGCGCCAGGTGTCGAGCTCTCGCCTGACGAGGTCCAGCTTCGCCTGGACACGGTTGACGCTGTCCGCGCCGAGTTGCAGGCGCAGCGGCGGTTCCTCCGCCCCGGCGAGCGTCAGGACGGCTTGCGCCGCCTTGGCGGGGTCACCAGGCTGTGAACCGCTGGCCGCCAGGAACGCGGGCCGGCCCGAGTGCACCGTCGCCTCGTAGGCGGTGATCGGCTCGGCGGCCGTGACGCGGATGCTCGACTCGTCCAGGAATTCGGTACGGAACGCGCCCGGCTCCACGACGTGGACGGTCACGCCGCTGCCCGCGAGTTCGGCGGCGAGGGACTCGGTGACGGCCTCCACCGCGAACTTCGTGGCGGCGTAGACGCCTGAACCGGGCAGTGCGGTGAAGCCGCCCACCGAACTGATGTTGATGACCCGGCCGGACCGCTGGCGGCGCAGCACGGGGAGAACCTGCCGTGTGACGTTGAGGAGCCCGAAGAAGTTGACGTCGAAGAGGTCGCGGGCCTCCTTGTCACTGGTCTCCTCCACGGGGCCGAGCAGGCCGTAGCCCGCGTTGTTCACGAGCACGTCGATACGGCCGAAGCGCTCGACCGCCGCCTCCACCGCCGCGGCGGCCATGCCCTCGTCCCGCACGTCGAGCGGGACCACGAGGACCTGGTCGGAGGGCAGGTCGGCCACGGAGTCCGGGGTGCGGACAGCGGCCACGACCTGGTCACCGGCGGTGACAGCGGCCTCGACGATGGCGCGGCCCAGGCCACGGGAAGCGCCGGTGACAAACCAGACTGACATCACTTGTCTCCTTTAAACTCGCTGGCTTACGGAGCACGGCTGTGCAGTTCGAAGATGGTGACTGACCCGGGAGGCTTCCAGGGTGTGCCACGGCCTCCCTGACCGGGAATGCGGCGTCTAGCCTGAACGGTATGAAGGAGCGCAACGAGCTGGGGCAGTACCTCAAGGCCAGGCGTGCCCGGATCACCCCGTCGCAGGCCGGACTCATGGAAGGCAACGGTTACCGGCGGGTACCGGGACTGCGCCGTGAGGAGGTCGCCGCACTCGCCGGCCTCAGCGCCGACTACTACGCGCGGCTGGAGCAGGGCCGGGAGCGGCACCCCTCGCCCAGCGTGCTGAAGGCGCTGGCCAGAGTGCTGCAACTGAATCCCGACGCCCAGCGTTACCTCTTCGCCCTCGCCTCCCCCGATACGGTCGGCGAGTCCGCCGGGCCCGCCGACCGGGAACCCGGACCCAATCTGCTGGCCCTGCTGGACGACTGGAGCGCCCATCCGGCCATCGTCACGGACCGCTGCATGAACGTGGTCGCGGCGAACGCGCTCGGTGCCGCCCTCTACGACGGTCACCCGCACCGGGACAACCTGGCCCGCCTGCTGTTCATCGATGATGCCTCTCACACCTTCTTCCGTGACTGGGAGACGGTCGCGGCCTCCACCGTCGCCTCCCTGCGCGCCGCCGCCAGTCATCGCCTCGGCGACCCGGAACTGAGGTCCCTCGTCGGCGAGCTCACGCTGCACAGCGAGGACTTCACCCGCCACTGGCGGCGGGCGGAGGTGCGCGAGAAGACGTCCGGCATGCTGCTGCTGCGGCACCCGCAGGTCGGCGACCTGGACCTCGCCTACGAGACGCTGCGGCCCAGCGCGTCCCCTGACCTGCTGGTCAAGGTGTACCGGGCGCGGCCGGAGACGAGCACGCGCGACCGGCTCGCCATCCTCGGCAGCCTCAGTGCCGCCCCCCGGCCCGGAGAGCGGTCCCCCGGTTCCGGCCGGCCCCGGTCCGGCAGTGAGGAGAGGATCGCCGAACCGCCCTCCGGTCCGTTCGCCTGACCTGCCGTGCCACCCGGAGCCGCACCGCGCAGAGGGTGAGGACCGCGCGGTGACCGGGGTCCGGGTGGTTCGCGGCCGTACGCCCGCGGGCGAGTGCCTCGGCTGACTCTGCCGCCGGGTACGGCTCAGTTCGTCCGGATGCCGTGGGACAGGAGCCTGCTGCCGTGCACGAACTGGTCGAGCGGTTGCAGACGGTCGAGGGCGTCGTCGTCCAGGACCACGTCGACGGCGGCGGCGTTCTGCTCCAGCCAGCGCACCCGCTTGGTGCCGGGGATGGGCACGATCGGCACGCCCAGCCGCTCGGACTGGGCGGAGACCCAGGCCAGGGCGACCTGCGCGGGCGCCAGGCCGCGCTCCGCGGCGATCTCGCGCACGGTGTCGGCGATGCGGAGGTTCGCCTGGTAGTCGCTGCCTCCGAACCGCGCGTTGCGCGCGCGGACGTCGTCCGCGGTGATGGCCTTGGGGTCGAACGTGCCGGTCAGGAATCCCCGGCCGAGGGGCGAGTACGGCACCAGACCCACGCCCAGCTCGGCCATGACCGGGGTCACCGCTTCGACGTCGCGTGTCCACAGTGAGTACTCGCTCTGCACGGCGGTGATGGGGTGCACGGCGTGGGCCCGACGCAGCAGGTCCGCGTCCACCTCGGACAGGCCGAGGTGACGCACCTTGCCGGCCTTCACGAGGTCGGCCATGGCGCCCACCGTCTCCTCGATCTCGGCGTTCTGCGGCGGCCGGTGCAGGTAGTACAGGTCGATGACGTCGATGCCCAGCCGGGTCAGGGAGGCCTCGGCGGAGCGCTTGACGTAGGCGGCGTCTCCACGGAACGTCCGTGCGTCGTCTCCGGAGCTACGGTCGATGCCGAACTTCGTCGCGATGCGGACGTCGTCGCGACGCCCGGCGACACCGCGGCCGAGCAGAACCTCGTTGTGACCGCTGCCGTACTGGTCGGCGGTGTCGAAGAGGGTGATGCCCAGGTCGATCGCACGACGGATCGTGGTGATCGACTCGTCCCAGTCGGTCGGCCCGTAGTACTCGCTCATGCCCATGCAGCCGAGCCCCTGCGCCGACACCGTCATCGCACCGAGTGCCACTGATTTCATCATCGAGTCCCTTCCTTGCCAGTGAGTCCCCCCGTTGGGAACGGTTCCACTCCGACAGGCGGCCGGCTCGTGGCCCTGCCCGCGGTGCCAGGGTCTCCAGCCTTGCGCACCACGGGACGGGACGCTGTCAGGCGTTCCGTCCAGTGCGCGGTCGGGATGTCCCCACGACCACGGCAGGTGAACCGGGCGCGTCCCGGGGAAGCCCGGCTTCCGACCCCGCGGTGACCGCTGACGCCACGGTACGCACGGTATGCGGATCGGCGGTGTCGATCCACGGTGTGCCACACCCAGGGAAACCTGCGTCCTGGTTGACGGATGTCGACCGCAGCAGGCTCCACAGTGTTGGCGATGAGACGAGCGTCCGTCCTCACACATGACATCAAGGGAGTCATCAACGTGGCACTCAGCAAGGAACTCTGCACGACAGCTGGGACCCGGATGAATCGCGTCCTGACTCTGTTGTTCGCCGTGGCGGGTGGTGCCGCGGTCGGCAACCTCTACTACGCGCAGCCTCTGCTGGGGGACATCGCGGATTCGCTGCACGTGAGCGAAGGCTCCACCGGGTTGCTGGTCACCGCGGTCCAGGTCGGGTACGCGCTCGGGATCGTGCTCCTGGTCCCCCTCGGTGATCGCCGGGACCGGCGCCGGCTCGTACCGTCCCTCATGGTCGCGTGCGCGGCGGCGCTCGCGATCTGCTCGGTCGCGCCCGGGGTCCCGGTGCTGGCCGCGGCGTTCGTCGCCATGGGTGTGACGACCGTGTCCGGGCAGGTGCTGGTCGCGTTCGCGGGCGACCTGGCGGCCGACGCCGACAGGGGGCGCGTGGTGGGCGTCGTGGTCAGCGGTCTCGTGACCGGCATCCTGGTGGCTCGGGTCGTCAGCGGGCTGATCGCGGAAGTGGCCGGATGGCGTGCCGTGTACGTCGTCGCCGCGTGTGTCATGGTGGTGCTGGCGGTGGTCCTGTACCGGGTGACCCCCTCGCTGCCGGCCAGGACGACGGTGCCGTACCGGCAGTTGCTGCGCTCCACGGCGTCCCTGCTCAAGGAGCCCGTGCTGCGTGTGGCGGTCGCTTTTGGATCGATCGGCTTCGCCACCTTCACCATGTTCTGGACGGCCCTCACCTTTCTGCTCAGCGGCCCTCCCCACGACTGGTCCACGGCCCGGATCGGCCTGCTCGGGGTCGTCGGGCTGGTGGGATCGCTGGCGGCACAGGGGTCCGGACGCCTTCATGACCGGGGCTGGTCCGTGCCCGTGACCGGCTGGTCCTGGGCGCTGGCGATCGTGGCCTGGCTCTGCGGGATGGCCGGCGCGCACGACTTCGCCTGGCTGATCGTCTCGATCCTCGCCCTGGACGTGGCCACCCAGTCCCGCAACATCCTGAACCAGGCACGCGTCCTGGCGCTGTCACCGGAAGCGCGCAGCCGCGTCAACACCGTGTACGTCTGCGGCAACTTCTGCGGTGGCGCCCTTGGTTCGACCGTCGCGACCGCGCTGTGGGCGGTCGGCGGCTGGAGCGCGATCTGCTGGACGGGAGCCGGTCTGTCCGCACTCGGCGCGCTCGTCTGGGCACGAACGCGCACCCTCATGGCAGCGGAAACAGCACAAGCGAACTGAAGTCAGGAGAAAGACATGAGGCACACCAAGCTCGCGGGACTGGATGTCGCCCGTATCGGACTGGGTTGCATGGGCATGTCCGCCTACTACACGGGCGCCGGAACCGACGACCAGGAGTCCATACGCACCATCCACCGCGCGTTGGACCTCGGCGTCACGCTGCTCGACACGGCGGACGTCTACGGCCCGCACACCAATGAGGAACTGGTGGGACGAGCGCTCGCCGGCCGCCGGGACGACGTCGTTCTCGCCACCAAGTTCGGTCTTGTCTCCTACCGTCCCGACAGCACGGGGCAACAGGACAGCACACCGGCCAACATCCGGCTGGCGGTGGAGGGATCACTGCGTCGCCTGGCCACGGACCGGATCGATCTGTACTACCAGCACCGCGTCGACCCGAACGTGCCGATCGAGGAGACCGTGGGCACGCTGAAGGAACTGGTCGACGAGGGAAAGATCCGCCACATCGGCCTGTCGGAGGCCTCCGCGCAGACCATCCGGCGAGCCCACGCCGTCCACCCGATCACCGCCGTACAGACGGAGTACTCGCTGTGGACGCGGGACGTCCAGACGGACGTCCTTCCCGTGCTGCGCGAGCTGGGCATCGGGCTCGTCCCCTACTCGCCGCTGGGACGCGGATTCCTCGCGGGCGCCGTCCGCCGTGCGGACCAGCTCGACCAGGACGACTTCCGGCGGACCATTCCCCGGTTCGCCGACGCCAACCTCGCCACGAACCTGCGGATCGCCGACGAAGTCTCCGCCGTGGCCGGGGAGATCGGCGCCACCTCCGCCCAGGTCGCCCTGGCCTGGCTGCTGGCGCAGGGCGACGACGTGGTCCCGATTCCCGGCACGAAGCGGGTGGACCGTGCCGAGGAGAACGCCGGCGCGGACGATCTCCGGCTCAGCAGCGCCCAGTTGTCCCGGCTCGACGCCCTCGGCGGCGCCGCGGGCGAGCGCTACGGCGAGGCGAACATGACCGCCATCGACCGGTGAACCAGCGAACACACCGCCCACCGGGCCCTACTGAACACCGCACACCACTGAACATCAGAGACCACTGAGAGAGCATTCCATGAGCACTGATTCCCTGTCCGACTACCGTCTTCTGGGGCGTTCGGGTCTTCGTGTCTCTCCCCTGTCCCTGGGCACCATGACCTTCGGTGACGACTGGGGCTGGGGCGCGGGGCCCGACGAGGCCCGCCGCATCTTCGACCTGTACGTCGACCGGGGCGGCAACTTCGTCGACACGTCCGTCAACTACACCGACGGCTCCGCGGAGCGCCTCCTCGGGCAGTTCGTCAAGGACAAGCGGGACAAGGTCGTCATCGCCACGAAGTACACCATGGCCCGTGAGCGGGGGAACCCGAACTCGGGCGGCAACCACCGCCTGAACATGGTGCGGTCGCTGGAGACCAGCCTGCGCAACCTCGGCACCGATCACATCGACCTGTTCTACCTGCACGGCTGGGATCACACGACCCCGCACGAGGAGGTCATGCGGGGCCTGGACGACCTGGTACGCGGCGGCAAGGTCAGTTACATCGGCATCTCCAACACCCCGGCCTGGCGGATCTCCGCCATGCAGACGCTCGCCGACCTGCGCGGCTGGACGCCCCTGATCGCGCTGCAGATCGAGTACAGCCTCATCCAGCGGACCGTGGAGCACGAGCTGATCCCGATGGCACGTGAGCTGGGACTGGGCGTACTGCCCTGGTCCGCGCTCGGCGGCGGGCTGCTCACCGGCAAGTACAGCCGGGCCGACCTGGCCGGGCAGGAGGAGCAGAACTCCGCGGCCGGCTCCCGCAAGGGAGTGATCGCGGCCTCCGGCAACCTCACCGAGCGCGGCGTGACCATCGCCGAGGCGGTCAAGGAGGTCGCCGCCCAGGTGGGCGCCAGCCCGGCCCAGGTCGCACTGGCCTGGACCCTGCTCAACCCGGCCGTCGTCTCCCCGGTCCTCGGCGCGCGCACCGTAAGCCAGCTGGAGGACAACCTCGGAGCACTCGACGTCGTCCTCGACCAGGAACACATCGCACGCCTGGACGCCGTCAGCCGCCCCGACCCCGTCTTCCCGTACGGCTTCGTCTCCACCCCCATGGTCCAGGACCTCATCTTCGGCGGCGCCCGCGTCACCACCCGCCACCAGCCCTGAACCGGACACCCACCCGCCGGCGCCACCACCACGGCCCCCGGGTCCCTCCCAACGACCACCCCGATTCCGACGAAAGGCAATCGTGAAACGCAGCACCACCGCTTCGCTGCTCACGGTCACCGCGCTGGCCGTCTCGCTGGCGGCTCCGGGCGGCCAGGCGCTGGCCGCGGACCCGGCGCTGACCGACGTCCACACGATCAGGCACCTGGACCTGGCGGCCGGTGAGCAGCCCGAGAACCTGACCGTCGAACGCGACGGCTCCCTCGACCTGACGATGTCCTTCGCCCGCGGCATCGAGCGGCTGACCCCCGACGGACACCTGACCACGCTGGCCACCCTGCCCGCCCCGCCCGAGGGAACCGATGTTCCGCTCATCGGCCGGGCCTTCGTGGGCGGCATCGTCGTGTCGCCGGACGGCACGCGGTACGTCACCTATGCCGCCGGCACCGACGCCCTGACAGGCGTGTGGCAGCTGCCCCAGCACGGCGCCCCGCGCCGGGTGGCCGCCCTGCCGGCCGCCGCCGTGCCCAACAGCCTCGCCCTGTACCGCGGCCGGTTGTACGTCAGCGACTCCGCCCTCGGCGCGGTGTGGCGCGTCCCCCTGGGCGGCGGCACCGCCACGGTCTGGTCACAGGCTCCGGAACTGTCCGCCACGCCGGGCAAGTTCGGTGCCAACGGGCTGAAGGTGCGCCACGGCGCCGTATGGGTCGGCAACTTCGACCGGGGCACGCTGCTGCGCATACCGGTCCGCCACGACGGCACGGCCGGCCAGGTCCACCGCGTGGCGGACGGACTGGGCCCGGTCGACGACTTCGACTTCACCGGACACGGCGACGACGCCCTCGTCTCCACCAACCCCGGCAACGAGGTCGAGCTGGTCCGCGGGGACGGCTCCCACCGCACCGTCCTCACCGCCGCCGACGGGCTGCAGAACCCCACGGCCGTCGCCGTGCGCCGCGACCGGGTGTACGTCACGGACGCCGCCTACTTCACCGCCGTCGACCCGAACATCGTCGGCGCGCGGCTGCACGGTCGTCACTGACGGTGGCTGAAGCGGCCGGCGGGACGTTCCTGGCCGCTGAGTCCGGTCGCAGACGGCAGCAAGCACGGTCGCAGTGCGCGGACTGAGACCGTGCTTGCCGTCGGATACGGTGGTCACGCGAGCCCGCCGGAGGTCCACGTCCACCTGGGACAGCTCGCCGTTCTTGAGGGTGAAGTCCGCCGTCACCTTGGCGTTGGGCGCGTCCTTCAGGTCCTTGTCCGTCGGCAGCTCCATGCCCGGCGGCAGGTCCTTCGCCAGCCCTACGGGGGCGCCGGGGCGTGGCGGAAGTACAAGGTGCGCACCGCCACCGAGGCCGTCATCGGTGCCGTGAACGGCTCCCGGACGGTGCTGCTCGGCCGCGCTACGACCCCGCGGGACGGCTGCAGCACGACGAGCGCAGCACCACGCTGTCCCAGCGCGTAGGCCGCGCCCTGGGCGACGTCCTGGTCCCGCCGCAGGGTGTGCATCCGTGGCAGGGGTGGACGTTCTCTGCGGGCTGGGGAACACAGCGCACGCTGGAGGTGGTCCTGGTGGAGCCCGCGGTGGTGCTGAAGGTGGCGGTCGACGTCGCCCGGGACGCGGCTGGACGGTTCCGCCACCCGGCCCGCCCGCACCGCATCCGCACGGACTGGAGGTTGAGCAGGTGCCGCTGTTCGGCGAGTTCTGAACCTGCCACGCTGACCTGGCGGATCTTGCCGACACCGCTACAGCCCTGCCTCACTGCCTCCCACCGAGGCAGACGGGGCGGGGCCCGTTAGGGCCGGCCGCACTCGGCCGAGCGCTGCACGGCCAGGTAGGGCGTGTAGCAGGGCGCGCTTGCGGGGGCCGGGGAAGTCCGGGCCCGGACGAGGAACCGTTCCACGTCCAGCAGACCGTCCGGGTCGGGTTTGTGGCTCAGGGCGGCCCGGGCCAGAAGCCGGTCCAGCGGTTCGGGAGAGTCGCAGTGCTGGGACAGGTAGGCGGCCACGGCTGCGGGCGGCGGGTTCCAGGCGGGTGCGGTCCAGGAGGGTCATGAGCAGTGCGGATTCCAGGACGCGGCTGTGGCAGGGGCTGTGCAGGGTTCCGTCCGGCTGGATCATGTTGAGGAGATGAGAGCGCAGGCGGGCGGTGGCGGGGACCAGTTCGGCAGGCAGCGCGCACTGCGGCCAACGGGGCATGTATGCGGCCGGGGCAGCGATTCTCATCGGGCTCGGTTCCTCCACATCGTCGTATTCGGCCTGTACCTGTTGCGCCCTGTCGAATGGCTCTGCCGGGTCAGAGCAGCGGTCCTGACGGGTGAGGGGGTGCCGGCGGCCCGGGTTCGGGGGTGAAGCGCCCGGTGCGGGCCAGCCACCGCAGCGTGGCGGTCATGAACGTCTGCGTCAGGTCCACGTACCGGCGCACGTCTGCCTGCCGTTCGAGGGGCACACCGTGGCCTGCGCGCAGGGCGGTGGCGGCGGTGCTGAAGTCGCGGCGGCGTTCGGCGATCAAGGTCGCGGCCCGTGCACGGGCCGCGGCCGGGCAGCAGCGGTCCTGCCGGGCGAGGACGGTCACCAGGTTGTCCTGACCGGCAGCCGCGTCATCGGCCACCGAGGCCAGATCATTGGCCCATCCGGCCACATCGGCCAACGACTGCCGCAGCTCGCCCAGTCGGGCACTGACCTGCCCACACTCCCCCAGGGGGGCATTGCCGGTGCGTTCCAGCACGTCGAGCAGCGGAAGCAGGGTGATCGTGCGGCGGCGCAACCGCACGTAGGGCTCGAAAGGCAGCCGGACACCGTTACGGCGCAGGGCCACTTCCTCCTCGGTCGCGTCCAGGAAGTCGGTGTAATCCTCGGTGAACCGCTCCCGCCACCGGGCGGACATCCCCTCGGCCGTGCGCTCCCACAGCCCCCTCAGCACGACGGCATGCACAGACGTCGCCGCAGGCACCAGACCACCGCCGACGGCCAGGACCGCGCGCAACGGAGCAGTGAACTTCTCCACCTCATCCGGGACCAGCCCCATGCTTTGCCGATCGATCTTGTCGTCCACCAGGCAATCGCAGGTCGGGAGACGGCAGTGGGCCCGACGCAGAGCTGTATCGGACACCTGCGAGAGAGGACGCCGTGGAGGATGCTCTACGAGACCGCAGGACGCTCGGAGGAGATGTTGGGCATGCGTATCTCTCCGGTCGCCCGATGGCGAACGGCCACCCTGCCCTTGGCGGTGGTCTTCCCACTCGGCCGCGCCAGTGCGCCGGGAGCGTCAACTTCGCCGGTGGCCGATTCACTCTCGCCAGGGATAACCGCAAAGGTTCAACGGTGGCCTTCGGTCATGACGGGGAGGGCTGGAGAGAGTTGGGAGGCATGTGTGGTGGCTGCGATTGCCTTGACCTCATGCATGACGGCGTGGAGGGAGCAGCTCCGGGGGGTGGATTCCGCAAACGTGTCTCGCGGGATTGGCCAAACCCCGCCACTCGTCACTTTACGTGTTCGCTCGAATGCGATGCGCTACGGGATGTTTCGGCTCCGCCACGGCACGCAGTTGCGGCCGGCCAGCGGCGCATTCCAGACGCGTCGACTCGAGGGGAAGAACCATGACCACACCGCCCGCTGCTCCGCTCCGCGTCGCCCTGACCAACGGCAGCTTCGAACAGCCCGCCGTGACCGGTGTGGAGCTCCTGCCGGACGCCTCACAGACGCAGGCATCCAAGTGGGTCCCGGGCTGGCTGACCACCGCCTCCGACCACAAGATCGAACTGTGGCAGTCGGGCACCCACGGTGTACCAGCAGCCGACGGCGCCCAGTTCGCCGAGCTCAACGCGAACGAGGTCTCCACGCTCTATCAAGACCTGCCGACCACGCCCGGTACGAAGCTGTACTGGCGGCTGTACCACCGCGGCCGCCAGGGGGACGACACCATGGCACTGGACATCGGCGCGCCCGGGTCCACGGTGGAGCAGAGGCAATTCAACGACGGCACCACCGCCTGGGGCTACTACACCGGCACCTACACCGTCCCGGCAGGCCAGACACTGACGCGCTTCGCGTTCCGGTCCGTCTCCGCCGCCGGCGGCAACCGCAGCGTCGGCAACTTCCTGGACGGCATCTTCTTCGGCACCGCCCCCTACGTGGAACTCGCCAAGACCGCCATTCCCGCAGGGCCGCTGGAGGTGGGCGACGTCGTCACCTACCGCATCACCGCCAAGAACGAAGGCGGCGGTGGGCCGAGAACCTCATCCTGAGCGATGTCATCCCGCCGGGCACGACGTACCTGCCCGGTTCCCTGCGCATCGTCGACGGCCCGAACGCCGGAGCAAAGAGCGACGCGCAAGGCGACGACCAGGCGTACTACGACGCCGCAGCGAACAAGGTCGTCTTCCATCTCGGCGACGGCGCCTCCGCCGCGGCGGGAGGCAGCCTGCCCAGCACCGAGACCCTGCCGGCAGGGACCACGGTGGAGTACCGGGCCGTCATCGACCGGGCCAGTGGCGGCAAACAGATCAGCAACACCGCAACCGCCTCCTACGACAACCGGCTCGGTGACACGCCGGAGCCCCTGACCTCCACCTCCAACGAACAGGTCACACAGGTCAAGCCGGCCGCAGACCTGACCGTGACGAAGGCAGCCGACGCCACCACCGTCACCGTCGGCCAGACCGTGACCTACCGCATCACCGTCCACAACACCGGCCCGAACGACGCCACCGGCGTCACCGTCACCGACCAGCTTCCCGAGGGCCTCACCTTCCTGTCCGCCGAGGGCACACCCGCAAGCTACGACCCGGCCACCGGGCAGTGGGCCGTGGGCGACCTGGCCGACGGCGCCACCACCACCCTCGTACTTCGAGCCAAAGCCACCAAGGCCGGTCTGATCAGCAACACCGCCACCGCCACCAGCAACGAAAAGGACCCCGACACCACCAACAACACGGACGCCGTCAGCGTCTGCGTCGAACCGGCCCCCTCCTGCTGCGACCCCTGCGCCAGCTAACGAGTTGGTGCGTGATAGCGGGTGAGGCGTCTTAGCCTGGTCGTGGCCTGTTTTCAGATGTTGATGTTGCGGTCGGAGACGAGGCTGGCGATGGCGCGGTAGGTGTCGGGCAGGCGGTCGCGGCGGTGGGTCCAGCGCGTCAGTTGCTTCCAGCGTTTGTGGTCGGCGAGGGCGTGTTCGACGGTGATGCGGTCGGAGGAGTGTTCGTGGCGGTCGCGTTCCCACTGCTGGACTCTGCTGGGCAGTGCTCCCGGGCGCGGTTTTCGTGGTGGTGTGATCGCTTGCCCGCGGTGGTCGCGGCTCAAGCCGAGGTAGCCGTCGTCCAAGAGGACCTCGACGTCGGGGAAGTGCTGGAAGCAGACGGCGATGCCCTCGTTGCGGGCGGCCGTGGCATCGTGCATACGTCCAGGTCGCAGGGTGTCGGTCCATATGGTGCGGCCCCGCCAGTCAGCGATGACGGTGGCCTTCATGGTGTTCTGTTTCTTCTTCCCGGAAACGAATGCGCGCCGTCCGCCGCGGCCGGCCGGTGGCCGGCGGACCTGGATCTCGGTGGCGTCCAGCCTCAGCTCCACACCTTCGGCCTGGGCGTAGGCGAACACGTCGGCCAGAGTCCGTAATCGCAGGCCGGGGCGGTCGGGGACCGCACACCCCCGCTCGGCCAGTAGCGTACGGATCTCTGCGATCGCGCTCGTGACGGTGGAGCGGCCGACGCCGAACAGCAGGCCCAGTACCGAGTGCGGCAGGTCGTGCCGCAGATGGATCAGCGTGGCCACCAGCCGGTCGACGAAGACCAGCTGGTGGCGAGCACCGGCTCCTGCGGCCCGCTTCCTGGCCCCGCCTCGTGAAGCATGGCGACGACCCTCAACCTCGGCGTGCCACGGCACCGCCAACTCCTCCACCAAGAGGGCGAGATGACTCCGAGAGATCCCCGTGAACAGCCGGTGCGCCAGCAGCGCCCGATTGACCATGATCGCCATAGACGGATCATGCCACCGGCCAGGCACGACGCCTCACCCGCTATCACGCACCAACTCGTTAGTGATGGCGCAGAACGGTTGGGTCCGCTGATCAGGGCCTCCAACACTTCAGGACGCACCCCCCGTAACCGGCCGTGAGCCGGCGTCGAGCCGACGCCGGCCGTTGAGGGGACGGCGGGTCCTGATGTGCGGGCGGTGGAGGTGGTGGGCGGCGTAGCGTTCGATGACCAGGAGGACGGCGTCGTCTTCGGGTTCGTGGCCGATGTGATCCAGCAGATCGTGGTGGATGCCGCGGATTAGGGCTTCAGGCCCGGAGGCGGGGACGGAGACGGCGCGCTCGGTGAGGGGGTAGAAGGCTCCGTCGGGTGAGCGGGCTTCGATGACGCCGTCGGTGTAGAGCAGCAGCATGTCGCCGTCCTCGAATGTGAAGGGGTCGGGGTGGTGGCCGGGGGCAGGCAGTTCGCACACGCCCAAGGGGGGTACGGGACGTCGCGCGTGCAGGGCGGTGACCTGGTGATCGTGCAGCATCAGGGGCGGGGGGTGGCCGAAGTTGACCATCTCCGCGTGTGAACCGTGGTCGGGGATGTCGAGCAGCAGAGCGGTGATGAAGTGCTCGCCCGGATGCTCGGTGCCCGCCACGTCCTCCAGGCTCTTGCAGACGCTCACTTCCAGGGCCGCCGCGAGTTCGGGCAGGGTGGTGTAGCGGTGTGCGCCCTCGCGGAAAGCGCCCAGCACCATTGATGCTTCGCCGATGGCGGCCAGTCCCTTGCCCCGGACGTCGCCGATGATCACCCGGATGCCGCCGTCGGAGCGGGCGAGCGCGAAGAGGTCGCCGCCGATGCGTGTCTCGTCCTCGGCTGCCAGGTACCGCCAGGCCACTCGCAGCGGCCCGATCCGGCGGGGTGGGGGCCGCAGCAGTACAAGCTGCGCCGTCTCGGCCACGGAACGTGCCCGGTTCAGTTCCCGGCTGCGCCGCTCGCGCACGTGGCAGACGAAGACGACCAGCGCGGACAGCACGGTCAGGGCGATGGTCTGCGAGAGATGGTTGGGCGTGGTCAGTCTGTCGTGGAGCATGCCGATGAGCACCTGGGCGGCCACCGCCAGCGCCCCGACGAGGGCGGTCAGTCGCGGGCCGGCCAGAGACGCGGTGAGCGCTGGCGCGACCACCAGCAGGGGACCCAGATGAACGTCTGGCGGGGATTGGATGTCCACCACGGTGATCACGACGATCAGCGCAAGGGGGATTGCCACCAGCCTGCGGCCCAGCTGCTGCTCCGGGAGGCGGTCCACCGGCACACGCCCCGCACCCATACATATCGGTATACACCCCCGGGTGTTTTCCCTGGTCGCGCACATTCGCAACCAACGCCGCACGATCACATCCGCAGGTGTGCGGGGCGGCCGGTCACGCGCTACGCGGGCGACGGCCTACGGTCTTCTTCGCGCTTGTTTTCTTCGCCGCGGCCTTCTTGGCCGGCTGCTTCTTCGCGGCTGTCTCCTTCGGTTTCGGCAGCTCGTGCACTTCCGCAGGACCTATGCCCTCAGCGCGTGAGGCCTTGGCCTTCTGCACTGACTCCTGCAGCGCGGCCATCAGGTCGAGCACCTGCGCCGGCTGCTCCGGCTCCGGCGCCTCGGGAAGCGGCTTGGCCTCCCGTTTGGCCTCGATGATCTGCGCGATCGCCTCGGTATACCGGTCGGTGAAGTCCGGACCTTCAAGCGAGTCGGTGGTCATGGTGTCCATGAGAGCGAGTGCGCCCTCGATCTCCGCCTCGGACACCTCGGTCGGTGGCGGGAGCAGCTCGGTGGGGTCGCGGATCTCGTCGGGCCAGCGCATGGCGTGCAGGACCAGGACGTCGTCGCGGACCCGCAGCAGGCCGAGTCTCTCCCGGCCAGACCAGGCGTACTTGGCGACGGCCACCTTCGACGACCGCGACAGGGCCTTGACCAGGAGCTTGTAGGGCTTGGCCGCGACCTGGCCGGCGGGCTGGAGGTAGTAGCCGTCGGCGATCCGGATCGGGTCGACCGACTCCAGCGGCACGAACGCGTCGATCTCGATCGCCTTCGCGGTCGGCAGGGGCAGGTTGCTGAGGTCCTCGTCGGTGATCGGGATGACCTGCGTCTTGGTCAGCTCGTATCCCTTGCCGATCTCGTCCTGGGAGACCTCGCGGTCCTCCAGCTCGCACACCTTGCGGTAGCGGACCCGCCCCTGATCAGTCACGTGGTACTGGTGGAAACGGATGGAGTGGTCCTCGGTCGCGCTGACCACCTGGATCGGCACCGTGACCAGGCCGAAGGAGATCGCGCCGGACCAGATCGCTCGGGGCATGACACACCTTTCCTACTCGCCCCGAGCACCCCCAGCCTGGACGTCACCTGCGCCCGCACCGTGCCAGCACACCAGCGCCCGCCCAAGTGGCGTACGCAAAAGGCCCGCTGTATGCGTTGTGAATGCCCCCCAGGGTGAGGGTGTCGCGGCCCGGCCCCCGAGTCCGGTCGCACCACCCTCACCGGACACCGGCCCGGAACGTCGGCGAGCATCCGAATGGGATGGGACGGCTACCTCACCCGGCTGCCCCCGCCACGCGCGTGCGGAAGGTGGGCCGCCCCCGCACGAGGCGACCCACCGTAGACGTCGTCCGGCTCAAGGGCCGGCGTCATCTACCGCCGCGTGAGGTCAGTGGCGGTGCCCGTCGCGGTGGTCACCGCCGCGGCGCCAGTCGTCGCCGCGGTGGTGCCGGTCGTCGCCGCGGTGGTCGCGGTCGTAGCCCCAGGCCACCTCGTCGACAAACCGGTCGCGGTCGTTGCGCAGGGTCGCGGTGTCGGAACGGTTGTCCCACACGTACGCCCGCCGGTCCTGGTACATGTCCCTCCGGCTGTCGCGGCCGATGCCGGTGTGGACGCGGACGGTGGCGCGTCCGTTCAGCCGGTAGTGGTCGAAGGTGTAGGTGTGGCCGTCCTCGTCGGAGAAGGTCCAGCCGTCCAGGTTCACCGCCCGCCGCGAGTCGTTGGTGATCTCCACCCACTCGGCCTTCAGCGAGCGGTTGGAACGGTCGTCGCGGCCCGGGGAGTCGTACTGCACGTCGCTGATGTACACCACCGGGCGGTACTGGCGGTGGTGGTGGTCGGCGGCCGACGCCGGCAGCGCCACCGCCCCCACCACCGCAGCGGCCACACCAGCGAGGGCGGTCAGACGACGGACGGAAGAAGAAACGGACACGAAGGTCCCCCTTCAAGGTGCGCACACCCAGCCCAGGCCGCAGCGTTGAAACCGCAACCCAGCTGAGTGCGTTGTGCTGGTGCGCAGCCGGTCGGCCCCGCACCCACACCTTCCGGCCAGTACCTCGAACCGTGAGCGATTGACGAAGCCTGTTACGGATTGAGCGGATTTCTGTGACACTCACCTGCAATGACCACTGATCGGCTGAATCGGGCAGACCGGTGCGGCATCGAATGCCGGGCCCTTGGAACCACCGGGCTTCAAGCGACGCATCGCCGGACTGGGCCACCCCACCGCGACGAGCGCACTCACCCGAAAGTGAGTAACAGCCCGGCCCGCCAATTGGGCCGCCGGACCGGTCGCTGGACGCGGCGGCGGCTCGTCCTGAACAGGCGGCTGCGGCCCGCTTGCGGGCTGTCTGTCGCCCCCGGCACGGTGACCCGGCACTGCGACGGCAGGAAGGTCCGCGGCTACGTCGCCCACCCGCGCGCCACACCCTTCGGGCGCTGCCCGCACCCGCCCGAGGGCGCCCGCGAGGTCGTACAGCAGCAGCGGCCTGCCTGCTCCCGGCATCGAAAGGCCGCCGGACGCTGTCGCGGCCGTGGCAAGCCATCGCACACGTTGCCATGCCGACCCTGCTCCTCTACCGGCGGTAGAGGAGCAGCGGTAGAGTCGGGTTATGGCAGCAGACGAGACGAGCATCAAGGTCAGCGCGGCGGCGCGGGACCGGCTGGCCCAGCTGGCGGCCGAGCACGGCACCACCATCCGGGCCCTGGTGGAGGACCTCGCGCAGGGCACTCCGACGAAGGCCGAGTACGCCGAGCGTGCCGAGCTGGCCCGCGCCGAGCTCGCCTCCGCGCTCGGCAGCGCGCCGAGCGCGGAGGCCGAGGCGAAGGCCCGCACCCTGCTGGAGCGCCTGGGTGCCACTGCGCACAACCCGCAGGCGGCCGCGTAGTGGCGGCGATCGCGGTCGTTTTGGACCACACGACCGCCGGGGCGCTGTACGACCCAAAGGACCCGTTCAACGAGGCGGTCGCCGCGTTCTACGTCCAGGCCTCCGGCGGACTCGGCGACCTGTACGCGCCCGTCCTGTCGCTCACGGCCGGCGACTCCGAGCGGCCGGGCCTGCTCAGCTACATCAAGGGGCTGCGGTTCATCCGGATCGAGGCGTTCGACACCGACGCCGCGGTCACCGCCACCGAACTGCTGCGTTTCGGGCACTCCTGGGCCACCGTCCACGCCATACACGCCGCCCGCCCGTCGGCCGCCCACCCGAGCGGCCGGTACCTGCTCACCCTGACACCGAAGGCGTATGCGGGCACCGGCGTCCAGGCCGTCCACCCCGGCGAGTAACCGGCCGGCGCGCGCCCGGCGGGGCGGCCCCGTACCAGGGCGCGCGGCAAGAAGGGGCCACCCCCCAACCGCGCGGTCCTATACCTGGAATCGATGACACCAGCAGGCTGACGCACGCCCGTTGGGCTCCCAACGGGACTCGACCGCCCGGCGCCTCGTCGAGCGGCCGGCGTGGCGGTGAGAGAGTGGTCGCATGTGCGGTCGATATGTTGCCACCTGCAGCCCGCAGGACCTCGCGCAGCTGTTCCACGCCGCCCAGTGGCCCACCATGGAGGTGCTGGAACCCAGCTGGAACGTCGCGCCGACCGACGAGGTGTGGACCGTCCTGGAACGCGCCCCGCGCGACGAGGGCGGTGCCGCGGCACCGGTGAGGGAGCTGCGGGCGCTGCGCTGGGGTCTGGTGCCGTCCTGGGCGAAGGACCCGAAGATCGGCGCGCGGATGATCAACGCGCGGGTGGAGACCGTGCACGAGAAGCCGGCGTTCCGCCGCGCGTTCCGCACACGCCGCTGCCTGCTTCCGGCGGACGGCTTCTACGAGTGGCAGCCGGGTAAGGACCCGGTCACCGGCAAGGCGCGCAAGCAGCCGTTCTTCATCCACCCCGAGGACGGCCAGGTGATGGCGCTGGCCGGGCTGTACGCGTACTGGCGCGACCCGGCCATCCCCCAGGACGACGACCCGGCCGCCTGGCTGACGACCTGCACCATCATCACCACCGAGGCCACCGACGCAGCCGGCCGCGTACACCCGCGCATGCCCCTCGCCCTCACCGAGGACCACTACCAGACCTGGCTCGACCCCGCCCACCAGGACCCCGACGAACTGAGGGCCCTGCTCGGCCAGCCCGCCGGCGGGCACCTGGAGGCTCGCCCGGTCTCCACGGCCGTCAACAACGTCCGCAACAACGGCCCCCAGCTCCTCGAACCGGTCAGCCCGTAGCCGCAGCCAGGGTCGTGCCGCGATGACTCGCAAGTCATGGCGCACACGGGCGAGGACGGGCACGCCGACTGGCTGCACCGGTCCCAGCAGCACGTCACCGGCCTGCGCTGACCGGCTACCGGAGGACCACAGCCGCCTCGACGCAGTCGTACGACGCGTCCCCCGCACCGCCTCCGAGGCTCCCGCCGAGCAGCACACGCGCGCGCACGTCTCCGCTTCACCGTTGCCGTGCTACTCGGGAAGCGACTCCTCCCCGAGTCCGTCACCGCGCCGCCTGACCACAGGGATGGGCTCCGTCATCGCGCGTCGGATGGCGCGGCGCTGGGCTGCCGTTGTGGCCCCCCAGATGCCGTCGTCCTCTCCATGATCGAGCGCCCAGGTACGGCACGCGATGATGACCGGACAACGGCGGCATATCGCTCGGGCCAGGGCGGCCTCTGTCCCGGGAGCCGCCAGGTCGGAGAGAGGAAAGAAGATGTCGGGATCTTCTCCGACGCATGAGGCTTGATCGCGCCAGTCGGAAGCCGCCGGGTGTCCCCTGGACGAACAGGTCATGACGCACCTCTTCATGGCCGCGTGCGGCCAGGCGGAACGGCTGCGGCACGGCACTCCGCAGCGCCGCAGTCCCGGCAGAGGTTCGTGGCATTTTATGCCGAATCACCGCATCCGTGGTAGCCCGTCGGCGCGCCACCTATGACCGGGCTGAGGACGAGCCCGACGCCCGTCCTCTACCGCCGACGGGCGGCCGGAGGCCGGGCGCGGACAGCCCGGGGGCGCGGACAGAACCACCACGGCCGGACGGCGGAAGGCGGCCTCCAAGCACGGCGCCGCGCGACCGCAGAACGGCGGGGCGCCGGGCTGACGGCGGCGCGGCGCGACGGCCCCGGCCGACGCGCAACCGGCTGAGCGCGCCCTGATCCCCGGCCGCGCCGCCCAGCCCGCCCGGCAGCTCCCGCTCGAGCGGGAGCTCAAAGCGGGCCTCGGCGAGCACGGCTGGACGGGAGGAGACAGCACGGTCTTAAGGTGTATGCCGGGATGGCGCCGGTCACACCCGAGGGCTGTTTTCAGTACCACCAGCGATACCTGGACTGACCCCGACGGCATCCCCCGCGCCTCCGCCGTCGCCTACGACCAGGTCTCCGCCCGCCGACAGCGGGACGAAGTCCCAGGGGGAGTCCGGCACGGCGTCCCCGGCCTCCACGGGCCCGTGCCGAGCCGCGGACGTCGGTGGGCCCATGGGTGTACCGGACCGTGAGGGGAGGGCTGAGCCCCCCAGACCCTGGTGCAGGGGCTCAGGAGCGCACATTCCCTTCTTCCCTTAGGTCACGAGCGCTCGCCCAGGCGCATCGTCCCGGACCCTCACCACTTCATTCCCGTACGAGAGCGCCATCGGATGCGCGGTGCGGGCGGACGAACAACGAGGCACAGTATCCGCGCCTACATGCGGCCTCACTGTCGGTCGGCGTGAGCCCCAACATCCATGACTGTTGACTGTTCGCGCACACCCGACCGTACCGACCTTTCGTTGGGCGCATCGGTCGTGCGTAGGGCTCGTTAAGGAGCGGGCCGTCGGCCGTGTCAAGGACGCCGAACACGATCAGGTTCGCCGGCGCGGCCCGGGCGGCCTGCCGGGCAGCGGCGCCGCGACGGCGGGCCCGGGCCTGAAGCTCGCCGAAGTCGAGACGGCCCTCCGTGGCGACGACCAGCTCGCCATCGAGGACCAAGGGTGCGTGCAGGGCCCGGCCAGCCGCCGTGATCTCGCAGAAAGCACTGCTGAGGTCGGCGCCGTTCCTGGACTGCAGGTACGCGCGACCGGGCCCCGCGAAGAGCACCGCGCGGTAGCCGTCGGGCTTCTGCTCGAAGGCCAGCCCGCCCGGCAGCGCCCGCTCGGGCGGGAGCCCGGGGCGGGCCTCGGCGAGCATCGGCCGGAGGGGAGGAGACAGCACAGTCCCGGTGTATGCCGGACGGGCGCCGGTCGCACCCGAGGGCTGTTGTCAGTGGGTGACGTACCCCACGCGCCGGTGCCGGAACCGAGCGGCGGTCACGTCACGGCCCGGCAGGTCCGCAGCCCGCCGCTTCCGCCGGCCTGGTCACCGTCCGCGGAGGGCGGCGCCCCGGGAGACCAGACCCCGTGCCCGCTGCGGGAGACTGGCGGCCTCCAGGGCACTGTATCTGCCGCTCGCCATGAGTTGGAACTTGACACCCTCTCGGCCTTCGGGGTGGTCGTAGCCGTCGGGGAGGTAGCCCCGGTAGTGCTCGCTGGCGCGTTCGAAGAACCGCGGGCGCTCGGAGCGGGAGAGACATCCCTCGAGGTTGAGCAGGAAGAGATAGTGGCGAATCATGCGGGTGAAGAGAGCGGGAGCCACCACGTCCAGGGCGCCGCGCTCGCCGAGCAGGCCGAAGCTCTCTTCGTACCGGCCGAAGACGTCGAAGTGGGTGCCGTCGGGTGAGCCTGCGGGGTGCTGGGTGTGCCGGCGGCGGATCTGCACGCAGTTCCATTTCAGGACGGCGATCCGGTCGGCGGCGAGCATGGCCCGGTGGACGACTGTGACCTCCTCGTGGAGACCGTCGGGGAAGGCGAGTTGCTGCCCGGTCCACAGCTCGCGGCGGACGAGACGGTCCCAGGAGTAGGCGGGAGCACCGAAGAACTCGGGCCGGTCGAGCGGGGCGAAGGGTTCACTTCCCTGCTGGGCCAGCAGGCCGGCCGCGACACCGGGCCACGAGCGGCCGCGGTGGAGGCGGGTGTGCCCGAAGAGAAGAACATCCGGCTCGCCCGCCGCTCGCAGCCGGTCGGCCATCGCCTGCAGCGTTTCGCCCCGGACGATGTGATCGCTGTCCAGAAAGAGCAGGTAGTCACCGGCGGCGCGCTCGGCCCCCGCGTTGCGTATCCGGCCGATGCCGGCGACACCCGTCAGCCGTACGACCGAGAGCCGCCCATCGCGCCGGGCATAGTCGTCCACCAAGTCCGCGGGGCAGTGGGCAGACTGGTCCAGGACCGCGACGACCTCCACGTCCTGGAAGGACTGGTCCAGGATCGATTTCAGGCAGACCCCAAGTTGTCCCTGGAGGTCGTGCGCGGCGACTATGACGCTGATCAGCGGGGATGCGAGCACGGTGACCGAACATAATTGGACAGCTGACGGTGTGACAAGTCTCGTGATCACCCAGTCCACAGCACCATGAAAAGTCCCGCGTATGCTCACACCGCCTTCGCATAGCGGGCGTCCGGTCATCGCTCCGCCGCACACACCTCGCCACTGCGGCTCGCGCCGCGTGTACGGACATCGCGGGGCCGGCGGCACCCGACGACTGTGGGGCACCACCGGCTACCGGAGGGGGCAGGGGCCGTCAGCCGTTGGGATCGAAGGAGATGACCGACGGCATGGAATGCGCCAGCGCGTACTCGAAGTCGCCGTCCTTGATCTTGATGGTCGCCTCCCCGAAGTCGGCGCTCAGCAGCTTGTCGCGGTAACCGGCCGGGTAGCCGTTCCAGCCCACCAGCCGGGGGAGGCTCGTCGTTGCTGTTGGCGAACCGGAAGTCGTGGGTGGACAGTCCGTCCTTGTGGTAGACGATCTTCGGGTGTGTGCCGTCGAAGCGGACGGTGGTGCGGTCGGCCACCTGGTAGCCGGAGTGCTGGGACACCGAGACGTACTGGACCTCGTTGTTGTTGATCCACACCACGACGTGCTCCCAGTCGTGCCTGTGCCCGATGGCCGCCGGGCCGAGCGTCGCCTGGTCCTTCTCGAAGTAGCTGGCGTACATCACCGCGCACCAGCCGTTGTTGCACTTCTCGCGTGAGTAGGTGTTGGCGTTGGCCAGTTGGGCGTAGTCGTGGCAGTGCCCGTTGACGTCGCCGCCGAGCGGCAGGCCGGGGTTGATGGTGCCGTCGGCTCCGATGGCGGCGGTGGCGTAGCACCCGTCACCGTCGTAGTCGTAGGCGGGCGAGAAGGTCTGCTCCAGACCGTCGGCGTTCTGCGGCAGCAACTGCAGGACGTCGGCGTGGGCGCTCGCCGGGACGGCGACGACGAGCGTCATCGCGCCGAGGGCGCCGAAGAGGAACGTGCTCCAGGACTTGAGCCGTTTGGTGGGCGAGCATGCACGGCTGGGCGTCGGCATGGTGGAGTTCCCTCCTTGGTCGAGGGGTGAGGGGGGCGGGCTCGCCGCCGTCCTGCGGGTGGCGGGCAGGAGGGCGGAGAGAACGGCTGCGGGGCGGGGTCGGGCCATGGCGGGCGTGGCTTTTCGCGAGGGGTTGCGCCCCGGGCGGGACTCACCTCGGGAGCGATGAGTGGGACGCGCGGGGGTGTGGTCGACTCCTGAACCTCGGGCGTCGATTACTTTCGAGGCGCGGACCACTTTCGTCAAGACTTAAAGTAAGTAAGCTGATGCGCACACGAGTCAGCTACGCCACATCACTGCAGGAAGCTGTCGATGGGTGCCGCGTGGTATTCCGTCGCGCCCGCGGTGGTGATGCCGCCAGCTGAACCGGGCAGCCGCAGATCGCCGGCACCGCTCACGTACAGGTCGGCCGTTCCGTCACCGTCGGTGTCGCGCAGCCGTACCAGGCCGCCGAACTGGTCGTCGGCCGTCAACGCACCCGGGACACCGCGGGTGTTGCGGGCGAACCACTGTGAGCCGGCACCGGACAGGCCGCCCGCCCGCCCCTTGAAGATGTGCACACCGCCCGCGTACTCGTGGTCATCGATCTCCTCGCCCGGCACGCCGACTGCGAGATCCGCGTAGCCGTCGCCGTTGACGTCACCCGCCGAAATGGATGAGCCGAATTCGTCCCGGTTCTCGGGAGATCCGGTGACGCCACTGGTCGACTGGGTGAGGCGGGTGCTCCGGGACGGGCCGGCGGACGAGCCGTACCAGACGCTGACTCGGCCTTTGTGCTTCGAGTAGAGGGGGGTGCCGACGGCGATGTCGCCGTAGCCGTCCTTGTCGAAGTCGGCGATGACACCGTCGCCGCCGCGTTCGGAGCTGCCGCCGTTGCCGGATTCCGACTCCAGGCGGAGGCTCTTGCCCGGGGTGAGTGAGCTCGCGCCTCCCTTGATGAACCAGACGTCGGACGCGATGTATTCGGGGCTGACCACGTCACCGATGATCGCGAGGTCGGTCTTCTTGTCGCCGTTGACCTTGCCGGAGATCAGCGCGGTGGCGTAGAAGGACGACGTCTTGTCGAGCTTGGTCACGGTACCGGTGGTACCGGTGCGCTTGAAGGGGCCGCGGTAGACGTAGGTCATGGACTCGTTGATGACAGCCAGGTCCTGCTTGCCGTCCCCGTTGAAGTCGCCGGTCGCCAGGTCCTTGCCCATGTAGTTGTTGCGACCCGGGTTCTTGTTCGGCAGGGCCGTACCCGTGGACAGGCCGGAGGGGGACCCCCAAAGGATCGTCACGGCGCCCTGAAAATGGTTCTCGCCGGTCGCTGCCACCGCGAGGTCGCCGTAACCGTCGCCGTCGAAATCCGCGGCGGCCCGCACCTCGCCGAACATGTCGTCGGCCTCGTCGGATCCGGGCACGCCAGGGCTCGCCTGAGTGATGCGCTGCTGCTTGGGGCCGGGCCCGGTGGCTGTGCCGAAGACCACGGTGACACCGCCGCCCCCTCTTGCGCTGAAGCTCGAGTACGCGTAGTCGCGGAACCCGTCGCCGTTGAAGTCGTCGCCGTGCCGCGCGGGCGCGGCGCTCGCTGCCGCGGTGGGCAGAGTGAGGGGGATGAGGCCCGCTACCACGAAGGTGGCGAGCGTAGCCGTTGTGCGGACGGGCATGAGTGTCGGGGCTCCTAGTGATCGCGCAGACAGGGGGCTCAATCGGCGGACGAACAGAGTGCGTGGCCGCTGGTTCTCGGGGCGCCCCACGCCGTTCACCGAAAGTCTCCCGAGTGACGCGTGGGGTCCACCGAACAGGAGACCAGTAATGGGGCCGAAAGGTTGCACGTTGACGCAGAAGAACCTTCACAAGTGCTCATTTAGGAGGGCCGGTTGGCTGCGGCACGCGAGAACGGGGTTCGACTCAACTTTCGTGGTCCGTGCGCGCTCAGCGCAGCCTTCTCGGAGCACTGGCCGGCGCGCACAGAGGTCGGCAGCCGTGAGGTGGGGTGTGTGCAGCGCATCGCTGTAAAGCCGCATCTCACGAGCTGCTCGGTCGAGGTGCTGCCAGAAGGTCAGCGGCAGGTCGAGGTCGTCACCGAGATCGACGAGACAGTCGAAGGCCAGTCCCAGCTCGTTGTGCTGCAGGAACTCAAGCGTCGCTGAGAGGTCGATGTCCGCCAGGCCCGTCAGGTGGACCCGGGCGGCCTCGAGGTGGTTGCGGGTCCGGTTCCAGCTGGCCTGAAGCGCCTCGCGATCAACGGTCATGGCGTCAGTGTTGCCGGTGTTGTGCGTACGGTCACGCGGCTTTCGCCGGTCGGCCTCCCCAGCGGATGCCCTTCTCACTACGGATGCGAGCGCGCTCACGCCGTTGGGCGGCCAGCACGTCGGGATGGCGGGCGTTCCTGTTCCGCCAGCGCAGGTAGCCGTGCATGCGCGATCCGGGTCAGCCCTTTACCCGTCTGGCATCCGCCCGTACACGGACGGCCTGCGCGGCTGAACTCACGTGCTTCTCCCCCCTTTTCATCCCGCTGCTCTCGCTAGGTTTTCCACGACAGCGGACCGCACTGCTCAGGGGACTACCGTGGACATCGCCGAGGCCCAGAGGCTCGCGTGGGAGAACAAACTCAGCAAGGGGTTCAACACCACTGATGTGCCGATGGAGTTCGGGCTCCTGACGGCGGAGGTCGGCGAAGCCTTCACAGCCTGGCGTAAGCAGCTCCCCGACCGGGGCGAAGAGCTGGCCGACGTGTTCCTCTACCTGGCGGGGCTTGCCCAGATGCAGGGCGTGGACCTGGACGAGGAAGTCACGCGCAAGATCGAGAAGAATGCGCGTCGTACCTACGCCCCGGGGGCCAACGGCACCCTCCTGCGGACCGGGGAGGAATAGGCCGGGCGGTTCCCTGTGCCGGTCGGCGTTCGCGCCGGTTCGGCAGAGGGGGGTGCCTCTATGTCTTTCGTCAAGCGATCCGTGGGGTTCTGGGTTCGTAGAAGGTTCCGTCGCGGAGCATGGCGAACAGGACGCTGATGCGGTGG
>NZ_JNWV01000076.1 GCF_000716535.1 Streptomyces flaveolus | reverse complement strand
GACACCACCCCCCAGGTCATCCGTTCGACAGGGGGCAACAGTCATACCGGGCCCGGAGGCCAGCAGCCCTCTTGCAGGGCCGCGAAGAAGATAACGGGGCAGACGGTGCCCGATGCGCCGCCGCGGACTGGCCTGCTGTCTGCGCACCGCATCCCGGCGGTTAGGAACCGAGCCCTGGTCGGTCCGTGCATGTCAGCGCGCCGGGCGCGGTGTGCGCCGCACTGCACGCCTGTGCCCGCGGTGCAGGCATCTGCCCTGGCTGCGCAGGTGGGCGCCGGATCATGATGGGGCACCGGCCCGGGTGGGGGCATGACGGTGGGCGTGCCATGAGGAGAACATGTGGGAGCAGGGGCGTTACGGATCGTGCCGCTGGCCGGGGAGCTGACCGCGTCGCTGATCCATCGAGCGGCGGCGCGTTACAGCCTGCCGGCCGCGGGCGTGCTGCGGCTGTGGACATGCCGCAACTCCCCCGTGCGGCACCAGGGCGGCGGTGTGCGCGCCGATGCGGAGGTCGTCCTCAACGAGGCCGGGCGGGGTGCGCTCGCCGAGCTGTGCGGGACCGGGTACGAGGTGCTGGCCCGGGCGCTGCCGGGGTTCACCGTGGACGATCCGAAGATCAGCACCGGCCGGGAGGCTGGTGTGCCGCAGGCGCGGTGGCGGGCGGCGGGCGCGGTGGTGGGGCCGGCCGCGTTCGGGTGCCGGTTGTGCACCGCGCGGCGCACCGGGCAGGCGGTGCGGGCGGTGCGGTACCTGCCGCGCTGGCGGCGGGTGTGCGTGCGGCACGGGCGGTGGCTGCTGGACGCGGACGCCGACCAGCCGCTGGAGTACCTGGATGTGCACGGGGTGCCGGAGGTGGTCGCCGCGCAGCGGCGGTGGGCGGGTGTGGTGCGGCGTGCGGGGCGGGCCGGGGTGGATCCGGCGCAGGCTTTCGCGGTGGCCCATGCGGTGGTGGCCCGGTGGTGGGAGCAGGCTCTGCACTGGGAGCAGGAGGAGATCTGGCCGCGCCGCCTGCACCAGTTGGCGGGTGGCGACGCCGGAACGGATCTGGTCCGCCTCGGCCTGGGACAAGCTCACAGGCGCACAGCAGTGGATGTGCGAGCAGGTCTTCGGGATCGAGCCCGCCACCGAGGACGAGAAGCCGCGCCCGCGCCGTACCCAGGCCGACAAATGGGCCCTCAACCTCACCGCCGCCACCCAGTACTACCAACGCGAAGGACACCTACGAGTCCCGAGGAAGCACGTCGAACGGATCCTCGTCGGCGAGGACCAGGAGGAGCGGGAGCTCCGGCTCGGGGCATGGATCGGCGATGAGCTGGCGCAGGGCGCTCGGGGAGAACACCGGCTCGCCGGCGGCGAGCGGCGGGCCGAAGGCCTGCCGGTTCAGCCGTCGGCCGGCGTCTTGTCGCAGGAGCGGCGCGAGCAGCTCGAGGACATCGCCCCCTCGTGGTGCCCCGCCTGGCCGGTCGAGTGGCAGCGAGGCTTCCACCTCACCCAACGCTGCGTCCGTCTCAGCTGGGACAATCTCACCACCGTCCAGCAATGGCTGTGCCAACACATCCTCGGCATCCAACCCGCGACCGAGGACGAGAAGCCCAAGCCCCGCATGAGTCAGGCCGACAAGTGGGCGATGCACCTCGCCGCCGCCCGACAGTTCTTCGAGCGTGAGGGGCACCTTCGAGTGCCGCGCAAGCACACCGAAACGATCACCATGGGCGAGGACGACGGCGAGGACCAGGTGCAGCGGGAGCTCCGGCTGGGGGCATGGATCAGCAACCAGAGATCCAGAGCCGCCACGCTCACGCCCGAGCGGGTCGAGCTGCTCTCCGCCATCGGGCCGAGCCGCCCGGGGCAACGTACGCCCGCCTGCGGCGCGTCGCAGCCGGTCTGCGAGGATGTCGGGCGGCCGTCCGCACCAGGTCCGCCGCGCTGCGCGAGCCCGGGAACGCGCAGGCGGCGACAGGCGGGCGGGGACGGGCCCCGGGGCCCCGCGGGCGGGAGAGCGGAGTGGTGCGGGACGTGTCGGAGTACCCGGAGTACCTTGCCGCGGCGGTGTTCGCCGCGGGCGGCCTCGTGCATGCCGTGCTGGCGCCGCACCGGTTCTCCACCGCGGTCCTGTTCTGCCTCGCGGTGACGTCTGCCGGACTCGGTGTGTCCGCCCGCAGCGCGCAGACCCACCACACCGTCGCCACCGTGCTCGCCGTCCTCGCCCTGCTCGGGGCGCTCGCGCTGGGCCTGCTCCTGCTGGTCGACGCCGTCCTCCTGGTCCGGCGCTACGGGCCGCAGACGCCGTTGCTCGCCACCGGCGCCGCCGGCTGCGCGGTGCTGGCGGTGCTCGGCCTCGACGCCGTCCTGTACGCGGTCGGCGGCGAGGTGGCGGGTGGGCTCATGGTCGCGGTGAACGCGGCCGCGGGGTACCTCTCGCTGCTCTTCCTCGTCTTCACCGGGTACGTGATCGTCCGGGGGCGCAGCACCCCGCCTCCGGGGACCACCCATGTCGTCGTCCTGGGCGCCGGGCTCGACGGCGACCGGCCCGGCCCGTTGCTGCGGCGCAGGCTGGAGCGCGCCCTCGCGGTGGACGCGCCGGACGTACCGGACACGGATCCTGTGACGTTCGTCGTCTCGGGCGGGCAGGGCGACGACGAGGTCGTCTCCGAGGCGGACGCCATGGCCGACTACCTGGGCGCCCGCGGAGTGTCCTCCGACCGGATCGTGCGGGAGGACCGCTCCGTCAACACCTGGCAGAACCTCCGCTTCAGCGAGGCCCTCATGGAACGCGCCGGTCCCGGCCACCGGGCCACGGTGGTCACCAGCGGCTTCCACGTCTACCGCACCACCCTGCTGGCCCGCCGCGCCGGCGTCCCCGTCGACGTCATCGGCGCGCCGGCCTCCCCCGTGTACTGGCTCTCCGCGACCCTGCGCGAGTTCGCCGCCGTCCTGTGGCTGGACCGGCTCCCGCTGGTCGGGCTCAGTCTGCTGCTGGCGGTGCCCGTGGCGACGGCGGTCTTCGAGCGCTGAGCGAGTCCTCGCGCCCTTCGGTGACACCCTCCTCGGCGTGCCGGTGCGATGAGTTCGCCGGTCGTCGGCAGTCTCCCCTGTACACGCACCTCCGTCGGCCGAGCAGGGGCCGCGGGGCCGGGGCGTGGCGGAGCGAGGGAGTCCACGATGCCCCACCCGATTCGGCTGTACATGTCGATGTCGCTCGACGGGTTCATCGCCGGACCGGACGACCGGCCAGGTCAGGAGCTGGGGCGGGACGGCGGACGGCTCTTCGACTGGCTCGACGACCGGGAGTCCGACGGGCCGAGCGGCCAGGTCTACCGCGAGGCGCTGGCGACCGGCGCGCTGATCTCCGGCCGGCGGACCTTCGAGCTCGCCCGGCGCTGGCAAGGCGACCATCACGACGGCGTGCCCATCCTCGTCCTGACCCACCACGTGGACGACGGGGACGAGCCGCCCGGTCACGCGCGGTTCGTCACCGACGTCGACGAGTGCGCCCGGCTGGCGCGGGCCGCCGCCGGGGACCGGCCCATCATGGTGCACGGTGCGGGGGCGGCGCAGGCGCTGCTGCGAGCCGGGCAGCTGGACGAGATGGAGATCCACCTGGTGCCGGTCCTCCTCGGGGGCGGCCGACGGCTGTTCGACCACCTCGGTGCTGAGCACACCGAGCTCGAGCTCGTCCGGCGGCTCGAGGACCGGGGCGTCACGCACCTCCGCTACCGGGTGCGCCGGGCCGGGGAGGCGGCGTGAGGACGCTCTTCGTCTCGTACCGCGTCACCGATCTGGAGCGCTCCCTGCGCTTCTACACCGCCCTCGGCTACGGCGTGCTGGGCCGGGTCGAGGCGGGCGACGGGAGCCGCCTGGTGATCCTGAAGTTCCCCGAGGAGACGGCGGCTTCGCTGGAGCTCGTCCACCGTCCCGCCGACGGACCCGTCGACGTGGGCAGCGGGGTCGACCACGTCGCGATCCAGGTGGACGGTTTGGCCGGCACCCTGGAGGCGCTGGCCGGAGCCGGTCTGGACCCGGGGCCCATCCTCAGTCCGGGCGGTCCCGCGGGCCCGAAGACCTCGTGGCTCACCGACCCGGACGGGTACCGGATCGAACTGGTGGAGTGGCCGGCCGGACAGTCCGACGGGATGACCGCGGCGCACTTCTCCTGAGTGGCGGGCGGTCCTGCCCTGCCCCCCGGTGGCGGCCGTCGCGGCCGGGTACACCGCTGAATTGCCTACGACCGTCCCCGCCCGGGATCTGCCCGCCGTTCTCCGCCAGGCCGTGCTTGCGCAGATCGGACAGCGCCCCGGTGTGGGAGGCGGTGCGGGCCTGCTTCCGCTTCGACGGGGTCGGCTTGTCCGTGTGGCGGTAGCTCAGGTGCGGGGCTGAGATCTGCTGGATCTGTTCGACCATCGCGACCTTCAGCACTCCGAGCACGCGCAGCACGTCACCGCGCAGGTTGTTCGACGACCCCGCCGGGTTCTCCTCACGCTTGACCGCCATCAGCTGCGCGCCTACCCCGTCGTCCGGCGCGCGCGGCCACCTGCCGAGCGCCGGCCGCGCCCGGCCCCAGAGGGCACCCGGCCCCCAGACCCGATGATCTCCTCCTCCACGGACATCACAAAGAAGTTCAGGAGGAGAGAAGAGGGTTGTGACAACGCGGCGCGCGCCCGGATCTGCGTGGTGACCAGGGCTTTCTTCATCCGGCTCGGTGCCGGGCACCAAAGTGGGTTCCACAGTGGCCTCCCAAGTGCGCACCACAGGAGGCCGGGACGGCTTACCCAGTGCTGGTCGGGCGCGGGGTCGGGGTGGGCGTGCCGGGCGTCGGCTCGCGGTCGGTGCGTGGTCATCGCGGTGGCTCCTTCGCTTCGGGCCGCCCTGGTGGGCGGTGATCGAGAGAGCAGCGTGCAGGGGACCCCCTTGTCCGCGGTCTGACGGCGGCCGGTAGCGGGCGCGGTCAAGGGGAAACACGGCGGTGGTCGAGGCGGTAGCGGACCTGGACAAGGAGTCATGGTCGGGGCGGCCACGAGGGATAAGGGGGCCGGGTTTGGCCCTTGTGGCCCTGATTCATCCGGTTCGAGTTGGAGGGGGAGTCACTGTCCTGTGTCCACAGGTCTGGGCGCCGACCATGCGGGAACGACGTCGGAGTCGCGCGGCAGTCATCGTGAGGAGAGCGTGATGCCGTACCTGATCCCGTCCCGTGCACCGCTGACGCCCGAGCAGGTGGAGGAGGGCTTCGACTACCTCTCGGCGCTGCAGCTGGGTGGCGAGGACGCCGCCACCGGGTGGGCGGAAGCGGACCCGGAGCTGGCGTTCGTCCTGCTGCGGCTGGCCGAGGACATCGTCTGGCCTGTCACAGCCGTGGACGGGGAGAGCGATCCGTGCGCGGACTCCTTCGCCCTGGACGAGGTCGGGTGCGTGCTGCTGTCCGCGCTGCGGGACTGGGCACGGGATTCCCCCACCACGGCGGTGCCCGGCACCGCCCGCAGCATCATCCGGTTCACGGCGAACGTCATCCCGGACCCTGACCACCCGGACACCGCCGACACCCTGGAGGCGATGCGCGCCGCTGGTCGTCTTGGCGCACCGGGCGCGCTCCATCGGATGGTCCTGTTCGGCGTAGCGGTCCGCGCGGGCACGGGAGGCGCTGCCGTTCCTGTTGCGCGAGCCTGTCCCGCTGTCATTACACGACGTTTGTTCTGCTCGGCCTCCCAGCGGCCGCCGGGTCACCTCTTTCGCTCGGCGTGACGCCGAACCACTCGCCTGGCCTGCCGGCCGGCAGACGGGGCGCAAGTCAGACAGGGGGCACCACACGCTGGCGCGCGGCCGGAGGCTTTCGACCCGAACCGGTACGGCCCCGCGCGCCGGCCGGAGGACGCTGGCTGACCGCGGATGTCCGAGGCGGCCGTCAGTTACCTCAGGCAGTTCGGGCGATGTCGGTGGCAGCTGCTACGAATGCCCGCATGACCGACGACGAGATCATCAACAGGATCCGAGAGCAAGGTGCGGCCGGCGAGCTGCCGCCGCCCGCGCCGCATGGACCCCTCGGCCCCCGTCCCCGCCGTGTGCTGCGGACCCCCAACGGGGTCCGCAGCACACACTCGTTGCCCGTTGCCGGGCCGCGGCAGGGACGGCCGGGCCCGGCGGCGGGCCTTCGACGGGCCCGCCGCCGGGATGCTTCCGCACAGAGCCGCAGCGATCAGTTGCCGGCGACCGGGTAGCCGTGCCAGGCGCCGTAGTAGTTGGTGCTGCTGGACGGGTTGTCCTCGACCATCCTCAGGTTGGTCAGCACCCCGCTGACGAACTCGGTGCCGCAGTACCCGTTGACCGGGCTGGACGTCTGGTAGGCGCTGGAGGCGGTGGTGTAGTAGCCGCCCCACACGGAGTGGTTGTCGTCCTCGCCGTCGCAGTAGTCGAACCACGTCCCGTCGTAGGCGTGGGTCGCCCAGTCGCTTCCCTGGTAGACGTCGCTCGCGCTGGCCGGCGCCGCCCACAGACCGACGGATGTCGCGGTGAGGGCCAGGGCGCCCAGCACAGTGGTGATCATGCGTCGCATGTCGATGTCCTCTCTCGTATCGCGGATCGTGCTGACGGTCGGCTCGCTCTCACCCGGATCCGTCCCGGTCGCCCTCCTGCGAGGACGCGGTGTCGGACGGCTGAGCGGCGAGCGCTTCGGCGACGTTGCGCACCCGTACGTCCTTCAGGCGCTTCAGCCGGCCGAGTTCAGTGGTGTAACGGCTAATCAGCTCGCGCTGGTGGCGGGAGGTGACGTCCACCAGGGAGGGCAGGTAGCGCACCTCGTTCTGGCACCGGACGTCCGCCACGGCCACCGTGAGCTCTTTCTCGGTGGGAGTCCGGACCCGTTTCCAGCGGGGATCGTGCGCGGCGGCGTGCGGCGAGGCGTACGGGTGGCCGGCGCGGGTCATGCAGGCGCGCCACGCACCCAGGACCGTCGACAGCCGGGGATCCTCGGCGCTCGCGTCGGCCGCCTGTCGCGCCAGCCAGTCAGCAAGGTTGCGGTCCGCACGGGGAGCACCACGCAGGAGCCGCGCGGCCGCCTCGGCCCGGCATCCGTTCTGCGGAACGGCCTTGTCCCCGAACGTCCCCACCAGGCCGTAGAGCACCTTCTCCACATCGGCAGGGAGGTCGGCGTGCTGGTCCAGCAGCGCACCCACCTGGGGGTTGTACGTGCTCCAGGGCGGTGCGTGGTACCCGTACCGCGCCGCCTGCCGCAGGTCCACCGTGCCCCATCGGGCCGCCTGCCGTGACAGGGCCATCCGCCGTCCGGTCTCCAGAGCGGTCTCGCCCGGCCCGTTCCAGCGCAGTCCGTAGCGGGCCAGGCAGGCCCGTTCCAGCGCCACCTGGGCGCGGTCGGACCGGGCCTGCTCTTCGGGGGAGGGCACGTAGGCGTCCAGCGGAAGGCTGTCGCGCGGTTGGTTCGCGGGCAGCGGAGCCAGGGACGGTCCCGTGCCGTCCGCCCCCGGCTCCGCGCTCCCCGCCCCCGGCTGTGTGCTGCATCCCCCGGCACAGCACACGAGGAGTACGGCGGCTCCCACCGCCCGGCCGATACGTCGCATCGCGCTCCCCCTGTCCCCTCCGGACGGCCGTGGGCACCGGCGAGGCCGTACACCCGTCGGGCCACGCCGGCCCTTTCGTCGGTTCCACCCTGCGGGTCTGACTGGGGACGAACCTTGGGTAGACCTTGAATCGCCTGGTGAGTGCAGTCGCCAAGTGATGGACGTGAACGGCGAGAAGGGGGATCGGATGGTGGTGGAGTTCAGCCTGCTCGGCACGATCGAGGCGCGTCTGGACGGCCGTCCCGCGGACGTGGGGCACATGCGGCAGCGGTGCGTGCTGGCCGCTCTGCTCCTGGACGTCAACAAGGCGGTGTCGGTGGACGCGCTCGTCGACCGGGTGTGGGGCGACCGGCCGCCGCAGCGGGTCAGGGGAACGCTGTACGGGTACCTGTCCCGGCTGCGCCAGGCGCTGGCGCAGGCCCCGGAGGTGGTCATCGCCCGGCACCCCGGGGGCTATGTGCTCGAAGCGAGCCCGCTGTCCGTGGATCTGCACCTGTTCCGGGACCTGGTCGCGCGTGCCCGGACGGCCGATGACACGCAGGCGGCGTCCTTGATGCGACAGGCGCTCGGACTGTGGCGGGGCGAACCGTTCGCCGCCGTGGACGTCCCGTGGTTCTGCGACCTGCGCCAGGCACTGGAGCGGGAGCGGTTCTCGGCGCGACTGCACTGCACCGACCTCCGATTACGCACCGGACACCACGGTGAACTGCTGCCCGAGCTCAGCGCGCTCGCCGGTGAGCACCCACTGGACGAACGACTGGCCGGTCACCTCATGCTCGCCCTGTACCGAGCCGGGCGCGCCGCCGACGCCCTCTCCTGCTACGAGGACATCCGCCGGCGCCTGGCGCATGAGCTGGGGGCCGACCCGGGACCGCCTCTGCGCGGTCTTCACCAGCAGATCCTGGCCAACGACCCGGCGCTGGCGCTTCACGAGGCGGCTACGGAACGGCTGTCGGCGGGCGCGGCGACGTCACCGGTACCCCGCCAACTGCTCGCTCCGCCGGCGCACTTCGTCGGCCGCGACGCGGAACTCGCCGTCCTGGACAAGATGCTCGCGTTCCAGGCCGAGCCCCGCACCACCATGCCGCTGTCGGTGATCTGCGGCACCGGCGGGGTCGGCAAGACCTGGCTCGCGCTGCGCTGGGCTCACAGCCGGAACCAGCACTTTCCCGACGGGCAGCTCTTCGCGGACCTCCGCGGGTTCACGCCCTCGGGTGAACCGGCCGACCCGTTCATGGTGATCCGCGGATTCCTCGACACCCTCGGCGTCGACCCCGGGCGGATACCGGCCGCCGCCGACGCCCAGGCAGCCCTGTACCGCAGTCTCCTGGCCGACCGGCATATGCTCGTGGTCCTGGACAACTCCCGTGACACCGAGCAGATCCTGCCACTTTTGCCGGGCACGCCCACCTGCACCGTCGTGATCACCAGCCGCGACCAGCTCACCGGGCTGACCGTCTCCCACCAGGTCACCCATCTGACGGTCAACGGGTTCGACTCCACCACGGCACGCGAGCTTCTGGCGGGCCGACTGGGCGCAGAACGAGTCGCCGCGGAACCCGACGCCGCCACCGCCCTGGTGGACCAGTGCGCCGGGCTGCCCCTCGCACTGAGCGTCCTGGCCGCGCGGATCACCACCAACCCGGTGTGCACCCTGACCGCCCTGACCGAGGAGCTGCGCGAGAGCAGCTCCCGCCTCGACGCCCTGGGCACCGGTGAGAGCGCCACCGACGTGCGCACCGTCCTCGCCTCCTCCTACCGCGCCCTCGACCCGGAGACCGCCCGGGTGTTCCGCCAGCTCGTGCAGGCCCCCGGTACCGACCTCGCCCACCCCGCCGCCGGCAGCCTCACGGGCCTGTCCCCGGCCCGGACGCGCACGGCGCTGGACCGGCTCCGCGCCGCCCACCTCCTTCAGGAGCACGTCCCCGGCCGATTCCACAGCCACGACCTGCTGCGCACCTACGCCCTCGAAGTCGCCGACTCCGTCGACGGCGCGGAGGGCCGGGCGGCCCGCGTCCGTCTCCTCGACCACTATCTGCACACCGCCTGGTCGGCCGACCGGCTGCTGCACCCGCACCGGGATCCCATCCGCCCGGCACCGGCCGTCGACGGCGTGCGTCCGCAGGACCTCACCACCCACGATGAGGCGATGTCGTGGTTCGCCCAGGAGCACACGGCGCTCGTCGCCGCCGTGCACCAGGCCGCGCGGCACGGCCACGACACCCACGCCTGGCAACTGGCCTGGGCCCTGACGACCTTCCTGACCCGGCGCGGACAGTGGAGCGACGTCGCGACCGTCCACACCACGGCGCTGGCGGCCGCGGCCCGGCTCGGTGACGCGGCCGCCCAGGCCGAGTCCCACCGCGCACTGGCCTGGGAGCGCACCGAGGCCGGCGACCACGACGGGGCGCACAGCCGGCTGACCCGGGCTCTGGCCCTGGCCCGGGACAGCGATCAGGCGCTGTCCGAGGCCCACACCCACCTGGCCCTCGGCTGGCTCCACGAGCACACGGGAGACCGGCCGGCGGCGTTGCACCACGACCAACAGGCCGTCCGCCTGTTCACGCGACTCGGCCACCGGGCCGGACTGGCGCGCGCCCTGAACGCCGTGGCGTGGGACCACGTGCAGCAGGGCGACCATCGAGGCGCCGTCACCCATTGCGAACAGGCCATGGCGATCCAGAGGGAACTCGGCGACCTGCGGGGCCAGTCCGACACCCTCGACACCCTCGGCACCGCCTACCAGCAACTCGGAGAGCACTCCCAGGCCCTCGCGTGCCACCGGCGCGGCCTGGAACTCCACCGGGCCCTGGGGCACCGCTTCAACGAAGCGGAAGCCCTGGTGCACCTCGGAGAGGTGCACCAGGCCATGGGCGACCGGGACGCCGCGAGACAGGCCCTGGAACAGGCCCTCGACGTCTACCGGGACATGGAGGTCCACCCGTCGCGTCTGGAGCAGACCCAGGCGCTGCTCGCCGCACTCGACACGGGCGGCGCCGGCACGCGGTGACCCGGGGCCGCCTACGCGCCGGCGCGCACCCGCTCTTGGGGCCGCCGAGGCGGATCCGCGGCCCCGGCGGGACTTCTTCCGGAGGGCTGGCGTACCTCGGTGACGTCAGGATCGCTGATGTTCCAGTCAGGTCGGGTCTGCCGCTCCAGAGGGCAGTCTGTGAGAGGAAGCGAGTCCAATGTCCGCTGTGTTCACTGCCGCGCTGATCGCCCGGCACAGTGAGAAGGCAGTGTCGGTCAACGGGGAGAAGAAGGACGACGGCACCGCTGTCATCCAGTGGCCGTTCCAGGGTGGCGACCACCAGAAGTGGAACCTGGAGGCGACGACCGGCGGCTACTACGTGGTGCGCGCCGTGCACAGCGGCAAGGCCCTGTCCGTGGAGGGCGAGAGCACCGCCAACGGTGCGAAGGTCATCCAGTGGGGCCATGTGACCGGTCCGCACCAGGAGTGGCGCCTGGTCCAGAAGGACAACGGCTACTTCGCCCTGCAGAACCGCCACAGTGGCCAGTACCTGTCCGTCAACGGCGAGAGCACCGACAACGGCACCGCTCTGGGTGACTACCACGGCAAGGACCCGCAGCCAGCACTCCTGACCATCCGCCGACGCACCGTGGCGGTCCTGAACCGTCAGCGAAAGTGGCGGCGGCAAGCAAAGGACGACGCACGCCTGCTGTACGGCGGCGGCGGTACCTGATCTGGCTCTCGCGGGGCTGCTCGGGGAAGAGCACGGTGGGGGTTGCGGTCTCAAGGCACCGGCAGGGTCACGCAGTAGCTGGTCCACCGCGCGCCTGGTTGACGGTGTCCGCGCCTGGTGGCTTTCGTACTTCGGTGAGGGGTCAGGCGGCGGTTGCTCGTGCCATGCCGCTGATGTGCAGCCAAGCCCGAGCAAGTTCGCTGCCGGCTCTCTCGAGGTTGTCGGCTGGCCAACCGCAGTGGGCGTAAAGGCGTCGCAGCATCGACAGGGTGGCCAGCGGAGCACCCGCACAGCGTTGAGCGGCCTCTTGAGGGCTGAACTGCAGTTGCTGATATACGAAGTGATCTCCGGGTCCGGTGCCTGGGGCTCCTGGCGCGTCCGCACAGAACATCATCAGGCCATGAGCCTGCCCGTGCGCGACGGCTGAGGTAGCCCGCCACAACAGAGTGCCCAGAGGGCTGCCGCCCGGGGCAACGATCTGTCCAGCTAGGCCTGTGGTGCTGGGCGCTGGTGACGAGCCCAGGTAGCAGGGTCTGAACTTATCCGCGATCTTTCCCTTGACCGAGAGCCCGTGGTGTCTGGCGGCACGCAGAATTTGCTCGGTGCGTTCTCGCAGATGTTGCAGATGCCGCTGGGCATCGGGTGATGCCCCAAGGTCTCCAACCATGAGTGACTGCTCTTTCAGGCTTTGCAGTCTGTAGTTCATATGGCGACGGACCCGCTCGCGGGCGTCGATGCCCGGCTCAAGGAGAAACCAGGGCTGGGTTGCGATGTCGAGCGCGCCCCGGGCAACCGTGTGCGATGCCATCAGACCGACAGGCGACGTAAACAGCAGACCGAGGCTGTCGAGGTGATCCATAACAGCCATGACCGGCGAAATCGCGGCCAGATGCGCGTCATGCACCGGCCGGGTCCCCCACTCCCCCGCCAGACCACGATCTTCACAAAGTTCCACAGAGCCTGGCGACCCGGGCGCAGCAAGGCCGTTGTACCGGTCGTAGGTGTTGTCGAACTCCTCGCGAAGCGTCTGCAAGGAGCGGCTCAACACGTGCCACGCATCTGTCGTCACAGCAGAAACGGTAGGCCGTAATACGGCTGGAAGCATGCGAGTTCCGTGGCCTGTTCCGCTACCCCGAGGGCAGGGTCCGTCGGCCGCCACCCCGACGGCGATACCGGCCGCCGGTTCGCGCGTGTAATGGTACTTACCGTAGTCGGGGGCCGGAGCGTCGCGAGGAGCGCGACGCGATGCACGAGGAGAAGAATGATCGGATCCCCGGATAGCGATCACGCAGGACAGGCTCGACGGCCTGGGCTACGCTGCCAGCCTCATCGACCCGTTCCACGAGGGCTTGGTGCGCCCGGACGAGGAGCCCACCGCATGAGCGACTACATTACGACCGGCGGCAGCGACTGCTACCACGCCAGCGAGGACTGCCCCGCCTTCCAGGCCGGCCGCGCGGGCAACGTGGCCCAGGGCATTGAGCTGCGCCGGATTGTGTCTCTGACAACGGCTGAGGCGGCGCGTGTGCGGCAGACGCCGTGCGCGGAGTGCTGCCCCCCTGCATGACGACGGCCCCGCCCGGACGAAGCTCCGGTGCGGGGCCGCTGTTCGTCGAGCTTGGCTACCCCTGCTTCGTGACGTCGGTGATCTTGGCAGTCACCTTCGTGCCCGCCGAAGCCGTCTGGATCAGCGACGGCGTGTAGTTCAAGCTCGTCTGGTTCGACAACTCGGCCGTGTCGATGACCGGCCCGGACTGATCACCGCGGATCTCGTAAGTGATCTCATACACCGCGTCCGGATCGACGCTCGAACTGTCGACCATCAGCGTCAGGTCCGGCTCGACCGTCAGGTTGCAGCCCGCCGACCCGAAGCACTGCCGCGACTTCGTCTTCAAATCGATCGAGAAGCTGTCGGTATCGAGGTCGGCGTACGTCGGCGTCGACTCCTCCGTATCCTCCGACGCAGGCTCAGCAGTCGGGGTGCTCGCCTTGGTGGCGGCGGCCGGCTTGCTGTCGTCGTTGGTGGCCTGCACGACCACAACGCCGGTGGCGATGACGGCAGCGATCACGGCGGCGGCGGAGCCGATGATGACCAAGTTGGTCCGGGACTTCTTCGGTGCCGGCGGAGGCGGCGGGAAGCTCGGCATCGGCGGCGTGGGTGTGCTGTCGCTCATGGGTCCCCCCAGGGATCGTACGGTGTGTGGGAATCATCCGCCCGCGTGTGCGGGGCGTGAAGCTGGTGTGGTCAAGCTGTGACCCGAATGGGGCGCACCCAGCGTCGGCGGGACCGGGGCTCAGCGTGGCAGGGACGCGGCCCCAGCCGCTGTGTCACATCCACGGGGCCGGCCCGGTCCGCGTCGCCCACCCCGCGAGCGCCTCGCTGTCGACGAGCCGGATACCGTGCTGAGCCCCGTAGCTGGCCGCGGGCTTCGTGAACACCGACGTGGTCACGACCGCGGCGACCTGCGCGCGGTGGACGCTGTAGCAGGTCCCGCCGAATCGCTGCAGATCCGGCGAACCGACCTTCGGACGGGTAGTGCGCAACCGCTCCCCCGGGCGCCACGCCTACCGCTACGGTGTCGCCCTCAGCACACTCCCCGGGGGGACCGTGAAACTGTTCTGGCTGCTCCTCGCCCTACTCCTTGGCGGGCTCGCCCTGGCTGGCCTCCAGCACGCCACCCACTACCCAGACGTTCCCACGCTCGTCGGCGACGTCGTCATCACACTGCTGCTACTCGCCGGCGCGTGGGGCTGCCTCATCCGCGTCAACCGCCTGTCCGAGGCCAAACGGCAGAAGCACGAGCCCGGCGCCTGACCGGCCACGCACGCAGGAACGGGTGACACCGCCGGACCGGCTGCCGGCCGGAAGATTCCAGACCCGCGGGGCCAGACACCGCGCCGTGGGCGTCCAGGCGGCAGCGTGGCCTCCGTACGCCCCAAGCCAGTCCGGCAACCGGCGAGGTACGTACTCGGGCGCGGGATCACCGCCGGGGCGGGACCGGCGCGGGTCACCAAGAAGATTTAGGCGGCTGCCAGCAGCCGCGGGCCCGCGTCGGCTGGTCGCCTCCGAGCCCCCCCGTCACCCGGCCGCGGACGAAACCCAGCTTGACGGAGACAGCCGGGCGGCCCCGGCGGGCAGCCGGGCCGGGACCGCGCACGGGGCGCACGACGAGCAGCAACTCGGCGCGGGCGGCCAGACGCAGGCCCAACTTGGCGGGATGTGTTCTGGGCCGAGCGGGTGCAGGTGCGGGAGACGATGACGATGAGGGCGCTCGTCTGTTGCGGATCTTGCGGGGCGGCACCGGGTCGGTGGTGACCTGGCGGCGGGCCCAGATGGTGCTTATCCGCACAGGGCATGCCCGTGGCGAAGATCGCCGAGGTGACGTTCACCAGTGCGGACCGGGTCCGGGACCTGATCCACAACTTCAACGCCGACGGCTTCGACTCCCTTCACCCGAAGTACAAGGACGGGCGGCCGAGGACGTTCACCCTGCCCGAGCGGCGCGAGATCAAGAAGATCGCCAAGTCCAAGCCGGCTGTGCACGGCCTGCCGTTCTCGACCTGGAGCCTGGCCAAGCTGGCCGACTTCCTGGTCGCCGAGGGGGTGGTCGACGACATCAGCCACGAGGGCCTTCGGGTCCTGCTCCGCGAGGAGGGCGTGTCGTTTCAACGCGTGAAGACCTGGAAGACCTCCCGCGACCCCGACTACGCCGCCAAGAAGGCCCGCGTCGAGCACCTCTACGCGATCGCCGACGGCGAGGTCATACCCGAGGAAGGCGAGCCCGAAATCGTCTTCTGCCTGGACGAGTTCGGGCCACTCAACCTCCAGCCCCACCCCGGGCGGCAGTGGGCCGAGCGCGGCGGGAAGCACAAGGACCCCAACCGGGAGCCCAGGCCCCGCCGGCGGGCGACCTACACCCGCCCTCACGGGGTCAGACACCTGTTCGCCGCCTACGACCTCGGCAAGAACAGGTTTTACGGCCACATCAAGCCGACCAAGAGTCGCACGAAGTTCCTGGAGTTCTGCCGCTATCTGCGCAGCCTCTACCCGCCGAAGATCCGCATCGCGATCGTGCTCGACAACTACTCCCCGCACCTGACCACGAAGAGGGACTTCCGGGTCGGTGACTGGGCCGCAGCCAACAACGTCGAGTTCGCCTACACCCCGACCAACAGCTCCTGGCTTAACCGCATCGAGGCTCAGTTCACCGCCCTGCGCTACTTCGCACTGGACGGCACCGACCACACCAGCCACAAGGAGCAGGGCAGCATGATCCGCCGCTACATCATCTGGCGAAACAAGCACGCCGCCGACGAACGGCTGCGCGAGGTAGTCAACAGGGCGAACGTTGCCTGATGAGGCACTAGTTACATACGTGCCCCTCCGCTATGACTGCTGTGGCCGTGCGTGGGCTCGGTGCCAGGCTTGTCGCGGAGCCGGAGGCTGATCAGCGCGGTGATCGTGAAGGCGGCGACCTGGTAGAGCATGGCGTGCCGGAACGCGGTGTCCGCATCGGCGGCGGGGGCGTAGTAGGCGAGTCCGGCCGCGGTCACTCCGATTGACCCGCCGAGCTGCTGTGCTGTGGGCAGCAGTCCGGAGACCGAACCGGCGGCGGGACCGTGCACCTCGGCCAGGACCAGGGTGAACACCGACGCGGTGAAGGCGCCGAACGCGGCTCCGCCGACGGCCAGCACGGGCAGTGCTGCCTGGCGTCCCGCTACCGAGCCGACGAGCGAGGCCAGCGCCAGGCACATCCCGGCCAGCACCAGGGACGCCACGGTGAGCACCGTCGGCCCGTGCCGGCGGGTGAGAGCGGGTGCGGCTCTGCTGCCGAAGACGGCGGCGGCGGCGAACGGTGCCGATGTCAGTGCGGCAGCCAGGGCCGAGTACCCGACGGCGGACTGAAGGTGGAGGAAGAGCAGGTAGGTGAAGGAGGGCACTCCCGTGTTGAACACGAACACCAGCAACGTGCCTCTACGCGCCGACCGGTCACGCAGCACCGCGGGATGGATCAGCGGGTCAGGCCGGTGCGGCAGGCTCCGGACGAAGTGGGCGAGGGCGGCCACGGCCACGGCGAAACCGGCCCACGTCCACCAGGGCCAGCCTGCTTCCCGCCCCAGGGCCAGGGGCAGGACCAGTGCGCCGGCTCCCACGGTGACCAGCAGCGCACCCAACTTGTCGACGCGGAGTCCGTCCGCCCCGCGGGTGCGGGGCAGCGCGGTCGCTCCGGCCAGCGAGGCGAGCGCCACCGGCACGGTGAGGAGCATCACCGGCCGCCAGCCAAGGCCGAAGAGATCGGCACTGAGGACGAAACCGCCGATCAGGGGCCCGGCCAGTGACGCGACGGCCATGGTGGCGCCGTACAGACCGAGGGCGCGCGGTCGGCGTGTCGCGGGGGTGGCGGTCTGGATGAGCGACAGGACTTGGGGGGCGACCAGGCCGCTGCCCGAGCCCTGCACCAGCCGGGCCGTGATCAGCGATGCGGCGTCGGGGGCAAACGCGCCGGCCGCTGAACCCGCGGTGAAGACCACGGTGCCCGCCACGAACAGCCGGCGGTAGCCGTACCGGTCGCCCAGCCGTGCGGCGGGGATGAGCAGGCACGCGTACGTCAGGGTGTATCCAGCGAGGACCAGTTGCACGGCGCCCGGACCGGCGCCCAGGCTGGCCTGGATCGCCGGCGCGGCGACCTGGGCGACAGTGACGTTGAGGAGTTGCACGAAAGTCGCGCTGAGCACCACCGGCA
>NZ_JNWV01000075.1 GCF_000716535.1 Streptomyces flaveolus | reverse complement strand
TCGAGTGCTACCCGCCGGTTCGCGAGACCGTGTCGTCTACGGTGGCCTGCATGGACGACGCGACCCCGGCGACTGCCGCCCCACCCAGCCGCGAAGCTGAACTCAAGCCGGTGGACGAGGCGTTGGCCGCAGTACTGCTGGAGCAGGGCGAGGCCGGGGCCCGGGCGCTGGGGCTGCTGCGGGACGCGCACCGGATGCTGGAGGACGAGCGCTACGAGCGGCCGGCGGAGATCGCCGAAACGTGCATAAGGGGCGCCGCGGAAGCGCTGCTGAAGCTCCCCGGGTCCAGGAAAGACGGGCGCGAGCCGGTCGGCCTGCAGAGCGCGGCCCGCGCCTTGCTGAAGGCCGTGGATGCCTACCAGCCTCCTGACGAGGAACCGGCAGCGGGGGAGGGCAGAAGGAAGAAGCGAGGCTCCCGCGATCCGCAGGCGGCCTTGCGCCGTATCCGTGAGGCAGCAGAGGGACTGCGCCCCGAACTCGAGCGGCCGGGCGGGCATCACCGGCGTCGGGTGATGGGCCTGGCCGAGCGGCTGATGGGCCAGCGCCTGGGCGCAGCGCAGGAGAGTGCTCTGGACGGCTGGGGCGAGCTCTACAGCGGCACGTCGGACGTCTTGCACGGCGGCCCTTCCAGTCAGGCCCGCGCCCGCTACCGGCAGGTTCTGCGCCTGGCGCGCGAGGTGTTCGTGCCGCTTCCCGGGCGTGCCGCGGAGGTTCTGGAGCTGACCGGCCTGCGAAGTCCCACGGTCGAGGACGCCGAGAGGCTGAAGGCGTGGGCGGATCCGCGCGCGATGCGGTACTTCTTCCTCTCCCGCCCGGCCGCGGCCTGGCTGGACCTGCTGGATGAGGTCTGGCTGCTGCCCGACACCACCAGCCCGGAAGGTAATTGGCCCGCCGCCCCCTACCTCGACCATCTCACCGAAGTCGCCCCCGAGCAGGCACGGACGTGGCTGGCCGAGCACGCCGCACAAATAGCGGCGGCCGGCCCGGAAGCCACGGGCGCGCTGCTGCGCCTGGCCGCCCGCCCCGGCATCGGCCTGCACCCGAAGGTGCGCACCGTGGTGTCCGCCCTGACCCGTGAAGGGCGCGAGCCTAAGGCGGCGGACGGCTGGTTGCTACGGCTGGCCGCCGACTGGGCAGGCGACATCCTGCTGGCGGAGCGCGATGAGGACTGGATCCGCACGGTGGAGATGCTGCTGGCCGCCTTTGTACGCGTCGAGCACGACCAGGTGATCCGGATAGCCCCCAAGGACGGGGACCTGCCCGGCGACGAGACCCGAGAGCGCACCCCCCGGCTTACCGCCGCCCAGCTGCCCACCTATGAGGCCGCCGAGCTGCTCCTGGCTCTGCGGCGCACCGCCTACCCCTCGTCCCGCCGCCTTGAGGAAGGCCCGGCGCATCCGTGCCTGCCGTTGATCCGGACCGTGCTCGCCGTTTTGTTGCAGGCCGATGTGCAGCGCACGCACCCGGCCGTCCGGCACACCGCCGTCTTCCGCCGGGATCTGGACGAGGTCGCGCTGGACCACCCGGAGGCCTTCTTCGGCCCGGTGCTGGCGCGGGCGGTCCTCGACGTGGCAGCGGCCGACGCCCGCGCCGGGGTGCCCCTGGTGGAGCGCACCGCGGCACTGGTGCGGCAGGTGGGGAAGGCAGACCCACAGCTGCGCGACCGGCTGCTGGCCGCCCACCTCCAGCAGCTTCCGCCCGACGCCACCGCAGGTTCCCAGGAGGCCGACACCTGGTGGGAGAAGGCCACCGAGCTGCTTCCCGCGCTGCTGGCCCACCGCCCGACGCCGGAAGGCGCCCGGCTCGTCGACTACCTGCACCGCCACTGCCCGCCCGAGGCGGCCGCGCACCTGCACGCGCAGCTGGCCGACGCCTGCGGCCCCGTGCCCGGCCCGAAGGAACTCGCCGACTACGACCCTTCCTCGTCCGGCCCGCCACCGCGGGCCTGGATGCGGGTCTGGGACTGGTCGCCCGTGCTGCCCGCACCGGTCCTCACCGCCTGGGAGCCGGTGCTGTCCCTGCTGCGCCGCGCCAAGCCGTCCGGTCCGGCAGACCCGCGCACCGCCGAACCGTTCGTCCAAATCATGAGCAGTCTGCCGCCAGCGGTCGACGAGACCCAGGCGGCGGCCATTGCCGCCGAACACGGCCCCGCCGCGGCCGCCGACGCGCTGGCCGCCGCACCCGACGCTGGCGACTGGCGCTACCTGAAGGTGCTGCGCGCCCTGATCCAGAATGATCCGGTTGCCTGGACCACGGCACCGGCCGAGATCACCGCCCGCCTCACCCAGCCCCGCCTGCGCGCCTTCTACCTGTACCTCGCCTCTGAACAGGTCGCCAAGCGCGACACGTTCCCCGGCAACGCACTGGCCGAGGCCGCAACGACGGCCTTCGCCGTACACCGCGACACCGACCCAACCGCGAACGAGCCTCCCGCGACCGACCCTGACGACGACCAGCCGTCCACGGCGCATCTGGCCGAACAGGCGATGCTCCTGTTGGTGCTCTTCGCGTTGGGAACCGGCACCGACCTCGGCGACAGCCTCCCGGCCGTCCTGGACCACCTCTACGCCCTGACCGCACCTCTGACCAGCCCACCCGCCAGTCCGCCCGACGACACCCCACCCGGCACGATCCCCGCCGATTTCGTCGGCACCGACCCCGCCGCCCGCGCACTGCACTGCCTCCTCGAACACGCACAACACCAGCACGGCGCTCCCGGTGACGGCCTGCCCACCAGACTCCTCAACCACCTGACAACCATCACCGAAGCCACCGGCACCCAAGCCCGGACCGCCGCCGCCCTCGGCCCCTACCTGCCGCTGCTACACCAGCGGGCCCGAGATTGGCTCCTGGACCGTCGCAGCGTCCTGCTGCACCTGCCGGCCGACGGCACCCCCTCCGCCGCCTCCGCCTGGCTGCGCTGGGGCCTCTCCCACTTTCCGCTGCTCGTCGAACTTGACCGCGCCGAACTCCTGACCCGGCTGCGCACCAGCACCCCGCGAGAAGCCGCCTTCCAAGTGGGACTGGCCCTCCTGGACGATCCGCACTTCCTTGGCGACCCGACAGCGCTCCTCACCGAGCTCGCCGCTGCGGACGGCGGAGCGGCCGCGGTGTCCCGGCTGCTGGAACTCCTCGCTCACCGCGCTGACCGCGCCGCCGCTGCCCTGGTTACCGCCGCCGCCGTGGAGCTGTGGCGGGCCGCCCTGGCAGCGGACCTTCCCGAAGGTGCCCTGGCGGGAGCGGGCACATTCGCCCTGGCCAGCATCGACGACACGCTCTGGCTCGACCTCACCCTTGCCTCCGCCCGCCACACGCCTGCCCTGCGCGACACGGACCACATCGCCGAGCGATCCACCCACCACCCGGACAAACCCGCAGCCACGCAACTCACCGCCCTGCTCGTCGCCCACCCCAGCACCGACCCATGGCGCGACGCCACCGTCCGCCAACACGCCCGCACTCTCCTGGCCGCGATCGGCCAGCGACCACCGGACCCTCAACTCGCCCAGCCCACACAAGAACTGCGCAACGCCCTGATCACCGCAGGGGACATCGACGCACACGCGCTGTAACCGCCCCCGGCCGACTGAGCAGACTCATGCCGGCGCGTCACGGGCACCTCACGGCCTCGATGTCAGGCGAGGGCGTTGCAGAGGTAGGCGGGCAGCGTCTGGCAGACGGCCGGGTCCACTTCCCAGCCGGGGTGGGCGAGCTGGTCGGCAGTGATGACGACGGGGCTGCCGTCGCTCGGTCGACCGCGGAGTATCTGTGGAGGCGCGCCGACCCCCTGTACGGTTTGACTGCCCGGAGCGCCGAGGAACACTGGTCTGTGATCACAGCGTCGGCTTCTCATGCCGCGCGAGGAGTTCGGTGAAGAAGTCCTCCAGGACCTGCTTCCCGCCCGGCGCGGTGAGTTCCCAGCCGCCAAAACGGTAGATCTCATATCCGGCCAGCCGTAGTCGGCGGTCCTCGGCGACCATCTCCGCGTACAGGCGCGGCACGGCGGTATGAGTGACCCGGCCCTTCTCGTCGGGCGGATTCGCAATTCCGTAATGCTGCACGCCGTCGACCTCGATGACGATGCGGGAGCGGTCCGGCGCCAGGAGCAGGAAGTCCATCCGTTGCCGGTACAGCGCTCCCGACTGCTTGCTGCTGCGCCGCGTGTAGGGGTCGTAGTGGAGGTACACCTGGGGGATCAGAGCGGGCAGGTCGAAGCCGCCTTCCTCGGCGTAGCGGGCGCAGTAGGTGCGCATGAGCAGTTGCTCGGGCGGGGAGTCCAGCGACCGGTACAGACGCCGGTACAAGGCGTCGGCGGCACTCCTCTCGTCGGTGTCCGGCTGATGGTTCTTCGTCCACCAGGCGACCATCTGCCGCCAGGTCAACCCGTGCGGCGCCAGGGGGTCGGTGAACACCAGGCAGGTGTCGGCGTGGCGGACGATCTCGACGTCGTTGTTCACCGCGTCGCGCAGCACGATTTGCGGCTTCGCCCCGGTGGCGGCGAAGATCAGGTTCTTGAAGCTGCCAGATGGCCCCTTGGCGAACTGGCGTTCGTACTCCAGCTCCTGCAGGTCTTCCAGCGCATCCCTGGTGGGGCCGAGGATCTGCTCGATGCAGTCCCGGCGGGCCTTCCAGCTGCCGCTCATGCCGTTGTCGCGCCAGTAGGTGCCAAACCCGCGCGGCCCGTCGAACGTCCGAAACGGCCAGGCCGGCGGCTCGAGCGCGAGACGTTCCAAGACGGCGCGGTGCGCCTTGATGACGATCGGAACGTTGTCGTCGTCCAGGTGCCTGCCCTTGCCGTCGGTCCCGTGGGAGACGAAGTCGTAGTGCAGCAGCCGGGTTAGCGCGATCGCCACGTCCAGGTCGGTGTGACCGGCCGGAGGGCCGAACCGCAGCGACTCGACCAGAGCGACGTTGAGCACCCACGGCCTGGCCCAGCCGTCCCCGCTGCTGAAGAACGCCTCGATGTCCACGCACCCCCCTGCGATCCGTAGAGAGCATCCTTACTCCTGAACTTGCCAGTTCACCAGATGCCCCTGACAAGCTCCGGCCTGCCTGTAGCCCCCGGGCCGCGATCCGAGATGCCGCACCCGCCGTCGGACCCGCGTTGGTGCGGGCCGCCCGACGGCGGGTGCGGCAGGAGTGGCACCCTCACCGGATCGCGGCGCCAGCAATGCTCAGGAGGAGGTGCGTACGGGCTCGGAATAGGTGGTGAAGAACCGGTCGCCGGTCAGCTTGTGGTGCGCGAGCTGTTCGCGGACGGCCTGCTCGTCCGCCCAGCGGTCCGGGGTGCTGGCGAGCGCGGCCGCGTAACTCGTCACGGCGTCCTTCAGCTTCTCGAACAAGGCCGGGGTGACGACGCGCATGCCCGGCACCGCGATCGCCTTGGCGTCAATGACCTGGCTGGGATGCAGCATGACCGCCAGGGCCTCCACCTCCGCGTTGTGACGATTGAGCCAGCGGACGCTGCCGCCGAGCTGGTCCATGTCCTTCTTCGCGATCGTGTCGGTGGTGCACCCCGTCTTCAGCTCACACACCGCCTGCCGCGCCGCCGAGAGCGCCCACAGGTTGTCCGGGCCCGTGCCGTACAGCTTTTCCGGGCGCGTGCTGACGAACCCGAGGTGCAGGCCCAGCTTCTGCCACGCCTGTTCGGCGTCGTCGGTGCGCTCCTCGTCGCCCCACACCACGTCCTCGAACAGCGCCTGCACCGCGAGCCGGAGGCTGACGCCGTCGCTGTACTGGGCCGCCAGGAACTGGGCGGCGGCGCGTGCCTGCGCCACGGCCGCCCGGATCTGTACCGGCGCGGCGTCCACAGGCCGCAGGACGAACGGGTTGTCGTTCAGCGCCCCTGCCAGGGCCTGCTGGGCGGCCACGGGGTCGGTCAGGTGCAGGTAGGCGGCCTTCTGCTCCCGCAGCCAGCCCCGCAGCGCCTTGTCACGGTCGCCGAGGTCGTTCACCGCCTTCTGCACCTGCTCGGTTGCGGCCAGGGTGCGGCCGGTGGCCGCGAGATCGAACGCCTCGCGCAGCGCGACGGCCTCGCCCCGCACCGTCCCATGGTCGGCATAGCGCACCTCCGCCAGCGCCCGTCGGCTGCGCTGCGTCCACTGCGGCACCCTCCCGAGGCAGGCCCGGAGCGCTTGGCGCACCGCGGCCAGGCCCTCGCCCTTGATCTGGCTCGCGATGTCCCGGCTCAGCTTCAGCTGCGCCTGTGTCGCCGGGGAGAACAGGGCCAGGTGACGGGCGTCGTGGATCGCCGTGGCGAGCTTCGCCCCCAGCAGCAGGACCGCGCAGTAGTCCTCGCCGTCGCGCACACCGCGGCCCATGCCCTGCTCGATCCGCTGGACCTCCCTGGCCAGACGGACGGTGCTGTCGGCCAGAGCAACGGCCTCGCGCCGCTCCACCCCGTCCAAGGGCCGGGGGACACCGTCGAGGATCAGCAGACGGCAGGCGTCGGCCGGGAGGTTGACGCCGTCGTACTTGTTGACCAGCACCACCAGGCCCACGTGGCCGCTCTGGAGTTCCTTCACGCCCGCCTCGAGGTCACCGACCCGCCAGATGTGGTGAGCGTGGCGTGTCCAGTGCGCGGCGGCCCGGTCGCTGGGCACCAGCACCACCACATTGACCGGATCGGCCTCGGCCACGCCGTCACCGTCCTGGTCTCCGTCGGCGAACTGGCGGGCCAGCACGCGGACGGCCTCGTCGTCCAGGTCCGGGTTGAGCGCCACCGGGGCCAGGATCATCCGCTCCCCGAGGTCGGCCGCGCTGCCCGGCGTGACGGGCTTGGCGACGAGTGCCGGGTCGGCACCGAAGTCGGTGACCAGGGCGCTGTCGTCGGCCAGCGTCGCGGTCAGGTAGACCCGGCGGCGGGCACGCACGAACGACGGGATGCGGTCGATCGGCGTGCACGAGGGCCGGATCTCGACCGCCGACGATGTCGCCGTCGCGGTGCACAGGTGCAGCACCTCCGCGAGCAGCGGCCATACGAACTCGAAGACCCGCTCCGTGCGGTGCGGGCGCAGGATCTTCAGCACCTCGTCGCGCTTGTCGGCCCACGCCCAGAACGGAATCGGTGCCAAAGCGGTGGGGTCCTTGTCCTCCAACGCCGACCACGCGTTCGCAGACTGGTGGCGCAGGTCCTGCGCGAACAACTCCAGCAGCTTGCCGTACGCCTCGTGCCCGGCGGGCACCCGCAGCCGGAACTGGTCCTCGGTCCGCGCCAGCGCGGCGTGTGCGTCATCGACGACGACGATGCCCAGATCGAGCGGTTCCTTCCCGTCCCCGACGACACCGAAAGCCGACCTGCCGTTGAGCAGCTTCTGGTAGTTCGTCACCAGCACGGCCTGAGCCGTCAGGAACGCCGGGTCGTACGGATCGTCCGTGGTGGCCACATCGAGCTTGGCGGCCTCCTCGCGGGCCTGCTTGACCAGGTAGTTGTCCGGCGTCAGGTATACGGCCTTGCCGATGCCCTCGTTCAGGGTGCTCTGCGCGATCAGCAGACCGACGGCCGTCTTGCCCCCGCCGGTGTTCTGCTTGATCACGACATCGCGGTCGTGGCGCCGGTGATCGAACCACTGGTCCAGTACCTCGCCCTGCTCATGCCGCAGATACGGCCACGGCCGGCTGGCCAGCCCCGCGTAGATGTCCCGGGGCCGCAGCAGCGCCTCGCTGTCCCCCGTGCCGATCAGGTCCCAATCCAGCGCCATCGCGCCGTCCCTCCCTCACCTGGCCAGGCGGCGTCCCGCCGCCTGCCCCTCTTCGTTGCTCAGTGCCGTCGCACACCCGGCGACGACCTCGCACCGCACCGATGTTCCTGGGCCTCGGTGCCGCCCTTCCGCGGTCCGACTGCCACGCCCACCGGCGGGTGCCTTCCTGGCCCGCCTGGAAGTGGCGGCGAGGAAGGCACCCGTTCGCGAACCGGGCCCGGTCCGTCAGGCCAGCGCCGCCGGCCGGTCACCGGTGTCGTCTCCGGCAGGCCGGGGACGGACAATCTGTGACGTGGGTCGGGCGGTGACCCGGGCGAGCCACTGCTGCTGAGTGACCACGGGCCACGTACGCGGGCCCATGCGGCCGCGCAGCCCGATCAGGTCGGCGGCCCGGCCCTCGGCGGCCTCGATTGCCTGCGGCGGACTGAAGGGATCGGCCTCCACGACGAACACCCCCGTATAGACGCGGGAGCGCTCGGGATGACGGAAGTGATCCCTCAGCCGGGCACCGACTCCGCCGTCGCGGTGCGCCTTGCCCAGCCACCGCAGCCGCCCCTCGGCGTCGACCGCCAGGTACAGCCCGGCGAGGACCTCGTCCAGCACCGCGAGGGTCTCCTCCCGCTGCCGGGTCTCCAGGCTGTACGGGGCGGGCCAGGCGCCGCACCGCAGCGGGCCCAGCGCTGTCCACGCATGCCGCAGTACCCGCACGTTCACCACCGGCCCGGCGACCGGCTCCACGCAGCAGTCGGCGCTCACAGCGACGTCACCGCCACGGTGGCCGAGTCCAGCAGCTCGACGATCTGCCCGCACTGCTTCTTGATCTCGCGAATGTCCTTCACGTACAGCTTCTGCACCTCGGCGGGCTCCTCCTCGGCACCGGCCTCCTCACGGGCGCGCACGGCGTCCTCGACCGTCGTCAGGAGCAGGCCGATCTGCTCGGCGGCGGTGGCGACGTTCTCCTTGCTGCTGTCCACCAGGGAGGTCAGCGCGCCGCGCAGGCGGGTCATGCGGGTGAGCGCGTCCTCCGGGATCTCCTCCTCGACCTCGACGGTCGACGTGCCGCTCTCCTCGCCCTCGACACCGGAGGTGTCGTCCGTGGGCGGCTGATCGCGCTTGACCCTGCGGAAGGAGGTCTTCGGGAACATGGTGTCGAACCACTGCTTGTCGGCGAGGACCCCCTCGCGCGGGTGGCCATGGGCGTCGGGCGCCCAGAAGGTGCCCGGCACCAGACCGTCCCCGGCCGGCGTGTCGGGGGCGCGCAGCGCCGCCTCGGCGAACGCGACCAGCAGCTCACGGGTCACCCCCTCCGGGGGTCTGGTGTAGGCGTCCAGCAGCGCCTGGACCGCGTTGGACGGCGTACGCCGCACACCCTTGCGGTCCTCGCTCTTCTCGGAGCCCTGGCCGGCGGTGACGAACGGCTCGGCAGCGTTGATCAGCCCCGGCACCAGGTGCCGGCGCACCAGGATCTCCCAGGCCTTGGCGTCCCCCTGGCGGCAGGCAGTCAGCATCGAGGCGAGACTGCGCGCGTCCGGCCGCACCCCGTACTGCACGTCGCGGGCGCCGAACAGGCCCCGGGCGGCGAGCAGGGGGCCGCGGTGGACGAAGTGCTGCGCGACCACAGCCGCCCACATCTCCGCCCGGCGATCGGCCCTGGCCGCGTTCGACTGACTCCACGGAGCCTCCTGCAGGGCCGTGCGCACCACGGGCCAGTACCGGCCGGTGGGCATGGCGGCGCGCGGCGCCAGGTCCTGCGGCCGCGGCGGGACCGGCGGGAACACCATCACGGTGGCACAGCGGATCGCCACGTCCCGCAGGGTCAGAGCACTCACCTCGTCCCCCGGAGACAGCAGCACCTTGAGCTCGTCGAGCGCCCGGGCCCCGACCAGGGCGTCGGCAATCGCGTCCTCGTCCAGCGCGCCGGCCGCGATGCGTCCCTGGGCGACCTCCTTGGCGAGGAGCTCACCGAGCAGGCCCTTGGCCTGATAAGCCTTGACCAGGGTCGACCACAGTCCCAGGGCACGGTCCATGTCGTCGTACTCGAGCTGGCCGCGCAGGTGCTCGTGCACGTTCAGCTGGCGCAGCGACTCCTCCAGCCGCTCCGGCTTCCTGGCGCCGACCACGACCCGGGCGGACACCTGCGCGATCCGAGCGGCGCGCATCGGACGCTCCTCCGCGTCACGGCCGGGCTCACCGTACGCGGCATTCAGCGTGGCGCTGATCCGCCGCAGCACCTCGCCCAGCCCCTGCACGACCAGCCGCCGGTTCTCCTCCTCCCCGGGCAGACGCAGCAGGTACTGCGGCACCCCGGTCAGCAGCTGCTGCGCCGACAGCCCGAAGACGTTCAGCCGGGCATCGGCACGGTTGGCGCCCGTGACCTGACTGCCCCGCCAGATGTCCCGCCGGGTCCCATTGGGGTCGACCACCGGGGTCCGCTGGAGCACGACCACGGTGGACTCCCGCTGGCCCTCCTGCACCAGGGACTCCGCCAGGTCGTAGGAACGCAACCGGGCCCGCCGCTGCAGCATCTCCACGGCGTACCGCTGCACCTCGACGGCGACCTCCGCGGGAACCTCCTCCGCGGAGAGCGCCGCGAGCGGCACCCCGTCCTCGACGGCGGCCCGCACCACCGGCAGCGGGCGCCGGCCGCCCAGCGCCTGCTCCACCGCCTCCAGCTCCCGCTGAGCACGCGCCAGTTCGTCCTCAGCGGTCCTCACCGCGGCCACAGCCGCGTCCTTCTCCGCCGGCGTCGCGGTCGAGGCCAGCCCCCGCTGCGCCGCCTTCGCACGCTCCAGCACGACGGACCATTCGGCCACGGCCCGCTGCTGGCCGACGAGTTCCTTCAGGCGGTCGAGGTTGTCGGGCGAGGGATGCAGCCAGTCGCTGCGCGTGCGGTCGTTGTTGACCCAGGGCAGCGTCGCCGCCCCGTGCAGGGCCACATTCAGCAGCAGCAGCGCCCCGTCGGTGTCGCGCTGCTCGACATGGAAAGCCGTGCCGCGCAGGAAGCGGCCGCCGTCGCGGCGGCGTTCGATGACACGCTTGGCCTCACCCCGGCCGAGCGCCGGAGCGAGCCCGTCGAGCACGGCCTGCCGGGGAACAGGCGCGAAGCCCTCCGCCGCGCAGGTGTTGGCGATGGCCTCGTAGAGGTGCTCCGCCCACTCAGAGGTGGTCGGGTAGGGGAAGGGCCCTTCGGGGCCCTTGCGGGAAGACATGAGAACAGACGGTCCTTTCCCGGAAACCCTCGTGGCCCCGGGTGCGACGAAACGCATCCGGCGGTCCTGCCGGGTGCCACACGCACCCCGAACCGCAGGCACTCCTGTCCAGGGAGCACCGGCGAGGGCCGCCGTCACCGTCACGCACACTGAGCGCGCACCGGCGAAGACCGTCTGCCCCTTCGAGTCCACCACCGGAGACGGCGCACGCCACCGGACAACTCCCTACGAAACCGAGGGGCCTCCGCAGCGCACAGCTCAACACCCCCTCCGCCGACGGCGGCACGGGGCTGGCAGGTCGTCAGGACCACTGACGTGCCCCGACAGAGTGCCAGATACCATATGAATCAGACAAGGTGGATTAAATAATCCGTGGAGGACGCGCGTAGAGCCACACGGCTCAGGCGCGGCGGCCATACGGATCACCGAGCCGCCGACCAGCTTCCCGACCTTCAGGCGGCGCCCGCCGAGCCATCGTCCGCGCGGCTGCCCACCGCCCGCCTTGCGTCTCGCGACTCGTGCAGGGTGCGGGTCCATGCCTCCATGAAGGCGGCCGGGCCGGTGTCGTCGCCGGGCAGACGGAAGATCTTCGGGTCGGCCGTGAGCTGCTCCATGAGCGCTTCGTACATCCCGTCGAAGGGGGGTCCGAGGCAGACCGCCAAGTTCTCGGCGAGCTGCCTGGCGGAGGGGTTAAGGGCGATGACGTGGTCCAGGACCGGACCCATGCCCCACTCGTCGATCCGGCCCCGCAGCGCGGCGAGTGCCGGCGTGTCCGGCATGAACAGCCCGTGCATCACGTACAGCCCGTAGAACCCGCGCAGGCCGAGGAGTACCGTCCGCGCCCGCACCAGCTCCTCGTCACTGGCCCGCTGGACCCGGCCCAGCGTATCCGCCTGCCGCTGGAACATCCCCCAGTCCACCGGTGGCCCCTCGCCGCGCTCGGCCGCCCCCAGCATCTGCGCCCAGTCCTCGACTGTCAGGCCGAACATCCCGAAGGAGGCGAATGCCTCGGCCAGCGCGTCGGCTCCCACTTCCTCCGCCCCCAGGCCGATCGCCGCGACCAGGTGCGCCATGCCCTTGAAGTCCGGCCCGTCCGGCAGCTCCTCATCGGTTTCGAGCGCCGCGCGCACCAGGGTGGGGTGCGCCAGCCCCCGGTAGAGCTTGATAAGCCGGTCGGCGCGCTCGTACAGCGCGTCCTGCCCTTCCTCGCCCGCCCCGGCAGCGTGGCGGGCGAACTCCACCAGGCGCTGCGACGCCGACCGTTGCAGCACCCACACCAGGGCCTGGCGAACGGCGTCCATCGGGGGCTCCGGCACCTGAACCGCCCCCGGCATCACCGGCATGCCGGCCTCCGCGAACCACTCCAGCACGGCCAGCCGCCGGTCCCGCCCCTGACGAAGATGCCGCGCCAAAGCCGCCGCGCTCTCCACCACCATCGGATCGACCGCATCCACCGCCGAACCCCGGCCACGCCCGAGCCCGCGGCGCCGGTGCCGCGGCAACAGCCCCGCCCGCCGCCAGCTCTCCAACTGGCTTGCCGTCACCGCCAGTTCTTTCGCAGCCAGTTCACGGACCACTCGCTGATCAGCCGGACTCGGTGCTCCTCGTGCCACGCCCACCATTACAACCCCGAGAGGTGTGAATTTTCGCGGGTGCACGGCTCTGGCTCACTGGTCCCAGAACACATCCCGCACGGCGCGCCACCGCGCCCTGCCCAAACAAAAGGACACCCACCATGGCGAACAACGACTGCACGCCCTCTGCCGGCCCCGCACACGGACAATGCGGCTGCCGTGCCCGCCTCGTGGCGGAGTCTTGTCGCCGTCGCACTCCTGAACGGAGCCGTCCGCCGCATCGGGAGCTTCCTGATCGGCCTTGTCGTGACCTGGCGGCAGCACGACTGACACCCCGGCCGCTCGGCACCGACCTGCCCGAAGTCCCACACCGCGCTCCTGACCCTGCGGGCGCTGTGAAAGCGGCGGACCTGAAGAACCGTGGCCGTAGCCCCTGTTCAGCACCGTACAGCTGCCGGGAAGGTTCGCCGATCGCCAAGGCGGGGGAGCGGCGAGAGCGAGTTCTCAGCGCGTTCGGACGGAGGCTCCGTAGGTGTCGGTCTGGCGGAGTACGGCCACGTCTTGTGGCGGTGCCGGCCATACCTGGATGAGGTACCACTCGGTGACCTCGTCCGGGGCGAGGTCGATGGCGGTGTCCCGGCCGCGGGCATGGATGCGCAGCCGGTAGTCGTCGGGGCCCGCGAAGGAGAGCACCGGCAGCTCCTCGTCCAGGTCGTCCATCAGTCCTCGCACCATCAGCTCTCCCGACACCGAGTGCAGGGACATCTCGACGATCTCCTCCCACACGTCGTCCCCGGGCTGCGGGGCTTCGGTGTGGCAGGTGACGGTGACGTCGACGTCCCCGGTGTGGATGGCGGCGATGCCGTCTTGCACCTCGATCAGGCCGTTGTGCTCGCGAGGCAGATCGGGGCCGGCGGGGCCGTCCTCGTCGCTGATCTGGAACTGGTGGTACTGCACGGGCACAAGCTCGCGCCCTTGCTCGTCCTGGTCGCTCATGGAGTGTTCCTGGTGATCGGAGACGTGGTCAGGGCCTGATCCAGACGAGGAACCTATCCTTCTCCAGGACCCGGTTGCAGAGGTAGAAGCGGCCAAGAGCGCCTTGCCGCCCTCTTCATTCTGCTTGGCGTTGATCATGCGCCAGCTGAACTGGCCGCCTCCGGTACGAGAGGCGGCCCGGGTCAGGCCAGGGAGGCCTGCTTCGCCAGCGCGGCGAGGGGGGAGCGCTGGCCTTCTCCACCACGCGCAGCTGCGCCCAGTCGACCTCGGGGTGCGCGCAGGGGATCGCGTCGATGGACGCTCTGGGCGGCCTGCCTCAGCCACCTCCGCCGTCGGCTTGATGTCCGGCTGTCCCCCTGCCGCGCCTGTCACGGCCGCTTCTGCCAGATTCCTCGGCCCTGGGCCGTCGTCGGGCCGTCCCGCCCGTCGGCTGCCTCGGCCGCGCGGCTGCGCCCGGCGCGCTCGCCGCCGCCTGTTGGTTCACCCTCGCCGTGGCGGTCTGCCGCTGTCACCCGGGCTCCGATCGCCCTGTCGGCCACCGGCCGCTACTGGCCGCCGCGGCTCGGCCGATACGTGGGCCGCCGCCCGCTTCCTGCCGCCGCGCGCATGCCGCCTATCGCCGCCGCCCCGCCGCTGTCGGTCCTCGGCTGCGCCGAGCCGCTGCCGCCCTGCGTCCCGGGGGCGGAGAGCTGCCGACAGGCCGGCCGCAGCGCTGCGGCCGCGCGCCGGTCTCCCGGTCACCCCCGCCGCCCGGCCGCGCCGGTGCCGTGCTTTTTGTCCTGGCCCGTCCCTCCTGCCCCCGCGTCCCGTCCGCGTGGGCCGAGCCGGCTGTGCCGATTCCGCACCGCCTCCATCTGGCCGTTCCGCCGCCTGCGCCGGGCTGCGTCGCCTCTCCCCTGTGACCTGTCTCCGCCCGCTGGCCGCCCGGCTGTCCCATTGATGGCCGCGTCCGCCGTGCCGTGTCGGGCCGTATACCGCCGACCGGACCTGCGCGGGTCCCGGCCGGGCAGGCCCGGCCTGCGGCGGTTTGGTGGCCGCCTGCCCCCGCCGTGCCCCGCTGAGCCTTCCACCCCCGGGCCCGCCCTCACGTCGGCCGCTGGCCGCCATCTGAGCCACCGTGCCCGCCGCGCTGCCCGCGCCCGCCGCCTGCCCGCTCCTGCTGCGCCCGTGTGCCGTCCCGCGGTCGGCCACCCGCCGCACCGGCCCTTTGGGCCGACGGCCGGACGGGCCCCCGCTCCCGGCCGTCGGCCCCCGCCCGCTGGCCGGCCGTCCTGGGCCCGGGTCCGCCGCCGTCCCCCCGGGCCTCGCCGCACCCCCGCTGTGCTGCGGCCGTACGGCGCCGTGCACGAAGGCGGACTCCCACGCCGTGGTCCCGCCGCGCCCCTGGCCGCCCGCGCGCGGCCTCCAGCCGTGCGTCCGGCGGTCCGCCGTCCCGGCTACCGCGCCGCGCCGGTCCCTGGCCGTCCGGAGGCTTGCGCCGAGCTGTGCGGTGTCCTGCCGGGCCCGGCCGTCCCGCGTGCCGCCCGCCGCCTACCCACCGTCCCGGAAACCGGGCCACCTGCCGTCCCCCGTCCTGCGGCCGCGCCGACCGATTTTTCCCACCGGTTCCTTGGTGAGTTCCAGGAGTAGGCGCATGGTCGCGCCGACGGCCCTGCACTCCGCGACTCGGTCCGCGGGCCGCACCTACGACCAGGCCGGATGGCTCGCCTCCGTCTCCCAGGGCACCGACGACCGCTACTTCCAACGCGATGACGGACGCATCATCGCGGACTATTCCCAGGGCGCCGCCACCACCGGCCTTGCCGACCGCAAACTGAGGCCTGGCCTGCCGTGCGCCCAAGAGCCCGCGTCGGGCCAACCCGCTGATGTCCGCGCTGCGGAGATACTCGACAAGGCCGAGGCCCAGGCTTCCGAAGCTGCTCGCCTGTACGGACGGTGGGCGCGCCACTCCACCGCCCGCCCCTACCTGGCCGATATGCCACCGGGCCAACGCCGAGCACACGCCGACGACTTCCGGACCGCAGCGTTCCAGGTGGTGATCGACACCCTCCTCGACCCGCCAGACAGCGTTTCCCCGGCCGAGGACGGACCCCCGCCCTGGGAGCAGGTCTACCCGCTGGCCGTCGGAATCGCCCACCATTACTGGTTCGATCCCACCGGGCAGGTCCATGATCGTCAGCGAGCCGGGCACCAGGGAATCGTCATACAGACTGCCCCGCTCGGGCGGGCCATGCGCCGCCACGGGCGGTCCTTGCCTGGCTGTCCGGTGACCATCCCGGCCGAGATCTCCCGGTGGCAGCAGTCGCATCGAACTCGGGGCATCTTCGCGTACCCAAGTGTGGCCGGGCCTGGCTTGCTCGCGCCTCACTTTCCCGATCCTCCGCGGTACTCCTGCGCCGCGCAGCCCAGTGCCGGCCAGAACGGCCGTACTGGCCGAGCTGCGACGCGGTCGGCAGCGAGAGGGCGCAGGGCGGACTCGACTCGCGACTCGTCATGACCAGTGTTTAGATGGAGTTACGGGTGAGCTGGCTCTCGTGACTACACCGAGGCGGAACAGTTCTTACCGGAAGAAACATCCCTCCCCAACTACGAAAGATCCCGAGCCGCAGGCCATGCCCGGTTCCGGGTAACGAGGGGAACTCTCATGGCCCATTACACTAAAGAGCCACCAACTTGCACGTCAGAGATTCTGTTCGTCGGGACAACCGGCCTCGCGCCCATCGCAAACTCCCCGGACGTACCAGTTGAACTGTACATCGATGTTTTGGCACCAGAGCGCTACATCGACGTGTACTTTGCATCAGTCTCGCTCTACATCGACATCCTGACTCCGGGGGTGAGGATGGTCCCGCATCCACTCACGAACCCAAGTGGTGAGTGGTCTATCTGGGACGGCACCAAGTGGGTCGTCACATTGACGTCGACCCACCCGTCGACAGATCGACTGCGGCTGAGGAACTTCGACATTCACGTGACCAGTGGCGCCACGAACGGCAAAACGCACCGTACCGGCATAGTTGGCCTCGCCGATGACGAGGCATTGGAACTCCGCGCTCACGTCGATGCGATCAACGCGGTTGCCAACACGCAAAGCTGTATGATTCACATGACGGACTTTCATGTAAATGACCGGCTACCAGGTTTCCTCAAGTAGCCTGTGTCTGCACGGTCCTTAGGTGATTCACCACGGCTTCCGCCTGATGGGGTCGCAAAGGCATTCAGAGACCTGCTTTCTGCTCGGCTGTAGAGATTTCCGCTGTCAGCAGTGGAGCTGACAGACCGGTATTTCTCTGCGTGCGATGAGGGGGGAGCCGGCGTAGGGGGTGCGTGCTGATCCCAGACTCTATCCCGAGCATGCGTCATGACGCATGATGGTTTGGGGAAGGTTCGTCAGTTCGGCTGGTCCTGGTGTGGGATCGCGTGAGCGCCTCGCTTCACCTGATCTTGAGTGCTGGTGCCTGGCCGGTGGTGCAGTGAGGGTTGAGGGCCCGTCAGTCCAGTTCCCGCCAAGCGAGAACCCAGGTCGCGAACCCTTTTACTGCCGCTGCTTCAGGCGGGCGCGGAGCGCACGC
>NZ_JNWV01000074.1 GCF_000716535.1 Streptomyces flaveolus | reverse complement strand
AAACCGACGACACCGTCCTGCCCACCGAACTCACCGCATAGCCTCAAAACGAGATCACCGAGTGGCCGTCGATACACCACTCCAGCGGACGTGACCCAGCCGCGAGCATCTTGGCAAGAGCGCATGCCGCAGCCGACAGCAGGTCCTGAAGCCAAGGCCGCGCCATCGGTCACGCAAGCGTCACCGGCAATGATTCGCCTGCACACGCCTCAATGCGAACCGCCCTCCCCGTTGCTCGTCGCGCAGCGCACAGGTCGCTGAGCTGTATGCCGCGCTCCACGCGCTCCAGGCCCGTCTCTCGTGGTCCCGGGAACCACACCCGGCTGGCCGGGGGTGAACGGAGCCGGGAGCGCCCCGGCCACGAGGCGTCCCTCGGCTGGTCGCAGGACGACGACGCCGAGTTCGACCGGTTCCAACTGCCTGCACTTCGCGGCGGGCCCGCACAAGTTGGCCGGGCTGCCCGAGGTGATCGGCGGTCAGCTCGGCCGCTCCGGGGGCCAGGCCAAGGGCGTGCTGTCGGGAGCGGCGGACACGCTTTCCGGTGCCGTCCGCCAGGACGTGTCGAAGACCGGCGGGCCGAGGCCGCCGGGGCCGTACGGCCCCGCCGCCTCATAAGGAAGAGGCCTGAGCCACGCGGCCGGTCAGTGCAGGATGCTGACGGCCCGGGCGATCACGAGGAGCGAGGTCAACAGGGCGGAAACACTCTGGATGCTCATCAAGAGCTTTGCGCGGGTCGACAGCGGCATCGTGTCGGTCGGGCTGAAGGCCGTGGAGTTCGTGACGGACACGTAGAGGTAGTCCGCGAGGGTGGGGACCCAGTCCGACACGCCGCTGGCGCCGTCGGCCACTTCCTGGATGGCGTCGTCGTTCTCGTCCTGCGAGAAACGGAAATCCGCCAGGGGCAGGGCCGAGCGGGGCGCCTGCGTGCGGCTGACCGGGCCGCCGCGGTCCAGCTCCCAGTAGGCCAGGCCGAAGACGATGATGTTGGTGAGCCACACCTGTAGCGCCGCCACCAGCAAGGACCGGCCGTCCTTCACCCCGGCGTACACCAGCTCGTGGATCAGGATGACCAGCGCCACCAGATTGCTGACGGCGATGACCGCCACGAGCGTGAGGGAAAGCACCCGGAACGCCTTCGTCTGCCGGGTCAGACGCTTCGGGTTGATCGCGATCAGCGGAACGAGCAGCAGGCACTCCAGGGCGGGCAGTACGTAGCGCGGAGCGACCAGCAGCCGTTGCGGCAGGAACAGGTACAGGGAGATCGCGGCGAGCGTCGCGACGACCGCAGGCAGTCGTACTTCGCCCCTGCGTTCGTGCCGGGGATGCCTGGTGCTCGCCTCCGCACGCGTACGTGCCATACCGACTGGTCCCTCCGGTCGCGCCACTGACAGCGCCACGACGCCTGCGTCCTTCAGCGGTGCAGGCCACCGGGCACCTCCAGCATCTACCCCGAGTACGGCTCTCCCCCGCCTGCCTGGTCCGACGCGCGGGGCCGACGGGCGGTGTCAGCGTGGGAGGACAGCCCGGGTACGGAAGCCAATGGGCACTCGGGCTTTGGCTATCGTGGCGTGCTCCGCACCTTTCCCCTGATGTGATCATTGGAAGAGATGGCCGCCATAGGCCACTGCTGTGGAGGAGGGTCCGGGCTGAAACTGCCGAGAATCTGGGCAGATGGCGTCGCCGTCTTGTCGTGGAAGGTCCAGGTGATCATGCCGGTCGTCTGGTCCAGATCCCAGCAGTCCGCCGATCCCAGCCCCCAGGACATGTGCGCACGAGCCAGTGGCTCGATCATGTCTTCGCCCCGCAGAAGGAGCACGTTCAGTTCGGCTCTCTCACCAGCCTGACCAGCACTCTCCGCCTCATTGGCCCGCTTGAACATTCCCATGCCGCGGAGTCTGCCGGACGCCCATGACCAGTCGACGATGCCCTTCACGCCCGTCACCCCACCACCGACAAGGTGGGGAATCACATGACCGAACGGCCGGGGAATTACGTGATCGCCCAACACCAGGAGCGCGCCGGCACCGGACGTCATCGGCCCTGGTTTTCGGTGGCCGACAGCGCTGTCGCGGCCGGCGCCGTGGCAGGGACCCGGGGACTGTGAAACGCTCGGAATCAGTGGCATATCCGTCCCTCACCGCACATCGACGGCGGACGAGAGAGCCGGCCCGTCCGTGACGGGGGTTCACCCGGTCCTTGGCCCTGTGTTCGCCGAGTGGGGAACACACGATGACGACGACCGAGCACCCGCACGACCACGACGGCCGCCAGGATCCGACCCTGTACCGCACCCCGGCGGACGCCGTCGCCGCGCCCGGGGAGGGACTCGCCTACGTCGTCGGGTTCGACCCGGCCGGAGCGCGTCCGGACGCGCTGTTCACCGTAGGCACCGACCCCGGCTCCCCGGCGTATGGCCGGGTGATCGCCCGCGCCGAGGTGCCCGGCGTGGGCAACGAACTGCACCACTTCGGCTGGAACGCCTGCTCGAGCGCGCTGGCCCATGCCGGTCACCACCACGCCACGCGCCGCTATCTCCTCGTCCCCGGACTGCGCTCCTCCAGGCTGCACGTCTTCGACACCGTCCCCGATCCGGCCCGCCCCCGCCTGGTCAAGACGGTCGAGCCCGGGGAACTGGCCGCCCGGGCCGGGTACTCGCGCCCCCACACCCTGCACTGCGGTCCCGACGGCGTCTTCCTGTCCTGCCTGGGCGGCGCGGACGGCGCGGACGGGCCCGGCGGCGTGGCTCTGCTGGACCACGAGAGCTTCGAGGTACTGCGCGGTTGGGAGAGCGAGCGCGGGCCGCAGCATCTCGCCTACGACGTCTGGTGGCACCTGGCCCAGAACATCGCCGTGACCAGCGAGTGGGGAACCCCTTCCATGATCGAGGACGGGCTCGTCCCCGACCTGCTGCTGGGGCGCCGTTACGGCCACTGCCTGCACTTCTGGGAACTCGGCACCGGCCGGCACCTGCAGCAGGTCGACCTGGGCGACGCCCACCAGATGGTGCTGGAACTGCGTCCCGCGCACGACCCCGAGGCCACCTGGGGGTTCACCAACACCGTGGTCGACGTCGAGGACCTGTCGGCCTCGGTGTGGCGGTGGCACCGCGACGGCGAGGACTTCCACGTCACCAAGGTGATCACCCTCCCGGCCGAGCCCGCCCCGGCCGAGGACCTGCCCCCGGCGCTCAAGCCGTTCGGCGCCGTGCCCCCGCTGATCACCGACATCGACCTCTCGGTGGACGACCGGTGGCTGTACGTCTCTGCGTGGGGCACCGGCGACCTCATCCAGTACGACGTGAGCGACCCGCGGCAACCCAGGCGGACCGCGGCCGTGCGGCTCGGCGGCATCACCGCCCGCCGGCCGCACCCCGCAGCGCCCGACGTACCGCTGACGGGCGGGGCCCAGATGGTCGAGGTCAGCCGCGACGGGCAGCGCGTCTACCTGACGAACTCCCTGTACGCCGCCTGGGACGAGCAGTTCTATCCCGCGGGCATCGAACCGTGGATGGTCAAGCTGGACGCCGATACCTCACGCGGCGGCCTGTCGGTGGACGGCCGCTTCTTCCCCCACGGCGAGGACTTCGCCGGCCTGCGCGTGCACCAGACACGCCTCCAGGGCGGCGACGCCTCCTCCGACTCCTACTGCTACCGCCGCTGCCCCCAGGGCCGGTAACCACGTCCGGGCCAGCACTGGTGCGCCAGGGCACCGCCCGCGCGGCCCGCCGCCTGAATGGTGCCGGGCTGAGGAACCGTCCCCACGCTCGACAGGCAGTTCCGGACCGCAGCCCATCAGGGAAACCTGTGGGAGATCACCACCAGTCAGCAAGCCCAGAGCGCGGCGAGACCGGGGAGGCCGGACCTGACAGCCACGTCACTGGAAGGGATGTCCGGCTACCCCCTGAAACTTTAAAAGGCGTGTATACAGGAAAAGGCGTGCATGGTTGGACCGGCTTGGCCATCGCTGCGCATGGTCGCCGGGGCGGACGTCGCCGGGTCACGATCCCTATGCGGCCGGGCCTGCCCGTCCGGGGACGCCCGGGTCCCGGCCGCCGCCCAGGCTCCATCCCTCCGGTACCCGAATCTGCTCAGCTTCAGGTCCCGGCGGAGCAGCTGCTCCGCCGGGACCGGCCGGTCGGGTGGCGGGCGGGTGCGGTGCCGATGGCCCAGCTACTGAGGATGCGCGGGGACTCGGCCGTGGCGGAGCCCGGCTCCAGGATGTGGACGCACAGCGTCTAGTTGTCGTCGGCGGGTGGCTACAGCGACTCGTACGAGAAGTGCAGGTGGCCGACGAGGGGGTGCCTGTAGTGCATCGTCCCGTGGCTGCGGCGCAGCACGCGGTAGTCGTTCCACCATGTCCTCACCTGGCTTCTCCCCGTGGTCGGCTGGAGCCGGACTCACCGGTCGCGGGTGGTCAGTCGTATCGACAGGTCCCAGAGCTTGCGGGCGCTGTCGGGGTCGATGGCGTGGGCGGCGACACCGCGGCGTACCCCGGGGGTGTGCGGTGCGGCTTCCTGGCAGTCCTCGAAGTACCGGCCGGTGACGCCGTCGACCAAGGGAGACGCCGCCAGCAGGACCGAGGTCGCGGCACCCTGGGCGATGTTCTTCTCGGAAACGCCGGAGGTGCCCGCCGGATCGAAGGAGGCGGGCGGCGCGTCCATGTGGCGGCCGAGGCCGGTCTCCCAGATGCGCCCGGGGTTCAGTGCGTTGACGGCAATGCCGTCGGCGGCCCACCGCTTCGCGGCCTCCACGGCGAAGAGGACGTTCGCCGTCTTTGACTGGGCGTACGCCAGCCACGGGTCGTACGGCTCCTTGGTGAAGTCGGGGTCGTCGAAGCGGACGGGGCCGTTGACGTGCCCGACCGAGCTGACGACGACCACCCGGGCGTCGCGCGCCGCCGCGAGGGCGTCGTGAAGGCCCGTGGTGAGGAGGAAGTGGCCGAGGTGGTTGGTCGCGAACTGCAACTCCCGGCCGGCAGGGGTGCGCAGCTCGGGGGTGGCCATGATCCCCGCGTTGTTCACCAGGATGTGCAGTGGTCCGCGCCAGTTTGCGACGAAGGCGGCGACGGATGCCGGGTCGGCGAGGTCCAGCCGAGCGGCCCGCGTCAGGCTGTTGCCGGTCTCGGCGGTGATCTCCTGCGCGACAGCGGCAGCGGTTTCCAGGGTGCGTCCCGCGACGGTCACCTCGGCGCCCGCCGAGGTGAGGGCACGGGCGGTCTCCCGCCCGAGGCCTCCAGTGGCGCCGGTCACGACGGCGCGACGGCCGGTGAGGTCAATGCCGGCGACGACCTCGGAGGCGGTCGACTGCGCGCCGAAGGGTGTGGTGAGGCTGTGCGTCATGGTTCGTCCCTGTTGTGATGGATGCGCGGCCGGGAGTGTCCGGCGACTGCGCGCTCGTGAGGTGGGGCGGGTGCGGAACGGTCGCCTACGATGGCGAGTAAGCGGAGTTGGGTCCGCTTATGTGTCGAACTGTAAACGGAGCCGACTCCGCTTGCAAGGAGGGGTGATGCAGCGCTCACTGCGGGCCGATGCCCAGGCCAACCACGACCGCCTGCTGGAGGCGGCAGCCCGCGCTTTCGCACAGCAGGGCGCCGACGCCTCGCTCAAGGCGATCGCCGCCGAGGCCGGCGTCGGCATCGGAACCCTTTACCGCCGCTTCCCCGCCCGGGAAGACCTCATCGAAGCCACTTACCGCAATGAGACCGACCGGCTGTGCGCATCGGCCCGCGAGCTGCTCGCCGACCGCTCGCCCTTGGCCGCACTCCGCGAGTGGGCGGAGGCGTTCGTGGACTACATGCGTACCAAGCAGGGCATGGCCGACGCACTACCCGCGATCCTCGCCGCCCGCGAGGGCCTGCGCCGGCACAGCCGCGACGCCCTGGGTGAGGCCGTGACGACACTGCTCGAGGCCGGGATCGCAGCCGGGCAGGTGCGCGACGACGCAGAGCCGAACGACGTCCTGATGGCACTCGGGGGAATCACCCTCATCAGCGGGCACGAGCACCAGCGCGACCTCGCCTCCCGGCTCATCGTCCTGCTCCTCGACGGCCTCGCCGCCTACCTCGGGACCGCGCGGGGTCCGGCATAGCCACATCCGACCCGGCGCCGATCTTCAGCGAGCGGGACGAGCCTTCTGGACGGACGGACAGTCCGTTCTGCGCGGCTCGCCACTGTCCGGCCCTCGCAGCAGACCGCTGGTTCTCGGCCTGGCGAACTGACAATGGTGGCGAGGTCTACTCGGTGCCCTTCTTCCCTGACGGCCGCCAGCTCGCCGTCCGGCAGCGGCATGACGCGGCTCCGGCTGGAGGGTCGCCGTCCGCCGACGTGGATCAGAAGTGCGTTGCGATGCCGAAGGCGCGGCGAAGTTGTGCCATGTCGTGACGATCACGTTCCGAGGGCTCGTAGCCCTGATGGAAGTAGACCTGCTGTTCGGCGGACAAGCACGGGACCGACATCCCATGGATGGTGCCCGTCACGAAGCATGAGGGCGGGTAGGTGAACGGACGCTCGGGTTCGAGTGACGCCTGCACCGCTGAGCCGTCGTCGGCGAAGACCAGCGGGTGAAGGTCGATCTCTCGTCCGTCCAGTGCCGTCACGACGAATCGGACGGGCCTCCAGTCCAGGGTCTCAACGAAACCGGCCTCGTGGAGGGCGGCCAACACGGCGTCTTCCTGGTCCTGCCGGTGCATCAAGTCCAGGTCGCGGTGGTCTCGCGTCTGCTCGCCGACCAGAGCGTCGATCCCCCATCCTCCACCGACCCAGACGTCCGCCTTCGCCTGTCGCAGCCGGGTGAGGACCAGCAACACGTCGTCAGCTGTCATCACCTGACGCAGGCTAGAGGCGTCCGGTCAGGGCCGCGAACGATTTCCTGTCCGCAGCCGAGCCGACCGCCTACGGCATCATCGGCGCCGTACGACATAACCAACTGGTCAAGCCCACACAGATCACAATGGATCCGGGCCACCCACAACCACCCGACCAGCACGGCAGTCCGGCGTACGCGGTCGGCACGTATCCCGAACGTGACCGCAACACACAGTCACCAGACCAGACAACCGCCAACCAGAAGTCACATCCGTCATCTAACGCACAAGGCGTGATCGTCGCTATCGGTCGCCTGCTGAGACGCTGTCGACAGGTCGGCGCCCTGCGAAGCCCGAGGCAGAGCCAGGGGTAGCGGTGGCCGCCCGTCGTGCGCTGTGCAGCGCTTCGCGCTCTTCGCGGGAAGGCCGGTGAATCATCCAGCCGATGAGCAGCCAGTAGATCCATGCGATCACGCGCAGCGGGAACAGACCCATGTATACGAGCCCGCGCAGCTGTTTCTCGGTGGCCACTATTGAGTCCCTGTCTCGCCGATCGTCGGACGGTGGGGCAGTCGGCGTTCGAAGTGTGGTACTGACGTCCTGCTCCGATAACGGGCCGGACCAAGAACCGGGTTCACCTCGCGTGAACAGTCTCTGTCCGCACGGACGGGCCCTCCGGTCCGAGCCTGTCCGCAAGGCGTGTCCTCGCGCCCGGGGCGGCGCCCGATCAATGTGGACGGCTCGCCGGGAGCGCGGGGCGTTTCCTTGTCGGCCCCGTCACAGGCGGTGGCCGATCTGGTCGGAAGGCTGCGGGATCACCGCCCGGATTCCCCGGCGCCGAAGGTGGCTGCGGATGGCGCGGGAGGAGTAGGCCCGGTCGGCCAGCACCGCGAGGGGCCGGGTTCGTGGCCTTCCGGGGCCGCTGCGCGGAACGCGGATGCGGGACATCACGGTCTCGAAGGCACGTGCGTCACCAGCCCGACCTGCGGTGATGGTGAAGGCTAGAGGCCGTGCCCCGCCGTCCGCGGCCAGGTGCACCTTCGTACTCAGCCCGCCGCGAGAGTGTCCGAAAGCGTGGTCGGCTGGTTCACCGGAGCGGGCCGCCCCCTTTTACGTGCCCCGGCGGCGTGCTGGTGAGCCCGGATGACCGTGGAGTCAACCGACACCGTCCAGTCGATGTCGTCGTCGGCGTCCGCCGCCGACAGGACAGCGGCGAGGATCATCTCCCAGGTGCCGTCGACGGCCCACCTGATCAGCCGTTTGCGGGCGGTCTGGAACGGGCCGAGTTCGGCGGGCAGGTCCCGCCAGGGGGAGTTGGTGCGGTACTTCCAGGCGATAGCACTCAAGAGTGCGACGGTGGTCGGCCCACCGCCGGCCACGAACCGGATCGGCCGGCATCAACGGCTCGATCCGGTCCCACATCGCATCAGTGATCACCAATCGGACAGGCATATCCGATCAACCGACTTACCGACCAAAGAGACACGCGCTAGCCCTCTTCGAACTCCTCGCAGGTCAGCGGTTGCGGATCGTGTCCTTCCCACTCTGAGGCCGACAGTTCCGCGGTGCGCCCGAACTTGCCGTCGTACTCGGGCAGACGACCGGCGCGTCGCGGGCCCGCTGCCATTCGAGGAGGGAGGCGGCCGCGATCAGAGTCAGCTCCGGTTCCTCGGAGCTCGATCTGCCGAATCACCCAGCTTTCCGCATCGAGCTCGCAGTAGAACCAGACTCACTGCTCGCCACCGCCATGTCTGACGGTCCCTGTATGGCGCTCGGGCCCCGCTGTGTGATGGGTCGGGGCGCAATGCGAGCGTGGTGACATGACCACTGACACACCAGCAGATGTGCGAGTCACCCGGGCATGGAGCCGGATCGTGGAATGGCTGGCCGAGTACGCCCCGCCGTCGTACACGGCCCTCAAGCCCGGCGCCTCCGACGACGAGATCGTGGCTCTCGAACAAGCCCTCGGCGTGAGCGTTCCACAGGAGTTGAAGGCACTGTGGCGGCTGTCCGCTGGTGAGGACGGCGTGGCCGGTTCGGGGCTCATGCTGGGCAACTGGGCTCTGATGCCGCTCGGCGCCGTGATCGAGGTCTACCAGATGCAGACGCGGTTCCAGGAGGAGAACGGCGAGGATGAGGACGCCCTGGTGCTGTGGAAGCCATCGTGGATACCGTTCTGCTCCTTCAACCCCCACGACACCGTCTACGGCCTCTACCTGAACGGTGAGACCGGGGAAGTATGCAAGTGGACCAGGTTCGGGGAGCGCGAGCGGGAGTACGAGTCGTTGCCCGCCTACCTGGAACTCATGGCGGTCAGCCTGGAAGCCCCCTTGGCGGCGGCCGGCCCGGAGAAGCCCGGCATGATGGGCGGCGCCCTGGTGTGGGGGCCTCCTTCCGACGAGGAGCGCAGGGACCAGTGGGTGCGCCACCTTGGCCAGGCCCCGCCGCGCCATCCCGCGAAGACTCTCGGCGCGATCCGGGAAGCTCTGCCCGGCGGTGAGGGCGCGGAATTCGATAAGCAGCGCGACGCCCTCGACCTGTCCGACCCCGAGGCCGTCGCCGCCTTCCGGGACTACTGGTGGGAACGTGCCGTGCAGACCCAAGAGGAACTGGAGGACGACGTTGCCGCCGCGCTGGGCGGGAACATCATGGTCCAGCCCGGCCGCAAGCTGGCGCCGGAGTACGAAGCCACGCTGCCGCCCGCCATCCGCCACCTCCCACCGTCCATGGACGACATCCGCGCCGCCCTGCGCCACGAGAGTGTCCGCGCACGGTTCGACCGGGAGTTCATGGACGCGATACCGCCGCACTACCCGGCGCTGCTGCTGCGGTGGTGGGACATCGCCCGCCTGATGGCCGACCCTCGCGGCGACCGCGCCGTACGCGCTGTTGTCAACGGCCGCCGCACCTCCGGCTAAGGGCTGCCTACCTTCGTGAGGAGTACGCCGGTCCATCACAAACAGCGCGGAATCTTCCGGCCACTCTTCCCCTGGTGCTCATGTGCCGTGCCGCATCGGGTGAGCAGACCGCATCGAGAGCATCCGGAATACCGAACACCCAGAACGGGGCAGAGGCATACATCTGCCGTGTCCGCATTCCGCCCTTCAGCCTGTGGGACGGATGGGGACTCTGCCGTTCTCCTTGCCGGGCGGGGTCGCCGCCCGCAGGATCGTCCCGCCGTCCCGGGCGGTCATGACCCGTAGCCCGATACTGATCCACGCGAAGGAGCAGACAGCATGCGGAAGCTCGCGGTCGCCGGCCTCATGGCCGTCATCAGCACGGCAAGCCTCGTCACCGCCACCCCCGCCAGCGCGGCACCCACCAGCGTCTACGTGAGCACCACGGGAAGCAATTCGGCCTCCGGCACGAAGAGCCAGCCGGTGCGCACCATCGGGGAGGCGTTGAAACGCGTCAGGAACAACAGGAACCTGACCACGGTGCGGATCTTTGGGGGCACCTACCGGCCCGGGGCGGGCTTCTCGCTGGGCAAGGCGTACAAGCAGAAGTCGATCACCTTCACGCGGGTGGGCGGCAGCAGCGCGCCGGTGATCAAGGGGACCAACGGGGCAAGACACCTCGACTACTTCCTCAAGGTCGCAGCCGACGGGCCGCGCATTCACATGAAGCGGCTGATCATCCAGTACTACCGGACCGGCGGCGTGCTGTTGAAGAACGACCGGAACACCTTCACCGGCACTCAGTTCAGTTTCATCGGTAACGCCTACGCCGGCACGGGAGACGGATACGCCGGGATCCACATGAACGCAGGCTCGTCGTACAACATCGTGGACAACGTCTCCTTCCTCTACCTGAAGGACGTCGCCAGCGAATGCCCCGGCTGCATGCACGGCGTCTACATCGCCGAACGAAGCCACCACAACACCGTGAAGAACAGCACCTTCCAGGGCATCACCGGTGACCCGGTGCGCCTGCGGCGCAGTAGCAGCGACAACCTCATCGACCACAACCAGTTCCGCCGGTCAGGAACGAACGCCATGGTCTCGTACTGGGTGCACGCCTCGGACGGGAGCTTCCCCTGCGGCGCCCGGAACGCGGTCACGAACAACACCTACGGCACCATGTCCGACGAGACGAAACCAGGCATCATCGTCACGAGTGGCGCAGTCAAAGGCATGACCTCTTGCCCTGCCGCGATCCCCACGGAGACCGGGAACACAAAGGCCTGACCGCGAAGAGCCGCGCCGCCGGACGCAAGCAGTCCAACCGCCGCTTCCGCCGACGCCACGGTGATCCCGTCCGCAGGGTATGCGAATGAGCACTGTGACGAAGGCATGGTTCCAGGAGCCACTGATTCCACCCGGTCGGCGGCGCTGGGCGCGGGGATGTCCGGGCTGCCTCCGGGTGACGGTGTGGGGTACGGGTAGCGAGGGCTGCCGGCAGCACCGGGGCACGCGCTGCTGCCGGCAGGGCTCCGGCAGCGCGCGCCGTGCTCCCCCGGGTGGCGGGCCGGGGTCAGCGTGCGGTGGTGACGGTGACGGGGACGTTGGGGCAGGCGTCGAGGACAGCGGACACAGCGCCCGGTGATCCGGATGAGCGCCCTGTCCACACCGCCCGAAGCTTCTCCGCGACTGGCGGGGGCCGCACAAGCGATGAGCGGTGTTACCGCCGCGGCTGGCAGCGGGTGGCGGGTGCACGCGGACCGACGCATCCCACCCTGCCCCAGGCCGGGAGCCGCCCGGCCGGGGGGCGGGTGGGGTGCCCGGAGGTCACCGGACTCCGGCCGGATCCTTCAAGTACAGGCCCAGGGTGGACAGGTGCGGGGTGGCACGGGACTGGACCACGCGGAATCTGATCCGGTCCGCGGTCACCGGTGCGGGCAGCAGCAGGATGCGCGCGTAGCCGATGGTGGTGCCGGTGGCGACGGTGGTCCAGGCCGTGCCTGTCCACGCGTCGACGGCGAACTGCTGGACGTGCTGCCCGCGGGTGATGTCCTCACCCAGTCTGATCCGGTCGAAGGCGGTCGCCTTCCTGAGGGTCAGCTCCAGCGTTCCGGTGGTGGCTCCTGCCGACGGAGACCAGGAGGAGCCCAGGTGGGGGTCGGTCAGGGCCTCCGCGACGCGGGTGGGGCGTGCCCCGCGTAGCAGGTTGTGCCGGTACAGGTCCTCGATCGCCTGGCCGAAGCCGGTCAGGGATGTCACGTCCGCGTCATCGACGCGCCCCGAGGTGTTCGGCGGCACGTTCAGCAGCAGCACCGCATTGCGTCCCACGGACGAGTGGTACAGGTCGACCAACTGCTCTGCGGTCTTCGGGTGTTCGTGCGGGTGCCAGAACCATCCCGGTCGGATCGAGACGTCCGCCTCGGCGGGGAACCACTGGAGGAACTTCACGCCCGGGCCGGTGATCACCGCGTCTGAGCCGATGTCCGCGGCCTGCGGCCCGCCGGGCAGCAGCGTCTCGCCGTGCGCGGTGGCCGGGTCGGCGGTCGCCGGGGTGACGCTCCACTCCGTGAGCCGGGCGCTGCCGCCCTCGTTCCCCACCCAGCGGGTGCCCTGCGGCCCCGCGAAGGTGACGGTGTCGGGCGACAGCGCGTGCACGAGCCGGAACCAGGACGTGAAGTCGTACGCCTCGCTGATGCCGCTCGACCTCCATGGATTGGCGCCGTCGAGCCAGAGTTCGTCGATGGGCCCGTACTGGGTGAACAGCTCGTACAACTGGTTCATGTAGTACGCGTTGTAGTCGTCGGCCATGACGCGGAAGCTGGGCAGCCGCCCGGAGCGTATGGCGTCCGTGCGGTCGTCGCCGGGTACGAGGGTCGGGATCGTCCGCGCGGTGACCGGGCTGCCGCTGCCGTACCGGCCCATACCGGCGGGGCCGCGGTCCCGGTCGTCGTAGGTGGACTGCTCCTCGATGCTCAGGGAGCCGCCGGCGTCGTGCTTGGCGACGATGTCCGCGACGAACGTCTCGTGCCACGCGTGCGGCAGTTCCGCACCGTCGGCCGGCGACAGGTACACGCCGACCTTCAGCCCCGCCTTGCGGGCGGCACGCAGGTAGGTGCCGAGGATGTCTCCGTCCGGGTTGACGTTGCCGGCGTTGCGGATGCGCCAGTACGCCCACGGATCCGTGGCCCGCTCCGCGGCGGCCCGTTCCCTGGCGGCGCGCGCTTCGGCGTCCGGGACGCCCCGGTACCACCAGGGGGACGCGATGACCGAGTGGTTGGTGTAGCGGGTGGGGTAGACGACGAAGCCGTCGTGGTGCTTCGCGGTGAGCATGACCTGCTTCATGCCGGCGGCGCGGTAGGCCCGCATCCACTGGTCGATGTCGACCTCGGACGGCGCGAACGTGGCCTCGTCCTCGCAGCCGGAGCCCCACTCGCGGTCGGTGAAGGTGTTCATCCCGAAGTGGGTGAAGCCGGTGACTTCGCGGGTCTGCCAGGCCACCTGGGGCGGCCTGGGGACGATCGCGGCGGCCTTGGCGATGATCTCCTGAGCGGTGTCGGCGGGGTCGACCGCCACCACCGACGCCGGCCTCGTCCGGCCGCCTGCGCGACCTTGCGCCGCCGCGGCGTCCGCGGGGGCGGCCGGCATGGCGGCTGAGGCACCCGCGGCGGCGACCGCGGTACCCGCGACGAGCAGTTCTCTGCGGCTGATCATGAGTCACTTCCGTGGTGTGCGGGGGCCAGGGCGATGCTCCATACGTCGTGCCGTGCCACGTCGCGCGGCTGTTGGACGACGGAGCCGTCCGCGCCGGCGACCAGGGTCTGCTGGGTGATGGCGTCCACCAGGCGGTAGCCGCCGGGGACGGGTTCGAGCTGCCACCTCTGGGACGGGGTGGCGGTGCAGGTCTCCGCGGTCGCCGCCGCGCCCGCTTGCTCGACCACGTGCATGTTGTTGGCGGTGCCGCGCGACACGTCGGCGCACAGTCCGCTGTCCTGGGCGACGAGCTGGTAGTAGCCGTCGTCGGTGGGCCGCAGCTCCCACGTGGTGGCCGCCGTTTCGTCGTTGGCCGTGAGGGGCGTGCCGGGTGCGGCCGGCGAGGTGCCCTCCCCCAGCGCGCCGCCGGTGGCGCGCAGCCGGTACGTTCCGGCCTTCAGCGGCTGCACCCATGCGGGGCCGTAGCCGGGGGCGTGTCCGAGCGTGTCGGCGAGCTCGCTGAAGGACGCGTAGTCCGGCTCGGGCTTGGGACCTCCCCAGACGGCCTGCGCGAAGACCCTCAGTGAGGGGAACACGCCCTGCTGCGTCTGGTTCTCGGTCTCCTTGCCGTAGTTGTCGGGCCAGACGTTGTACTCGGCTCCGGTGAGGTTCTCCAGGTGGCCGGTGACGGTGCCGTCGGCGAAGTCGACGGGCGACCAGACGGTGTCGTACAGCTTCTTCGCGTCCGGCTTGTAGCTGCCGCGCACGTAGTACATGGCGTCGGTGGCGTTCATCACCCGGTAGCCGGCGTCGAGGAGTTGCTGCGAGGTCTCCTTCTCCGGCAGCCAGTGCTCGACGACGATGTCCTTGTTGAGCGGGATGGTGTTCTCACCGGTCAGGCCGTCGTTCCAGATGCGCAGGGTGCGGCCCTTGGACCGGACGTAGGCGTCCACGCGGTTGACGAAGTCGACGAAGGCGTCCTGCGGGGTCGCGTCGGGGCCGAACTTGCCGCGCGCGTAGGCCTGCAGCTGCGGGTAGTTCGAGTAGGCCGAGCGGATCATGTACTCGTCCGCGCCCATGTGGAAGTACGGCCCGGGGAACAGTTGCAGGTCCGTGTCCACGAGGTGGGTGAAGAAGGTGAACGCGTCGGGGTCGGTGATGTCGAGGCGCGACGGGTCCGGCTTGCCGCTCGTGTCGGTGAGCTGGAGGTCCGGGTACGGCGTGAGGTAGGGGTCCATGTGCCCGGGCGAGTTGATCTCCGGGACGACCGTGATGTGGTAGCGGGCCGCGGTGGCGACGATGCGCCGCACCTCCTGCGGCGTGTAGTACGAGAACGTGTTGATCTCGGGGAACTCGCTGCTCTTCACCTTGAGTTCGAGGTGGAGCGTGTTGAGCTTGAGGTACGCCATGTCCTTGATCAGGCGTGTCATCCAGGCATCGGTGTTGTACGTGTAGCAGGCGCACACGCCGACAGCGCGCTCGCCCGAGGACGGCACGTCGGTCGTCATGCCCTCGGGCAGGGCCGGGTTCTCGGCGAGCAGCTGCAGCAGGGTGCGGGTGCCGTAGAAGACGCCGGTGGCGGTGCGGCCGGTGATGCGCACCTGGTCGCCGATCCGGAGGGCGTAGCCCTCGGAGCCGAGGTCGCCGCGCGTGCCGTCGGTGCGCAGCACGATGTCGCCGGATCGGGGCGCGCCGTGGACGACGGGGACCGGGCGGCCGAGGGTGTCGCGCAGTTCGCCGGCCAATTGCCGCGCGGTGGGCTCGCCTGCGGCGTCGGTGTCGATCCTCGTCCGCGCGTCGAGGCGCAGGGTTCCCCCGCCCGGTGTCCAGTTGTGCAGGGAGGGGATCAGGGCGGGGCCCGCCGCCGCGGTGGCCGGGGAGGTCGGGGCCGCGGGTTGCGCGGCGGCACCGCCCGCGCCCGCGAGGGCGGCGGCGAGCAGGCCACCGCTCGCGAGGACCGCGGTGACGGGCCGTGCGAGGCGGGTCAGCAGTGGTCTGTGCGCCGGCGGGCGCGGCGGGCCTGTGACGTCTCGGCTGTTCATGTGCACGCTCCAATGGCAGGCGGAATGAGCGGGCGTGGCGGAACTGGGTCGTCGGGCGGTGGCCGTGTCGTGGTCAGGCGCCGCGGCGGATGCGGCCCGCGTAACGGTCTTCGAGGGCTTTGTTGTGCTCGTCGCCGCCGGGCACGTTGGCCGAGAGGTACACCGGTGGGGTGACTCCCGCCTCGATCAGCAGGCGCACCGCCTCGGCGTTGACCATCTGGGCCAGGTAGGCCGCGGTGATCGTGGAGACGGCGCACACGGAGCCGCCGGAGGGCAGCGGCAGCAGCGCGTCGCCGAAGGGCGCGCCGTTGTCGAGGACGACGTCCGCGAAGTCGCTGAGGCGCTTTCCCGAGGGATGGCGCGGGGTGGCGCGGGAGGTGTGCTCTAGGCTGGTGACGGTGATCAGGGCGTGGCCGTGCTCCTTGACCAGCTGGGCCATCTCGACGATGCAGCCGTTGATGCCGGAGTTGGAGGCGATCACGAACACGTCTTCGGGGTGCGGAGCGGCGAGCTCGTACAGTCGGTGTGCGATCGCGGGGTCCCGCTCCAGCAGGGGGTCGCTGAGGATGTCCACGGGCGCGCCGCCGTACAGTACGAGGTCCCTGATCGCGATCTTGTTGGTGGGCACGAGCCCGCCGGCCCGGCCGGCGACCTCGGTGGCCAGGGACTCCGAATGCCCGGTTCCGAACGCCTGCACCACACCGTCGCCCTTGAGCGCGGTCGCGATCAGACCGGCCGCCGCGAGCACGGCGTCCGTGTGTGTGGTGACCACTCGGTCGACGACGTCCTTGGCCGCGGCGAGGAACTCTTGACTGTCCGGCACATCCGCTCCTTCGCATCCGATGAAGAAGATTTCTTCTTCGCCGCACGACTTTGCGCGCAGGGGGCGGGACAAGTCAATGGATCCGAGCCATAATTGGGTCCCTCGGGCGGTCAGGATGAAGAAAAATTCTTCAACTCCGAGGAGAGGCTGGGAGAGGCCGAGCCATGCACACCACCGCTGGGGCCATCGACGGCGGCATCGTCGGCCGGATCCGCGAACTGCTCCCGGACCTGCCCGAAGCGCAGCGCACGACAGCCGAGTTGATCCTCGACGACCCGGCGGCCGCCGCGCGGATGACCATCCTCGACCTGGCGGACGCGTGCGGGGTGTCCACCGGGAGCATCACCCGCTTCTGCCGCACGCTCGCGCTGCCGGGCTACTCCGCGCTCCGGCTCGCCCTCGCGTCCGACACCGGCCGGTCCGAGCAGGAGACCTGGCGGGCCAACATCGGCCGGGACATTTCGGAGAAGGACGACATCCGCCTGGTCGCCTCCGCGATCTCCGCCGGGGTGCGGCACGCGGTGGGCGAGACCCTGGCCGCGATCGACCTGAACGCCGTGGAGCAGGCGGCCTCCGCGATCGCGAGCGCCCGCCGGGTGGAGATCTGCGGGACGGGCGGCAGCGGGAGCATGGGAGCCGAGTTCCAGCAGCGCGTCTACCGGATCGGAGTTCCCGCCTGGTCGTGGAGCGACACGCAGGTGGCGCTCACCGGGGCCGCGCTCCTCGGGCCGGACGACGTGCTCCTCGCACTGTCCCACAGCGGCCGTACGCGGGAGGTGACGGACCTGGCGGCGGAGGCCGCGTCGCGGGGCGCCACGACCGTCGCCGTCGTCGGGGACCCCGACTCACCGCTGGCCCGCCGCGTGGACCTCGTGCTCGCGACGACCGTGCCGGACGACGGTCCCGGCCACCACACCGTCCTGAGCAGGCACGCGCAGATGGCGGTCCTCGACCTGCTCTACATCGCCGTGGCTCAGCGCACCTACGACCAGAGCACGGAGGCGATGGCCGCCACGAGCGAGGCCGTCCGCCCGTACAAACACGAGTAGCACCCCGCGGGGACCGCGCCGCCCCCTGCCCCCGCGACGCGCAAGAGGTTGCGAAGACATAGGCCAGGACAGGCAGGCGCGTCTGTGCGGACGCCGTCCGAGGAGCACCCGGGGAGGGAAACGTCGTGCCGACGAGCGCGAACGAGCAGGCGGCGGACCTGGCGCAACGGCCCGTCGTCATCGGCATCGACGCGGGCGGCACCCGCACGCGCGCCGCGGTGGCATGGGCGGCAGCCGACGGCGGGCCGCCCTTGCACGCCGGCGTGTCGGGGCCGGGCAACGCCCTCTCCGTCCCGCTCGACGTCCTGACCGCGCACCTGCGCGAGGCGATCGCCGCCGCAGCACCGCCCCCGCTGCGGCCCCGTGTACGGGCGGTGGTCGCCGGGATGGCGGGATGTTCCGCGCTGCCCGGCAACGCGGGCAACGCGAACGCGACCTCGGCACTGCACGCGGCCCTCGAAGACTTGGGGATACGGCCCGACGTCACCGCCGTCTCCAGCGATGCCGAGATCGCTCTCGCCGGTGCGCCCGGCGCCCCCTGCGACGGTCTCGTCCTGATCGGGGGCACCGGAGCCGTGGCGGCCCGGCTCGCGGGCGGCATCACAGTCGCCACCGCGGACGGCAACGGCTGGCTGCTCGGCGACAGCGGCAGCGGGTTCTGGATCGGGCGCAGAGCGGTACGGAGCGCGCTCGCCGCCCTCGACGGGCGCGGCAGACCGACGCTCCTGACCGCGCCCGTCCTCGCGCACTACCTCGGGGAGAACGCCGCGGAGGCGCCCACGACGCCGGCCACCGCACAGGACGTGCGCGACCGGCTCGTGCAGGCGGTCCACGAACGCCCCGTCCTCGAACTGGCCTCCCTCGCACCGCTGGTGGCGCGGGCGGCCGAGAACGGCGACCGGGTAGCGCAGCGACTGCTCTCGGGCGCGGCGAAGCGGCTGGTCATGACCCTGGACTCGCTCTCGCCCGGCCCGGAGGACACCCTCGTGACCACCGGGGGCCTGCTAGGCAGTTTCGTTTGGATCGGTTGGTCGTTGGTCTGGGTGTGCCGTTGACTGATGCGCAGTGGGCGCGGATCGAGCCGTTGCTCCCGGACCGGACAC
>NZ_JNWV01000073.1 GCF_000716535.1 Streptomyces flaveolus | reverse complement strand
GTGGTGTGCCATTCCGGGACCGCGTTGTCGACCAGCGGGCCGATGAGGGACTCGAAGATCTCGTCGACCGGTTCGCCGGCCCGCATCGCCCGCCGGAGGTCGGCACGGGCCTGCTCGTCGGCGGCGGAACGGGGACGGCCACCGCACCCGGCGGCGTCGATGGTGGCCACCGCGTAGCCGCGCGCCGCGGTGTACCGGGCCCGGGCCACCAGCCGGGGGTCCGCCTTGGGCAGGCCGTTGTTGTGGGCCATCAGGACCAGCGGGGCCGGTGCGGACCCAGATGTCCACAGGGTGCCGGGGATCTCGCCGAGGGTGAATTCGCGTTCGAGGACGCCGTCGTCGAGGCGTTGTTCGGAAGTGAAGCGCACGGTCGTGCCTTTCGGGAGTGCTCTTGAACGGCGCTCCCGGACGACCTATCGCCCGACCGTGACCCCGGAGGGGAGCACCCATGTCGATACTGTGTCCACGGGTACCACCTCCTCGTTCTCTCGCACGGCCTGGCGGAAAAGTAGCAGTGGCCGCCGTGCTCCGCCAACGGGTTTTCGCGGATGCTCCGTGGCCGGATACAGCCTCACCCCGTAAGGCACGGTCGGTCGTGGGCCACGGCTGCTGCCAGGGTGTGTTCATGCATACGACTCCGGACGGACGGCCCATCCCTCCCGGGCACGCCGGCGAACGCGCCATGCTGGAAGCATGGCTGGACTTTCACCGCGCGACCCTCGCCCTCAAGTGCTCGGGCCTGGACGACGAGCAGGCACGGCTCGCCTCGGCGCCACCCTCGTCCATGACGCTGCTGGGTCTCGTTCAGCACATGGCTGAAGTGGAACGCAACTGGTTCCAGCGTGTGTTCGCGGGTCGGGACGTTCCTCCGGTCTTCGGGGAGAGCAACCTGGACGGCTTTGCCCTTCAGCGGGAACGAGGGCTCGACGAGGCGACGGCCGTGTGGCGAGCGGAGGTCGCTCGAGGCCGCGAGCTGATCGTCGACGCATCGCTGGACGACTCCTGCCGCCTGTCCGAACAGGAAGCCGGACACGTCGGCGATGAGGGAGTCTCCCTGCGCTGGATCATGGTGCACATGATCGAGGAGTACGCGCGTCACAACGGTCACGCCGACCTCATCCGCGAGCGGATCGACGGAGTCACCGGCGCGTGAGATGTGCCTGGACCGCGCAACGGCCCGCCCCCCTTCCCAGCCGGTCGGCGACCCGCTCGCCCGGACCTTGGCGGGGGCAACGCTCTCGGCACGTTGCGGGCGACGAAAAACGGACGACGAGAAGGCGATCCCCCAGCGACGCGGTGAACTGAACAGGGCCGCCCCCGACGTCGGGCACGAGATAGCGCTGCGCTCTCGGCACGTCGCGAGCGACGAAAAACGGACGACGAGAAGGCGATCCCCCAGCGACGCGGTGAACTGAACAGAGCCACCTCCAACGTCGGGCACGACGTGGCGCTGCGCTCTCGGCGCCTCGCGGGCGGCGAGGAGGCGGACCGCCCAGTGGGGCGGTCGGTGGTGTGGGCCGGCGCTCAGCGGCAGGTGGTGCCCGCTCGCGACGACGCCTGCGCGCCGGGGCGCCGACGTCCCGCGGCTGTGGGGCCTGGACAGGCGCGGTGGCGGCGTAGGCCTTCAGGTGGCCCGACGCCGTACGCGTGGCGCGGTCTCGGATCAGGGTCAGTCCGTCGGCGCCCGTAGACGTCGTACGCGAGCGGGTACCGGCCCTGTCGACTCACGGGCGATGTACGTCGTGTTCAGGGTGTGCCGGCGGGGACGGGCAGCCGCTCCGTTGATGCGGCGGATCAGGATGTCCGCGGCCAGGCCGCCCAGTTCCTGCACGGGCTGGCTGACCACGCTCAGCCGCGGCCGGATGAGCGTGGTCCATTCCGCGTCGTCGAAGCCGATGACCGAGACGTCGCCGGGGATGCGGGCGTCGAGGTCGAGCAGGGCGTCCAGGGTGCCGAGCGTCGCCACGTTGTCGGTGGTGAACAGGGCGGTGGGGCGGTCGCGAGAGGTCATCAGCTCCAGTACGGCCGACCGCGCCCAACCCCGCTCGTACCCGGTGTGCCGGATCAGCTCCGCGGAACGCGGGATGCCGGCCGCCCGCAGGGCCTGGCGGTAGCCGGCGACACGTTCCGTCGTCGTCCAGATGTCCGCGCCCGGCGCCAGACGGATGCCGTCGTCACCCGGCATGGCCGAGGTGATCACCGCGATACGGGTGTGTCCCGCCTCGGTGAACCGGGTCACCGCCGCCTTCACCGCCCCCCGGTTGTCCACGACCACCGTGTCCAGCGTGGCACCGGCCAGCACCCGGTCGAGCAGCACCACCGGGATGCCGGCGGAGACGGCGCGGGCGAGGTGCTCGTCGTCGGTGGCGGCCGGCGCCACCACGAGCCCGTCCACGCGCCGCTCGATGAACAGCTGGACCGCGGCCTTCTCCTTCTCGCTGTCCTCGTCGCTGTTGGCGAGGATGGCCTGCAGCCCCGCCTTGGCCGCGACGTCGGCGATGCCGCGCACCGCACGGGCGAAGTAGGCGTTCTCCACGTCGGCGACGACCACTCCGAGGGTGTCGGTGCGGCCGCTGATCATGCTGCGTGCCACGGCGTTGGTGCTGTAGCCCAGCTCGGCGGCGGCGGCCAGCACCCGCTCCCGGGTGGCCGCGCTCGCCGATCCGTACCCGCCGAGGACGCGTGCGGCCGTCGCCTGTCCCACACCGGCGTGCCGGGCGACGTCCGGGATGGTCACGCGGCGCCGCGGCTGCGATTCAGGGGGCATCTCCGGTCTTTCCGTGTCAGGCCGGCGAACGCCGGGGAACGGCTCGATGGCATTCAGCGCCATTCAACCATTGACGCAAGGCCGCGGGGCGTGGGTAAGGTACGAGCGCGTTGGTAACGTTATCAATTCTGCCCGCCAGAAGGCTCCGTCTGCCGTCCCCCGGACGGCCGTCCGCGCCCTGCCGACGGTCGCCCGTTCCGCCCCTATCCGAACTCCGGAGGTCTCCGCGATGGCAACCGACACCCTTTCGCCGCCACCGGCCGGCGCAGACCCGGCCATCACCCTCGTCGACGTGGTCAAGGACTTCGGCGGCGCCCGCGGCGGAGCGGCGGTACGAGGGGTGAACCTCACCATCGCCGAGGGGGAGTTCTTCTCCCTGCTGGGGCCGTCCGGCTGCGGCAAGACCACCACCTTGCGGATGATCGCCGGATTCGAGGAGCCGAGCGGCGGGGAGATCCTGCTGCACGGCCGGAACATGGTCGGCGTACCGGCCGACAAGCGGGACATCAACATGGTGTTCCAGTCCTACGCGCTCTTCCCGCACCTGAGCGTCGCGGACAACGTGGCGTTCGGGCTGCGCCGCCGGCGCGTCCCCAAGGACGAGATCCACGACCGGGTCGACCGCATCCTGCGCACCGTCGAACTCGCCGAGAAGGCCGACCACCGCCCCCGGCAGCTCTCCGGTGGCCAGCAGCAGCGCGTGGCCCTGGCGCGGGCCCTGGTCAACCGCCCGCGCGCCCTGCTCCTCGACGAACCCCTGGGCGCGCTCGACCTGAAGCTGCGGCAGTCCATGCAGCTCGAGCTCAAGCGCATCCAGCGCGAGGTGGGCATCACCTTCATCTACGTCACGCACGACCAGGCCGAGGCGCTGACCATGTCGGACCGGATCGCGGTGATGAACGGCGGCCTGATCGAGCAGGTCGCCGGCCCGCAGGAGGTGTACGAGCGCCCCGCCACCGCGTTCGTCGCCGGCTTCATCGGCACGTCGAACCTGATCAGCGGCCGGCTGACCACCACCGGACCCGCGGGCGGGGTGATCGACCTCGGCGACGGACAGCGCGTCACCGTCCCGCCGTCCGCCGCGCCCGCCGCCGGGACGGAGGTCCAGCTCACCGTACGGCCCGAGAAGATCACCCTGACCGCCGGCCCGGCGGGGGACGCGAGCCGCATCCGCGGGACCGTCAGCGAGGTGGTCTACCTGGGCACCTCCACCAGTTACACGGTGGCCACGGACACCGGCGCGGAGATGACCGTCTTCCAGCCCAACGACGGCACGGCGTCCGTCGTACCGGCCCGCGGCGACACCGTCTGGCTGTCCTGGGCCACCGCCCACTCCTACCCGCTCGGCACCACGCCCGCCGCACCGGCCACCTCCGCCGCCGACCGGGCGGTCCCCGACTCCGGTTCCCTCACCCCGAGCTGACGACAGGTCGACCATGATGCCCCTGCAGCCCACACCTCCCGCGCCCTGGCTGCGCGGACTGACCGAGCGCCGCTGTTCCCGGCGCGGTCTGCTGCGTGCCGCGCTCGGCGCCGCCGCCCTGGCCCCGCTCGCCGCGTGCAGCGTGCCCGGCGCCCGCAAGCCCGTGCCCGGCACGGCCGCCGAGATCGCCGCCGCCGTCGGCGACTTCTGGACCGGACGGAAGAAGAAGGGCCGGCTCAGCTTCGCCAACTACACCCAGTACATCGACACCGACCCCGGCGACCAGGGCCGGCACCCCACCCTGGAGGCGTTCACCCGCGAGACCGGCATCAAAGTCTCCTACGACGAGGTGATCGACGACAGCGCGTCCTGGTTCGGCAAGGTCCAGCCGGAGTTCGCCTCCGGACAGGGCATCGGCTACGACCTGATGGTGCTGGGCGGCGACAGCTACCTCACCAAGTACATCGAACTCGGCTACCTCGCCCCGCTCGACCACAGCAGGCTGCCCCACTTCGCCGAGTACGGCGGTGCCACGTTCAAGAACTCCTCCTTCGACCGCGGCAACGTCTACACCGTGCCCTGGCAGTCCGGCATGACCGGAATCGGCTACGACCCGGCCAAGGTCGGCCGGAAGATCACCAGTTGGCAGGACCTGCTCGACCCGAAGCTGCGCGGCAAGGTCGGCATGTGGAACGACGCGGTGCAGATGGGCAACATCGCCCTGCTGGCCGTCGGCGTCGACCCGGAGACCTCCACGCACGCCGACTGGCGCAAGGCCGCCGCCTGGCTGCGCCAGCAGCGCGACGCCGGCCTGGTCCGCTCCTACAGCACCGCCACCTACCAGTCCTCGCTCCAACGCGGCGACCTGTACGCCTCGTTGGTGTACTCCGGCGACGTCTTCCAGGCCAACCGCAGTGGTTCACGGCTGGAGTTCGTCATCCCCGACGAGGGCGGACTGCTGTGGACCGACAACCTGTGCATCCCCTCGACGGCCGCCCACCCCGTCGACGCACTGACGTACATGGACTACGTCTACCGGCCCGAGGTCGCCGCGAAGATCAGCGAGACGGTGCAGTTCGTGTGTCCCGTCCCGGCCGCTCAGCCGGTGATCCAGCGCGACGCGGCCGCCGCCACCGGCGAGCTCCGGTCCCTGCTCGGCTCGCTGAGCACCAGCCCCCTGGTCTTCCCGACCAAGGCCGACGAAGCCAAGCTGCGCCACCTGCGGGTGCTCGACGAGACGGAGGAGAAGCAGTGGAACGCGCTGTTCGAACCGATCTACCAGTCCTGACGCGCCGCCGGCGGCGCCCCGGCGCCGTACTGGCTCCGTATCTGATGGTGCTGCCGGGCTGGCTGTGGCTGGCCGCCTTCTTCGTGACGCCGGTGATCGTCATGGTGTCGCTGTCCCTGCAGACCGGCGACTTCATCGACGGCTTCCGCCAGACCTTCCACTTCGGCACCTACGCCCACGTGGTGGAGACCTACCACGTGCAACTGGTCCGCTCACTCCTCTACGGCGCCGCGGCCACCGTCGGCTGCGCCCTGGTGGGATACCCGGTGGCCTACTGGATCGCCTTCCGGGCCGGCCGGCACAAGTCGGTCTTCCTCTTCCTGCTCCTGCTGCCGTTCTTCGTCTCCTTCGTCATCCGCACCCAGTCCTGGAACGTGGTCCTCGCCGACAACGGCGTCCTGCTCGGCCCGCTCAAGGACCTGGGGCTGCTGCCCGCCGGCTTCCACGTCCTGGCCACCCCGTACGCGGTGATCGGCGGACTGACGTACAACTTCCTGCCGTTCATGGTGCTGCCCGTGTACGTGGCCCTGGAGCGGGTGGACGCCAAGGTGATCGAGGCCTCCACCGACCTGTACGCCTCCCGGGCGCAGACCTTCTGGCGCGTGGTGCTGCCGCTGTCCCTGCCCGGAGTCTTCGCGGGCGTGCTGCTGACCTTCGTGCCCGCCTCCGCCGACTACGTCAACGCCGGCATCCTCGGCGGCCCCTCGACCACCATGATCGGGAACATCATCCAGACCGAGTACTTCACCAACCTCGACTACCCGGCCGCCGCCGCCCTGTCCTTCGTACTGATGGGCGCCCTGCTGCTGGCGGTATTCGCCTACGCCCGCGCCCTGGGCACCGACGAGGTGCTGGAGGTGGCCGCGCGATGACCGCCGACACCGTCACCCACGTCGAGGACGCCGTCGTGGCGCCCCGGCCGCGCACCGGCCGCCGCCCGCGCCGCCGTCCCACGCTCACCCTGTACACCTGGCTGGTGCTGGCCTGGCTGCTGCTGCCGATCGCCGTCATGGTCCTGTTCGGCTTCAACGACACCCACAGCAAGGTGAACTTCACCTGGCAGGGCTTCACCCTCACCTGGTACCGGCACCTGTTCGCCATCCCCAACCTGACCTTGGCGCTGGTCAACAGCCTCACCGTCGCGCTGGTCGTCACGGTGGTCGCCACCCTGCTGGGCACCCCGATCGGTCTGGCCCTGGGCCGCCACCGCTTCCGCGGGCGCGGCTCCGTGGACCTGCTGCTGTTCGCCGCCATCGCGGCCCCCGAGATCGCCCTGGGCGCCGCCCTCCTGTCGCTGTTCATCGTGCTCGGCGTGCCGCGCGGCTACTGGACCATCGTCATCGCCCACGTCGCGTTCTGCATCCCGTACGTCGCCATCACCGTACGGGCCCGCATGGCGGGTCACGATCCGACGCTGGAGGAGGCCGCCCGGGACCTCGGAGCCGGGCCCTGGACGGCGTTCCGGCTGGTCACCCTGCCGACGCTGCTGCCCGGTGTGGCCTCCGGCGCCCTGCTGTGCTTCGCCCTGTCCATCGACGACTACGTCATCACCAGCTTCAACGCCGGCCGGACGGTCACCTTCCCGCTGTGGGTGTACAGCGCCAGCCGTACCGGCGTGCCCCCGCAGGTCAACGTCATGGGAACGCTGATCTTCGTCGGCGGCCTCGTCATCGCCGGTGCGAACGTGCTGTTCTCCCGGCGCCGCGCGGCCTGAGACCTCTCTCGCACACTTCTCCGCACACCTCGAAGGAAACCATCACCGTGCTCTCTTTCAACGAAGCCGAGTTCGTCGCCCAGACGGAAAGCCTCGTGGCGCTGCGCCCCCGGATCGAGGAGGTCGTCGACCGTCTCGTGGACGAGGGGTACGACAACGTCCTCCTGGTGGGCGCCGGCGGCACCTACGCGCAGATGTGGCCCTACGAGCACCTGGCCCGGCGCACCTCGGTGCTGCCGGTGCGGGCGGCGATCGCGGCGGAACTGGTCGTCTCCGGTGACGCCCGCCTGGGCGAGCGGACCGCCGCCGTCTTCACCTCCGTCTCCGGCACCACCGAGGACAGCCTCAAGGCCATCGACCACTGCAAGGAGCGAGGCGCGTACACGATCGGCTTCACCGGCCACCCCGACTCCCCCGTCGCCCAGCGGGTGGACACCGCGCTGGTCTCGGCGCCCAAGGCCTGGCCGTTCGACGTCCAGATGCTGCTCTTCATGGGCCGACTGCTCTCCCGGCGGGGCGAGTTCACCGGCTACGACCGCCTCGCCGACGAACTCGCCGGCCTGCCGCGCGTCCTGGTGGACGTCGCCCGGCAAGCCGAGCCGGTGGCGTCCGACTTCGCCGAGGCCCACAAGGACACCGACTACCACTTCCTCATCGGCGGCGGGAACCTGTGGGGGTTCACCTACCTGTACTCCATGTGCATCCTCGAAGAGATGCAGTGGCTGCGCACCACGCGGGTGCACAGCGCCGAGTTCTTCCACGGCTCGCTGGAGCTGCTGGAGGAGGACACCAGCGTGATCGTCTTCCAGGGTGAGGACGAGACCCGGGCGCTCACCGACCGGGCCGAGGCGTTCGCCCGGCGCGTCTCCAAGGACGTGACCGTCTTCGACACCCGCGACTACCCCCTGGCCGGCATCAGCCCGGAGTTCCGGGGGCTGCTGGCGCCGCTGGTGCTGGACACCGTGATGGACCGGGTCAGCAAGCACCTGGAGCGGGTGCGCGACCACTCCCTGGACCTGCGTCGCTACTACCGCGTCATGGACTACTGACCGCGGTCCGTCCCACCCCGCCTCCATCCGCCCCGGCGTGCCGGAGCCCCTGCACCGGCACGCCCCGAGCGGGCGCCGCGCACCCACGCGGCGCCCGCGCCCCTGGAGTCTTTGATGAACATCCTCGGTTTCGGCGACAACGTCGTGGACCGTTTCGTGGACCGCGGCATCGACTACCCGGGCGGCAACTGCGTCAACGTCGCCGTGTACGCCCGCCGTCTCGGTCTCGACGCCGCCTATCTGGGGGTGTTCGGCGACGACGACCTCGGTGCCTTCCTCCGTGCGGCCGTGGCGGCCCAGGGCGTCGCGGTCGAGCGCAGCGTGGTGCGCCACGGCGAGTCCGGCGTCTCCACCCTCCACGTGCGGGACGGCGACCGGGTGTTCCTCGGCTACAACGGCGGCGGTGTCACCGTGCGCGAACCGCTCGTCCTGGACGATGCCCTGCTGGCGTACGCGGCGTCGTTCTCGCTCGTGCACTCCAGCGTCTACTCGCACACCGAGAGCGAACTGCCCAGGCTCGCCGCGGCCGGCCCCCTGGTCAGCTTCGACCTCTCCGACGACGAGGAGTTCCGCTCCCCCGCCTACCTCGACCGGGTCTGCCCCCACCTCGACCTGGCGTTGCTGTCCTGCTCGGACCTGGACGACGCGGCCACGCGACGGTTGCTGGAAGCCGTGGTGGCGCGGGGAGCGCGTATGGTCCTGGCGACCCGCGGCCTGGCGGGGGCCACCGTGTACGACGGCCGGACCCTGGTGACGGCTCCGGCACGCCCGGCGGACACCCGGACCATGGCCGACACCATGGGCTGCGGTGACGCGTTCCTCGCCGGTTTCGCGGTGTCCCTGCTCCACGACGGCTGGTCCCGCCGCGATCCGCCGTCCCGCCCCTCGCTGGAGCGCGCCCTGCGGCACGGCGCCCAGGCGGCCCACGACCAGTGCTTCGTCGAGGCCGCCTTCGGTCACGGCCGGCCTACCACGGCACTCGGGCGGGGGCGGGCACAGGAAGTGAGACCTGTCACAGGGTTCCGGCACGCAGACTGACAGCTTGTTCGCCCACGACTTAACGAAACGCCGTTCTCTTGACTAAGAGAACGGCGTTCTCTTATCTTGGCGGAGCAAGACGGCCCCGCGCCCACCCGGCCCGGCGGCCCCGGCGGACCGGGTCCAGGCAGACCCCCTCCCCGGCACCGACTTCTTCCACTTCCGTACACACCCGACAGGGACTCTCAGTGATCACTTACGACAAGCTCTACATCGGCGGACGCTGGACCGCGCCGGCCAAGAAGGACCTGCTGGCGGTCCGTTCCCCGCACGACCGGTCCCTGGTGGGACTGGCCGCCGAGGCCACGAAGCCCGATGTGGACCTCGCCGTCGACACCGCCCGCAAGGCCTTCGACGAAGGTCCCTGGCCGCGCCTGTCCCCGGCCGAGCGGCAGAAGGTCATCGCCCGCTTCAACGACCTCTACGCCGAGCGCGCCGAGGAGATCGCCGACCTCACCACCGCCGAGAACGGCAGCGCGCGCTGGTTCACCGGCTGGACCGCGTCCGCGCTGTCCCAGCAGACCGATGCCTTCCTGCGCGCCGCCGCTGCCTTGCCGTGGGAGGAGGAACTGCCGCGGACCGACGGTGCGACGGGCCGCATCCTGGTACGCCGTGAACCGGTCGGTGTCGTCGCGGCCGTCATCCCCTGGAACGCCCCGCACCAGTCCGCGCTCGTCAAGATCGTCCCCGCTCTCCTGGCGGGCTGCACCGTCGTACTCAAGGCGTCGCCCGAGAACGCCCTCGTCACGCTGCTGCTGGGGGAGATCCTCACTGCCGCGGGTGTGCCGGAGGGCGTGGTCAGCATCCTGCCCGCCGACCGCGCCACCAGCGAGTACCTCGTCTCCCACCCCGGCATCGACAAGATCGCGTTCACCGGTTCGACGGGTGCCGGACGCGCCATCGCGGCCATCGCGGGGCGGCAGTTGAAGCGGGTGAGCCTGGAGCTCGGCGGCAAGTCCGCCGCCATCGTGCGGGAGGACGCCGACCTCGACGCCATGGTGGAGGGCCTGAAGTTCCTCTCCTTCGCCAACAACGGCGAAGCCTGCGTCGCGCACACCCGGATCCTGGTGCACCGCAGCCGCTACGACGAGGCCGTGGCCAAGCTGAAGGACCTCGTCGAGTCGCTGACCGTCGGCGACCCCGCCGATCCCGCCACCTTCATCGGCCCGATGGTCAGGGCCGACCAGCAGGAGCGCGTCCGGTCCTACATCGAGACGGGAATCCGCGAGGGCGCCCGGCTCGTCACCGGCGGTCCCGAGGTCCCCGCCGGTCTCGAAGACGGCTACTACGTCACCCCGACCCTCTTCGCCGACGTCGACAACTCCATGCGCATCGCGCAGGAGGAGATCTTCGGCCCGGTGCTCGTGGTCATCCCGTTCGACGACGACGACCACGCGGTCCGCATCGCCAACGACTCCCCGTACGGCCTCGGCGGAGGCGTGTGGACGGCCGACGAGGACAGCGCCCTGGAGCTCGCCCGGCGCATCCGCACCGGCACGTTCTCCGTCAACGGCGCGCCGTTCTCCTTCGACGGACCCTTCGGAGGTTTCAAGAGCAGCGGCATCGGCAGGGAGTTCGGCACGGTCGGTCTGACCCAGTACGTCGAGTACAAGACGATCGCGGCCTGACCCCCCGGCCGCAGTACCGCAATACCGCAGTGCCGCAGTACCGCAAGACGGCGTGCCCGCCCCGGCCGGGCGGGTACACCAGCCTGCACTGGGCGATCGGGCTCACACGGCCGCGCGGATCAGTCGAGTGCGGACTCGAGGGCGGCGGCGAGCTGGGATCGTCGGTGGATCCGCAGTTTCGCGTAGGTGCTGTACAGATGCGCTCCCACCGTGCGGTGGGAGAGGTACAACTGGTCGGCGATCTGCCTGTTCGTGTGCCCCTCGACGGCCAGCCGGGCGACGTGCAGCTCTTGAGCGGTGAGCACGGCGCTGGCGTCGACGGTCTGGCTCGGCTGTGCGCGCTGCACGTTGCTGCCGGCGGCACCCAGCTCTCGTGCCGTTCGTTGCGCGAGCGGTTCCGTGTGGTGTGACTCGAAGACGTGCAGCGCCGCCGAGAGATGGCCGCGTGCTTCCACGATGTGGCGTTCGCGGCGCAGCCATTCGCCGTAGAACAAGCGGGTCTTGGCCAGGTCGAGGAACGCGGTGGTCCGCTCACCGCGTTGTATGGCCTGCTCGAAGTGGACGCGTGCGTCGTCTCCTGGGGCCAGCAGCGCCCGGGAGCGTTCGACGAGCATCGCGAGATGGTCGGAGTCACTGGACGCGACGGCGGCCGTCGCCATGTCGAGCCAGCCCTCCACCACCTCCGGCCGGCCTGCTCGCACGGCCGAGTCGGCGAGGTCGCCGCCGGCCCACATGCCGACGGGTGGATGCTCGACGGTCTTCAGCAAGTGGGCGACCGCCTCCTCGGGGCGGCCTTCGTTCGCAGCCATCTGGGCGGACGCCGAGGACGCGATGGCGGTCACCCTGGCGAAGGGCATCAGTCCGGACAGTTCGGTGCAGGTTTCGAGGGCAGCGGTCGCGAGCTCGTGTTCGCCGCGCCATGCGCGTGCACGTGCGATCTCCGCCGCGGAAACCGCTCCTACGACCGACAGACCGAGTTCCGAACTGAGGCGCAGCGCGTGCTCGCCGTCGGCAAGCCCGGCAGCGATCGCGTTGGCGTTCATGCGTGCCGTGGCACGCCCGGCGAAGGCCACCGTCTCGTCGCTCGTCCGCGCTGATCGGTGGAACAGGTCGATCTCGGCGCTCCAGACACGTTCGGCGCCGATGAGGTCATGGGCGTCCTCGAAGGCGAACGCGAGGCAGTTCAGCAGTGTCGCGTCCGTCTCGCGTACCTCCCGCTGGAAGACCGACAGTGCTTCCTCGACGGACGTGATCCGGTCTGCCGAACCGATCAGGGCCAGGCCGATGCTCTGGAGCAGCCGTTGCCGATCGGTGACGGCGATGCCGGGTCGCCGGAGTTCGTGGGCCACGGCTGCCGTGGTCTCGGGGGAGAAGTTCTGGCGGGTGTAGCTGCGCACCGCCGCCCACGTGAGAACCTCGACCCGGTCGTCCGGATTGCTGAGTGTCCGCGACAGCTTGATGAGTTCCTCACCGCTGCGGTCCGGAAGCGTCGTGCTGGTGCTGGCGAGCATCCATTCGGTGCGGGCGAACTGCACCACCGATGCTTCGTCGTCGACGATCGGCTCCGCCTCGGCGAGCAGGGCGGCGGCGTCGGCTGTCGCGCCCGCCTGCCGCGCGGCTTCAGCCGCCATCACCATGCGCCGGGCCCGCTCCGCCGCGCGGGGGGTCAGCTCGGCCGCACGCCGCCAGGCGGCGGTCGCCTCCGTGCGCGCACCCCGTCGGCCGGTCGCCACGGCCAGATCTTCGAGTTCGGCGGCGACGTCCTCGTTCCAGCCGGCGACCGCCGCGGCCCGGTGGTGGACGGCGCGCGCGGCATCGACGACGACCCGCGCCAGTTCGGTGTGCACGCGCAACCGCGCGTCGGAGTCAGCGTTGTCATACACCGCCGAACCCAGCAACGGGTGGCGGAACTTGTAGCTGCCACCGGTGAGTGTGATCAGCCCGAAGCTTTCGGCCGGCGCGAAGTCGCGTTGGTCCAGACCCAGGTTGCGGGCAGCCGCCAGCACTTCGGAGCTGCTCGAATCCTCGCCCGCGGCCGCGACGAGGAGAGCGCGCCGCGTCGCCCGGGGCAGCAGGGCGACCTCGGCAAGGAACGAGTCCTCCAGACGTTTGCCCATCGGAAGACGGACGCGCTCGGCGGAAGGTGATCCCTCGACCCACGACGGGCTGGTCGCCCATTCCGTCAGAGCGAGCGGGTTGCCCAGTGCGCGCTCGACCAACTGGAGCCGTTGCGTCGTCGTCAGCGCGGGCGCGTGCGTGGCGACCAGGTTCAGCGCGTCTTCCTGGCTGAGCGGTGCCAGTGGCACGTGATGCTTGAAGTGCGGCGTGGGGTCGGGGTAGATCCGGTCGGTTCGGCTGGTGGCCAGAAGCAGTGCCGGCATGACGCTCATACGAGCCGCGAGAAAGGTGACGATGCCGGCTGTCGACTTGTCGAGCCAGTGCAGGTCCTCGACCAGCACCACCATGGGACCCCGCGCCGCGGCCTCCTCCAGCAGTCCGAAGGTGGCGAGGCCGGTGATGAAACGATCCGCCGGTTCGCCCTCCCCTCCGAACGCCACCTGCAAAGCGGTGCGCTGGCGCGGCGGTAGAGCATCGATACGGCTGAGCAGAGGCAGCAGCAGCTCGTGCAACCCCTCGAAGCCCGCCGCGCCGGCACCCCGGATGCCATGACAGGACAGAACCGCGAAGCCTGATGAGGATGCCGCCTCGACGACCGCTGACGCGAGTGTGCTCTTTCCTATACCCGCTTCACCGAACACGAGCGCCGAAGACCCGTTTCCGTCGCGCGCCGCATCGATGAGGGCGGTTAGTTGGTCATATTGCGGTTCCCGCCCGATCACGTGCATCCCCCACTACAGAACCTAATGCGGTACCTCGGTTACTCTATAGCGCTTTCAGCCATGGCCGAAATGTGACCAGCAGCACGTTTCCGCTGGCCACACCTCGTTTTCGTCGGCTCCTCTAGGCCAGACGTGCGCCTCCGTCGACGTGCAGCACCGTTCCGGTGACGTAGGGGTTGTCCATGGCGAAGAGCACCGCCTTGACGACGTCGTCCGGGGTTCCGACGCGCCGAACCGGGTTGTTCTCGGCGATCCGCTGGAGGAATTCCGGCTTGGCGTCACCGAGTTTGTCCCAGGCACCGCTGTCGACGATGCCGGGGGACACGGCGTTGACACGCAGCGGGGCGATCTCGACGGCCAGGGCCTGGACGAGGAAGGCGAGAGCGCCGTTGGTGGTGGCCATGACGGTGCGCTCGGGTGCCGGTCGCCAGGCGGCCACACCGGAGAAGAACGTGAAGGAACCGCCCTCGCGTGCCTGGCCGGCCAGGTTCTTCGCGATGAACAGGGGGCCGACCACCTTCGCCGCGAAAGCCCGTCGGACACCGGCCGGGTCGAGTTCGGCGAGCGGCCCGTTGGCGGGGACGGCCGCTGTCGAGACCAGGTGGTCGAAGGGTCCGACCTCGTCCGCCAGTCGCGCGATGGAATCGTCGTCCGTGATGTCGAACTGCACGGTCCGCCACTCGCCGGTCAGTTCGCCGCCCGTTTCCTTCAGCCTGCCGAGGTCCGGTCCGGCGAGGACCAGTTCGGCGCCCTCGTCCGAGGCCGTCCGCGCGAGCTGCCGTCCGATCGCGGAGCCGGCTCCGATGATGACGATGCGCTGTCCGGAACGTTCCTGCGTGGTCACGCGAATCTCCTCTGGGTGCGGCGCCGCGGCGCGGCCGTCTGGGTTCGCGGACCACTTTTCCCTCACGACATCAATGAGGCCAATGATTGTTTTCGTCGCTGGCCATAGATTCCAGTCATGGCGTCTCCCGCTCGCCTACGACATCAGCGCCCGCGACGTCCTGCGCAACCGAGCGAACGCTGAGGCGCCCCGCGGGGTGCCTCACAGCGCCGACCGCCGGCACACGTGCACCGGCACCCGCGTGCCACCGCCGCCGCCCCGATCAGTGGTCCGGCCGGTGGAACGTGCCGTCCGCGACCCGGCCGTCGAGCAGCCGCGATACCACCGACGCACACGCCGGTCACACGTGCCGTAGTCGACGTGCAGGACCCGGGTCATGGTGCCGAGGGACGTCAGTCGTTTGACAGATGACCCGGTTCGGCCGGTCACCGGAAGCTCGCTCCATACGTTCGCGACCGGGATCGCGCCCGACCTCGTGCACGCGCTCCTGCGCGCGGGGTTCGGGATACAGACCGACGTCCTGACCGGTGGGGTGGAGATCCGGAGCTGCCCGGAACACTACGGGCCCGGTTCCCTCCTCGTGAGCTGGGCCCCGCACGAGGCGGCGTACGCACCGCTCGACGCACGTGTCACCCATGTGGAGAGCGTCATGACCGGCGCCCTGCTGGACGCCGTGCGGGCACTGGGGTTCCGGGCCAAGCGCCTGGGCGCTTCCTACTCGGTCCAGGTGCAGCCGTGGGGGTCCGGTGCTCCGAGCTGAGCCGGCGGGCCGATTCGTCAGGGACAACCGGAGCACGATCGCCCTCGTCTCGGTCATCGTGGTCACGACCGTGTGCGCCGTGGTGCTGCTCGCCTGCGTGGTGTCCGCCCACCGCTTCTCGGCAGGCACCCAGGTCTTCGGAACCGGGCTCGGCATCACGGCCTACATGCTCGGCGTCCGGCACGCCTTCGACGCCGATCACATCGCCGCCATCGACAACACCACCCGGCGGTTCCTGGCCGAGGGCAGACCATCGGCCCACCTGGGTTTCTGGTTCGCCCTGGGACACTCCTCGGTCGTCGTCGTGCTGAGTCTGCTCACGGCGCTCGGAGCCGGCCTGGCGACCCGGCTGACCGAGGACTCCTCCTCCGCCCACCAGGTCCTCTCGCTGGTGGGGACCTCCGTCTCGGGCACGTTCCTGTGCGTGGTGGGCGTTCACAACCTGCTCGCGCTGCGCCGCATCGCCGTCCTGTACCGTTCCGCTCGCCGAGGGCACTACGACGAGGAGCGGCTGCATCAGGTGCTCGACGGCCGGGGGCTGCTCTGCCGCCTGCTGAACCGGCTGACCGCGTCGACGACGCGCCCCTGGCACATGTTCCCCCTCGGCCTGCTCTTCGGCCTCGGCTTCGACACCGCCACCGAGGTGTCCCCGCTCGTCCTCTCGGGCACCGGCGCCGCCTCCGGCGTGCCGTGGTACGCGCTGATGCTCCTGCCGCTCCTCTTCACCTGCGGCATGAGTCTGTTCGACACCCTGGACGGGGCCTTCATGTCCGCCGCCTACCGGTGGGCTCTCGTCGCGCCGCTGCGGCGCATCCACTACAACCTCGTCACCACCGGCCTGTCGGCCGCGGCGGCACTGCTGGTCGGGGCCGTGAACCTGGTGACGCTGCTGAGCGGCGCGATGCCCGCGGTGGGCAGGGCCCTGCCCTGGCCGGCCGGGATCGACCTGAACTCCGTCGGGTACGTGATCGGCGGCCTGTTCCTCACGGCCTGGATCTTCTCCCTGCTCCGCTGGAAGGCCTCCGGCCGGTAAGGAGAGCACCGCGTGCCCGGAGGCCGGGACGCCGCCGTGCCCGCGGCGCGCATCGCGTCCGCGTCGGTGGAACCGGACGCCTGACACCGACCGTTCGCGGGCCGGCCGGGCCGGATGCGTCGGCGTAGGGCGTCAGACGCTCTGTGCCTCGTCGAGGCTCCGCAGGGCGTCGCGCAACGCGGTCCGGGAGGTGATGCCCAGTTTGGGGAACACCCGGTAGAGGTGTGCGCCGGCGGTGCGGGGCGAGATGTTGAGCCGCCGGCCGATCTCCTTGTTGGACAGGCCACTCGCCGCGAGTTCGGCGATGCGGCGCTCCTGTGCGCTCATCGCCGCCGTGATCCCGTCCTGCGGCAGTCCGACGCCCACGCCTGCCGCGCGCAGCCCGTTGCGGGCGCGCTGAGCCCACAGCGGGGCTTTCAAACGGTGCTCGAACAGTTCGAGCGCCGCGCCAAGCTGAACGCGTGCGGCCTTGTACTCGCGGCGGCGACGCAGCCACTCACCGTACAGCAGACGGATCCGGGCATAGTCGTACGTCCACACTGAGGCGTCCGGGATGGCGAGGGCCGCTTCGTACAGCTCCCCCGCCCGTTCGTCGGACGCGGTGATCGCGGTGGCCGCGGCGAGGATGACCTCCAGGTGCGGCGAGATGGCGTCCAGGCGCGCGCGCCGACCCGCCTCGACGTGTGCGCGGGCCTCGGTCTTCCGGCCGGTCCGCATCGCGGATTCCACCAGGTCCAGGAAGAACCGCTGGAAGTGGGGGTGGTGCGCGGGGAGTTCGCCCGCCGGGGTCACTTCGGAAGCGAGCTGGTACGCCTCCTCGAAGTCCCCCCGGCCGACCGCGGCGCGTGCCCGGCACTCGTTCACCGTGCTCATCAGAAGCTGCGCGCGTCGCGGCTCGGCCCAGTCGGCGACGGTCTCGCAGTACGTGCGCAGGGCCTCTTCGTCCCCGCGGCCGCTCGCGACCATGGCCAGTCCGTAGGTGAACACGACGTGGACGAGGTTGTATTCGTGCACGGTGGCGTCCGCGATGCCGTGGGAGGCGACGGCGACCGCTCTGTCCCAGTCGCCGCGCATGAAGGCTTCATGGGTCCTGGCCACGATGGCGAAGCGCAAGCTGTCGTAGGCGTCGGGCCCGATGAGGTCCCGCCACACGCCGTCGTAGTAGGTGAAGCAGTCGAGGTACATGGCCGTGTAGATCAGCCAGTTGACGCGCCACAGGGGTGTGCTGGGGGACAGCGTGGCCGTCACCCGGTCCAGCCGTTCCCGGACGTCGTGAGCGGTGCGCGCCGGGTCGGCGACGCAGTCGAAGCACATGCGCGCGGCCTCGGACACCCGGTCGACGACGCGGTACACGCCGGGCCAGAGTTCCGCACGCCCTGCCCACACGGCCGCGTTGAGCAGGACGTAGAAGGCGTCGTCGAACGCTTCCGCGTCCTCGGCGGCCGCGCTCCGGGGCGCCGCCTCCATCACGGGAAGCAGGATGCGGAAGACCGCGTCCATGTCTCCCTCGCGGTGGAACTGCACGTATGCCGCGGTCGTCGCGCTCCGCAGTGTTTCCGCGGTCCGGGCACCGGCCAGTTCCTGTGCCGTCCCCAGGAGGCCGGCGACACCGGCGGCGAACGCGGCCTGGTCGAGGCGGCGGGCGCGTGCGGCGGGGTCCTGGCTGAGTTCGGCCGCCCGGCGGTATGCCACGGCCGCCTCCGCGGCGCCGCCACGGGCCTGGGCCCGGTCCGCGGCGCGGGTGAGTTCGACGGCGACCGTCTCGTCGGGTTCGTCGGCGGCGTGGGCGAGGTGCCAGGCGCGTCGCTCCGGGTGCTGCTGCACGATCTCGGCCAGAGCCCTGTGCGCCGTTCTGCGGCGCCCGGCCGAGGACATGTGGACTACGCAGGAGCGGACCAGGGGATGGCGGAAGGTGATCTGCTCGGCCAGGTGGTCGACGCGGATGAGTCCGGTGCGCTCGCCCGTCTCCAGCAGGCTCTCGTCCCACTCCTGGCCGGCCTGGACCGTCGCGGCACGGATGTCCCGCAGGTTGCCGGGACGCTGGCCGTCGAGCGCGGTCAGCAGCAGGGCGAAGCGCATGACGGCGTCGAGTTTGCGGATGCGGTCGGCGAAGACGCTCTCCAGCCGGCTGCTCAGGGGCAGGGTCATCGGCAGGGCGTCGACGCCGTCCCGCTGGGCGGGGGTGAGCTGCCCGGGCAGTTCCACGAGGGCGAGCGCGTTGCCCTCGGCCTCCTCCAGCAGCCGTCGCCGGGTCGATTCGGCGAGACCGGGGTGGCTGCTGTCCAGCAGCGCCAGTGCGTCGGAGGCCGGCAGCGGGCCCACGTTCAGCACGCGCAGTCCCTTGAGGTCCAGGAAGCCGTTCCAACCGCCTCGGGTCGCCATGACGAAGGACGTCCGGCAGCCGCTGAGCCTGCGGGCCATGAAGGTCAGCACTTCGGCACTGGAGCGGTCGATCCAGTGCACGTCGTCCACGACCACCGACAGGGCCTGTGTCCGGGACGCGGCCTGCAGGAGGGCCAGCGCGGACACGGAGATGGCGAACCGTCCCAGGTCCGGGCCCTCGCGGATGGACAGGACCTGTTCCAGGACCGCCCTCTGGAAGGCCGGCAGTTCCGTGGCGTGCTCGAACAGCGGGTGGAGGAGTTGGTGGAGCGCGGAGAACGCGAGCTCCTGCTCGCTCTCGATGCCTACCACGCGCACCACGCGCAGCCCGTTCGTCCGGGCCCGCGCGGCCACGGCGTCCAGCAACGCTGTTTTCCCGACCCCGGGATCGCCCTGCAGAAGCAGCGCCGTTCCCTCGTTCCCCGCTTCGGCGAGCATCGCTTCGAGAGCGTGCAGTTCGCGCGTACGTCCCACCAACGACAAGGTTCCTCCCCACGCCGGTGGGCCGTTGCCCCGTGCCGGCGGAAGAACTATCGCGAACGGCTCATGGACGACACATCTGTCAGTCGACCGTTACCTGTGAGTAACATACGGGGTGGCAGCTTACGGGAACGTCCTCCCCGTCCCGCGGCGACACTCCCCGGCGCTCTTGCACCCACGCCGGGCAAGGGGGGACACGAGTGCCGCGGAACGGTGACCGCCGGGTGCGCCGCGCCTTTCACGGCCGGACGGCTCGGACGCCGGTGGTGAGGACCACGCGGAACCGTGCCCGGTTGTCCATCATGCGCGCGTAGGCGTCGGCCGCGCGCTCGAGGGGCATCTCCTCGACATGCGGCCGCACCCCGGTAAGGGCGGCGAACCGCAGCGTGTCCTCGATGTCGGCGGAGGTGCCGCTCGGCATACCGCGAACACCCTTCGTCAGGTCGATCAGCTGCAAGGGGCTGATCCGCATGGGCTCGGCGTCGACGCCCAGCACGACGAGTACGCCGTCGGGCCCCAGTCCGTCGACCGCCGCCGACATGGTGTCCGAGTTCCCGGCGGTGGCGAGCACCGCGCGCGCACCGCCCAGGGCCCGGAGGGCGGGACCGGTCTCCTCGGCCGTGGAGTCGATGTAGTGATGGGCGCCCAGTTCCGCGGCCAGGGCGCGCTTCTCCTCGCCTCGCGCGATGACGACCGTCTCGAAGCCCATCCTGACAGCGAACTGCACGCCCAGGTGGCCCAGTCCGCCGAGGCCCAGGATGGCCACGAGGTCCCCCGGACCGGCGCCCGAGTGCCGCAGTCCGTTGAAGGTGGTGACGCCCGCACAGGCCAGGGGCGCGGCGTGCACCGCGCTGAGGCCGTCGGGGATGCGGGCCAGGGCGGACGCGGGCACCACCATGGCGTCGGCGTAGCCCCCGGGATAGGCCCGGCTGGGAACCTGAAGGCTCGTGCAGTGGATGAAGTCACCCCTGCGGCAGAACCGGCAGTGGCCGCAGTGTCCGCCGAACCAGCCGACGGCGACCCGGTCGCCCACTTGCCAGCCGGCCACGTGCTCGCCGACCGCGTCGACACGGCCGGCGATCTCGTGCCCCGGAGTCACCGGGAAGCTCAGGCCGGGCAGGTGCCCCTCGACCATCAGCGAGTCGGTGTGGCACACACCGCACGCCTCGACCGCGAGGCGCACTTGGAAGGGCCCCGGGTCGGGAAGGTCGCGACGGCCCGTGAGCAGGACACCTGCGGGCTCGTCCACCAGGACCGCACGAGAAGAGAGCATGACAAAGCCTCCTGGGAGAGTGGCGAAGCCGGGCGCCCTCGCCGGCAGGCAGGGCTCGGCGGGGGCGGGAAGGAGAGGGAACGGTCGCCGCGGCCCGGGGGGGCGACGGCGGCGTCGCGACGTACCGGAGCGGCGACTGGCCCGGACGGGGCACGTCCGCGCCCTGCCGCACGGCGTGCCCCCGGTGCGGCACCCGCATTCCGGGGCCGTGCGGAGCGCGGACCGTCCGGGGGCGCCGCAGCCGTCAGCCCAGCGGCTTGATGGTGCCGGTGAGGGCGAGCGGGGTGCCGTCCGGCAGGGTGATGCGCGAGTGGACCACGCCGCGCTCGAAGTCCTCCAGATGAACGATGTTGGCTCCGGACTCCTCCGTCCAGGACGTGAGGAACACGTCGGGTCGGATCTCCACCGCGGTGATGGCCACCGTCTCCACGTAGCCGTCCGGCACCATGCCCCCGCCGGCGACGACGGTGAAGGTCATCCGCTCACCGGACTCGAAGTTCTCTTCCAGGGTCAGCGGGCCCAGGTCGACGAAGTAGCGGTGCTTGGTCAGCCGCTCATGTGACATGACATACCTCCTGATGGGGCTCATGTGGTCCTCGCCAGCGTTTCCCAGGTCCGGCACCAGGCCATCTGTCATACGACCTACAAGCGCGGCGGCATCATCTCTGTTGACAATGCTAAGACGACCAGTCATATTGATGGCTCCGACACATCTCAGGAGTTCACATGTCCGAGCTGTCCTCGAACCGCCCCTCCGTCGCCGTCGCCTACCACTCCGGCTACGGACACACCGCCGTCCTCGCCGAAGCCGTCCACCGCGGAGCC
>NZ_JNWV01000072.1 GCF_000716535.1 Streptomyces flaveolus | reverse complement strand
AGCCGGTGGCCGTTCTTGTATCCGGACTCTCACTCCGACGCCGGGGCAAACGCCCGGATCAGGTGGGAACCCGTACACCACTTCTCAGGACGCAACCCGGGTTCCTGTCCGGCCGGTGCGACTGATCGCTGAAGGTTGCAGTCTTTCGCGGGCCGAGGTCGAAAGACTGATCACGGAGGAGAAAGTCGTTTCGGCGGTCCGGCTGGGCGGCAAGCTCTCCGACGACTTCACCTTCACGCTCAAGCGCTGAGCCCTCCTCTGGACGAGGGGCCTGTCCGGCGAGGTCCGCCGGACAGGCCGCGTTCAGCGTGGGCATGCGAGGACGATCGTCCGGCTGAAGCCTCGCATAGCCTTTCGCCACACGCTGGCCGGGGCTCTGAGCGTCAGTCCCTGAGGCCGAGGGCGGATGTCCGGTCGGCAGTTGCACGCACGGCGGCACCTGGCGCCAGAGCGCGTCGAGGGCCTGCTTGCGCGTGGCGGGCCGGGCATCGGCCGCTCTTCTTCGCGGCCCGGCAGCCGCCCACGTGAACCGCGCCGACGTTGGCTCGGTTCAGGGCCGTACTGGATCAGCCAGTCCGCAGGGGGCCAGCCGCTTCACCTCCCCGTGGCGCCGCTCCTCCTCGGCGATCCAGCGGTCGATCAGCCCAAGCTGCCGGACGGCCTGCTGCTCGACGACGCGCCGGGCGAAGCGCGACGCGTCCAGACGCGAGAGCAGATGCTCACCATCCACCTGCTCCTCCCGGCCTGCTGTGTCTCCATTTCGTGCCGAACGGGCGCCAGCGCAAGGCTTTGACACCCGTGGTGCCGAGGCGGCCGGAGACGGTTCCCTCCTGACCCCAGCTGTGTGCGGAACGGCACCAGGCCAAGCGCGTCTCGCGGTTACGGAATCGGGCCGTGGGCGCCGCTGCGAAGCACCGGCTGGTGTTCGTCGACCGGCTTCTGGCCACGCTTGTCCCTCTCCGCCACGGAACAACGCACGACGTGCTTGCCTGCTGGTTCGGCGTGGACCCCTCGACCACCACCCGTGCCATCGGTGAGGTGCGGCCTCTACTCGCCGAGCGAGGCTGCACTGCACTGTCAGCCCAGGTGTGCGTCTACGGCCCTGGCTGACCTTGTCGACCATCTCGGCGCCAACGGGCAGACCGGGATCATCGACGGGACCGAAAGTGCAAGAAGAACGCTCCGCACGAGCCCGTTGGGTCCTCCTCGGCCGGCGTCGTCTCCGGAGGTGGGTGGGCCGCTCCGCAGGCGCCGCAGGGGTGATCCGTCCGGCGTACGTCCGCGCACACCCAGGGGCTGTCCGCAGAGGCCATTCGGGTGAACGGCGGGCTCATCCCGATACGGGCGGGTGGTGCCTCGGTACAGATCCATGGGGGGCGCTATGTCACGCGCCCCGTTCCGATCGCCGGTGCAGGTGACACACGTCCCGAGCCGGCGCGAAGGGAGCGAAACCCATGCGTAAACGACCGGTGGCCGCCGCGATCGCGGCGGTGGCGCTGTGCGGTGCGGCCGCACCCCACGCATCCGCCCAACAAGCCGCTGGCCAGGACCAAACGTTCCTGATACAGGTGCATCAGGGCAACCTCGCCGAGATCGCAGCGGGCCAAGACGCACAGAGGCATGCCAAGACCGCGTGCGTGAAGCAGGTCGGCGCCGTACTGGTACGCGACCACACCAAGCTGGACACGGACGTGAAGACGCTGGCCGGCAAGCTGAAGGTGCAGCTGCCCGCCTCCCCGTCCGCGGAGCAGACGAGGCAACTGGCCGCCGTGCAGGCGAAGGCCGGGACATCGGCTTACGACACGGCGTGGCTCAAGACCCAGGAAGCCGGACATCGCCAGACGCTCGCGTTGATCGACCAGGAGATCAAGGCGGGGAAGAACACCCAGGTCGTGGCCGCTGCGCGCAGTGCCCGTCCGGTGGTGGCGATGCACCTGGACATGGTCCGCGGCGGCACTTGCCGCATGACCAACCACGCCGGCATGGCCGGGGTCGGCACTGGCGGCGACCCGGCCGCGGCTGAGGACGGCACTGCGGCGGCGGGCGCCGCCGGTCTGGCCGGCGGCGGGCTGCTCGCCGTCGGCGGGGCCGCCTGGCTCCTGCGCATGCGGCACCGCTCGGTCACGGAGCGGTAGACACCGAGGAGCGCCACCGGCGGACCGTCGTTCGCACGACCTGGGGAGAGTCGAGCGCGGCGGCCGCCGGCTGGCTGGGCCGCAGCGCACAGCACACCACCCACGACCGTGGACGCCGTGCGCACTGGTGCGTGCAGGCAGCCGCCGGAAGCAGGCTGCCGATGCGACCGCGCCGATCAGCAGACGGAGGGGGCAGAAGTGAGCGGAGTGACGGTGGTCGGTGCGGACTCTTCAGGGACGTCTGCTCCCGGCTGATGCCCCGATCTCCGCTGGCGCCCACCCGCTGCCGGCCCACCGCCCGATCACAGTCAGGCACACACTGGGCTGAGTTCCCGTCCTGGCACATACCGTGACCATTCTTCAGCGGTGAAGTCTCGGTGGACGGCCCGGCAGATGTGGTGGATGGATTCGGATGGTGTGGAGAGGTTCACGTCCCACAGCCGCACCGTCTTGTCCCAGCCGCCGGTGGCGAGGGTGCGGCCGTCGGGGCTGAACGCCACCGTGAACACGTACCCGGTGTGGCCGGTGAGGGTGCGGCGGGTTTTGCCGGTGGCCACGTCCCACAGCCGTACCGTCTGATCACGACCGCCGGTGGCGAGGGTGCGGCCGTCGGGGCTGAACGCCACCGCATACACGGGGCCGGTGTGGCCGGTGAGGGTGCGGCGAACTTCGCCGGTGGCCGCATCCCACAACCGCACCGTATCGTCGTCACCGCTGGTGGCGAGGGTGCGGCCGTCGGGACTGAACGCCACCGCTTCCACGGGATCGGTGTGGCCGGTGAGGGTGCGGTGGGTTCTGCCGGTGGCCACGTCCCACAGCCGTACCGTCTGATCACGACCGCCGGTGGCGAGGGTGCGGCCGTCGGGGCTGAACGCCACCGCGAACACGAAGTCGGTGTGACCGGTGAAGGTATGACGGGGTTCGCCAGTGGCCACGTCCCACAACCGCACCGAATGGTCGCCGCCGCCGGTGGCGAGAGTGCGCCCGTCCGGGCTGAACGCCACCGCGCCCACACCATCGGTGTGGCCGGTGAGGGTATGGCGGGTTCTGCCGGTGGCCACGTCCCACAGCCGCACCGCCCCCTCGCCGCCGCCGCCGGTGGCGAGGGTGCGGCCGTCCGGGCTGAACGCCACCGCGCTCACGTGCTTGGTGTGGCCGGTGAGAGTGCGGCGAACTTCGCCGGTGGCCACGTCCCACAGCCGCACCGTCTCGTCCGCGCCCCCGAGGGCCAGAGTGCGGCCGTCGGGACTGAACGCCACCGCTTCCACGGAGCCGGTGCGGGCGGTGAAGGTGCGGCGGGCTCCGCTCCTGGTCACGTCCCACAACCGCGCCGTATGGTCGAAGCTTCCGGTGGCGAGGGCACGGCCGTCAGGGCTGAACGCCACCGCAGCCACGTCCTGAGTGTGGCCGGTGAGGGTGCGGCGAACTTCACCGGTGGTCACGTCCCACAACCGCGCCGTCTTGTCGCGACTGCCGGTGGCGAGGGTACGGCCGTCGGGACTGAACGCCACCGCAGCCACCTCGTCGGTGTGGCCGGTGAGGGTGCGGCGAACTTCACCGGTGGTGACATCCCACATCCGCACCGTCTCATCACGACTGCCGGTGGCGAGAGTACGGCCGTCGGGGCTGAACGCCACCGCAGCCACCTCGTCGGTGTGGCCGGTGAGGGTACGGCGGGATCTGCCGGTGGCCACGTCCCACATCCGCGCCGTCTTGTCACGACTGCCGGTGGCGAGGGTACGGCCGTCGGGGCTGAACGCCAGCGCCTCCACGAAGCCGGTGTGGCCGGTGAGGGTACGGCGAGATCTGCCGGTGGCCACGTCCCACATCCGCACCGTCTCATCACGACTGCCGGTGGCGAGGGTGCGGCCGTCGGGGCTGAACGCCAGCGTGTACACGGGGCCGGTGTGGCCGGTGAGGATGCGGCGGGTTTCGCCACTGGCTACGTCCCACAGCCGCACCGTCCCGTCTTGGCTGCCGGTGGCGAGGGTACGGCCGTCGGGACTGAACGCCAGCGTGTACACGAGACCGGTGGTGCTGATGAGGGTGCGGCGGGTTCTGCCGGTGGTCACGTCCCACAGCCGGGCCGAACGGTCACCGCTGCCGGTGGCGAGGGTGCGGCCGTCGGGGCTGAACGCCACCGCGGACACGAGGCCGACGTGGCCGGTGAGTGTGGTTCGCAAGGGGCGGGAGGCGGCTGTGTCGAGGCTGGTGACGGCCTCGGTCGTGGGGCTGGTGCGGTAGGCCTGGACGGCCAGCAGTGACGCCAGATCGGGGTCGGTGTCCATCAGGGTGGCGGACTGCGCGGCCAGTTGCCGGGACTGGGCCGTCTTCTGTGCGGTGATGGCGGTTCGGCGTTGCAGGAAGGCCAGGCCGGCGGCGATGAGGGCCACAGTGAGCAGACCGGTCAGGGCGATGTTGATGCGGCGGGTGCGGCGGAGCGCGGCGTGCTGTCGTTGCCGGCTGTCGTTGAGGAATTCGGTGATGTCTGGGGGCAGGCCGCGGTGCTGGGCCAGGGTGGTGCCTTCGGCGAGGTCGGTGCCGTCCAGCAGATCGCCCGGGTGACCGGTCTCGGCGTGGCGGGCCTGCTGTTCGCCGACGCGGTGGAGCCACGTGTGGAAGTGGTGATCGGCGGCGATCCAGTCGCGTAGGTCGGTCCAGTCGCGCACGAGTGCGTCGTGGATGAGTTCGGCGGTCGCGGCATCGGGGGTGCCGTCGGGGCGGGGCATGGTGCGGGTGGCGATGATCCGGTGGCCGGTCAAGGCGGCCATGACAGTCTCGAAGGTCTGGTCGTCCTGCGGGGCGGCGGTGTAGGGGTCGGTGGCCAGGGCGCGCAGGTCGGTCAGGGGTACTTGGCGGCGGGTGGCCGGGATCGCGTGGGCGTCGTCGGCCGGCCGCACCAGGGCGGTCAGGATCCGCCGTGCGGTGGGGCGGTGGTCGGCGGGCATGCCGGCGATGACTGTGTTGCACCAGGTGGTCAGGGCTCCGGTGACTTCGCCGATCCGGTCGTAGGCGCGGTGGGTGAGCCTGCCGTCCTCACGGCGCTCCCATAGCTGGCTCAAGGCCAGTTGGAGGGGTGGCAGCAGGGTGACCGGTGCCTGCCGGGTGACCGAGGCGATGGGATCGGCGGCCAGGACATCGGTGATGATGCGTTGCGCCAGGCCGTCTTCCGCACTGGCGCCCGCGGTGTGGGCGGGCCTGGTGATGATGGCGTGCAGATCCTGGACGTCCAGGGTGGCAGGGATGTTGAGCAGTCCAGGTGACGCGGCGTCCAGCAGGTCTGGGGCCCAGGCGGCCAGACGCGAGTAGAAGTCGTCGCGCATGACCAGGATCACGGTGACCGCCACCGATGAGCCGATCAGTGCCACGAGTTGTTCGGCAGCGGCGTGCTGCCGGGTCGGCTGCCGGCCGGCGGCGGGCTCGGTGAGCAGTTCCTCGAACTGGTCGATGACCAGCACCAGGCGCCGGTCGTCCGGCTCCGCCGCGAGTCTGCGCTCGGCTGCTTCGACGATCCCGCCGCTCGTGGCGCCGGGCAGGCCGGCACGCTCCAGCTCGGCGAGGAGGTCCTGCCCGGGGCGGGCGATCACGTGCGGCCAACGGTCGCTGCCGGGCAGCCTGCCGTCGGCCAGAGCCGGCAGCACTCCCGCCTGAACCAGCGACGACTTGCCCGCGCCGGAGGGTCCGAGGAGCAGCAGCCCACGAGGCTGCTTGGTGAGAGCCGCCAGGACGCGTTCGACCGCTTTCTCCCGGCCGTGGAACCACCCTGCGTGCTCGGCGGTGAACGGCTCAAGACCGCGGTAGGGGTGCACCTGCTGCTCAGCCAGGCCGGGCCACACCTGGCGCAGTACCTGAGTGGGGGTGGCGTAGGCGACTGCGACGCCGCGGGCGTAGGAGTCGGGGGCGGTGATAGCGGTAACCATGCCGATCACCAGGCCGGTGACCTCATCGAGCACTGGTCCCCCGCTGAATCCCGTGGTCAGGTCGTTGGCGTCGGCCAGCTGCAGAAGGGGGCCGGTACTGCCGGGGAGCAGGTCACCGGCTGTGCCGTAGCCGAAGTGTCCCCGGGCAGGTGCCTGGGAGGGGAATCCATAGGACCGGATGCGGTGTCCGCGGCAGCCATTCGCGGACCCCAGCCGCACCGGTCGGGCACCCGCCGGGGCGCTGTCCAAACGCAGGACCGCGAGGTCCTCGGCCTCCGGTCCGCGCCACGACGCGGTCAGCACGTGCCCGGTCAGGCATGGGCTGCCGGGCAGGTGCGGGAAAGCCAGTCGCACGCGCCCGCCGGGCTCCTGCCCGGCAGCCCGTACCACGTGTGCGCAGGTGACGACGGTCTCCTCGGCGACGAGGAAACCCGTCCCGGCCGTCCGGCCGTCCTCGGCGAGGACGCGGGCGATCGCGCCGAGCACTGCCGACCGGTCCTGCCCGGCTGCCTCCCGGCCCGTGTCATCAGTGGCAGTCACGCCTCCCACCCCCCGGCTGCCGTCACAGCGCGCCGTCAGGGGATTCCTGGCGGTTCCACACGACTCTGACTTGCAGATGCACCGCCGATTCGCTCTTGGCGATAACTGCTCCGGCCTGAGCCGACAGGTCCACCCCGAACTCCACCTCGATCTCATCCGGACCGGCCTGCCGTAACTGCTCCAGCACCGCCCGCGCGGTCTCCCGCACGGGTACCAACGCCTGCTGCACAGTCTGCGGCAACTCCCGCATCGCATCCGCGACGCGCCCGGCCTTCACCGGCCCATCCACCTCCGGCGCGGCCTCGACCAGCACCACGCCCCCGCCCTCCAATGGAAGTCGTGCGAAACTCTGCACCTGCACCCCCGTACGTCGTCTCCTGACCACCGCGTTGGAACGCGGACGGACGAAGACACTACCCCGCCCAGTCCCCGCGCAGACCGGCTAGACGGCGACTTGGCTGTTACAGCCCGCTCAAGGGCGGAGGGCCGGCCGGTCGCGGTGCGCCGGGCGGACTTGGGGCAGACCCCGACCAGGTGCTGTGCGGCGCAGTCGTGCACCGTGTACGCCCAGTCCTGGAAGTCGGCGACGAAGAAGGCCCTCGACAGGAGGATGTCGCCGGCTCGCTGGGCCCGCACCAACAGCCCCAGTTCACCGAGTAGCGGTTCATCCGGACGCAGATCCGGCTGTAGCGGTCGACCCGCGGGGTGGACAGTCGCCCGGTCTCGAACGGCTCCTGCGGCAGTGGTGCGAGCAGCGACTGCTCGGCCGCGAAGTACTCGCCGATCGTGCGCGGTGGGAGCGGATGCGGCGGGCGGCGTCCTCCTGGTCCCACCGGTCGATCATCGCGAGGTGAAACACCGCGGGTCACGGAGGCAGAGCAGGAGAGCCGTCCTATCCACTGTGCTCAGGGGCGGTGTTTTCGAGAACCTCTGCCAGATCGTCGGCCGACTCAGCCGTCAGACGGTAGAACCCCTGAAGGCTGATCGCGCGCTCCAGGCGACCGTCCACCACGTGCTTCAGGCCACGGGTCTGTCCTCGACGGTTGCGCCAGGTGAGTCGTCCCAGGAGGTCGCCGGGGATCGGCACGTCGAAGCGAACAGGGGTGGCGTCCACGTGCACTGCCTCGGCGCCGCAGCCATTGGCACCGAGCGCCGACCAGTCGTCGTGCCCGGGAAACCCGGGGTCCTGCCACGTCGCAGGAGCGGTGCCGCAACACTCGCGTCTTCCTATGCCGACGACTCGCATGCGGCTCACCATCATGACCTCCCCTCGGTTCACGTGCAGCGCGTACACCTCGTCACCGGGGCACGCGCCCAGCCAAGCCGGAAGAGAGGTGTGGGCTCCACTGAAGGCGACTGGTGGCCGCTCGCCCACGCGACCTGCCTTGCGCAGGGCACGGCACGTGTCGTGGGTCCACAGGACGGTGAAGGCATCAGACATGCCGACGATCCTACGAACGCGCACCGACAGCCTTGCCGGCGTCGGCTTCCCGGTCAGCCGTTCCGCCACCCGGCTCATCGCTCGGTGCGCGCGAAGGCTCGAGTCTACGACGACGAAGTTGAGACCCCGGCGTCCGACATCGGTTGAGACGATCACCAGATCGCCAGATCGCTGGCCGCGGAGAGGCCGGTTCGAAACGTGCGCCGCCAAACTCTACAAGCCCATACGGTAGTTGAGTCCGCCGTAGCAAACTCCGTGACCACGGCGGTATGCGGGAGTGCGGGCGAGGTCCACCAGGTCGGTACCGGCCCGTCCGCAGCTGTCCCGCCTGCCAACGGTTTCCCCTTCGCGAGCGGGCGTTGACCGCATCGGCACTGTGGCAGAGTCCTCCTCATGCGGATACCCAGACCGAGACACGTTGCTGCGGGCCTTCTCCTGGGCACTGCCTTGACCCTGACCGCCTGCGGCCAGGAGCACACGGGACCGACGGCGGCCGGCCCCGGCTCCCCTTCACACAGCGGCACGCCCGCCGGCCCGGCGCGGGGCAACGTGGAGCCTGACTCCCACGACGGAGCCCCGCACTACCACGAGAACAACGGCTTCAAGGTCCCCAAAGAGATGTCCCCCGCCAGTGAGGAAGCCGCCCGCGCGGAGGCTGCCCGCATCGAGCCCGTCCTCAAGCGGCTCTGGACGTCCAAGACATGGGATGCCGAGAGTGTGCGCACGGCGCTGCTCAAGCTCGGCTACCGAAACGAGGGTCCGGACAGCGAACAGGGGCGCGGAACGCTCTTCGTACAGGCCCACAACCCCGACAGCAACCCGGGTACCAGCATCGCCCTCAACGTCCGTCATGATGCCTGTGTGACCGGGTTCGTACAGTCGACCAACTACCAAGTCACGGTCAACGGACGGTTCCTGGAATCGGGCTGTTTCGAGCCGCGCGGCGGCCACTGAACGCGGCCACGCGTTCGCCGGCGGTGCCCGGGGTCGGCGTAGCCTGCTCCAGAGCGCGGGCCGTGGCGATGCGTCCGGTCCGTGCTTCGTACGTTGTGGGGGAGAGGGGAAGCCGGTCATGGCGGACAGCGGGCAGATGAACACGGCCGAACTGGTGACGATGCTCCGCGAGCGCGTCGCCGTGAACGTCCGGCTGGCACTGGTCGCGCACGCGACTCAATGGCAACTGCACCACGGCCAGGTCGCCTTGGACGACGACACCCCGGTAACGGGGCGAGCCTGGCGCTACAGCACGGCGACCTTCCTGGAAGCACGCCTGCCCGGCCCGACGGTCGCCGCGCTGCTGCGGGGCGAGGAACAGGACGTCGACGGTCTCCGCGTCGTCTGCCCGGGCCCGCCGTCCTCCACCGCCTCCACCTATCGGCTGCGCGGCCAGGAAGAGTGGGACCGGGTGACCACACCGTGGCCGCGCACCGAGTGGACCATCAACCGGGACACCAACGCTGCCCAGCCCGGCTACGGCCTGCTCCTCGGGGACGGCCCCTCGTTCTTGAACTTCGACCAGGCCCTCAGCGCCTTCCTGTACCAGCGCCCCCACGACAGCAACGCGAACCGCGCGGACCTGTGGCGTATCACCCTGCCGCAGCGCTCGGGCTGGCTGTCACGGATCACCATCGGGCCCGACCTGCTGACGGTCGTCGTCGACGGAGACGACCTTCACGGCGCGGGACTGGAGCTGTCCTGCGCGCAGGGCAACGAGCTCCGCCCCGTCGACGGAGCCGGTACCTACCGCTTCCCGTTGCCCAACGGATCCGCGCACGACAGCCTGCTGGTGCTCCGCCGCGGGGACCAGTGGCTGGACTGGCGCAGCTTCCCGGCTCCCACGTACGGGCGTGTCCGCGACCCCTCGGTCGTCTGGGATCAATCCGGCCCCGAGCTGGAGCTCCTCCTGGTGAACGGAGAGGGACAGCACCTGGAGTGCAAACAGGAGGTCCCCGAGGGCGAATCGCGCAAGAAGATGCTCAAGACCATCGCCGCCTTCGCCTCACAAGACGGTGGCACCATCCTGATCGGCGTCCGGGACGATCTACAGATCGTGGGCCTGCCCGAGGGGGCGAACGTCGACAAGCAGGTTCTCCAGGTCGTGGGGATGATCCGGGACAACCTGGAGCCGGTGCCGTCCTACGAGACACGTGTGATCGACCACGACGGCAAGAAGGTCCTCGCCATCGAGGTCTCCGGCGGGGACCAGATGTACGCCTACCGCAACCGAGCGCGCCCGGACTTCCCAGAGTTTTACGTCCGCGTCGGCCCGAACACGGTGCCCGCACGCCACCATGAGATCGCTGCGGGATTCCGGCAGGCCCCAACCGGCACGATGTTCTGACAGCCGCCGACCGACAAGGCGTGCGCCTACCCCCCTGTCAACCGGCCGCGCCCGCCTGGTCTGGAGCCGCCGCGGTGACGAAGCGGGCACGACGAGCCTGCCCCGGCAGGTACGCCTGTCGACGGCCGCGGCGTTGGAGGACGTAGACGACGGCCAGGACGCCGAAGCCCCGCGCGGACCAGGGCAGACGATGATGTCCTCGTCCGGACCGGGCGGGGTAAGTCTCTAGTGGTATAGCGCCGGGTCGAGACCAAGGGCGTCCGCTGCTGAACTGAAGGTGCCGACGCAAGACCGTCCTGGGTCCTGCTGCGGTTCAGCGCTCGATGCCCAGGCCGTCCAGGAACTCCTGGAACAGATCCTCCACGAACGGGTCGGACCGCTTCGACAGGACATCGGCGATCGTCTTGGGCAGGGGGGTCAGGCCAGCCGCTCGTGCCCAGGCCACAGCGCGCTCCGCAGCCTCCTCCGGGCCCAGGAACCAATCGTCGGCGGATTGGCCGTCCTCCGCCATGTAGGCGGACATGGCTGTCCGGTCGAGGCATGCGCGCCAAGTTGCCTGGCCCCTGGTTCGGCCCTCCAGCACAAGGCAGTCACTGTCCATGACGAATCCGGCAAGGACCGGGCGGCCAGTGACTTCCACAAGCTCGACGAGAGTCTCCTCGTCGAGTGAGGTTTTCCCTTCCAACGACCAGAGCCGCCAGTCATCGGCACGCTCCTGAAGCAGCTCCATGTGCACCCCGTCGGTGAAGGCTGCCGCCCCGTTCAGCGGGTGCCGATGGCGGGCGACGATGAGAGAACCCCAGTACCCCATGCGATTGCTCCATGTCCAGAGCCGCTGCTTGGCGGCGCTCGCCGCTGCCACCCAGAGCCGCGTTTGCGCTGGGAGGCGCGATTCTTGCAGAAGTCGCATCCTTGTCGGCGCCCGGACTCAGTCGTTCGTCAGATCCCCACGCCCCAGGACACGTTCCGGATGCCGCAGTCCGTCAGGCGCACCGCGTGCGCACCGGCCGACGGTGCGGGTGCGCATCGAGGGCCTGGCCTACGCCGGCGGCCTCCATCTGGCGCAGGGTGTCGGCGACGTCCTCGCGGTCCTCTGTGAGGAACTGTGCGGCGAAGTCGACGACCACGCGGGCGATGCCCTCCGCCGTGTCCGGTCCGGTCTGCGCCCAGATGTGCAGCGAGACCGGGGGATGACTACGGCAACGCCACCAGCTCGTCGGCCCCGTCCAGAAGTACACCGAACGCGTCGAGCCATGTCTTACGCGCGGCAAGAACTCGTTGGGCTCGGTCATGCCCGCGTTGGAAGGCTGCAGTCGGTGGTTCGCGCACAGCGCGTTCACGCGCTCGCCAAGAGTCCGGATCGAGATCGAGGGGTCTCGTGATGTTCCCGTCCCGCAGCCCCACCCACAGCCTGCGCATCTCCGCCGTGCGAGTGGGCGTAAGCCAGGCTTGGTCCGCCTCGGCCATCTGAAACCGCAGTCCCTGGTCGAGCTCCTCCCAGTGGGCCTGGAGATCGTCCAGCCAGAGCGCCCGCAGACCAACCGCCTGCGAGGTCATACCGGTGAGCACCTGCTGATACGCCGCTTCGAGCGGGCGAACCTGATCAAGCCACGTGTCGACTGCCTGACCGGTGTCGTAGGACCCCTGACCCGGTGCGAATGAAACCGGCCGTACTCGGCGGAGCGCTGTCAGCGCTCTGTCCAGGTCCGTCTTCTGAGCGCGCAGGGACCGCAGGTCCGCGGCGGAGAAGGGACGTAGCAGTACCTGCTGGAAGGCTTCGATGTCCCGTCGGGCGCGGCGTCGGATCTGCTGCTTCTGGAGTGCTTCCGCCTGGGCGTTACTGAGGTACCCGAGGACGAGCAGCGCGGTGGGGATGCCGAACATGACGCTGGTGAGGCTGGAGATCAGGTTGGTCAGGAAGCTCTGGTGCTCCCACCAGCCGTGGTGGTCACCGTAGACACCGGCGACTATGCCGAGCAGGCCCAACGGTACGCATACGTACACCACGAGACGGATCGCCTTCGGTCGTGACGACCATCCTCGTCGCACGTGCGCCAACCAGTTCCTCGGCACGTCCCCACCCCCAGCGAGTCCCCAAGGTCACAGCCGACAGTAGCGGTTGGCGGACACGGCGGGCATGGAAGTGCGGCCACCACGCGGCACCCGGCGCCCGCTGGCCGCCCGGGCGCCCGGGCGGTTCGACCAGCGACCGAGACCCGCCTGCTCCGGCTCGCCCGTGAGGCGACCGCCCCAGCCGGTCGGCAGCCCCGGCAGGCTCGCCGCGGCCGCGAGTACGGGCTGGCCCGTCTGCGGGTGAGGGACGGTCGATCGTGACCGCCCGGGGCATCCCGCACGTACAAGCCCACGATCTGCGGCGCCACCCACACCGCCGGCGCCGTCCCCACGCCCGTACGCAGACCACGAGCGTGATCAGACGCTGCTCGTCGAACGAGCCAGCCCGCCCTTGTCCCGCTTCCGCCGGGCGGCATGCCCGCCCCCTTTTCTGCTGTCGTTGCGGCATGGTCTGCGCCGTGGGGTCGGCCCCCGCCGCCATGCCGTCAACCTGTGCCCCAAGGTCTCCGGGCTCCCTTTCTGCCCGCGCACACGGCGGTTCAGTGAGCCGTCGTCGGGACCGTGGCCACAGGAATACGACGGCAACGGCGTCAGGCGTGGGGTCCGGACCCTTGTCGGCCGAGCCAGACCGTGGTGTCCGGGGGCAACTGGTCCGTCACCGTCGCGGAGGCGGCCAGGACATGAGCGGCGGGGGGCAGGGGGATCGGCTCGGTGCCGAAGTTGGTCATCACCTCGACGGGGCCGTTGGTGAAGTGCAGGACGTGGCCGGGGGACGGCGTCCAGCGGAAGTCCCCCGCTCCCAGGCGGTGGCGGCGGCGCAGGGTGAGCAGGCGGTGGTAGAGACGCAGCGTGGAGTCGGGACGCTCGCGTTGGGCAGCCGCCGCGTAGGTGCCGTAGTAGGGCGGCTGGGGCAGCCAGGTGTCGGGGGTGTCGCTGAAACCGAACGCGGTTCCCCGATCGGTCCACGGCATGGGCACACGGCAGCCGTCGCGTCCGCGGATGCGGTGTCCCGAGCGTTCCCACACCGGGTCCTGGCGGGCCGCGTCGGGGAGATCGGTCGCATCCGGCAGACCGAGTTCCTCGCCCTGGTAGAGGTAGGCCGAGCCGGGCAGTGCGAGCATGAGCGCGGTCGCGGCCCGTGCGCGGCGCAGTCCCAGGGCGCGGTCGGGCTGGGGGTCGTCGGCGCCTACGCCGTGTTCCAGTTCGACGGGCCCGTCGTAGCCGAAGCGGCTGGCGTGCCGCATCACGTCGTGGTTGGACAGCACCCACGTGGTGGGCGCGCCGACCGCACCGTTGGCGGCCAGCGACTCGTCGACGACGGTGCGCAGGGCGGCCGGCTGCCAGGGGGTCTCCAGGAAGCGGAAGTTGAAGGCCTGGTGCATCTCGTCGGCGCGGATGATGCGGGCGGCGCGCTCGGGCGGCAGCCACGCCTCCGCGCACAGGATGCGCCGGCCGTCGTAGGTGTCCAGCAGCCGGCGCCAGTTCCGGAAGATGTCGTGGATGCCCTCCTGGTCCCACATCGGCGGCATCACGCCGTCGACCGGCTCGATGACCCCGTGGGTCGTGTGGGGCCAGTCGGGCAGGCCGGGGGCTTTGACGAGGGCATCGCAGACGTCGACTCGGAAGCCGTCGACTCCGCGGTCGAGCCAGAACCTGAGGGTGTGCTCGAAGTCCTCGTGCACGGCGGGGTTGTCCCAGTTCCAGTCGGGCTGACCGGGATCGAACAGGTGCAGGTACCACTGTCCCGGGCTGCCGTCGGGTTCGGTGATCCTGGTCCAGGCGGGCCCCTCGAACATCGATGTCCAGTCGTTGGGCGGCAGGGCGCCGTCCGGGCCGCGGCCGTCGCGGAAGTGGAACAGGGAGCGTTCCTCGCTGCCGGGCGCGGAGGTCAGCGCCGCCTGGAAGGCCGGGTGTTGTGCCGAGCAGTGGTTCGGTACGAGGTCGACGATGACGCGGATGCCGAGGCCGTGGGCGCGGGCCAGCAGGGCGTCGAAGTCGTCGAGGGTGCCGTAGCGCGGATCGACCGCGCGGTGGTCGGCCACGTCGTAGCCGCCGTCGCGTTGGGGGGAGGGGTAGAACGGCGAGAGCCACAGGGCGTCCACGCCGAGGTACGCCAGGTGGTCGAGGCGTGCGGTGATGCCGGGCAGGTCCCCGGTGCCGTCGCCGTCGCTGTCGGCGAAGGAGCGCGGGTAGATCTGGTAGATGACGGCGGTGCGCCACCAGTCGTCGTCCGCCGGGGGGCTGGTGTGAGGGGATGCCGCGGCGGGCTTGGTGTCGGCTGTCGTCATAGCAGCGGGCTCTCCTGGCCGTAGAGGTCGGTTCGGCGGTCGCCGAGCAGGTCGTTGTGCGGGGAGAGAGCTTTCTCCCGGGAGAGGTGGAGGAAGAGGTCGGTGACGATCCGGTGTTCCGTCCCGGTCGCGGCCGCGGTGATCCAGCCGTACTGGTCGATGACGGCCGTGCCCTGCGTCCACTGCTGGCCGCGTTCGGTGCCGCTGCGGTCCGCGCAGGCGATGTAGAGGCCGTTGGCCCGCGCGGCGGCCTGGGCCTGGATGATTTCCGCGGGGCGTTCCCCGGTCGGATGGTCCTCCAGAGGCCAGTTGGTGGGCACGGCGATCAGGTCGGCACCTGCCAACGCCAGCCGGCGGGGCATTTCCGGGAACTCCATGTCGTAGCAGATCAGTACGCCGATGCGGCCGTGGGGTGTGGTGACCACCGGGGCCATGCGCTGCCCGGGGCTGAAGAAGAGCGTCTCCCGGTCCCACAGGTGGGTCTTGCGGTAGACGGCCCGTACTCCGTCGGCGTCGACGACGGCCGCGCTGTTGTAGAGCGTGTCGCCGGCGTCTTCGCAGAAGCCGAGCACGACCACGGTGACGGTGCCGGCCAGCAGGGCCCCGAGGTCGGCGAAGAAGGGGTCGTCGGCGCGGATGGCGGTGCGCCGGGCCTCCTCGGCGTCGGCGAAGACGTAACCGGACGTGGTCAGCTCGGGCAGGACGACGATGTCGGCCCGGTCGGACAGCGCACGCCGGACGGCGTCGCGGGCCAGATCCATGTTGTGCGCCAGGTCGCCTACGCGCGGTGCCAGTTGCTCGCAGACGACGCGGGTGACGCCGTTCGGCTCGAACGGGGAGGGCACGGTCATTTCACGGCTCCTTCGGTCAGGCCGCTGATCAGGCGCCGCTGGAGGAAGACGTACGCCAGCAGTACCGGAAGCGCGACCAGGACAGCGGCCGCCGCGGTGACAGCCGGGTCGCTGGAGCGGGCGGCGCCGGAGAAGAAGGACAGCGCCAGGGGAACGGTCTGCACCGAGGCGTTGTCGGGCACGAGGATGAGCGCCAGCAGGAACTCGTTCCATGTGAACAGGAACAGCACCGTGCTCAGCGTGGTGATGGCGGGTCCGGCGACGGGCAGCACGACCAGGCGCAGGGTCTGCAGCCGGCTCGTGCCGTCGATGCGCGCCGCTTCCAGCAGTTCCGCCGGGACGGAGGCGAAGAACGACCGCATCCACAGCACGCCCAGCGGCACCGACAGGGCGATCTGGGGCAGGATCAGCGCCCAGTAGGTGTCCACGAGGTGCCAGCCGGTGAGCAGTTCGTACAGGGGAAGTACCGTCACCTCGTAGGGCAGTACGAGCCCGACGAGCAGCAGGCCCAGGATGACCCTGCCCCCGGGGACCCGCATGGTGGCGAGCGCGTAACCGGCCAGGCTGGCGAGCACCACGGTGACCACCACGACGGTGACGGACACCAGCGCGCTCGACAGCAGGGCGGGACCGAAGCGGCCCTGGGTCCATGCGGTGGAGTAGCTGGCGAAGGACACCCCGCCGGAGGATCCGCCCACGCCGTGCAGCGAGGAGACGAGGATCGACACCAGGGGGAAGACGGCGACGACGGACGCCAGGACGAGCAGGGCGTGCGTGACGACGCTCTCGGTACGGGCGATTCTCATGACTGCGCCTTCCTGCCCTGTGAGCCCCGTGTGCCCGGTCTGACGAACCGGCGGCGCGGGACGTCGCGTTCCCGCAGTGCCAGCTGCACGGCCACCACGACGACGAGGATCACCAGGGTCAGCACGATGGCCAGCGCGGAGGCACGGCCGAGCATGCGGTTCTGGAACGCGTCCTGGTAGACGTAGAGACTGGGGACGGTCGTCGAGGTGCCGGGACCACCGCGTGTGGTGTTCCAGATGAGGTCGAAGTTTCGCAGCGCGAAGGTGATGGTGAGGATCAGCGCGATCGAGATCTGGGGGCGCAGCGCGGGCAGCGTGATGGCGAAGAACTCCCGCACCGGTCCGGCACCGTCCAGGCGGGCCGCCTCGTAGGTGGAGCGGTCGATGCCGACGATGCCGCTGAGGAAGAGCACCATGCACAGCCCGTACTCCACCCAGGCTCCGATCGTGCCGATCGACGGCAGTGCGGTCCCGAAGTCGCCCAGCCAGCTGGTCGTGAACCGGCCCAGTCCCACGCTCCTGAGCACCGAGTTGGCCGGTCCGTCCTCGGCGAGCAGGTTCCGCCAGGCGACGGCGACGACGACGCTGGAGAGGATCTGCGGCAGGAAGAGCACCGCCCTGAACACCGTCAGTCCGTAGACGCGGATCCGGGACATGGCACCGGCCAGCAGCAGGCCGGCACAGACCGGAAGGACGGCGTAGAAGAACAGCAGGACCACCGAGTGCAGCAGCGCGGCGCGCAGTCCGCTGTCGGTGAAGACCGCCGTGTAGTTGCCCCAGCCGACCGGCGTGCCCTGCGTCAAGCCGTCGTAGGCGTAGAACGAGTACCACACGGACACGCCGATGGGGTACAGGACGAAGACGGCGAAGAACGCCAGGGCCGGCGCCACGTACAGCAGCGAGGACCAGGAGTACGAGGACAGGAAGGGCCGGGAGGACAGGGAGGGCGAACGGCGGTGCGGCCGGTGGGCACGGTCGGTTCCGGATGTGGGGGCCGCGGGAGCGGTGCTGCCCGGTCCGGTGGTGGGGGCTGCGGTACTCACCGGGTCCCCCTCGCCCTCAGCCAGGCGTCCTGGACGGACTTCATGAAGTCGGCGCCGCTGGTGCGGCCGGCCATGACCTCCTGGAGCCTGCCACCCATGACGGTGAGCATGTCGGTGGCGCTCCAGTCGTAGTAGCCGACCTGGGTACCGGCGGCGATCGTGCGCTTGAGCGCATCGAGGGTCTGGCTCTGGAGGCTGTTGTTTCCCTTCACACCGTCGGTGACGACGGGCAGCCGGCCGGTGTCGAGGATCTCCTGACCGGCCTTCGGGGTGTGCAGGGCCGCGAGGAAGGCGACCGCGGCGGGTGTGACCTTGGAGGAGGCGGAGATGTGCCAGGGGGAAGCGGTCGCTCCGGCACCCCCCGTGGTCAGTGCCCCGAATCCGAACTTCGCCGGATCGAGCGTGGCGCCGTTCCACGAGCCCCCGACGAAGAAGACGCCCGAGCCCTTGGCGAACCGCGACACGGCGTCCTCGTTGCTGAGGCCGTCGTAGCCGGACCCGAAGTAACCCTTCTTCGCCCAGTCGGCCATCATCTCGGCCGCCTTCTCGTTGCCCGCGGTGACGAAGCTGGAGCCTGCCTTGCCGCCGATCCAGTCGCGGATGGCGGCCGGCTTCTGCTCGGTGACGGCCAGGTCGGAGAATATGTGCGTGGCGGCGTACTGGTCGCTGTTGCCCAGCATGATCGGCTGTTCGCCGGCCTTCTTGACGGCCGGCAGCGCCTTTTCGAGGTCCTTCAGAGAGCGGGGCGGTCGCAGGCCCAGCTCCTTGAGCAGGGCCTTGTTGTAGTAGATGCCCTGCACCTCGCTGATCGGCGACATGCCGTAGAGGTTGCCGGTGCCGAAGGCGGTGCCCGAACCGTTCCAGCGAGCGGGTGCCAGGGTGCTCGCGCCGGTACCCGTGATCCACCCGTAGGCGGCCGCCACGTCGTCCAGGGGTCGCACCAGCTTGGCCTTGACCAGCGCCCCGTCGACCGCGTAGCCGATGTTGCCCTGGAACAGGTCGGGCGGGTTGCTGCCGGAGGCGGCGTTGACGACCGTGGCGACCAGGTCGTCGAAGCTCTTGTAGGTGATGTCGACCTTGACGTTCGGGTACTGCTTCTCGAACGCGGGGATCACCGACTTCATCAGCGGCTTCTCCGCCTGGTCCGCCCACATGCGCAGCGTGACGTCACCGAGGGCGGCGACCTGGGCGGTGGTCACCGGGTCGGTGATGGCGATCTGGCCTCCGGCGACGGCGGACTTTCCCGCCCCGGGCGGGCTGCACCCGGCGCAGGCGAGGACAGCGGCCAGCGCGACGGCTGCGGCGCCGCCGGAGACGAACCGGGGCGCTCTTGAGCCTTCACGACGTGCGGATTTCATATGAGGTACCGGATCCTGTGCGACTTGCAGGTTATAGGGGCGTAACTGTGGATTTTCCGGGATTGTGTGCCGATGGACACCGCCGGGGGCTGTCCGCGGGTGCGGCCGGTGCGTGTCCGGGTGCAGGTGGCAGGGCCCGACGGGGTGCTGCGCCGCTCCACCGGCGGCGACACCGCGGCCCGCACCTGTGGCTCGTCATGGATGTGGGTGTGACGGGGCGCGCCCGTGGGGACTGCCGGGGGCTGGGCCACGGGCCCGGCAGGGTCTCTCCGCAGCTCTTGCGAAGTCCGTCCGCTGCGCTGGTCTGTCCGCCCCCACCATCGGGCGCGGGCCTCCGGCGCGGCTGTGGTGCGGGCCCCCCGGCTCGGGGCTGCGCGGGGCCCCGGCCCGACGGTGTCAGCCGGCGTACGTGCGCAGGCGGAGGGTGGCCGTGGCCTGGTGGGCGGCCATGCCCTCGCTGGCGGAGATGACCTCCACGGCCTCGGCGAGCAGGGGGGTGGCCTCGCGGCTGACGCGCTGGTAGGTGAGCGGCTTCAGATAACGGGAGACGGACAGCCCGGCACTGTGCTTGGCACCACCCGCGGTCGGCAGCGTGTGGTTCGTGCCGGCCATGCCCTTGTCCGAGTAGGCCACCGTGCTCCAGTGACCGAGGAAGAGGGAGCCGTAGTTGCGCAGCGCGTCGTGGTACCAGTCGTCCTCGCCCGTGTGCACCTCCAGGTGCTCCGGGGCGAGCTCGTCCATGACCGCGACCGCGTCCTCCCGGTTGCCCACCAGGATCACCGACCCGTAGTCACGCCAGGCGGGACCGCAGATGTCCCGGGTGGACAGCGTGAGCAGCTGGCGCTCGACCGCCGCGATGACGTCCTGTCCCAGCCGCTCGGAGGTGGTGACCAGCGCGGCGGGCGAGGTGGGGCCGTGCTCGGCCTGGCCGAGCAGGTCCGCCGCGACGGCCTCGGCGTCGGCCGTGTCGTCGGCGATGACGGCGACCTCGGACGGTCCCGCGAGCAGGTCGATGGCGACCGTGCCGAACAGCTGGCGCTTGGCCTCGGCCACATAGGCGTTGCCGGCACCGACGATCATGTCGACGGGCGGGTGACCCAGCAGCCCGAAGGCCATCGCGGCCAGGGCCTGGACCCCGCCGACCACGAAGAGGTGGTCGATCCCGGAGAGGTGGGCCGCGTAGGTGACGGCATCGTTGGCGCGGCCGTCCGGCTGGGGAGGAGTGCACCCGATCACCGTCGGGACACCCGCGGCCTTGGCCACGCCCACCGTCATGAAGGCGCTGGCCGTCAGCGGGAAGCGGCCCGCCGGCAGGTACGCGCCGACCGATCCGACGGGCACGTACCGCTGCCCGACGACCAGCCCGGGGGCTATCTCCTCCTCGAAGTCCGTCAGGTGCTGGCGCTGGAGCGCGGCGAAGCGCTGGGTCCGCTCGGCGCCCAGCTCGATCGCCTCCCGCAGGTCCTTCGGCAGGCGGTCGCCACTGCGGGCCACGTCCGCCGCGCCGAGTTCCACCGCGCCGTCGGACTGGCCGTCGAGGGAGCTCGCGTACCGGCGGATCGCGTCGAGTCCGTGGCGTTCGATGTCCGACAGCATGCGGCTGACGGTCGCGATCACCTCAGGGTCGCGCTGCGCCGGCGGCGCGTCCACCGCGGGAGCCTTGAGAAGGGTGAAACGGTCGGCGAAAGCGGCGGTGAAGCGAGGGCTCAATTTCATACGCCAGAGCCTGATGGAGCACCTGCCCCAGGACAACCCCAAGTTATCCCCGAGCCTCCATAGGTTCACCCTATGGGACAATGAAGGGCATGCCGCCCTCATCCGCTCCCGCGATCACGCTCAACCAGCTGCGCGCCTTCCTCGCCTCCGCGCGACTGGGCTCCTTCTCCGCCGCCGCGACCGAGCTCCGGACGACACAGCCGTCGGTCTCGGAACTGATCAAACGCATGGAGGATCACTACCGGGTGCCGCTGTTCACGCGGGGGCCGCGGCGGCTGGTGCTGACCGCCGCGGGCGAAGAACTCCTGCCGTACGCACAGCAGGCGACCGAGGCGGCCGAAGGCGCCGACCGCGCCCTGCGCTCCCTGACCTCCCTCGACGGCGGTGTGGCCACCTTCGGGCTGCTACGGAACGCGGACTACTACTTCCTGTCCGAACTGCTGGAGAGCTTCCACGCGCGGCATCCCAAGGTGCGGTTGCGGATCGTCGGCCTCAACTCGGTGGAGGTCGCGGAGGCCGTCAGTTCCGGTGACCTCGAAGCCGGGCTGGTGGTTCTCCCCATCGATGGCGAGGGCCTCGACGTCACCCCTCTCCTTCGCGACGAGGTCGTCTACGTCTCCGCGGATCCGCAGCGCACCGCCCAGCCGGTCACCATGGCCGACCTCGCGGCGGCCAAGCTGATCCTGTACGACGCC
>NZ_JNWV01000071.1 GCF_000716535.1 Streptomyces flaveolus | reverse complement strand
AGCGACATCACCACCGCCGAACACCTCGGCACCCGCGTCGCCCACCACGCCGCCACCTTCCACGCCGGCCGCCGAGCCCTCACCACCACCCACTGAACCGACACACTCCCGCTCACCCCGCGAGCCCGCCGGGACGACAGCCCGCGAACCATGCAAGGAGCGTGAAATGCCCCAGGTGAGCGTGAAGGACAGACTGCTGGAACACGCGGAGGACATCTTCCGGCGCAAGGGCTTCCACGCGGCGAGCGTCCAGGACATCACGAACGCCGCGGGGGCACCCAAAGGCTCCTTCTACAACCACTTCGACAGCAAGCAGCAACTCGCCGCCGAGATCGTCCACCGTTACGCACAAGCCACCGACTTCTCCGCCCTGCACACGGACCGACCCGCGCTGCAACGACTGGGCGGACACCTGACCGGGCAACTGGAGCGCGTCCGGGAGACCGGAGTGCAGTTCGGCTGTCTCCTCGGCACCTTGGCCGGTGACAGCACCATCGCGGGGGAAGAGGTCCGACGGAACGTGCAGGCCGCGCTGAGCACCTGGGCCGACCAGATAAGCCGGACCATCGAAGAGGGTCAGGCAGCGGGTGAGATCACGACGCGCCGTCCGGCCGCGGTGCTCGCCGCCTTCCTCGTCGACGTGCTGGAGGGCGCGCTCCTGCGGGCCAAGCTCCGCGGGGACCATGCGGCCGCGGCGGAGGAGATCGGCATCGCCCTGGACGCGCTGCGGGCGTGACCGGACGCTGCGGCGCGTGGCGCACGTACACCGGTGGGGACCGTCACGGGTCCTGGCCGGGAACGGAGCGGGGTCTGCGTACGCGGACGGTCCGTCGCCCGGCCCCCGCACCATACCGGCACACGTGTTCTCGTGCGCCGGCCCCGAAAAAGACAGGTGCCCTGGTCGTCAAAGCCAGGGGCATCTCCGTAGGCGGGCCGCCCGGGGCGCCGGGCGAAACCCTCGTCCGGCATGCCACTCCGGCATCGCGCGATGCCGAAAGCGGCTTGGACAGCGCGCCGGAGGGTCTGTTCCAATGACACGCACCTCCCCGCTGCGGCGGACGGACTGGCCCCGTCCGGCCGTCGTCCGCCGCACCAGGAGTTGTCGGCACTCGTACGACGACGGCTCCTGTGCTCCGGCCCGACCCCCGCGGGCCGGCTCTGGGACGGCTCACGCGCGGCGTTCCCCCGTACGCCGAAGGTCCGCCGCCACGGCGCACCCCGACGCGTGAGCCGTCCCGTTGGCGGCGCGGCCGGGGACCGCGGCGGACGGCTGCGCGACCACCACGGTGCCGGCGGCGGCGCAGGCGGCCACGGCGGCCGCGACGAAGGCACGGGTGAGCTTGCGGGGCGTGGAGGCGACTGCCTTTCGGGAGATCCGTGGGTGCCCGGGCCGGGAGGGGTCCGGGTGGCCCCGGCCGTGGCCGGCCGGGACGGGCTGGCCGGAGCCGAGCCGGCTCAGCGGCGCGCCGGTTCGCTGCCGATCGGCAGGCGGTACAGGACGTAGGGCTTGCGCCTGAGGTCCGTGCCGCCGTTGTAGGCGGCCTGCCGGTTGAGCTGGTTGGCGACGACGTACAGGTTGCGGTCGTAGCCGATGGAGAAGGTGTCGGGCCAGACCAGCCGGTCGTCGCGCACCAGCGTGCGGTAGGTGCCGTCGGTGTCGCGGCGCACGATGGCGTTGCGTTCGATGTCGCCCGCGTAGAGGCGGCCGGCACGGTCGGTCTCCAGGCCGTCCGACATGCCCTTGACGCCCAGGTCGCGCACCCGGACCTGCCCCTCGTGCGAGCGGGTGAGGTCCCTGGTGCGCACCGCGTACAGGTTGCGGCTGGAGAGCGGGCAGTAGTAGAGCCACTCACCGTCGGGGCTCAGGGCGATGCCGTCGGAGCCTATGTTGATGGGCGTATCGGAAGAAGCGGCGTCCGGCCGGTTCAGCATGGGCCGGCCCTCGACGGTGGGCACGAAGCCGGGAACGGGCCGGGTGGAGGGGTGGTCGTTCAGGCGCCGCCACGACTCGCCGCTGGCCAGGTGCACGACGATCAGGCCGTTGGGACCGTCGGGGGTGGCGTCGGTGAGGTAGGCGTAGCCGCGCACGAGGTCGAAGCGCACGTCGTTGATGAAGCTGCGCGGACCGGCCACGGAGGGGGGCAGCACGATGGTGCGCACCACCTTGTCCGTGGTCAGGTCGATGGCGACCAGCTTCGGGCCGCCGTGCGGGGCGTCCGCCCACTCGACGCGCCCGGTGTCGACGACCCACAGGCGCTCGGCGGCGTCGATGACGACGCTCTGCACACCGAGAAAGTGACGGCCCGGTTCGGTGGTGTCGGGTTCGTTGGTCTCGCGGTCCGGGTAGGCGACGGCCTCGCCGTCCCGGATCTCGGCCACGGTGAAGGGCACGTCGTCGCCCCAGCGGGGGAAGTTGACGAAAATTCGGCCCGAGCGCGACACCGTCACGCCCGTCGGCATCGCGCCGTCGAAGGTGGCGACGGTCTCCAGCCGCGGCGCGGGTTCGTCGGCGCCCGGCCTCGTCAGGGCCTGGGCCGGCGCGGCGGAACCCACCGCGAGGGCCGCGCCCACGGCGAGCGGCAGGACGAGGACCGTACGCCGGTCCGGGCCTCCGGTGGCTGTCGTGGAGTCAGGGGTACGCATGAGCAGTCGCTCCCGTCTGTTCTGAGTCATGTGCCGGCTCGCGCGGTGCGGCTCGTCCGCCTGTCAGGGCACCACGCGGTTCCGACCCGGCCATCAGTAGAGCCGTCCGGCCACATCGGTGCTTCTGTCGAATGACTCATGCGCTCAGTGGACTGACGGAGGTGGCGCGGCCGGGCACTCACGTCCGTGTCCGACACGTGGACGCGTGTGGCGGTCCCGCCGGGAACCCGGAAGACACTCACCCCGCCGACTGCCGACGAACCTGGGCCAGGGCACCAAGCCCGCTGGAGCGACCCGGCGTTGTCTCGCTCGTGTCGTCGATGGCGCGCCGTCGTGCCAGGCGTGGGCCGGACCCGGGCGAGGGACCGGGCTGTCCCGGTGTCGGCCGGCAGTGGCGCGGGCGGCGCCGGAGGCGTGCGACTCATCCGCGTGAGCGGAGGCGCCGGCACGCCCCGTCGCCCGACTGCCTGCCCCGGGGCGCCGTCCGCCCCGCTGTGCCGTCCGGCGGAGCACCGGGCCCGGAGGGGGCCGCGCGTGCTTCTGTTTCCGGCCCCTCCTGCCCTGGCTACCGTCCGTTTTCCCACGGACGCGGGGAGGGTGAGCAGTGTCCGGCATCGCGCGGCCGTGCGCCGGCCGCACCCGGTGCTGCCGCGGGCGCGCCCGCAATCTGTCACATGACTTACGGATGCGGCAGGCCGCGCTGCCGGACGAGAACCGACGGACGGTGGCGAGCCGCGGCCCGTGTTCCCGTACGGGCCGGGCGCAGCTCGCACCGACGGCTCGGCGGGCTCAGGACGCGCGTATCCCGCTGTCCCGGGCCCTGACGGTCTTCGAGCAACCGGACGCGCTCCCCATGGCGATCCGTACCAAGGGCCGAGCCGCGCGCCTGCGGCCTCGTGCTGCCCGGTGGGCCGGGCCCTGCGGCGGTCTCGCGAACTGACCACCCAGCAACTCAGACCGTGCCCCTGGCGGCGAAGGACCTGACCAACCGGCAGATCGCCGAGCGGCTGCTGCTGTCGGACCGCACGATCGGCTTCCACCCCTACCAGGCGTTCCCGATACTCGGCGTCACCAGTCGCGCCCAACTCCGCGACGCGCTCCCCGGCTGGAAGGTGCCTGACACCGTGGACCCGCGGGGCGGGGCGTGGTCCGGCGCCTGCTCCACCGCGGGGCGCGATGCACGGGTCGCCGCTCCTACCGCCCAGGGCGGTTCATTCCCGTTCCGGTGACGGGCGGCGGGCGGCGCGGTCGGTGGCGCGCAGGCGTCTGGCGACATGCGCGGGCATCAGCGGGGCGTGCTCGCCGAGGGTCTCCAGGAAGGACGAGGTGACCGGATCGGGGCTGGTGCGGGTGTATCCGGTCAGTTGCCGGCGCAGGGGCGGGTCGGGACGCAGGAACGCGCCGGCGAAATGCGGTGGGATGGTGTTGGCGGGCACGAGTGTGGGCCCGAGCCCGGCCGCCGCGTACCCGATGGCCGACGGGGCCTGTTCGGTGCGCACCGCGATGCGGGGCCGGAAGCCGGCGGCGGTGCAGGCCCGTTCGAGGATGTCGGACAGGCCGCTGTCGGGGGTGAAGTGCACCCACTCCCGCTCGGCGAGGTCGGCCAGCCGGACGTCCGGTGCGCGGTCGGAGAGGGCCACGGGGTCGTCGGACCGGGTGACGACCAGGAACTCCTCGGTGCCGATGTGCCGGGCGGTGCCTTCCCAGTCCTCCGGCAGCGGTCCCACGGCGACGTCGGCCTGTCCCGCGGCCATGGCCTGGGCCATCTCGTCGCTGCGGCGGTGTTCGAACAACCGGATGCGCACACCCGGGTGCTTGCGGCGCCACAGCCCCAGCACCGTGGGCAGCACGCCCGAGCTGACCGAGTAGAGCGTGGCCAGGTGCAGCTCACCGGTGGAGACGCCCGCGGCGCGGCGGGCGGAGACGGTGGCCCGGCCGGCCTCGGCCAGCGCGGCCCGGGCGTGGGGCAGCATCGACCGGCCGGCCGGGGTGAGCCGCACGCCGCGCGGCAGCCGCTCCAGCAGCGGTCCGCCGACCTCCCGCTCCAGCGCCTGGAACTGGTGGGAGAGGCCGGGCTGGGTGACGTTGAGGCTTTCGGCGGCCCGGGTGAACGACCCCTCGTCCACGATGGCCACCAGGTATTCGAGCTGCCGCAGAGTTGCCATGCGCTCAGCATATAGAAAGGATGTCAAAGAGTTCTTGGACTTATGGATCGATGCGGGAGCACGATGAACACGTGCCGGGGAGCGGCGGTCCGAAGGGGCCGGAAACCCCGGACGCGCACCCCGTCGCACGTGACGGTCTTCGCGCAGCCCAGGCCTGTATGTCCGAGGAGTCATCATGCCCCCCTCCCTGTCCGAGCCGACCATCACCGTGGGCAACGTCGCCCTGTCGTTCCACCGTGCCGCCGCCGCGGTCACGCGTCGCGTGCTGGAGGCTCACGGGCACCGGGTGAACAGCGTGGAGGCACAGCACGAGCAGCTGTTCCGCCTCCAGGAGGAGGGCGACATCGACGTCCTGGTCTCCGCGTGGCTGCCCTCCAGCCACGACACGTATCTCTCCCGCTACCGGGACCGGGTCCGGGTGCTGACGCCGCACTACCAGCCGTACTGCGTGTGGGCGGTGCCGCCCTACGTGCCCGAGGAGGAGGTGCGGGAGGTCGCCGACCTGCTGCGCCCGGAGGTGGCCGGACGGATGACGAAGGCCGTCGACGGCATCAACCCGGGCGCCGGCATCAGCCGCTTCTCCGCCCGGATGGTCGACGAGTACGGCCTGGACCGGGCCGGTTACACCTTCACTCCCGGCACCGAGTCCGGTTTCGTCTCCCGGGTGGAGCGCGGCGTCGCCGCACGGGAGTGGTTCGTCGTCCCGCTGTGGCGCCCGCAGTACCTCAATCGCCTGTACGGCCTGCGTCCCCTGGAGGAGCCCAAGGGCCTGCTGGGCTCCGTCGACGATGCCAGTCCGGTCATCCGGCTCGACGCGCTGGACCGTCTCCACCCCGGCGCGGTCGCCCGGCTGGACAGCCTCGACCTGGGCAATGATGGTGTCGAGGAGATCGACGCCCTGATCAACGTGGACGGCCTCACCCCGTTGCGGGCCGCCGACCGCTACCTCGCCAAGCACGGCCACTGCCTGGCCCTGTGACCCGCCCGCGCCGCCGCGGCGGCGCCCCGGGCACAACGGCCCACCTTCTCGATCAACCACACGGAAAAGGAGTTCCTCCCATGAGCGCGACCACCATGAAGGCCGTCGGCTACCACAAGAGCCTTCCCGTCGGCGACCCGGAGAGCCTGGTCGACCTCGAACTGCCCGTCCCGGCGCCCGGCCCGCACGACCTGCTGGTGAAGGTCGAGGCCGTGGCGGTCAACCCCGTCGACTACAAGATCCGGCAGAACAGCGACCCGGGCGGCGAGGCGAAGGTGCTCGGCTGGGACGCGGCGGGCACCGTGGTCGCGGTCGGCGAGAAGGTCGACAGGTTCAAGGCGGGCGACGAGGTGTACTACGCCGGTGCCCTGGACCGGGCCGGCGCCAACTCCGAGTACCACACGGTCGACGAGCGCATCGTGGCCCTCAAGCCCGCCTCGCTGTCGTTCACGGAGGCCGCGGCCCTGCCGCTGACCTCGCTGACCGCCTGGGAGGGGCTGTTCGAACACCTCGGCCTGGAGAACGGCGGGCTGAACCAGGACGGCGCCCTGCTGATCACCGCCGCGGCCGGAGGCGTCGGTTCCATCACGGCCCAGCTCGCCCGTGCCCTGACCAGCCTGACCGTCATCGGCACCGCCTCCCGACCGGAGACCGTCGAGTTCGCCGGCCGTATGGGTGTGCAGCACATCGTCGACCACCGCGAGCCCCTGGCCCCCCAGATCACCGCGGTGGCCCCGAACGGCCTGACACACGTGTTCAGCACCACCAACACCGACGGCAACCTCGCCGCCTACGCCGAAACCCTGCGGCCCTTCGGCAAGATCGTCGCCATCGACGACTTCGACTCCCTGCCCATCGGGGTGCTGAAGGCCAAGAGCATCTCGTACCACTGGGAGTTCATGTTCACCCGCTCCATGTTCCAGACACCCGACCAGGACCGGCAGCAGCACATCCTGACCCAGGTCGCCCGTCTGGTGGACGCGGGCATCATCACCACCACCGCCGTGAAGGACCTCGGCAGGATCAACGCGGCCAACCTCCGCGAGGCGCACCGGATCCTGGAGTCCGGCACCGCCATCGGCAAGATCACCCTCACCGGCTTCTGAGCCGCCTGCCACCGAAGGGCCCGGGAACCACCGGCGCCAGGTGACGTCCGGGCGGCTCCGAGCGGCTCTGGACGTGACCGATCCCGAGCCCCTGCCGTCCGGACACCCGCTGGGGCGACAACCGGAGGTCCTGCTCACCCCGCACGTCGGGGCCTTCGCGGACGACTCCGTCGCCTTCCTGGTGTGGCAACCGCACCGGTACGCGCGGTTCAGGCGAAGTTGTTCAAGGGTGCGGCCGGCCCTCCGGTTCACCTGACCACCCACCACGTCATACGACGACCCAGGAGCATTCCATGACCCACCCGGACACCCAGCCCATCGTCCTCGTCGCGCGCATGCGGGCGCTTCCAGGCAAGGAGCGGGAACTGCGGGACGCGCTGCCCGCTCTGGTGACAGCCACCCGGCAGGAGGAGGGTTGCCTCACATACGTACCGCACCAGGGCCTGGACGACCCCGGGCTGCTGGTGATGCACGAGGTGTGGCAGAGCGAGGCGCACCTGCGCGCCCACTCCGGCAGCGACCACCTGCGGCGCTTCGCGGAGCTGGCGGAGACGCTGACGGTGGGGGGCATCGAGATCGAGCGTCTGACCGAACTGGCGGTGTAGACGGCACGTACGGACCGGACACGGGCCCGGAGGCGGGGTTGCCCCGGGGCGGCTGCCCGGGATAGGAGAACACCGCACACCCGCCTTCCCGCCCCTCGCACGAACGGCAGTCGACCATGCTCAGCCTGGATCTGCACCCCGTCTTCCGGAACAACCGGGACATCGAACTCGCCCTGCGGCAGTTCATCTTCAAGGCCCACCGGTCGGGCGAGCCGGTCGCCGAGATCATTCCCGGCAAGGGCACCGGCCGGCTCAAGGACCGGGTCCTCGCCTTCCTCGGGCAGAAGCACATCAGGAGGCTCTACGACCGCGTGGAGGTCGACGGGAACAACACCGGCCGGGTGCTCGTCCACTTCAGGCGGTGACCTGCGCGGAGGGACCGCGCCGGGCACGACGGTCCGGGTCCGGGGACCGGCCGGCGGGACCTCGGCGCACGCCGCCCGTGCGGTCGCCCGGCACGGGCGACGACGTCGGCGTTGAGTCAGCGTCCGGCACCTCGTAAGTCGTTAGACGGATTCCCGGGTCGCCGTCCGCGGCGAAGCTTGGTGCGTCGCAAGGCGCCGCGTCCGCGGCGTCCGCCCCTCGTCCGGTCCACCGGTCCGGCAGGGGGGGGCATCGCACCGTGAAAGGAACAATCATGGCGTTCATCAAGGTCGGCGAGGAGAACTCCACCGACATCGAGCTGTACTACGAGGACCACGGCACCGGTCAGCCGGTCGTCCTGATCCACGGCTTCCCGCTCAGCGGCCACTCCTGGGAGAAGCAGTCGGCCGCCCTGCTGGAGGCCGGCTACCGCGTCATCACCTACGACCGCCGCGGTTTCGGCCAGTCAAGCCAGCCCACCAACGGCTACGACTACGACACCTTCGCCGCCGACCTCCACACCGTCCTGGAAACCCTGGACCTGAACGACGTCGTGCTCGTCGGGTTCTCCATGGGCACCGGCGAGGTCGGTCGTTACCTCGGCACCTACGGCTCCGCCCGCGTCGCCAAGGCGGCCTTCCTCGCCTCCCTGGAGCCGTTCCTGCTCAAGACCGACGACAACCCCGACGGCGCCGCCCCCATCGAGTTCTTCCAGGGCATCTCAGACACCGTCAAGGCCGACCGGTACGCCTACTACACCGCGTTCTACAAGGACTTCTACAACCTGGACGACAACCTCGGCACCCGCATCAGCGAGGAAGCCGTGCGCAACAGCTGGAACGTCGCCACCGCCGGCGGTTCCCACGCCGCCGCCGCCGCGCCGCTGACCTGGTTCACCGACTTCCGCGCCGACATCCCCAAGATCGACGTGCCTGCCCTCATCCTGCACGGCACCGCCGACAACATCCTGCCCATCGACTCCACCGCGCGGCCCTTCCACAAGGCCCTGCCCTCCGCCGACTACGTCGAGGTCGACGGCGCCCCGCACGGCCTGCTGTGGACCCACGCCGACGAGGTCAACAAGGCCCTCCTCGCCTTCCTGGCCAAGTGATCCGCCACCGGGCGTCACCCGCTTCCGCGGGATGACGCCCGGCAGGGGGTGTGCGAATGACAGGGACCCCACACGGGCCCCAGGCTCCCGCTCCCGGAGCCACCCCGTCCTCCTCTCCACGACCGTCCGGCGACCACGCGCCCCCTACGGCCGCCCGGGACCTGCCGGACGACGGGACACGTGAACCCAGCGGTGAGGGAGACTTCCGCGTCTGGCCACTCCCGCCCCGCGACCGCGTCCGCCTCAACCTGAGCCGACCCGACGGGCACGCGGCCTTCGAAGCGGAGGCAGCCGCCGTCCGGCAGTGGCCCGACGCCACCAACGCGCGCCCCGGGAACCGACATCGGCAAGGGCGTGAACAGTGCCATCAGCCGGACAGTCATTCGACCGATGCCCGGCCGAACCGCCGGAGCCACCCTGGCAGCGGCCAGGGCCGGAGGGGACTTCGCCCTGCACGCACCACGACGGTGCGGCGAACGAAAGGAACGCCACGATGTCCAACACGTCCACGACCACGGCACCGATCGGTCTCGTGCTGATCGACACCGTCAACGAGATCTTCTCCGAGCAGGGCAAGGGACATGCCGGCTTCAAGGCGGAGTTCGAGCGGATCGGCACCCTGGGCAACCTCAAGCGCCTGCTGGCCGGCTTCCGTGACAGCGGCTTCCCCGCCTTCTTCTCGCCGATGTCGTACACCGACGAGGAGTACGCGAACTGGAAGTACAAGTCGGGCATCCACCACATGATGTTCGACAACCGTATGTTCGAGGCCGGCAGCTGGGGCGCCGAGTTCCACCCCGACCTCACCCCCGGCCCCGGTGACGTGACCATCGCGCCGCACAAGAACCTCGACGTCTTCGCCACCACCGACCTGGACACACAGCTCAAGCGACGCGGTGTGGAACACGTCGTCGTGGCGGGCATGATCGGCACGATGTGCGTGGAGTCGACGGCGCGCAGCGCCATGGAGCGCGGTTACCGGGTGACCCTCGTCAAGGACGCCACGGCCCCCGAGGGCGGCCCCGAGGCGTACGAGCAGATGGTGCAGCGCTACGCGCTGATCGCCCATGACGTGGTGACCACGGACGAGTTGCTGGCGACGGAGCAGTTCGCGCGTTAGCCCGTGTCAGGCGGCGCACGGCGCTGCCACCATGCGGAGCTGCCACCATGCGGCCCCTCCACCGATGTCCCGCGCGCCCGGCTGTCCCCCGGCGCCCGGGGCGTCGCCGCCGTGCCCGGAAACGGCCGTGGCCCACGTTCGCGATGCGCGGAACACACGTGTGGACCCGGCTCACACCGGGTGGCATGCTCGGCGCATGCCATGCTCATTTCCTGAAATAGGCGATCTTCCCGAAGTTCTCGCCGCTGTCGCGTCACTCCGGCTGGACGACGAACAACTCGCCCGCGCCGCCGGATACGCGAAGCGCGAGGAGGTCGCCGCCGGACAGGTGCTGTTCGACACCGGCGACGAGTCCGCAGGAAAGGGAGGGGCGGCGCCGGGCGCCGCTCAAGAGGGCGACCACAAAGATTCCACATCGCCGGGGGAAGCTGAGGGCGCGGTCGCGGTGTGACGCCCGACCGTGTGAGGTCCGGGCCGCCCGCTCCGTTGCCGCACGCCCGGCAGAGCTTCGCGGCCGGACGACTGCCGACGACGGGCAGGACGTGCGCCGACGAGCGGGAACGGCGAAGACACGCACGTCCGTGCGGTCCCGGTCCGCCCGCCCCCTCCGACCCGACCATCCGCCCCGCCGGACCGCCTTCGGTCCCGCCCGGTCCGCCGCGGCCCCGAACACCGCCGCGGAACCCGGCCGTCGGTCCTTCCCGGAACCGGCGGCAGCCATCCGACAGGAGCAACTCGTGAGCAACGATCCGGGCGGTCAGCCCAAGGTGCTCGGCTGGGACGCCGCGGGCACGGTCGTGGCCGTGGGCGAGGAGGTCGAGCTGTTCGAGGTCGGCGACGAGGTCTTCTACGCCGGCGCCATCGACCGGCCCGGAACCAACGCGCGTTTCCACACCGTGGACGAGCGCATCGTCGGCCGCAAGCCCACGACCCTCTCCTTCGCCGAGGCCGCGGCGCTGCCGCTCACCTCGCTGACCGCCTGGGAGGGCCTGTTCGAGCGCCTCGGCCTGCACGACGGTGCCCTGGAGCAGACCGGGACCCTGCTGGTGACCGCGGCCGCCGGCGGCGTCGGCGCGATGGTGGCCCAGCTTGCGCGCGCCCTCACCAGCCTGACCGTGATCGGCACCGCCTCGCGTCCCGAGAGCGTCGAGTTCGCCCGCCGGATGGGAGCGACCCATGTGGTGGACCACCGCGAGCCGCTGGCCGGGCAGGTCCTCGCCCTCGCCCCCGAGGGCGTGGACCACGTCTTCAGCACCGTCGCCACGGACCGGAACCTGGCCGACTACGCCGAGGTGCTCAAGCCCTTCGGCGGGCTGGTCGCCATCGACGACTTCGGCCCGGTGGAGATCGGTCTGCTGAAGTCCAAGAGCATCTCCTTCCACTGGGAGTTCATGTTCACCCGGTCCCTGCACCGCACACCCGACCAGGCGGTCCAGCACCACATCCTGAACCAGATCGCCCGCCTGGTGGACGCCGGCATCCTCACCACCACGGCCACCACCGACCTCGGCACGGTCAGTGCCGCGCACCTGCGCGAGGCGCACCGCGTCATGGAGTCCGGCAGGGCGATCGGCAAGATCACGCTCACCGGTTTCTGATCACACCGGGCCGGAAGGCCGCGGCGCCCGTCGGCGGGAGGCGCGGTGACGCACTGGCGGCCCACAAGGATTCCACTGCTCCCGCCTACGGTGGAGCGGGACGCGGAATCCGTCGGGTTCCGCCCGCGGACCGGCGCCGCCGGACAGTCCGCCGGCGCCGCGAGGGCCGGCCCCGCGGCCGGGACCAGTGCCGTCCCTCCCACAGAAACGGAGCAGCCCCGATGCTGTCGATCGATGTCTACACCAGCGACTACAAGCCCATCGCCGCCCCCATGCCGGGCTGGGACGCACGGCAGCGGGCCACCTGGCCGGCGAGTACGGCGACGCTGATCCACGGGCGCCGCGAGGCGGTGCTGGTCGACGCGCTCATCACCGAGGAGGAGGCCCGCGACCTCACCGAGTGGATCCGGGCCAAGGACAAGGTCCTCACCACGGTGTACGTCACCCACGGCCACGCGGACCACTTCCTGGGGCTGTCGGTCGTGCTCGACGCCTGGCCCGATGCCGTGGCCGTGGCCCTCCCCGAGGTGGTGCCGTACGCGCAAGAGCAGCTCAGCGGCCCTTACCTGGCGTACTGGGAGTCGCTGTTCCCGGGCCGGCTGCCGGCCCGGCCGGTGGTACCGCAGCCGCTGACCGGGGACGTGATCGGTGTGGACGGGCACGAGGTGCGGCCGGTGCGCGTGGGACAGAGCGACACCGATCCGTCCAGCGTGGTGCACGTACCGGACCTGGACGCCGTCGTGGGCGGTGACGTCGCCTACAACGGCATCCACATGTGGCTGGCGCAGACCGACCGCGCGGCGCGCGCCCGCTGGCTGGAAGCGCTGGACACGGTCGAGGCGCTGCGGCCCGCCACGGTGGTCGCCGGTCACCGGCATCCCGCCGCTCCGGACGACGACGCGGCCGGCGTCCTCGCGGCCTCCCGCCGCTACCTCATCGACTTCGACGACGCCGTCGAGGCCGGTGCGGACGCCGCCGCCGTGATCCGGACGATGACCGCGAAGCACGGCGACCGCGGCAATCCCTACACCCTCTTCGTCTCCGCCACCGCCCAGTACCCGGAACCGGCCGGGACCGGGGACTGAACAGGGCCGCGTGCCAACGGGCTTGACCCACTGAACGGGGCCGGCCGCCAGGGGGTGCGGCTGCTCCCCCTGGCACGGCCGGACCGCGCGGGAGCCCACGCGGTGGAGGGCCCGAGGACCGGCGCCCAGGGTTCGGCAGCACGGCAGACGCGCGGCACGCACACCAGGCGTGCCGGGTCACTGTTTGACAGCTACAAGATGACCGACCATATTTAAGACTGCGGCGCGCACTGTGTGGCGGATCGTCACCGAGGCGACCCGCGCGAAGCCGTCCGAGAAGCGCCGCCGCGGAGGAGCGCGGCCTCCCGCCACCACATGCCTCGTGCCGCCTCGCCGGGCGATTCACGAGCGTGACGCCATGAGGGAGACCACCGTGACACGCCCACGAGGCACACCGGGTGACGACACCGTCCGGTTCTCCGTCCTCGGGCCCGTGCGGGTCTGGCGCGGCCAGGAGGAACTGCTCGTCGGCGCCAAGCAGCAACGGCTGGTCCTCGCCGTACTCCTGGCGCGGGCCGGGCGTCCGGTGTCGATGAGCGAGTTCACCGAGCTGCTCTGGGAGGGCGATCCGCCGGCCAGCGCCACCAACGCGGTGCACCGGTACGTCGGCGCGCTGCGCCGGCTGCTGGAGCCCGGCCTGCCCGCCAGGTCGCCCGGCCGGTGGCTCGCCCGGAAGGCCGGCGGTTACCTGATGCACGTCGACGCCGACTGCCTGGACCTGCTGCGATTCCGCGCCCTGGTGGAGCGGGCCCGCCGCTTCTCGGCGGCCGGCGACCCCGTGGCGGCCGTGGACCTGTTCTGCACGGCACTGAGCCTGTGGCAGGACCGGTGCGCCGCGGATCTGGGTTCGGCGGACGGCGGCCACCCCGTCTTCGTGATGATCGATCACGAGTACGAGTCCGTGGTGCGCGAGGCCGCCGATGCGGCCTCGCGGTGCGACCGGACGGTGGCGATGCTGCTTCCGCTGCGCCAGGCCGTGGAACGCAATCCCCTGGACGAGGCCCTGGTGGCCCACCTGCTCGCAGCGCTGGCCGCCGACGGCAAGAAGGCCGAAGCCGTGAGCCTGTACCTGGAGGTGCGCCGGCGCCTGGCGGACGAGCTGGGCGTCGATCCCGGGCCTGAACTCCAGGCGGCGCACGCCCAGTTGCTGCGCCACCAGCCCGTCGAGCCGAGCGGCGGGGAAACGGGGGACGACGGACAGCGCTGTACGCCCTGCGCCTCCGCTCCCCCGGCTTCGCTGCCCGTGGTCAGGCCCGCGCAACTGCCCGCGGACCTGCCCGGTTTCACCGGGCGCGACGAGGCGCTCCGGCAGGCCGCGACGCTGGCCGCGAGCCGGGACGGCGCCCTGCGGGTGCTGGCGATCGACGGAATGCCCGGCATCGGCAAGACCACCTTGGCCGTGCACTTCGCCCACCGCGTCGCCCGCGACTTCCCCGACGGCCAGCTCTACGCGGATCTGCGGGGTTTCGCGCCCGACGGCGAGCCCGTGGAGCCGGGCGACGTGCTGGCGGGCTTCCTCGACGCCCTGGGCGTGGCCCAGCACCGGGTGCCCGCCTCGCCGGAGATGCGTTCGGCCTTGTACCGCAGTGTTCTGGCGGGCCGGAGAGTGCTCGTGGTCCTGGACAACGCCTGGGACACGAACCAGGTCAGGCCCCTGCTGCCCGGCACTCCGGAGTGCATGGTGGTGGTGACCAGCCGCGGCAGGCTGACCGGGCTCGCATCGGCCCACGGCGCCCGGTTGCTCTCCCTGGACGTGCCGTCGGCCGAGGAGGCCACCGAGAACTTCCTCAAGCGCGTCCGGGGATGCCGCCCCGACCTCGACACAGAGCAGGTCCGGCCGATCGTGGACAGGTGTGGCCGCCTCCCCCTGGCCCTGGCCGTCCTCGCCGCCCGCACCGCGGCCCGGCCCGAGCGCACCCCGGCGCAGATCGAGGCCGAACTGTCGGACGCCGGCGGAAGCCTGGACGGGTTCAGCGACGACAACCTCGACAACGACGTCCGCGCGGTCTTCTCCTGGTCGTACCGCACACTCGGACCCCGTGCCGCGCGGCTGTTCCGGCTGCTGCCGCTGCACCCGGGCCCGGACGCCACCGTGACCGCCCTCGCGAGCCTCGCCGGCACACCTCCCGGGGAGACCGCCGCGGCCGTCGGCGAACTGGTGCGCGCCCGTCTGCTGACCGTGCGGCAGCGGGACCGGTACCAGGCCCACGCTCTGGTGCTCCGCTACGCGTCCGAGCTGTCCGGCCTGTCCGGCCTGTCCGGAACGGAACGCGCGGCCGCCCTGTCCCGGCTGCACGCCCACTACCGCAGGACGGCACAGGCCGCCAACCTGCTGCTGCGGCCCCGGAACCGGCAGGCCGGCCCGCCTCCCCCGCCGTACGACGGGGTCTTCCCGACCCCGCTCCCGGACGCGTCCGCCGCGCTGGACTGGCTCGCTGCCGAGCGGTCCGTACTGCGGGCGGTGGCCGAGAGCGCGGCGGCGCACGGGGACGTACGGACGGCCAGGGGACTGGCCGTGTCCTTGCAACTGTTCCAGCAACGCCTCGGCTGGTGACACGACCGGTCCGTGGACGCGCGTCTCGACGGGGGCGGGACCGTCGGTGCGTGCGGGTACGGTCGGGACGGCGGCCCAGCTCGTCCTGGTCCACCACGGCGCGGGCCTCGACTGGTGCCTGCACGCCGTCGGTTCCGTCAGCCGCCGGGCGGCCAGGTCCCCGCACCGACAGGAACCGAGTACGGCCGCCGCCCCGAACGCCTGACCCGCACCCCGTCCGCCGCACGGACGGCGGTGCGGGCGACACACCAGCGCGCGCCCCGCACAAGTGGTCACCGCGCGACGACGTCCGCCCCGCGCCGTAAGAATTCCGCCGGTAAAGCCGTGGAGGACAACACCGGATGAACGAGCGGGAACGGCAGGCTGCGCACGGGCCCGACTCCGCGGTGTGGTGCCCCGTCCTCACCACACGGGTGCGCCGGCTGTTCACGGCGTCGGGAGCCACCTGGCACCGGTGCCGGTTCCGCTACCCCGTGGACGAGCCGCTCGCCGTGGGAAGCCGAAGGGCCTCAGTGCCTGTACTTCAGCTTCGAACGCCCGGTTGTGGACCGGGACTTGGTCGAGCTGAGGCCGCGATGCCACACCGGCCCCGCACCCTGGTGTCGGCCACATGTGAACCCGGGTTACGCTGACCACCGGAGTGCTCGCCCGGCCGTCGTACCGGCTCATTGCCGATGTGAATCCGACGGCGGCCACGACAGCCCGTGCCACTCCCCCACCCGCGCGGCCGGCCCGCGAACCACCCCCGCCTCCCCATGCCCGGCGACCGGCACACGCGTGCGAAACCCCGCGTCGGTCCGTCCCGACCGCATGTCCCGACGAACGACAGGAGCCCCAGGTGTCGACTTCCGCCCCTGAACCGTTTCCGGGCGGCCCCCAGCACCTCACCACACGCGACGGGAGGCGCACGGTGACGTGGGCCGCCCTGGAAGCCGACCACGGCGACGTCAGCGAGATGCACGCCCGCACGAGCCGGCAGTCGCGCTACGACCGCTACCAGAGCGCGCGCTCCGGCCTGACCCCCGCCGACTGGTCCTCACTCGTGCGACCCGACCGCGGGCAGAGCTGGGTGACCCGGCCCAGTGCCGACCCCGGCACGGTCGTGGCCGTATCCCATCTGATGCACACCTCGACGGCCGGTGTGGGGGAACTGGGACTGCTGGTGGAGGACGCCTGGCAGAACGCCGGCCTGGGTTCCTGCCTGGTACGGCACGCACTGGCCCGCGCCGACTGCCTCGGCCTGCGGGCGGTGACCGTGATGACCGACCGGTCGAACCGCCGGATGCTGGCCATCTGCCGCGCGCTCGGCTTCCGTACGTTCGACGCGGACGGCGAGGTCGTCGAATTGATCCTGCCGGTCGGGGACGGAGTCTCACCGCATGCCCGCGGCCTCTGCCGTCCCGGAGCGGCGACGGGGCGTCCGCCACGCGCGCGTCACGGTCAAGAAGGCGACCACAAAGAATCCACAAGGGTCGGCCACCCTGAGACCGCGTGGCCGGCGCGCTGAGCGCAGGCCGTGGAAGACGTGACCGGAACAGACCCGTCAGGACACCGCATGGCAGCCCTCCCCGTCTCGCATCCATGCCCGGCCGTACGGGAGTCGACGCCCGCCGCCCGGCAGGTCCTCCTGGGCTCGCGCAGCCCACGCCGAGCGGACCGTGAGACGTTCCGTGCGGGTGCCGGGACGTCGGTAGCGGTGGTGCGCGCGGCGAGGTGCTCATGACGGTCAACCCCGATGACCGGCCGGCCACGGACGTGGACCCGCGGTGGCTGCGCGCGTTCCTGGCCGTGGCGGAGGAGCGCCACTTCGGGCGGGCCGCGGCGCGTCTGTCCATGGGGCAGCCGTCGCTGAGCCGGCACGTGCAGCAACTCGAACGGGTACTGGGGATCAAGCTGTTCGACCGCGCCTCGCACGGCGTGACGCTGACCGAGGCCGGGCGTCTGATCCGCCCGAAGGCGGAGGACGTGCTCGCGCAGAACGCCCGTCTGTGGTCCACCGCCCAGGCCTACGTGAGCGCGTCGCGGTCGGCCATGACGGTCGCCGCCCCGCTCCCGGGCCCGGCGGGCGGCCTGCTCGCCGAGGCGATCCGCAGGTTCCGGGCCGGCAGCGGGCACGCGCAGATCGCCGTGCTGGACCTCGCCGACGGGGAACAGGCCGGGGCCCTGGCGCAGCACCGGGTGGACGCCGTACTGACCTGGGGGCAGCTGCCACTGACCGGCCTGGCCGGTGAGGCGCTGATCGAGGAACCGGTGACCGGTGTGGTGGGTGTACGGCACCCGCTGGCGTCCGCGCCGCAACTGCCGTGGTCAGCGCTGGCCGAGGACTCGCTGCTCTTCCCGGTGCGGGAGCGGCAGCACTGCTGGTCCGTGCTGCGGGCGAGTGCCGAGCGCGCGGGCACCGTGCTCGACCCGGTACCGACCGCGCCGGCCGCCGTCCTCGACCTCGTGGCCGGCGGGCTGGGCTGCTCGGCGGTCCCGGCGTCCCAGAGTCTGGGCGCCTCACCGGAACTGGCCTTCGTGCGGCTGCCGGAACTGTCGGTCACGATGAGCGTCGTATGGCGCCAGGCCGACCCTTCACCGGCTGTGTCCGCGTTCGTCGCCGCCTGCCGGGCCGCCGCCGCCATCCTGACCCGGACCCGCCCGGACATCTGGACGGCGGCCCGCCCCGCCGCGGAGCGAGCCGGTACGACCTGACCCACCCGGGCCGGGCGACGAGTGGCCGAGCCGGGATAGCACGCAGCGCTCAGTCAGCAGGCACCAGTGGCCTTGCCGCACACGCGCACGACGCCGATCCTGCGGGCAGTGCCCTCGTCCTTCTGTGTGCGAGGCGGTGTCCTTCGTGTGCGGGGCTGTCGCGATCCGCCCGGACGTCCGGCCCATGCACGTCAGCGACACCCGGTCCGCCCGGTGTGCGTTCCGTCCGCGTGCTCAGCTGGACGGCGTGCTCGGAAGCGTCATCGGGAACGAGTCGTCGGGAACACCCCGTAGAGGCCCGCCAGCGTCTGGAGTATCGCCAGGACAGCCCGGTGGATGCGGACGCGGTGGACGTCGGTCTCCGGGTCGGTGGCGAGAAGCGTGGGCGGCACCGGCGGGGCGGACGCCTGTGGCACGTGGGACCGGAGATGGGATGGGTCCTCTCCGGCGGGGTGGTCGGTGGTACCGGCCAGAGGTGAGGACTCCGCGGGCGCGGCGCCGTCGTGCGCCGGCTCCCGGACCGTGGCCGGTCTCCGTCGCTGGTGCTCACCCGTGACCGCAAGCAGTACGCGGTCAGCCACCGGGGCCGGGTCGAGTGGCGGGACGTCCGTCCCCGCGCCCCGCTGGACGCCACACCCGCGCGGCGTCCACCCACTTCCCCACCATGCCACTGGGCGCCGGCCTGATGGACGTCCTCGGCGACACCCCGGCCACAGGGCGTCCGGTCCGGTCTCCGGCCGGCGCGGTGCGCCCGTGTCAAGACATGTGCCACAAAGATTCCACTGGGGGCGGCCATGCTGGTCGGGCAAGGGTGAATTCCCGGCGCGTCCGGCAGCCGACACTACGTCGGCGTGCGGCCGGGGACCGCTGGAAGCAGCGCCCGCCCCAGATCCGCTCAGGCCCGCGAGGGAGAAACCATGGCCACAGTGACGCACCAGACCGCGCCCACACAGTTCGTCGAGGCGGACGGCGTCCGCTACGCCTACCGTCGGCTGGGCCCCTCGGGGACCGTGCCGCTGGTGATGCTCCAGCACTTCACCGGCAACCTCGACAACTGGGACCCCGCGCTGGTGGACGCGGTGGCCGCCGAACGCGAGGTCATCCTGGTGGACTATCCCGGAGTGGGCTCCTCCACCGGGACCCCGGCGACCACGGTGGCCGTGATGGCCCAGCAGATGATCGCCTTCACGGTGGCCCTCGGCCTGGAGCGGATCGACCTGCTCGGCTTCTCCCTGGGCGGTTTCGTCGCCCAGGACATGGCTCTGGTCAGGCCGCGCCTGATCCGCCGCCTGGTGCTGGCCGGCACCGGGCCGAAGGGAGCGCCGGGGATGCACGGCTGGCGGAAGGACATCGAGACGCACGCCCGCGCCGAGGTACCCACCGGCGAGGACCTCCTCTACATCTTCTTCGCGCACACCGACACCAGCCAGGCCAAGGGCATGGAGTTCCTCGGGCGGTTCATGGCACGCACCGAGGACCGGGACGTGCCCAGCAGCCTCGCCTCCCGCGACGCCCAGTACGACGCCGTACTGGAGTGGGGCATCCCCGACCACGCGGCGCTCCAGCGGCTCACCGGCATCCAGTGCCCCACCCTCATCGTGCAGGGCGACGACGACCTGATGATCCCGACCAAGGCGAGCCACCTGATGGCGGGACTGATACCCGACGCGCGCATCCGCATCTACCCCGACGCCGCCCACGCGTCGCTGTTCCAGTACCCGGCCGAAGCAGCCAAGGACGTCAACGAGTTCCTCGCCTGACGCCCGTCACCCCGCCACCCCGCCAGCCCAGGAGAAGCACCGTGTCCGACCTGCTGAACACCATCCTCGACGCCCACGGCGGCCGCGCCCGCTGGGAAGCGGCGCACCGGATCACCGCCCGCCAGTTCTTCGGCGGCGCACTGTGGGAGATGAAGGGCCACCCCGGCGCCCTCAACGACGTCGAGGTGACCGTCGATCTGCGACGCGAGTTCGTGTCGCAGAAGCCGTTCTTCGACGCCGGCCACCACACCTCCTTCTCGGCCGACCGGGTCGCGGTGGAGGACTCGGACGGCACGGTGGTGGAGGAACTCCACGACCCGCGCGCCTCGTTCGCCGGCCACGACCTGATGACGCCGTGGACCAGGCTCCAGCTCGCCTACTTCTCCGGCAGCACCATGTGGACCTACCTGGCCGAACCGCTCTCCCTGACGTTCCCGGGGGTGCGCACCGAGGAGATCGGTGCGTGGACCGAGGACGGCGAGAAGTTCCGCCGCCTGCACGTGGTCTTCCCCGACAGCATCGCCACCCTCAGCACCGAGCAGACCCTGTACGTGGACTCCTCGGGCCTGATCCGGCGGCGCGACTACAGCGTCGAGATCGCCGGCAACACCCCCGCCGCGCACTACGTCTCCGGACACCAGGAGGTGTCGGGGCTGGTCATCCCCACCACCCGGATGATCTACAGCCGGGACGAGAACGGCCACAAGGTGCCCGAGCCGCTCGTCGTCTCGGTTCGCCTGGAGGACGTCGCCGTCTCCTGAGCCCGGAGAACGCCGGGGCGACCCCGGTGCGCAGACGGGACACGCGCACGCCGCACGGCGCGCCGCGGACCACCCGGAAGGCGGGTGGCAGGAACGAGAAAGGCAGCCAACCATGAGCACCATCACAGCGGCGTCCTCCGGGTCGTTCACCATCGGTGGCGAACTGAAGGTCAACCGCCTCGGCTACGGGACCATGCAGCTGACGGGTCCCGGAGTCTGGGGACCCTTCCCCGACCAGGATGCGGGCGTGCGCCTGCTGCGCCGGGCCGTGGAACTGGGCGTCACCCTCTTCGACACGGCCGACTCCTACGGACCGGGGACGGCCGAGGAGTTGCTGCGCAAGGCGCTGCACCCGTACCCGGAGGACGTCGTCATCGCGACCAAGGCCGGTCTGACCCGGTTCGGTCCGGGACAGTGGGGGTCCGACGGGCGGCCCGACTACCTGCGCAGGCAGGCGGAGTCCAGCCTGCGCAGGCTCGGTCTGGAGCGCATTCCGCTCTTCCAGCTCCACCGCATCGACCCGACCGTGCCCTTCGAGGACCAGATGGGTGTGCTGAAGGAACTGCGGGACGAGGGGAAGGTCGCGCACGTCGGGCTCTCCGAGGTGGGAGTCGAGGAACTGGAGCGGGCGCGCGCCATCGTGCCCATCGCCTCGGTGCAGAACCTGTACAACGTGGCCCAGCGCGACTCCGAGGACGTGCTGCGGTACGCCGAGGCGCACGACATCGCCTTCCTGCCCTGGTTCCCGCTGGCCACCGGCCGGCTCGCGCGCCCGGGCGGCCCGCTGGCCCGCATCGCGAGCCACCTGAACGCCTCACCGTCGCAGGCGGCGCTGGCCTGGCTGCTGCGGCGCTCGCCGGTCGTGCTGCCGATCCCGGGCACGTCGTCGGTGGCGCACCTGGAGGACAACGTGGCGGCGGCGGCGCTGAACCTGTCGCAGGACGACTTCGAGGCTCTCAGCGATCCGTTCTCCTGACGGTCCGGGGCCACGGACGGAACGGCGCCGGGAAGCGGGGCGGGCGGGTCCGACGGCGCGATGCCGCCGCCGTGGCGCGGTCGCCGCGCCCGCCCCCTCCTCGGTGGCCGGCAACCACTCACGCAGGTGGCACGTCTCGTCGACGTCGCCGTGATCGCCACCACCGCCACCCGGGACCTCGGCACAGGTTTCCGACCTACGCCCTTCCGGCCTCCGCACGGACCTCCGCACGGCCTCCGGCACGTCGGCGGCCGTTGGTCCTCCCCGCACCGTCCCGCACCGTCCCGCGCAGTCGCGCACCGTCCCGTACGGGCGTCCCCCGGCCTGTGGTCCGGGAGCCGTCACCGGACGCCGACCGGCCTTGACAAGTTCAAGACGACCGGCCATATTCAACTCTCGTCACCCTAGGGCCGAAGCCCGGACCTGCGAGTCCGCCGCACGGTTCCACGAATCAGGAGCAAGCAAGATGTCCGAGCTGTCCTCGAACCGCCCCTCCGTCGCCGTCGCCTACCACTCCGGCTACGGACACACCGCCGTCCTCGCCGAAGCCGTCCACCGCGGAGCC
>NZ_JNWV01000070.1 GCF_000716535.1 Streptomyces flaveolus | reverse complement strand
CGGTCAGACCCCCACCCTGCGGATACCTCATACACCCGGCATACCGCGACGATCACCGACCGTCAGCCCCTACGACAACCCGCCTTCAAGGTCAGTAACACGGACACAGGACTCGGGCAGCCGGTATGTTCCGTCGGGTGCAGACTGGATCGACACACCTCGGCTCGGAGTGAGGGAGGTTGAGCGGGGGGGGGATCTGTCGTGCCGGTCGTCGGGCTCCGGCGTCATCGGTCTTTACTTGCGCGCTTAGCGTCGTTGCTGTCTCTGCTGCGGGATGCTGGGCAAGCGGTGTTCAGCATCTTGGAGACTCAGGCGGCGCACGACCTGCGGCATCCGGTCCATGATGAGCGTCGGCTGAACCGCCGGTATCGGCGGCTGCTCACGGTTCTTCTCGTCCTGCTGGCCGGGCTGGTGAGTCTGTGGAAGCTTGACCGTGACGCCTCGTCGTGGCGGGACGAGACCGTGAGTTACGCGGTGGGAAGACGCTCTCTTGGCGAGTTGTGGCATTTGGTGCACAACATTGACGCTGTCCATGGCCTGTACTACTTCCTGGCGCACCTCGTGCTTGCCGTGCGGGACGACGGTGTCTGGACGTTGCGAGCGCTGTCGGTGCTCGGCACGTTGACCGCTGTTCTGGGGGTCCACGCCATCGGCAGCAGGCTTGGTGATCCGGCGACCGGGTTCTTGGCCGGGGTTGTGTTTCTGTGTGTCCCGCAGGTGCAGTTCTACGCGCAAGAGGCCCGCTCCTACGCACTGGTGAGTGCTGCGGTCGTGTGGGCGACGTGGTTCTTCGTGCGCGCGCTGCAGGACGAGCGACGACGCTGGTGGGTCGGGTACGCAGTGTTGCTCCTGCTGGGCGGTTGGCTGCACGTGTTCGCCCTGTTGGCCGCCCTCGCGCACGCCGTGACGCTCTGGCGCAGTGGCCGGGTGCGCCGCCTCGGGTGGCGCTGGGCGTTGGTGACCGCCAGTGTCGGGTGTGCCGTGTCTCCGCTGGCCGTGGTGAGCGCTGGTCAGGCGTCCGCGCAGCTGGACTGGCTCGGCCGTCCGAGTCTGCACGACTGGCTCGGATTCGTGGTCCCTGCCGCCGTGGCAACCGCCTTGGGGGTATGGCTCCACCGGCAGGACCCTGTGCCGCCCCGCGCAGTGACTCTCCAAGCGATCGGCGTGCCGCTTGTGACAGTCCCGGCCGGGTTCCTGCTGACGGTGTCCCTTGTCCACCCCTGGTACGTCGACCGCTACGTCCTGTACGGCATGTCCGGGCTGGCCCTCCTGGCCGGCCAGGCCGCACGGCAATGGCAGCGAATCGTGCGCGAACAGACGGATCCGGCACGCAGGCGGCGCCGACTGGGCGCCACAGCAGCCGCGGCCTTCGCCCTCTTCTCATCACTCGGCCCCTGGTACTGGCAACTACGCTCCCCGGTCAGTCGCACCGACACCGTGGAGAGCTACTGGGGACTCACCGTCACCGTTCCCGGAGATCCCGAACCGGTCCTCTTCCAGCCCGCACGCCGCCGCGCATGGGTGCTCGCCCGGCCCACCGCCTTCGGGCCGCTCGACGACATCGCACTGCGACAGACCCCGGCGGCCTCAGGCACGTTGTACGGCGTCGAGGCGTCCCCGGACGTCATCCGCCAGCGCATGCTCAGGCACCGCGAGATCAACGTCCTGCGCGACCGCCCCGGCCAGCCGTTGGACCAGACCCCCGCGGAAATCACCAAGCGGGAAGTCCTACGCCGGCATTACCGGCTCTGCTGGGTGACACCGGTCAACGGCGGAGAATCGGCGATCTTCATCCGCCGTGACGCCGCACCGACGAACCCTCTGTGCGCGCCCGGACGTGACATCTACAGCTGATCAGCTCAGCATCAGTTCTACCCCCGTGCGCTGTGCCCGTTCGGGGCGAGGCCGCATGCGCCGGCCGACCTGACCCCGCGATCCGGACCGTGGCTGGCCGCCCTGCCCGGCCAGTCGCGCGCCCCGCGCGGCTCCGGGCTGGGGACCGACCGCGAAGACGGCATGGCCGCGACCCCACCCACTCACGTAAGCGGCCGCGGCGGCGCAGCGACGTCCCCTGAGGCCCGCAGCAGAGGGGCGGACAGCCGGCCGGGCCCTCCTCGTCGGCGGGCCCGCTTTCCATAGCCATCCGCCTGCGCCGGTGGATCCGCCGGGGTCAGGCCAGGGCGTTGCGCAGGTACGCGGGCAGTGCCTGGCAGATGACCGGATCCGCTTTCCAGCCGGGGCCCGCGAGCTGGCCCGGAGTGATGACGCACTGGCTGCCGTCGTCGGTGCGGACAACGACGCGGAACGTCTCACCCTGGGTGGACCGGCCGGCGAGGTACGCGGCGAGGACGGTCCGGCCCAGTTCGGCGGGGTCCGCGCCAGTGACCGCGCGGCCGAAGTCTTTGCAGATCCAGACGCGGCTGAACCGCTCGTGCATCAGGATCTCCCACCGCACGCAAGCGGGAACGTCTTCGCGTAACACAACCCCGATCATGCCCATACGGGCCGGCCCCACCAACCGCTACCTGCGAGTACTGGCCGGAAAGCGCACCCCTTCCAGCCATGCCGGAAAACAACCGCATGCGGTGTGCCGCGCTCCTGAGCGCAGCCGTCGGCCGCACCGGTGGCTTTCTGACCTACGCCGGGGGTGGACAGGGAGTCGAGCGGGCTCTGTGGACGCCCACGCAATTCCCCAGCCAGGGGGGTCAGACGGTCCAGGATCGCAGTTGGCGGCCGATCAGGCCGACTCCCAAGGTGCCGGACGCCGTATCGCGCACGAGAGAGACGGCCTCTTTGGGCGGGTAGCCGAGCCGGTGCCCGTTCAGGGCCAGGTAGGCCTCGGTGGAGTGCCAGGCGAACGCCTCGTTGGAGTGCTCCAGGCATGGCAGTTTCACCAGTGTCTGGAGCAGCGCGGCTGCCTTGAGATACACCGATCCGTAGATGTCGCGTTCCATCGCCCTGGCGTTGACCCGGCCGGCCGCCGCGTAGAGCGGCCCGTAGTCGTCCACCTGGGGATCACCGGGCAGCAGCTCTGCGGCGTGCAGCAGGAAGGCGACGTCCAGCGGGTGGAGCGGTTCGTCCTGCGTCACGCGGCGTGACCCCGATCCTGCTGCTTGTCAAGATCACGTCGCGCCTGAAGCTCCGCCTCGCGCTGCTGCGCACCGGAACCGGCTGCGCCGGCCTCCTCGGCGAACGCGTCACCGCTGTGCGACATCGACGCCCTGAACGCCTCGAGGAAGCGCTCCTCCACGGCGGTGGCCCGGGCGTAGGCAGCCGAAAGGATGTATTCCTGCAGGCTGACGCCCTCCTGCTTCGCAGCGGCCTCGATCGCGGCACGCTGCGCTGGATCGGGGAAGCGCAAGTTCATGGCCTTGGTCATGGTACCGATGGTATCGCTGGTACCACTGCTTGGACAGCTCTCAAGCCCAGGGACTGCTATCCGGCGCGCCGCGATGCCTGACGACACCCTGGCGCTGACGGCCCCGAATACGGCACCTGGCCAGGCTTTCTTGCCGCCGTCGGCTACTTCACCCCTCCGCCCTTGCCGATGAGGTGTGGCTGCGCCTGGCCTGCCCGAAGCGCCGACACCCCGGCCCAGGAAGAGGCCGGCCTCGTCGCCGAACGCGCCGCCGCCCAGGCCGGACAGCATTGATGCCGTGGTCCTGGCCGCAGACCCGGCCGCCTGGACGGCCGACGTGCCCGCCGTCCTGGCCGCTCTGCAGCTGCCAGAGCTCGGCGCGTTCTACCTCGCTGCGGCCGCCGTCCTCGCCGACCGCCCCGGCGCTCTCCCCGACGGTGCCCTTGAGGTCGCTGTCACCGCGGTGTTCGACGTGCGCGGCCGCCTCGACGCCACAGCCCCCGCCACCGGCGCCGCAGCCGCCGAGAACCGGTCGGCCGCAGGGGCCTTCGCCGACCAGGCGCTGTTCGACCTGCTCACCACCATGTGGCGCACCGACACCGCCCTTCTCGGCGACCAGGAGAAGACGAGCCTGGCCCGCCTGCACGCCCTGCACGCCGCGGCCGCCCCACTGGCCCGCCCCGCCGCCATCCCTGCCCCGGACGCCCCCGGCGACGCCCCCGGCCCGGCAGATGGCGGGAGAGCGGACGCGCCGCTGCTGGGCCGGGGACGTCTGTGCGGGCGCTGGGGTGCCTGCTCGAGCAAGCCGTCCACCAGGCCCGCACGCCAGGAGAGATACCCGCCGACGTCCTTCAGACGGTGTCCGGCGCGCTCGCCGCGCGCGGGGACCAGGACGCGGTGGCCCACGCGATCGGGGTGCGCCTTCCCGCCCTGCACCGGTACGCCCCCGCCTTCACCGCCGCACACCGCACCGCGCTGTACGCTCTCGCCCCCGGTAGGCCCTCGCCAGCCGCCTCCTGGCTGTGCTGGGGCGTGCCCGACCGAGAGACCCTCGCCGCCCTGGAGCGCGCCGAGCTGCTTGCCGCGCTGCGTGACACCCGCCCCGGCGCCGCCGCCCACACGGCGGCCGCGCTCCTGTCCGCAGTCGCTCACCGAGCCTGCGGCAGAACACCCCGTCGGCGGGCAGCGCCCGCGGCCGTGCGGCACCGCTGTCGGCCCACACCAGCTCGGACATGGCCGGATCCAGCAGGGCGTCGGCCACTGTCACCACCTCCGCCGAAGACGACCGCGTCCCGCCCCACGATCCGCCACCGCTCCAGATCACTACCCGCTTCCCCGCCCGCAACTCGATGCAGGCGCCGCGGCCAGATCGGCTCCCGCTCCCACTGCAGGGCCCGCTCCCACCACCGAGCCACCAACGTCTGCGCCGGCCCGAACACCCGCTCCGACTGCGCACCGGCCCGCACCACCCGCCGCGCCTCCCAGTCCGGACTTGTGGGCGCACCACTCACCATTCATGGAGCGACACGATTCATTGGCGAGCGTTCGTTATATATTCACTGCGTACAGCGTCCGGATGATGCGGCGTACCGGCGACTCAACCGAGGGTCTGCGCGGTCTTCTGCCGTGACGCGTTTCCGATGGCATCCAGGAGCTGGTGGCGGGTGTGGGCGTAGGCGAAGTCGGGAACGGTGTGGGTCCCTTCGCGCAGGTCCCGTCCCAGATGGGTGTAGAGCGCGGCGACGTTCCTGGCCGGGCCGATGAGGCCCGCAGGGATGCCGGCCGAGTACTCGGCAGGCACTTGGAGCGTGGAGACTGTCGCGTCCTCGCCGAAGCCGGCCTGGAGGGTGAGGTCGGTCACCTGGACGTTGCCCCAGGGAGCGGTCAGGACGATGTCACCGTCCGTGCCGTTGATCTCCCAGCGGAAGTTGTCGCCGCGTGAGGTGCCGCCGCGGTAGAAGACCGAGGCGGCGGCGCCGTTGTCGAGGGTACCGATGAGAGAGATCTGGTCCGGGGCGGTCACCGGGACGACGGTGTCGCCGTCGTCTGTCACGGTCACCTCCGTGCGGCCGCGCACGAGATTGGCCGACAGGTGCTTGAACTCGCCGAGGGTGACGTTGAGCGCGTCGACGGCGTGCAGGGCGGCGCCGGACAGGGGGGTCGCGCCCTGGGTGTCGTCGTACCAGTACGTGTGCGCTTTGGTGGTCTGCCCGTTCCAGACCATTCCGGAGCCGACCAGGGTGGTGCCGATGACCCGGCCGATTCGGCCGTCCTCGATCAGGCGCCGCACGTAGCGCAACTCGGGATGATAGCGACCCTGGAGGCCGATGACGGTGCGCACTCCGGCGGCCTCTGCGCGCCGGGTCAGTTCGGTGGCCTCGGCCAGGTTCAGGGCGAGCGGCCACTCGGAGTAGACGGTCTTCCCGGCGTCGATCGCCGCCGAGACCAGCTCCCGGTGATGCGGTACTTTGACCGCCACCACGACGACGTCGACCCCCGGGTGGGCCAGCAGTGCGGCGTGGTTGTCGAAGGCCGCCTCGACGCCGAACTCTCGCATGGCCGCCTCTGCGGACGCGCGGCGCGAGGTGCTGACAGCCCGTAGCTCGAAATCCGGTAGTGCCTTCAGAGCGGGGACATGGCTGATGGAGGCCCAGCCACCCGGACTTCCGCCAATGATTCCGACACCGAGGGTGCTCATGTTGTGACTCCTGTGAGAGCGGCCCTAAGCGGGCCGAAGGGGTTGTGGTCGGCGATTACTTCTGTGCGGCGGACGGCGTCCAGTTGGGGACGGTGTCCACCCGGAACCGGGACAGCACGGTGCTGGAGATGTACCAGTGGCCGTCGATGCGCTGATAGGTGTCGTGGTACTGACCGTAACCGTGGAAGCCGTTCTTGTAGCTGGAGCCAGGCGGGAAACTCACGTAGTCCTCCATTGCCCAGATCGCTGACGCGCGGTTTCCGCGCACCTCGATCTCGGGCAGGAAACCCTGGTGGGCGGTGGGCGCGTCACCCAGGAGTGCCGCCGTCTTCTCGGCGAGTTCCTTGCCGCTGCTGTACTTGGCGCCCACGTCGATGGTGGGGTGGGCGGTGAAGAGGGCGGCCAGCTTGGACCACTGCTTGCTGTCGAGGTAGCGGAAGTAGCGTGCCTTCACCTGACGGATGTCCTCGACGTCAGTCAGCTGCTGCAGTGTGGCCGCGTTGCGTGCCGCAGTGGTGTGGGTGGTTTCAGCCGGCTGGCGCGCCGCGGACGCGGGCTGGGAGGCCCAGGCCGCCGCGCCCGCACCCCCGCCGACCATCAGCGCGGCTATCGCGGCTGCGCCGACCACACGTGAACGCCATGCTGAGGGCGTGCGGTATTCCTGCGTGTCCATGTTGATTCCTTTCGACGCCGCCGCAGTACGTGGGCGACGGGCACTGGGGTCCGGGCCCTTGGACCGGCCTGGCACTCGACCGTGGGAATGCCGCGCTACCGGTACGTCGCGATCAGGCCCCGCCCCCTCAGTGAACCCTATGTGGAACACTCTGTCAAGAAAAGATGGAACCTATTTGTATCGAACGTTCCAGTCGGCGACGCACTCGGAAGTCATGTGTGGGCAGTCAGGTGATGGCGGGGCGGGGGTGCGTCTCCGCCGAGGCATGGCCTCGGAGCCGCGCCGCAGAAGCGCACCTTGACATGGGACGACCACCGGTGGACCTGTGCGGGGGGCCTTCAGCGGTATACGGCGGAACCGACCGCCGGGGCGCAGCACGCGGGCGTAGCCCTGCCGGCACTCGGCACATCACCGGCGGACCGTCTCAGGGGGACGACTCCACCGCGCTCGGGTGTCGGCTCCCCATCTCTCTTTGTGCCCACCCATGTGAGTCCTCGGCCCGCCGGTCTCCTTGAGTGGGCTCAGGTGATGGACGACACTCCCTGCAGGATGGAGCGGCCGCCGAAGGTAGGTGGAGGGGGTCAGAATTCCAGGACGAGGCGGCCTCGGATGCCGCCGGCCTCCATCAGGCGGTGAGCCTCGGCTGCCTGTTCGGCAGGGAAGGTACGAGCTACGCGGAGAAGAAGCTCTCCTGATTCGGCTTGTTGACGCAGACGGTCGAGCCGGCTGCGGTCGCCTAGGTAGTCCGGGACGAAGGCCATGCGCATGCGCAGGGACCGGCGCCCCATCTCGTCGGGGCTGAGGGCGCGGGATCCCTCGCCGAGGACGGTGACGATGACGCCGCCGTCGTGCACGGCGGGCGCCACCACCGTCGATCCGATGACGGCAGCGTCGATCAGCCCCGCAACTCCTCCCGGCACCGCTCGCAGGACGTGCTGAGCGACATCGGCCCCCCGGGGTACGACGATGTCGGCACCGAACGAGCGCACGAGTTCCTCATCGGTCGGCGAGGCGTCCGCGACGACGGTGAGTCCGTCCGCCTTGGCCAACTGGGTTACGTAGCCGCCCACGGCTCCCGGCGCGCCGGTGACCGCGAGCGTCTGCCCCTGTGAGAGCCCGGCCAGGTCGAGAGCGAGCCGCGCGGTCAGTCCGTTCATGGGCAAGGTGGCCGCTTCGGCATGAGTCACCCCCTGTGGCGCGCGGGCCACCTGTTCCGCGGGCAGGGCAACATATTCCGCGTAGGCGCCGCCCGTGGGGGTGGTCGGGTTGGCCATCGCCATCACGCGGTCTCCCAGGCGCAAGTCGGTGTCGGTGTCGCTGCCGATCTCGTCCACCACCCCGGCTGCTTCCATGCCGGGGACGTACGGGGGTGCGGGGGACGTACGGCCAAGTGCCCCGTTGCGCAAGTAGCGGTCACCAGGGTTCACCGTGGCAGCGTGCACCCGGATGCGTACCTGCCCGGGACCGGCATGAGGCTCGGGCATCTCGAAGACGCGCAGGGCTTCCGGCCCTCCGAATTCAGATACTCCTACTGTTTTCATGCTTCCTCTTGATGTTGATCGAAGCGGGATCTTCGTAGCAGGGAGGTAGCCGGCCGGGGCCCCCGCGTGAGGTGCCGGCACGGTGAGGACTGAGGCGGCCCCGTTCTCAGCAGTGCCGACAGCCGAGACCCGGGTTGGGGGGTCGTGGTGATGACGGTGTTGCCTTCGCCATATCTCCCGGGCTCGCGCCGATGACGGGGTCATGGATCGCTCCTGCGAGACAGACCCGAAGGGCGGGATCGGTGGCGGCTGCTACTCCGCTGTCATGCCGGGTGCGCCGCCCAGAGCTGGCGCGCTCACATCGCCGCTGGACGCTTGGTGCCTCATGGACGCCCGGCGCCCACGCCCGCGCAGCTGATTCCTGCGGAGGCTGGGTCACACCCCTTCCTCAATTCAAAATCGAACGCTCGTTAAACAAAGCGGCCAGAAAAACGCCTTCGATGGACATGTAGCGCCGTTAATGGTTGGGCGGTTCCGGCGCCGCACACTCAACGAAGGCAGTTCAGAGCGACCTCTGCGGCCCGCGTCAGCGCGGCGCGATCCGCATTGATGGCGCCCATGACCCGCAGCCCCTGGAAGGTCATGACGAGGAATCCCGCGAGATCCGCGGCGCTCCGGCCGGCTTCTATCTCGCCGCGTCCCTGCGCCTCGACGATCACCTCGAAGAGTGTGAGTTCAAGCAACTGCGTCGTCGTGCGGAGCCGCTCAGCCACCTGCGCATCGCTGTGCGCCCGCTCCATGGCCGCCCCTACGATCAGGCATGACGCCTGACCGGGACCACAGGTGATCTCGTCTATCACTGCTTCGAAAGCCGCACGGACCGTCTCGCGCACGTCACCGCCGGCCCGCAGCATCTCGATGAACGGCAACGCGTAGCGCCGCCGGTACAAGTCCAGTGCGGCCAGGTAGAGACCCTCCTTGCTGCCGAAGGCCGCGTAGAGCGAACCACTGCCGATCTCCATGGCCTCGGCCAGGTCCCGCACGGATGCGCCACCGTATCCGGTTTGCCGGAACACCTCCATCGCCGCGGTGACGGCGGCTTCGGTGTCGAACTCACGAGTGCGTGCCATCAGTCCACCATAGCTCTTTGACGAGCGATCGCCAAACAATTTTGTACCTTGCCGGCAAGCACTCGATCAGCATCTGCTCCGGCCTCGGACTCCGGCGTCCCGAAGGGGACCGCCCTCTGCGTGCTGATCAACGCGCGCGGCAGTTGTACCCGCATGAGAGGTGAAGGAGGAGGAATCGCCCTGGTCCGCCTTGGGTGGGGCAGGGCTCGACGACATGGTGGGGATCGCGGCAGGCGTACTGCCGTCTTGTTCTACGTCCCTGATCACGACACCGCAGCCGAAGAACCGGCGATGGCTCTCGACGTGCCTGCGACAGGCCGGTCGTCGCGAGCCGGCCCTTCCGTTACGTCTGCCAGAACGCGAACTAACGATGGGTCAAGATATTTTTGACGCTCCGTTCCATATGCCTTTCACTGGTGGCCCACCGCTCCGGGAAGTGTCAGGGAGTGCCATCCTCTGGCGGCGTACCTCCGCGATGACGCCGACCGCGAGGAGGCCGATGTCGCCGAGGACGGCGGCACCGTCCCGTTCGCCGCCGCAGCCGACAAGGTCGGCTTGCTGGCGGGTTGGGCGGGCGAATCGGTGACCTACCGCAGCTTGACGGCCCACAGCGACGACTTCCGGCCGGGAGATCGACGGCACCGCGGACGACGTGGTGCTCGGCGGATCTGGGGCAACGTACGGGTCGCCGATCTCTCCCCGGCTTCGGCCGGGGCGGACGCCGCGGTCGCCCGCTCCGGGGGCGGGAGTCGTAGGTCGGCGACCGGCTGACCGCCGACCAGGCCCGTGTCGTGACCTGGAACGCCACCCGCCTCGCCCGACATCCGGCCGACGGCATGTGCACGGTGCGCGACCTCCGCCACGGCCTGTCCACCGCGCCGCCTGATCGATGCCGACAACCGCGCCTCCGCTCACCGGCACGGCGCTTCCGCTGACGCAGCGCGGCCGGAGAACCCGGCCGACGAACGACACCTCAAAGGAATGCAAGTCATGTCCCAAGACGTCCACCGTCCCGACCTCGCCGCTGGTTGGCCCTGCTTTTCATTGCGGTCGCCCAGTTGCTGGTCTTCTTGGACGGGGGCGATCATGAACATCGCCTTGCCGCCCGCTCAGCACGACCTCCCTTCACCGACGGCGACCGACAGCGGGTCATCACCGCATACGGCTTGGCCTTCGGAGGTCTGCTCATTCTGGGCGGACGGCTGGGCGACCTCTGGGGGCGCAAGAGGGTGTTCGTGATCGGATTGGTCGGCTTCGCCCTCGCCTCGGGCCTCGGTGGTGCGGCGCAGAATCTGCCCACGCTCCTCACTGCCCGTGCCCTCACGGCGTGTTCGGCGCGCTCCTCGCTCCTGCCGCCCTGGCGCTGATCTCCCTGGCCTTCACCGACGCCAGGGAGCGCGCCAAGGCTTTCGGCGTCCACGGCGCCGTAGCCACCGCGGGCGGCGCCCTGGGCCTGTTGCTTGGCGGGCTTTTGACCGAGTACGCCGACTGGCGCTGGGGGTTCTGCATCAACCTCCCCATCGCGGCCATCGGGATCATGGGTGTCCTGACCGTGGTGCGCGACTGAGAGATACGGCATGTGGACACCACTCTTCGACGGCGACAGCCCCCTCCACCACCGGTGAACCCGGGCCCTGCTGCCCTCAGCCGACTGGACGGGCCTGGTGGAAGGCTCAGGTCCTGGCCCGGGCGATCAGGCGGGCGGCTTGGACCAGACCGGACGCGCCGGCCTCACCGCGTGCCAGGACCTCGTCGGGACGTGCGCCGCGCTCGCGTACGGCATGCGCGAAGTGCTGCATGTCCTTGCGCATCAGCGAGTGGAGGTGTTCGGCGAGGTCGGGGGTGATGTCGGTGCCGAGGGCGCGTAGTGCCGCGCTGCCGCCACTGCTGGCGCCGATGGTCTCGATCAGCGTGGGCAGGTCGAGACCGAGCTGTTCGGCCAGGGCGAGGACGTCTTCGGCGTTCTTCATGTTGGTGATGGTCAGTGCGTTGTTGAACAGCTTGGTGAGCTGCCCGGCTCCGACCGGACCCATCAGCCGCACGGTGTCGCTGAAAGCCTCGAACACCGGACGTGCGGTGTGGAAGGTGCCTGAGTGCCCGCCGACGAATGTGGTCAAGGTGCGGGCGCGGGCGCCCGGACCGCCGCCGCTGACGGGTGCGTCAAGATAGAGCGCGCCCGCTTCGGCGACGTGCGCGCCGATCCGCTCGGCCTCGGCGGGGTCGCCTGTCCCGTGGTTGACGATAATCGTGCCGGGGGCGGTGTTCGCCAGGAGTCGCTGGTCGCCGAGCAGGCTCCAGATGTCCGAGTCGTCCCGCAGGCAGAGCCCGATCAGCTCCGCGGAGGCCGCCAGGGCGGCCACCGTGTCGTGAACCACGTGCGGTACAGCCGCCACGGCGGACAGCGACGCCGGCCGGCGCGCCCATACGTGCAGTTCGAAACCCTGCTCGCTGATCGCCTCGGCAATGGGCCCGCCTTGGTCACCGAGCCCGACGAAACCGACTCTTCTGATGTTGCTCATGTGCCTGCCTCCTTGAGGATCTTCGCCGTATTTCATGACCGCGTTCAGCGCAGGATGGTGGTGCCGAGGTCCCACAGGCGCTCGGCGTTCGCGGCATCGAGTGCGTACGCCGCCACTCCCGGCACGCCCAGTTGTGTCGGCCGCGAGGTGACCTGCGGGGCTTCGTTGACGTCTTCGAAGTAGCGTCCGCCGACGCCTTCCGCCAGCGGGGAGGCGGCGAGGAAGACGGAGGTGGCCGCGCCCTGCTCGATGGTCTTCCGGTAGGGCTCGGGTGTCTTCAGGCCGCCGGTGTGCCGCTGCAGATTGGTGGCGATCGCCCCGGGGTGGAGCGCGTTCGCCCTGATGCCCTCGCTCGACCAGCGACGGTCCGCCTCGACGGCAAGGAGGACCTCGGCGGTCTTGGACTGGCCGTAGGCGCCGAGCGCGTCGTAGGGGCGGAAGCGGTAGTCGAGGTCGTCGAAGACAACCGGGGAGAACAGGTGGCCGCTGGAGGAGACGGTCACCATGCGCGCACCGCCGGCGTCGGCGAGTGCGCTGTGCAGGCCCAGGGCCAGGGCGAAGTGTCCCAGGTAGTTGGTGGCGAACTGCTGCTCGTGCCCGCCGGTGCCCCGCTCCAGTTCGGGGAGCATCATGATCCCGGCGTTGTTGACCAGGATGTGCAGGGGGCCGGCCCAGGCAGCGGTGAACGCGTTGACGGAGTCCAGGTCCGCCACGTCCACCCGGGCGACGTGGACGGCGTCGTTGCCGGTCTTTGTCCGCAGGTCGGCTGCAACCTGCTCTCCGGCGTCGGGGCGCCGGACCGCGAGGGTGATCTCGGCGCCGGCGTACGCCAGGGCCCGGGCGGTCTCCACGCCGATGCCGGATGTGGCGCCAGTGATCACGGCGCGCTTGCCGGAGAGGTCGACACCGTCGATCACCTCCGCACTGGTCGAGTGGCGGTCGAAGGGAGTACGGAAGAGTTCGGACATGGGTGTTCCTCGGTCGGGGTGCAAGTGCGGAAAGTACGGCAGAACCGGTAAGTGACCAGTACGGACGAGCTCCCCAGGGGCAACAGCGTCGCCCTGCCCTGTCGGTGGGGCGGGATGGCGCTCACCGTCTGTCCCTGTCGGTTGCGGCCGTGCTTGTGCCACTGTGCGGGACCTGTCGCGCGTCGCCCAGGACCGCCTGAGACTGGGACTGGCAGGGCCACCCGGACGAGCCGGCGCATACCTATGCTGGAACGCATGACAGCCAACGGTGATCCGGGAGCCCTGGCGAAGTACCTGCGGGCCCGCCGGGAACTCGTCCAGCCTGCCGCCGTGGGCATCCCCGACGCCGGCAACCGGCGCGTCCCGGGCCTGCGCAGGGAGGAGGTCGCCTTCCTTGCCGGTGTCAGCTCCGACTATTACGTTCGGCTCGAGCAAGGCCGTGACCGGCACCCCTCCGAACAGGTCCTGGTCAGCATCGCCAACGCACTGCAACTGGACGAGGAGGCCACCGCCTACCTCGTCCGGCTGGCCACCTCTCCCAGCACCCGCCCCCGGCGTTCTTGCCGCCCCGAGAAAGTCGGCGACGGCATCCGCACCCTGATCAACACCTGGCCGCTGACCCCGGCGTACGTCCACGGCACGTACATGGATGTTCTCGTCGCCAACCCCCTGGCCGTTGCCCTCTCACCGTTCAACGCACCCGGCCGCAACAGCATCCTCGACGCCTTCCTGGAACCGGGACTGCGAGCGCTGCATGCCGACTGGGAGGAGATGACCGCCCGGATCGTGCCCTATCTGCGGTCCGTCGTCGGACCGGACGTCGACGATCCGCGACTCGTCGAGATCGTGGGAGAGCTGTCCGTACGCAGCGAACGCTTCCGCAAGCTGTGGGCACGTCAGGACGTCAAGCACAAGGCCACCGGGACCAGCCTGCTGCAAAACCCGCAGGTCGGTCCCTTGGAGCTGCACTACGAGAAATTGCTGATCCCCGGCACTCAAGGACAGACCCTCGTCACCTACCACGCCCGCCCCGGCAGCGACTCCGAAGACCGACTGCGCCTGCTCGCCTCCCTGGACGACTCCGCACGCACGTCCGGGGACGCCGTGCGCATCGCCACGGACAGCTGACTTGGTGGCATCACTTCGCACTGACACCGATCACGCGACATCCGCGGGAACTGGCAGCTGCGTGCCCATGGCGGTGGCGGTGGCGGTGGCGGTGGCCGTGGCGGTTTCAGGACGTCATCGGGTATGCCGCCGGCGGTAGCGGCGTCGAGTGCGCGCGCCTCCTGGACGGCGGCGGCCGGAGGCTACGTCGACGACGGACGCGCCCCCGCACCCCTGGGCCCCGAGCGGCGCAAGGTCCACTGCGCGAGCGGCAGCAGGGCGTCCACCAGTGCCTGGCCGTCCGGGGACAGCTGATAGCGGACTTGTACGGGCGTAGTGGGGATTATGGTGCGCTCGATGAGGCCCGCGGCCTCGAGTTCCTTCAGACGCTGGGAGAGCAGCCGGTCGGAGATGCCGTCGATCATCGCCCGGTACTCGCCGAAGCGCCGGGCGCCACGGTCGGCGGCCTGCAGTACCGAACCCGTCCAGCGGCGTCCGATCAGTTCGAGGGTGCCCGCGAAGCTCGGGCAGGTGTCGTCATGAATGGAGCCCACTTACATAATATTAGCACCTTACCTGTAATTTCGCCGATGGGGCGGTCCAGCGCACCGTAGACGCATGACCGACTACGGACGCCCGCTCTCCTTCGGAGTGAGTCTCGACCCCTCCGCCGGGGCCTGGGTGGAAACCCGGCGCCTTGCGCGGGCGGCGGATGACTCGGGCCTGGACTACCTCGCCGTCCAGGACCACCCCTATCAGCCCGGCCACCTCGACACCTGGACCCTGATCACGCATCTGTCCGCGGCCACCGACCGTATCTCCTTCCTCACCGACGTCGCCGACCTTCAGTTGCGTCCGCCGGTGATGCTCGCCAAGGCCGCCGCGTCGCTAAGTGTGATCACCGACGGACGGATCCAGCTCGGTGTCGGCGGAGGCGGTATCCCCGATGCCATCGCCTCGATGGGCGGCCCGGCGCGACGCGGGCAGGACATGGTGGCATTCACCGAGGAGTCCCTGGGGCTCCTGCGCGCGGCCCTGTCCGGGGGCGTCGTCCGGCTGCACAGCGAGTACCACGCCGTCGGCGGTTACCGCGCAGGACCGGTGCCCCCGAAGCCCGTCGAGCTCTGGCTCGGTGCCCAGAAGCCGCGGATGCTCGCCGTCGCCGGCCGGTTGGCCGACGGCTGGATCTCTCCGCTGAACATCTACGTCCCGCCGCAGGAGGTGCCCTCGCGTCAGCGGATCATCGACGAGGCTGTCGCCGACGCGGGCCGCGACCCGAGGACGCTCCGGCGCGTCTACAACGTGATCGGCGTGATCGGCGACCACATGGACGGACCGGGGCTCGTCGGCGATGTGCGGCGGTGGGCAGACACCCTCGCCGAGTGGGCCGTGGAACTCGGCTTCGACACCTTCGTCTTCTGGCCCGCCGCGGACCCCGAGCAGCAGCTCGCGCTCTTCGCCGCCGAGGTCGTGCCCGCGGTGCGCGAGCGCGTCGGCGCTCTCCGGAGCGGGCGATGAACGGCACCGTGCCGGTCGAACTCGCCCGCAAGTTGGTCACGCCCGACGATCGCCGCTACCCGCTGCTCCGCTCCACCTACACGGCCGTGGGCCACCCAGCCGCCGTCGTCCTGCCCGAGTCCGCGGGCGATGTCGCGGCGGCGCTGCGGTTCGCGCGGGAGACGGGGCTTCGGGTGGCCGTCCGCAGCGGCGGGCACGGCCTGTCCGGCAGCGGCACCAACAACGGCGGGCTCGTCATCGACCTGAGCGCGCTGCACCGAGTCGACGTCCTCGACCGCGGTTCCCGTCTGGTCCGCGTCGAGGCGGGCGCCCGCTGGGCCCAGGTCGCCCAGGCGCTCGCCCCGCACGGGCTCGCCATCAGTTCGGGCGACCACGGCAACGTCGGTGTCGGAGGCATCGCCACCGGGGGCGGCGTCGGATGGCTCGTACGGCAGTACGGGCTCACCGTCGACCACATCCGCGCCGTCGAGGTCGTCCTGCCCGACGGATCAGCCGTGCGTGCCGATGCCGAGGCAGAGCCTGAGCTGCTGTGGGTGATGCGCGGGGCCGGCGCGGGTGCCGGGATCGCGGTGGCCTTCGAAATCGAGGCCATGGAGTTTCGTGACGTGGGTCGTGCACAGCTGGTCGCGGCGGTGGACCCGGCCGGGGAGACGCTACGGCGCTGGGAGGCCGTCATGGCGCGGGCGCCGCGCGAGCTGTCGACGGCGGTGATGCTGTCCTCGCAGGGCGCCGCCACCACCGCGTTCATCACCGCCGTCGTTGCCTCGGACAGCCCGTCCGTCATCCGCGACGCCATCGAACCGCTGCTCGGCATCGGTGACGTCATGGCCCAGCAGGCCCATGTCGTCTCCTACACAGAGCTGGTCCCACCGCTCCACTTGCACACCAACACCGGGCAGATGCCATCCAGCACGACCAACGGCCTGCTCACCGACATGACCCCCGACGCCGCCCGCGCCCTGGTCGCGGCGTCGGCCGCCCCCGACCCGGTCCTGGTTCAGCTGCGTTCGCTCGGCGGCGCGGCCCACGACCCGGCCCCCTCCGCCATGGCGTTCACACACCGCCATCAGAACACCCTCGTCATCGCCTCGGCGTTCCCGCCGGACGACCGCGCCACGCTGACTGCCGCCTGGGCGCCCCTCGCCCCCCACACCGACGGCGCCTACGTGAACTTCGAGAGCAATCCTGACAAGACGACGTTCGCACGCGCTTACCCCGAACCGACCGGCACCCGCGTCACCGACCTGTGGAAGCGCTACGACCCCGACGGCGTCCTACGTCCCTGGCCGCAGGTCTGACCGCCGACCCCATCGAACTCACCGACCACGAGCCCTACGGCACCCGCCGCAGGCACCCGCCCTCAAGCTCAACGAGCCGCCACCACATAGGACACGGTCTTACTGTGGGTCTCACGGATTCACGTGATGTCACGACACCGTTCGCGCCGCCATTATGTGTGCCGTAAGAAGTATGGTGAACGACGGGGGTTTCCATGTTGCCGGACCCATCAACAGCCCTCCACACGACGGACTCGGTGCCGGCCCACCGCCGACGCACGTACTGGCGAGAGGTGCTGTCCCAGACCTTCGGAGCCGTTGACATCAGCGTTCCTGAAGAGGTGTATTCCGGCACGGTCCGTACGTCATCGCTGGGCCCCATCCGGGGCGTCACCGTTGAGGGCGACCCCATGCAGACCCTCCGCACCCGACGCCTCATCACAGGGAGCACCAACGACAACCACGTCGTCGTGATGCTACTCAGCAGGGGCGACGCCCGGGTCGAGCAGGATACGCGAGACGTGCACGTGCGGTCAGGGGCGCTCTTCGTTTATGACAGGGCGCGGCCCCTACGGCTGACCTTCCCCGAACCGTTCCAGACGAAGTCCCTCGTCCTGCCACGGCACGTCCTGGAACTGGGCGAGTCCGACCTGCGGCAGATCACGGCCGCGCCGTTCGGCCGCGAGTCGGCGCTCGGCGCGTTGCTGACGCCGTTGCTGTCCCGGCTCGTGGAGACTGCCGCGATGTACCCGGAGCGGACGGGCGAGTCGATCGCCCGCAACGTCGTGGACATGGTGCAGACCCTGGCCGAGGAGCGACTCGGCAAATCCTCCACGGACACCCCGACTGCCACCCGGATGTTCCTGCTGCGCATCCGGGCCTACATCGATCAGCACCTGTCGGATCGGGACCTGACGCCGGACGCCATCGCCCGGGCGCACCACATCTCCGTCCGCTATCTGCACAAACTGTTCGAGCTGGAGAACGTCACCGTCAGCCGGTGGATACAGAAGCGCAGACTGGAACACTGCCGACGCGATCTGACCCGCCGGTCGGCGGAGCTCACGATCGCTGCAGTGGCCCACCGCTGGGGGTTCACGAGCGCCTCGCACTTCAGCCGGGTGTTCCGCGCCACCTACGGCGTTTCCCCCGCCGAGTGGCGGAACTCCGCTGTGCTCGGAGCCACCGTTTCCGCGACGCCCCAGGGCTGAGATGCAAGGTCTCGGGGCGCGGGCGGTGCCTTCGCGCTGGGTGCCGCCACCGGCCGGCGCTGTCGCGGGCGACATCGACGCCGACTTCCATCCCAGGGCATGGGGGCGGCCATGGCCTGGGGAGCGAGGGCGGTGAAGACCGCGGTGCTCATCAACACGGCGGCTGTCGCGCGCTTACGCAGACGCATCTGAACTCCTCAAACGATGACGGGCCAATGGGGTTCGGCGGCCGACACGCTGCCGCGGGCAGGTCGCCACGGCTGGCTGCCAGTCTCACGGTGCGCGCAGCCCCGTACCAGGTTCGTCGGAGGAGTCCGGTGCTTCTCTGCACAATCACCACGAAGGACGGACCACACTCCGGACAGGCCCGACAACGGGAGCGCTAACTCCCCAACTCTTCGACATGGATCATGCAGCCGTGCCGCGAAGTGACTCCCGAAGTCGCAGACAGACGACTCCCGTTCTCGCGTCCACCGCCCGCCACTTGATGCCGTTGTCGACGAGACAGCGCACCGCGTCGATCGTCTGCCGGTGGCAGCAGCCCTCCGGCGGCCCGCCCCGGCCGGCCATCCCGGCGCTGGCAGCGGATCCCGCACCAGTGCCCACTCCGCATCGCTCATGTCGGAGCCGTACCGCGGTCGGCGCTCTGGCCGGTCAGCCGCATTCCCGAACCGATGGGCGAGACAGTCACACCCAGGAGTGGACGCAATGGACCCGGCAACCACGACCACGCGACACTTCGACAACAGGGCCTCTTGCTTCTCGCTGGACTCGACAGCCGCGAGCTACCAAGAGGCCCTTCCTCCATGCCCTACCAGCCCACAAGTCACCCGATCCAGCACCCCGTTCGAAGCTGATCGACCACGCGACCGGATAGAGAACGGGCAGTCAGGTCGCCTGTGTGGCCAGCCTGCGCAGGGCCCGCACGGCAGGTGATCCGGGGTCGGCCGTCATCAGGACAACTTCCTGGTCATCCTCGGGCACGAGCAGGACGTCGCAGTTCAACCGCAGCGCACCGGCCTCCGGATGGTCCAGGGTCTTGGTGCGATGCCCGGGAGCGTGGACTGGACGCGCCTCCCAGATCTGCCGGAACTCCTCACTGCCGGCGTGCAGTTCGGTCAGCAGCGCGGCCAGCTGCGGGTCCTGCGGGTAGCGGTCCGCGGCCCGGCGCAGCCGCGCCACCACGATGTGCCCGAATTCCTCGGCGCTGGAGCTCTCGTACATCCGCCCCTGGCCCAGGAAGCGGCGTCGGGCCAGGTTCGTCGTCCCGCCTCCAAGGTCGGCGTCGAGCAGTGCCCGGGCCAGGGGGTTCCAGGCGACAACGTCGTACGCCGCGTCAGTGACGATGGCACCGGTCTCCGGCAGCCGCTCCAGCATCCGGGCCACGTGCGGGCGCACCCGCCGCACGGCGCTGAGGCCAGGCGGCGCGCTCGAACCCGCCAGGCGGAACAGATGGCTGCGCTCGGCCGGCGTGAGCCGCAGCGCGCGGGCCAGCGCGTCCAGGATCCGGGCCGATGGCCGCGGCCCCCGGGCCTGCTCCAGCCGCGTGTAGTAGTCGACCGACATGTGGGCGAGCTCCGCCACCTCTTCCCGGCGCAGACCCGGTGTGCGGCGGTCGGTGCCCGTCGCCGCCAGGCCGATCTCGTGCGGACGCAGGGCCGCTCGGCGGTCCCGTAGGTAGTGGGCCAGCTCCTGCCGCGCCATGTCGCCTCCTCCCACTGCCTGGTACAGGCTGTCCCTGGCAGGGCACCCACGACCAGGGAAGTGTGGTCGCCATGAACGAACGCACAGCTCTGGTTACCGGTGCCAACAAGGGCATCGGCAAGCATATCGCCCGGCTGCTCGCCGCCGAGGGTCTCACCGTGTACGTGGGCTCCCGTGACCCCGGGCGCGGGCAGCGGGCCGTCGAGGAGATCGGAGCCGGGTCCCGTCTGCTGGTCCTCGACGTGACAGATCCCGACGGCGTCGCCCAGGCCGCGGCTCAGATGGACCGCTTGGACGTGCTGGTCAACAACGCGGGCATCTCTCCGTCACTCGCCCCGCCGACCCACACCGGCGTCGAGGAGTACCGGCGCACATACGAGACCAATGTGTTCGGGGTAGTGGCGGTGACCGATGCCTTCCTGCCCGCCCTGCGCCGGTCCCCACGCCCGCGCATAGTCAACATCTCCAGTGGCACGGCGTCGCTGACCTGGAGCACCACCCCCAACCCCCAGTTCACCCCGGGAAGCGGCGCCGCCGCCTACCGGTCGTCCAAGGCCGCCCTCAACGCCCTCACCGTCCTCTACGCCCAGACGCTGGCCGAGGACGGCTTCAAGGTCAACGCGCTCGCCCCCGGCCTGCGGGCCACCGATCTCAACCCCCGGGCCGCCGCTGCCGGCGGCGACCCGGCCGAGGCCGCCCAGGGTGCCCTCCGCCTGGCCCTGCTGCCGGACGACGGCCCCACCGGTGGCTTCTTCTCCTGGGACGGAACGCCCGTGCCCTGGTGATCAGTCATGGGCGGCGTCGAGGACGGGTGTCCCAGCGGTGTGTACTCCATGCCTGCCGGATCAGACTGCGCACGGTGATGATCGTGTCGGCGAGGTCGAAGAAGGCGTCGATGACGGTGGTGCGCCGCTCGTAGCAGCGGGCGAGCCGATAGAAGGCGCTGTGCCAGGCGTGGGTGCGTTCGACATGCAGACGCTGACTGGCCTGGATGGGCGCCTTCTCCCCCTTGTGCGCGATGCGCCCGTGCAGGCCACGTTCGCTGAGCAGCGCGCGGGTCTTGTCCGAGTCGTAGCCGGCGTCCAAGTGCACGGTGATGTCGTCGGGTAACGGCCCCAGGTCGTTCAGACGGTCCAGGGTCGGGGCGAGCAACGGGGAGTCGTGGCGGTTGGCACCGGCCAGGACACGACCCACCGTGCTGCAACGCTGCCTGACCCGCTGTTGTGCGAGCTGCCGTCACGGGACTCGTTGGCGCCGGTGGACCTGCTCGGCTCTGCCACCTTGATCCCCCCGAGCCGCTGCGATTCCAGCCAGGGCCGTGCGGCGTGTGATCGGGGCCGGGCGGCCTGCCCGGTCCCGATCGCATGTCACAGCGGCGTGATCACGTACTTCTCGCCCGCTTGGGTGTCGAACACTACGACGGCGCTCTCGGGGCGTTTCACATCGGTGCGGGCACCGCCCTCGGCGTGCACCGCGACCGGTGCCGCGGTGCGCAGACGGACCGCGCCCGTCCGGCGTGCCGCAAGGCGGGCGTGGGTCAGCGCGCCGTCGCTCCAGTAGACGTCGACGGTGAGGGCGCCGCGGGCGAGGAGGCCGGTGACCTGGCCCTGCGGAAGCTGCGGGGGCAGCGCCGGCAGGAGGTGGACCTCGTCGGTGTGGGACTGCACCAGCCATTCGGTCACTCCCGCGGTGGCGCCGAAGTTGCCGTCGATCTGGAACGGCGGGTGCAGGTCGAACAGGTTCGGAGCGGTGCGGTCGGGAGTGAGGAGGTCGGTGAGGAGTTTGTAGGAGCGCGATCCGTCTTCCGCGCGCGCCCAGAAATTGATCTTCCAGGCCAGGGACCAGCCGGTACCGGCGTCCCCGCGCATCTCGAGCGTCTTCAGTGCGGCCCGGAACAGTTCGGGCGTGCCACGCTTGGAGATCTGGTTGCTCGGATGGAGACCGTACAGGTGGGATACGTGGCGGTGCTGTTGCTCGGGCGCGCCGGCGTCCCAGTCCTGCTGCCATTCCTGCAACTGCCCCAGCGCGCCGATCTTCATGGGCGGAAGCTGGCCGCGGGCCTGGCGCACCTGGGCGGCGTACGGGCTGGTGACGCCGAGCGCGTCACAGGCGGCGAGGTAACCGTCGAACAGGTCGCGCAGGATCTGGTTGTCCATGGTGGGACCGGCGCAGGCGGACACGCCGGCGTGGTGGGCGTTCTCCGGCGACACGGACGGGCAGGTCACCAGATACCCGGTGGTGGGGTCCGTGACGAGGGCGTCGAGGAAGAAGCGGACGGCGCCCTCGACGACCGGCAGGCGCCGGCGCAGCGCCTCGCGGTCACCGGTGAAGCGGTAGTGCTCCCAGACCGAGGTGGCCAGCCAGGCGCCACCGGTGGGCCACATGCCCCAGAACGCGCCGTCGACGGGCGCGGTGCCGCGCCAGGCGTCGGTGTTGTGGTGGGCGACCCAGCCGTTCGCGTCGTACTGCACCCGTGCGGTCTTCTGCCCCGCCTGGGCGAGGTCGTCGAGCAGGGCGAAGATCGGCTCCCAGCACTCCAGAAGGTTGGTGGTGGAGGCCGGCCAGTAGTTCATCTCCGTGTTGATGTTGATCGTGTACTTGGAGTCCCAGGGCGGGGAGAGCTGGTCGTTCCAGATGCCCTGCAGAGTGGCGGGCTGGGTGCCGGGGCGGGAGGAGGCGATGAGGAGATAGCGGCCGAACTGGTAGTGCAGGGCCACCAGATGAGGATCGTCGGACTGGGCGAAGGCGGCCACCCGCTGGTCGGTCGGTGCGTTGGCGGCGTCCGTGACGCCGAGGTCGAGCGTGACGCGCCGGAAGAGGGCGCGGTGGTCGCGCACATGGCGGGCGCGCAGCTGCCCGTAGGGGGTGTCGGTGGCGGCGTTCAGCGGGCGCTCGGCGCGGGCGCGGTGGTCGCCGGAGGTGTCGCGGTAGTCGTTGTAGCTGGTGCCCACGGACACCAGCAGGGTCACCGCGTCGGCGGCGGTCACGGTGAGGGTGCCGTTCTCGCTGCGTACGGTGCCGCCTTCGGCGCGGGCACGGACCAGCGCGCGGAAGCGGACCCGGCCGGTGACGCCCTCGCGGGTCTGCCCGGTGCCCTCCAGCGCGGCGGTGATCCGGTCGGGGGAGGACTTCTGGGTCTGCTGGGTGCTGTCGAAAGCGGCGGTGAGCGAGAGGGCGCCGGGGGTGTCGGCGGTCAGCCGCACCACGATCAGCTGGTCGGCATGGCTGGCGAACGCCTCGCGGCGGTAGGTCACCCCGCCGCGGGTGTACGTCGTGGTGGCCACGGCGGTGTCGAGGTCCAACTCCCTTCGGTAGGAGCCGACGTCACCCGTGCCGGGGAACGTCAGGCGCAGATCGCCGACCGTCTGGTACATCAACTCCCCGACCGGGTTGCCCAGGAAGGTCGAGTTGATCAGGTCTTGGGCCGAGCCCCACTGGCCGGCGAAGATCCGGCGCCGGATCTCGGGGAGGTTCGCCAGGCCCTGCGGGTTGGCCGGTTCGTAGGGGCCTCCCGCCCACAGAGTGTCCTCGTTGAGCTGGAGCCGGTCGGTGTCGACTCCGCCGAACACCATGGCGCCGAGGCGGCCGTTGCCGAGGGGCAGGGCCTCCAGCCACTGGCCTGCGGGCTTGCCGTACCACAGGGCCAGGCGCGAGGCGTCCGGCGCGGCGGAGTCCTCCGCCTCCACCGCGGACTGTGGGGCCGCGGCCGCCGCGGCGGGCGGGAGACCGACGGCCAGTGCGGCCGACGTCGCTGCGGAGGTGACGAGAAAGTCTCTTCGTTCCATGAGAATGCCTGCCTTAGGAGTGCGGGTTGGGCTGGTCATTCGGGAGTGGTGCGGGCCGCTGCGCAAACAGCGGGCGGTGTCTAGTCCTGAGCCTTGCCTCCGGTGATGCGGGACAGCGCCAGGGCGACGAGGATGATCGCGCCGTTGAGGGCGCCGATCCACTGGGCGGGGACACCGCCGAGGGTGAGGACGTTCTGGATCAGGAACAGCAGCAGGATGCCGGTGAACGCGCCGAAGACCGTTCCCTTGCCGCCGTTGAGGCTGATGCCGCCGATGACGGCGGCGGCGAACACGGTGAAGATGTAGCCGTTGCCCTGGGCGGAGGCCACCGAGGCCAGGCGTCCCGAGAGCAGCAGGCCGCTCAGCGCGGCGAGGACGCTCGCGGTGACGATGACGATCCACAGCACGCGGTCGGTGCGGATGCCGGCCGCCTTGGCCGCGTCGACGTTGCCGCCGATCGCGTAGAGGGAGCGGCCGAAGCTGGTGAAGCCGAGCACGACGATGCCGATGGCGAAGAGGATCAGGCAGATCCACACCGAGGCGGGCATGCCCAGCCACTGGGCGGTGCCGAGGTAGAGCATCGACTGGGGCAGCTGGAAGAAGGTCTGGCCGCCGGAGATGCCGGTCAGGATGCCGCGCAGCACGATCAGCATGCCGAGCGTCACGATGAAGCCGTTGAGCCCGAACCGGATGATGAACAGCGCGTTCACCACGCCGATGAGGAGACCGACCGTCAGGGTGACGGGGACGGACCAGGGGCCGGGCAGCAGTCCGACGCCGTGCGCCGCGCCCGCCGGGACGGTGAGCCAGGCCGCGACGCCGGGGGCGAGCCCCACGGTGGACTCCAGGGAGAGGTCCATCTTCTTGACGATGAGCACCAGGGTCTGGGCGAGGACCAGCAGGGCGATCTCGGACATGGTTTGCAGCACGTTGATCAGGTTGTCGGGCTGCAGGAACACCGGATTGACCAGCTGGCCGACGATCGCCATGACGATGATCGCGGGGATGAGTGCCAGGTCCCGCAGCCGTGCGAAGGCCAGCCTCCGCTGGCCCGCCCTGCCGGTGGCCGACTGGTCGCTCACGAGGGACGGCGGGCCGTCGTCAGGACTCTTCGCGGTGGCCGCAGTCGCGCTCTCAGACATCGAGGTCCACTCCTTCCATTGCGGCCACGAGCTCGTGGTCGTGCCAGCCGCGGGCTTTCTCGGCCACTACTCGGCCCTGGAACATCACCAGGACCCGGTCGCACATGCGCAGGTCGTCGAGTTCGTCGGAGGCGATCAGCACCCCGGTGCCGGACTCGGCGATCTCCTCGACCTTGCCGAGGAGGAACTCCTTGGACCGCACGTCGACACCGGCGGTCGGATTGATCAGGACCAGCACCTTCGGATCGCTGGCCAGGGCGCGGGCCATGACGACCTTCTGCTGATTGCCCCCGGAGAGCCCGGAGACGGGCAGCTCCGGCCCCGGCGTCTTGATCGCAAGGTTCTCGATCATGGAACGGGCGTAGGTGTCCCGGCGGCGTCCGTCGATGAAGCCGGGCGGACCGAGCCGTTCGGGGATGGTGAGGGTGCCGTTGTCCGCGATGGACATCTCCGGTACGTAGCCCTGGTGGTGGCGGTCCTGCGGGACGAAGCCGGCGCCGGCCTTCAGGGCCGCGGGCACGCTGCCGGGGCGTGGACGCACCCCGGCGATCCGCACCGTGCCGGTGTCGGCGGCGCGCAGTCCGACGACCGTCTCCGCCACTTCGATGCGGCCGCTGCTCGCCGCGCCCGCGAGACCGACGATCTCCCCGCCGCGGACACGGACGGACACGTCCTCGTAGATCCCGTCGAGCGTCGCGTCCTCCACGACGAGCACATCGGGGGATCTGCTGTCCGTCGGGCGGCGGCGGGCCCTGGCGGCCTCGGTGGCGCCCTCGCCGGTCATGGCGGCGACCAGTTCGGCGCGGGGCAGTTCGGTCACCGGGGCGGTCAGGATGTGCCGGGCGTCGCGGAACACCGTCACCGTGTCGCAGATCTCGTAGACCTCCTGGAGGTGATGGCTGATGAACAGGAAGGTCACGCCCTGCCGCTGAAGGTCCCGGATCCGGGCGAACAGCCGGTTGATCGCTGCTCCGTCCAGCTGCGCGGTGGGTTCGTCGAGGATGATGAAGCGGGCCCCGAAGGACAGGGCCCGGGCGATCTCCAGGAACTGGCGCTGTTCGACGTCGAGTTCTCCCGCCGGGGTGCGCACGTCCACGTCGACCGACCAGGTCCGCAGCAGTTCGCGTGCCCTGGCGCGCACCGTCCGCCAGCTGATCAGCCCGCCGCGACCGCGGTCGTGCCGGTTGAGGAAGAGGTTCTCGGCGACTGTCAGCTCGGGGATGACGGTGGACTTCTGGTACACGCACGCCACCCGCTGCCGCCAGCCGTCCCGGTCCGCGAGCCGGGGCGCCGGTTCGCCGTTGAAGGTGACCGTGCCCTCGTCCGGTGCGTGCAGTCCGGTGAGGATGGAGACCAGCGTGGACTTGCCCGCGCCGTTGCGTCCGACGAGTGCGTGCGTCTGACCGGGTGCGATCGTGATCCGGGCGTCGCACAGCGCCACCGTGGAACCGAACCGCTTCGTTATCGCCGCCGCCTGGGCGACGGGCGCAGCCGTAGACATGTCTGCGAATCGCCTTCCGGTCAGCTGAGGTTGTTGCCCCACAGGGTGCTGTCGTTGCTCTTGAGGCTGGGGACCCCGCCGTAGGTGCCGCCGTCCGCCGTCACCAGGGGCGCGGAGAGCTGGTCCTCCAGAAGGCCCTCGCGGACCTGGATGATCGTGCTGTCGTGGTCGGTCTTGCCGGGCTTGAACGTCTTGCCGTCGATCGCCGCCTTGAGGTAGTAGAGGGCGTACTTGGCGTAGAGGTCGGCCGGCTGGGAGACGGTGGCGTCGATCTTGCCCGCGGCTATGTCCTTGAGCTCCTCGGGGATGCCGTCGTTGGAGACCACGAACACGTGCTTCTTGTCCTCGGGTCCGACCAGCAGGCCCTTCTGCTTGAGCACCTGCAGGGTGCCGGAGAGCGCGAAACTGGACTGCATGTAGACGCCCTTGATGTCGGGGTGGGCGGTCAGGTCGGTCTGGAGCTTCTGTGCCGCGACGGCGCCGTCCCAGTTGGCGGCTTCGCCGAAGACCCTGATGTCCGGATAGTTCTTCTTCATGCAGTCGTTGAACGCCTCCGTGCGGTCACGGCCGTTGACGGAGGCGAGATCGCCCTGGAGCATGACGACCTTGCCCTTGCCGCCCAGCTTGGTCCCGAGGTACTGGCAGGCCTTCTCGCCGTAGGCGCGGTTGTCCGCGCGCACGACCATGTACACGTTGCCGGTGTCGGGGCGGGTGTCCACGGAGACGACCGGGATCTTCTTCGCCTCCAGCTGCGCCAGGGTGGGTGCGATGGCGGCGGTGTCCTGAGGTGCCATCGCGACGCCCTTGACGCCCTGGCTGATGAACGTCTGGACGTCGGCGGTGAGTTTGGCGACGTCGTTCTGCGAGTTGGTGGTCTTCAGGTCGAGCTTGAGCTCCTTCGCGAACTGCGGGGTGTACTTGATGTACGAGTTCCAGAAGTCGGTGTCGGAGCGCGGGTAGTCGACCCCGACCACGGTGGAACCACCGCCCTGGCCCGAGGCCGACGCGGATCCCGAACCCCCGCAGGCGGTGAGTGCGGGGACGGACAGGGCGGCGAGGGCGCCGAGACAGGCGTACCTGGTGAACCTGAGCTGCATTGCTCGCTCTCCTTGCTGACGGGGTCGCGCGGACGGGCTGCCTGCGCGACCGGTCGTGCGGTGTGCGGGTGCCGGTCGCGAGAGGGGAAGGGAAGGAGCGGAGTCAGGTGCGCGGACGGATCCGCAGGCCCTGCATACCACCGTCGACGGGGAGGTCGGTGCCGGTGGTGGAGCCGGACAGGGGGCTTGCGAGGTAGGCGATGGCCGCGGCGACCTCATCGGCGGAGACGAGACGGCCCATCGGCTGACGGGCGTTGAGGGCCGCGCGTTCGGCCGCGGGGTCCGCGGCGCGGTCCAGGAGGCGGCCGATCCAGGGAGTGTCGGCGGTGCCGGGGTTGACGCAGTTGACGCGGATCCCGCAGTGCACGAGGTCGGCCGCGGTCGCCCGGGTCAGGGCCAGCACGGCGCCCTTCGTCGCGGAGTACAGCACCCGGTCGGGGAGCCCGGCGGTGGCGGCGATGGAGCAGGTGTTGACGATGGCCGCGCTGGCGGAGCGGCGCAGATGGGGGAGGGCGGCCCGGGTCACCCGGACCATGCCGAGGACGTTGACGTCGAACACCCGGTGCCACTCGTCGTCGGCGTTCTCCTCGATGGTGCCCTGGGCGCCGATGCCGGCGTTGTTGACCAGGATGTCGATACCGCCGAGGACGCGCGCGGCCTCGGCGACGGCCTCCCGCACGCCCGCGTCGTCGGCCACGTCCGCCTGGATCCCGGTCAAGGGCTCGGGCAGGCCGTCGGGTTCGAGGTCGAGGCAGGCGACGCGGGCCCCGCGGGCGGTCAACAGGCGTGCGGTGGCCAGTCCGATGCCGGAGGCGCCGCCGGTGACGAGGGCTGTCAGTCCCGCACAGTCGGGAGCGCTCATCCCTCGGCCTCCCCGCTCCACACCGGGCCGTCGGGGTAGCGGTGGTCCGCCAAGGACCGCGGATGGAGTTCGGCGCTGATGCCGGGGGCGGACGGGGCGAGATAGCGGCCGTCGCGGATGCGGACCGGGTCGGTGAAGTGCTCGTGCAGGTGGTCGACGTACTCGATGACGCGGTTCTCGGTGGTGCCGCTGACGGCCACGTAGTCGAACATCGCCAGGTGCTGCACCATCTCGCACAGTCCGACCCCGCCGGCGTGCGGGCACACCGGGACGCCGAACTTGGCGGCAAGCAGCAGGATGGCGACGTTCTCGGTGACGCCGGCGGTGCGGCTGGCGTCGAGCTGCAGGATGTCGAGGGCTCCCGCCTGGAGGAGCTGTTTGAACATCACCTGGTTGTGGGTGTGTTCACCGGTGGCCACCTTGACCGGCGCCACGGCCCGGCGGATGGCGGCGTGGCCGAGGATGTCGTCCGGCGAGGTGGGCTCCTCGATCCAGTACGGGTCGTAGGGGGCGAGCGAGGCCGTCCAGTCGATGGCCTGCTGGACTCCCCATGCCTGGTTGGCGTCGACGGCGATCCTGATGTCCGGGCCGACCGCGGCGCGGGCCAGCCGCATGCGGCGTCGGTCCGCCTCGAGGTCGGCACCGACCTTCAGCTTGATCTGCCCGAACCCGTCGGCGACCGCCTCCTTGGACAGCCGCACCAGCTTCTCGTCGTCGTAACCGAGCCAGCCGGGGGTCGTGGTGTACGCGGGGTAGCCGTGCTCCAGCAGGTGCGCGGTGCGCTCGGCGCGGCCGGGCTCGGCGCGGCGCAGGATGTCCAGGGCCTCGTCGCGGGTGAGGGCGTCCTGGAGGTAGCGGAAGTCGACCAGGTCGACCAGCTGTTCGGGGGAGAGTTCGGCCAGCAGCCGCCAGACCGGCTTGCCGGTGCGGCGTCCGTACAGGTCCCAGACTGCGTTGACGATCGCCGCGGCGGCCATGTGGATGGCCCCCTTCTCCGGGCCGAGCCAGCGCAGTTGGCTGTCGCCGGTCAACCGCCGGGAGAAGGCGCCGAGATCGGCCAGCACCTCCGCCACCGGGAGCCCCACGACCAGCGGGGCCAGGGCGCGTACGGCGGCGACCTCGACGTCGTTGCCGCGTCCCACGGTGAAGGCGAGTCCGTATCCGCGGTCCCCGGCGCTCGTGCGGATCGTCACGTACGCCGCCGAGTAGTCGGGTTCGGGGTTCATGGCATCGGAGCCATCGAGGTCCCGCGAGGTCGGGAACCGTACGTCCACGGCCTCGACCGCGCTGATGAGCTCACTCATCGGGCCCGGCACCTTCGGTTCGCAGGGTCCGGTGTCGTGTCGGCTCCATGGCCACCACCCATCGTCGTGTGTCAACGAGATGTCCGTTCTGCTACGGCAGATGCTGGACATGGGATGGATTTATAGAGTCGCCCCGCCTTGGTGTCCATACCTCAGGAGAGAAATATGTAAGTGGTCGCTGCCCACCTGCTTATTTGCAGTGAGGCTATGTGCGAGGTCATCTACAGGCCATCCCATCTCTTCCTGAGTGATGGGATGTATTGCTACGCTGCCGCCGCCTGGGAAACGAGCAGGGAGCAGCCGCATGTCACTGACCGACAAGGCCATCGACCGCATCAGGGACCTCATCCAGTCCGGCGAGCTGCCGCCGGGCGCCAAACTGCCGCCCGAGCAGCAGCTGGCCGCGGAGCTGGGGCTGTCGCGCAACCTGATGCGGGAGGCGGTCAAGGCACTGGTGGTCGCACGCGTGCTGGAGATCCGCCGGGGCGACGGCACATACGTGACCAGCCTCGAACCGGAGCTGCTGCTGAGCAGCATCGGATCGGCGGTGGAACTGCTCCGCGGCGACACTCTGCTGGAGCTGACCGAGGTGCGCCGGCTGTTCGAACCGGTCGCCACCGGACTGGCCGCCACCCGCATCTCGGCCGGGGAACTGGCCGAGGTGGAGCGGCACCTGGACGCGATGCGGGCGGCCCGGGAGGACGTCGAGCGGCTCAACGAACACGACGCGGCGTTCCACCGGGCGGTGGTCGCGGCCACCGGCAACGCCACCCTCGCCACCCTGCTGGAGGGGATCTCCAGCCGGACGGTGCGCGCACGCGTCTGGCGCGGTCTGGTCGACGACAACGCCGCCGCCCGCACCGTCGCCGAACACGAGGCGATCTTCCAGGCACTGGCCGCCGGTGACGCCTGCCTGGCGCAGGCCGCCGCGCTCCTGCACGTCAGCACCACCGAACAGTGGCTGCGCGAGCACTTGGAGCCGAACAGCGCCGTCCCGGACCGGCCGTGAACACCGGGTAATTCACGACCCACCCTCGTCCATCACATGCCACCAGCCCCGTGCCTGGCCCGGACAGCCGTGAGCCACGGGCAGGCACGTTCGCTCAGTGAGGAGCACTTCGATGAGGTTTCTGCGCGTGGGCCCCGCGGGCTCGGAACGTCCCGCCGTCCTCGACACCGACGGCCTCGCCTACGACCTGACCTCGCTGACCGCCGACATCGACGGCGCTTTCCTGGCCGGTGACGGCGTGGAGCGCGCCCGCGAAGCGCTGGCCGGGGGAGCCCTGCCGCGCATCGACATCAGCGGGCAGCGCACCGGAGCACCCGTGGCCCGCCCGGGCAAGGTCGTGTGCATCGGGCTGAACTACGCCGATCACGCCGAGGAGACCGCGACCCCGCCCCCGGCGGAGCCGGTGATCTTCATGAAGGCGTCCAACACGGTGGTCGGACCCGACGACACCGTCCTCATACCGCGCACCAGCACCCGGACGGACTACGAGATCGAACTCGCGGTCGTCATCGGCCGCACCGCCCGCTATCTGGACTCCCCGGCCGCCGCCGCCGACGTCGTCGCGGGCTACGCCATCGCCGACGACGTCAGCGAGCGCTCCTTCCAGCACGAACGCGGCGGACAGTGGGACAAGGGCAAGTCCTGCGAGACCTTCAACCCCCTCGGCCCCTGGCTGGTGACCCCCGACGAGACCGGGGACCCCCAGGAGCTGGCGCTGCGGCTGTGGGTCAACGGCGAGCCGCGTCAGCACGGGCACACCAAAAACATGATCTTCGGGGTGCACCACGTCGTCTGGTACCTGAGCCAGTTCATGGTGCTGGACCCCGGCGACGTGATCAACACCGGAACCCCGGCGGGCGTGGCCTTCGGCGCCAACGACTTCCCCTACCTGCGGGCCGGTGACGTGGTCGAGGCCGAGATCGACCGGCTCGGCCGTCAGCGGCACGTCTTCGGGCAGGCCTGATGTCCGCCGCGGCGCACCCCTGGTATGCCGAACGGGTCCCCCTCGGCCGCTCCCGCGTCACCGTCAGCCGCATCGGGCTGGGCACCGCACCGCTGGGCGGTCTGTTCTCCGCGGTCGGCGGCCGGGAGGCCACCGGCACGCTGGAGGCGGCCTGGGCGGCCGGGATCCGCTACTTCGACACCGCCCCGCACTACGGTGCCGGGCTCGCCGAACGACGGCTCGGCGCCTTCCTGACCGGCCTCGGTCACGCGCGCGCGGACTGCACGGTGTCCACCAAGGTCGGCCGACTGCTCGTGCCGGGCGAATCCGCACCAGGCGACGAGGACTTCCACGGGGACCCCGGCCTGGTCAGGATCCGCGACTACAGTGCCGACGGCGTCCACCGCTCCCTCACCGAGAGCCTGGAGCGTTCCGGCCTCGACGCCTTCGACATCGTGTTCATCCACGACCCGGACGAACACTGGAAGGAGGCCCTCACCGGCGCCTACCCGGCACTGGCCCGGCTGCGCGCCGAGGGAGCGGTCCGGGCGATCGGCGTCGGGATGAACCAGACGGCGATGCTCACCCGCTTCGTCACCGAGACGGACCTCGACTGCGTCCTCGTGGCCGGCCGCTACTCCCTGCTGGACCGCAGCGCGGCCGACGAACTGCTGCCCGCGTGCGCCGAACGCGAGGTGGGCGTCCTGGTCGGCGGGGTCTTCAACAGCGGCATCCTGGCGAACCTCGCATCCGACGCCACCTACGACTACGCGCCGGCCCCCGAAGCGGTGCGGCGCCACGCCCTCGCCCTCAGCGAGCGCTGCGCCGCTCACGGCGTGGCGCTGGCCGCCGCGGCCCTGCGGTTCCCGCTGCGACACCCCGCCGTCACCGGCGTCGTCGTCGGGGCGCGCAGTGCCCAGGAGATCACCGTCAACGTCGCACACGCCGGCGCGACGATCCCCGAAGAGCTGTGGACGGAGCTCGACGCCCTCGAACGCGAACGAGACGGATCATGAGCAGGATCGACGCACACCACCACGTCTGGCGGCCGGCCTCGGCCCCCGGGCCCGCCCCGGGCCCCGGCCCGCGGCGCCGCGTGCACACATGGCTCGACGCGCCCGGCATGGCCCCCCTGCGGCGGGACTTCACCATGGCGGACCTGGCGCCGGCGGCCCTGGCGGCGGGCATCGACCGTACGGTCCTGGTCCAGGTCCTGCCCGACCTCGACGAGACCGCGGAGTTCCTGTCCCTGGCCGCGGCCGACGACCTGGTCGCCGGCGTCGTGGGCTGGGCGGACCTCACCTCGGACGGCCTCGCCGACACCCTGCACGCCCTGCGGGCGGCGCCCGGCGGCGACCGTCTGGTCGGCCTGCGGCACCTGGTGCAGAGCGAACCGGACCCCGGCTGGCTGAGCCGGCCGGACGTGCGCCGGGGCCTGCGCACGGTCGCGCAGGCGAACCTCGCCTACGACTTGCTCGTCCTCCCGCACCAACTGCCCGCCGCCATCAGCACCGTCCGGGGGCTGCCGGAACTCACGTTCGTCCTCGACCATCTGGCCAAGCCGCCCATCGCCACGGGCGCACTCCAGCCCTGGGCGTCGCTGATCCGTGAACTGGCGGCCCAGCCCCACGTGTTCTGCAAGCTGTCCGGCATGGTCACCGAGGCCGACCGCAACGACCGGAGCGTGGCCGCCCTGCGTCCCTACGCCGACGTGGTGCTCGACGCCTTCGGCCCGCAGCGGGTGATGTTCGGCTCGGACTGGCCGGTCTGCCTGCCGGTCGCCTCCTACGCGGAGGTCGTCGGCGCGGCGGAGGCACTGACCGCCGGCCTCACCCCGGCCGAGCGCTCCCAGGTCTTCGCCACGACGGCGGAACGCGCCTACGGACTGGGCGAGGGCGACCAGCCGGGACGATCCGCGGACGACGGCCCGGTGGGGGTGGTCCGGTGAAAGTACGTCTGGCCTACGGGCAGTCGGGGCTCGACATCGAGGTCGATCCGCGCACGGCGACGGTCGTCGAACCCGTCCATCACGAGGGAGCCGCGGACCAGATGGCCGTCCTGCGCGCCGCGCTGCGCGACCCGGTCGCCGGACCGCCGCTGCGCGAGCGGGTCCGCCCGGGGCAGACGGTGGCCATCTCGGCCTGCGACGGCACCCGCCCGCAGCCCCGCCACCTGATGATCCCGGCCGTCCTGGACGAACTGGAGGGCGTCGTCCGCCGGGAGGACGTGGTGATCCTCGTCGCGACCGGCACGCATCGCGGCAACGACGAGTCCGAGCTGCGGGCGATGTTCGGCGACGAGATCGTCGACGGGGTACGGATCGTCAACCACGACGCCCGCGACGCCGACCAACTGGCGTGGATCGGCACCTACGGCAACGGCGTCCCGGTGTGGCTCAACCGCGAGTGGTGGGAGTCGGACGTCCGCATCACCACCGGCTTCGTCGAACCCCACTTCTTCGCCGGCTTCTCCGGCGGCCCGAAGCTCGTCGCCCCCGGGCTCGCCGCGCTGGAGACCGTGCTCGTGCTGCACGACGCGGCGCGCATCGGAGACCCGCGCGCCACCTGGGGCATCACCCAAGGCAATCCGGTCCACGACGACGTGCGCGCCATCGCCGAGGCCACCGGTGTCACCTTCGCGCTGGACGTGGTGCTCAACCGGGCCAAGGACATCGTGTCCGCGTTCGGCGGCGACCTGCTGCCCATGCACGCGGCCGCGACGGCCACGGCCAAGCGCATGGCGATGCGCCCCGTCGAGGCGCCGTTCGACGTCGTCGTCACCACCAACTCCGGCTTCCCGCTGGACCAGAACCTGTACCAGGCGGTCAAGGGGATGTCGGCGGCCTACCAGGTGGTCCGGCCCGGAGGGACGATCGTGTGCGCGGCCGAGTGCCGCGACGGCTTCCCAGACCACGGCTCCTACCGCCAGGTGCTGGCCTCCGCGCCGTCCCCGCAGGCCCTGTTCGCCGACATCGGCGCGCGCACCGAAACGGTTCCGGACCAGTGGCAGGTGCAGATCCAGGCCCGCATCCAGTCGGGCAGCCGCGTCATCATGCACACTTCCTTCCTCAGCGACGAGGAGCTGGCCACGGCCCATCTGCGGCAGACCCACGACATCACCGCCACCGTCGCGGAGGCGCTGGCCGCCGCGGGCCCGGACGCCCGCGTGTGCGTCCTGCCGGAAGGCCCGCAGACCATTCCCTACATCGGACGGGGGCGGCCGTGAACGAGGTGTTGGACCTGGGATACGCCCGGCTCGACCTCGGCCGTGAGGCCCGCCAGGGCCTGCCGGAAGTGGTCTACGGCCCCGGCAAGACCGTGGAGCAGATCGCCGGAATCGTCACCGGCCTCCTGCGCCACAACACCGGTCCCGTCCTCACTACCCGCGTCGTCCCCGAAACGGCGGCGGCGGTCCTGGGGCAGGTGGAAGGCGGAACGTACGACGAGAAGGCCCGGCTGCTGACCTGGCGGCCGGCCGCCACCGGGGAGTTCTCCGTCGTGGTGGCGGCCGCCGGCACCTCCGACGGCCCGGTGGCCGCCGAGGCCGCCGCCGTGGCATCGGCCATCGGGCTGGACACGACGGTCGTCCACGACGTGGGCGTGGCGGGACTCGACCGCGTCCTCCAGGTGCGCGGCCGGCTGCAGAAGGCCGACGCGGTGATCGTGGTGGCCGGCATGGAAGGCGCCCTCGCCAGCGTCGTCGGCGGTCTGGTCCGCGCCCCGGTCGTCGCGGTGCCCGTCTCCACCGGGTACGGCGCCTCACTGGAAGGCGTCACCGCGCTGCTCGCCATGCACGCCTCCTGCGCCGCCGGGGTGACCGTGGTCAACATCGACTCCGGATTCTCCGCGGCCATGGCGGTCCACCGCATCGCCCAGGCCCGGCCGGCGGCAGACCGCGGAGGCGCCGAGTGATCTGCTGGGTCAACCCGTTCACCGGGCTGGCCGGAGACATGCTGCTGGCCGCACTGATCGACGCAGGGGCACCGCTGGACCGGATCCGGTCCGCCGTCGCCGCCACCGGTCTGACCGGCTGGAACCTGACCGCCGAGCGCATCACCGACCACGGACTGGCCGCCACCAGGGTCCAGGTGGAGGTCACCGACCCCCACACCGAGCGGCGGGCCGCCGAGGTGCTGGAGATGGCCGCCCGGGCGGCCCCCCGGCCCGTCGCGGCCCTCGCCACCGCCGCCGTGACCGCGATCGCCGAGGCGGAGGGGCGGCTGCACGACGCCGACCCGGCCGACGTCCACCTGCACGAACTCGGCGGCCACGACACCCTCGTCGACATCGTCGGCAGCGCCGCGGCCCTGCACGCCCTCGGTGTCACCGACGTGGTCAGCGCGCCCCTGCCGCTCGGCCGGGGCCGCGTCGAGGCCGCGCACGGCGTCCTGCCCTGCCCCGCGCCGGCTACCCTCGCCCTTCTGGCGGGAGCCGCCGTCACGGGCAGCGACCTGCCGGGCGAAACGGTGACACCCACCGGCGCCGCGCTGCTGCACGCCGCCGGAGCCCGCTACGGCCCGCCCCCGCCCATGACCCTGGACGCCACCGGCTACGGGTCGGGCACCCGCCGCCTCCCAGACCGGCCCAACGTCGTCTCTGTCAGCCTCGGTTCCCCTCTTCCCAGTGCACCGGACGAGGACGTGGTCGTGCTGGAGACCAACCTCGACGACGTCACCGGCGAACTCCTCGGGCACGTCATCACCAGGGCGCTGGACGCCGGCGCCCTCGACGCCTGGACGACCCCGGCGGTGATGAAGAAGGGCAGACCGGCGCAGGTGCTGCACGTCCTCACCAGCCCGCACCAGGAACGACGGCTGCGCGATCTGTTGCTGTCCGAGACCGGTGCCCTCGGCATCCGGCGCGTCGGCGCCACCCGCACCACGCTGCCGCGCGCCTTCGAGACGGTGGAGGTGGACGGGCACCCCATACGTGTCAAACACGGTCCGTACGCGGCCAAGCCGGAGCACGACGACGTGGTGGCCGCGGCCGCCGCACTGGGTCTGTCCCTGCGCGCCGTCGCCGTACGCGCATTGCGTCTGAGCCGAGCGGGAACGATGACGACGAACCAGGAGGAAGAACGTGCCCAGTGACGCCACCTTGGAGCACCGGCTCGCGGACCGCGTGCGCGCGCTCGGCGGCCCCGTGGCCGTCGCCTATTCCGGCGGCGCCGACTCCGCGCTGGTCCTCGCCGCGGCCGCACGGGTGCTCGGGCCCGACCAGGTCCTCGCGGTGACGGCCGTGTCGGAGAGCCTGGCCGACGGAGAGCTTCTTGCCGCCCGGCGGCTGGCCGACGACCTCGGGGTCACCCATCTCACCCCGCGCACCCACGAGTCGGCACTCCCCGGCTACCGGGCCAACGGCCCTGACCGCTGCTATTTCTGCAAGTCCGAGGTGCTGGACACCATCGCGGCGCTGGCCCACGAGCACGGCTTCGAGACGGTGGCCACCGGCACCAACGCGGACGACGCCGCGGACCCCTACCGGCCGGGCATCCGCGCCGGCCGGGAACGCGGCATCCGCACCCCGCTCCTCGACGCCGGGCTGACCAAGGCGGAGGTACGCCGCCTCAGCCGGCACTGGTCGCTGCCCACATGGAACAAACCGGCGACACCGTGTCTCGCCAGCCGGGTTCGTTACGGCATCGAGGTCACCCCTTACCGCCTGGCCCGGGTCGACCGCGCCGAGGCGGCCGTCCGGACCCTCCTGGCCGAGGCCGGACTGCAGGTGACCGACCTCCGGGTCCGCGACCTCGGCGATCGGGCCCGCGTCGAGGTGGACCCGGCGCTCGTGTCGCGGACCGCGGCACTTCCGGCACTCGGCGAGGTGCTTGCCGCCGCCGGCTTCGCCGGCCTGCCCCACCGGGTCGAACCGTTCCGCTCGGGACGGCTCAACACCGAGCCCTGAAACCGACGTGTCGGGGAGTGCCGGATCAGACCTGTACCGCATCGCCCGTGGGGGCTGACGTGCGCTCGCGCGACCCCGTCCACGGGGAAGGTGCCGGTGCGGCGGGCGAGCGGCGAGTCGGGGACGGGGCGGCGCGTCAGGACCGAGCAGACGGGAGGCTTCTCGCCCAGCGATCTGCGTAGTGGTTGTGCTGTGGCCTGCGGATTGTTCAGGTGGGCTGGATGGCTGGGGAGGGTGTCCGCTCAAGGGTTCTGATCAGTGATGACGACGACCTTCGCGGGCTGCCTGGGTGATCTTCCGTTGGGGGGGCCAAGTCCGGTTTTAGGTCTGCCCGTTCCGTTCGTTCGGCAGGGGGTGCCTTCGCTGGTGACCTGGAGCTTTGTTGGTCTGCGCAGGTTGATTGGGTGCTGGTGGGATGGCTTGTGCAGATCCATTGCCGGGCTGTAAGGCAGCCGTGGCTTTTCGCGCACGTCCCGGGTGCCTGCCCGGGTCGGTGTTCCCCGGTTCCGTGTCGGCCCGGTCGTGCTCCTCTGTGTGGTTCTTGAGGTCGAGTGCCTGTTCCATCAGAGCGATCAGCTCTTTGAACGGCTGGTGCTTTCCGAGGCGAGTGGGGAAGGCACCGAAGTCGATCAGGCTGTTCCGGCCGACGAGTTGAGCGCCGCGGATGCCTGTGAAGAGTTCGGTGCGGGTGACGTCGATGCCCGCGTACACGAACGTCGCGCCGATGCGTTCGCTGAATCCTTTAACAGGTCAGCGGTTTCGGCCCCGGTTGACGTGTGCGGGTTCAGCCGGTGGATGTCGTCGATCAGCACGAGCCGGACGCCTGCCTGGGCGAGATGGTACACACGGCCGAGGTGAACTGGGCTTGGGTCACCCGGGTGGTGGTGGGGATGCCGAGGTAGCGGGCGAACTCGGGTGACCGGCGTCCCTCAGCGCGCCGCCGTACCGACTTGTCAGCCGAGCCGGCCCGGCCGGTGCCGCAGGATGCCGGTGCGTTCGCCGTTCGCGGCACCCGCCACCCGGCGCGGGCCCGGGTGCCCGCCGCACCGGGATTCGCCGCTCAGTGATCACGGCGTCGGAGCCGTCTTGGATTCAACAGCAACGTGACGTCCTGGAAGGTTCTGCCCGCAACGTGACGCCGGCCGGGCGGGACGGTGCATTTGCGCAGCGTCCCGCCCGCCGCCGCACACGCTCGCCAAGCGCCTCGAACCCTGCGCCGGCGCCAACATCAGTACCGTCGGCGGTCAACCGCCCCGCGAACCGGCCGCTTCACCGCCCGAAGCGGCGAGCCGCTGGTTCGGGAGCGCAGCACCATCCGGCCCGCGTCGACCACGACGGCCGCCCGGAACCCGTCCCGCTGCGGCTTACCCGCCCGATCTGGCCGCGGGCCCGGCGCAAGGACGGGAGTGCTCGACGTCGGCTCCGGCAGCGTTCGCGTCAGGTGGGGAGCGGAGCGTCGGCCTTTGTCCTTGCTGCGCCGGTAAGGGCATGTCGCCCGTGGGGTGTGCTGTCTGGCGCCGTTGCTGCGCCGGGCTGCGGACGCCCGGCGGAGCAAAGGTGTCACAGCAGCGGGGCGAGGGGGATGTCGATGTAGGACTCGTTTCCTTCGGGAGAAGTGATCTCAAGGGCGGATGGGATGGTGTTGTCGTCCGCGAAGAAGGGGTCGTAGCTGGTGATGATGAGCTGCAGTTGACGGCCCTTGGCGAGGACGTAGTGGGCGGGCTGCAGGCGGAAGGTGACGGTGGCGGCCTGCTGGTCGGTGAGGGTGTAGGGGGCGTGGGTGATGATGGCGGCCCGGCCGGTGGCGGGGTTGCAGTCCAGGAGGTAGGCGACGAAGGTGGCGTTGTTCGTCTGCGGTTTCACGGTGACCTTGGCCTCCAGGTCGCCCTGGACGCGCATGGGCTGCTCCAGCGGCGCGGTCGTCCAAACTGCGGCGACGTCGCGCTTGATTTCGGCGGTCCGGTAGACGTGAGGCAGTCCGGCACGCTCCTTCAGGCCGGTCTGGACGAGCTTTGGGGCGACGACGATCCCTGTGTCCGGGCCGGCGGGCTGCACGGAGCGGGTCCAGCCCGGCTGCGGCTGGTCCTGGATCATCGGTGCGTCCTGCTGCCCGCCGGGGACGGCGCCGAGGTGGAAGCGCTGTTTGGGCAGGGCGTAGCTCGCCCAGTCGGGGTGGGCGAGGTCGGACAGGAGGTTGTGCATGTATTCCGAGCGGATGCCGAACTGCGGCGTGGCGCCGTCGCCGGCGCTGCCGCCGAGGTGGTGGTCCATCCAGCGGTAGGTCATCTCGGTGGGCTTGGAGATGGCGCCGAACAGACCGGGCAGTTCGCCGTTGCCGTGGTCGCCGATCTGCACCAGCAGCGATTTGGGGCCCTGCAGCTGGGTGAACAGGTCGATGACGGCGGGCACCGAGAAGATCGTCTCGTGCCAGTAGGTGGTCATCAGGACCGGCAGCTTGCGCTCGTTGTACGTCTTTAGGTGCTGCATCGGCGAGCGCAGCCGGGCGAATTCCCTGACGTCGTCGTCGATGACGTTCTCACGGATCTTCGCGATGATCTTCTGGAACTCCGTCGAGCAGCGCTCCTCGTGGAAGAGGGCCACGAGCGCATCGAACGCCCGCGTGTGTCGGGTGCCGTTCTCAAAGAGTGAGGTGAACAGGTCGCCCCAGGCGCTGGCGCCGGCCACGGCCTTGACACGAGGGTCCTCCGCGGCCAGCAGTAGGCTTGTCCCGGCGCCGTAGGAGGCGCCGAAGCATCCGATCCGCTCCGCGTCGACGCCTTCGAGTGTGGTGAGCCAGTTGAGGATCTCGACGCCGTCGGCGACGTCCTGGGGCCCGGCGACGTGGATCTCACCCTCGGAGCGGGCCAGGCCGCGCTGGCTGTAGGCCAGGACGGTGTAGCCCCCGAGTGTCCATCGCGGGATCGTGCCGAAGTAGGCCAGGCGGCCGAGGTCGTTCAGCGGGGCAGGCATGACGATGGCGGGACAGGTCTGCCCCGGCGCGAGACGGCGCGGCGTGCTCAGCCCGGCGTCGATCCGGGTCCCGTCCGCCATGACGATCGGGAACTCCCGGTACTCGGCGATCTCCGCCTGCACCTCGTAGGTATCGGCGAGACCCCACTGGTCGAGCATGCCGATCGCCGGGAGCCCGACCCACCCCCGCCACTCGAACGAGTGGCGGGCGCGGTTCGATCGCCCTGCTCACCCCCGGTGCTGTGCGGCCGGTATGGCCTGCCCGTCCTGCGGGTCGGCCGCCTCAAGCGGTCGTGCACTGCCCCCTGCGCTTGGTGCCCGGAGCCTCCACCCGGCCGCGCTGCTCGTGCCGTCTGTGCCGCGAGGTCGTGCCGTGCTCCTGGGCTTTCCCGTGCGGCCGCTGTGCTGCCCGGGCACCCGCCCTGCCGCCCCACTGCCCAGCTGCCCGCGCCGCCGCTCGCCGCCCGTCTCCGCCCGGCGGCGCCGCCGGGCCGCGGCCCGCGTTCGCGCCGCGGCCCGCGCGCCAGCCCGGGCCTGACCGCCCGGCCGCGCCGACCCCGCCTCCACCTGGCCGTCCGGCAGCCTGCGCCGTGCTGCGCCGCCTCTGCCGCGTCCCGGGCCTGCCCCCGCTGCGCCCGTGTGCCGTCCCTCCGGCCGCCCACCGCGCCGGCCCCCGGCCCCCTGAGCCGGCGGCCGGACGAGCCCCGCTCCGGGGCCGCCGGGCCCCGCGCCGCTTGCGCGCGCCCAGGCCCGCCGTACTCCCGGCGCGTCCGCGCCGTCCCGCGGCGCCCCGCCCGCCGCCCGCGCGGCGCCCCGCCGTTCTGCGGTCGCGCGGCGCTGTGCTTGGAGGCCGCCTTCCGCCGTCCGGCCGTGGTGGCCCCGTCCGCGCCCCTGGCTGTCCGCTGCCCGGCCTCCGGCCGCCCGTCGGAGGTCTGGCCGTGGCCCCGCTCCGGCCACCGCACCCGGTGTCCGGGCCCAGGGAAGAGGCGGGGGCTCTTGTTCGAACACACTGGGCCCGGGGCAGGTGCCGCATCACGGGGACCCTGGCCGTCGCCTTCCTGGTGCTGGGCGCCGGCGCGCCGGCCGCACCCGCGGCGCAGGCGGATGCGCCCCCGTCGCAGGCCGCGCCCGGCTCCTGGCAGCGCCCGGTCCCGGGCGCCGCTCCGCGCGGCTGGAGACCGACCCCAAGGGCGGCGTCACCGTGCAGGACTGCGACGGATCCGCAGGCACCGCCCCCGCCACGCGCCGCTTCAACGCGACCGGCACGGCCCTGCCGGGCACGCCCGCAGGCGCGTTGGCCATGTGCGTCCGCACGGTCACGAGCTCCGGCCTGACGGTCGGCATCCGGCCCGCCCGCATCCGGACAACCGGGACCCGTCGACCGTCGTGGCCTACCGCGGCGCGGACCTCCTGTGGTCCCGTCCGATCACCTCCACCTGCAACAACGCGTCCCTGGGCGTGTGGAAGCTGATGAACGGCGCCGACGGCAACGTGTACGGGACCGCGAGCGCATACACCCCCTACGGCCCCCAGAACGCCGTGTTCGGGATCTCGGCCGCAACCGGCGCGCTCCTCTTCATCAACCGCTCGGCGATCGCGTACGAACTGGTCGGCACGCACCGGCGCGGACTGGTGGCGACCTACGGCGACGACGGCGAAGGGGTCCGCTTCCTGGACCACCGGGGCCACGAATACGGGCGCGTCAAGGTGGTCGGCTCGGCCAAGGAGATGGCCCAGCGGCTCGCAGTCAACCCGGACGGCCAGGTCTTCGCGTATCTGACCGACCGCGCCGGCACCACGACCCGTCCGGACTGCGCCGCGTACTACGCCGTCAACCGTATCGAGGTCCTCAACACCTCGGACCGCACCGGCTGTTACACCTTGACCTGGACGGCTGCGGAGCGCGAGGCATACGCCAACGACCTCGGTGACGACCGCGCCCTCATCGCCGTGTCGGCTGCATCGATCCGGTCGAAGGCGGACCAGGACCCCACGACGTGGCTGCCGCCGACCGTCGGCTACCGCTGCCAGTACGTCACCGACTGGATCGCCGACAAAATCCGCTGGGGCCTGAGCATCGATGCGGCCGAACACACTGCTCTGTCCGACGTCCTCGACGCCTGCCCCAACGTCCCGGTCACCGTCACCACCGCGCGCTGACCCCGTGCCGGCACCCGGCGGGGGCACGGCGCGACGCTGCCACAGCCTCGTCGCGAGAGGACATGAGACAGGCACTCAAAGCGCGGGCCAAGGCGTCGGGCCGTGCCCGGCGGACGCAACGGTTCGCTCTCATCGGCGTGGCCGCGTTCGTCGGAACGTCGGCGGAGCCGCTGGTGAAAGGTGAGAGCCCCGACACGCAGTCGCTGGTGATCGCTGGCCTGCTCGTCGTGCTGCTGTTCGTGATACAGCCCTGGCTCATGGCCCGCCAGTTCCACAAAATCGCGTCCCGGAACGGAGCGTACCGCGCCAAGGTCGACGACTTCGGCGCCACCGTCAGCAACACAGGCGGCTCCAGCCAGCTCAACTGGACCGCCGCCCCGCATTACGCCGAGACC
>NZ_JNWV01000069.1 GCF_000716535.1 Streptomyces flaveolus | reverse complement strand
GAGTTCGCTGTCGGAGTCGAGCACGGCCGGTGTGTCGGGGTACCGGGCCGCGGTCGCGTCGATCAGGTCGGGCAGCAGACCACCGCCGTAGTCCACCGCCTCACCCACACCCGATGCCAGCAACCACCCGTGCTCCTCGGCGTCGCCGTCGGTCAGCAGCTTGATCCGGTCCGTCGGAAGATCCGGATCGGCCAGCGCGGACTCCAGCAGCGAGATGTAGTGGGAGACCATCCGCCGCATCGTGGCCTCGTCGAAGAGCGCGGTGGAGTACTCCCAGATGAGCGTGATGCGATCGTGGTCAGGGTGGTCCTCACGACCGGTGCGCTGCTGGGCCCGCGGCACGACGACGATGTTCAGGTCCATCTTGGCGGAGCCGTTGTGCCGCTCCAGGATGGTGCCCTCCAGCCCGCCGAACTCCAGGTCGGGCACCAACGCGTTGTGGAAGCTGAACATCACCTGGAACAGCGGGTTGATCGAGGGCACCCGCGGCGGCGCCACCGCCTCGACCAGCCGGTCCAGCGGTACGTCCTGCCAGTCCGAGGTGTCGACCAGGATGTCGTGCACGCGGTGCCGGAGACGGTCGAAGCTCGGTGAGCCGGAGGTGTCGATGCGCAGGGGCAGCGTGTTCACCACCATGCCGAGCATGCGCTCCGTCTCCGCGATGCGGCGGTTGGCGGCACCGGTGCCGATGACCAGGTCGTTCTGGCCCGAGTAGCGGCTCAGCAGGGAGGCGAAGCCGGACAGCATCGAGGCGAAGAGGGTCACTCCGGACTGCCGGCTGGACTCGCGCAGCGCGCGGCTCAGCTCGACCGGCAGATCGACCCGCAGGGCCGACCCGCGGAAGGAGGGGACGCGCGGCCGGGGCCGGTCGGTGGGCAGGTCCAGTACGTGCGGTGCGCCCTCCAGATGCCGCTTCCAGTAGGCGAGATGCCGGTCGAGGACCTCGTCACGCATCCACGAACGCTGCCACGACGCGAAGTCGGCGTACTGCACCGCCGGTTCGGGCAGCGGGGACGGACGGCCCGCGGCCAGCTCCGGGTAGATCGCGCGGATCTCGTCCAGGAGGATGCCGAACGACCAGCCGTCGTGGACGAAGTGGTGCTCCACCTGGACCAGTGTGTGGTCGTCCGCGGCATGCCTGATCAGCAGCCAGCGCGCCAGTGGGGGGTCGGTCAGCTCGAAGGGCTTGCGGATGGTCTCCCGCACCACTTCCTCGGTACGGGCCTCCCGCTCCTCGGGCAGCACGTCCTCCAGGTCGACGACCGGCATGTGCACCGGCATGGGCGGGCGCGGTTCCTGCACCGGCACGCCGTCGACCGTCATGAAGGCGGTGCGGAAGATCTCGTGCCGGCGCACGATCTCGGTGAGGGTGTCGCGCAGTGCCGTCGCGTCGAGCGGGCCGCGCAGCCGGATGGTGGCCTGGGCGTTGTAGGCCAGGTTGCCCGGGGAGAGCTGTTCGAGGAACCAGATGCGTTCCTGCGGGAAGGACAGCGGCAGCGGCCGGTCGCGCGGCACCGGAACCACCGGCGGCAAGGGCGGTGCGGTGTCGCCGCGCCGGTCCAGCGCCGCCGCCATGCCGGCCACCGTGCGCTCCTCGTAGATGCTGGAGATCGGCAGTTCGACGCCGAACTCGGCGCGGACACGGGCCGCGAGCCTTCCGGCGAGCAGCGAGTGGCCGCCCAGGTGGAAGAAGTCGTCGTCCGCGCCGACACCGTCGATGCCGAGGAGATCCGCGGCGATCTCGGCGAGACGGCGCTCCGTCTCGGTCCGGGTGTCCGAGCCGCCCGTGCCCAGTCCCAGCGACGCGCGGTCGGGAGCCGGGAGCGCGGCACGGTCCAGCTTGCCGTTGGGAGTCAGCGGCAGGCGGTCGATGAGGACGACGGACGGGACCATGTAGTGCGGCAGCCGGCCACCGGCGAACTCCCGCAGTTCCAGGGGTCGTACGTCCGGAGCCACGGCGTAGGCGAGCAGCCGGTCCTCGTCGCCGACACGCCCCACGACGACCGCGGCGTCCTGCACCCCCGGGTGTTCCCGCAGCACGCCGGCGACTTCGTCGAGTTCGATACGGAAGCCGTTGAGCTTGACCTGCTGGTCGATGCGGCCGAGGAAGTCCAGCTCCCCCTCCGGCGACAGCCGGACCAGGTCGCCGGTGCGGTAGGCGCGCTCGCCCGGCGCCCCGGGGTCGGGTACGAAGCGCTCCGCCGTCAGACCGGGCCGCCCGATGTAGCCGCGCGCCACGCCCTCACCGCCGATGACCAGTTCGCCGGGCTCGCCGGCCGGTACCGGGCGCAGCGACTCGTCGAGCACGTACAGACGGACACCGTCGATCGCGCCGCCGATGACGGGCTTGCCTCCGCCCGGGAAGACCGGGGAGACCGAGGCCCAGACCGTGGCCTCGGTCGGGCCGTAGGCGTTGAACATGGTGCGTCCCGGAGCCCACCGGTCCACGAGCTGCTGCGGCAGGGCCTCACCGGCGCAGACGATGGTCTCCAGGTCCGGCAGGGGCGCCGGGGGCACCATGCCGAGCACGCTCGGCGGCAGTGTGATGTGGGTGATCCGGGCCTGTGCGAGGAAGTCCCCGAGGCCGGGGCCGTACAGCACGTCCCGGCGCGGAGGCAGCACCAGGGTGGCCCCGGAGCACAGTGCCATCGTGAGTTCGAAGACGGACGCGTCGAAGCTGGGCGAGGCGAACTGGAGGACGCGCTTTCCCGGACGTACCCCGAAGACGCTGATCTGCGCTTCGGCGAGGTTGGCGAGACCGCGCTGGGTGAGCGTCACGCCCTTGGGCCGGCCGGTGGAGCCGGAGGTGTAGATGACGTACGCCGGTGACTCAGGGCCCGGCCGTGGCGGGGACACCGGGTCCGCCGGGCCGTCGGAGGCCGGGTCCACCAGGGGAACGTCGAGGTCGCGCAGCCAGTCGGGTGCCGTCGTCTCGGCGATGATCAGCACCGAGCCGGAGTCGCGGACCATGTAGGCGAGACGGTCGCGCGGGTACGACGGATCCAGCGGCAGCCAGGCGGCGCCCGCCCGGACGATCGCCAGCACGGCGACCACGAGGTCGAGGGACGGCTCCATGAACACGCCGACCGTCGCCTCCGGCCGTACTCCCGACGCGCGCAGCCTGGCGGCCAGTTCGCCGGCCCGGCGGTCCAGGTCGGCGTAGGTGAGGTGGCGGTCGCCGAGTTCCACCGCCGGTGCGTGGGGGGTCTCGATGACTTGCGTGGCGAACTTGTCGGAGAAGGAGCCGAAATCTGCTGATGTCACGGAAGTCTCCATGAGGGCGATGACAGACGACAGGAGACCGGGGCAGGGGCCTCGTGCCGCAGCCGGCTTCTGCATCCGGGTGCGGCGGCACCTGTCTTTCCCGGTCTTCCTGCGGCGGCGGACGCGGGTCGGGGTGGGGCGGACGCCCGGGTTGCGATGGCGATCAGCGATTGCCGGATCACGCTAACCGCGACGGGACCGCGAAATCGGCACTGTGAGCGGCACCCTGGCGGCAATGTCAGGTGCCTGTCGCAGTGACGGGGGCTTCGTGCGCCGCCCTCGGCAGGTCGCGCCGGCGCAAGGGAGAGGGCAACACCCAGAGGAACGAGGTGAGGGCGCCGGTGACCGCGATCCACAGGGTCGTACGTGTGTCGAGCCAGCCGGCGGCGGTTCCCGCGGCCAGTGCCGCGAAGGGCCGGGTACCGAGGTTGGCGGTCTGGTAGACCCCGAACACCATCGAGCGCGAGGCGTCGGGAACCAACGAGGTCAGCACGGTGGCCACCGTGATGTCGATCCACATGACACCGATCCCGGAGCCGAACTCGGCCGCGACGAGCATCGCCGCCACCACATGAGTGGGCCCGTCGGCGGCGGGAATCAGGAGCATGGAGGCGGGCATCATGACGCAACCGAGGAGGAAGGCAGGGCCCACCCCGACGCGTCGCGTCAGCGGTGTCGCGCACACGGCTCCCACCACGGCGCCGACGGCCCCCGCACCGAGAATCAGACCGAGCAGGTCGGGACCGAGGTGAAGGGTCTCGGTCGCGTAGAGGACGAAGAGCGTGGTGACACCGAAGCAGAAGAAGTTCACGCTCGCCGTGGCGGCCAGCGCGGCCCGGATGGCCGGCGACCGTGCGATGTACCGCACCGCCGCGCGCATGGCGGCACCCTCCCGTGGTGCCGGTGGTGCCTCCTCCGGGGCGATACGGGACAGCAGCAGCGCGGAAGCGAGGTAGGACAGCGCGTCCGCGGCCAGGGCGACCGGGGCTGTGAACAGCTGCACCAGGAAGCCGCCGACCGTGGGGCCGGCCACTTTCGCCATGGCCCTGTTCCCGCTCACCAGGGAGTTGCCGGCGACGTACTGGGCCGGCTCGACCAGCGCTTTGAACACCGGGGGGTTGCAGACCTCGAAGACGACCGACAGCGCGCCCGTGGCGAAGGCCGCGGCGTAGAGATGCCAGAAGGTGAGCGTGCCGAAGGCATGGGCGACGGGGATGGTCATCAGGACGGCGAATCTCCCCACGTCAGCCGCGATCATGGCCCGGCGGCGGTGCCGTCGCCGGTCCGCCCACAGACCCGCGTGCAGCCCGAACAGGAGATACGGAATCCACGCCGCGGCGGACAGGTAGCCCATCTGCGCGGTGTCGGCGTGGATGACGGTGACGGCGATGAGCGGAACGGCGAGGTTGGAGACCTGGTCTCCGAGCCGGGACACCGTCTGTGCGGCCCAGTAACGGCGGAAGGGGGGATCGCGCAGGAGGGTGGCGGGCCGGTCGAAGGTCATGGAGCCACTCATGGAGCCCGACCTTAGGGAGAGAATGGATGACCGGTCAACAAATATTGACAAATTCTTGACTCGATCTGACAAGCCGCAAGCCGTCCGGTCTTCTCGGGCGGTAAACGGGGCATAGCTCGACATGCGCTGACGAAACTCCGACGCGCACGCCGCGTTGACTCAGCAAGTCTCGCACTGTCAAGATCGCGTGCCCTTGCCAGGCGCTCACCGTTCATCCTTGTGGTGTGGCCCTCTGCCGCCGAGCCGAGGCACTGATGTGCGAAGCGTCCCGCGAGGAACTCGCGGGACGCTTCCACTTTGCCCGGCAGCGCGATCACCTCAGCAGCACAGCGGGAGGTCGTCGTCGTCGGGCGTGCCGTCCGCGAGCGTCACCTGGGTGCCCGTGACGTCGTGGGGGAGCGCTCTCGTCAGCGGAGAGCCCACCGACAGCAGGGCGGCGGCGACCAGGAAAAGGGCAGCAAGAGTGCGCACGGGAGGAACTCTCCATCGATCAGTAGGGGCCTTTGAGCCGTGCGGCTCGACTGCGAAGAGCGTGACAGGTAATGACAGAGGCAGTCAAGAGTTGAACGAGCTAGGGAAAAAGTCCTTCTTGTCTCAATGATGAGCGATTGACTGTCCTTCCGATGCCTATATGTCAGGAAATGGGCTGGAGGGGCTCTTGGGTCTGTTCTTTGCTTGCTATATTGACTGTCACTTTCGAGTCACTAATCAGATCCGGGGTGCAGGACGTGAACCAAGCGTCGATTGACATTCAGCAGGTGTCAGCCGCCTTGGCCGCCCAGGGCTACCGCTGGCAGCCACCGCCGGCCCTCGCACAGCCCGGCCGGACCGAACTGTTCCCCAGCCACCTCGCACCCTCGTGGGCCGATCCGCTCCTCGCCTCCCTCTCACACTCGCGCGGCGGCGTCCACACCGTGCGCTGGTCGATCGGAGCGCGTCACATACATGCCGTGCCGGTCGGCATACCTCCCTCGGCGCAGCGTGTGCTGAGCGCCGTCTGGGCAGGTCCCCGTCCGTTCCACGTCCCCATCGAGGAGGTGGCGAAGGCCCTCGCCGGCGCCGGGGTGGACGCGCGTGGCCTGGCCTTCGTCGTGTCGGCGAGTCCCTCCGACGCGGACCCCCTGCACCAGGCCCTCGGGCGTCTCGGAGTGGCACCCCGTCAGATCGGGTCCGACGTGCGTCGTGCGACGAGGAAGCGGGCACCGCTGGCCGGCGGCCCGCGCCTCAGCATCGAGTTCCCGGTCGGGCCCCCTTGCAGCAGCACGTGCGGCCCAGGCTGCCGATGCGGTCGTTACCTCGTCCTCGCCCGCTTGCGGTTCAGCGCGCCGTCCCAGGTGCGCTCGGTGCTGGAAGTCGCCGTGCTCGAAAGCGAACTCCTCAGTGTCGTGGACGACACCCGTGAACCGTTCGCCGTACGCCGCTTCACGCGGCTGGTGGAGAGCGTCCAGGAAGTACTTCCGGCCCAGGGAACACGGACGGCACAGGCCCAGCGCGTCCGTGTGCTCGTCGACCGCTCCTTCACCGCCGCTCTGCTGATCGGTTCGGGCTTCGCGCCGGGCCCCCGGGGCAGGGCCCATGTCGTGCGCCGTCTGCTGAGGCACGCGGGCACCGAGCTGGCCCTGACCGGTGTGTCCCTGACGCGGCTCGACACCCTGGTCGAGGCGGCGGACAGAACCGTGCGCACCAAGCTGGGGTTCACGCCCCTGTCCCACCACCTGCTCGACACGGTACGAGAGGAACGCGAACGCTTCGCACGCGTGCTCTCCAGGGCGCCGATGCTCCTGGAACGTGCGATGGCACGTCGTCACCATCCCGCCGAGAGAGCCCGCGTCCTGCTCCAGCTACGCGGCGATCACGGTATCCCGCTCGGCATCGCCACGGCCTGGTGCCAGGAGAACGGCATCGCGATCTCCCTGCGGCACGTGGCCCGGCTCGAACGGAGATGACACAGCGAACGCCGGCCACGCGCGGTCGCCCCGGAACGCGGGAACGTTCGGATGCCCGAGCTCGTCTACGGCCCGGTGATGTGTTCCGAACAGCACGGCTCCCGGCGCAACTGCCGGCTGACCGCGAGCCAGTCGGCGTGCGCCGGGCCGGACGGTGCCGGCGGGCCGGCCGGGAACGCGTTCACCAGGTCCTCGCGGCGGTGCACCCTGCCGTCCCGCATGACCCAGGAGGTACGGACGAGGTCGTCGACGTCGTGGAACGGGTCGCCGTCGATCACCGTGAGGTCGGCGAGCTTCCCCGGCTCCAGGGTGCCCAGATCGTCCGCGACCCCGAAGAGCCGGGCCGGGACGACCGTCGCCGTACGCAGCGCCTGTGCGACGGACAGGCCGCCGAAGCGGTGCAGGGCCCGCAGGGCGAGGTGGAGGTGGAGACCGAGGGGGGCCAGCGGCGCGTCCGTGCCGAGGGCGAGCACCCCGCCGTCGCCGAGGACCCGCCGGTAGACGGCCGTCTCCCGCTCCAGGGCGCGCGTGGCCGCGTCGCTGGGCGGTGTCCGCGCCAGGCTCCGCACCAGCGCGGCGTCCCACGGCGCGGCGAGCCGGGTGACGCGGGTGTCGTCGGCGAGCGAGGGATCGGCGCCGAGCTGGGCGAGCGCGGTGAACGGGGTGGCGATGAGCGCGAAGTCGCCGCCCCGGTACGTCTCGTGGACGTCCTGGTAGGAGTGGCCGGTGGGGGTGAGGGCGTGCCCGTACTCGGTGCGCTGGGTGGCCTGGAGGTGGGTGGTGAGGTCCTGGCCGACGGCCGCTCCGGGGGACAGGAAGTGGCTGCCGGCCAGGACGCCGAGGTCCCGGTGGGCCGTGCGGGCGGCTTCCCGCATGACCGAGGCGGGCGCACGGACGTAGGTCTTGACGAAGTCGACGTCGAGCGCGGCCGCGCGGCGCAGGGTCCGCTCCAGACCCTCCCGCGTCCGGTGCGCACGCGCCATGCTGTAGGCGACCCGGCTGCCGTCGATCAGCTCCCCGGTGGCGAACAGACGGGGTGCTGCCATGCGGCCGGCCGCCACCGACTCCCGGATGCGGACGGCCTCGTGGGCGAAGCCGCCGAGGGAGACGTTCGTGGTGATGCCGTAGGCGAGCATCAGGCTGCCCTGCCGGCTGCCGTAGGTGTACTGCCAGGGGTGGGTGTGGGAGTCCCACAGGCCCGGGATGACGGTGGAGGCGGAGGCGTCGATGACGCGTTCGCCCCTGCGGGCCCGTGCCCGGTGGGGTTCCACGGCGGCGATGCGGTGGCCGCGGACGACGAGGTCCACGTCGTCCCGGGGCGACTCGCCCGTCCCGTCCCACAGCCGTCCGGCGTGCACCCGGACGGTGTCGGACCGGGACGGCAGCCGCCGCCGGTAGGTGAGCGGCACCGGGACGTCACGCCGGCCGGAACCGTCGCGGGCCACGAGCCTGAGCCGCCCGCTCGCCTCGTACATCAGGGTGCGGGAGTCCCCCGACCAGGAAGGGTGGTCGGCGGCCTCGTCGGTCAGGCGCCGCGGGTCGCCGGCGGGGGAGCCGTCCGGGTGCACCGGCATCACCCACAGCGCGGACTCCATGACGAACGCCATGGCCGTGCCGTCCGGCGACCACACGGGGCCGCTGTTGCCACGGTCGGACAGCGAGGCGTGCGCGGCCGGCAGATACGCGGCCCACTGCCCGGTCCGGGTGTCCACGACACGGATGACGTTGTAACCCTCGCGGAAGCGGCGGTTGAGCCGGTTGCGGTCACTGAACGCGAGGTACCGCCCGTCGGGCGACCAACTCGGCCGTCCCGGAAGCCCGTTGGCGCCGAGCGGTGCGGCGAGGGTCCGCTCCTCACCGGTGGCGAGGTCGCGGACGAGCAGATTGCCGGTGGAGTCCTGGCAGGCGAGCCTGGCGCCGTCGGGGGAGAGCACCGGATTGAGGCGTCCCCCCGTCGCCAGCACCTCCTCCCGGCCGCCGTCGAGCCGGAACCGGCGCACACCGATCAGCCCGTCGCCGCCCGGCCCGCTCTCCCGGCAGTACAGGACGCTCCGCCCGTCCGGAGCCCACGACGGCATCTGCACGTAGACGGACGGCGGCGCCTGCACCAGCCTGCGCGGGCGGCCGCCGCGCACCGGCATCACCCACAGTGCGTCGAGCGCGACGAACGCCACGGACGCGCCGTCGGGGGAGAGCACCGGCAGGTGCACACCCCGGACCGGGCGCCGGGCCACCGAGTCGAAGTCGTACCGCTTGTGGGACCCGCCCGGCCGCGGCACCGGCAGTTCGGCCACGAACGGAACCGTCTGCGCGCCGCCGCGTGCCGTACCCGGCCGCCGTACCCGCACCTGCCCGTCCGCGACGTAGAACAGCTCACCGTCCGCCGTCCAGGAGGGCGGCAGCGGGGAGACGTCCTCGCCGTCCGTCACCGGCTCGCCGTCCACCAGCAGCGTGGACCGCGCCGCGTGCGTGCCCTGAGCGGCGTCGTCCACCCGGACACAGGCCACCCGGCCGTCCGCACAGACCGCGGGTCCCACCAGCGTCCCCGCGTCGACGGTACGCACCACCGTGACGCTCCCGCCCCCGGCGGGAACGGAGGCGAGGGTACGCCCGCCGTCGGCGCCGGCCCGGACGAAGACCACCGTGCGGCCGTCGGGGTGCCAGGCCGGGTCGTAGTCCTCCACCCCGGCGTCACGGGTGAGCCGCGTCAGCTCACCGGAGCGCACGTCCACCGTCCAGATGGAGTACGAGCTGCCCCGTACGGCGTCCCCGCCCCGCTCGGACGCGAACGCGATCCGGCTGCCGTCGGGCGACCAGCTCACGCCCCGGTCGTCCCACGGCCCGGACGTCAGCCGGCGCGGACCGGAACCGTCCGGCGCCATCGTCCACACGTGGAACCCACCGCCCTGATAGGCGCAGACGGCGAGCCGGGAACCGTCCGGCGACCAGGCCACCCGGGCCGGTTCCAGCCCGGCCTCGGTCAGCGCCGTCGCCGGTCCGCCCGCGCGGGGCAGCGACCACAACACGCCCTGCACCTCGACGACCAGACGCCCGCCGTCCGGCGAGACGGCCACGGAGGCGTTGGTGCCACCGGTGAACCGAAGAGTCCTGCCGGCGGCGGCCACGGCTCCCGTAGGACCGGCCGGGGACGCGGCCGCCGCGCCCGCCTGGACCGGCAACGAGACCGCTGCCGCACCGAGCCCCGCCCTGAGAACACCGCGCCGGGACACTCCTGAGCGCCGCTCCATGTGTGGCCTTCCGTCAGACGGACAACGCACCGGCGTCAGCATTATGGCAACGATGTCCGTACGATCGCCGTAGCGATACGGTCAAGTCCCGCAGCGGTCACGCTCCTTGTGCGCCACAATCCCGACCCGCGCCCGCTTGAGCACGTTCGACCGGCACGAGGCCTCGTTCTCCGGCGGCGCGCGGGTGGCCCCCCAGCCGTAGGACCGCACACTGCGCCCCCACTTCGCACGGCCGCTGTTTCGTGAAGGGCCGAGGCCGGTTCCGCCGGCGTCATCTTGGTGCTGATGCCCTGTCAGACCGCCCGAATGCGACGAGGACCGACACTCCGGGCACCGATTACTCGCGTTTGGTGCTCCGTTCCCTGAGCGTTCAACCGGTGCTTGCTGTCCGTGTCGTGTGTGCTTCCTAGGGTCCATGAGGCTTTTCCGAAAGAAGGGGCTCATGGACTCACAGCTCGCGATCCGGGCGCGCGGCATCACCAAGTGTTTCGGTGATGTCGTCGCGCTCGACGGCGTGGATCTGGATGTGGCACAGGGCCAGATCCACGGCCTGGTCGGGCCCAACGGCGCCGGCAAGACGACGCTGCTCGGCCTCCTTCTCGGTCTGGCCGTGGCCGACAGCGGCAGCCTGGAGATCCTGGGCACGCCGGTGGGCCGGGAGTTCCAGGCCCCCGGCGGTGTCTCCGGGTTCGTGGACGGGCCCGGGCTGTACCCCTCGCTCACCGCCCGGCAGAACCTCGCCGCGCTCGCCGCCCTGCGCGGTGACGACACGCGGTCGGCGGGGATCGACGACGCGCTCGACCAGGTGGGACTCACGGACGTCGCCGACGAACGCACCCGCGGCTTCTCCCTGGGCATGCGCCAGCGCCTCGGCCTCGCCGCGGCCCTGCTCACCAGGCCGCGGCTGCTCGTCCTGGACGAGCCCTCCAACGGCCTGGACCCGGCCGGGAAGAAGCACGTCCACGGCGTCCTCACCCGGCTCGCGCGGGAGGGCACGAGCGTCGTGCTCTCCAGCCACCGGATGGACGACCTGGAGGCCCTGTGCTCCGAGGTCACCATCCTCGCCACCGGACGGATCGTCTTCTCCGGGCCGCTGGGCAAACTGGCCGCCGAGAGCCGTGAACTGGACTACCGGCTGGTCACGTCCGACCCGGAGCGCGCACGCCGGCTGGCCGCCGAAGCGCCGGGAATCCGGCCGGCCGACGACACCGCGGGACGCCAGGGCGGAGAGGCGCTCGTGGTGCGCGCGCAGGTGCCCGACCTCGACGACCTGGTGGTGCGGCTCGTCCACGAGGGCATCGCCCTGCGCGAACTCGCCCCGGTCGTCTCCCCGTTGGAGGCGGCGTTCCTGGCCCTGACCGAGCAGCGGAAGAGCGACGCCCGGCAGCGGGACGACGCCGACGTGCCGCAGGAGTCCGACGCCCGGCAGCGGGACGACGCCGACGCCCCGCAGAAGTCCGACGCCCAGCAGCAGGAGACCGGTCGATGACCGCAACCGCAAGCCCCACCGCGACCACGCCCCCGACCCCCACCGCCGTACCCCTCGCGCACACCACCGCATCAGGCCGTGTCACAGTTGCCCGAAGCTACCGCTTCGAGGTCGTCAAGCTCCTTTCCCAATGGCGGATCCGCCTGCTGCTCCTCGCCTGCTGGATCGCGCCGGCGCTCTTCGTGGCCGGGGTGAGCGGGCAGAGCACACTGCCGACGGACACCCTCTTCGGCCGCTGGATGCACGCCACCGGCTGGGCCGGCCCGCTGGTGACGCTCGGTTTCGCCGGCACCTGGGCGCTCCCGCTGCTCACCTCCGTAGTCGCCGGTGACGTGTTCGCCTCCGAGGACCGGCTCGGCACCTGGCGCCACCTCCTCGTCGCCGTCCGCTCGCCCCGGCGGATCTTCGCTGCGAAGGCACTGGCCGGCCTCACCGTCATCCTGCTGCTCGTGGCCGGCCTGGCCGTCTCCAGCACGGCCGGCGGACTGGTGGCCGTCGGCGACCAGCCGCTGGTCGGCCTCGACGGCCACCTGCTCACACCGGGGGACGCCGCAGGAACGGTCCTGTCCGCCTGGTCCGCCGTGCTCGCCCCGACCCTGGCCCTCGCCGGGATCGGGCTGCTCGGGTCGGTCGTCCTGGGACGCTCCCCGATGGGCCTGCTGCTGCCCGCGCTCGTCGCGCTGGCGATGCAGCTCGCCCAGATGCTGCCGCTCCCCGTCGCCGTACGCCTCGCCCTGCCCGGCGACGCCTTCCTCACCTGGAACGGCCTGTTCACGAGCCCGGCCCAGCGCACCCCGCTCCTCATTGGCATCGTTGTCAGTCTCCTGTGGGCCGTGACGGCGACGGTGCTGGCCTACGTCCTCTTCCTGCGGCGCGACTTCACCAACCCCACCGACGACGGCGCGGCGCGCCGCGCCGTCACCACCGCCGCCCTGCCGCTCGCGGGGCTGCTCGGCGTGACCGTCGCCATCGTGGCGGCGACGACCACGGCCACCGGCTCCGGGATCGAGCAGGCCAAGGTGCAGCGCTCGCTCGCCACGGAGTTCGCCCACCTGTACCGCCTGCAGACCGAACAGCTCCACCGGCCCGCCGTCACCGAGGCGCAGCTCAAGACCTCGGCGGCGTGCACCAAGGCCGGTGTCCAGGACGGCGCCCAGGGCCCCGGCAACGACTGGCGGTGCGTCGTCTCCTGGCACCTGCCCGGCGTCGCGGCCACCGGATCGGCCGTCTACCAGCTCGACATCACGGCGGACGGGCGGTTCGTCGCCGACGGTGACGGACCGAAGGAAGTGAACGGCTACTTCGTGGTGCGGACCCCGACCGGAGACGCACCGAACCCGCTGTGGCAGTTCGACGGCAACGTCGACCTGCTCTCCGCCTCCCCGGACTCCGCGACCCCCTGAACCCTTCCTCTCCGGCCACCCCCCAACTCCTCCGATTCCCCAAGGAATGACACATGCAGATAACACGCCGCCGCCGGCAGGCCGAGAAGAAGTACTACGACCTGCTGGGCAGACGTGTCAGCCGCCGGGCCGCACTGGTCACGGCATGCATCACCACGGCCGCCCTGGCCACCGGCACCGCCGTCGCCGAGACCCGCCAGTTCGGCACCGAGCAGGTCGGCCAGGTCACCGACAAGGGCCAGGTCGTCTCCGCCGACCAGTACATCGCCCCGTACGGTGACCGCCTCGTCATCAACGACGGCAAGATCATGTCGTCGACGGTCAGCCCGGACGGCAGCCACCTCGCCGCCTCGGTCACCGACGGCGACGCCTCGCTGGTCATCGTGGACCTCGCCACCGGCCAGATCAAGCAGCGCGTGGGCACCAACGCCGCCGACGACCTGCGCATCAGCAGCAACGCCGTCGGCCAGGAAGGCCCGACGTACTCGCCCGACGGCAAGCAGCTGTGGCTGGGCCAGCTCGACGGCTACACCAAGTTCACCGTGAACGCGGACGGCACCCTCGCCAACCCGGTGACCGTCAAGATCCCGGCCGACGGCAGCAAGCAGGCCCTGGTCGCCGCGGCCGTGTTCTCGGCCGACGGCTCCACCGTGTACGCCGCGGTCAACGGCCAGAACCGGGTGGTCGCGATCGACGCGGCGACCGGAACCGTCAAGCAGAACTGGACGGTGGGCAACGCCCCGCGCGGCATGGCCCGGGTCGGCGACAAGCTCTACGTCAGCAACGAGGGCGGACGGCCCGCGAAGGCCGGCGACTCCACGCTCAACTCCTACGGCACCCAGGTGCCGGCCGACCCGAAGACCGGCGCCACCACCACCGGCACGGTCAGCGTCATCAACCTGGCCGACCCGTCCGCCGCCGTCGGCACCATCGACGTCGGCCTGCACCCGACGGCCGTGTACGCCCAGCGCGGAGCGGTGTTCGTCACCAACACCGCCGACAACAACGTGTCGGTCATCAACACCGCCAAGGACAAGGTCGTACAGACCATCGCCACCCAGCCGTGGCCGGAGGCCTCGGTCGGTTACGAGCCCGACGCCGTGACCCTCACCGACGACGGCCACCTGCTGGTGACGCTCGGCCGCGCCAACGCCGTCGCCGTCTACCGCTACACCTCCCCGCAGGAGCCGGTCAGCTACGTCGGCCTCCTGCCGACGGACTACTTCCCCGCCGAGATCACCACCGTGGGCAAGAAGGTCGTCGTCTCCAACACCCGCGGCATCGACGCGCGCCGCCCCGCCGGCGCCGGTCACGGCACCCACGACACGACCTCCAGCCTGACGCAGTTCACCCTGCCCAGCGACCGTGTCATCCGCTCCCAGACCGAAAAGGTCTTCCAGCAGAACGGCTGGACCGGCGACTCCGTCCGGCTGGCCAAGGGCAACAGCCACACCAAGCCGCAGCCGGTTCCGACGCGGATCGGCGACCCGTCGACGATCAAGCACGTCTTCCTGATCGTCAAGGAGAACCGCACCTACGACCAGTTGTTCGGTGACATCGCCAAGGGCAACGGCGACCCGTCCCTGGCGCAGTTCGGCGAGAACGTCACCCCGAACCAGCACGCGCTGGCCGAGCAGTTCGGGCTGTACGACAACACGTACGACATCGGCACCAACTCCGCCGAGGGCCACAACTGGCTCATGCAGGCCGACAACCCCGAGTACACCGAGTCCTCGGCCGGTGAGTACAAGCGCAGCTACGACACCGAGGACGACGCCCTCGGCCACCAGAAGACCGGCTTCCTGTGGTCGGGCGCGCAGGCGGTCGGCAAGTCCGTGCGCAACTTCGGCGAGTTCCAGCAGTTCCTGACCAAGCCGTCCGGGGCGAGCTGGCAGAACCTGTACTGCGACGCCAAGAACATGGACGCGACCGGCCAGGCCACCGCGTACCCGCTGAACTCCTCCTCGCCGATCCCGTCGCTCAACAGCGTCTCGGTGCCCGGATTCCCGAAGTTCGACACCAGCGTCCCGGACATGTACCGGTACGAGATCTGGAAGCAGGACTTCGAGAAGAACGGCCCGGCGAACCTGAACATGTTCTGGCTGTCGAGCGACCACACCGGTGGCCCGGCGAGCCCGGCCGCCCAGGTCGCCGACAACGACCTCGCCACCGGCAAGATCATCGACAAGATCTCGCACAGCAAGTACTGGAAGGACTCGGCGATCTTCGTCGTCGAGGACGACTCCCAGGCCGGCCTGGACCACGTCGACGGCCACCGCGCCCCGGTCCAGATCATCAGCCCCTGGGCTCAGCGCGGCACCGTCGACAGCCACTACTACTCGCAGATCACGATGATCCGCACCATCGAGCAGATCCTCGGGATCCACCCGATGAACCAGAAGGACAGCGCGGCGACCCCCATGCGGGGCGCGTTCACCAAGCGCCCTGACTACACGCCGTTCACCGCCCTGCCCAACCGCACCTCACTGACGGACGGCGTGAAGACGCCGCCGTCCTGCGGCGTGGACACCCCCGCCGCACAGGACGCCAAGGCCGCGGCCGTGCCGTCCGCGAAGGTGCCGGCGGACAAGAAGTCCCTCGCCGCCGCCTGGGACGCCTGGAAGTCCAAGCAGCACCTGACCGGCCCCCACGCCATCCCCGACTACGCCAACCCGGCCCAGATGAACCACGTCACCTGGTACGAGACCTTCAACTGGACGCGCCCGTACCCCGGCGAGAAGAAGATCTACGCCCCGAACGACGTGCCCGGCGCCTTCATCCCCTCGGAGGAGTCGGACGGCTGAGGTCCACGTCCACCTGGGACAGCTCGCCGTTCTTGAGGGTGAAGTCCGCCGTCACCTTGGCGTTGGGCGCGTCCTTCAGGTCCTTGTCCGTCGGCAGTTCCATGCCGGGCGGCAGGTCCTTCGTCAGCGGCCGCAGCTCGCCGAACAGCTCGGTGATCAGCGTCCGGAAGGGCGCCGTCGCGGTGACGTGCTCGGTGCCGTCCCCGCCGCCGGCCGTCTTGAAGCGCACCTCACGGGCGACGACCTCGCGGAGCGCCTTCACCAGCTTCTTCTGCGTCTTGGCGTCGAGGGACGGCGCGGGCGCGGGACCACCCTCGGCCTCCTGGCCCTCGGCGGCGGCCTTGTCCATCTCCTTGGTGCTGAACTTGACCCACTTGCCCTCGAGGACGGCCTTGAACGCCCCGGCCTCCGGCGGCAGGTCGTCGGCGGACGGTACGGGGCTGCCCGACATCTTGCCCATGGCGTCGATGTCGGCACGGATGTAGGTGTAGTCGCCGATCACCCGGTACTCGGCGAGGTCGCCGTCGGGGGTGCTGAGCTTCATGGCCGTGCCGACGAGGTCCTTCTCGCCGGACTCGGCGAGCGGCTTCTTCGACTCCACGGTCACGGTGATCTTCGCACCGCTGATCAGCTTGGCGGCCTCGTCCGGGATCTCCTCACCGGGCGCGGGGTCGGACTTGGCGTCCAGCGCCTTCAGGGTCGCGACGTCGGTGTCCACGTCGAGCTCGAAGGAGAGCCTGTTCTTCTTGCCCAGCTTCTCGAAGGCCCGGTCGAGCTTCTTGCCGGCGGACAGCTGCTCCACCGTTCCGCAGGCGGCGGAGCCCGCGAGGACGGCGCCGACGACGGCGGTGGCGGTCAGGGTCTTGCGTATGGCGTTGATGATGGTCTCCTCGTGGCTCCGATCACCATGTGATCGCTGAGAAGACTCACAACCAGCCCACAGGGTTGTACGGTCCGTTTCGAGGCGGGGTACGCCGGCACGGCCTTCTGTCCCCCATCGGCGACTTCGCCCATGGGGGCGTGCCGCTGCCGAAGATGTGGGACCGTAGTGCCGGCCGGGCCCGTTGCTTCCCCCGTGGTGACGGGCCCGGCGCGCCCGCGTGGTGCCCCGACCTCGGGCCTCGGCGCCCATGAGGCCCGTGAACTGAGCACAGCGCGCGGGCAGCGGCGGGCGGGGCGTCAGCCGCCCGCCTTGATGCCGTTGATGACCGTCGTTCCCTGCTGCGCGGGCACGCCGAGGGTCTTGAGGAAGGGCAGGGGGAAGCCGAGGGACGGGGCGGTGAGGCCGTCGAGCTCGGCGAGGTGTTCGGCGGAGAGGGTGACGTCCAGGGAGGCCAGGTTGGCATCGAGCTGGGCGACCGTACGGGCACCGATGACCGTGGCCGTGGTCAGGGGCTGCTGACGTACCCACGCCAGTGAGACCGCCGCGACGGTGGTGCCCGACTCCTCGGCGATGCGCCCGAGTACGTCGATCAGGGCGAAGGTCCGCTCGTTGAGGTGCCGGCCGACGAACATGCCGCGGCCGGAGCCCTCCGGGGTGTGGTCGTCACGCGTGTACTTGCCGGTCAGCACGCCGTTGGCGAGCGGGCTCCAGGGCATGACGCCGAGGCCCAGTTCCCGCGCGGCGCCGAACAACTCGCCCTCCGAGGTGCGCTCCAGCAGCGAGTACTCCAGTTGCAGGGCGGCCACCGGCGTCCAGCCGCGCCACTCGGCGAGGGTCGCCATGCGGGCCACCGCCCACGCCGGGGTGTCGGAGAGGCCGACGTAGCGGACCTTGCCCTCGCGGACGAGATCGTCCAGCGTGGACATGGTCTCCTCCAGCGGGGTGTGCTGGTCCCAGTTGTGCTGCCAGTACAGGTCGATGTAGTCGGTGCCGAGCCGTTCCAGCGAGGCGTCGATGTGCGTGCGGATGGCCTTGCGGCTGGTGCCGCCGTTGTTCGGGTCGGTGGGGTCCATGGACAGGGCGACCTTGGTCGCGATGACCAGCCGGTCGCGTCGCGCGGGGTTCTTGCGCAGGTAGGTGCCGATGACCTGCTCGGAACGCCCCTCCGTGTAGCGGTTGGCGGTGTCGATGAAGTTGCCGCCCGCGTCGACGTAGCGCGCGAGGATGTCGAGCGAGGTCCGCTCGTCGGCGCCCCAGGAGGGGTCGCCGAAGGTCATCGTGCCCAGGGCCAGGGGGCTGACGCGGAGGCCGGTGCGTCCGAGCGTACGGAAGTCGGTGAGGCTCACGGTGGGGTTTCCTTGACTCTGCGGAGGATGTGGGGGAGGGACGTGGTGGGCTACTGGTCGAAGTCGGTCGAGAAGGCGATGGACTTCGTCTCTTCGAGTGCGGCGAGCCGGCGCTGGAGTGCGCCCCTGACGGCTCCGTAGGCGTCGCTGCCGAGTGCTAGCCGCAGGGGAGCGGGGCTGGTGCTCGCCGAGGCGATGATGGCGGCGGCCACCTTCTCCGGGTCTCCGGTCGCGTCGGCCGTCAGGTTCCCGCCGGTCGCCTCGATGTACCGGCGGACCTGGCCCACGGGGGTGGCGGCGTAGGCGTCGATCGCGGGGGCGATGGAGAGGACGGCGCCGAAGTCGGTGCGTACGGCACCGGGTTCGATCAGCGTGACGCCGATGCCGAACGGCGCGACCTCGGGTGCCACCGACTCCATGAAGCCCTCCACGCCCCACTTGGAGGCGTGGTACATACCGGCGCCCGGTGTGGTGATCTGGCCGCCCATGGTGGAGGTCTGGATGAACCGGCCGCCGCCCTGGGCGCGCAGGTGGGGGAAGACGGCGCGGGCGAGCTGGATCGGGGCCGTCATGTTGAGGGCGATCTGCTGCTCGATCGCCGAGTCCTCCAGCTCCTCGGCGGCGCCGACGGCGCCGGAGCCGGCGTTGGAGAAGACGACGTCCACCCGGCCGAGCTCCGCGAAGACCCGGTCGACCACGGCGCGCAGCGCCTCGGTGTCCGTGACGTCGAGCGGGGCCGTCCAGAGCCGGTCGCCGTACTCCTTGGCCAGGTCGTCCAGGCGATCGGTACGGCGGGCCACGGCGGCGACCCTGTCACCGCGGCGGAGGAGCTGCGCGGTGACCTCGCGGCCGATGCCCGACGACGCTCCTGTGATGAACCACGTGCGCATGACTGTTCCTCGAAGCTGATGAATCCATCCGGTTGGTTGAAAGCTAGCGCACCGTCGTGAGGAAAACAACCGGATGGTTTAGAAGTCGGTGCAGCGCAGCCGCGTCAGTGCAGCGCCTCCGCGTCAGCGCAGCGCGGCCGCGTCCGCGTGGACGGCACGCAGCGCGCGATCGACGGTCTCCCGGTTCTCGCCGACGGGAGCCACGTAGTCGAGGACGTCCCGTGCGGCCTCGTCCCCGAGCGTCCGGGTGATCACCCAGGTGGCGAGGTACTGGGACGCCAGGCAACCACCCGCCGTGGCGATGTTGCCCTCGGCGTGGAACGGCACGTCCAGCACGGTGACGCCTCGGGCCTCGACGAACGGCCGGCTCTTCCTGTCCGTGCACGCCGGCATGCCCTCCAGCAACCCCAGCCGGGCGAGCACCAGCGCGCCCGAGCACTGCGCGCCGATCAGCTGGCGCGACGGGTCGAGCCGCAGCCGGGAGACCAGGTGATCGTCGGCGACCACGTCCCGCGTCCGCACGCCACTGCCGATCAGCACGACCTCGGCCTCGGTGACGAACTCCATGGGGCGCTGCCCCGTCACCTCGACGCCGCTCATCGACGTGACCACCGGCGTCGGCGTCGTGATGAAGGCTTCCAGGCCGTCCTCGCGGCACCGGTTGATCAGCGCGGAAGCGATGAAACTGTCGAGCTCGTTGAACCCGTCGAAGGTGACCACGGCTACCTGCATCACAACCCCTTCACGCACGGCCTCGGACTCGCAGTCTCGCGCACCGCATCGCCTGGCGCCAGGTGGTCACGTGTCTGTTCCCGATCCCCGGCCCTGCGTAGCCTGGCGCTCCCTGGCCGTCCGTACGTCCGAGAGGAGGCCGCCGGTGACGGGTGCGTGGGCGCAGCACGTGCTGCTGGGCGGGATCGTGCTGCTGGGTGCCTGCGTGCAGTGGCTCACCGGGATGGGCTTCGCGCTCGTCGCCGTTCCCGCGCTGGTGCTGCTCCTCGGTCCGGCCGAAGGCGTTGTGCTCGCCAACTGTGCCGCCGGAGCCATCAGTGTCGCCGGGCTCGCCGTCGGATGGCGCAGCGTGCGGCTGAACACGATGGTGCCGTTGTGCCTCGCGGCCGTGTGCACCGTGCCGGCCGGGACCTGGGTGGCACGGTGGCTGCCCGAACCCCTGCTGATGGCCGCCATGGGCGCGCTGGTGACCGTGGCCGTCCTGCTCGTGATGCGTGGCACGCGCGTCGCCGCCCTGCGCGGTGGCGCGGGTGCGGTCACCGCCGGTGCCGTCGGCGGTTTCATGAACTCGGCGGCGGGCGTGGGCGGTCCGCCCGTGTCCCTGTACGCCGTCAACGCGGAGTGGTCCGTCGCGGAGTTCGTGCCCAACGCACAGTTCTACGGAGTCCTCGTCAACGCCGTCTCGGTGGCATCCAACGGGACACCGGCACTCAGCGCCCCGGTCTGGGGCCTCGCCGCCGGCGCGATGACCGCGGGCGCCCTGATCGGCAGGCGACTCGCCGGGCGCGTACCGGAGGACCGGGCACGTCTGCTCGTCCTCCTGCTCGCCCTGGCGGGAGGAGCCTGCACCCTCGGAAAGGGACTGTGGGGGCTGTGACCCCGAGCCTCCCGACCTGTGCCGGCCGCTCGCGGTGAGGGAGGCCGTCACGAGGACGGGACCGGACTCCCCGACGGGCCGGGAAGCGTCCGTCCCAGGCGGGCGAGCGGGGACATGGCCATCACCGCCGGCGACAGCAGCATGCCGGCGGCTGTCACCAGGAGGCTCGTGCGCGTCCCCCACTCTTCCGCGAGGAACCCGCCGAGCAGCGAGCCGAGCGGGGCGGTTCCCATGCCGGCGAAGTTGATCGTCGCGGCCACGCGGCCTTGCATCCGGCCCGGAGCGACGGTCTGCCGGACGGCCATGACTGTGACGTTCACCAGCTGGCCGAAGGTCCCGAAGACGAAGTTGACCGTGAGGAGCGCGGGGACCGTCACCGCGGAGGGGCCGTGCAGCGCGGGCACGAGGAGGAACACGCCGTCGCCGAGCGCTGCCGCGGACACGAGGACGGCGCCGTGTCCGAAACGGCTCGGCAGGCGGGCGGCCAGCAGTGAGCCCAGGAGCGCGCCCGGCCCCGTCGCCGCGAGGGCCAGCCCGACGGCGGTGCCCGACAGGTGCAGGTCCCGTGGCAGGAACAGCAGATAGACGGTCATCACGGCCGCGAAGAAGAACTGGAAGGCGGCCGATGCCAGGCACACGGCCCGCAGCGAGGTGTCACCGGCGACGAAGCGGAGGCCCTCATGGATCCGCCGCCAGACCCGAGGAGGACGTGCCGGGCGTTCCGGGAGGCATTCGCGGCGACCGATCCGTCGGATCGACAGGAACGACAGCGCGAAGAACACCGCGCTGGAGGCGGCGGCGACCGGCGCCGACAGCACCGACACCAACGCACCGCCGAGGGCCGGACCGCCGATCTGCGCAGCGGACCGACTGCCCTCGAGGGCGCTGTTGCCGCGCACCAACTGATCGCGCCGCACCAGGCGTACCAGGGAGGTCTGGTAAGCCATGTCGAAGAACACGGACAGGGCCCCGACGGCGAAGGCCACCACGAGCAGCGCCGGCAGGCCGAGCCCGCCGAGGAGTCCGGCCACGGCGGCGGCGCCCAGTGCCAGGGCCCGACCGGCGTCCGTCAGCACCATCACCGTACGGGTCCGCCACCTGTCCACCCACGCGCCGGCGAGGAGCGACAGCAGCAGGATCGGCGCCTGCCCCACCGCGCGCAGGGCGCCCAACTGGCCGGCACCGGCGTCCAGCGTCAGGACGGCGAAGAGCGGCAGCACCACCAGGCTCGCGTGTTCGCCCAGTTGGGAGGCGGTCTGGCCCACCCAGAGCCGGCGGAAGTCACCGTCCCGCCACAGGCTCGACGGAACAGGCCGGTCCGAACCGGATACAGCGCAGGAGGACGACGGCACAGGCACCCCTCGGATGACCGAAGACGAGACCCGCCGACCGGTGCACGACTGACGCGCCGTTTCAGGCAGCGGGAAGGGGAGGCTCGCTGTGCCGCGCATGAAGGGCAGCACGCGATGACAGGCCGCTCACGGCCTCAGCTGTCAACGCGTGCTCGGACGACCGACCATGTCTTCGCTCCTCGTGAGTCACTCGCTGTGCGAACACTAGCTCCGCTCGGCGGGGTGCGAAGGGCGATCACGGAAATGCACGGTCTGCCGGTCAGTTCCCGCCCTTCAGGCCCTCAGTGGTGACGACGGTGGGTGCAGGGGCCGGTGCCGGTGCCGGTACGGCTCCGGGCCGGCGGTAGACGTACGGCGGCGCCTCGGGCCGGTCGCCGTCGGCCGGTTCGCGGACGAGGTGGTGGTCGGGGGAGAGCGCGCACGCCGGATCGGTGCGGGCGGCGTCGCCGGTGAGGGCGAACGCCTGGCAGCGGCAGCCGCCGAAGTCCTCCTCCTGGCGGGGGCAGCCCCGGCAGGGGCCCGTCATCCAGTCGGTGCCGCGGAAGCGGTCGAAGGCGGGGGACCGTTCCCAGATCCAGGCGAGCCGGTGGTCGCGGACGTTCGGCGCGTTCAGGCCCGGCAGGGAGGCGGCCGCCGGGCAGGGCAGCACGGTCCCGTCCGGCGCCACGGTGAGCGAGACCGCTCCCCAGCCGCCCATGCAGGGTTTGGCCACGCCGTCGAAGTAGTCGGGGACGACCCACACCAGGTCGATCCGCCCGGCGAGTTGCTCCCGGCGGCGCTCCACCGTCTCCCGGGCGCGGGCCAACTGGTCGCGGGTGGGCAGCAGCGCGGTCCGGTTGAGCAGGCCCCAGCCGTAGAACTGCGCGTTGGCCAGCTCGATGCGGTCCGCACCCCAGGCCAGGCCCAGCTCGATGACGGCGTCGACGGCGTCGAGGTTGTCGCGGTGCAGTACGACGTTCAGGCCGAGCGGGAGCCCGGCCCGGCGCACGAGCGCCGCGGCCCGTTCCTTCGCGGCGAAGGAGGAGGGGCGTCCGGCGATACGGTCGTTGGCCCCCGGGTCGGCGTGCTGGACGGAGAGCTGGACACTGCGCAGCCCGGCCGCGGTGAGGGCGGCAAGCCGTGCCTCGTCCAGCCCGGTGCCGCTCGTGACCAGCTGCGTGTAGATCCCGGCGGCCTCGGCGGCGGCGACGATCCGCTCCAGATCCGGGCGCAGCAACGGCTCGCCGCCGGACAGATGGGTGTGCACGACGCCCAGTTCACCGGCCTGACGCAGTACGTCCGCCCACTCGTCGGTGCTCAACTCGCTGGAACGACGGGCCAGTTCCAGCGGGTTCGAGCAGTACGGGCAGTGCAGCGGGCAGGCGTGGGTGAGCTCGGCGAGCAGGGCCCACGGGGGTGCGGGCGCCACGACGGGCCCGGGGTTCACGAGGGTGGTCACGTCAGCCAGCCCTCCTGCCGCAGGCTGTCGAGGAAGGCCGGGACGGTGCCGGCCACCGGCGCGCCGGGAAAGCGCTCGGCCAGCTCGCCGACGATTCCGGACACGGTGCGAGTGCCGTCGCACAGGCCGACGACCATGCCGCCGTGCCCTTCGAGAACGACCACGCGTTCCGGCAGGACCAGCAGGTCCCTGCCGCGCACGGCGTCGTGCCGCAGCATCAGCGCCGGGGCGAGCGCCGGGCACCACTGTTCCGCGGTCTTCGGCATCACACCCGCTCCCATGCGCCGTCCCGGTCCTGCGCTCCCTCGTCCTGCCCGGTGTGCCCGCACCCTGCCGCGTACTGCTGGACGGCGTCGAGCAGGGACCACAGCACGTCGCACTTGAAGGAGAGCGCGGCCACGGCCTTCTCCTGCTCCTCGCGGGTGCGGGCCCACTCCAGCACGAGGTCCAGCGCCTCGGCACTGTCGCGCCGGCCCTGGTCGACGCGGGCGCGGAAGTAGGCGAGCCCGTCCGACGCGATCCAGGGGTAGTGACGCTCGAACGCCTCGATGCGCAGGCGCATGAGATCGGGGGCGGTCAGCTCGGTGAGCGAGGCGGCGACGGCCTCCAGGGTGGAGCGCAGGCGGCAGAAGTTGACGTAGCCCTCCACGGCGAGCCGGACGCCCGGCAGCACGGTCCCGCCCGACAACAGGGTCTCGCGGTCCACGCCGGCCGCCTCGCCGAGCCGCAGCCAGCGCTCGATGCCGCCCTCGCCCTCGCCGCGTCCGTCGTGGTCCTCGATCCGCCGCAGCCACATGCGCCGCAGCCTCGACGAGTCCAGCTTCGCGATGATCAGCGCGTCCTTGACCGGGATGTGGCGCTGGTAGTGGAAGCGGTTGGTGATCCAGCAGCGCACCTCGTCCGGGCCGAGGTCGCCCTGGTGCATGCGGACGTTGAAGGGATGGCGGTCGTGATAGCGGTCCTGGCCCACCGCGCGCAGGCGGTCCTCGAACTCGGCGCGGCTCCAGGGCCTCGCCGGCGGGGCGAGTGTCGTGGTCACAGCTCGATCACCATTCCGTCTTCGGCCACCTCGAGGCCCAGCCGGGCGAGCCGCTTGTGCTGCGGCGCGGCGGGGTCGACGAGGGGATTCGTGTTGTTGAGGTGGGTGTAGAGGCAGCGGGCGGACAGCGTGGCGAGGATGCCGGCGGTGCCGCCCGGTCCGTCGATGGGCAGGTGCCCCATGCCCGTCGCGGTACGGGGGGAGATGCCGGTGCGGCGGGGCTCCTCGTCGTCCCAGAAGGTGCCGTCGACGATGACGCAGTCGGCCTCGGCGGCGGCCTGGTGCAGCGCCTCGGACCAGGCGGCCACGGCAGGGGCGTACAGGGCGGTCCCGCCGGTGGCCGGGTCGTACAGGCGCAGCGCGACGACCCAGGCGTCGTCACCGGGGGCGTCGGCGGCGTAGCGCGGGCGCTTGCCGGAGACGGGCACGGCGCTGATCCGTACGCCGCATCCGGCCGGGACGTCCGTGCCGGCGTGCAGCGGCTGTGTCCCCCGGCACCGCAGCTCCCGCCAGGTCAGGGCGGTGTACGGGGTGAGGACCGCGCCCAGGCGCAGCCGGACGTCGACCGCCTCGCGGACCGGGGTGGTGGCGAGGACCTCGAGGCGGTCCGCCTCGCGCAGCCGCCCGATCCCCAGGGTGTGGTCGAGTTCGGCGTCGGTGAGCACGACTCCGGCGATCGGCGTCTGCCGGGGGCCGGGACCGGGGTGGAGGACCGGGTGGGCCTCGATCTGGTCGCCGATGTCGGGGGTGGCGTTGACGAGGTACCAGCGGCCCTCGTCGGCACGGACGGCCAGCGAGGCGTGTCGGCGGCGCCGCCCGGGGTGGGCGCGTGCCCCGGAACACCCGGGGCACGCGCAGTTCCACTGGGGGATGCCGCCGCCGGCCGCGGTACCGAGCACCTGCAGCAGCATGACGGCGGTTAGCGGACGCTGAGGGAGTAGGCGGTGACCTCCAGCGCGGTGTCGACGACCACGTATCCGGGGGTCTGCCAGGCGGTCCGGTCGATCTCCTCGGTCGTGCGGGCGGGCTGCTCGACCTGCTCGACGGCTTCGGTCATGGTGCGTACCTTCCTTTCTGCAACGGGGTGTTCCCCTCCCGGGCGGGAGGGAGTTCTCGGTCGACCGCCGCTACCTGATGGTCACCTTGAGGATGAGGTCCTTGTCGGTGCCGCGGTCGCTCGTGCCCAGCCAGAGCTGGTCCGCGCCGGGGACCTTCACCAGTGCCCGCAACCGGCCGTACGCGCCGTTGTAGTAGGCCGTCGCCCGTCCGACGTCCTGGCCGGTGGAGTCGATCGGAATCCGCCACAGCCGGTGGCCGCTCAGCGTCGAGGCGTAGATCACGTTGTTCACGACCGCGATCTGGGCGGGCACGCCGCCCTCGTCGGGCTTCCAGACCATCTTCGGGTTGGTCATCCCCCCGGCGCGGCAGGCGCCCTCGCAGGTGGGCCAGCCGTAATTCCGGCCCGGCTTGACGAGGTTGAGTTCGTCCCAGGCCTCCGCGCCGATCTCGGTCGACCACAGCCGTCCGGCGCGGTCCCAGGCCAGTCCCTGGGGATTGCGGTGACCATAGCTGTAGACGCGCGTTCCGAACGGGTTTCCGGGAGCCGCGGCACCCTTCTTGGTGATCCGCAGGATCTTTCCGTTGAGCGACTTCCTGTCCTGGGCCAATTGGCCCTTCTGGGCGTCGCCGGTGGCGACGTACAGATATCCGTCGGGCCCGAAGGCGATCTGTCCGCCGTTGTGCTGGGTGTCCCGGACGATTCCGGTCAGGATGGGGGTGTAGTTGCTCAGCCTGGTGCCGTCGAACTTCATCCTGACCACACGGTTGTCCTTGGCCGTGGTCTCCATGAAGAACACGTCCTTGTCGGTCGTCCCGTTCCAGGTCGGTGACGCGGCGACACCCAGCAGACCGCCCTTGTCCTGCGTCTGCTCGCTCCACACCGCGTTCGGCACCGTGCCGACCTTCTTCTTGGCGCCGTTCAGAGCGACCTTCCAGACCGCGGCGGTGTCGCGTTCCGTCACCAGCGCCGCGTTGCGGCCCCGGAGGAACGAGATCCCCCAGGGGGTCGTCAGCTCGCCCGTGAGTTTGCTGATCCCTGACGGTGCGCCACCCGCGCGGGGAACAGCCGGCGGTTCCGCGGCCGTCGCGTGCGGCCCCGACAGGCCTAGTGTCGTGACGGCGGTGACAGCGGTGAGCGCGGCCATGCCCGGACGGACCCGGTGCAGCGCCGAATGCGCCAAGCGTGACATCCTGATGCCTTTCCTGTCGTGGCGCCACCGCGTGATTCCACGGAATGACGCGGCGGAGTGCGATACGCGGGGGCGCTCACTGCCGTCCCGCACCCTGGTGAACCCGGTGAAGGGTGTGGGCCGGAGCGCGGCAATGATTCTTTCGGGACTGTCAGGTGCCCCCTGAAGCAATGGCCGCCGGGATCGGTCCGTCTTGCTGACGGGCGGACTTCCGGCGTCGGACTGCGGATGTCAGTGAGCTTGCGCGCGGAATCGTCCGCCGCCGGTTCACCGGCGCCGGGATGTCCCTCCCACGGGTGACCTGTCCTCGGCCGATGGAGGCGGACGGAGTACGCCGGGTCAGGGCGGCTTCTGTTGCGGGGAGGAGCAGTCCGCCTGAGCGGCGTCGCGCGGCGCCGGGGTGTCCGGGGTACCGGGAGTCGTCGCGGGGCTGGGCTCCGGGGACGTCGCCGGCCGCGGCGAGGGGGTCGTGGCGGGACTCGGCTCGGGTGCCGACGCGGGGCTCGGGCTCGGCGCCAGGCACGGGGGCGGGGTGGACGGGATGGAGGGGGACGCCGGCGCGGGCGAGTCGCTCGTGCCGCCGGCGTCGATGCAGTCGACGAACTGGACGAACGGGACCTGGTCCGTGCCGCCCGCGACCGCGAAGTCACGTTCGGTATGACTGCGGAGCAGACACATGTCGTAGCGGGCGAGGACCGGGAGGGGGTCCGGTGCGGAGGCCGGCCGGTACTCGTGGCGGCCCACCAACTGGCAGGAGTCGTAGCGGATCAGCGGCCCGCGCGGGCCGACGTTGTAGCGGTGCGGGCGGACTTCGGCGGAGAAGTCCTTGTAGGCGAGGCCGGTGTCGTCGCAGTCGCTGAAGTGGACCGTGCCGCCGTTCCACACGCAGTCGATGACGACCACGTCGGGGTCGCGCACCTCGAAACGGATGTCCTGGGCGTGGAACCGCTGCACGGAGTCGTGGTGCTGGGCCACGGGAAAGCGGAAGAACGTGCTGGTGGTGCCGTATTCCGGAGTGCTCTGCGGACGTCGGCCCGTGATGATGTACGAGCCGCCCCGGCACGCGATGGAGCCGCCGTAGGGGAACTCCAGGAAGTTGCCCCACTCGTATTCGACCTTCATGTCGGTGAACCAGTAGTTGAGGAACTGGTCCTGGTCGTTCGGTTCCTGCTGACCGCTCCGCGTCAGCCCCGAGTACAGGAAGGCCCGGCGGTAGCGCCCACCGACCCGGCACGCCTCCCACCGCATCTCCGAGTTGGTGTCCGTGCCGCTCAGGACGAGCCCGTATTCCCATTCCCCCATCCACTCGCACTCGGAGAACCGGTAGTCCTGCGCCTGCCCGGTCGAGTAGGAGTCGAAGAAGGAGGCACCCGGCGTGGCCGAGCGGAACTGCATGCGTTCGAAGGAGAGGTTCGACCACACGTCCCGGTTCCGGCAGAGGAAGGAGCCCGGGCCGGTGCCGGGACGGAAGACGAGACTGGTCATGCGCCTGCCCGCACCGGAGAACCGCAGGCCGCTCGCGGGTCGCGGGGGAGCGACACCGTTCAGCAGCGCTTGCGGGCGCGTGATGAGGAAATCGCCGGCGGGGATCTCGATCACCACACGGCCGACTCCCCCGGAGACACGCGCGGCGGCGAACGTGTAGGCGATCTCGAAGGCTTCGCTGTCGTCGGTCCGTCCATCGCCCACCGCGCCCAGATCGGCCACGTTGACCACGGCGTCCGGATCGGCGGAGGGCTGCTGGACGGCGGACGCGCCACGGGTGGACAGGGCCGTCGCGGCCAGCACCGAAGCGCCGCCCCGCAGAAGTCGCCGACGGCTGACACGGGACATGGATCCATCCCGTTCTGTCATAATCCCCTTCTTTCAACCGATAAGGAGCCAAATGACCGGGTTCATCGAGGTGCTCAGGCACATGTCGGCGGCACAGAAGCCCGCGAAAGGGGTGTCGGTCTACACCCTCTTCGTGAACCGTCCGGCCGGCCGCGTCCTGGCGGCGCTGGCCTACCGCGTCGGTGCGACCCCCAATCAGCTCACGGTGCTCGGTGCCCTGTTCACCTTTCCCGCCCTTGCGGCCGTCGCCCTGGTGCGGCCCGGCCCGGGACTGTCGGTCGGCGTCTGCGCGGCCCTGGCCGTAGGGTTCGCCCTCGACGCCGCGGACGGACAGCTCGCCCGCACGCAGCGCTCGGGAAGTCCGTCAGGCGAGTGGCTGGACCATGTGCTGGACTGCGTCAAACTGGTCACCGTGCACCTGGTCGTGCTGGTGTCCTTCTACCGGTTCTTCTCACTGCCCGACCCGGCCTTCCTGCTGGCCCCGATGCTGTTCGAGCTGGCGGCCGTGGTGATCTTCTTCGCCGGAATCCTGACGGAGCAGCTGAAGCGGCAGACGGCGGCCCCGGTGCCGGCACAACCCGCACCGGCACTGCGGTCCTTGCTGCTCCTGCCGGTGGACTACGGAGTGACCTGCCTCAGCTTCCTATTCCTGGGCAGTCAGCACGTCTTCCTTTCCGTTTACTGCGCACTGCTGATGGCCCACCTGCTGTTCATGGCGGCCTTCCTGGTCAAGTGGTTCCGCGAGCTGCGCTGAGGGCATCTCCGGCGACTTGGGCTGGGCGAGCAGCTCCAGGGAACCGCGCAGCAGCGTGCTGGAGGTGTGCATGGTGTAGGGAAAGTAGACGACCTCGACACCGACCTGTGCGAAACGCCGTTCCAGCGCTTCCCACTTGGGCGTTCCCCGCCAGTCGTCGCCCTTGAAGATGACGTGGAAACCGATCCGCTTCCACGTCTCCAGCTTGTCCTCCTCCGACTCGACGACGGCCACGTCGACGCAGCGCAGGTTGCTGACGATCTCCAGGCGCTCGGCGAGCGGGACGACCGGCGGTCTGCCCTTGAGCCGCTTGACCAGGTCGTCCGTGGCGACTCCGACGATGAGGCGGTCACAGTGCCGGCGTGCCTGGCGCAGGATGTTGAGGTGGCCGATGTGGAACAGGTCGTAGACGCCGGGTGCGAATCCGATGCGGGTCAGTTCCATCGCTCACCCGCCGCCTTCGCGGGTACGGCCACGCGCAGCGCGGGGGACTTCGGCGAGGTGTTCGTCCCGTCCGTCACCTCGATCCGGTACTGGTGACGGGTGCCGGCCTCCACGGAGTCGGTGTGGCTCATCCACGGGCGGTTCCAGTAGGTGGACGACCGTGTCTGCCGGGAGATCAGCCGGCCGTCCCGGTAGAGCCGGTAGGTGAGCGACGCGTCGTCCCGGTCCCACGAGGCCTTCCAGCGCAGGGTGACCTGTCCGGGGCGCTTGGCGGAGAGCGAGAGGGCGGGAACCGCCGGTGCCCCGGTGTCGGGGCCGGCCCCGAAGCGGGTGAGGCTCTGCTGGGGCCTGCCGTTGACCCGGGTGAACTCGCCGCCCACCCAGAGGACTCCGCGCGCGACCGTCAGCGCACGGGGTCCCACCTGTTCCCCCGTCCCTTCGTCGGTGTCGGGGAACCAGTGCAGGATCCTGCTGTCCCGGGGCGACTGGGCCAGCAGGTGCTGCCGGTCCTGCCGCTCGGGGAACCCGCCCGGTGTCTCGGTGCAGTCGTGTGCGTGCGAGGCGCTGTACAGGACGCCCTGGTAGGGCAGGACGGCCTGGGTGGCGCCGTGGCAGGTGTCCTTCCACACCATCCGGTCGTCGTCGAGACGGCCCGCGATACGGCCGTCGAAGATGCCCTCGCCGTGGCCCTCGGCGCCCACGTAGAAGCGGGTGCCGTCCTGCGCGATCGACTTCACCGACGACCGGGGCGGCAGCCAGTCCGGGAAGGTGTGCTCGGTCGCTCCGCTGCTCGCGTCCAGGGCGACCAGGGAGTGGGCCCACCGGCCGTTGACCCGCTCGAAGTCACCGCCGGCGTAGATCTTGTTGCGCGAGGGCACCACCGACAGCGCGCGCACCGGGGCGTCGACGTCGGCCCGGAACGGCCGCAGGGCGCCCTCGGGGGTGAAGGCGGCGATGTGCTGCCTGGTCCGGCCGTCGACCCGGCGGAAGTCACCGCCGAGATAGACCGTGCGGTCCGTGACGTCGATCGCCCGGACGGTCGCGGACACCGCCGGCCGGAAATCCCTGCGCAGGGAGCAGTCGGCCGTGTCCAGGGCGACGGCGCTGGCCACACCGGTGGACCCGGCACGGCTGAAGGAGCCGCCCACGTACAGCACCCGGCCGTCCGGGGAGGCCTTCAGGGCGCGGACGGCTCCCGCGCCTCCGGTGAACGACGGCGCGCACGGCAGCAGGGCGCCCGTCACCGCGTCGAACGCGGCGAAGTTGTGGCGCGGGACCTCCCGGTCGCCGGGTTCCGCGCCCGACGGCCGTACCGAGTCGAAGGTCCCCCCGACGTAGACGACACCGTGTGCGGAGGCCAGCGACCAGACGATGCCGTTCGTCTGCCACGTGGTCAGCGGATCGGCGGTGAACGACGTCCTGGGTGCGCCTGCGGCCGCGGCGGGAGCGGGATGGAGCAGGGCGGCGGAGCACAGGAGCGTGGCGGCGACCGCACTGGTGGCCGCCCTCGACGGGAGATTTCTCAGGCGCAATGGACACCCCGGATGGCAGTGGTTCGGGCGACACGCCGGGAACGACACGAGGCCTGCTGAGCCCGGCCGTACGCCCCTGCCCGGGCTCACGCAGCGCGACGGCGTAGAACTCCGACCAGCTCGCTCACTCCCAGCGGCCTGCGATACCACCACAAAGTAGTACCAAATACACACATTCCCAAGGTCATCCCGGCGGCGAGTCCTGACGTCGTGTCACCTTGCAGTGAACGGACGGCGGTCAGCACCACCGAGACGGCGAGTCCGGTGCCGAGGGCCGTGGTGTAGCCGCGGTCCACGGTCGTGAAGCCGAGGCGCGACCGGATGAGGAGGGCGGCCGAGAGGTTCTCCACGACGATGGCCGCGCCCCAGGACACGGCGGCCCCGACGACGCCCCACCGCGGCACGGCGAGCAGGCCGACCGTCAGCTGCACCGTGAACGCCGCCGCGGTGACGGCCAGATGCCAGGAACTCCTGCCCGACATCAGCAGCACGGTCTGGGCGTTGCCGACCGCGACGTTGACCATCGAGGCCAGGCACAGCACGACCAGGGCGGGCGCTCCGCGGACGAACTCCGGGCCGAAGACCGACAGCACGGTCCGCGGGAAGGCGGCGACGAGGACGAACAGCGGCCAGGAGAACAGCACGATCCAGCAGGTCGACACGCGGTGCAGATGGCGTGCCTCGGCGACCTGCTCGACGGCGAGCAGCCGGCTGATCTGGGGTGCCACGGCGAGCCGGACGGCCAGTTGCAGCAGGGTGCCCGCGGTGACGACGCGGCCGATGGCGGTGTAGACGCCCGCCTCGGCTCCGGTGGCCAGCGCGGACAGCAGGATGACGCCGACCCACACCGCGCTGATGTCGAAGACGGACGAGATCGCGCGAGGTGCCGCGAAGCTCCAGAAGGCCCGCCAGGGTACGGCCGCGCGCACGGCAGGGTGCGCCGTGCCGCGGACGGCCCGGCAGCGGCGCAGGGCCAGCCAGGCGGCCGCGGTGCCGGCCAGCGCGGGCAGCAGCCACGCCGCGGCCAGGGGGAGCAGGCCGGGCGCGCAGACCGCCACCGGTACGGCGATCAGCACGCGCAGCACGGGTTTGCCGATCTGCTCCACGCCGACGAACGGCACCACGGTGCCGTGGCCCTGGTTGGCGCCGAGCAGGACCAGTCCGACGGTGGCGACGGGCAGGAACAGCCCGAAGAGGCGGACCAGGGTGACCGCGTCGGCCGGCGGCAGATGCGGCAGGAGCATGGTGGCCAGCGCGGGGCACAGCAGCAGGGGCAGGGCAGCCGCCGTACTGGCCACGACCGCGGGTACGAGGGCCACGCGCAGCAGACCGCCCACCGAGCGGCCGCCGCCCACCGCGATGTCGCGCGAGACGAAACGGACGAGCCCGGTGTCGGCGCCGAGCTTGCAGGTGTTGCCGAGGATGGTGAACAGGGCCACGCCCGTGAAGACCGCGCCCGCTCCCTGCGCCCCGAGGGCGCGGGTGATCAGACCGACGAAGACGAAGGCGAAGACGGCGTTCGTCGCGGAACCCGCCACCCCCCACCACCCGCCCCGCGCGGCGGCGGTGACGCTGTTCGGGGCGGCGGGGGCGGGGGCGGTCGCTTCCGGGGCGGTCATCCGCGGGAGACCGAGAGCGTGTCGTCCTGTGCCGGAAGCTCCACGACCGGTGTGGCGGTCTCCGCCTCCGGGCGGCGTGCGGGGCGGCGGCGCAGGACGGCACGCAGACGTCCGCGCCGGCGGCCGGAGTCGAGCACGGCGCCGAGGAGGGTTCCGCCGGAACATTCGATCAGCTCGTGCACCCGCCTGAGGTCGTCCCGCCGGGTGGTGCCGAGGCCGGCGACCAGCAGGATGCCGTCGACGCGCTGGGCGAGGGCCAGCGCGTCGGCGTGTTCCAGGAGCGGCCGGGCGACGACGACCGTGGTGCGGGAGTCGGACCCGGCCGGCAACCGGTGGACGGCGGCGGACCCGCCCGGCCGGCCGGGCGAGCCGGTGCCGCCGCCGGCGCGGCAGGCGAACCGCCCGGCGGTCCCCGCGTCGACGAGACGGCTCCCGTCGGGCAGGGCGGAGGCGTCCTCGGGGGTGCGGGCGTCGTCCGGCAGCAGCGGCAGCCTCTCGGTGAGGGCGGGCGTGCCGGGGTCGGCGTCCACCAACAGCACCTCGTCGCCGCACTCCGCGAGGGCCGCGGCCAGGTTCACCGAGACCTCCTCGGTGGCGGCGCCGTGCCGGGGGGCCACGACGAGGAGCCGGCCCGCGCCGGCGGGCAGACCGGTCCGGCGCAGGCGGTAGGCGAGGGCGCGGAGGGTCTCGGCCCGGTCACCGCCCTGGCGGCCGACCGTCAGCAGGTCGTCGTCCTCGTCGCGTCCGGGCAGCAGGCCGAGCACCGGCGTGCGCAGCGCGGCCCGGACGTCGTCGGCCGACCGGACCCGGGTGTCGAGGGCGGAGCGCAGCCAGGCCAGCAGGATGCCGAGCGCCAGTCCGCCGGCCAGTCCGAGCGCGAGCAGGGTCGGCCAGCCGGGCACCGAGGGCCGGCGGGGCGCCTCACCGCGGCGGACGATGTCACCCCCCTCGATGTCGCGGGAGTTGATGTCGACGATGCGCTTGTGCAGGGTGTCCAGCTGGCTCTGCAGGGCCTTGGCGGTGTCGTCCTCCGTGTCCTTCCGCTGAGCCGCCTCCACCGTCTTGATCTGCTGCTGCACGCTGCGGGTGGCCCGCTGGACGGCGGCTTCGTTACGGGCCTTGCGGTCGGCCAGATAAGCCTCGGCGAAGGCGTTGGCGCCACGCGCCGCGCGACCCGGGGTGCGGGCGGTGAACTCGAAGCGCAGCACCTGGGACTTCGCCTGGTTGGTGATCCGCAGATCGTCCTCCAGCGCGGCCGCCCTGCCGGCGGCCTGGCCCATGAGGCGTGCCGCGCGGACGGCGACCGCGGTGCTGGCGGCGATCTGCTGCTCGGTGCCCATGCTGACCTGGTTGTCGGCGGCCACGCTGACCGTGCCGAAGGGGTCGGCGGTGGAGCGTACGAGGACTTCACTGGTGGAGGTGTAGGTGTGGGCGCGGGAGACGGCCAGGGCGGCGCCGCCGAGCAGTCCCAGGACGATCCCGAGGGCGATGACGACGCGGTGGCGCAGGAGCCGGCGCAGTTGGTCGCGTAGCTGGTCCGGCTCGTCGTACCGGTCGTAGAGATGGATGGGGCCGGTCACGGGTGCCCTCCTGTTCCGGGGAGCTGTGCGGGGCGGGTGGGTGCGGTCGGCGGTGCCGACAGGACGAGCCGGGGTGCGCGGGCGGAGGGGGTGGTGACGAGCAGCGGAACGGTCACCAGCAGCGTCAGTGGGCCGACGATCCCCAGCAGGCTGCCGCGCAGGAAGACGATCTGGTAGAAGGCGAAGGCCGGGACCAGGAACGTCGCGAGGATGCCCGCACGGTCGCGGAGCCGGTGGCGTACGTCGTCCATGCGCCGTCCGGCCGCGCCGAGCAGGAAGAACACGGCGGCCACGGCGGGCGGGCCGGCCCACAGGTAACTCTCGATCCACAGCGGGGCGGAGAGGTTGAGGAAGTCGTAGCCGGCGTACTGGGCCAGGGTGATGCCGGTGTCCCCCGGCTTGTCCGGCCACACCGAGCGCGGGACCGGGAACAGCACGGGACCCAGCACGTCCCGCGGTGAGAAGCCCTGGTCCCGCGCGAGGTCGATGCCGGTCTGCACCTGTTGGAAGGCGTCGTAGTCGCCGTTGGTGGTGAACTGCGCGGACAGGGAGACGACGGTGAACTGCTCCCGGTCGCTGTAGCGGAAGTAGTCGCTGTACGGGAAGAGCAGCAGCACGGTCGCCATGAGCGTGGCCGCGATGACGCGGAAGGCACGGGGCCGGCTCAGCCGGGGGACGGCGAACAGCAGGGTCAGCACGACCGTGCCGAACCAGAACCGGGGTTTGCTGACCGGGTTGTTGACGACGACGTTCAGGGCGAGGAGCAGCGGCAGCAGCAGCCGGCGGATGCCGCGCAGCAGACGGTCGCCGCCGGGCGCGCGCGGTACGTGCAGCAGGCCCAGCAGCGCCCAGAACGCGGGCACGGACAGGGACCAACTGCGCAGGGCCGACAGGAACGCGCCGTCCGAGCCGTCGGTGACGCCCGCCTCGCGCAGCGCCTGGCGGCTCGTGAAGTAGGCGCCGACGCCGCCCGGTTGGCCGGGGACGAGCAGCACCGCAAGGGCGAGGGCGAGAGCGCACAGCGACAGCAGGCGCCAGGGCGCGAGGCGGCGGGACAGCAGCCGTTCCACCGGGCCCGGCGAGTGGGCGGCGGACCCGGCCGCGCGGGTGCGCTCCCGGCGCGCGGCGACTGCGGTTCCCGCACTGTGGGCGAGGAGCCCGAGTTCGACGACGGCCACGGCCGTGAGGGCGGTCCCCTGACCGGTCCGGTAGGCCCACGGGTAGGTGTCGGTGGCGAGCTGCGCCAGGGGCGCGAGGCCCAGCCAGATGTAGGCGAAGACCCAGAAGCCGAGGGCGACGAGCCGCACCGTCGTCGCGGTGAGCACACGGATGAGGGCCACACCGGTGTGTCCCAGCACCACGGTCTGCACGGCGAGCGCGACCGACAGGTGCGCGCCGCCCGACTGGAGGATCAGCCCCGGCAGCAGGACCAGCAGGGCCACGGCCCAGAGGGAGACCGCGGCCACACTGCGGACGGGAGCCTTTCGCCACCGAAGGTGTTCACCAGTCGGGCATTTCGCCTGAAAGCTCATCAACAGGGTTATAGCGCCCGTACCTCATGAAGCCGTACAGGCGCGCGCGAATCCGAGGCTCGCGCGAGGCCGTCCGTACAGCGCCGTCAACGGGTGACGCCGGGAGGCCGGTCGGCGTGCCATTTGCCGAAAATCGGGACAAATGTGCATTGCTTTATCGCACCAGGCCATCCGATCTTCGGACAAAGGAGTTGCCCATGGGCAAGCAGGTCGACGTCGTCGTTGCCGGTGGCGGGGGATTCATCGGAGGCCATCTCGTGGGCACCCTCCTGGCCCAGGGGCTGACCGTCCGCTCCATCGACATCAAGCCCCGGCACGAGTGGTACCAGGTCCACGACGCCGCGGAGAACGTGATCGCCGACCTGTCGCTCCTGGAGAACGCGCGCGCGGGCGTCCGGGGCGCGCGGCAGGTGTACATGCTGGCCGCCGACATGGGCGGCATGGGCTTCATCGAGAACAACAAGGCCGCCTGCATGATGTCCGTCCTGACCAGCACCCACATGCTGCAGGCCGCGCACGAGGCCGGGGTGGAGCGCTACTTCTACTCCTCCTCCGCCTGCGTCTACGCCGCCGGCAAGCAGACCGACCCGAACGTCACCGCGCTCCGCGAGGAGGACGCCTACCCGGCGCAGCCCGAGGACGGCTACGGCTGGGAGAAGCTCTTCTCCGAGCGCATGTGCCGCCACTACGCGGAGGACTACGGGTTCACCACCCGCGTCGCCCGCTACCACAACGTCTACGGACCGCACGGCACATGGGCCGGCGGCCGGGAGAAGGCCCCCGCCGCGGTGTGCCGGAAGGTGGCCGAGGCGGTGCTCTCCGGCGACCACCGGATCGAGATCTGGGGCGACGGCCGGCAGACGCGTTCCTTCATGTACATCGACGACTGCCTGCACGGCACCCAGATGATCATGAAGGGAGACAGCGGCGAACCGGTCAACCTCGGCTCCTCGGAGCTGGTGACCATCAACCAACTCGTCGACATCGTCGAGAAGATCGCGGGCATCCGCTGCGAGCGCAGCTACCGGCTGGACGCCCCCCAGGGCGTGCGCGGCCGCAACTCCGACAACACCCTGATCCGCGAGATCCACGGCTGGGAACCGTCGGTCTCCCTGGCCGACGGACTGGAACAGACCTACGCATGGGTCTACGACCAGGTCAAGCGCTCCCACCAGTGACGCCCGACGCGTTGCGAGGACACGAGACGATGAGGATCCTCGTCCACGACTACAGCGGCCACCCGTTCCAGGCCCAGCTCAGCCGGGAGCTGGCGCGCCGCGGTCACAAGGTCGTCCACTCGACGTGCACGGCCTACGTCTCCGGCAAGGGCGACCTCGCCGCACCCACCGCGGGCCTGCGCTTCGCCACCATCGGGGACGGCGTCACGCTGCGCAAGGAGGACTACTTCCGCAGGCTCGGCCAGGAGACCCGGCTGGGTCTCGAACTGGCCCGGCAGGTCCGCCGCGAGAAACCCGACGTGGCGCTGCTGTCCAACCTGCCGATCCCGGTCCTGGCCGTGACCGCGGCCGTCCTCAAGAGGCTGCGCATCCCCTGGGTGCTGTGGCACCAGGACGTGACCGCGGTCGCGCTCAAGAGCTTCGCCGCCGCCGACGTCGCCAAGTCGATGGGGCTCGCGGCCAAGGTGTTCGAGGCGGGCGAGAAGTGGTCGGCGCGGCAGGCCGCGGCGATCGTGGTGATCGCCGACTCGTTCGTACGGGTCCACGAGCAGTGGGGCACCGCCGACAAGGTCACCGTCATCCCCAACTGGGCGCCGCTGGACGAGATCGTCCCGGTGGCACGGGCCAACGGCTGGTCGGCGGAGCACGGTCTCGACGACGTGCGGACGATGCTGTACTCCGGCACGCTCGGGCTGAAACACAACCCGGCGCTGCTGGTGCGGCTGGCCGAGCGACTGCGCGAGCAGGGAACTCCGGTACGTCTCGTCGTCGTCAACGACGGCCCCGCCGTACCCGTCCTCAGGGACGCCGCCGCGGCGCGGGGCGTCGCCCTGACCCTGCTGCCCTTCCAGCCGTACGAACGGCTGCCCGAGGTGCTCGGCACGGGCGACGTCCTCGTCGTCCTGCTGGACCCGGAGGCAGGGCAGTTCTCGGTCCCGTCCAAGACGCTGTCCTATCTGTGCGCCGGGCGGCCGGTGCTCGGCCTGATGCCCGCCGACAACCTCGCCGCGCGGCTGCTCCGGCAGGCGGGGTCGGCGGTCTTCCCGCCGGAGGAGCCGGGAGTTCGCCCTGGAGGGCTGCGCCTCCCGCTTCGAGAACATCCTCCGCGGCGTGAGCGGCGCCGCCGGAAACCGCCGCCGACGGTGACCGGGCACCCCGCGTGACCGCCCGGCCCACGCCACCGGCCACGACCCCGCCGGAGACCGACACCGACACGATCGCGGGCCTGTGCCGGGAGGGGTCGCACACGAACGCGCCCTGACGGTCTCGTGGATGGGCGCGCTTGTCGAGTGCGGGGGACGGGAGTTCGCCCTGGAGGGCTGCGCCTCCCGCTTCGAGAACATCCTCCGCGGCGTGAGCGGCGCCGCCGGAAACCGCCGCCGACGGTGACCGGGCACCTCCCGGTGGCCGCCCGGCCCACGCCACCGGCCACGACCCCGCCGGAGACCGACACCGACACGATCGCGGACCTGTGCCGGGAGGGGTCGCACACGAAAGCGCCCTGACGGCCTCGCGGATCGGCACGATCTCGGTGTGCGGTGGGGAGCGGCGCGGGCGAGTTCGCGGACCGGTGCAGGGGGGCCTGTCCGTGAGCGCCGTCACTGACAACATGGACCGGCACAGCCCCGGAACGTGTGCCGAAGCCGCTCGGAGTCAGGTGGCGTACCGCTGCCGTGTGGCTCGGTCCTCGGCGTCGACCGGGCGGCGGGCTCGGAGGGCCGGGTGACCACGACGGACGTCGAACGCGGCCGCCGCCCGCGGGATGCCCGCCGAATGATCCGCCGCCGGGCTCGTGCGGTCAGCCGGTCGGGGTCGTCGCGGCCGGCTCCTGCCGGGGGTGGCCGTCGGGTGGACGTACGCCGTCATCCGTACCGCCCGGGCCGACGGGCTCGTCCCGGCGGCTGCCCCGGTAGATCTCCTCCAGCCGGTCCGCCACCGCGCCGATGGAGTAGACGTCCTCGACCACGCGGCGGCCGGCTTCCGCCATCCGGGCGCACAGCTCCGGGTCGCCGAGCAGCCGGCGGACCGCTGCCGCCATGGACTCGGGACTGCCGTCGGTGACGAGTGCGGCGCCGCGGCGGGCCAGCTCGTCGGCGATGCCGCAGGTGTCGGTGCAGACCACGGGCGTGCCGGCGGCCAGCGCCTCGATGACCGTCATGCCGAACGGCTCGTTCACGCTCGCCAGTACATGGACGGCCGCCGTCCGGTACGCCTCGCGCGCCTTGCCGGGGTCGAGCGCACCGCCGTAGCGGACCACACCCGCGGGCCCCTCCTCGATGAGCCGGCGCACGGCGGGCAGCGATCCGTCGTCCGGGCCGTACAGCGTGAAGCGGGCCTCGGGCATCTCCTTGTGGACCAGCGCGGCCATCTCCACGAAGGCCTCGGGACGCTTACGGGGATGCAGCCGGGCCAGGAACAGCACGTGCGGTGCGCGCGGCTGCCGCGGCGCCGGTTCGGGCGGGCCCGGCTCGATGCCGTTGGGCAGGATCCGCAGCGGCGGGCCGTCCGGCCCCAGCACCCGCGCCACCAGCCCGCGTTCCTGCTCGGTCAGCACGCAGCAGGCGCGCGCCCGGCGCAGCAACGGCAGGTACAGCAGGTCGAACAGCCGGACGGGGAGCGCGGTGCGCGGCTCCACCATGCCGTGCGTCTGCGCCACACAGGTCACGCGGCGCAGGGCGGCGACGGCGAGGGCGGACAGGGATACCAGGTCGCGCCCCGCGTGCACGTGCACGACCTCGGTGCCGCCCATGGCCCGCCACAGATCGCGTACGAGGAGGGGGTGCAGCAGGCCGATGAAGCCCCGCCCCGGCAGCAGTGTACGGGCCGGACGGGAGCGCAGCCGGACGGTGCCGATGCGCTCCGGTGCCCGGCCGCTGCCCCGCCACAGCGACATCAGCGCGACGTCGTGACCGCGTGCGGCCAGCTCCCGCGCCTGGGCGACCGCGACGCTCGGCGGACCGCCGAAGGCACCGTCGTCGCTGATGAGCGTGACCACGTGGAGCAGTCTCATGCCGTACGTCCCTTCGTCGTCAGGACCGCGCCGGGCGCGAGGTCCCGGTGGGCGACGGCGCCGGCGCCCACCACGGCGCCCCGGCCGACCGTGACACCGCGCAGGACGACGGCACGGGCCGCGACCCAGCTTCCCGGCTCCAGCCGGATGGGGCCGTTGTCGAACTCGAACGTGGCGGAACGGGCGCGATGGCTGCCCGTGCACAGCAACGCGCCCTGGGAGACACAGCAGTCGCTGCCGATCGTGACGGGTTCGAGGTTGAGGATCCAGGCCTCCTCGCCGATCCACACGTCGTCGCCGACCTCCAGCTTCCACGGCCAGTGCACCCGCACCCCGTGCCGGATCAGCACGCGCCGTCCGACCCGGGCGCCGAAGGCGCGCAGCAGCACCGGGCGCCAGCGGTCCGGGCACCACCACTTGACGAAGACCAGGTGGAGGACGGCGAACCAGGCGGCCTGTACGAGCAGGGGGCGCCCCTTGTCGTACCCGGCCCCGGTGAAGCCGCGCAGGGATCGCTCCACGACGGGCCGGTGCGGAGCGGCTGCGGTCTGCGCCATGACGGTGTTCCTTCCGGGTTCCTTCCCGAGGGCCGAGGCGTTCAGCTCGGTGATCCTTCGCGTGATCCTTCACGCCCCGGGAGGCGAACCCGCCGCGATCGACGCGTGTTGACGGCAGGCTTGCCCGGATGGAGGAACTTCAGTAGGCGCCCTGGCCGTTCAGCACCGCGCGTACGGTGCGGGCCATCACGTTCATGTCCATGGACGGGGACCAGTTGTCGACATAGCGCAGGTCGAGCGAGACCGTCTCGTGCCAGGACAGGTCCGACCGCCCGCTCACCTGCCACAGCCCGGTCAGGCCCGGCTTGACGTGCAGCCGGCGCATCTCCACCGGGTTGTACTTGACGACCTCCTCCGGCACCGGGGGGCGCGGGCCGACCAGGGACATGTGGCCGAGGAGGACGTTGAACAGCTGGGGCAGCTCGTCCAGCGAGTAGCGGCGCAGCACGCGCCCCAGGGGCGTGACCCGGGGATCGCGGCGCATCTTGAACATGTGGCCGTCGTTCTCGTTCGCCGCCTCCAGCTCGTCCTTCAGCCGGTCCGCGTCGACCACCATCGTGCGGAACTTCCACATCGGGAACGGCCTGTTGTACTGCCCGACCCGGATCTGTCGGTAGAAGGCGGGACCGGGTGAGCCGAGCCGCACGGCCAGCGCCAGCAGGAACAGCAGCGGGGAGAGCAGCACGATCAGCAGCAGCGCCCCCACGCGGTCCACGGCGGTCTTCAGCAGGGCCGGCATGCCACGGCGCAGCGGCGGTGAGATGTGCAGCAGGGTGAGTCCGGACGCCGAGGTGAGCCGGACCCGCCGGCGGGCGACCTCGACGATGCCGGGCAGCACGACCATGGGGCAGCCCCGGTCGTGCATCGACCAGGACAGCCGGCGCAGCCGCTCGCCCGACAGGTGGCGGTCCGGCGCCACGAAGACCAGGTCGGCGGAGAGTTCGTCGGCCGCCCCGAGCACCGTGGCGGCGTCCTCGTCGGGGGTGCCGGGCTCCTCTCGGGGCAGCCGCGCGTACACGGGAACACCGGAGAGCACCTCGTCCTCCCCGACCGGGCAGCAGCCCACGATGACGTACTCGTGGTCGGTGCGCTGGGCCAGCTGACCGACCACCGCGTCGATCGTCGCGCCCTCGCCGACCACCACGACGTGGCGCAGCGCGCGGCCGTTGCGGCGGGCGGCCAGCAGATGACGGTGGATCACCTTGTGGCAGGCCGCGGTGAGGACCAGCGCGGGGATCAGCGCCGTGAAGGCTTCGGCCGGCACGCTCTCCAGCCCGCACAGCACACGCAGCGTCGCCAGCGCGCCGACCAGCAGCAGCCAGTCCCTGAGAACGGCTGCCAGACCGCCGCCGTCGCCCCAGGCGGAGGGTGTGTACCGCTTGCCGACCACCCTGATCAGCGGCCACACCAGGGCGGCGACGGCCGCCAGGCGCAGGGGGTGGGGTTCGTGGACCTCTACGATCGCCGCCGTGACCGGCAGTGCCGCGCCGGCCAGATCCACACAGACGGACAGGGGGCCGTACCAGCGTGCCTGGGTGCCTTCCGGATGGGTCGGCCGACGCGACACGGGAACCGGCGCCTGTCGGGTTGCCGTGATTCTGAAGGGCCGCATGCCTCTCCTTAGAAGCTCCAATCTCAGACAACCGGCGCGGCCGTACCGCCCACCCCTGGACCGGTCACGCCTTCACGTGATCTTTATATCAAGCAATAGTCATCTATGTCCGATTTGCTTACTTCATCCTTCCTTCTTTTATTCAGGCCCATGACAATGTCCCCGGCGGTGCTGCGGACGTGCGCCGGATCGCGGGTCTCGCCGCCGCCGGTCCCGACGACAGGGGGATCCGGCTTGGGCGGGCGGGGCGCCGTACGGCCCGCCACCTGCGGTTTCGCTTCCGGGGTCGGTCGTACATGAGGCGCGCGGGACGGCGGTGTCGCCGTGCGCGTCGTACCGTCGAGTGACGGATGTGTCCGTTTTTGTCGCGGACGAACGTGTGTACCGCCGGCCCAGCCACGGGAGGAGCGGCCTGTGCACCACTGCCCGGCACAGGGGACTCCCTTCGCGAGTTCCCGGGCGTTCCCGGGCGCGGACCGGTCACCGGAGAAACGCACCACGGAGGATTTCAGATGATCAAGAGGCGTACTTTCAGCAAGGCTGTCGGCCTGGGCACCGGCGCGGCGGCGGTCTCGCTGTCCGGCCTGCGGAACCAGGCGTCCGCCACTGCCGCCTCGCACCAGACGAGAGGTGGGCCCGCTCCCACCGTGCCTCCCGTCACTCCCGGCACGCACACCACCTTCCCCGCGCTGAAGCAGGTCAAGGCGGGCGTCCTCGACATCGGCTACGCCGAGGCCGGCCCGGCGCACGGCCCGGTGGTCATCCTGCTGCACGGCTGGCCGCCCTGTGGCCCGAGCGCGTCAAGGCCCTGGTCTCCACCAGCGGTTACCTCATCACCAACGTCAAGGCACAGCTGGCGCCCGCCGCCCCGGCCGTCGAACACCTCTGGTGGTACCAGTGGTACTTCGCCACCCCCCGCGGCAAGAAGGCCATGGAGAACCTCGACGACCGCATAGCGCTGTGCCGTTACGTGTGGACCGTCGTCTCCCCCAACTGGAAGTTCGACGACGCCACCTTCGACCGCACCGCCCAGGCCTTCCACAACCCCGACTACGCCGCCATCGTCCTCTACAACTACCGCTGGCGCATCGGCCTGATCGAGGG
>NZ_JNWV01000068.1 GCF_000716535.1 Streptomyces flaveolus | reverse complement strand
TGCCGGTGGTGCTCAGCGCGACTTTCGTGCAACTCCTCAACGTCACTGTCGCCCAGGTCGCCGCGCCGGCGATCCAGGCCAGCCTGGGCGCCGGTCCGGCCTGAGAAAGAGACTCAGTCGCCCGTTGCCCCGTCGGTCCGCTCCCGCAGGAAGTCGGCGTGGCCGTTGTGGCGGGCGTACTCCTGGATCATCAACACGTAGACCCAGCGCAGACTGAGGGAAACTCCGCGAGAGGACACGAAGGTCTCGTCGAGGTCATGCCCGGCCGCCGCCGCGTCGCACGCTTTGACCTCGGTCCGGAACAGCCCGAAGTCTCTCTCCGCATCGGCTGCGTGAACTCCGTCGAGTCCCTCATTGCCATCTGACGGGCCGGTGAAGACATCGCCGATAGCCTCGCCTGCGAAGCTTCGCCGGAACCACCATCGCTCTACCTCCGCCATGTGCCGGACCAAGCCAAGGAGGGTGAGGTTCGACGGCTCTACGGTCGTCCGTGCCAGTTGGGCCGGCTCAAGCCCGGCACACTTGGCCAACAACGTTTCCCGGTGCCAGCTCAGCCAACCCTCCAACATCTGACGCTCAGTTACGGTACCCAGGTCGCCTAGCTGCTTGGTGCGCTCGACCGGTGGTGCTGTCCATGTCATGGATCCACCCTGCACCGCCATCTTGGAGGGTTCAAGCAGGCAAAATGGCAGCGCGGCCAAGCCGTCCTGTGCGATTACTCAGCGTAGAGAACTCCGTGATCACGTGGACCTGTGGCCGTTCCGGTGCCCCCGCGCCTCCCAGGCACCTATTGCCGGTCGGTCTAACGTGCGCGCACCGTGGCGTCTCACGCTGCTACTACCTGGAGACCGTGCTCCGGCACGCGACGAAACCCGATGCCGAGTGCCTCAAGCACGTAACCGCAGACCATCTGCGCGACTGGTACCGAGAGAAGGACCTGCTGCCCGACGGCCTGGAAACCATCATCGACGCGGCAAGCACCCTAGACGACACCATCCAGCAGATCCTGAGCTAGAGCGGCCTGAATCGGATGTTTCCGACCGATCGTTGACGCCCCTCCGGGCGCCGGATGGCATAGCAGGAGCGGCCCGGATCCCAGGATCTACACGCACTCCAGTGCGATGCCACCGCCTCCGAAGCAGCGAAGGACCCCGGGCCGCCCAGCGAGCCCAGGGTCCTTCCTACTTGCCTTACACGGCCGCCAGTTCGGGGGAGGCGGCACGGCCTGGCGCTGGTTATGTACGCGACCGCCGAGGTCGTTTCGACGTGAGACTGGACGTCGCACGCTCACGCGAATACCCGATGTACGTGACTTCGGGAGTCACCCGACGTCGGCATGGGCGCTCGGGGCGGCGGCCATCTACTCGTAGCGGGGAGCGCCGCACAACACGGTGACTGTGCCGCTCGCACGGGCCGCCGTGGAGGTGTGATGGGTGACGGCCGTGGGGGCGCTCTCGACGGGGATGAAGCGGGCGGCCCGGTCGGCACGCCGGCGACGACCGGCTACGTGCCGGGACCGTCCCAAGTCGTAGTTGCAGGTGGCCTTGGTGCCCGCGCCGGCACTGTTGAGGCATCCCCCGTTCGGTAGGGCCGCCAACTCGCACCGTCCCACAGGTAGTTGGTCCAGTAGACGACGGCTAAGTAACCGTCCGACGCCGTGTCCTCGGCGGTGAACTTGTCACCGTACTTCACGAAACACCCCTCCGCGCCGCTCACTGTGGCGCAGACCTGGCCGGCGGCGGGACTCGCCGCGGGCGCCGTAGCCGGCAGGGGGACCGTGATCGCCGAGGTCTTCGAGACGCCGGCGGGAGATGGGCCGGCCGAGGCTCCGGAGGCCAGGGCGGGGACCGAAGAGATGGCGCAGACGACGAGGCCAAGCGCGGTGAGAGAGCGCTTCATGACACAACTCCTTGACGTGTAGTCGTGCAGTGGCTGCGGAGCGGACGCGGGAATTCGCTGTGCGTCACCTGGACAGGACGGGCTCACCGTTACGAAGGAGGTCGTACCCCGGCTCGGTACGGCCCCATCGTGCGCTTCCCGCGAGTTGCCGTTCGACGTCCTTCGGTCGGAACCGAATAACGACATTTCGACTCGGGCGTTCAAGGGCCTGTCCTTTGTCCAGGCCGGAATCCATCTGGACCGAACACCCGGCACAGCGGAAAGATCAGAACTGTGCCGGGCCGCGTCAGGGGAAAGCATGGTCTTTCGCATTCACTTCACAACCGAGGACCTGGCGCGCACGAAGGTGGCCGACGCACCCATGCCGCTTCTGGAGCTGAAGCAGGCTGCGAGGGCCCTGCAACGTACCGACCAGCCGGCCCGGCTGAGCGGCTGGCGCCGGCATGCACGCGCACGCCTGTCCGCCGAGGCGCGTCTGGCCCTCGACTTCATTCCGCCGGTGGGCTGGTCACCGACCTTCATCGGCCCGCCGCGGGCGGACGGGCCGGCAGAGCTCATCGAGCAGGTGCGCGCGACATCGCCCGGTCAGATCCGGAAAGCGCTGACCACGATACTTCCCACTACGGAAGCCCCGTCGGCGACGCGTCACCTGACCGACCCGGATTTCCTCGGCCGCCTTTGCGATGGTCTCAGCGCCCTCTACGACGTCCTCCTCGCTCCCTACTGGCCGGCGATGGCCGACGCCTTCACGGCCGACCGGTCGGTGCGCGTACGGCAATCGAGATCGTCCCGGGCGACATCCACGCCCATGCCGCGACGCTCAGCGGCGGCAACCAGCAGAAGGTCGTCCTCGGCAAAACCTTCGCCTCTGACCTCGACGTCCTCGTCATCGACCAGCCCACCGCCGGCGTGGATATCGGCACCAAGGCTCAAATCCACAGACCTCTGCGCGAACGCGCAGACGCCGGCGCAGCCGTCCTCGTCGTCTCGGACGATCTGGAGGAGCTGTATGCACTCGGCGACCGCTTCCTCATCCTGCGCCATGGGCAAACCGTCTGGGAGGGCACCAGCGCCGACGTCAGCCACAAGCAGCTGGTACAGCTCATCTCGTCAGGCTGACCGATCACGACGAGCAAAACAGAATGCAGTAAACGCCGAGGGCTCTTGGCGACTCCGCTGCCTGGTATCGCCGCCGCGACGGGCCACGGACCAGACGGGCGTACGGGTGTCGGTGCCGCGCTCGGTGCGCGCGCACCCGATGTGGGTCGAGCGGATCGAGCCGCTGCTGTTCGACCGCTGGGACGGCGCGACACCCCATGTAGTGTGAGAGCACCGTGAGCTGCTCCTTCAGGTGCTGGGTGCGGTGTGCGGCCGCACCGGTTGTGAGCGGGAGCCGGTCGAGTACGTCGACGTCGAGGTGTGCCTGGACGCTGTCCGCGCCGAGGGGCGGCTGCTTCTGGAGTGGGCGGGTGTGGAGCTGGCTCATGCGGGCGATCACCTGTCCTGGGCGTGCCCGCGCCTGACGCACTGCGAGGTCGTCGCCGGCGCGATGCGCTTGGACGGCGAGACCGCCCGGCGGCGCATCACCTGGGAGCCCGGCACGGTGCTGCGGGTGCAAGGTGTTCCCCGCACCGCCCTCGCAGGGGAACCTGCCGATGCCTGCGAGGTGGTGGCCGTCAGCACGGACGATCCCACCGATGCGGTGCGCCGTCAGGGCTGGCGGCTGCTGGGACTGAGGTACGGCGACGACGTCCCGCCGCCCCCGGCCGACGCAGCCGAAGGACGTCTTTGCCCCATCCCCGGCGAGTGGCCGCAGGGCCTGTACGAGGTACCCGCGGACTACCCCGGTGAGCACCTCGCCGACTTTCTGCACGTGGACGAGAAGGCCGGCAGTATCTACGTCGCCAGCCAGGAACCGGCCCGCATCACCGAGTACGTCCTGCCGCTGACCGGCGAACGGCGGGCGGCGCTTCAGGCAGACGCGCAGGCTTACGGCCGGGAGGCGGCCGCCTACGCAGTCGTCGGCGCGAACCAGGGGGCGGCCGCCGCGCTTGCCGGCACCGATTTCACCCCGCACCGCCTGTACCGGATGCTGCGCATCCTCGCGGTCCGCGACGCTGCCGACGCCGCCGCCCTGACCGGCCGCTCACCCGCCGACTGGGCCGAGGCCGGATGGAACCTCGACCCGCTGGGGTCCGACCTGGCCGGCCAGCCGTTCACCGCGACCGCTGACCCGGCCCGCTGCTGGACGGCCGCCGAGGCAGCCCATCTCGCCGATGCCCACATCGGCGCCGCGCGGGCCTATGAGCTGCGCGCCGACGGCGACCGCGTCCGCACCGTGCAGGATGTGATCGGCCAGGACACGGTTGCCGTAACGGAGGCGGGCCGCACGGCACTTGAGTTGCTGGCCGCTGTCACCGAGGCGGTCCCCGACGACCTCGCCGAAGCGCTGGGGAGGGCACGCACCCACACCATCGCACCTCTGGACGAGTGGAAGGACGACCACCGCAGTCCGTTCGGTCCGCAGGGCAGCGGGGTCTGGGTACGCCTGGCCCGGCACGACTTCCGTCTGGGGGACGGCTCGACGTGCTCGCTGTGGGAGGTCGGCGACGGCTGGTGGGACTACGGTGCGGACGCCGACGCCGGTGAGACAACCACCGCCTACCTGTCCGCCGCCGGGGCCCGGACCGCCTGGCGCGAGGCCCGGGAAGCGCACCGCCGGCCCGCACCGCCGGCCCCGGAACGGGACCTGGAACTGCCTTGCCTCGGTCAGGGCGTACGGCACTGTGACAACTGCGGCTCGACCACCATCACGCCCAACGCGTTCCTGGAACTGGGCTGGATGCAGGCCGGCCTGGGACTGGCATGCGGCCCACGCTGCTACGACGCCATGAGCGACGCCCCCGGCCGCCACGCCCAGCGGCACCACCGCGCCTGGACCGACCAATGACATCCACTGCGGCGACCGGCTGAGCGGCCGGGCCCGGGCGCCGCAGGGCCTGGCAGGCCGGCGGTCCAGGGCGTTGTGGTGAGCAGTGCCGGTCTGAGGCGGTCACGCCGACGTCGCGTCGGCGGCGCAGCAGCCGTAGACGCGCGGCGCCGGGGAAGCGGGGCCAAGAGCTGCACGGCGGCCGCGGCCCGGCGCTGATTCCAACTTCGCGGCTCGGGCCCTGCGGTTCGCTCGGCTGCTTATGGGTAGTCCTCCTTCCTTGCCTCGTCGATGGCCTGCTGGGCCTCGTCCAGAGTAATGGCGTGCTGGTCGCCGGGCTGGGCGATGATGATCCGCGGGTTGTTCTCGTCGGTCCAGTCGACGTCGTAGCGACGCTGCTCGGTCATGGTGTTCCCACCTCCTCGTCGGTGCTGTCGTCCTGCACGATGGCGAGCAGGGCCCTCAGCTTGTCCGTGGACAGTCCTGCCTGCTCGTCGTGCCGGATCTCGATCCCGGGGTCAGGCCAGGGCGTTGCGCAGGTAGGCGGGCAGTGCCTGGCAGATGGCCGGATCCGCTTTCCAGCCGGGGTCTGCGAGCTGGCCGGGAGTGACGACGTGCTGGCTGCCGTCGTCGGTGCGGACGACGACGCGGAACGTCTCACGCTGGGTGGAGCGTCCGGCGAGGTACGCGGCGAGGACGGTCCGGCCCAGTTCGGCAGGGTCCGCGCCGGTGGTCGCGCGGCCGAAGTCCTTGCAGATCCACACGCGGCTGAACCGCTTGTGCATCAGGATCTCCCACCGCACGCAAGCGGGAATGTTTTCGCGCAACACAAACCTGATCATGCCCATACGGGCCGGCCTCACCAACCGCTACCTGCGGGTCCTGGCCGGAAAGCGCGCCCCAAGCACCCGCCTCGGCCGGCGCGATCATCGAGACCGGGACCGAGTCATACCGCCTCGCCCACACCAAGGCACAGCAGCAGCTCAAGGCTGTCTGGTCCCGATCCGCTGACGTCAGCCGATCGGGGTCTCGAAGGTCTGCACGTCGGTCCGGTATGCATCCTGACTGGGCCGAGCGGGGTTGATCAGGACCACGAAGTCCGGCAGGGCCCCTGGAACGGGCCGCCCGTCCTCGTCCTGGCTTCCAGGTTCGGCCTGCCAGTCGATCAAATGGACGATCACAGCATGGCGGCCCTCGGGCACGGGGCACTCGATCACGCCGTCCGCGCCGTCTGCGCTGATGTCTTCAATGCCGCCCACGAGTGCACGACCGCGGGAAACGAAGAGGTAGGGCTGGGAGGCCACCAGTTGGTGGGCTGTCTCGCGCTCGGTCAACCGGGCCGGCGCGTCGGCAGTGCCCGAGCGGACCAGAACCCCGAAAGCGCCGTCTCCGCCGACGTTGAGCGGAACCAAAGCACCTTCCTGGATATGGAGGACGACGTCCTCGTCCTCCAGGAGCTCTGCCTCCCAAGTGTCGTAGTCGACTACGGCCTCGAACCGCTTCGGGTCCCACAAGACGAGCATTCCGGCGTCCGTGGCCACCGTCGCCGGAGCCTCATCACGGGGCTGAGCAGTCACTCGCTCCTCCAGACATCTCAGTGGCCGCATCCGATCCAGCTGATTCTCCCAGCCCGCGCCCGCCGCGGACCTGGCGGCCCCGCGTCACGCCAACACCTGGGACCACTTCAAGCCGCCACAACCGCCGGATCCGGCGTGAACTGGGGCCACTTCGGACCCCCCTGCCGGGGCCGACTCAAACCGTCACGGCCACGAGGCCATGCGCATCGACGATGACACCGTCAAGGCGGTGCCCGGCTCGCTGGGGGACTGTCCGTCCTGTCAGCGGAACACCTGAGCGCCGTAACAGCCGGTTTATGTCCACGTGGTGCTGAACAGTGCGTATTCGAGTAGGTCGGGGGAGGCGCCGGACGGCCAGCCGTCCGTTGCCGCCGCCTGGCGGGCGGCCGCCTCCATGAAGGAGAGGTAGACCCCGTAACGGTGGGGAGACCAGTCCGCATCCCTCCACACCCAGGCGGCGACCGAGCCGTCGGGGTCGTGGCCCGTCTCCCTGCCGACCACCTGGACCAGGATCCGCAGGCGCTGCGCCAGGCGTTGATCCAGAATGAGGGGCTCGGGGCCCTTCGCCGGCTGCACCGTCTTGCCGGCGAAGTACAGGAACTTGGTGAAGAACGACGGTCCGAACCAGACGACCCGGCCCCGCAGCGCTGCGTAGGCCGCTTGTGCGCCGTGCTCGCTCAGCGCGGTTACCGCGCCAGCCAGCGCCGCATCCAGCCCCTCGGCGGCCAGAATCAGGTGCAGGGTGGCCGGTCCGCTGCCCTTGAGAGAACCGCTCTTTCCCTTCCCCCACACGTAGGTGGCGACCAGAGCCTCCCGGAATGCCTCGCGCCGCAACGCGTCCGCGACCATCGATGCCACCTCGGCCCGGCTGATCCCGGCATCACCGCTGCGGGAAAGCGGAGCCAGTGCCGCCGGCCAGGGCCTGATCTGCCCCCACCGGCTGGGGGCGTAGAGGACGGTGTGCGCGCCAGGCGTAGTGTCCGCGCATCTCGCCGCGTTATCGCTCCACCAGATGCCCAGTGCCCGAAGAGCGGCATCGGGCAGCAGGCGCGCGGCCATCTCCTGGTAACCGCACCGGCCCCGGCCGCTGAAGGGAAACCGCACCACCGTGTTCTCGCAAACTCCCGTCTACGACCGCCTCGTCGCCGAACGCGGCGACATCCCCGTCCAGGTCCGCGGCGAAGCCGACCGGATACACCGCGATCTGGCACAGGTACTGCGCCAGACGTCCACCCCCCAGCTGAACACTCCGCAGAGCGTCTTCGAGCCGAAGCAGCCTCCCAGCGCCCTGTAAGAACTTAAGGGTTCCACTCAGGGAACCGGCGGCGTCGGAACGTATCCCGCACGCTGAGCCAGCGGCCTGGGGGCGGCTGGCGAGCCTCAGAGCAGCAGACGGGTGATGGTGCTGCGCGAGACGCGCGTCGTGGCGGGCGCCGCAGGGCCTGGCCTGCCGCCGGCCGCGGGCGCGGCGGTCCGCGATGCGACCGAGGCCACCACGACCGCGCCCCGGCTGAGCGGGTCCAGGCGCAGCTGGCCGTGCACACCGGCCGGATCACCGACGCTGGCGGTGTCGCCGCAATCCTGCGTCCCCGCACACGGACCACGAGCCCCGGCAGCTCGACCGTCCCGCCCGTCCCACGGGAGACCGACCGCTTTCCCTGTTGGATGAGCCGCAGTTGGTGGCAGCCTCCGTACATGCCGGACACGGACGCCATACGGCACAGTCAGACGAAGGGCGAGGGCGATGCCCTGGAACCCGGCCCGCCCACACCACGCCTGTACTCGCTGACGACGCGCTACACCGATCAGTTCCTCGACGGACAGGACGGCCCGGACCTGCTGTGCGACGACGCGATCGCCGCTCTGCACTTCGCTCTGACCGTCAGCAGTTCCAGCCCGCTGGCCATCACCTGCAGCGCTACCGCCGACGGCCGCACCTGGACACGACTGCCGCTGCACGTCCTGCGCGCGGACGCGGTAAACGCCCTGCGGCAGGACGTGAAGCCTCCCATGTACGCCGTCGCGTTCAACAACCCCCGCACGACGCCCAACCGCCCTCGGCCTGGCCGGATGACGGCGGACTCTGCTCATGGCGCGCGAGCCCGGAGGAAGCTCAGAAGTGGTCAGGCCATACCCGTAGGGGTTCAGACCTCAAGCCGAAGGCCGCCCTGATTGCCTGGGCGGCCTTCGCGCTGTCTTGGACCTCAACGCGGCAGTGGGCCTGTCCGCGGGTGCAAGCCACGCTGTGAGGGGCGGGGATGCGCCCACGGCCCGTGATGCCCAGGTGGCCGCGCGGCCCAGCATGAGGCAGGTTGCCCCGGTCAGCAGTGCCCAGATGGCGCGGGCGGTCCATTTCGCGGTGGGGTCGGTGCTGTCGAAGTCGCGGTGCAGGCGGGACCAGAGCCCGAGCCAGCGGCGGTGCAGCCAGGACGTCACCGGGCCAGTGTGCCGACCCGTCATCCCGTCTCTCGACAGGGGCGCAGTTGCCCGAACCGGGCCGGTCAGCGTACGCGTCCCAGATGGATGACACTGACGCGGACCTGCTGATCGCTGATCTCGTACATCACGCGGTAGCGGGCCAAGCAGGTCGGCAATGCCGAAGGCGCCGTCGGGACGGGGATTGTCGCCGAGGCGGTCGACAGCGGTGAACACTGCCGTAACCCGTCGGAGTCGTCCTTGGCGAACCGCTCCGCCTGGGCGAGGGCCTCGGGCTGCCAGATGACCTCGTACCTCACGCTTCAGTACCGCCGAACACGCGCCTGTATGCCGCGTCGTGGGAGACGCCGGTGTCCTCGCCGCGGGCCTGGCGGGCGCGGTAGGCGGCCAGCGCCCGCAGCTCCTGCGGTTCCAGGGCGTCGGCGGGGCTGACCAGTATGGCGACGGTCTGGCCGTGGTCGGTGATGGCGACCGGTTCGCGGGTGGCGCTGACCTCGCGGACGATGGCGCCCAGGCGGGCGCGGGCCTCCACGATCGAGTAGGTCGTCTACGTCATGCACACGGAATCATGCAGCCCACGGGCAGTCGCACTAGATGCGCATGCCGGTCAGCCAGTGGGCAGGCCGATCTGGTCGCGTTCGAGCACGGAGCGCAGCTCCGAGAGGATCTGTACGACGGCCAGTCCTGAGGGGCCGCCGAGGACGTCTGCGGTCAGCTCGGCCAGTGTTGTGGTGAAGGTCGCCTCCGCCGCCTCGGCGAGTTGCAGGCCTCCGGTGGTCAGGTCCAGCAGTGATGAGCGGCGATCAGATGGGTTGGTCCGCCGTATGACCCATGCCTGCTTCTCCAGACGGTCGATGCCCTTGCTGGTCGCGCCGATCCCGATGGCGAATTCGGTGGCGAGGTCCGCCACCCGGGACCCGGGGTGGTAGCGCAGGAAGCGCAGGAAGTCGAACTGCGAGGTGACGATCCCGTGCCGCTCGCGAAGGCGGTCGTTCAGCGCGTTGTAGAGGCGTGTCTCGCAGCGGACGAGATCGGCGAAGAAGCCCGGGAGGTCGATCGGGTCGCCGCCCGCGACGCGGGCCTGCCCATGCCCGCCGCGATCGTGGTGTTCTCCCCCGGACTCGACGGACGGACAGGCGAGAGCATGGACACCAAGGCGGGCATCGACCCGTTCTTCACGCGTGAGGGTCTGGAACACACCGGAGCCATGTACCGCGCGGGCCAGCACCCCTACCAGCCAATGCTCAGCCCCGCCACCCTCGCCGACCTGACCGGCTTCCCCCCGATGCTTCTGCAGGCGGGCACCAACGAAATCCTCCTGGACGACTCCACACGCATGGCCACGCGCGCCCGGGACGCCGGAGTGGACGTCATCCTGGACATCACCGCTGACGTTCCTCATGTCTTCCAGGCGTTCGCTGGCGTCCTGGACGAAGCCGACGAGGCACTCGACCGGGCCGCTCTCTTTCTCAGCCAGCACATCCGCACCAGGGACACGGAACGCACGTCGGCAGGCTGAAGCCCGCAGACGGTCTCATGCGGACCACGGTCCACGCCCCGGGACCTGGCTCGACGTTTCTATTCCTGGCGGCCGGCGCCCCACCTCGCGGGTCCACGCTCTCCCAGAGAAGATCGATCTCAATCAGGCGCAGATCGTGGAACGGCTCACCCAGCTGATCGGGCGGAACCCAGACGCCCGCTGATCCTCGTACGGCTGTGGCCTGCAGGGACGGCTCCGGCAGCCACCCATCGTGGTCTTCAGCGCCGGGCGTCTTCCGGTGTGAGCAGGCTGGTGATCTCGGCAATGGTCTCCGCCGGAATTTGGCTCCCGCAGCGGGGATGCTTGCCATGCCGTCGTCATGCTGGTCCTCCACGCCGCCCTGCCGTCACGCAGAACGCGCCGGCGGCCGGCGGCGGCAGTACCAGCCGTACTCCCGGGCGACGTCTCCGTCCAGGTGCCGCCCCGGTGAGGCAGCCGACTCGCGGCAGCCGCACCAGGAGCGGACACGTCAGTCGCGGGAACGTCCCATCGCACACACATCACTCCAGCGAGTGATTCTCACTTTTTGTGCCTGTCGTCACAATCAAGACCACACAATCGATCTTCTGCGCACCATGCGCAACGCCCCCGTAATGGAGCCTGGATGAAGAAGCTTTGGCTTTGGCCTGCTCTGGTTGTCGCATCAATGGGCTCCGGTCCTGCTGTCCGCCAGCCTGGCGGATGCGGCCCCACCCGCAAAGTACGCCCGGCACAATGACGCGGCGGCTCAGTTCCGCAAGGCAGGCGTCTCCTGGACGTCGAGCAAGAACTGTGCCAACTGGAACAAGAGGGGATGCACCTCTTTCACCAACATCAACAAGGCGACAGGGTCAGGTGTGATCGCCTTCAAGAAGCTCAGCGGGTGCCGGGTGATCATCACTGCCGGAACCGAGGTCGGCCACACCCCGGGCAGGTACTCCCACCGCAGCGGCCACAAGGTGGACACGTCCGTGCAAGACGGATGCCTGGACCGATACATTCCCAACTACTTCAAGCGAGCTGGCGCTCGCAGAGACGGCACGAAGCTCTACAAGTCGTCGGCTGGCAACGTGTACGCCCGCGAGAAGAGCCACTGGGACGTCCTCTACTACAACGGCCGCGCCTGACCAAGGACCCACGGGCAGATGCGCGCTCCCCTTGCTGATGTCAGGTTGTGGGTGGGTGAATTGGACGCTGTGCATGAGCGGTTCGTGCACCGTTTCAGCAGGTCGGAGCCGCGGGAGTCGGCGCTTGCCTATATGCGGGGTCTGATCGCTCCGCTGCAGCGGAGCGAGCGACGGCGTAGCCGCCCACGCACTCGACCGTGGCACCGCCGACCGACTGTGGGAGTACGCCCGGAGCCGGCTCTGACCGGCGCCGGCCTCCCGGGACTTCTCCAGGTGGCCGCACAGGGGCAGGGCGGACCGGACCGAAGAACGGCCCCGGCGGACAGATGCCGCGCCGGGGCGTCGCCCGCGGTGCGCTGTCCACGGGATCACGCAGTTCAAGGGCCCGTCCTGGCGCGCTCATGGGACGGGATCCGTCTGCTCGGTGCGGTGCGCCGACGGGCCGCAGCCCGGGCACGCGTGGGGCGTGACCGGGCTGCGTGGCTGGGCTCCGTGATGGCCCTGTCGTCAGGCGGCGAGGGTCTGGTGGAGGGCGTCGAGGCCGTCGCGGTAGATGCCGGTGAACAGGTCGACGACCTCGTCCTCGGTGGCGCCGTCCGGGTTGAAGCGGCCGGACCACTGGACCTCGGCGGCGTTCTCCTGGCCAGGGATGGGGTGGACGCGGATGGTGGAGACGTAGCCGTTGACGGGGAAGGGGGCCTGGAGGATGGCGTAGCTGTAATGGCGTTCGGTCTCGTTGAAGTCGACGAGGCGTTCGATGATGACCTCGCCCTCGGGGTTCTTCAGCCGGCGTATTCGGCCGCCTTCGAGCGCGGTGCTCTCGGGGATGTAGGGGAGCCAGTCGGGCAGGGAGCCGAAGCCGCCTATGAGGCTCCAGACCTTCTCGGGCGAGGCGGGCACTGTGCGGCTGACGGAAGTCGATGCCATGGTCTTGCTCCTGGGTCTTGCTGTGTGTGGGGAAGGTGTGGGGTGCTGGGGGTCAGGCGGCGTCGGGCAGCGGGGCGGCGGGGCTGACCAGGCCGGCGGCGCGCAGGTCGTGCCAGAACGCGGCCGGGATGTTCTCGTTCAGGGCGGCGATGTCCTCGGCGATGCGGCTGGGCCGGGTGGCGCCGGGGATGACGGCAGCGGCCACGGGGTGGGCGAGGGAGAACTGCAGGGCGGCGGCCTTGATGCTGATGCCGTGCTCGCCGGCGAGGGCCTTGAGCCTGCCGACGCGCTCGATGATCTCCGGCGGGGCCTGCTGGTACTCGAAGTGGCTGCCGCCGGCGAGGATGCCGGAGCTGTAGGGGCCGCCGACGACCATGTCGACGTTCTGTTCCTGGGCCATGGGCAGCAGCCGCTGCAAGGCGTGTTCGTGGTCGAGGAGGGTGTAGCGGCCGGCGAGGAGGAAGCCGTCGGGACGGGGCTCGTCCAGGGCCAGGGTCAGCTCGATGGGCTCGGTCTTGTTGACACCAAGGCCCCAGGCCTTGATGACGCCCTCGTCGCGCAGGCGGGACAGGACACGGAAGGCTCCGGTACGGGCCTCCTCGAACTTCTGCAGCCAGGCGTCGCCGTGGAAGTCCTGGGCGATGTCGTGGACCCAGACGATGTCGAGCCGGTCGACACCGAGGCGCTTGAGGCTGCCCTCGATGGAGCGCTCGGTGGCCTCGGCGGTCCACTTGTGGAGGATCTTGTTGGGGTTGCCGTGCTCGAAGAGGCCACCCTTCTCGCCGAAGTCGGGGACGTCGGTCTCGATCTCGTCCATGATGACCCGGCCGACCTTGGTCGACAGCACGTACGCGTCGCGCGGCTTGGTGGACAGGACCTGGCCCAGGCGCTCCTCGGCCAGGCCGGCGCCGTAGAAGGGGGCGGTGTCGTAGTAGCGGATGCCCTGGTCCCAGGCGGCCTCGACGGTGGCGCGGGCCTCCTCGTCGGGGATCGCGCGGAACATGTTGCCCAGCGGGGCGGTGCCGAAGCCGAGCCGGCCGGGAAGGAGGCTCTTCAGTGACATGGTGGTGCCCTTTCGATCAATTTTCTCCACGCCGGGGGTATCCCTGACGCGGGCAGGTGAGCCGTTGTCGGTGGACAGGCGCCTCGCGGGCTACCGGCTCTGCCGTGGGGCCGCGGCACTCGGTGCACGGCGGCGCCCTGCGAGGCCGAACGCACGCCCGAGATGGTTGCAGACGCGCTTTGTTGTCAACGACGATAGTTGCAGACGCGGGGTAATGCAAGGAGTGCTCCCGTGGCGCCGAGAACGGCGGACGGGCACGGCCAGTGGCCACCGTGAGCAACCTCCACGGCCGGCCGGTGGCGGCCTGGGACCTGCCAGGTGCCCGTCAGGGGACGATCGTGGGGACAAGTCCGCCATCGGCACCCAGCGCCCTGCCCGTGGTCGCCGAGGCATGCTCCGACGCCACATACGTGATCATGCTGGCCACCTCGTGGGGCCGGATCAGCCGCTTGAGCAGGGACGCGGCGGCGCGGTTCTCCGCCAGATAACGCCGCTCCTGCTCATCCGGGTCAAGACCGGGATACAGCTCGTCGAACATGGCCAGCACGCCGTCACTCATCGTCGGCCCGGGCAGCACACAGTTCACCGTCACCCCGGTGCCGGCGACCTCCTGGGCCATGCCACGCGACACGGCGAGCTGCGCCGTCTTGGTCATCCCGTAGTGGACCATGTCCGTCGGCGTCTGCACGCCCGCCTCACTGCTGACGAAGATCACGCGACCCCACCCGCGCCCGACCATCCGCGGTGCGTAGTGCCGCGCCAGGCGCACACCGGAGAGCACGTTGACCTCATAGAAGCGCAGCCAGTCCGCGTCGGTGATCTCGAAGACGGGCCTGGTCTCGAAGACGCCGGTGTTGTTGACCAGGATGTCGGCGTCGGGCAGCTGCCGGATCAGGTCGGCCGTTCCCTCGGCCGTCCCGACGTCGGCCGTGACGCCCCGTCCCCCGATGCGCTCCGCCGTCTCGGCGACACGGTCGGCGTTACGGCCGTTGACCACGACATCGGCCCCGGCGGCGGCCAGCGCCCGCGCTGTCGCCTCCCCGATCCCCGCCGTCGACCCGGTGACCAGCGCGGTACGTCCGCTCAGATCGATCTGCATGAGGCGGTACACCTCTCCAGAAGTGCAGCCCACTCAGCAGCGGGCCGCGTCCCACGCGCCTGCGGCACCCCGCACTCGCTCGGACGACGGCGACCTGCTGCACACGCAAAACGCTGGCGTGCGGTAGGGGTACCCACGAGGACCCCAGACGTCCCCGGACGCTAACGATTCTTCGGCAAGGCGACGGAGCCCGCACCTCGGCGACCCACCACCCGGCTACGGCCGGAGACCGGGCGCCGCACTCAGATGCAGACCCGCCACCGCGGTGTAACCCACCGGTGTCACCACCCGGGCGAGCTCTGCGGGCTCCAGGCGAGCGGCATGGCCCCAGGCGCGCTCGTCCCGGGTGTGCCAGGAGGGGATGCACAGCTGCACGCACTGCCGGCGGCCGCCCTGAATGGGACGGTAGATCCGCGCCCATGGCCTCGGCCCGCGCTTGGTGAGCTGCCAGTCGGCACGCTGCATCTGCTTGGCGATCTTGTGCCCTTCCGGGAGCCGCCAGGCGAGCCGCTCCGACTCCGATACCGCGGCGGGCAGGCCGTACCGCTCGCAGGCCGCCCGGGTGAGGACCATCAGCGGGCTGGCGTCCTCGCCCGAGCCGTGCAGCCTTTCGGCCCCAGCTGCGCCTCGGCCGGCGTCCACGAGGTCATGCGGTTGCTCGCACAGGACCCCACCCCCGACGAGATCCTGGTCGAGCGGGTCCTCGTGCACCGCTGGGCCGAGCGTGACGGCACCTACGACGACCTCGTCGCCCAGCGTTCCCAGGTCCTGGCCATGCTCCCGAGCCGCCAAGGCTGACGTGATCCCGGCCGACAGGCAGTCTTTCTTCGGCGGGTCGCCTCACCGGTTCGCTGCGTCGTCCTCTGCGCCGGACAGGAGAGCTTGCGCCTGTCCGCGCGCATGGTCGATGGGGTCCGCGAAGGTGTTCAGGCCGTGGGCGACGAGCGCTCCTTCGTGCAGCGGCATGGGCATCCGTCCCAGATGACCGGCCCTGTCCGGGGTGATCTGCGCGGCGAATCCGCCTCGCCACCTGGGTCCGTCTGGGAGCGGCGCCCGGTCGGGTATCTCGTCGCCGAGCACGAGCGCTACGACGATCACAAGCTCCGCGCCATCGCCGAGGCCCAGGCCGCAGGGCGCATCAGGCAGGGCGACCCCTTCGACGTGATGGCCGTGGTCATCGCCATGTCCATGGCCTGGTCGCCGGTGAGCAACGTCTACGCCCCCGGCACAACAGAGCCCGTGGAGGTGCACGAACAGCGGCGCGCCCTGCTGCGGGACTGCGTTCGCCGCGCCGTCGCCCCGGGGTGACAACGGCGGCGGCAGGCGACTTGGAGCAACGCTTGGTGCGTGTCCGCTCGATCACCCACCTGTGGGCGCCCGGGCCGCCGCCGTGCCCCTGGGTCGGTCAGTGATCGGTGATCAGTGTGTAGCGGACGGTCTGGGCTTGGATGAGCCCGTCGCGGAAGACGAAGGTGTCGACGCCGTCTTCCACGCGGTGTCCGGTCGGGCTGGTCGCGGACCATTCGAGGAACAGTATGTCGCCGGCGAACTGCGGCTTGAGTTCCCAGTCGGCGTCCGGGAGATCTGCCAGCAGCTTGCCGATCGCCTCTTTGACTCCTTCGCGGCCGTGCAGGGTGCCGGACGGTGTGATGAAGACGGCGTCCTCGGCGTAGTTGCCAGCGATGCGTTCCAGGTCTCCCGTACCCAGACGCGCACCGTGATCAGCGAATACCTTTTGCGGACCACGGTGATCTGTGGTGGGTGTTGTCATGATGTGCTCCTTCGCACAGGGACCGGGGCCGTTCAGCGCCCGGGGACCGACAGGACGAGCTTTCCCCTGGTGTGACCGCCCTGGCTGATGCGCCAGGCTTCCGCGGCCTCGCGGAGAGGCAGTACACGGTCGAGATGGACGGTCAGCCGGCCTTCGTCGGCCAGGGCGGCCAGGGCGGCGAGACCGGACCGGTCCGGCCGTACCCATACGTAGTGGCCGCCCTTGGCGGCGGCTTCCGGGTCGACGACGGAAGCCAGGCGGCTGGGGTCGTCGAGCAGGTCGAGCGAGACGTCCACCGCGTCGTGCCCGGCGAAGTCCACAGCGGCGTCCACCCCCTGGGGGGCCTGCGCACGCACACGGTCACGGAGGCCGGCCCCGTAGGCCACAGGGACCGCACCCAGGGATCGGAGGAAATCGTGATTGCGCTCGCTCGCCGTTGCGATGACCCGTGCCCCGAGGGCGGTGGCGATCTGGACCCCGAACGAGCCGACGCCCCCGGCCGCGCCGTGAATGAGCACTGTCTCGTGCGGCTGGAGGCCGGTGCGCTGGATGGCCTGGTAGGCGGTGAGCCCCGCGAGGGGGACGCCCGCCGCTTCTTCCCAGGTGAGCGCGGCGGGCTTGGGGGCCAGCAGGCGCACGTGCGCGGAGACCAGTTCGGCATAGGCGCCGTGCTGGGCCCAGTCCTTGCGGACGTAGCCGAAGACCTCGTCGCCGGGGGCGAACTCGGTGACGTCGAAACCCACTTGCTCGACGACGCCGGCCACGTCCCAGCCGGGAATCAGCGGGAAGCAGGTCTCCATGACGGCGTCGAGCCGGCCTTCGGCCAGCTTCCAGTCGACCGGGTTGACCCCGGCCGCCTTCACACGGACGAGGACTTCGCCGGGTGCCACTTTCGGGTCCGGCAGCTCTGTCCATTCGAGGTCTTCGGTACGACCGTACCGGCGCAGTGCCATGGCTTTCATGGACGGACGTGCTCCTTTCAGGCGGCGACCGCGATCGAGCTGGGTGGTGACTGCAGGGCCCGGACCAGCGGTTCGAGCCTGACATCCTGAGCTGCCTCAGCGAGTGCCGCCCGCAGGGCGGTGTCGTGAGTGGGGCGCGCTGCCTCGAGCAGCTCCCTACCGGCGTCGGTGACGTTGGTGTAGATCCCGCGGCGGTCGGTGGGGCACAGGTAGCGGGACAGCAGTCCGCGGTCCTCCAGGCGGGTGACCAGGCGCGTGGTGGCGCTCTGGCTGAGGACGACGGCGTCGGCGACCTGTTTCATCTGCAGGTGCCCTCCGTCTCCGTCGTGCTGCCGGCTGAGCACGTCGAGCAGTGCGTACTCACGGGCGCTCAGGCCGTGAGCGGTTTCCAGCGCGTGTTCGAGGTGGGTCTCGATCCTGTCGTGCAGCAGGGAGAGGGCACACCAGCCGTGAGCCAGGACGGAGAGCGCTGGGGCGATGGCGGTCACGGGAGCCTCCTTCGGTGGCGGGCCGGTTGCTGACCACCATACTTGCAAACCATGGCTATTGCAGCAGGGGGTATATTGCACTTGCATATAGCCAGCGCTTGCAACTATTGAGATAAACGTCCCATGCGATCGTTAGGTTTCCCCCATGCCTCTCGCGCTCCTGGCCCTGGCCATCGGGGCCTTTGGGATCGGCACCACCGAATTCGTGATCATGGGCGTGCTGCCCCAGGTCGCGGACGACTTCGGCGTCAGCGTTCCCACCGCCAGCCAGCCGGCCGTCACGCCGAACTTGCGCGCCTCGCCGACAACCTCGGCTTCGCGAGCCTGTGGGTCCGGGACGTTCCCCTGTACGATCCCGAGCAGTTCGGCGACGCCGGCTCCGTCTTCGAGGCCTTCACGCATCTGGGTCATCTCGCAGCTGTCACCGAGCGGGCCGTGCTCGGGACCGGCGCCATAGTGCTGCCGCTGAGGCAGCCGCTGCTCGTCGCGAAGGCGGCAGCCACCGTCGACGTGCTCTCCCGCGGCCGGTTCATTCTCGGGCTGGCCAGCGGCGACCGGCCGGTGGAGTACCCCTTGTTCGGCGAGGACTTCGAGGCTCGCGGTGCCACGTTCCGCAAGAGCGTCGAGATCCTGCGCGCGGCCTGGGCCACCCGTGCGAGCGGACAGGGCATCAGCCTGCCCGATGTCGGACTCGACGCCGATCGCAATCTCGAAGTGCTGCCCAAGCCTACGGGTCGGTCGATCCCCGTCGCCATCGCGGGGCATGCCCAGCAGTCCGCGGAGTGGATCTCGCGGAACGCCGACGCCTCCCTCAACCACCCCCGCCCTCTGGGCGCTATACGGCTGAAGACCCGCGCATGGCAGCAGCTCACCGCCGGGGCCCCCAAGCCATACCTCACCCCCATGCAACTGGACCTCGCCGAGGATCCGGCCACCGCCGCGACTGCGATCAGGCTCGGCCTGCGCACCGGGCGTGAGGCCCTGGTCGACCATCTGCGGGAGATGGGCAGGCTCGGCGTCAGCCACGTCTCCTTCAACCTGCGCCCCAGCGACCGTCCCGTCGAGGAGGTTCTCCAGGAACTCGCCGAAACGGTGCCGCCGCACGTCCCCTCCACGGATGTGGCGACCGCAAGCGGTCCGGATGCCGCTCTTTGACCTCACTTCCTGGGGGAGCGGAACGTCAACGCCGCACGGCTGCGCGGTCGGGGGGGCTCACTGTCCAGGCCCCCTTCGCAGCGGATGCGGGGCAGCCGCGCCCGGGGCGTGCCGCCGGCACGGCGCTCGGCGGGACGCGGTCCGGCGCCGGGCGCGGCGCCGGGGCCGCGGGCGGTGGCGCCACCCGGCTGGAGCGCGGCCGGGCGAGGCGCCTGCCGCGTTCGCGGAGTCAGCCGACGTCGGCGGCAACCCGGCCCAGCTCGCCGAGGTCGGCCACCAGGCGGTCGCCGGCGCTGATCGCGGTCGGGGGGCACAAGGTGCCGCTCAGGACGATGTCCCCGGCCTCCAGCCGCGCTCCCCCGCGGTGCAGGTGACCTGCCAGCCACGCGACCGCTGCGGTCGGATCGCCCATGACGGCGGTCGCACTGCCCGGCACCGTCCGGGAGCCGGTCAGCAGCGTGGCCGTGATCTTCGACAGGCCCGCCGGCGGCGGCGTCACCCGGGGCCCCAGTACGGCGCGCGCCGCGTTGGTGTTGTCGGCGACGAGCATGGGGAGCGTCCGTGCGCCGCCGCACCACCTGCTGTCGACGATCTCGAAGGCCGGGGCGACCACGGCGGTGGCGTGGTGAACGTCCTGGGCGGTCACGTCCACGCCGGACAGCGCCTCGCCCAGGATGAAGGCGATCTCCACCTCCACCTGCGCTTCGAACAATCCCGCCGTGGTGAGCGGCTGGCCGTCCTGGAGCAGTCTGCCGGCGAGCAGATGGCCGGCGGCCGGCTGGCCGGCGCCGAAGGCATCCCGCGCGGGCTGTGAGGTGAGGCCGATCTTGTACCCGATCACCTCGTCACCGGCCGCGAGTGCCAGCTCTCGGGTGGCGTTCTCGACCGCATAGGCCAGTTCGAGACTGTCGAGCCGGTCGGCCGCTTCAGGGTCGACCGGTGTGCCGCCCCTTGCCGCCTGCCACAATCGCCGGGCCAGTTCCTGGATCATCTCTTTCTCCACCTGTCTCTCCTCATGGCATGATGTCCGATACTTTGGACGGCGTCCGATACTGGGGCTGGGAGGAACTCATGGCGCGCCTGACCGCTCCGGCTCTTCGCCGGGGCCTGGACATCCTCGAACTGCTCATCGACGAGAATCAGGGGCTGCGGGTCCCCGAGATCACACAACGGCTCGGCCTGCCGCGCGCCACCGCGCACGAGCTCGTCAACACGCTGGTCGATCGCGGCTACCTCGACCTGTCGGGGGACACCGGGCGCGTCACCCTGGGCGTCAAGGTCCTGCCGCTCGGGGCGGCGTACGAGCGCGGCCTCGATCTCGCCTCAGTGGGCCGGGAGTGCGCGGCCGAGGTGGCGGCCGCCTGCGGCGAGACGGTCCAGGTCGTCGTGCGCGACGCCGCGTCCGCCGTGTTCATCGTGCGCATCGACAGCAGGCACCCGATCCGTCTCGTGTCGCAGGTGGGCAGTCGGCTGCCGGCATCCTGCACTGCGGGAGGGAAGGTCCTCCTGAGCGCCCTGCCGACAGCCGAACTTGACGCACTGTTCCCCAACAACGCCGCGTTGCAGAAGATGACGTCGAACAGCATCAGCACCCGCAAGCGGCTGGTGGCCGACCTGGAAGCAGCGCGCGAGCGCGGCTGGGCCGAGGAGAACTGCGAGTCCAACGAGCATGTGGCCTGCGTCGCCGCTCCGGTGTACGACCGCCTCGGGAAGTGCGTGGCGGCGATGAGCATCTCGGTGCCCATCCTGCGGTGGAACGACACCCAGAAGCAGCGCTGTATCGAGCTCGTCCTGGACGGGGCGAGGAAGATGTCGCAACTCCTGGGGGCGCCGGCCGCCTCGTGAAACGGTGTCCTGTCAGCACTTCCCGTTCGGGAAGATCACCGCGCGACCGGTGGCATCCTGCGACAGCGCGGCGTACGCCTCGTTGATCGCCGAGAGTTCGTACTGCTCGCCGAGCAGCTTGTCGAGCGGCAGGCGCCCGGCCTTGAACAGTTCGAGCAGCTTCGGGATGTCGACCGGCGTGTTGGCCGAGCCGTAGAGGCTGCCGACCAATCGCTTCTCCTGCTGGACCAGGGGATTGATGGGCACGGGGACGGTGGCACCCACCCTGCCGAGGCCGACGGCCACCACGGTCCCGCCGGTGCCCACGACGTCGATCGCCTGCGTGAGGGTCTGTGGCGCGCCGACGGCATCCAGCGCCCAGGTCATCGCCTTTGGTGAGATCCTGGTGAGCGCCTCGGCGAGGTCGTGCGTGCGCACGTTGACCGCATGGGTGGCGCCGAGTTCGAGTGCCTTGTCCAGCTTGGCGTCCACCGTGTCGACCGCGACGATCGGATCGGCGCCTATGAGCCGCAGGCCCATTACCGCGCTCAGCCCGACACCACCGGCGCCGATGACCACGACGCCCTCTCCGGTGGCGTCCTTCATGACGTTCAGCGCCGTGCCGGCCCCGGTCACCACGGCGCATCCGGTGACCGCCGCGATCTCCGGCGGTACGGCCGGATCGATCACGACCACCGATCGGTCCGAGACGACGCATCGCTCGGCGAAGCAGGAGACCCCCATGAGGTGGTGGAGCTTCTCGCCGTTCAGGTTCAGCCGCGACGTCCCGTCGAGCAGACCGCCGGAGGCCGCCTGGACGCGGCCCAGTGCGCACAGCGCGGGGCGGCCGGTCGTGCAGAACTCGCAGTCGCCGCACCGCGGGCGCCACAACGTGATGACGGTGTCGCCGGGGCGGACCCGGGTCACGCCTTCCCCGACACGCTCGACGATGCCGGCCCCTTCGTGCCCGAGCACCGCGGGCAGGCGGGCTGTGAGGTCGCCGTTCATGTAGTGCAGGTCACTGTGGCACACCCCGGCGGCGAGCACGCGGATGGTCACTTCGCCCGGTCCGGGGTCGTCGAGATCAACGTCCTCGACGGTCAACGGCGTACCAGGCCGGTGCAGTACTGCTGCCTTCATTGAGCCACGCCTCACTGTGTACGAAACTTCAGACACTGTCTTACCGGTTGAGTATGTGAGGCCGCTTCAGTCGCCGTCAAGGACGTTGACGAGGACGCTGACGCATGCAACGGTGTCTTGAGAGCAAGACTATGTCTTATATTTAAGACGCACTCAAGGAGCGTGCTTGATGACCGATGCGACGCACCCGCAGGCGCTGGCGCACAAACTCGACGCTGCCGCAGGCGCGTTCGAGCAGTGGAGCCGCCTCCCACCGGCCGACCGTGCCCCGCTTCTTCAGGCCGTCGCCTCCGCGCTCGAGGAGGCCGCGCCGAAACTCGTGGCGATCGCGGACGAGGAGACGTCCCTCGGGCAGGCCCGACTGCGCAACGAGATGGTCCGCACCGTGTTCCAGCTGCGGCTGTTCGCCCAGGTGGTGGAGCGGGGGGAGTACCTCGGGGCGACGATCGACCATGCCGACCCGTCCTGGCCGGTGGGCCCGCGACCTGACCTGCGCCGGATGCTCGAACCTCTCGGTCCGGTCGTCGTTTTCGCCGCGAGCAACTTCCCGCTCGCGTTCAGCGTGGCCGGCGGGGACACCGCCTCGGCGCTCGCAGCGGGCTGCTCAGTCGTGGTCAAGGCCCACTCCGGCCACCCCAGGCTCTCGGCCGCCACGGCAGAGGTGGTGCACGACGCACTACAGTCCGCCGACGCCCCCGAGGGGCTCTTCGACGTCATCTTCGGGACCGAGGCCGGGCGGGCCGCCATAACGGACCCGCGGGTGAAGGCGGGCGCGTTCACCGGTTCGATCGAGGCGGGCCGAGCCCTCTTCGACCTCGCCACCGGCCGTCCGGAGCCCATACCGTTCTACGGCGAGCTCGGCAGCGTCAATCCGGTCTTCGTGACGAAGGCCGCCGCCGAGCGGCGCGGGCCCGCGATCGTTTCGGAGTTCGCCGGGTCGTTCACGCTCGGCGCCGGACAGTTCTGCACGAAGCCCGGCATCCTGCTGGTCCCGGTATCGGCCGGACTCGTGGACCAGCTGCCCGACGCCGTCCCCGGCGAGCCGTTGACTCTGCTCAACGATCGCATCCGCACCTCCTACTCCGGTGCTGTGCAGGAGCTGCGGAACACGGCCGGAGTGCGCGTCCTGGTCAGTGGGGATCACACCGCCGCCGATCCGTCGCCGACGGTGCTGTGCACGACCTCGGCGGAGCTGCTGCGGGACCCGGAGGCGATCATCCGGGAGGTGTTCGGACCGGCCGCGCTGGTCGTCGAATACACGGAGGAGAGCGAACTGCTGACGGTGGCGAAGGTCATCGACGGCCAACTGACCGCGTCCATCCAGGGTGAAGACGACGACACCGTCGCAGCGGAGTTGATCAGGCTCCTGGCCGCCAAGGCCGGACGTGTGCTGTGGAACCAGTGGCCCACCGGTGTCTCGGTCACCTATGCGCAGCAGCACGGCGGCCCCTACCCGGCCACCACGGCACCGGCCACGACCTCGGTGGGGACCGAGGCCATCTCCCGGTTCCTGCGGCCGGTCGCGTATCAGAACGTGCCGCAGCACCTGCTGCCCCCGGCCCTGCGCGACGCGAACCCGTTGGGGATTCCCCGGCGCGCCTCCTGACGCCGGGCCGCGCACGCGGAAAAGGGCCTGCGGAGGCGGGCCCTTTCCCGGCCCCGGATGCCTACGGCACGCGCACGTGATGCCGCGCGATCGCGGCGCTCGAGTTCAGACCCAGGAGTTGCAGGCTGCGTGAGTACTCCTCGCGCAGGATCGTCACGGCGCGTTCCACGCCCCGCTCGCCGCCGGCCATCAGGCCGTAGAGGTAGGCACGGCCGATCATGACCGCATCCGCCCCGAGAGCCACCGCGGTGAGGATGTCCTGACCGTGCCTGACGCCGCTGTCGAGGATCACCGTGGCGTCAGGACCGAGCTCTTCGCGGATTTCGGGCAACACCGTGAGGGTGGCCGGCGTGCGGTCGAGCTGCCGTCCGCCGTGGTTGGACACGATCACGCCGTCCACGCCCGCCTCGACGGCACGGCGGGCGTCGCGCGGGCTGAGGATCCCCTTGACCAGCAACCGGTGTGGCCAGTTGGCGCGCAGCCACGCCAGATGCTCGTAGTTCAGCGTCGGTTCGAACACGACGTCGGCGACCCGCACCGCGTCGATCGCGCCGCTGGTCATGCTGCTCAGCGACGCGAACGTGATCGGGGCCGTGGTCAGCTTGTTCAGCGCCCAGGACGGGTAGCGGGCCATGCCGCACAGAGTCCGCAGGGTGAGCGATGGCGGGATCGTGAGGCCGTTGCGGATGTCCTTGAGGTGCCGGGCCGCCACGGGTGTGTCGACGGTCAGGACCACGGTGGTGAACCCGGCCGCCCGGGCGCGGTCGAGCAGTTCCGCGTTGAGGCGCTCGTCGCGGGTCAGGTAGAGCTGGAACCAGTGCTCACCGCCAGGAGCCGCCGCGGCGACGTCCTCCACGGTGGACGTTCCCACCGTGGAAAGGGTGTAGGGCAGCCCGTGGCGGGCGGCCACGCGCGCGACCGCCGTCTCGCCCTCGTGGTGCATCATCCGTGTGTAGCCGGTCGGCGCGAAAATCAGCGGCATCGAGATCTCCCGGCCGAGCACGCGCGTGGACAGGTCCGGGTGGTCGACCGGCGACAGGTACTCCGGCACGAGTTCGACCGCCGCGAACGCCGCCCTGTTCCGTCGTGCGGTCACCTCCGCGTCGGCCGCGCCGTCGACGTAGTCGAACACCGCGCGCGGAGTCGTGCGTACCGCTACCCGGCGCAGATCGTCGATGCTCAGCGCGGCTCCCAGCCGCCGCTCGACCGGGTTGAGGGTCGGCCGGCGCAGCCGCAGGACCTCTCGGAGCTCCGTCCACCGGGGACGCTGTCGTGCGACGCGAGGCCGCTTCTGGGCTGCGGATGCCGCTGGGGACTGGGTGACGGTCACTGTCGTGCCTCTCGATGTGCGGGTACGAATGGCCGTTCGACGAACGACGAGATATTGGACGCTGTCTGAGAAATCGGAGTCTCACTCCTGACTCGGCGGGCGTCAAGCCTTGACGTCCGGCTCGCGGCGCGGGCACCATCTGAACCGTATTTAAGACAGTGTCTTAGATTTCAGACATTGGAGGGTGCTGTGCAACTCGGTCTGGCAGGGAAAACCGCTCTCGTCTGTGCGTCCACATCCGGGCTGGGCAGGGCGACCGCCCAGGCCCTCGCGGAAGAAGGCGTGACCGTCGTGGTCACGGGCCGGTCGGACGGCCGGGCCAAGGAGGTGGCCGGCGAACTGCCCAACGCGGTCGGTGTGGGCTGCGACCTGGTGGCAGACGGCGGTGCGGAGCAGCTCCTCACGGCTGCCCGCGAGGCCGTCGGTGACCTCGACATCCTCGTCCTCAACGGGCCGGGACCCGCGCCGGGGCCGGCCCGCGCCACTGACACCGCCGGGATCGAGCAGGCCATCGACACGCTGGTCAAACCACAGCAGATCCTGGTGCAGGGCGTCCTTCCGGCAATGCTCGAGAAGGGGTGGGGCCGCATCCTGAGCATCAGCTCGACGAGCGTGCAGGCCCCCCTGCCGAACCTCTCGCTGTCCAACCTCGGCCGGGCGGCGCTCGCCGGGTACCTGAAAACCCTCGCCACCGAGGTGGCCGCGCAAGGCGTGACGGTCAACTCCCTGCTGCCCGGGCGCATCGCCACCTCCCGGGCCCGGCAGGTGGACGAAGCCACCGCCCAGCGCACCGGCCAGTCACTGAGCGAGGTCGAGGCCGCATCCAAGGCCACTATCCCGGCCGGGCGCTACGGAGGACCCGACGAGTTCGGTGCCGTCGCCGCCTTCCTGTGCAGCACCCAGGCCGCGTACATCACGGGCACCGCCGTCCGGTGTGACGGCGGCCTCGTACCAACCCTCTGACCCTGTCAGACGGTTCACCCGACTCCCGACGACGAGAGCCACGAACCCGCATGAGCCATCTTCACGTCACTGACGACGCAACCGGAAGACGCCCCGAAGCGCCCTTGGCCGCCACCCGCAGAACGGCACTGGCCGGCATGATCGGCACCACGATCGAGTGGTACGACTTCTACATTTACGGCCTCGCCGCGGCGCTGGTCTTCGGCACGGAGTTCTTTCCCGAGTTCTCACCGGCGGCCGGCACTCTGGCCGCGTTCGGCACCTTCGCCGTGGGCTTTGTGGCCCGCCCGCTCGGCGGAGTCATCTTCGGTCATTTCGGGGACCGCCTGGGACGCAAGAACGCGCTCATGCTCACGCTGTTCCTGATGGGTGCGGCGACCGTCGTCGTCGGCCTGCTGCCGGGCTACCAGGTCATCGGGATCTGGGCGCCGATCCTGCTGGTCACGCTGCGCTTCCTTCAGGGTTTCGCCGTCGGCGGCGAGTGGGGCGGCGCTGTGACCATGGTCGTGGAATCCTCGCCGGTCGACCGGCGAGGCCTCTATGGGAGTCTGCCGCAGATGGGTGTACCACTGGGGCTGGTCCTGTCGTCGACCGTGTTCGCGGTGGTCTCCACGCTGCCCGATGACGACCTCCTTGCCTGGGGCTGGCGCGTCCCGTTCCTGCTCAGCGTCGCGTTGATCGCGGTGGGGTTGTTCCTCCGGTCGCGCATCACCGAGACACAGACGTTCGTCCAGGTCAAGGAGTCAGGGCGGGCGCGCAAGATGCCGGCCGTGGAGGCGTTCCGCCGCCACGGGAGGGCGATCGCCCTCACCGTCGGCATGTACGTCTCGGCCGGCGTCCCCTTCTACATCGTCTCGGTGTACGTGCTGTCGTACGGCCCTTCCCACCTCGGCCTGTCGCGGGGCGTGCTCCTGACGGGGATGCTCATCGCGGCCCTGGTCGAGGGCCTGACGGTGCCCTGCTTCGGCGCGCTGTCGGACAGACTGGGCCGGCGCCCCGTGTTCCTGACCGCTGCCGGATTCACAGTCCTGCTCGCCTTCCCGTTCTTCCGGCTGCTGGCGGCCGGGCAGACAGGTCTCACCTGGCTGGCCATACTGCTCGCGCTCGCCGTGGCGCACGCGGGGATGTACGGGCCCACAGCGGCGCTGTACGCCGAACTGTTCTCCGCGAGCGTCCGGTACACCGGCACGTCGATCGGCTACCAGCTCGGCGGTGTCGTGGCGGGGTTCGTGCCGCTAGTCACGGGTGCACTCGTCAGTGCCGCCGACGGTGCCTCCTGGCCGATCGCCTCGATCTGGGCGGGAGCGGGGTTGGTCGGGCTGGTCTGCGCGCTGATCGTCCGGGAGACCCGGGGGCGCGACCTGAACTCCGATCACGACGCCGACGGCTGACCACCATGCGATGCCCTCTGCGAAGTTCACTGACGAATTCATCGATGGCCGGCCGGGCTTCGGCCTGCGGCCGTCCTGGACCGGAGGCTCCATGACCGCGAACAGAGTCCACGTACTGAGCTGCGGAGCGATGAGCTGCGACCTGACGTGGCTGCTGCTCAAGCCCGGCCGCACGCTGCGTGCGCGCACCGAGCGCGAGCGGCCCGCCGAGTGGTACCCCTGCACGACCCACTGCGTGCTCGTAGAGACCCCCGAGGGGACTCTGCTGTGGGACACCAGCTGCCCCCGCGACTGGCAGACCCGCTGGGCTCCCACCGGCCTGCAGGAGTTCTTCCCCTACGACCAGGTGAGCGACGAGGAGTATCTCGACGCGCGGCTCGGCCAGATCGGTGTGGAGCCGCAGGACATCGATTACCTGGTCCTGTCCCACCTTCACTTCGACCACGCCGGGAACATCGGCATGTTCGCCGGCACCGGCGCGAGGCTGGTGTGCAACGACAAGGAGAAGGAGTTCGCGTTCGGCTTCGAAGGCGCCTTCAACGGTGCACACCTTAAAGCGGACTACGCTGCCTGGGACTTCGACACCGTCAGCGGTGACACGGAGATCCTGCCCGGTGTCACCCTCATCGAGGCTCCTGGGCACACCCCCGGCACCATGGCAATGAAGGTCGACCTGCCGGAGACCGGGACGATGCTCTTCACGTCGGACGCCGTCTATATGGGCGACTCCTACGGCCCGCCGGCTGTCCCTGCAGCCGTCGTCAACGACCTGTCGGCCTGGTACGCATCGGTGGAGAAGATCCGCGGCATCGCCGAGAGGTCGGACGCCACCGTCGTCTTCGGCCACGACGCCGAGCAACTGCGCTCGATGCGACTCGCCCCCAACGGCTTCTACGTCTGATCGCCCGGGCCGGCCCGGCGGCACCCCAGCAGCGGCTGGCTGCGCCGCCGGGACCCAGCCGATCCCCAGGAGAATGCGTATGACCACCAACGTTCCGGCCGGACTCGAGTCCGTGGCCACCTACGGCGCCGCGGCGCTGAAGCCAGGGGCATCCGACGGGACCGGCTCCGACTTGGCCCGGTGCGGGGCCCGCCGGGTGCTCCTGATCACCGACGCCGCGATGGCCGCCACCGGCCACCGCTCTATGTGCCTGACATTCACGCACCCTGGGGGTGACCGCTGTCAGCCGCGTGGGCATTCTGTGCCACGCACCGGAGAGCTGCACGCCCCACCACCATCTGCTGCTCGACGTCCTGTGGACCCGAGGTCAGCACTGGCAGCAGCCACGCCCGGCTGCGGTCCGCTCTCGCGGTCGTCTCCACCGCCCCGTGCGGTCAACGAGGACGACAACACCGGCATCCGCGACGGCTCACTGTCGCTGTCGTGAGGTGAGGACCCGATGGCCATCTACGAACTCGCCTGCGCGGCCGGACACCGCTTCGAAGTGATCCAGTCGTTCACCGCCCCGCTGCCGAGCTGCCCGGAATGCAGCGGCGATACCCGCAAGATCCCCAGCAGCTTCGCGATCGGCGGCGTCGCCACCGTCCCACCGCCGCCGGAGCGGATGCCACAGACCTGGAAGGGGACCTACCGCGGCGACCGTGACTACATCACCACCCTGCGGCATATGGCCGAGGCCCGGCAGAAGCTGGAGGACAAACACCCGGAACTCGCCGGCGACCGGCGGCCGGTCATCGCTCACGAAGGCAGCTACGAAGCGGCACCGTTGCGCGTCGGCGACGCACTGCCCGCCCCCACCGGAACACCCGGCCACAGCCACAGCCACACTCATCCGCACGGGCACGCTCACAGCCATGGGCGGGGGAGTGAGGCGAGTCAGCACTGATACTCCGATCCAACGGGAGTACCAGCCCGGCCGGAGCTCCGCACTCACACCCGCCGCCGACTCGCTCGCGACTGTAAGACGTTCGGTGTAACTCCCGATCATGGAAGATGTATCGATGACCAGTGAGAACGTGTCCGAGTCCGAGACCGCCGAGCCCACGAAGGCTGTGTCGGTGAAGGCCGTGGACGATCAGTTGATCGACGAGCTGGTGGGTCGCGCTCAGGCCGAGGGCCTGCAGCTGACCGACGAGGGCGGACTGCTGCAGCAGCTGACCAAGCGGCTGCTGGAGTCTGCCTTGGAAGGCGAGAGCACCGACCATCTCGGCTATGACAAGCACGGCCCCGTGGGCAAGAACGGCGGCAACTCCCGCAACGGCACACGCTCCAAGACGGTGCTGACCGACGTCGGCCCGGTGGAGATAACCGTGCCCCGCGACCGCGACGGCTCCTTCGAGCCGAAGATCGTCAAGAAGCGGCAGAAGCGCCTGACCGGTGTCGACGAGATGGTCATCTCGCCGGCCGCGAAGGGCCTGACCGCCGGCGAGGTGCAGGCCCACCTGGCCGAGGTCTATGGCGCCGAGGTCTCCCGCCAGACCGTCTCCACGATTACCGACAAGGTGCTTGAGGGCATGGCCGAGTGGCAGAGCCGCCCGCTCGACACCGTCTATCCGGTCGTCTTCATCGACGCCATTCACGTGAAGATCCGCGATGGTGCAGTGGCCAACCGGCCGATCTATGTGGCTCTGGCCGTCACCACCGAGGGCCGGCGGGAGATCCTGGGACTGTGGGCCGGCGACGGCGGCGAGGGTGCCAAGCACTGGCTGCACATCCTCACCGAGATCAAGAACCGTGGCGTCAGCGACGTCCTCATGCTCGTCTGCGACGGGCTCAAGGGCCTGCCCGACGCGGTGGAGACCGTCTGGCCCAGGACGATCGTGCAGACCTGCGTTGTCCACCTGCTGCGGAACTCCTTCCGCTATGCCGCCCGACAGGACTGGGACAAGATCGCCCGTCTCCTCAAGCCCGTCTGTACCGCCCCCACCGAAGAGGCCGTCCTGGACCGGTTCGCCGAGTTCGCCGACGCGTGGGGACGGAAGTATCCGGCGATCGTGAAGCTGTGGGAGAACGCCTGGGAGGAGTTCACGCCCTTCCTGCGGTTCGACACCGAGATCTGCCGCATCGTCTGCACCACCAACGCGATCGAATCGGTGAACGCGCGCATCCGCCGGGCGGTCAAGGCCCGCGGGCACTTCCCGAACGAGCAGGCCGCCCTGAAGTGCGTCTACATGGCGATCATGTCCCTCGATCCCACGGGTAAGGGCCAGGCCCGCTGGACCATGCGCTGGAAGACCGCCCTGAACGCCTTCGACATCACCTTCGACGGCCGCCTGTCGGCGGCCCGTCAGTAACCCCAACTACCCCAGTTACACCGCTCGTTTGGGTCTGTTCCGTAGTCGGTGGTGACGGTGAGTCCTCGCCCGTGATCATTGAGCGTGCTTGAT
>NZ_JNWV01000067.1 GCF_000716535.1 Streptomyces flaveolus | reverse complement strand
CCGCCACGACGTGCACACACCCAAGAAGACACAGCCAGCAAGACGACCAAAGAAGAAGACAACCACCCCGAAACCCCGCCGCACAGGTTAAAGATCAAGATAGGTGTTGTCGCGGAAGATGATGTGGACGAAGGTCAGTCCCAGGCGGGTCGCGGTCTCCAACTCCTGTGCGGAGAACAGGAACCCGCCGTCCCCGGAGACGGAGACGATCTGCGTTCCGGGGCGGACCAGGGCGGCGGCGAGGGCCCAGGGCAGTGCCACGCCGAGGGTCTGCTGGCCGTTGGAGAACAGCAGCCGCCGCGGTTCGTAGACGCGGAAGTGTCGGGCCATGTGGATGTACACCGAGCCGATGTCGCAGGCGACCGTGGCCTGGTCGTCGAGGTGGTCACGCAGCGCCAGGCAGACGGCCGCGGGGTCGAGACCCCGGTCCGAATCGGGCCGGGCACGGGCCTCGTCGTCGATGGCGGTCAGCCGGGCGCGCTGCGCCGCCACGGCGGCTTCGGCCTCGGGGCTCAGCCGGACCGGCCCGGTATGGCGGGCCAGTTCGGTGAGGGTGGCGGCGATGTCGCCACGCAGTTCGAGCGTCGGCTGGTAGTGGTTGTCGATCTCGGCGGGTACGGCGTCGATGTGGACGACGGTGCGCTCCGGGTCGGTGTTCCACAGTCCGGGGTCGTACTCCACCGGGTCGAAGCCGATGGCGAGGATGACGTCCGCGGCGGCCGCGACGACGTCGGCGGGCTGGTTGCGGAAGAGCCCTACCCGGCCGAGGTAGTGGCTCTCCAGGTCACGGGAGACCACTCCGGCCGCCTGGAAGGTCTCGATCACCGGCAGTCCGCCGCCTGCGATGAGGGAGCGGATCGCCGTGCAGGCCGCCGGATCGGCGCCGCGCGCGCCGACCAGCACGACCGGGTTGCGGGCGCCGCGCAGGATTCCGGCGGCCTCATGGATCAGCGTGTCGGGGGCCGGCCCCGCGGGCGGAACGGGCAGCCTCTTGGGGATGGCCGCCGGCGTGGTCTCGGCCGCGACGTCGGCGGGGAGGACGACGGCGGCGGCGCCGCGCGGTTCGGTCAGCGCGGCGCGGAAGGCGTTGGCGACGGCCTCCGGGACGTTGTCGGGGTGGCTGACCTCACCGGCGGACTTGGTGACGGCAGCCAGCAGCGCGGCGGCGTCCATCGACTGGTGCGTACGCTTGAGCCGGTCCGGCCGGGAGACCGCGCCGCACAGGGCGACCACCGGATCCTGCTCGGTGGTGGCGGTCAGCAGACCGGTGGCCAGGTTGCTGGTGCCCGGGCCGGAGGTGACCAGGACCACCCCCGGCACCCCGGTGAGCCGGCCGACGGCGGCGGCCATGAACACCGCGTTCTGCTCGTGCCGGCAGACGACGAGTTCCGGTCCCCCGTCGGCCAGCGCGTCATAGACCGCGTCGATCTTCGCGCCGGGAACGCCGAAGACGTACGGCACGTCGTTCGCCTGGAGGCACTCCACGACCCGCTGCGCGGACCTGGTCGGCTCGACGGGAACGCCGGTGCCGCCTGCGGCTGCCGACGGAGGGCGGACGGGTGTGCTCACGGGCTTCACCTCGTTGCTCGGGCGGCTCCGGGACGGTGCCACGGCCGCGTGGGGTGGGTCGGGCCGTTTCGGGCTTCGGCCCGCATCAAGCATCACGCCAACTCCCCCCGCTGTCGCGGCGAGTGCCGGTGCGCCTCCGGAGTGCGGGGCGCTCCGCGGCAGCACCCGGTCGGCCCGGCCGTCGCCAACCTGCCGACGTGGCACGGAGATACGTGTCTGCCGGCGCCCCTCTCGCCGCGTGCGCCCGCAAATCCTGCCCGACAGACGCGGATTGATGTCTCATCAGATACTCACCAGCGTCCGCGGACCGCGTCCGGCCCTTCGAGCACGGTGTCGGCGCCGGCGTCATGGGGGGCCTCGCTGGTCACGCCGGCGCCGGTGCGGGCGCCGCTCGGTGCCCGGCGGGACCTTCCGCGGCGCTCGGGGTTGAGCGGCGTGAACGCGCTGCGGGCCGGGGGGCGGGGCCGTACGAGCGCCCGGCGGGAGCCCCGGCCGTCGTGGTGCGACGGTGGCCGTGCCGGTCCCTGGCGGGAGCGGCACGGCCGTGTCGTACCGGTCAGCCCGTCGCCGCCGTCAGCAGGACGTCGTGGACGACCGACTCGTCGCCGACCACGATCGTGGCCTGCTGCGGCTGGTAGCCGTCGGCGGAGGTGATCAGGACGTACCGCCCGGAGCCCGGAGCGTCCACTGTGTAGGAGCCGTCGGCCTGTACCTCAGACCGGCTCAACTGCAAGCCCTCCGGGGAGGTCAGCGTGACGGCGGCCTGTGGAACGGGATCGCTGTCGGCGACGCGGACCCGGCCGTGGACCGGGATGCCGCCGGGCGCGGGGGCCTGCGCGTCCGCGTCGACGGCCTCCGCCGGTACGGGCAGCCCGGCGACGACCTCGGCGGTCTCCTCCGCCAGGGCCGCCTGGGCCGCCTGGGCCAGGCCGCTGGAGGCGCGCAGCGGTACCTCCTTGATGAACAGGGTCACCAGGAAGGCGATCAGGGCGATCGGGGCGACGTACATGAAGATGTCACCGATGCCGTGCCCGTAGGCGCCTTCCAGCCAGGTGCGGACCGGGGCGGGCAGCAGGGCGAGGTCGGGCAGTTGGCCGCCGCCCGAGGCCTTCGCGGCCACGGCCTGGTCCGGCGGGCTGAGCTGGGTGATGGTTTCGCGCGCGTAGTGGCCGATCCGGGTGGTGAGGACCGAGCCGAGCACGGAGACGCCGACCGCGCCGCCGAGGGACCGGAAGAAGGTCACCGTGGAGGACGCGGCACCGAGGTCGGTCGGGGCGACCTGGTTCTGGGTGCACAGCACGAGGTTCTGGAGCGTCATGCCGACGCCGAGGCCCATCAGCGCCATGCAGAGGGCGATGAAGGGGTACGAGGTGTCGGAGCGGAGCATGCCCAGCAGGGCCAGGCCCGCCGTCAGCAGCACACCGCCCGTCAGCAGCCAGCCCTTCCACTTGCCGGTGCGGGTGATGACCCGGCCGGAGACCGTGGAGGAGACGAACAGGCCCGCGATGAACGGGATCGTCATGACGCCCGACTTGGTCGGGGAGTCGCCGCGCGCCAACTGGAAGTACTGGCTGAAGAAGACGGTGCCCGCGAACAGCGCGATGCCGACGAAGAGGGAGGCGAGGGAGGCGAGGGTGATGGTGGGGTTGCGGAACAGCCGCAGCGGGATGATCGGCTCGGCGGCCTTCGTCTCGACGAACACGAAGACCAGCGCCAGCGCGATCGACGCGCCGACCAGGGTGTACGTCTGCCAGGACAGCCAGGCGTACTTGTCGTCGGCGAAGGTGACCCAGATCAGCAGGGTGCAGACGGCGGCGGTGACGAAGAAGGCGCCGGCCCAGTCGACCTTGACGTCACGCTTGGCGACCGGCAGGTTCAGCGTCCGCTGGAGGACCACGAGCGCGACGAGCGCGAAGGGGATGCCGACGAACAGGCACCAACGCCAGCCGAGCCAACTGGTGTCGGTGATGACACCGCCGAGCAGCGGGCCGCCGACGGTGGCCACGGCGAAGGTCGCGCCCAGGTAGCCGGAGTACCGGCCGCGCTCGCGCGGGGAGATCATCGCGGCCAGGACGACCTGAGCCAGCGCGGACAGACCGCCGCCGCCCAGGCCCTGGATGACGCGGGCGGTGATCAGCGTCGCGGGGTTCGGTGCCAGACCTGCCACCAGGGAACCGACGGAGTAGACCACCAGCGCCGACTGGACCAGGATCTTCTTGCTGAACTGGTCCGCGAGCTTGCCCCACAGCGGGGTCGACGCGGTCACCGCCAGCAGGGAGGCGGTGACCACCCAGGTGTAGGCGCTCTGGCCGCCGCCGAGGTCACCGATGATCCTCGGCAGCGCGTTGGTGACCACGGTGGAGGACAGGATGGCGGCGAACAGGCCGAGCAGCAGTCCCGACAGCGCGCGCATGATCTGCGCGTGGGTCATCGGCGCGTCGGGCGCACCTCCTTTTGGACGGGCATGGGCCCGCACACCGGCTTTCGGGATGGTTGTCATGGGGTTTCTCGTCCTTACGTGGTGACAGCGGGTGTACGGGGGGACCGGTCGTCCCCGGGGGTCCCGGGTGACCGGTCCTCGGAGGTACGGGGTGGGCGCTCGGCCGCGGGTGGTCCGGCACAGGGGTGCCGTTCCGCCCGGGGGTCCCGTTCGGTCCACGGGTCTTCGAAGCTCGCCCGGAGGCGGGCCATGAGGTACGTCAGCTGCCCGACGTCCTCGTCGCTCCAGCCGCTCAGCCGCCGGGCGAGCACCTGTGCGGTGTGCTCGGACAGTTCGGCCAGCTTGGCCCGGCCCTCGGAGGTCAGGCGCAGGATGCGCGAGCGCCGGTCAACGGGATCGGGGCTGCGGTCGATCCAGCCCCGGGCGGCCAGGTGGGCGACGTGGCGGCTGGTGACCGACATGTCGACGGCGAGCAGTTCCGCGAGCCTGCCGATGCGCATGTCGCCGTCGCGGCCGAGCAGTGTCAGCACCGTGGCGGCGACGTTGGAGCAGCCGTCCGGAAGGGTCCGGCCCAGATCTCGCCGTACGGATCCGATGGCGCTCAGCTGGCGCATCAGCTCCTCGTACTGAACCTTGTCGGCCACATGTGCCTCCATATCCTTGCTTAAGGCAACCATGGACTCATTCGGTTGCCTGGGGCAAGCGTTTCGGGTGTGCCTTGGCACACACATGTCATCGGAGACACGTGTTTCGGATGCCCGACCGCTCAGTGCAGGATCCGCCGGGCGACATTGGTGGTGACCAGGTCGAGCAGTTCCTCGCCCCGGCCGGACAGGATGGTGCGGATCGCGTAGAGAGTGAACCCCTTGGCCTGCTCGACCGTGACCGCCGGCGGCACGGACAGCTCCTGGCGGGCGGTCATCACCTCGACCAAGGCCGGTCCGTCGTGCGCGAAGGCACCCTTGAGGGCGTCCTCCAGGTCACCGGGCCGCTCCACCCGGCGGGCCCACAGCCCGACCGCGGCGGCGACCTCGGCGAGCTGCGGGTTGTCCAGCTCGGTCGCGTAGTTGACGATGCCAGACGCCTTCATCTCCAGCTCGACGAAGTTCAGCGAGCCGTTGTTGAAGACGACGATCTTGGCCGGCAGACGGTTCTGCCGCAGGGTGAACAGCTCCCCGAGCAGCATGGTGAGCCCGCCGTCGCCCGACAGCGAGACCACCTGGCGGCCCGGATACGCCGCCTGCGCGCCCACGGCGTGCGGCAGGGCGCAGGCCATCGTCCCGTGGTTGAACGAACCGAGCAGCCGCCGGTGTCCGTTGAAGGTCAGGTAGCGGGCCGCCCACACCACCGGGGAGCCGACGTCGACGGTGAAGACCGCGTCCCGGTCCGCCAGGCGGTCCAGGGTGCGTGCCACGAACTGCGGGTGGATCGGTGTGCGTTCGCGGTCGTTGACGGCGAGCGCGTCCAGCGACTTGCGCGTGCGGGCGTAGTGGGCGAGGGCCTCGTCGAGGTGCCCGCGCCCGCTCTTGACGGTCAGCAGCGGCAGCAGCGCGGGCAGGGTGTCGCGCACGCTGCCGACCAGGGGCAGGTCGACACGGGTGCGCCGGCCGATCTGCTCGCCGCGGATGTCGAGCTGGATCACCTTGGCGCCCTGCGGATAGAACTGCCGGTAGGGGAAGTCGGTACCCAGCATGAGCAGGGTGTCGGCCTCCTCGATGGCCTTGTAACCGGAGGCGAAGCCGAGCAGACCGGTCATCCCGACGTCGTACGGGTTGTCGTACTCGACGTACTCCTTGCCGCGCAGGGCGTGCACGACGGGCGCCTTGAGCGTCTCGGCGAGCCGGACCAGGTCGTCATGGGCGCCGGCTGCGCCCGCGCCCGCCAGGATCGTCACCCGCTGCGCGTCGTTCAGCAGCGTGGCGGCCTCGCGCAGATCGGCGTCGTCCGGGCGGACGACGGTCCTGGCCGGGCGCACCGCCGCGGGGGCCAGGTCCCGGCCCGTCTTCGCGAGGAAGATCTCGCCGGGTACGACGACGACCGCCACGCCCCTGCGTTCGACGGCCGCCCGCATCGCCATCTCCAGGATGCGCGGCCCGGACTCCGGGCTGCTGACCACCTCCGCGTAGACGCTGCAGTCGGCGAACAGTTCCTGCGGGCGCGTCTCCTGGAAGTAGCCGGAGCCGATCTCGCTGCCCGGGATCTGGGCGGCGATGGCGAGGACCGGCACGCGGCTGCGCTGGGCGTCGAAGAGCCCGTTGATCAGGTGCAGGTTGCCCGGGCCACAGCTGCCGACACAGACGGTCAGCTCGCCGGTCAGCCCGGCCTCGGCCGCCGCCGCGAAGGCGGCGCTCTCCTCGTGCCTGACATGCACCCAGTCGACGTCGCCGTCCCGGCGTATGGCGTCCGTCAGACCGTTGAGGGAGTCGCCGGGCAGGCCGTACAGGCGCCGCACGCCGGAGGCCTTCAGGGAGGCGATGACGTGGTCAGCGAAGGTGGGCATACGGGTCGCCTTTCGTCGGTCGTGAGCGCGTCCGGGGCGGCGGGGACGCCGCGTGGGCCGAGGCCCGCCTGCTCACGGCTCGGCGGGCAGGAGCAGCGCCTGATCAGTGTCGGGGAACCGACATTGCGCACACATCCGTCGAATGACTGCGTCAGCGGCGCGACGGCACCTTCCGTCCCTGGGTCGGACGACTGCCCGGTTCCGTCGCCCGGCGGACCGTGGGCCACAGCACGTGGCCCCTGACCAGCTCCGCACCGGCGGTCACGGTCACCGTCGCCCGGACGACGGTCAGCGGTCGCCGGCGGGTTCCGCCGTGGTGGTGTCCGCGGCAGGAGTGCGGTCGGCCCGCACATCGGTGGAGGCGGTGTTCCCGTCCGCGGTTTCGTCCTCGCGCATCGCCCGGGCCTCGCTCTTGAGGATGCGCATCGAGCGGCCCAGGCCGCGGGCGGCGTCGGGGAGCTTCTTCGACCCGAACAGCAGGATGATCACTGCCGCCACGAGGAGCAGGTGCCAGGGTTCCAGTCCGTTGCGAAGCATCGCGCGTTCTCCTTGAGTCAGGCTGTCGGTGTGTGAGGCCCTTGGGCCGGGCGTCGGGGCCGGGCGAGTCGGTCGCCCGCCCGGAAGCCGGGTTGGGCCACGTACAGAGCGGAACACATATGTGTCTTTCGCGCAATGCCGGGCAACCCGGCACGTGTGGGATCGGACACCGTATGGGCTCGACGAGGCACGGACGGGGCCGCGTCCCACGCCCGCACCGCCGCCGTCAGATCCAGGTGTCGAGCCACATTCTGGTGTGCCAGTCGACGTACGGGATCGTCTGCCCGGTGTAGATCGGGAAGAAGTAGACGAAGTTCCAGGCGATGAGCAGGACAAGCACACCCGCGGCCACCGCGCCCACGGTGCGACGTCCGTGGTCCGCGCCCGGCGGGCCCAGCAGCGCCCCCAGCATCATCGTCACGGCCAGGCACAGGTACGGCACGAAGATCACCGCGTAGAAGGAGAAGATCGTGCGGTCCTGGTAGAGGAACCAGGGCAGATACCCGGCGCCCACCGCGCACAGGATGGCGCCGGCCCGCCAGTCGCGGCGCAGCGCCCAGCGGAAGAGCAGGTACACGAGGGCGCAGCATGCCGACCACCACAGCAGCGGTGTGCCGAGGGCGAGAACCGTCTGCGAGCAGTCGGCCGCCGTGTGGCAGCCGTCCTGCCCCGGTTTCGGCGACTGGTAGTGGAACAGCACGGGGCGGCCCAGGACCAGCCAGCTCCAGGGGTTGGACTCGTACGTGTGAGGAGAGTGCAGCCCCACGTTGAACTGGTAGACCCCGTACTCGTAGTGCCACCAGCTGCGCAGGGGAGCCGGAACCCATGACCAGGTGCCGCCGCGGCCGTCGGCCCAGTGGCGTCCGTAGCCCTTGTCGGACAGGAACCAGCCGGTCCATGTCGCCAGATACGTCAGCACGGCGACCGGGACCAGGGACAGGACCGACCAGCCGAGGTCCTTGCGCAGCACCGCCCGGTACGGGCGGCGGGCCCCGGCGACACGACGGGCGCCGACGTCCCACAGCACCGTCAGGATCACGAAGAACGCCAGGACGTACAGCCCGTTCCATTTGGTGGAAGCCGCCAGTCCCAGGAAGAGGCCGGCGGCGAGCCGCCAGGGACGGGCCCCCTGTCCGGCATGGTCACCGGTGCGCTCGTCCGGGCGCGCACGGCCGTCCGCGCCGACGGGCAAGGCCGCCGCGAGCCGGGCTCGTGCGTGGTCCCGGTCGATCAGCAGGCAGCCGAACGCCGCCAGTACGAAGAACATGACCACGAGGTCCAGCAGCGCGTTACGGCTCATCACCAGGTGCAGACCGTCCACCGCCATCAGCGCACCGGCCAGGCAGCCCAGCAGCGTCGAACGGAACAGGCGGCGTCCTGTCCGGCACAGCATGAGCACCGACACGGTGCCCAGGGCCGCCGTCATGAACCGCCAGCCGAACGGGTCCAGGCCGAACATCCACTCACCGAGGGCGATCACCCACTTGCCCGTCGGCGGGTGCGCGACGAAGGCCCCGGTGTCGGAGAGCGGGATCCCTTTCGTGTGGGCAAGGATCTGCGGGTCGGAGATCTTGCGGTCCGGCCAGGTGCCCTCGTAGCCGAGCCGCAGCAGGGACCAGGCGTCCTTCGCGTAGTAGGTCTCGTCGAAGACGAGGCCCCGCGGCCGGCCGAGGTGCCAGAAGCGGACCGCGCCGGCCAGGACGGCGACGAGTACCGGCCCCAGCCAGTCCATCGCCTTCGCGACGCGGCGGGCATGTGCCCGATCGAGGCGTATCAGCTCCCACGGGCGGACCACCGGCTGCGGGAACGGCGGAACAAGGCGCTCGCGGGTGTCCGGCCCCGGGCGTGCCACGTGTCCGAAGCGGCGAAGTCGCGCCTGCCAGTCTCCGGACTCCGCCGTCGGGGAGGTGCCGTGGAGGGAACCCGTCGCGTTCTGTCGGTGCACTGCTCTCGACCTTGTTCCTTTGTGTGTCGCTGTGCCACTGATGATGCCGATCGGGCCGAGCGGGTTCCACGGGTTCGGTGGTCATCCCCTTCTTCGGCGGCGGCCAACCTCCGCTCCAGCGCCCCCGGGCTTCGGGCGGAGTGCTGTGACGTGTCGACACGTGTGACTGTTGGTTTCGCTAACATGCAGGTCATGTGTGCCGGGCGCCGCACGGCCCGGTCGTCGCCCACCCCTCCAGGAGATCCGGCATGAAGAGCCTGCCACAGCACGAGGACACCCTGCTGATCCGCACCGACTTCTCCGACGAGGAGGCCTGGCAGGCGCTTCGCGCGGTGGTCGCCACCCCGGCCGAGGAGGACGGATTCCTCGCGGTGCTGCACATCGTGGACGACCCCGCCTACCGCGACCTGACCACCGAGCAGATCGTCGCGCTCGCGCCCGCCGAGGACGACCTGCTGATCCTGGCGGACCGGCAGGCCCTGAGCGGATCGGGGATGCCGCTGCTGGCCGTCCTGAAGAGCGAGGACGAGCAGCCGGAGCAGGGCTTCGACGAACTGCGGGTGGCCGCCGCCGCATTGTGGTCGGTCGAGAACAACATCTCCTTCGCCAACATGGACTGGGAGGAGTTCGTGGAGGCCGCGGACGACGACGGCGTCTTCCGGGGATTCTGACCCGTCCGGGTAACCCCGATGCCCTGCCGCCCGGTTCACCTGTCGCTGCTGCCGGGGGTCGGCACGCCGGCGGGGCTGGTCGTCGCACCGGCCGACGCCGCGCCGCGGAGCCCCGCCGCCGCCCACCGTTCCGGCGCACGGCACCGCGTCCGCCACCGTCAGGGTCTCCGCCTGCTCCGGTTCCGTCGGCTCCCGGGAGGGACGGCTGACGGCGTCCGCGGGAGACACCCCTGTGGTGACCCCCGTGACCCCCATGACCGCCGACATGCTGGACCGCACCGGCACGGTGACGGTCCGGGTGCTCGACAGGTCCGGGCAGCCGATGGACTGCTCCGGCCTCGTGAGGGTGCCGCGGAACGACGCCACCGGCGCCGTGTGCTTCCCCGTCGCCGACGAGGGGTCCGGCACGGGTGACGCCGGCTCGGCCACCGCGGAGCTCCCCGTCGGCGCGTACCGCCTGCTGGGCGCCGGGCCGGCGGGTGTGTCGCCGACGTGCTTCGCCCGGGACGGACTGCGCGTCGACGGTGAACGAACCGTCACCCTCGACTCACGCGAGGCCGAGCCGGTGACGGCCGAGCTGAACGGTCCCGCCGCCCGTCCCGAGACCTACTCCGCGAACGTCACTCTCCGCTCCGTGGCGGCCGGCACCGCACGGACCAGCGACTCCTCCGGAACGGGACGATGGAATGCCTGCCGACGAAGGCGGTCGGCACATGTGTGACCGCCGTCGCATCAGGCGGTGCGATACCGCACGGGCAGCGACAGCACCCCGCGCACCATGCCGGCCGGGAACCACTGCAGGGAATCGGCGGGGACCGCCAGTTCCAGGTGCGGGACGCGGGTGAGGAGGGTGCGCAGGGCGACACGGGCCTCCAGGCGGGCCAGCGGGGCGCCCAGACAGTGGTGGATGCCGTGGCCGAAGGAGAGGTGCCGGGCGGCGGGCCGGGTGATGTCCAGCACGTCCGGGTCGCCGCCATCGGGCAGGGGTGCGTCACGGCTCGCGGAGGCGAGGGCCACGGCGACGATGCCGCCCCGGGGGATCCGCACCCCGCCCAGCTCCAGGTCCTCGGCCGCGTACCGGTTCGTCGTGCGCTCGACGGAGGTGTCGTAGCGCAGGAACTCCTCGATGGCGTCGGGCAGGAGGCCGAGGTCCTCCCGCAGCAGCCGCAGTTGGCCGGGGTGCTGGAGCAGGGCCAGCACGGCGTTGCCCAGGAGGTTGACGGTGGTCTCGTGGCCGGCGATGACGAGCAGGGCCGCCGTGCCGGCCAGTTCGTCCTGGGAGAGGCGGCCGTCGTCCTCGTCCCGGGCGGCGACCAGGGCGGACAGCAGGTCGTCGCCGGGAGCGCGGCGCTTGTCGTCGGCCAGTTGGCGCAGGAACCCGTGCAGGCTCGCCACCGCCGAGGCGTACTCGGGGTGGCCCACCTGGAAGGCGAGCGACGTCCAGCGGCGGAAGTCCTGGCGGTCGGCCTCGGGGATGCCGAGCAGTTCGGCGATGACCGCGACCGGCAGCGGCGCGGTGAAGGCCTCCACCAGGTCCAGCTCGCCGGACGGCGGCATGGCGTCGACGAGCTGGTCGGCGATCTGGGTGATGCGCGGTTCCATCTCGGCGGTCCGCTTCGGTGAGAAGGCACCGGAGACCAGACGGCGCAGCCGGGTGTGCTCGGGCGGGTCCGCCTCCAGCATCTGGCCGCCGAACCCGGTGCCGCGCTTGTGGCCCAGGAAACCCGCCGCCTCCAGCATCTCCGCGGCCGGCTGGGGGTCCTTGAGCAGCGCCGGGTGGGTCAGTGTCGTGCGGGCCAGGTCGTAGTCGACGACCACCCAGCCCGTGATGCCGGGGAAGAACTGTGCCGGGTGGATGGGGCCCTTCGCGCGCAGCCGCGCGTACTGCCGGTGGGCGTCCGCCTTGAACTCCGGGCCCATGACCACCCGCTCGTCCCCGTCACTGACCGGCCGTGCCTGCTGGTGCGTGTCCATCCGTGTTTCCTCGCCCTCTACGCCGGGACAGTCCCGGGGATCCGTGCCGGCCGCGGAACGCGGTCGCCCCGTCGGCCGGTCCGCGCGCGGTCCACGCGGACGCGGACCGCCCGGCCGGCCGGGAAAGCCGTTGCAAGGAACACGGAGGCCGGACCCGTGAGGGTTCACCGGACCCGGACCACCTCCAGACGGCTCGGCCCCCGGTCCGTGCCACGCAGCGTGATGTCGAACAACAGCCGCCCCGCGCCGGGGCGCAGCGTCACCTCACCGCCCGGCTCCACCGCCTGTCCCGGGCCCTCCTCGCGCACGCCCGGCAGCGGGCCCGCCAGGTATGACACGTACACCACGGCACGGCCCGGGTTGCGCACCGTCACCTGAGACGTCCGCTCGCACCGCGCTCCGTCGTGCCGCTGGGCGTCGCAGACGTACCGCAGGTCGCCGAAGCCGTACGTCCCGCAGGACAGCTCCATGCCGCGCGGGAGCGCGGACCGGCACACCCGGCCCGCGGTCACGCGGTCGACGGCCGCGTCACCGGCGTCGCTCGACGACTCGCCGGCCCGGCCGACCAACCAGCACCCCGCGGCGGCCAGGCCCAGGACGGCCCACGTACCCGCCGCGGGCCACCGGGTGTTCTCCCGGCGTGCGGACTTCATCGGACGGCACCCCCACAGGTCACAACGGCTCGGTGGCACGTCCAGCGGACAAGCAACGGTGTGCCGGCCCCCGCGCCCGAGACATCTGTCTCAGTCTAGGCACACGAGGGGATGACATCGGTGTGAAGAAGTGATGGCGAGACATGGAAGCGATCCGGTGGGCGGGGTGCGGCGGAGTAACGTGCGCGCCGATCCCCTTGACACGTGTCTCGACCGAATCCTGGAATTCATGGACCACTCCACAGCGGAAACACAGACCGACTCCTTCGCGCCGGGCGGCCGGCGCCGGCACCGCAGGACGAAGCAGAACGGCTCGGGTCTGCGGCGTACCGTCGTGCTGGCGTTGGCGGTGCCCGTCGCCTCGGCCGCGCTGGCCGGGCCCTCGGCCTTCGCCGCCGGCAACGGCACCACGGCGACGGCCGGCGGCGCGACCGGCAGCGCGGATCCGGCCGACCCCAGCGACCGGCAGATGGCCGCGAACCTCGACGCCCGCGTGCTCGACCAGCGGCTGGGCCCCGAGGTGAGCGGCGTGGTCCTGGACGCGGACTCCGACAGCACCCTGTGGGACCACAACGGCGCCACCGCGCTGATGCCGGCCTCCAACGTCAAGCTCGCCACGTCCACCGCCGCGCTGACCGTGCTGGGCCCCGAACACCGGTTCACCACCAAGGTCGTCTACGGCGACGGCACCCTCACCCTGGTCGGCGGCGGCGACCGCACGCTCAGCAGCGCCGACCTCGCCGAGCTGGCGAAGACCGCGGTCGCCGGGCTGCAGAGGGCGGGCCTGACCACGGTGAAGGTCGCCGTGGACGACAGCCTGTTCCCCGCACCGACTCTCGCCGACGGCTGGAACGACGGCTACTACCCGGACACCGTCGCCCCGGTCCGCGCCCTCGTCGTCGACGGCCGCGGCGTCCAGGACACCTCCATCGACGCCGGTCAGACCTTCGCCAAGCTGCTCGCCGAGGACGGCATCGCCGTCGACGGCGACGTCACGCGCGGCACGGCCCGCCACACCGATGTGCCGGTCGCGCGCCACAGGTCGGCCCCACTGGCGGACATCGTCAAGAAGATGCTCAAGACCAGCGACAACAACATCGCCGAGACCCTGCTGCGGATGACCGCTCTGGGCGCGGGACGCCCCGCCACCTTCGAGGGCGGCACCGAGGTCGTGCGTCACGTGCTCAGCCACCGCTACGGCGTCTCCCTCGACAACTTCGAGATCCACGACGGCAGCGGTCTGTCCCGGACCGACCGCGTCCCGGCCGCCACGCTCGCGCAGATCCTCGAACTCGTCACGGAGCCCCGTTACGCGCACACCCTGAGCGCCCTCCTGGACGGCCTGCCGGTCGCCGGCGAGGCGGGCTCCACCCTCGGCCCGGAGTACGGCCGGTTCGACGACCCGGACTCCCAGTGCGCCGTCGGCAAGGTGCAGGCGAAGACCGGCACCCTCACCGGTGCCATCGCCCTGAGCGGTCTGACCCGGACCGACGACGGCGAATGGCGGGTCTTCTCCTTCGTCGAGAACGGCTCGACGGCCGCTCCGAACGACATCAAGGACGCGATGGACGGTCTGGCCGCGACCGTGAACGGCTGCTGGGCCTAGGCCCCCGCGCGCGGGTACCAGGCACCCAGGCGCCGCCCGGCGCGAGGCCGGGCGGCGTTCGTGTGTGCGACACCGTCCGCGCCCCACCGGTGCGACCGGCCGCGCCGTCCGATGCGCCGGTTTGAGTCCGCACTCGCAGACCGGTATGAGTCACAAGTCACACGTCGTGGGCGTGAACCCGAACGCCGGCGGATCCGCTCCATGTGTGGCAGGACCGGACCGCCCCGGAGACCGGTCGGGCACCCCCCGCGACACTGCCGCCCGTGCTCCGCCTCCGCTGAAAGGAACCCATGAAGCCTCCACACACGCCCCGGTCGGCGGGGGATCTCCCCAGGAGAGTCCCGGGCAGTGCCAGATCCGTCAGTTCCGGTTCCGGGCCCGGCCGGGACGGCACCCCGGCCGGCGGCGCGGAGCCGTCCGCCCCGGACAGCGGTGACCGGGCGCCCGACGCGGCCGGGAGAGGCACCTCCCTGCCCCGGCTCACCCAGATCTCCTCGCTGGGATCGCGGGGGAACACCGGCCGCGGTACCGGGACGTCGTCCCCGGCGGCCGACGACGCGGTGGGCGGCTCCGCCGCGGACAGACCCGGCGACACCTTCGCACGCCGCGCCGACACGGACGACAGCCCCGCTGTGGACCCGGTCGTATCACTCGATCAGGTCTGCCGGGGCAAGGGCGGCAAGCCCCGGCGCGAGGGAATGCGCGGTGCCCTCGGCGTCGTGAGCATCGTCGGACTGCTGGCGGCGGGCGGTGTCCTGCTGACCCTGGGCCTGGTCAACGGTCACGACGACGACAAGCGCGACGGGGCCTCGGTGACCGTCGACTCCCGTGGCCGCGGCACAGACGTCATCGACGGGTTCGGCGGTGTGTCGGCGCCCCCGGTGAAGGCGTCCGCGACCGGTCCCGGCAAGAAGGCCGAAGCTTCCCGGAAGCCCACGTCGGCCTCGCCCAGCAGCAGCGCGTCGAGCGAGGACTCCGCGTCCCCCGCCCAGCGCTCCACCACCACGGCGAAGGCCACGACCGGGGCCCGGACGACCGCTCCGGCCGCGGCACCGGGGGTGAACGTGTTCAGCCACGCCTCGCAGCGCTGCATAGACATCGTGGGCGGCAAGGCCGTGCAGGGCGCGGGCCTGATGATCTGGGACTGCTCGGGATCCGCCGCGCAGCACTGGACGTTCACGGGCGGAACCATGCGGGCGCTCGGCATGTGCGTGCGGCTCGCGAACGGCTCGACCGCCGACGGGACGGACCTCGAACTCGCCGCCTGCGACGGGAGTTCGGCGCAGCAGTTCGTGCTGAACGTCAGGCACGACCTGGTCAGCACGCTCGCCGACAAGTGCACGGACGTCCGGGACAACGGCACGGAGAACGGCACCCGGCTCCAGCTGTGGTCCTGCTCCGGCAGCCCCAACCAGAAGTGGTCCACGTCCTGAGCACTGGGCGGCCCGGTGGAACCGCCCCGTCGCACGGCGGGGCGGTTCCACCGGGTCCGCGGGTCCGGCGGGCCGCCGGGCAGCCCCCCGAAGGAGCGGATCAGCCGTGGAGGCTGACCAGGGTGCCGGTACCGTCCTGGTATCCGACGTAGGCGGTGGCCGGAGCGGAGGTGTCCACACCGGACCACGTGCCGGTGACCGGGAAGGGGACGCCCGGCTTCGTCACAGGACGCGTGGGAGACACGCTGAAGGTGCCGGTCGTCGGCGCGTCCGCACCCACCACGTTCGCCTGAAGGGTGAACTTGATGTCGGACGAGAACGGCGCCCCCTCGTACCAGGCCGACATGACGGTCACCGCGTACTTGCCCGGCTTCAGCGTCGTCAGGCTGATGTGCGCCTGGTGCTCGTACTCGCTCAGCTGGCCGCCGTCGAGGGGCGAGCCGTCCTCCCGAAGGGGCACGACCATCAGGTACAGCTTGTCGTCGGGGTTGTCCCCGGTGGCGAAGAACTCGCCGGCCTTGCTTCCCTCGGGCACCGTGAGGACGAAGTCCTGGGCGTTGCCCGTCTCGTTGGACAGCTCACCGCGCACCGGGGCGCCCGCCACGGGGGCGTAGGCGGTGAGCGTCAGCTTCTCGGTACCCGGGGTCACGGAGTACGAGACACTTCCGGCGCTCCCGCTGCCGTCCACCCGGCCGGGGGCCAGCAGGCTCTGCGGTGTGACCACGATCGGGCTGCGTACCGACACGTGCCCGCTGCCCACCCAGGTCAGGGAGCCCGTGACGGGGACATCGGAGACCGCGGTGGTGCGCGTCAGCGTGATGCCGACCTTCGCGGTCTGTCCGGCACGGGTGAAGCGCAGGGTCGAGGGCTTCACCTCGGCCCGGAAGCCGGGCAGCTCGACCGACGCCCGGTACACACCCGGCCTGACCGCGGTCAGGGTGCGGGTGAGGGTACGCGAACCGAGCAGCCGGTCCACGGAGATGGACGGGTAGTTCAGATCGCTGGGTGCGACGGGCGCGACGCCGGTCCCGGTGTCGATCCCGAGACCCTCCTCGTAGGCGAGCCAGTCGCGGTTCGAGGAGTCGTAGACCAGGCCGGGGTTGAGCATCGCGGTGGGGTCGACCTCACCGGAACCCTGCGCGTACACGTCGGTGTTGGTGCCGCCCGACGCGGTCCTGGTGTCCACGGCAGTCGTCATCAGGGCCGACTTGACCGCCATCGGGGACCACTTGGGATGCACGCCGAAGTAGAGGGCGGCGAGACCGGACACCTGCGGCGCGGCCATCGACGTTCCCGACATGAAGTCGAAGTCGTGCCCCTGGTTGCTGGGCGGCGCGACGGCGGCGAGCACGGCCACGCCCGGTGCGGCGAGGTCCGGTTTGATCAGCGCGCCCTTGTTGTCCTCCGAGGGGCCCCTGGAGGAGAACGGGGCGATCTGCGGGTAGGGCGTCCCGGTGGAACCGCCCGGCTCCAGTGAGACGGTGGCGCCCGGGGTCGCCGCGTAGTCGCGGACCGTCGTGGCCGCCGGTACGTTCAGGTGCACGGTCGGCACCAGGTGGATGTCGCCGTCCGTGTCCTGGTCGGTGGTGTTCACCAGGACCATGCCGACGCCCCCGGCCCGCGCGACCTCGGCGGACTTGCTCACCCGGGTGTTGACCCCGCGGTCGCACACCACGATCTTCCCGGCCGTCTTCGCCGGGTCGAGGGTCCCGTCCTGGCACAGCTTCGCCGCTGTCTCCGTCGCCGAGGCGGCCTTCACGTCGGTGGACAAGGCCAGCGGTTTCGGCCCGAGTTCCGTGTCCACGGTGACGCTGGCCCCGACGAAGGTCCGGCCGTCGCCCAGCTTCACCGTGGCCTCCGGAGTCGCCATGGTGCTGGCCGCGACGGTGGTGGTCCACGGGGCGGTGTTGTCTATCCACGACCTCGACGGGCCGTTGTTGCCCGCGGACGTCGACACGAACACGCCGGCCTGTGCCGCCGCCCGGAAGGCCTGCTGGACAGGATTGTCGAGCGGGGATTCCAGGAGCGCCCCGGCGGAGTAGTTGATCACGTCGACGCCGTCCGCCACCGCCTGGTTGATCGCCGCGACGATGTCGGAGTCGGCGCCGCCCTTGTCCTTCCAGAGCGCCTTGTACACGGCGACCGCGGCGCCCGGTGCCACTCCGGAGATCTTCCCGAAGTCCTTCCCGCCCACGGTCACCTGGACGTTGGCGTTGCCCGCGGCGGTGGACGCGGTGTGGGTGCCGTGGCCCTCGCCGTCACGCGGTGACACGTAGTCGTCCCGCTCCTCCGGGGGCGTCTCGGCGAGATAGGCGTCGCCGAAGTACCGGGCGCCGACGAGCTTGGTGTTGCAGACGGCGGCGGTGAACTCCTCACCGGTCTGGCAGAGGCCGGTGAAGGTGCCCCCGTCGGCCTTCTTCATTCTGATCACGTCGCCCTTGCGGTAAGGGCGGTAGGGGTCCTTGGCCGTGGGGGGCGCGGTGCCCAGCGCGGGGGCGGCGAACGACGCGCTCTCGGGCCAGACGCCGGTGTCGATGACGCCGACCACCACGCCCTTGCCGGACTTCGCGGTGCCGCCGAGCCTCGACCACACGCCGTGCGGCCCCGACAGCCCCATGAGGTCGGTCGACCGGGTGTCGTCCGTCGGCTTGTTCCATCCGTCCGGGCTGACCTTGAGGACACCCGGCTGCCGGCTCAGACGTGCCGCCTGAACGGCCGTCAGTCTCGCGGTGAAGCCGTTGGTCACCACCGTGTAGCGCCCCCGGACCTTGGCGCCGACCGAGGCGGCGACCTTGCTCTGCCGGTCCTGGAGATAGTCCCGGTAGCGGTGCGCGGCGGTGGTGGAGGTGTCGACCCTGGCGCCCGGCTTCGGCGCGGTGCCGGCGAAGCCGGCCACACCGCCCTGGTAGAGGGCGACGGGCGCGTCGGACAGGGTCACGATGTAACGGCCGGCCGGGAGGGGCCCGGAGCGGGGGACGGGAGTCAGCGGGTCACCGGCGGCCTGTGCCGGTGTGGCGGTACAGAGGGCGGCCAGGGAGACGGCCAGAGCCGCCGCGCCGCAGGCGAAGGTCTTTCTTCGGAGCGTGGAACTCACGCGTCCTCCACGGGGAGTGGGCCGAGCCGGAGGGTGCCTCTCGCACCCTCGGGGTGGTGCTGCACGTGCGGGAGTGGGGAGTTGACGTCGGCGGGTGCCGGACACGGGGCAACCGCGTCGTCCCAGCGAGAAAGTGAACGCTGTTCCTTGGAGAGGTGTCCAGATACTCTGTTGGCGGATTTGGACGGATGACCAACCGCGCCACGGACGTCCCACGCCGATTCGACGGAGGTATGCATACGTGCTCACGGCCCTGGGCATAGCCGAGTCCGACGAAGAGGTGTACCGGTGCTTCCTGGACCGCGGTCAGGTCACCGTCGCGGACCTGGCCGCGTCCCTGGGGACGCCGGAGCACCGTGTCCTGCGGTCCGTCACCCGGCTACGGGAACTCGGGCTCCTCCACGTCACCAGCCGGGGCCATTACCAGGTGACCAACCCACAGGCCGCGCTGCTCCCCCTGCTGGCCCGGCGGCAGTTCGAGGTGGAGACCGCGCTGGCCTCCGCACGCACGGAGATCGACCGGATCGCCGAACGTTACCGGGAAGGGCGGCTGCGTGCCGACCCGCGCAACCTGGTGGAGGTCCTGTCGGACCGCCGGCTGATCCAGGAACGGGTCGAGGAGCTGAGCAACTCCGCGACCAGTCACATGTGGGCCCTCGACCGGCCACCCTACGTGGGACGCCCCGATGGCCGGCACCACAGCAACGAGGAGGAGTTCGACATCACGGCGGCCTGGTTGGAACGAGGCATCGACGTGCGCTCGATCTACTGTCCGCAGTCCATGGAGCGCCCCGGCCGGTTCGCCATGCTGCTCAGACTCGCCGAACTGGGCGAGCGTTCCAGGCTGCTGCCGTCCCTGCCGTTCAAACTGCACATCATCGACAAGCGGGTGGCCCTGGTCCCCATGTCCGGCCCGGTCTACGACGACCTCGTCGTCATCCACCCGTCCGGGATGCTCGACGCCCTGATGGAGCTGTACGAGGCCTACTGGGCCCGCGCCGAACCGATCACCGGTACGGTGCCCGCCGAGGACGACACCTTCGACTCGGACGACCTCCTGCTCCTCGGCATGCTCAAGGCCGGGCTGAAGGACCAGGCCATCGCCCGGCAGCTGGGGTGCAGCACCCGGACCGCCACCCGGCGCGTCGCCGCCGTCCTGGCCAAGCTGGGCGCCGACACCCGCTTCCAGGCCGGCGCCCGGGCCGGCGCCCGCGGACTGATCTGACCGCGAGCTCAGCGTGGGGCGGCGGGGCGCCATCATGGAAGCATGCACACCTGCCCTGTTCCGCGCACCGTGTGGTCCAGCGCGGACGTCGACACCTCCGACGCGCTCGCCTACTGGGCCGACGTCATCTGTGACACGTTCGTCGGAGTGGCGGTGCGCCCCGGGCCGGGCGGGGCCTTCGAGGGGCGGATCGAGCACTCCGTCCTGGACGGGATCGGCTTCGCCGAGCTGAGCGCGGGTCCCCAGCAGGTGGTCCGGACGCGCCGGCTGATCGGACGCGACCACGAGGACGTCTTCCTCGCCAACATCCAGCTCCGCGGCCGGGCCAGGCTGGAGCAGAACGGGCGGGTCGCCCTGCTCGCGCCCGGGTCGATGGCCTTCGTCGACAGCACCCGCCCCTACGCGCTGGACTTCGAGGACGACTTCTCCCAGCTCGTGGTCAAGGTGCCCAGATCCCGGCTGGCGCACCGCTCGCCGGCCGGGGCGACCAGCGTGGACCTGGGCGTCTCGGGCCCCGGCCGTGTCATCGCGGACTTCCTCGTCGGCCTCCACCGGATGCAGGGTCACGACGCCGGGGCGGCGGCCGCGCTGCTGCCGCACGCCGTCGACCTGCTGGACACCGGTCTGGCCTGGGCCGCGGGCAGCGCGCCGCCGGAGGTGTCCGGCACGGCGCTGACCCGGGAACGCATCCACCGGTTCGTGCGCCGGCACGCCACGGATCCCCGCCTCGACGCCGCCGGGGTGGCCGCGGGCTGCGGAATCTCCCGGCGCACGATGTACCGCGTCCTGGCCGCGGACGGCGAATCGCTCACGGAGCTGGTCCGCCGGCTGCGGGTGTCACACGCCCAGCGGCTGATGCTGTCGTACCCCGAACGCCCTCTCTCCGCCGTGGCCCGCGCGTGCGGGTTCGGCGGCGAGGCACAGCTGCACCGGGCGTTCCGGGCCGTCACGGGCATGACACCCGGCGCCTACCGTGCCCGGCGGCCGGGCGCGCGTTGACCGGTCCGGGCGTCCTCAGCCGTCCGCGGGTGCGCGCTCGGGCATGAGTTCCCGGACCACTTCGACGAACTGGGGCGGCGCCGGCGGCATGGGGGCCTTGACGAGCTGCTTCAGGCCGACGTCGTAGCGCTGTCCCCACTGCGGGTCGACGACGTGGTAGCCGTCCTGGCGGAGCTGGTCGACATTGCGCTGGACGGCGGGCTTCAGCCACATCTCGCCGGTCATCACCGGGAAGAAGACCACCGGGAAGTCGGCGGCGGCGATCGTCGCGGTCAGCATGTTCGGCACGGCGCCCGTGGCGGTGGCGGAGAGCATGTTGGCCGTGGCCGGCAGGACGGCCAACATGTCGTGCTCCGCCGCGAGGGTCGCCTGGTTCTCGCGGGCCCAGTCGTCGGGCGTCGCGCCCGTCACCACGCGGTCCGCGAACAGGCCGACGGTGTGCGGCGGGAGGAACGTGGCAGCGGTGTGCGTCATCAGGACGGTGACGCTCCCGGTGAACGTGGCGCGCAGCGCGTTGATGTACATCGGGAGCGTGGCGACGGCGGCGGAACCGGTGGCGCCGATGAGCAGGCGGCCACCGAAGGCGGACGGGTCGTTGCTGGTCATGTCCCAACGATGCGCCGCGGCGCCGACCGGAGTATGACGGTGTGTGCCACGGCGGCTGACCATCCGTGCCGGTGTGTCCCGGCGCCGGCGGCGGCGACTTCACACGCCGGGCCTCTCGTGTCCGTCACCCGGGCCGCCCTGCCTCTCCTGCGCGAGCAGGGATCCGGGTACGTCATCCAGATCCCCTCCGTCGGCGGACGCGTGGGCGTCCCGGTCCTGGCCGAGAAAGTGGCGCCCCTCGGCATCAAGGTGACCGCCGCCGACCGGGCGCCATGCGCACCGACTGGGCCGACTCCTCCATGGCCACACCGCCCGTCAGCGCGCTGTACGAGAGCGTCGTCGGTGTCGCCGTCGCGGCTCGGACAGCCTCGCGTACGATCTCGGCGGCGCGCTCCGCGATGGCGCAGACCGTGGCGTTGGTGTCGTGGGACGGGATCGAGGGGACGCCGGAGGCGTCGGCGACACGCAGGCCCTCCAGGCTCTCCGGCCCGATGCCCGAGCGCTGGAGGATCATTCGCGAACAACGTATCACCGATCGGATCAATGATTCACCAAACTGATATCGTCGATTCGTGACTACGGAGACGGAACCGGAGCAGGCAGCTCCGCCACTGCGGCAGAAGATCGTCCTGGCGGCGGCCGAGCTGCTGGAAGTGGGTGGCCTGGAAGCGGTCTCGACCCGTGCCGTCGCCGCCCGCGCCGGCGTGCCGACCCCGTCGATCTTCCGGATCTTCGGGGACAAGGACAGGCTGCTGGAGGAGGTCGCGGACTACGGGTTCCGGCGCTACCTCGAAGTGAAGGCCGACCTGCTCACCGGCGGCGACCCGGTCCAGGCGCTGCGCGACGCGTGGGACCTGCACATCCGCTTCGGACTGGAGCATCCGGCCTACTACTCGCTCGTCTACGGCCAGGTCCGCCCCGGCCACTTGCCGCAGGCCGGACGGCGGGCCGCCGCCGGTCTGCGGCTCATGATCACCCGGGTCGCCGCGGCCGGACGTCTGCGGATGAGCGTCGAACGCGCCACCGAGGTCATGCACTCCGCCGGCGTGGGCACGATCCTCACGCTGATGAGCCTGCCCGAGGGCGTCTACGACCCGCGGACCGCCGACACCGCACGCGAGATGGTGATCAACACCCTCACGCTCCCACCTGCCAAGAACGGCGGCCTCGCCGGCGCCGCCCCCCGCACCGCCGTCGCGAGCAGCGCCATGGCGCTGCTCGTCGCCCTCGGCCAGGAGGACACCGCGGCGCTCAGCCCTGCCGAGCGGAACCTGCTGCACGAGTGGCTCAACCGGTTGGCCGACGCGACGGACGCGGACGACTGACGACGCGAGCGGCCGGCCCGGGCACCGGTGTCCGGTGGGGGTGCGTCCGGGACTGACCACACCGGACGGCACCGGCCTGCCCCGTGCGCCCCGCCCCGTGCACCCGGCCCCGGGACCCGCGGCACATCTCATACATGTCGACATCGGCGGTCCGTATACGTATCCGAAGCTGCCTGCCGTACCCTCTCGCCATGCTCGATGAGTCGACGAACACATGGCTGCGCGGTCTGCTCGACCGCCACGGGGCCACCGCCGGAACGGTCCACGTCGTGCGGGAGGACCTGCTGCACATCACGGCCGCGCACAACATCCCGCCCCAGGTGCGCGAGGTCACCGCACGGATCCCGCTCGGCAAAGGCATGGCCGGCCTCGCCTGGCAGCAGGACAGGCCGATCCAGACCTGCAACCTCAAGGAGGACGACAGCGGCGCGGTCAAACCGGGCGCCAAGGCCGTGGACGGCAAGGCCGCCGTGGCGCTCCCCGTGTCCGGCGCGGACGGCGCCGTCCGTGCCGTGGTCGGACTGGCCTGGCTGGACGAACGCGAACTGACCGACGACGAACTCGCGGTGCTCGGCGAGGACGCGGCGTCCCTGCCCGGCGCGGCGTCCCGGCCCGTCGCGATGCCGCAGGTGTGACCGGACGGTCGTAGAACCGGGGCCGTGACCCCCACCCACCGCCGCGTGCTCTCGATCAGGGAACGGCTGATCGAGAGCACGGCGTGGAGGCCCTGCTCGGCCGTGGCCGGCCCTCCGGCACCGCTCGGCTGTGCATCCATCGCGTATCGAGGCCCGGCGGTGCGTTCGGGGCGCGGCAGGCAGCCGGAGCACGGCCACCGCCCGCCGTCCCGGGAACCGGCCAGGTCCAGAAGGTCAGCCCGGCTCCGGGCAGGCATGGGCGACTTGGGGCGCCAGGACGCTGTCAGGTACCGGGTTCGGCATCCGCGCACACGTGTCGAGTGAACCCCAGGCCCGTTCGAGACGTGTTACGCACAGAAACCGCGCAGGACACGGCACCGCGGAGAGGGACATGACCGATACCGCCCGAGGAAGCAGCACCGGAGTCGCGGGGGTGGGCGTGACCGCCTTACTGGTCGCCGCGGCCCGCGCGATCGAGACCTCCCGGCCCGGCGCGCCGGCGCGGGACGAGTACGCGGAACACTTCGTCCGCGCGGCGCCCGGCTGCACCGACTGGCCGCGCCGGTTCGACGAGGTGCCGGACGGCGACGCCGATCCGCTGTGGGGCCGGCTGGCCCGCTTCTTCGGTCTGCGCACCCGCGTCTTCGACGGGTTCCTGCTCAGCGCCGCGGCCGGTGGCTGCCGGCAGGTGGTCGTGCTGGGCGCCGGTCTGGACACCCGCGCCCACCGGCTGCCATGGCCGGACGGCAGCACGGTCTTCGAGATCGACCAGGAAGAGGTGCTCGCCTTCAAGCAGTCCGTCCTGGACACGCTCGGGGCCGTGCCGCGGGCCGCCCGCGTCGCCCTCGCCGCCGACCTGCGCCAGGACTGGACCGACGCCCTGATCGGGGCGGGCTTCGATCCGACGCGTCCGACGGCCTGGCTCGCCGAGGGGCTGGTGCCGTATCTGCCGCCGGCCGCGGAACACGAACTGCTCGCGACCGTCAACGCGCACAGCGCACCGGGCAGTGCGCTCGGCTACGAGGTCAAACACGGGGTGGACCCGGCCGGGCAACGCGACTATCCCGTCTACGCGGCGGTCCGGGAGCGGCTCGGCATCGACCTGCTCGCGCTGTTCAGCACCGATCCCCGCCCGGACTCCCTCGCCGATCTCGACGCCCGGGGCTGGGACACGGCCGTGCACACGCCGTTCGACTTCGCGGACCGCCTCGGCGTCGGCCTGCGGCCGGCGCCGGACGACGCGCTGGCCGCCAATCGCTGGATCCTCGCGGTCCGCTCCTGACGACCTCCCTTACGACGGTTGAGGACCTCCCGCGCCGTGGGGGACGGCGGCCCACCCGGGTGCCAGGACACGTGTGCCGCTCCGTCCCGAGCCGACGCGAAGGGGGGCAGGTTCTTTCCCGGGCAGGAACTTGTCTCTTCCGGGCGGGGGCGTGGTGGCGGAGTGTGGATGTGTGCCCGGCGGGAGCGGGGCCCCTCTTCTCCGGGGGGTTCGGTGTGCCGGGTGTGTCAGGACACCGCATCGACCCT
>NZ_JNWV01000066.1 GCF_000716535.1 Streptomyces flaveolus | reverse complement strand
GCCCTCGCTCCGCTGCGCGCCAGCTGAGGACCTCGCCGGCCTCGGCCGGCGACACCCCGGTCACCGTCGTCCGAGAGCGGAGGACGACGGTGACCGCTGTCGGCCGGGGCCGCTTCACGGAGGACGGGAGCGGCCCCGGCCGGCCGTGTGACATGCGGCCCACGAGTCGTCGGCCGGGCTCCTCGGACGGGCTCTTCGCCTCACGCTGGTTCACGGACGCACCGAGTCCAGACCGGGCAGGTCGGGGAGGGCCGGTGCCGGTGGCGACGACGACGGCGTGCCGGGCGGTGAGGGGGAACGTGTCGCGCTCGCGCGTACCGACCGCCACCTGCTTCTCGCCGGTGAGCCGGCCGTAGCCGCGGAGCAGGTCCACGCGGCCCCCGACTGCCCTGCCCGCGCGCAGGCCGTGTCTCGTCGGCCGGAGCCGCTCGCCCTCGTTCCGGGCGAGGTGGGCGTGCGTCGACGCATCGCCTCTCCACGTCGGCGCGGAGGCGATCGCAGAAGACGCGGCGGCGGCCCCTGGCCATCGGGACCAGGGGCCGCACCGGATCCAGGGCCCTCGGGTCCCGGTGTGCCCTCAGAGGGCGGCTGTGACGGAGGCCGGCCGGGCGTTCAGCAGCGCCAGGCAGTTGGCCCAGAGCGCGCCGAGCGGTGAAGCGGTGTTGTATAGCTTGGCGAACAGCACCTGGCCCTCCAACTGAGCGACAACGGCCCGGGCCGATTCGCGGACGTCGCTGACGGTGACCTCGCCACGGCTCTGGGCCTCGGTGACCACCGCTTCGATCAAGTCGACCTGGTCCTCGAAGATCTCCTTGAGCCGGTCGCGCACGGCCTCGCTCTGGTTGCACATCTCCAGGGAGAGGTTGCCGAGCATGCAGCCCGCGATCGATCCGCGGTCGGCCCGACAGGCCCGGTGCTCGGCCTCGGTCGCCTCGAAGAGCTGGCGCAGTCGCTGGAGGGGCGGTTCCGCCTCGTTCTTCAGGAGGCCGGTCCAGTCGCGCCGCTCGGCGGCCCAGTGCTCGTCGATCACGGCGAGCGCGAGGGCCTCCTTGGACTCGAAGAAGTAGTAGAAGCTGCCCTTGGGCACCTCGGCCGCCTTGCAGATCTCGGCCACGCCCAGCGCCGAGTAGCCACGCAGCTCGATGAGTGACTGCGCAGCGTCGAGGATCTTCTTCCTGGCGTCACTTGTCCGTCCCATGGGGCCAGTATACGACCGATCGACTATAAAGGGGCGGTCCCTGCGGCGGTAGCTGCACGACGGCAACATCGACGTCCCCCCGGCGCGCTGAGGGAGGGGTCCGCGCGCATCGCCGGGATCGCCGTCACACCTGATGCTGGTCCGGCGTCGTACTCGGGCAGGAGCGGGAGTAGTAGGAGTAGACGTCCGGTCGTCTATATCGAAAGTACGGTCGGCCGAACCTCTCGGCAGGCAACCGGAAGGTTGCTTACCTGACTAGCCGTGACAGGAGATGTATCCCAATGCGTGGCCACCACCCCCTGACGGCCGTCGACTTATATCGCTGCGGCACTGACCCCCGCCGCGAGGTGCTCATGCCTGTGGCCGGTTCAGCGGACTGAACCGGCCACGGACCGTTGCGCACACCGGCGGCACGCCGTGCTCAGTGCCCCGCGCTCATGCCGCCGTCGACGTGCAGGATCTCGCCGGTGACGAACGGGGCGTTCTCCAGGTACAGCACCGCGTCCGCGATGTCGCTCTGTTCGCCCATGCGCCGCATCGGGTGCAGGTCGCCGAGGGTCGCGTGGGTCTCCTCCGGGTGCATCGGGGTCTTGATGGTCCCGGGCGAGACGGCGTTCACGCGGATGCCGCGGGTGGCGTACTCGATGGCCAGGGACTTGGTGACGGACTGGAGCCCGCCCTTGGTCAGCGAGGCCATGGCGGAGGGCAGGCGCATGTCCGGGCTGTCGACCAGGCTGGTGGTGATGGTGACGACGTGACCCCCGCCCTGGCCGAGCATCTGCTCGATGGCCAGCTGGGTGATGCGGAAGAAGCCGCTGAGGTTCACGCCGGTTACGGCGGCGTAGTCGTCCAGGGTGTACTCGGTGAAGGGCTTGGCGACGAAGATGCCCGCGTTGTTGACGAGGCTGTCGATGCGGCCGAACCGCTCCAGACCCTGGGCGATGACGCGCTCGGCGGTGGCGGGGTCGGCGATGTCGCCCTGCACGGTGAGCAGGTCCGGGTCACCGGACGGGGCGATGGTGCGGGACGTGGCGACGACGGCGTAACCATGCTTGCGGTAGGCGTCGACGATGCTCGCGCCGAGGCCCTGCGAGGCACCGGTGACGACTGCGACCTTCTGAGTGCTCATGATCTTCTCTCCAGGCGGGGGCTCCTGTCGCAGAGATTAGTAGACCGGTCGGCTACTAGTCAATCGGTCTACTAATGCCCACGGGGCCGGATGCGTCACCGCTCAGCGTCGCTGTCCCAGCTTGTCCAGCGGCATGCCGGCCGCCCAGCGGCGCAGTCGGCGGCCGTCGACGAGGTGGACGTCGGTCTGCCGGGCGGCCCAGCGCACCTCGGCCCGGCTGAAGTCACCGCGGTGGACGATGAGCCGGCCTGGCCTGACCTCCCCGGGCCGGACCGTCTCCCGCACGGTCGCGGGCCGGCGTGTGTCCTCGTCGGCGTCCGCCGCGGTGCGGAACGAGACGTCGAGTTCGCGGCCGTGGACATCCCGGGCGTACAGGCGTCTGCGCCCCGCGCGCAGGCTCAGGTCGGCCACACGCCAACCGTCGCGCTCCAGCATGCGCGTGGTGGCCTCCACCAGCCCGCGGTCGCTCAGCCGTGCGAGCTCCTGGGTGGTGTAACGGCCGCGGCGTCGCCGCAGGACCCCCCGGCGCAGGCGCAGGCCCACCGCGGCGGCCGGCACCAGCAGGACGGCGCACACCAGCAGGCCGGGGGTCCAGAACGCGCGGCTGAGGCGGCCGGCCAGCAGGACGAGGGCCACCGGCACCAGGCCGAGGCCGACGAGGGAGGGGAGGACCTCGCGCAGCTCGGGACCGGACCGGCCCTGCGCCCGCGGTTCGGCCACCCGCTGCCGCCGCAGCGACCGGCGCGACGCCGGGACGGACGGGTCCGGCTGCCGCAACCTCGTCATCCCGCCCGCCCCCGCCTCTCGGTCCTGCGGAGTCCCCGTGGGGAGACACACGCGGGCCCCCCGCTCCGCCGGTCCGACCGTACACCGCCGCCGCTCACCGCCTGGGGACGGGCAGTGTCAGGGACACCGTCTTGCCCTGTCCGTCCAGACGAACGCGCGGGCCGCCCGTACCCCGAGGAGATCACGGCGCTGGACGCGCGGGTTCCCCCCGGGGTTCCTCCTGCCCGACCGCCCCCGCCGTACAGCGTCGGCAGCAGGACGGGCGTCGTCCCGGCGCGGGTGTGGCGTGGAGCCGTCCTCGACGACCAGGTCGGCCAGCTGTTCGGGATCGGGTACGGACCGCCGCTGTCGGCGCCGGGCGGCACGTGCAGCCGCGCCTGCGGATCCGGGCGCGTCCCAGCCGACGAGGCCGTCCGTGTCCAGCATCCGGACCGAGCCGCACTCAAGACGGTGCTCAGAGCGGCCGTGTCGGCACCGACCTGGACTTCCAGCGCAAGCAGTACGGCATGACGCACGTCATCGTCCTCGGGCTGCTCGCCAACTCCTGCATCGAGTCCATCGGCCGTTTCGCCGGGGAGCCGGGCCACCACGTGACTCGTGGGCAGCGTGCCCAGGACCGCGTGCAGGCGCTGAAGAACAGCCGGTGGCGCGGCCTCAGCGAGCGAGCGGCGCCGCGTCGAGCAGGGCCGCTGCCGCACCGCGGGCGGTCGTGGCGGCGGCGGGGTCGCGGTCCATCCGCGCGGCCTGCCCCGCGCCGTCGTAGAGCAGGTGGAGCTGTCGGGCCAGTTCCTCCGGCTCGGCGTACCCGGACGCGGCGGCCAGTTCGGTGAAGAGCTCACGCACCCAGGACCGGTAGGCCTCGGCGGCGTGGCGGATGGAACTGTCCTCGGCCGTCTCGGCGCTGGCCCGGACGAACGCGCACCCGTTGTACCCGGGGTCGGTGAACGCCTCGCCCAGCGCGTCGAAGACGCCGAGTATCTGTTCACGGGGGGTGCGGAAGCGCGTCAGGGTCCGGGTGATCCGGTTCTTCACGCGGTCGAAACGCTGCTCCAGGTAGGCGCAGACGAGTCCTTCCTTGCTCCCGAAGGTGTTGTAGAGGGACGCCTTCGCCACCCCGGCATGCTCGATGACACGGTCGATGCCGACGGTTTGCACTCCCTGCTGGTAGAACAGGTCGTCTGCCGCTTCGAGCAAGCGCTCGCGCGCGGACAGCTTCGTCGCGGTCCTGGCCGCCATGACCACCACCCTCTCAGACAGACCTGTCTATTCTAGCGCGACGCCCGCCTCACGGCTGCGACGTGGTTTCCGCGAGGCGCGCGGGCTCGGGGGCGGAGCCGGTTTCCGGCCGGACGACTGCCACGTGCTCCACCCGGCGGCCGCTGAGCACCAGGCCGGTCAGCGCAGCGAGCGCCAGCACGATCACGGCGATGCCGTACTCCCTGGCCGTCTGCACCAGGCCGCCGCCATGCACGACCAGCACGCCGCCGATCACCGCCGGCACACCCAGGCCCACGTAGCACACCACGTAGAGAAGGGACAGCACCCCGGCCCGTTCGTGCGGCTGCACCTGCGGGACGACCAGCCTGATGCCCCCCTGGAACCCGCTGCCGAAGCCGAAGCCGGATATCGCGCCGCCGATGAAGAAGCCGATCACGGAGGGGGTGCCGCCGGTGCCCGAGGCGATGGACACCAGGGTGACCGTCACACCGACGACCAGCGAGCCGATGCCGATCAGCATGACGGTACGCGTCGCCGCGTTGCGCAGCAGGACGACGGCCGTACCGGCGGAGCCGGCGAGTACGAACAGGGGCAGCCCTCCCCACACCACGGAGGTGGAGTGCACCAGGGTCCGGGTGAGAGCGGGGCCCAGCGCGCCGTACAGGCCGGTCAGTGCCCACACCGCGAACATCACCGGTGCGGCGATCGCCACCGACGCGCGGGCGGACCGGGGCAGCTTGAACTCGGGGGCCATGCTGGCGAGCGCGCCCGGCTCGCGGCTGACCGTCTCCTTCAGGCGGGTCACGGCCAGCGTCTGCAGGGCGAACACGCCCAGGAGCACGTAGTAGACCAGGTGGGTCGGGGCCGGCAGGTACTGCACGATCAGCCCGGAGACCAGGGCGCCGCTCGCGGTTCCGATCGTGGGCGCGAAGGAGTTGAGGAAACCGCCCTTGCGTGCGTCGAGGTCGAGCATTCCGGCACCGAGCGCACCGACCGCCGCCCCGGTGCTCAGTCCCTGGACGACGCGGGCGGCCAGCAGTGCGTCCACGCCGCCGGCGGTGACGAACACAACCATGGCCGCCATCTGCGCGAGCAGGGCCACGAACAGCACCGGCCGCCGGCCCACGTGGTCGGAGATCTTGCCGAAGACCAGGAGTGCGACCAGCACGGCCACCGCGTAGACACCGAAGACGACGGTGACGGTGATCGGCGAGAAGCCCCAGCGTGCCTGGTAGATCGCGTACAGGGGGGTCGGCGCGCTGGATGAGGCCAGCAGGGACACGAGGATCGAGGCCAGCAGCCCGAGGGAGGCGATGGGACCGAGGCCCCTGCGCCGCGGGGCTCCGTGCGCGGGAGAGCGCCTCACCGGTGTGCCTTCGGCGGCGGGTCGCTGCGTCGTGCTTCTCATGGCTCTCACTCTCGGTCTGGAAAATGAACCTGCCCCCATAGTAGACAGATCTGTCTGATGCGCGGGGCGCCGGGAGGGTGAGACGTGTCGCACTGCGCCCGGCCGCGTTCGGCTGTGAGTGCGGTCGTGGTGCGTCCGCGCGGCCCTGAATCACGCGACGGCCGTGACCGCCGCGCAAGCTTGGCGTGTCAACCAAGTGGTTGATCGATCAAGGTTCCCGCTCGGCCGGCTTGGAATGCGTGCGTCGGGGGGCGTGATCATCCCGCCACTTGCCCGGAGGGGGGAGCAGGGCGGTCGCGGTGGGAGCGGCCCGGCTCGCCCCGGCCGGGTGCTGCCTGACCTCGGCCATACCGAAACCCTTCGCGAAGGCGCGCGGCACCGGCTGCCTCGGCCTCGGCCGGGGCCGGGCCTGGGCACGCTGGCTCAGGCTCCGGCCCCGGCCGAGGTAACCAGGGGCCGACGTGCGCGACCGTTGTGCGGTCAGCCAGTGACCGTACGGGCGGCCTGCTCGATCAGGTCGGCCACGGCGGCCGGCTGGGAGACGGAGACGGCGTGGGAGGCGTCGATCTCGACGGTGTGGGCGTGGGCGCGTTCGGCCATGAAGCGCTGGGCGACCGGCGGGATGTTGTAGTCCTGCCCGGCGATCAGGCTCCAGGAGGGGATGGTCTTCCAGGCGGCCCCGGTGGCCTTCTCCTCCAGGGCGCCGGCGGCGATGGGGCGCTGGGTGGCGGCCATGAGGTCGGTGGCCGCCCTGGGTACGTCGGCGGCGAACTGGTCGTGGAACTTGTCGGCCTTGATGTACAGGTCGGTCTCGGTGCCGTTGCTGACCGAGTCGAGGTTGGGGCCGAGGGTGCTGCCGGGGAACTTGTTGGACAACTCCAGTGCGCTCTCGCCCACCTCGGGGGTGAAGGCGGCGATGTAGACGAGAGCCTTGATCTGCGCGTTGTCGGTGGCGGCCTGGCTGATCACGGCGCCGCCGTACGAGTGGCCCACCAGGACGACGGGGCCGTTCACGCTCTCGAGGAAGGCGCGGAGACCGTCGGCGTCAGCGGCCAGTCCGCGCAGCGGGTTGGCGGGCGCCACCACCGGATAGCCCTCGCGCTGCAGTCGTTCGATGACGCCGTTCCAGCTCGAGGCGTCGGCGAACGCGCCGTGCACCAGCACGACCGTGGGCTTCTTGTTCTCCGGCTTGCTGTTCATGGGGGAGTGTCTCCTTCTCATGCGGTGGTACGACGGTCGGTGCTCATGTCTGCGGTGCCGGCTCCGGTCGCCCCGGGCGCCGAACGGCGGGCGCGGGGTCAGCGCGTAGTGCTGCGGGCGGCCTGTTCGATCAGGCGGGTGACCGCGGCGGGCCGGGAGACGGAGACGGCGTGGGAGGCGTCGATCTCGACGGTGTGGGCGTGGGCGCGCTCGGCCATGAAGCGCTGGGCGGCCGGCGGGATGTTCTTGTCACCGGTGGTGACCAGGTCGAACGAGGGGATGGTCTTCCAGGCGGCCCCGGTGGCCTTCTCCTCCAGGGCGCCGGCGGCGATGGGCCGCTGGGTGGCGGCCATGAGGTCGGTGGTCGCCCGGGGTACGTCGGCGGCGAACTGGTCGTGGAACTTGTCGGCCTTGATGTACAGGTCGGTGCCGGTGCCGCCGCCGGCGAGGGGGAAGGAGACGGGGTTGAGGTTCTCGCCGAGCGTGCTGCCGGGGAACTTGTTGGACAGCTCGAGGGCGCTCTCGCCCTTCTCGGGGAGGAAGGCGGCGATGTACACCAGCGCCTTGACCTGCGGGTCGCCGGTCGCGGCCTCGCTGATCACCGCACCGCCGTAGGAGTGGCCGACGAGTACGACCGGTCCCTTGACGCTCGCCAGGACGCTGCGGACGTAGGCGGCGTCGTCGGCCAGTCCGCGCAGCGGGTTGGCCGGCGCGACCACCGGATAGCCCTCGTGTTGCAGCCGCTTGATGACGCCGTTCCAGCTGGAGGCGTCCGCGAAGGCGCCGTGGACCAGGACGATCGTGGGCTTCTTGCCCGCCGCACGGTGTTCGGCCTTGGCCGCGCTGGCGGGAGTCGTGACCGCCAGCGTGAGGGCCGAAACGCCGGCGATGGCGCCCAGAACGGCGACGCGCTTGCGGGTGGGGCGGAAGACGGTCCTCAGACCCATGGTGACTCTCCTCAGGAGTGGGCGTGCGACGGAAGTTGTCCCCCCGGGCGGTGTGGCCCGGGCGACGTGAGAAACATAGCGTGCAACTGAGTTGTGCACAACCTAATTGGAGGCGGTGTCCTTCCTCGGGTGCGTCGGTAGGGAGGCATGGGAGCCCGGGGCGCCGGGCGTTTCTGCCGCCACTGGGTGAAGTGGCCCCTGGGACCGGCGGTTACCGCCCACCGTGCTGCGCCGCCCGACCGCCGCGGGCGGTGACGGTGGGCGGCTCCCCGTGCACTTTGGTGACCGCCCCCCGCTGATGTGTCCGCGTCGGGACCGCCCGGCCGCGGAATCACCCGACATGGGATACCGATCACCGTCAGGCTGACCAGCGCCCGCGCAAGCTGGGCCACCACCGCGCCGACGCCGCCCGCGGCCGCGGTGTCGAGCAGTGTGCCGGTCTTCTCCAGGGCGCCGTCGCACAGGCGGGGATGTTGGAAGAGGCCCTCCCGTGCGGTGAGCGACGTCAGCGGCAGGGTGCCGCCCCGGCGAAGGAGAGGCCGGCGCGCTTGTGCTGAGGCCCTCTCCGACCCGCCCCGGTCGAGGTCTGGCCCTGTGCACTCCGGCCCGGCGACCCCGGCCACCCTCACCAGGCCGGCGTCGTGGAGACCGTCAGCGTCACGGCCGGCCGGATGGTGCTCGGTACCACCGCGGCACCGAGCACCCCGTCGAAGCCGGGCGGACCGCCACCTTCGACGGCGAAACCTCACACACGTACCGCGGCGCCGGTGCCGGAACGTGCCGCCTCGTCGTGGCGGTCCGCATGCCGCCCGGCCCGATGCCCTCCGACTGACCGGCGCCCGCGCGGCGATGCGACGATGTGCCGCCCGGCGTGGCGCTGGCCCGGCGGGCGCGCCGTACGCCGTCCACGCGGCGGATCACTGGCTCCACGGACGAACGGGCCCAGGGCCCGGCGGCTGTTTCGACCGCCTGGTCGGCGGCGTCACCCGCTCGGACGGGACGGCGTCCGGAGGGGTCGCTTGGGCGGCAGGGTTCACCCCTGATCGCGATACCGCGTCCCCCGTACGCCCGGCGGGCATCGCGCCGCCGGGGTGGGCGGTGCCGCATCAGCTACTCGGTCGCGGCGGCCCGCGCGGAAGGGGTATCGGCAGCGCACCGGTCGCCATATTGGAACAAAATGGACGCAAGTGACGCCGACCTCGTGGAGACACGGTGATGCAGGGCAACGCAGAGGACGGCGAGGGGGCCGCCGAGGAGCGTGACCGGTACGACAGGGAACCCGACGCCGAGGACATCGACGAGTACACCGAGCCCGAGCCGTACGACGTGGAGCCGGAGCCCTACGGCAGGGGCGCCACGGCTCAGGAGGCCACGGTCGTCCCCGGCGACGAGCCAGCCGGCGCACGTGTCGCGGCCGGCGCCGACCCCGACGTCTTCCTCGACGTTCCGCTGTTGAAGGTCGACGAGATCGACCTGGACGTCGAGGACCTGCGCGCGCATGTCTCGCTCCAGGCCGAGGTGCTCGACCTGGTGAAGCTGAACGTGGGCGCCGACGTCGCACTCGGCCGGGTGCACCTGGGCATCTCGGGTGAGGAGGCGCAGGCCCAGCTCAGGGTGCGCCTCGACAATGTCGCCTCGATCATCCACCGCGTGCTCACCACGCTGGACCGCAACCCGGAGATCCTGCGTGAGGTGGCGCGGGGGGTCGGATCCGCCGTGCAGGACGTCGGTGGCGGAGCCCGTCAGGCCGTCGGAGAGCTGGGTACGGGGGCCGGGAGGGCCGTCCAGGATGTCGGCCTGGGCGCCGGGGCCGCAGTACAGGACGTCGGTCGCGGCGTCGGTTCGGCGGCTCAGGACCTCGGCCGAGGGGCCGGCAGTGCCGTCCGGGACGTGGGGTCCGGAGCCGGGCGCGTGGTGGAGGAGGTCGGCGCTGAGGCCGGCCGGGTCGTCGGCAAGACCGGTGCCGAGGTCGGCGACGCCACGGGCAAGGCGGTCGAGAAGGCTTCAGGCGTTGCCGAAGCGGCGGGCGATGCGGTGCGGGACGGCGGTCGCGCGATCGCGGAAGTCCCGTACGTGGAAGTCCCGGACGCGCAAGTCCCGGACGCGGAAGTCCCGGACGCGGAAGTCCCGGACGCCGCGGACGGCACCACGCACCGCACCGAGTCCGCCGCACGGGGTGTGGTCCGCAGGCCTGCGAAGGAGGGCCGGCGCCGGGCCGTCCGGGATCAGGAAGGTACCCGCGCGCGCCGAGTGCGCACCGAGGACGGCAAGCCGGCACCCCGGCCCCGTCGCCACCGCACCTCCGAGGAGCGGGACGAGCCGCCGCCCTGAACGGCAGGCGCGGCGATGGAGAGCCCGGCGTGGGACATCTCGTTCCGGTCGACGGTCCACGCCGAGCGTCTTCGTTTCACGGAGGAACCGAGGACAGCCGTCCGCTTCCCCGGCACCGGGGAGCGGGAGTCGGCGAGCCACAGCGACCGAAACCGCCTCCCCGACACGAAGATCGTGCCCGGTGAGGAGTACCGCGACGTCACCGTTTCCTACCGCCTCGCCACCCGGCTCACCGGCCCGGAAGACGAAGCGGACGGCTCCGGCCCCGTCGGCTCGCCCTGAGGACCCCTGCGGGACGCGGTGGGCATCCGCGCGGAGCGGGCTTCGCGCGGGCCGGGGAAAGCTTTGACAACGATGTCCGGTACGAGTGTGGACAGTTGGAAAAGCGGCGTGGTCTCATGCCTGGGAACCGCGATGACAACGTTGTAATCCCCGTGCCGTGCGCGCCGGTACGGGTGTCGGGAGTGTCCTCGCGCGTTCGCCGGAGTGCTGCCGTCCCCGGAATGGAGCTGTGCTGGATGGAGCGTGCTGTGCGACCAACGCCTTCGAGATTCCTCCGTAATTGGCGCACGCCTGTGATCGGCCACCTCGTGGCCTGTGTGTCGTTGGGGCTCGGCCTGGCCGCCCCCGGCGCCGTGGCCGCGCCCACCCCGGATCCGCCGGTCCGCACCGCGACGGTGTCCGTGTCGGACGCCCGGTTCGAGGTCCTTTCACCGACCCTGATCCGTACCGAGTACGCCGGGGACGGCCGCTTCGAGGACCGGCCCACCTTCAACGCGATCGGCCGGGGCGCCTTCACACCACCCCGCTACACCTCGTCGGTCCGCGACGGCGTCCTGACCATCACCACCAGCGCGATGACCCTGCGCTACCGGGTCGGCTCCGGCCCCTTCACCGCGGACAACCTGAGCGTGAGGCTGGAGGCGGGACAGCAGCCCGTGCTGGCGGCTCCCTGGCGGCACCCGGTCTGCGCCCCCGGCGTCCTGTGCGAGGCGGAGGACCAGTTGTACGACGGCCCCGGACTCGCCACGGACCACGGCGGGTTCACCGGCAAGGGCTTCCTGGCCGGGTTCGAGACCGACAACAACTCCCTCTCCACGGAGGTCCGGGCCAAGGCGACCGGCACGTACGACTTCGCCGTGCGCTACGCCAACTCCGTCGGCGGTGACGGCCGCCACGAGACCCGGACCCTCAGCCTCAGCGTGGACGGCGGCACCGACCGGACGTTCAGCCTCCCCGAGACGGGCGACTGGAACATCTGGGGGGTGGCCCGGCTGCCGTTGTCCCTCGGTGCCGGTCACCACACGGTCAGGCTGCACCGCACCGCCGCCGACTCCGGGAACGTCAACATCGACAGCGTCGCCCTCCTGACGCCCGGAGCCGCCTATCCCTCCCGGTCCGAAAGCGCGGTCCCGGGCTGCCGGTTCGGCACGAGCTGCGAGGCCGAGGACGCGCTCCTGGCGGGCTCCGCGGTCGTCGCCACCGACCACAAGGGCCACGCCGGCTACGGATTCACCGGCGAACTCGACCAGGGAGCCCGCATCACCGACCGGATCGCGGGCGTACCCGAGGACGGCACCTACCTGCTGCACCTGCGCTACGCCAACGGCACGGGCGGCGACGGCCTGCACCAGACGCGGAGCATGCGGGTCGGTACCGAGGGCGGCACCGACAGCACCCTGTCCCTGCCCGCGACGGACGACTGGGACACCTGGGCGTCGGCGACCGTGCCGGTCAGCCTGAAGGCCGGCACGGACGAGATCACCCTGGGCTGCCCCGACGCCACCAGTTGCCACGTCAACGTGGACACCCTCGCCCTGGCCCCCCGGCAGGACCCGGCCCCCGCGCCGCACCTCGCCCTGGGCGGCTACCGGCGCAGCCTCGACGGACTCGACGGCGACCACGACCCCACCCCCTGGACCACACCCGGCCTGCTGCACCGCGACGGCTGGTACCTGCTCGACGACACTCCTTCCGCGGTCTACGACCCCGGCACCAGGAAGGCGTCCGCTCGTCCCACCCACCACGGCCGGCCCTACCAGGACGGCTACCTCTTCGGCTTCGGCCACGACTACCAGCAGGGTCTGTCCGACCTCGCCACGCTGACCGGCCCACCGCGACTGCTGCCCCGCTGGGCCTACGGCGTGTGGTACTCCGAGTACATCGACCGGACGGCGAACGACTACGAGAACACCGTGCTGCCCGCGTTCCGCGCGGCCGGCGTGCCGCTCGACGTCCTCGTCACCGACACCGACTTCAAGTCCCCCAACACCTGGAGCGGTTGGAACTTCGACCCGGCCAAGTTCCCCGACCCCAAGGCGTTCTTCGACTGGTCCACGGAACAGGGACTGCACAACACCCTGAACGTGCACCCGAGCATCCTCGGATCCGACCCCCAGTTCGCCATGGCGCAGGCCACGGCCAACGGCAAGCTGCGCAAGGGCGGTTGCGCGCCCGCGGGCGGCGCGGACTGCTACACCTTCGACTTCGGCGACCCGGACCAGCTCAAGGCCTACCTGGACCTCCACCGGCCGATGGACCGGGCCGGCAACGACTTCTGGTGGCTCGACTGGTGCTGCGACACCTCACGGTCCTCGCAGGCCGGCGTCACCCCGGACGCGTGGATCAACCAGCAGTACGCCGATCTCACCGCCGAGTCCGGCGAGCGGGGCTTCGTCCTCTCCCGTGCCTACGGCTCCCTCCAGGCCGGCGGCTACAGCGGGGGAGTGGGCCTGCCCACCGGCCCCTGGGCCGACAAGCGGAGCACGCTCCACTTCTCGGGAGACACGACGTCCGACTGGGGCACCCTGCGCGCCGAGGTCGGCTACACGCCGGGAGAGTCCGCCGCCACCGGCATGGCCGCCGTCAGCCACGACATCGGCGGCCACAACGACGGCTACGGCATTCCCGGGGCGGAGACGTACACCTCCGACGGCCGGACCCGCCGCACCACCAAGCTGCCCGACGACCTGTACGCACGATGGGTGCAGTTCGGGACGTTCCAGCCGATCGACCGCCTGCACAGCAACCACAGCGACCGACTGCCCTGGCAGTACGGGCCCGACGCGAGGAAGTCCGCCGAGAAGTTCCTCAGGCTGCGTGAGGCGCTGGTGCCCTACACCTACACGCTGGCTCAGCAGGCCAGTGCCACCGGAGTCCCGATCGTCCGGCCGCTGTACCTGCAGTACCCGGAGGAGGAGACCGCCTACACCAAGGCGGGCAGCGAGTACCTGTACGGGCCCGACATGCTGGTCGCGCCGGTCACCACGCCCGGCACCAGCACCACGACACCGGTCTGGTTCCCGCCGGGACGGTGGACGGACTACTTCACCGGACGCACGTACACCGCGCCCGCCGGTGGCGCCACCCACGACGTCACGACGACGCTGGACACCATGCCGGTCTTCGTCCGTGCGGGAGGCATCGTCACCACGCGCTCCGAGAACGTGGCGAGCGACGCGCGGCACCCGCTGAACAAGGTTGGCGTCACCGTCGCCGCGGGCGCCTCCGGCTCCTTCTCCCTCTACGAGGACGACGGCGTCGGCCCCGTGTCGAAGCGGGCGGCGGCCACTCACCTGCGGTTCACCGAGCACAACGGCTCCCACCTGCTGAAGATCGCCCCTGCCGAGGGCTCCTTCACGAGCCAGGTGAGCCGGCGCGAGTGGACGGTGTCCTTTCTGGGGGTGGACCACGCGCCGGCCCGCGTGACCCTGAACGGCAAGGCGACGGCCGCATCGGCCTGGCGGTGGGACGCCGACACCCACACCCTCAGCGTCACGGTGCCCTCGCAGAGCATCCGGAAGGCGGCGACCGTCATGTATCGCTAGGCAGACGCCGACGCCTGGCGGGGCGCCCCCGGTTCCGGTGTGTCCGGACGGGGGCGCCCCTCACTCGTCGGCAGAGGAGGGCATGCGAGGCTGCGCGTGGGAGCGGAAGTCCCGCGAGAAGCGTGCCGGGCGGGAACGGCCCGGACTCAGTCCACCGAGAACCGGGCGGTGATGACGGCGCGGGCCAGGGTGTGCCCCGACAGGTTGAAGCCCAGGAACGCCGGGGTGGCGGAGTGGTCCAGGCCGAGGGCGCCTGGTGGTGATCGGCGGAGGATATGTGGGCCTGGAGTTCGCCCAGATGTTCGCTGCCTTCGGCAGCCGGGTCACCGTCCTGGAGAGCGGGCCGCGCCTGCTGCCCCGGGAGGACTCCGACGTGGCCGAGGCGCTCCTCGGGTACTTGCGCGAGGACGGCGTGGAGCTGGTCACCGGCGCGGCGGCGAAGGAGTTCGTCCGCGAGGGCGGGAAGGTCTCCGTCCTGCTGGAGGACGGCCGCGAGGTGAAGGCCGACGACGTGCTGGCCGCCACCGGCAGGGCTCCGGTCACCCGGGAGCTGGGCCTGGCCGCGGCGGGCGTGCGCACCGACGAGAACGGTTTCGTCGAGGTGGACGACCGGCTCGCGACCAGCGCTCCGCACACCTGGGCGGTGGGCGACGTCGCGGGCAGTCCGCAGTTCACCCACGTCTCCCTGGACGACTACCGCATCGTCAAGGCCAACATCGCGGGCGGCGAGCGGAGCACGAACGGCCGGCTCGTCCCGTGGAACCTCTTCACCGATCCGGAACTGGCCCGGGTAGGCCTCACCGAGGACCAGGCGCGGGCGGCGGGGCACGACGTGCGGATCGCCAAGCTGCCGGTCATGGCCATTCCGAGGGCCCGGACCCTGCGGGACACCCGCGGACTGTGGAAGGCCGTCGTCGACCGTGACAGCGAGCAGATCCTCGGCGTCGCCCTGCTCGGCCCCGAGGCCGCGGAGGTCGTGACGGTGGTACAGACGGCCATGCTGGCAGGCCTGCCGTACACGGCCCTGCGGGACGGCCTGATCGCGCACCCCACGATGGCCGAGGGACTGAACGCGTTGTTCACGAGCTGGGTGGACTGACGGCTGGAACGGCAGGGGAGGGGCCCCGGCGACCGCCGGGGCCCCTCCTTCATGCGTCCAGTTCATGACGGCGATGCAAACAAGTCCTTGGACTTATGGATCGCGGGAAGCGCATGATCAGGTGCCCCCGAAGGGTGAGCGACCCTCCGCCCGGAAACCGCGCCCAACAGGGCGTACAGCACTGGAGTATTGATGTCCGCAACGACGCCCCATCCGGCGGTCTCGACCGACAGCCCCCGTCCCGTCAGGGCACGGCTTCCGTTCAACACCTTCGGCATCGCCTTCGGCCTCTCCGGCCTGGCCGGCGCCTGGACGGCGACCGCCGGACTGGGAGCGCCCGAGGGGATCTCCGACGTCCTGTGGGTGGTGGCGGCGCTCGCCTGGATCGTGACGATCGTCCGCTACGCCGCCGCCGGGACGCGCCCGCGTGACGTCGTAGCCGATCTGCGCCATCCCGTCCTCAGTCCGTTCGCCGCCCTCGTGCCCGTCACCGGTTCCCTGCTGTCGGCCCGCCTGTCGGTGTGGCTGCCCACGGCCGGTGAGGTACTCATGTGGTCCGCGTTCGCCGTGAGTGCCGCCTTCGGCGGATGGTTCATCGCCGGCATGCTGGTGAGGCCGCGCGACCCGGGGACTCTGCACGGAGGGTACCTACTGCCCACCGTCGCGGCGTCACTGATCACCTCTCAGTCCCTGGCGACGATCGGTCACCCCGGCGCCGCCAAGGCGCTCTTCGGTGCCGGCATCCTGTTCTGGGTCCTCATCGGCGCGATGCTGCTGAGCCGTTTCACCACGGGCCCCGAGATGCCCCGTCCGCTCCTGCCGACCCTCGCCATCTTCTCCGCGCCGCCCGCGGTCGCGGGAAACGCCTGGTGGGTGATCACCGAGGGCCGGCCGGGGACCGTGCACGAGCTCCTCCTCGGCACGATGGCGGCCCTGCTCCTGCCCCATCTCTTCCTGATACGCGCCTACGTGCGACTCCCCTTCGCGCTCGGCTTCTGGGCGCTGACCTTCACCACGGCGGCAAGCGCGACGTACGGGGTCCGGCTGCTGTCCCTGACCGGAGCGCCGTGGCGCACCCCGCTGAGCTGGGTCGTGGTCGGCGTCGCCACGGCAGTCATCGGGGCCGTGGCCGTCCGCTCGCTGGCTCTGGTGCCGTTCCGCCGGATCCTGTCGCGCAGGACAGCGGGCCGTACGACCGAGACCGCGTCGGTTACGTGCTGAAGGACCCGGAGGACTCGACCACCACGGACGCTTGCCGACAGACGATCCACCGGTCGGACCGCCCCCATGACGGAGCGGTCCGGCCGGTGTTTCGTTCGTCGCGCGGGACGAGGGCAGGGGCGGTGGTGTTCCGCCCGTCCTCCGGAGTGCCGACCAGCCTGCCGACCCCGCCCGGCGGCCGTCGCCTCGGGGCGGGGTGCCCGGAAGAGCGGCCCCGCCCGGCAGGGCCGCAGTACGCCGGTGCTCCGGTCGTGCCGCCGGTCGTCAGGGCAAGGCAGAGCTGCCGCAACGCACCCACGGCGCCCGGGGCGGTGGGCTGCCGCGGCGCATGCAGGCGCGGTGCCGCCCATTCTCCCGTGAGGTCACCGGAACATCGGGGATGTCGGTCGTGCGGCCCGGCCGGTCGGGCGGGTCAGCCCTTGAGGATGTTCAGTGCGAGGTCGAGGGAGCGCATCGAGGCGGTGGGATCGCCCGTCGCCTTGCCGCGCAGCGCGCCGCCCTCGAAGGCGTCGATCAGAAAGGCGGCCAGGTCGCGTGCCGGTTCCGAGGAGCGGATCTCCCCGGCCTCGCGGCCCTGCTCGATCACCGCGGCCACGGCGTCGATCCAGCCGGTGATGCCGCCCTGCACGGCGGTGCCCACCTCGGCGCCCGCGGTCGGGGTCTCGCTCGCCATGGTCACCAGCAGGCATCCGAACTCCACACCGGTGGAGCTGGTCCGCTCGGCCTGGCTCGCGAAGTGTGCCCGCAGGCTCTCGACAGCCGTCCGGCCGCCGAGGTTCTCCAGCATGCTGAAATCGGTGGCACCGCTGTAGCGGCGCACGATTTCGGCGGCGAGCTCCTGCTTGCTCTTGAAGTGGTTGTAGAACGACCCCTTCGGCACGCCGGCCGCGCTGGTGATGTCCTGGACGCTGGCGCCGTTGAAGCCCTGTCGACGGAACACGGTCTCGGCGTGTTCGATCAGCTTGGCTTTGACGCTCACCTGAGGCATGGTCTCAATATGGCCGGTCTGCTTAGGCTTGTCAAAGATGCCGCGGGTCTTCCTCCTTCCGGAACGAGCGCGGCGCCACCGAACTTCCTCATCCGTCCCGGCGCCCGGCGCCCGGCGCCCGGACGTGCCCTGACCGGGCCCACCGGGAGCCGTGCCCGTCGCTTACGGTCAAATGGCTGATGGCCGCACCGCCCGGCGACGTCAGACTCGGCGCACATCCCCCGCACTGCAGAGGAAGCGAGATGTACGTCGACGCTCCCAACAAGACGGTCGAAGCAGCCAACGGCGTCACTTACGCCTACCGGCGCTGCGGTCCCCACCACTCCCCGCCGCTGCTGCTGTTGCAGCACTTCCGCGGCACACTCGACAGCTGGGACCCGGCACTCGTCGACGCTCTCGCCACCGAACGCGACGTCATCACGTTCGACAACGCTGGAGTGGCTCTCAGCACCGGGCAGGTGTGCCACTCCGTCCGGGACCTGGCCCGCGACACCCTGGCTTTCATGACCGCCCTCGGTCTGCACCAGGTCGACGTGCTGGGCCACTCGATGGGGGGCTTCACCGCGCAGGAAATGGCCCTGCTCCGGCCCCGGGCGGTCCGCCGGCTCGTCCTCGCGGCCACCGCGCCCAGAGGGGCACCCGGAGTGCACGGTTACACCGAGAACGTGCTGGCTCACGCCGTCCACGACCCGCCCGGCGCCGAGAACTACCTCTACACCTTCTTCAGTCACACCGAGACGAGCCAACGCAGCGGCCTCGAATTCCTCGGCCGGTACATAGAGCGCGAAGACGAACGTGACGTACCGGTCACCGCTGCGGCCCGGGACGCCCAGTACGACGCCGTGGTCGAGTGGGGCGTACCGGACCACGGGGCCCTGCAACGGCTCGAAGGCGTCCGGCAGCCGGTGTTCGTGACAGGCGGAGATCACGACAGCGTGATCCCCCCGCGTGTCTTCCACCTCCTGGGCGGACTGCTCCCGGACGCGCGGGTGAAGATCTACCCGGACTCCGGACACGGCTTCCTCTTCCAGCACCACCAGGAGTTCGCGCGGGACGTGCTCGACTTCCTCTCGTGATCCCCTGCGACCGCGGCAGGCGGCTCGTCCGTCCCCGCGCGCTCCGCGAAGACGCGGAACCGCGCCGATGGACGTCGTCACCGCCCGCCCGAGGACCCGTCCGGAGCGCCCCGGACCACGTGTGTCCGGACCGGGCACCGCTTGCGGGCCGCACCGCGTGACGTCCCTGCCCCACCCGGCCGGCCGGACCCCCGACGGCCGCGCACGACGGCCGTCCCCACCCGTGGCGGACGGCCGCATGGAACCCGTACCGAGGAAAGAGGTAACCATCATGCGGATCGTGATCGCCGGAGGCCACGGTCAGATCGCTCTGCGGCTCGAACGCCTGCTCACAGCGCGCGGTGACCAAGCCGTGGGGCTTGTCCGCCGGCCGGAGCAGGCCGAAGATCTGCGGTCCGCGGGCGCCCGGCCCGTGGTCTGTGACCTGGAGTCGGCGTCGGTGCGGCAGGTCGCGGATCATCTGGCGGGCGCGGACGCGGTGGTCTTCGCCGCCGGTGCCGGTCCCCGCAGCGGCGCGGCGCGCAAGGACACCGTGGACCGGGCGGCGGCCGTCCTCCTGGCCGACGCCGCGCAGACCGCGGGGGTGCGCCGCTTCCTCATGATCTCCGGCAAGGGAGTGGGCGACGAACCCCCGCTGGGCACCGACCCGGTCTTCGCCGCCTACCTCAGGGCCAAGGAACGGGCCGACGCGGACCTGCGCTCGCGCGAGGCGCTGGACTGGACGATCCTGCGGCCCGGACGGCTCACGGACGATCCGGGGACCGGGCGTGTCGCCCTGGCGGAGTCGACTCCGCCGGGCGACGTGACCCGCGACGACGTCGCGGCGGTCCTGCTGGCGCTGCTCGACGAGCCGGGCACGGCCGGACTGACGCTGGAACTGACTGGCGGGGACGTCCCGGTGGCGGACGCGGTGAGGTCGGCCGCGGCCGGCTGACGCCACCGTTCCCTCCCGGCCCCGGAGTTCGCCGACGGCGTGCTCCGGGGCCGTCGGGTCTCCGGGCCCACTCCGTGCGAGGGCTCCGGGCGGCGAGCCGTGCCGGGCAGGCGCCGGCCCGGCCGGCCCGCTCGCCGCACCCGGACCCTGCGCTGACCCCACAGGCGCGGCCGGCCCCTTGCGGCGTCCACCGGCGGCCGCGTGAACGGCTCGTCGCCGCAGGCCGGAACGGAGCCATGACTACCGTGCGGGACGGTAAGTCAAACGACCGATTCTGCTCCTGCGAGCCCGATCGAAGAATGAGGGCGCAGGCCCCGGCGGTCGTGAGGCGATGGGAGTGGGCACCGGAGGGCTCCCTCCACACTGCGCGGGTCTCGCCGGGTGACGGCGCCGTACGAGGACGACGAAGGAAGACACACAGCCATGAGGACCATCACCAGTCCACTGCCGGAGGAGGACCGCCAGGTCACCGGGACCGCCCTGCAGGAGACCCTGGTCGACCTGCTGGACCTGTCCCTGGTGGCCAAGCAGGCCCACTGGAACGTGTACGGGTCCCGTTTCCGCACCATCCACGAGCAGCTCGACGAGGTGGTCGCCACCGCGCGCGACTACGCCGACCAGGTCGCCGAGCGGGCCGCCGCGCTGGGCGTCAGCCCGGACGGGCGGGCGGCCACGATCGCGTCCGACAGCGGACTGCCCGGGTTGAAGCCCGGCTGGATCGGGGACGCCGCGGCCGTGGAAGCCCTGGTCGAGTCGTTCTCCGTGCTCATCGGCCGGTTGCGCGAGCGTGTCGGGACCACCGGGCGGTCGGACGTCGTGACCCAGGACCTGCTGATCGGGCTGACTGCCGAACTGGAGAAGCAGAGCTGGATGTTCCAGTCGGAGAACCGCGGCTGAGCCACGGACCTTGAGCCGCCCCGGCCGCCCGCGGCTGAGCGGCACCGCCGGGAAGACCGCCGAGGACCCGGGCGTCCCGGCACACCGCACGGTGGCACGGCCGTACCTGCCCTGAGCCACGACCTTGGGAGAACCATGCCTTCCTCATTGTCCGGCCTGGAGCGGACCGAGCCGGACCAGCGTGCGGTGGACACCGCCCGTGTCCTGGCCGCAGACGCCGTACAGAAGGTGGGCAACGGCCATCCCGGTACGACGACGAGCCCGGCCCCGGCCGCCTACACCCTCTTCCGGAAGGTGATGCGGCACGACCCGGCGGATCCGGAGTGGGTCGGCCGCGACCTCGCGGCGCGCCATCCCGGGCCGCGACGTCGTCCGCCCGGCGGACGCCAACGAGAGCCACATCGCCTGGGCCGAGTTCCTCAGACGCCACTCCACCGGTCCGGCTCCGCACGGGCTGGTGCCGACCCGTCAGGGCGAGCCGTTGTCCGCGCCCAACGAGGCCGCCGCCAGGGACGGTTACGTCCTGTCCGAGGTCGAGGAGCCCGAAGGCTGAGCACCGAGCCGCAGGTGATCCTGATCGCCACCGGTTCCGAGGTGCACGTCGCCGTCGAGGCGCGTGAGCGGCTCCAAGCCGAGGGCGTGCCGACCCGCGTGGTGTCCCTTGCCGGGCTCAGTGCCCCCCGGCACACGGCGCGGATCGCGGCGGTCCGGCCACCCGGCCGCTGCGGGGCGGCCGTCGGCGAGGCCGCCCGGTGCACTTCGGCGGACGCCCCCGCCGACCGAGAGAAACACGATCGAGAAGGAGGACCCATGAAGAACCAGGAGATCCTGCATCGGATCACCGAGATGGCCGATGAGGAGCGCCGACTGCGCGACTCCCTGACGACGCGCGCCGCGGGAAGCCCGGCCGACCACAGCCGACTGGGGGAGCTGGAGCGAGAACTGGACCAGTGCTGGGACCTGCTGCGCCAGCGACGGGCCCGGGCCGAGTTCGGGCAGGACCCCGACGAGGCACATGTGCGCCCGCAGTCCGTGGTCGAGGGCTACCAGTCCTGAAGCCCCGGGACCGACGTGCGCGGCCGCCGCTTCCGGGTCGGCGGCCGCGTCGGCCGTACGGCTTCCGGGACACCTGGATGCCTTGTCCGACCTGACCATGGTCCAGGGACACGCCCCCGCTGACACCGACCTTGCCTGGACCCGGATGACCCCGTGGCGGTCGACGCCGGCCGCCGTAGTCGACCAGGCACCGGTGGAGGTGACCTCGGCGGCCGTGGAGGCCGAGGCGGACAACCCGAGCGCGGAACCGCCGGCCCGCTGGCCGGGTCGTCACTGCCGGGCCGGTGGTGACGGCCGTACGTCTGGGCACCCGCGAACGGTGAGATCGTCGTCGACCGGCCCGAGGGCCCGCCGGCGGCCGAGGAGGTCCGAGCGGAGGGTTCCCCTGCCGGCGGCCGACGGAACGGACCGGCCTTGTTCACCGGTCGGCATCGTCCCGAAACCGGAAGGGCCCGGCTCGGCTGGGGCGTGCCGGCCGTCGAGACGGGCGCGACCGGTGCCACCGACCGGGCTGTCGCCCGCGCCCCGGGGCACCCGCCGGTCGGGCGCCGGCCGGTGGCAGCCGTACGACCGGGGCACCCACCACGTTGGTGAGTCATCCGACCGATGCTCGGCTTCGCGCGGGAAGCCTACGTTGGCGCGGCGGGACCGGTCCGCATCGCCCACCGCCTGGGCGCCGGTCGCACGGGGGCCGGCCGATGACTCGCCCGACCGGCCGTTGTGCCTTCCGGGCACCGGCGCCGGCCCGGGGCGCACCGTCGCCGCGAGCGACGTGGACCGCCGTGACGTGCCACCCCGGTGTCCGTGACATCAGAAGGGAACCGATCGCCGATGCCGATGCCGATGCCGATGACGCCGCCCGGACCTGCCCTGGCAGCCGGCACCCCGCAGGAAACCGTCCGGTTCTCGCTGCTGGGTCCCCTGCGGGCATGGCGAGACGGGACCGAACTGCCGTTGGGACCCCGGCAGCAGCGCCTCATCCTGGCCGCACTGCTCGCCCGTGCGGGCCGGCCCGTGCCGCTGGCGGACCTGGTGGACCTGCTCTGGGAGGGTGACCCGCCCACCAGCGCGGCCAACGCGGTCCACCGCTACGTGGGTGTGCTGCGGCGCCTGCTCGAACCGGATCTGCCGGCCAGGAACGCCGGCCGGTGGCTCGTCCGCCAGGACGGGGGCTACCTGTTGCGGGTCGGTGCCGGCGAACTCGACCTCCTGCGGTTCCGCGCGCTGGTGCGCCAGGCCCGGGAGAAGGCCGCCGAGGGGGACGCGCACGAGGCGGTCCGCCGGTTCGGCGAGGCCCTGAGCCAGTGGCAGGGGCGGTGCGCGGCGGATCTCGGACCCGTGGCCGGAGCCCACCGCGTCTTCGCCACGGTGGAGCGTGAGCACGCCTCGGTCGTGTGCGAGACGGCGGCGGCGGCCCTGCGGTGCGACAGCCCGGGGCCGGTGCTGCTGTCCGTGCGCCAGGCCGCGCAACGTCACCCGCTGGACCAGAGGCTCCAAGCCCATCTGCTGCTCGTACTCGGCGCGGACGGCAAGCAGGCCGAGGCACTGACGCTGTACCAGGACGTCCGCGGCCGGCTGTGGCGGGAGCTGGGCGTGCGGCCCGGTGCGGAGCTGCGCGCCGCGTACGAGCGCGTCCTGCGCCAGAACGAGCAACGACCGGCGGTGCCCGGGGACGCGCCCGGGGACTCCGGGGAAGAGGACGTGCTCCGGGCGGTGGGCGGCGGACAGACGCCGCACACCCCCGTGCCCGCCGCCGAGCCGGGCTCCGTGCCCGCGCAACTGCCGGCGGACCTGCCCTGCTTCTCCGGCCGTGCCCGGCAGATGGAACAGGCGCTGGCCCTCGCGGGCGAGACGAGCGACGCCCTGCGCGTACTGGCGCTCGACGGCATCCCCGGTGTCGGCAAGACCGCCCTGGCCGTGCACTTCGCCCATCGGGTGGCCGCCCGGTTCCCCGACGGCCAGCTCTTCGTGGACCTGCGCGGCTTCGGCTCGGGCGGGAGCCCGCGGGACCCCGGCGAGGTCCTGTGCGAGTTCCTGGAGGCGCTGGGCGTGCGGCGGTGGCGGGTCCCGGCGTCGACGGAGTCCCGGGCCGCTCTGTTCCGCAGCGTGCTGGCCGACCGGAAGGTACTGGTCGTCCTTGACAACGCCCTCGACCTGAAGCAGATACGGCCGCTGCTGCCCGGCTCCCCGCTGTGCATGGTGGTGGTGACCAGCCGTCGGCGGCTGAGCGGACTGGCCGCCGCCCACGGGGCGCGGCTGGTCGGGCTCGACGTGCCCGCGCCGGCCGAGGCGGCCGAGTCCTTCCTGCGACGGCTGGGCCCGGCCCGCGCCGACGCGCGGGCCGGTGTGGTCGAGGACATCGTCGAGCGGTGCGGCCGGCTGCCCCTGGCCCTGGCCGTCGCGGCCGCCCGCGCCCTGGCCCGTCCGGACCAGCCGCTGAGCGTGCTGGCGGCCGAACTGGCCGGGACCGAGAAGAACCTGGACGGCTTCACCGACGACGACCGCGGCAACGGCGTACGGGCCGTCCTCTTCCGCGAGTACCGCACGCTGGGTCCCGAGGCTGCGCTGACGTTCCGTCTGCTGCCGCACCTGGGGCCCGAGTACAGCACCGCGGCCCTGGCCGATGCCACCGGGCTGCCGCCGCAGGCGACGGTCGCGGCGGCGGGGGAACTGGTGCGCGCCGGGCTGCTGACCGCCGGAGGGAACGGCCGCTACGCGGCGCACCGCCTGGTCCTGGCGTACGCGGCGGAACTGGCACGGGCGGACGCGTCCCGGCACCCGGAGGATCAGGAGGGCCGCTACCGTGACGCGCTGAGTGCCGGGGCGGACCGGCTCACCGGGGAGCTGTCCGCGCTGCGGGTGGTCGCCGGAGGTGTCGTGGAACCGGTCCTGTCCGCCGGCCTCGCGCGCCGGCGCCGAGACCGGTGGCCCCGGGTACCGGGTACGCACCTGCCCCCGGACGGGGCGCGGCAGGACGGGCCCGCCGGTTCCCGGCCCCGCGCTCCGGCCGCCGCGGCGCACCCGTCCCCGGCCGGGTAGGCGGGACGCGCGGGAGTGCTGCGGGTGGTCGCCGGAGGTGTCGTGGAACCAGTCGGGCTCGCCGGTACCCGGCGGGCCGGCGAAGACGAGGTGCCGGCTCAGGGGCGGGGCCGGGATGCCGAGCTGAGCACGCCGCCGGGTCAGGCGGCCCTGGCTCACCAGCATGTTCACCTGCGCTTGACCTCGGCCGGACCGACCAGCGCAGGACCGTTGTACGAGCTGTCCAGGCGTTCCACGGTCAGGGCCGGCCCGGGCCTGCCGTGCCGCAGACCGGTGCCCTGGTTGGAATGGACGGCGCAGCCCGCGACCAGGGTCAGCGATCCCGTCCCCGGCCGACACCAGGACGCCGTGCGCCCGGCCACCGCTGATGCGCACCCGCATCAGGGAAACCTCGCCGCCGTGGTCCACCGCGACACCCGAGCCGGCGCTGCCGGCCACCTCGCAGCTCTCGAGCCGTCCCCTGCCGCGGTCGCCGCCCGATGTGCACGGCCGGCAGGGACGTGTCCGCGAACGCGCAGTCCGCGAAACCGTCCCCGAAGTGCCGCGCACGCGTGTACGCGCCGAACTGGCGAGGTGGACGCCGAGGACGCAGTCGTGGACGGTCGTGCGGATCAGGCTCGGCCCGGTCGAGCCCTCCAGCGCGACGGCGGGCCGGTCGGTGGGGGAGATGACACAGCCTCCAGCACTCCGGTGGACCCAGGGTGCAGCTTTCCAGAACGCTGCCCGCCGCCGAGGTTCTCCACCGCGCCGGCGCGTCCATGCGCGGCAGTTGGGGTGATGCGCTCGTGAGCCCATGTACGCGGCGGGCCGGGCACCGGCGTCCTCGGGTACGCGGGGACGCCGGTGCGGCGCTTCATGCTCCCGAGACGGCGCGGGCGCTGTCGTCCCGGCGGGTTCGCAGGGTGAGCGAGAGTGCGGCGGTGGCGGCGAGGAGTGCCACGGTGGCGCCGTAGACGGTGACGGTGGGAGCGAGTCCGGTGTGGTCGCTGGCGATGCCGGCGAGGAGGACGGGTGCGCCGTAGGCGGTGTAGGCGATGAGGTAGACGGCGGCGAAGAGACCGCCGCGGTGAGCGTTGTCGGCGAGGGGGCCGAGGATGCGCAGGCTGGAGCCGAAGGCCGCGCCCTGCCCGACGCCGCCGGTGAGGGCGCCGATGATGACGAGGGGCAGGCTGGCCGTGGCGACACCGGTGACGGTGAGGAGGGCGCCGGCGAGGATGAGCAGGGTGCCGGCGCGGGTGGCACGTGTGGCGGTGACGCGGGCGAAGGCCATGCCGGCGAGCGCGGCCGAGATGGGCTGGAGGGCCACGACGGCGCCGTTCGCCGCGCTGTTGTGGATGTGGAAGACCTGGTGGTCGAAGGAGGGTGCCAGGCCGAGGAAGAGGCCGGAGTACATCCAGCCGGCGGCGGTGAGGGGGACCAGGGCCCAGAACCAGGAGCGCGCCGCGGGAGGGATGGTGAGGTGGGGGCGGAGCGAGGCGAGTGCGCCGGGGTGCCGGGCGGCGGTCTCGGGGGCGGCCAGGACGGAGCCGATGCCGTAGAGGAGCACGGCGGTCAGAGTGGTGAAGACGACCGCGGTGGGGTGGTCGGTGTACTGGACGGCGAGCCCGGCGAAGAAGGCGCCCAGGGCGAGCCCTCCGACGGGGGCGGCGCTGGTCAGGACGGTCATGGTGCGCCGGTGACGGGGGCTGGACAGTTCGATGATGGCCGCGGTGAAGGTGCTGGTGGCCGCTCCGGTGGCCACCCCCTGCACGGCGCGCGCGGCGATGATCCAGCCGATGCCGTCGGCGAGGAGGAAGAGCGCGCTTGCGAGGAGCAGCAGGGTGAGCGCGGTGATGAGGACCGGACGGCGCCCGATGTGGTCGGAGAGCGAGCCGGCGACGAGCAGGGTGGCCAGCAGGGTGACGGCGTAGACGGTGAACGCGGTGGTCAACTGCCAGTCGGGGAAGCCCCACTGCTGCTGGTAGAGCACGAACAGGGGGCTGCCCGCGCCGGCTCCGAACGCGACGGCGATCGAGGCGGTGACAACGCCGGCGGTGGACAGCGGCCGGCGGCGGCCGGGGCTCTCGGGAGTCTGCGCTTGTGGTGTGCGGGATGTGCGGGCGGGTGTGACCGCAGAGAGCTTCACGGCGTCTCCTCGTGCCGGGTGGCCGCTTGGCCGGATGCCGGGATGGTGTGTGTCCGGGTGTGTGGTGGGTGCCGGTGGTGGGGTTCAGTGGGTGGTGGTGAGGGCTCGGCGGCCGGCGTGGAAGGTGGCGGCGTGGTGGGCGACGCGGGTGCCGAGGTGTTCGGCGGTGGTGATGTCGCT
>NZ_JNWV01000065.1 GCF_000716535.1 Streptomyces flaveolus | reverse complement strand
CCGCCACGACGTGCACACACCCAAGAAGACACAGCCAGCAAGACGACCAAAGAAGAAGACAACCACCCCGAAACCCCGCCGCACAGGTTAAAGATCAAGCTACGGCTTGTTGCGAAAGTCGCTGCTGGTGGGAGCTTTCCGTGCCGGCTGTGCTCCCGATGACCTGAGCAGTTCGGCAGTGGCGGGGTGAGGGCCGTTGTTTGCCCAGTCCAGTGGGGACAAGCCTGTGCCGTGGTCCTCCCGGAGGTTGGGATCGGCTCCGTGGGTCAACAACTCGCGGACCGTTTCCGTGTGTCCCCAGCAGGCAGCAGCACACAGCGGTGTGCCCTCCGAGCCGGGGCCACTGCTTTCCCTGTCGGGAAATGCTCCCGCTTCCATGAGCATGCGGGCTATGTCGGCCTCTCCCTGGACTGCGGCCAAATACAGAGGAGTGGTGCCGTCTTTGTCGCTTCTCTCCGGGTCTGCCCCATTGCTCAGCAGCGCTCTCACACCGCTGGCGTCACTTGACAGGGTTGCCTCGAAGAGACGGCGGGAGAGCTTCTTCTGCTGCCGTTGCTTCATGGGCGACGAGGCTAGCGATCACGGGGGCTCCGGAGACACTCATATCCCATCGTTGAACGTGGCGATCAGTACGGTCGCCTCGTAGCGGACAGCGAGTTGTCGTACCTCCGCACGCTGCTGGGCAGAGCTGTTGTGGCCAGCCGTCTGGACCCACACCACCGGCAGGCGCTCGCCGCGTCGCTGCCCGAAGTGGAGGTATCCGGCTGCCGCGCACCGGGCACGGGCAGCTAGGGACAGCTGACCGAGCCCTGCCTACGCCGCTGTCCCAGGCCCTGCCTGCCGCGGATCCCCCAACGGCCGGGTCAGCCCATCATCCGAACCCGCGCGGCGCCCCGGCTCCGTCTCGTCCAGCTCCCAGTAGTGCCGGCAGTCATCACACCGGTACACCGGGATCCCCGCGTCGATCGTCAGTACGGCCCCGTGCGGGCATCCGCTGCCGTCACCGCGCCCCACGCACTCCTGCTCCCAGTCGGCCCCCATGCGATCGACCGTGCGACACGCAGGCCGTGCCCGTGGAGAGGGCGTGCAGGGCGCACAGGCGCTCACGTCCGGCAACATGCCCCAGCACCCGCCAACAGCCCCAACAGCTTCCTCCCAGGGGCCTACACATCCAGCGCGCATCAGGCCGAACCGACCACGCCGGCCAGCGGCGTCCCGACAGACTGCCCGCATTGCCAAGGCCCGGTTGCCGCCTTATGTGCGGGTCTTGTACACCTCGCTGACGTTCGGGCGGGCTGCCGGGCGGTGATGGGCTGCGGGGCCCTGCGCGAAGGCTCGCAGGGCGTTCTCCGTGGTGCGGGTCACGAAGGTGCGGGTACGCGCGTCCATTCCGTGGTCGCGGCCGCCGTCGGGGGTGCCGGCCATGAGGGCCTCCACCCAGCGCATGGTGCCGGTGGCGAACACGCCCGCGCCGCTGGCAGCCGTGTAGTAGGCCGAGTCGCTGTGGGTGCGGCGGCCACCGCACACGAGGGGAGAATGGGCCGTGATCTCCAGCGGCTCGGGGACGGGGGCCGCAGGTGTGACCCTGTGGTGGTCGAAGCCGTCGCCGGGCCGTACGCCCGTTCCTTCGTACAGCCAGTGGTCCGCCGCGTGGACGACGTACGGCGCGTCCGTCGGATAGCCCTCGTAGAGCACCCCCGTGAGCGAGGACTCGGGATCCGGCGCCGGGGTCTGGTGGTCACCAGGGCGGGCTGGGTGGTGTAGCAGGGGTCGGCCGTGGCCGAGGACTTGTAACAGACCACTGTGCGGTCCGGCTGCGTCTGCCCCTGCTCGATGCGGACTCGGCGGAAGCACGTGTTGGCGCCGAGGAAGACCACGTTGGTGCCGGCGTCGCGGGCCTGTGTGACATGCCGGCGCTGCTCCGGGGTCCAGTACTCGTCGTGCCCCAGACAGACCACCGTGGCCGCGCCGTGCAGGACCTGCGGGTCGCGGTGCACATCGATGCCGGTGGTGTAGGCGAGGGGTATGCCGAGCCGTTCCGCCAGCACCACCGCCGCCCGTTCGTACACCGTGAACTTCTCCGCGCCGTCGGAGTCGTAGGGCCGGTCGAAGCTGACGGCCAGGGAACGGGTGGCGTACGCGCCGGAGGCACCTGCGTAGAGGCTGTAGCCACCCCACCGGTTGTAGGCCTGCCAGGTGGCCGGGGCGTGGATCAGGACCGTTCGGCCCGTGCCCTGCGTGGAGCGCACGATCAGCGGGATGTAGCGCTGGTGGCCGCCGTCCGCGTCCAGCCGCAGCAGATACGCGCCCTCCGGCCAGCCGGCGGTTCCGAAGGTGAGCGTGCGCCGCCACTCCGCGCGCACGGTACGGGTGGCCGGCAGGAAGCGGGGTTCCGGCTGGACGCGGCCCCGTATGCGCTCGGACGACCACACCAGCCGGGCCTGGGTGCCGCCGTACCAGCCGACGCGGAAGGCCGAGACCCGGAACGACGACGCGGTCGTCGAGACGTACAGGCCGCACTCCTCGCCCGGCGTCACGCTCACCCGGTCCGCGTAGCCGGCGACGGCCGGGGCAGGGCCCCGGGACGTGATACGCCAATCGGGTGTTCCCGGCCGGTCCCGTTCCGCTTCGGGCCGGTGGGAGAGGGCCGCCCTGTGGTGCCCGTGCGCGGGATCGGTCGCGTCGCAGGCCACGGCCGTCACCGAGGCGAGCCCGAGGCCGGCGCACGCTCCGAGAAAACGCCTGCGTCCCGGCTGCCGTGCGTGTGCGGTCCCGTCGTCCGGGCCCCCTTGCCGAGCAGGACCGATGCTCATCACGCCTCCCGTGGTTACGGCTCGCGGGTCACCCGTCTCTCCGAGCCAAGGTGGCACAGCCATGCGGACCGCGCGCTCCGCTCCCGGCCGTCGGACGGCGGGACGGGGCCTCGGGGCCGTCGGACGGCGGGACGGGGCCTCTGGCCGCGGCACCCAAGCCCGCGCCGCACACCACCGGCCACCGCCGTCACCGGCCCACCGGCAAGGGGGCAGAGCGGCCAGAACGGCCAGAACGGCGAGCGCCGGTATACGGAGGTTCACCGGGAACCTCCCGGCGGGACCGCTATCCAGGGGGATGGTCTTCTCCCGACGGCGTCCGCCGAGGCAAGAGCGTCGATGAGCCCCGCACGCTCATCCCCCGCCCCAGTTGGACGCGGTCAACCAGCGCGCCGGCCGCGTCACCGCGCAATCAACGCACGGCGGAACGAGAAGTCAGCCTGGAAGGGGCGCCCCGGAACCTCGCACTCGTTCACCGTTCGTCGGCGCCGGTCACCCGCCGTACCAGATCCGCCCACGTGTGCCGCAGCCGCGCTGTGGTGACCTGCTCCTCGTTGCGCAAGTAGTCCAGGGTCTCCAGGTCCACGAAGGCGAGCAGGGCGTGGGCGAGCATGGCGTGGTCGCCCACGATGCCCGCTTCCCGCAGGAGCGCTTGGACGTGGTGGCGGAAGGCCCGGCCGTAGTACGTGGTCTGGCGCCGTTCGCAGGGAACCTGGCGTGCCAGTGCCGGGCCCAGGTCCGTCTCGCAGGCGGCGCGTTCGATCAGAGCGCAACCGAAGGCCCTCAGTCGGTCTTTCGCCGGCGCTCCCGGCCCCAGCGGAGGGGGACCGGAGGTGTACGCCTCGTGGAAGTCCGCCTCGACGTCGTCCAGCAGAGCCAGCAGAAGGCCGTTGCGGTCGCCGAATCTGCGGAAGAGCGTGCCCTTGCCCACCCCGGCCGCCTGCGCGACCTCGTGCATCGTCAGGTGCTCGGCGCCGCGCTCGGCCACCAGCCATGCAGCGGCCTTCAACAGCAGGGCACGGTTGCGGACGGCGTCGGAGCGCTCCCCCGCGAGGTCTCCCGGGCGCTCGGTCACCTATCGCTCCGCGATGCGACACCGACGTATACGCAGCCATCCTCGATCCGCACCGGATACACCGGTACGGGCCGTGTGGCCGGCGGGTCCAGCGGTTTGCCGGTGCGCAAGTCGAATCGGGAGCCGTGCAGCCAGCACTCGACCGTCCACCCGTCCACTTCGCCTTCGGAGAGCGAAACGGCACTGTGCGAGCACACGTCGTGGATCGCGAACACCTCGTCCTCGGTCAGGACGAGGGAGACGGGCACGCCTTCCGCCTCGACCCGCCGGGGAACGCCCTCCTCCAGTGCGGCGAACTTGCAGACGTATGTGTAGCCGCTGGTGGGCATCGAACTCCTCGGGTGCGTCCGCGTGGCGGTCATCCGCCTCACGGAGGTGCGTCGGGCGGGCCGAGAGCGTCACGCACGTGCTCGGGCTGATCGCCCACGCTAGCGACGCGACCGGGCGTGGAAACCCGCCCGCAGCCCGATCCGGCCTCGGCACATGGTCCTAGGGCGCCGCGAGGACAGGTCGGTGCGTGTGCCATCTTGCGCGGCGCTCCGAGGCGGCCACCGGAGGACGAATTCGTGCGCGTGGTGCGGCCCGTTGACGTACAGGCCGACGGACGGGCAGGCGCTCGGCCGTGAAGCCGCAGGCCGGGGTGAGGGCCGGGTGGTCGGCATGGCACACGGATGGACACGCCGACGTCGCTGCCCCAGGTGCTGGAGCCGAGACAGACCCGGGGGAATCGCCCTGTTGGTGATGGCCGTCGGCGTGGCCTCTGCGGAGTTGGTCGCGCTCGTGACACCTGCGAGTGCCTAGGTGATCAATTCCAAGGGATGCCTGCGGAGGGGGTGGGCGGCGGCCGAAGCCACCGCGAGACGGTCAGGCGTCGGGGTCGACTTCGGGGTGCGTGAACCGCACGGGCTTGCCCAGCGACCGGGCGTAGGCGATTTCGGCTCGGGTGCTGTCTCCGATGTAGTCGCCGACTACGAGCACCTCATCAGCGAGCCGGATCTTCGCCCGGTGCAGATCGTCGAGTCGAACCTTCAGCGCCTCGGCCTCGACAGAATCGGACCAAAGTTCGTGCGACGACTTCATGTCGCAGCCGGGTTTGACGACGATCTTTCCGGCTTTCGTCTCCCGTAGATCGGCCTCGTTCATCGCGGTCATGAAGCGGGTGGAGCCGCAGATCACGACGATACGCGGGAGGCTCAACAGCTTCTTCGCGTCGGCGAGCTTCTCTTCGGGGGTGAACAGTTCCGGGTGTGACACTGGTTCCTCCTGGTGGTGTGGTCCAAGGGGCGCCTGCGGAGACGAGAACGGGTGTCCAAGATCGTTTCGTGACGAACGGCAATGGCTCTGCCATGCCCGTGCCCACCTGCGCCACCAGTCGTGGCTCCACCCCGGTAGAATGCGGCCGCTACCGCGAGACCGTCAAACGCTCCGAAACTCGAACTGTCCGAGGATGGAGCCCAGTTGCTGCGGCCTGACCGTAAAGGTGAACGGGAACGGCCTGGCGCAGCCCTGTTCAAGCCGCTGGCCAGGTCATCGAATCGATCAACGAGACCTTCAAGGGACAGCTTGACCTCGAACGGCACCGAGGGCGCACACCCGGAGGCGTCATAGCCACGTCGTGCAACGCATCCTCGCGCTGACCGCCGCGATCTGGCACAACGACGCCACCGGACAAACCGTCCTACAGCGGAGACCGGCGGCGTCGGCTGATCAGGCACGGCTGGTTTCAGGGCCAGCCGTCTCGCCATGGCGGGAGATCAGAGGGCTCATTCCATTGCACGCTGCGCCAAGACCCGGCACGCGGTGCCAAGGTCCAGCACGCGCCGTAGGTATCCCCATCGGCTGGGCGTCAGAGGTACGGGGAGGGGCCGACGATGAGCCGCCCGTCGCAGCCCCTGCCAGCGGCCGAATCCGGATGGGCGTGATCTGGTGAGTGCGGGATACCAGCAGGTCATGAGGTTGCTGGCCGCAGTGCGCGAGATGGACCGTCGTCTGACCAAGCGGATGGCTTCCTGGCGGGAGCCCGGGATCCACCGGACGCTGTCGGTGGTGGAGGAAACGGCGGAAGCCACCAAGTTGTGGTGCGGTGCCGCCGCGGTGATGGTCTGGACCGGCGGGTGGAAGGGCCGTAAGGCTGCGGTGGCGGGGCTGGCGGCTCTCACCTTGGCGCAGTTGCTGTGCAACGGGGTGTGCAAGCAGGTGACCGACCGTCCGCGCCCGCCCGAGGAGTGGATCCCCCACGATGAGGTCGAGGACCGGCCTGACTCCTCGTCGTTTCCGTCCGGGCACACGGCAGCCGCGGTGGCTTTCACCGCTGCGGTCGCCCCCTCGTGGCCGTCGGCCGGGGCGGTCTGCGCGGTGCCGGCCGCACTGGTGGCCGTGGAGCGGGTGCAGTCAGGTGCCCACTACCCCAGTGACGTCGCTGCCGGTGCCGCCGTCGGGCTCGTCAGCGCCTGGCTGGTCAGGCGCCTTCCGCAACTGGTGCTGCGCGTGTGGCGGTGACAGGACAGTCTGGTTCGGCAGCTGGAGAGTTCCTCTTTGACGGGCTGGCCGGTTGATCGGAGGGTGTTGGACGGCCACTGGGAACTCATGGGGGTACCAGGCCGGCGACGCTCCGGCCTGCGAGAGGGTCAAGGCCGGAATCCGGATTCCGCGCCGCGGGTCGGCAGACCAAGAACCCGGCCCGCGGTTGTCCGCGCGGGTCGCGCCTACTCCTCCCGCTCCGTCCCCGGGGATGTCCGGCACCGAGGTATCGGGTCGTCAATTCCGCAGCACGCGGACCAGGTCGGCCGCCGCTTACGCCGAGGCGGCGCCGGCGGCCCGTCCGCCTCGCTTCGACGCCGAGACACACGAGGAGCGCAACAAGGTTGAGCGGTGCATCGCCCGGCTCAAGCAGTGGAGCGGTATGGCCACTGCGAACCGACAAGCTTGCCCTCGCGTCTCAGGCTGGACTCCACCTGGCTGCCATCCACGGCTGGGCCCGTCGATGCCCCGGCACGCCGACGCGCTCGCGTTGCTCAGTGGAGAAACCCGTTGGTCGTGGCCTGAAGCCGCCCATAGCATCCGCCCATGAATGAAGAGATCAGGATCGCCGGCGACGAGCAGGACGCGGAGGCCGAGAGGGAGCTTTCCTGGCGGGCCAAGTCCCTCGGCCTCGCAGCACTCGACATTGACGACGCCGAGCTGATGCACCGCTGGCGATCCGACCCTGTAGCCGCCCACCAAATAGGTATCTGGCCACGCTCACTCACCGCCGTACGCGAGCGCATCGAGCGCGACATCGAGGATGACGATCGCGACGACTTCCTCGTCCTCCTCCCCGGCGGCACCCCTGTCGGCTACGTTGCACTGACCAGCCAGAACGTTGTCGACGGCACTGCCGAGATCGAGCTGATGCTCGCTGCACAGCATCGCGGGCACGGCCACGGCACCGCCGCCCTCGACGCCGTGGTGGACCTGGCCTTCGGTGAGCTCCCGATGTATCGGCTCACGGCGAGAACCCACACCGACAACGCCCCAGCGCGCGCCGTCCTCGCCAAGTCCGGCTTCACCCAGGAAGGGATCAGTCGCGCCGCCTGCCTCCACCGCGGCCGCCGCCATGACCTCGCCGTGTTCTCGCTGCTCCGCCCTGAGTGGGAAGAGCTGAGCCGCCCTCGTGCCTGGGACGCCTGACCCGGCAGAACGTCGCCTGGGCGCATGCCGTCACGTCCCTCCTGTGGCCGGCCAACGCCAGGAGCCTGGTTCTCAGTTGACGCACTGGATCAATTAGGTTCAATCTTCAACTGTCGTGCTAGGATCACGCCTCGACGCCGACGGGCAATGATCCACGTCCCCCGCACGCCGCCCGAACCGAGCGCCCCAAGTGCCCCTTCCGAACCGGTCGTTGAGACGCATCGCCGCGGTCTCCCCTTGTATGGATGCACGCGTGCGTCTGCACCGCTCCGATGCGGGCCGAGGGGCCTCTCCTCGGACTGCCGGACTCCCGCCGCGTCGCCGACCGCACGTCACGACCTCGCCATGCAGCTCGAGGAGAGCCATGAACCGTCCAGAAGTGTCGATCAAGCAAGCGCGGCTCGCCGTGGGCCCCTTGAGCGTGCTGCTCTTCGTACAGACGGCGTTCTGGCTCGTGTACGACATCGCCGACCGCGGCTTGCCGCTCATGTGGACCGCGTGGACGAACGGCCCGGTCCCCGGGCTCTCGGCGACGACCGCGCTGGACCTCGGCCTGGCGGCGCTCCAACTCGGCGCCGTCTGCGGGTTGCTGCTGCGGGTCCGGGGCGCCGGCGGACTGCTGGTGACCGCGTGCGTCACGACCGTGGTCTTCCGGGCGCCGGTCGTCTGGTACATGCTGCTCGACTCCGAGTCCGACCCCTGGTTCGGCGGCCTGGAAGGTCCCTCACTCACCGCGGTCGGCTTCAGTTGCGCCCTCGCGATCCTGGTCGCCGTCGCTCTGGGGGGCCTCCTGTACCGTGTGCGCGGGCTGGAGCGTGAAGCCGCCGCGGAGGAGGAGAGCCGCTCCGGTGGCATCCGCCCGGTGAAGATCACCGCTTCGGCCTCGTGCACCCTTCTCGCGGTGCTGAACGTCTTCTACATCTGCCGCAACATCCTGACGGCTGTGCAGGTGGGACCCAAAACGCTGGCGGATCTCCTCGTCGGCAGGGGAATCGGCCGCGCGGTGCTCGGAGTCTCGTCACCGTGGCAGTGGGCCTGTCTGACCGTTCTGTGCGGAGTGGGCATGGTGCTCGCCGCCAAGCGCCGGCCCAGTGCGACCGGATTCTCCGTCGGGCTCGCCCTGTTCATGATGCCGATCGCCTTCACCAAGCTGTGGGGCCTCACCGGGACGGCCGACCTGCTGGGCTCCCCGCTCAACACCGTGCAGTCCTTCCTGGAGTTGGCGGGCTCGGCGGCCGTGGTGGCCCTGATCGTGGCGGACGTGCGCCGTGACCGTCCGGCGCCGCAGGCCGTCCTCGCACTCACCCCGCCGCCCGCCGTGGACGAACCGGAGGCACAGCGGGCCGACGCCGCCACGAGCGACGCCTGAGCGCGCAGGCGCCCGTCCGGACGCAGGACCGTCCGCCGTGCCCGCCGAGCCGCCCTGCGGGCGGGGCGGCGGGCACGTGTTCATCCCGGACGCGCGCGGCAAGCAGATACTCGCCCTCCTGGGTCGGCTTAGGGTGCGTGATCTCCGGCCGTCGGTAACTGCTGCGCTGTCACTGCCGGGTGGCATGCTCTGCGCCATGGACAAGCAGCAGTTCTGGGAGCTCATCGCGGCGGCCCGCGACCAGGTGATCGACCCCCATGAAAGCGAAACCGTCGCTCATGAGGCGACCTTGCTGCTGGCCGCCCGGCCCGCCGAGGAGATCGTCGCCGCTCAGCAGGCGTTCTGGGACCTGATGGCCGAGTCCTACACCAACCCTCTGTGGGCCGCGGCTTACGTCATCAACGGCGGCTGCTCGGACGACGGCTTCGACTACTTCCGCGGCTGGCTCGTCGCTCAGGGGCGCGAGGTCTTCGAGCGCGTCGTCGCTGATCCCGATGCCCTCGCGGAACTGCCCGTCGTACAGGCCTCCGCGGCCGACGGCGTTGTCCTGGAGGGTGAGGACGTACTGGGCATCGCCCGGAACGCGCACCTCGCGGCGACGGGTGATCAGCTTCCCGCAGACGCGTTCAGCATCCGCTACCCGCAGCCGGACCCTGCCTGGGCCTTCGACTTCGACGACTCGGACGAGATGGCTCGCCGACTGCCGCGTCTGACTGCCCTCTACCTGGGCTGAGCGGCAGCCGGTGCCTGGACCAGCTGGCCATGAGGTGTCCCTGGGTCGGCCGCGCTCCGGGAGGGACCGTTCACGCTCGCAGTCCGCTGCCGACGCCTCCCACGACCGCGGCAGCGGCCGTCCCCGGGGCGGCGCCGAGCGATCATGTGCCGGAGCCGGTTTCCGTCCGAGTGAGCGGGAAGCCGGTCGCGTCGGAGTCGGCGGCGTGCCGTCCTCCCGGTCCCGGTGTCGGCCGGGCAGCCGGTTGACCCCTTCCCCCGTCGTTTCGCCGGTCCCCGTGGATCACCACCGACGGTAACCGCCGCGTCACCCTGCTTCTCGCGGCGGACGCGGCCGGAATCAGGGCGGGACGCCTTCCGCTCCCGCCGCTACGGTTTACACTTCAACTACATTCGGTGCCACGAGGAGGTCGCACCATGGCGGAGCTGGGTCTGGCCGACACCGTCGGCATCCTGCGGCAGCCCGGCGTGCGGACACGGCACAGCAGCGCCGGGCTCGGGTGGGAGCGGCTGTACCTGTCCACGCAGGTGGAGCAGCCCTATCGTGCCGCTTTCGATCCGGCGCCCACGCACCTGCTGATCCTGCACCTGAGCGGCCCCGTCACCGTGCGCCGGGGACAGGGGGCGGCCGCACGGTCGCGGACGATCCCGGCCGGTGGGCTCTTCCTCCAGCCGGCCGGCCGTACTCTCGCCGTCGAACTCGGTGGCACGCTCGACACGGTCCACGCCTACCTCACCGACGAGGCGCTGTGCGAGGCGAACGACGGACGGCCTGTGGAGCTCTCCGAGGAACTCGGCGCCAGCGATCCCCTGGCCGAGCAGCTCCTGCTCGCGCTGGCGGGCGCGGTGCGCTCGTGGGAGCCGTCGGCCCGTACCTACACCGACCACCTCACCGGGATGCTCGCCGCACAGCTCGCCCGTCGGCACGGCGTCCGCGAGGCCGCTCCGGCGCAGAGCCGGTCCGGACTGTCCGCCCGCCGGCTCGCCGCCGTCCGCGCGCTCATGGAGGAGCGGCTGGCCGAACCGCTGCCGATCGCGGACCTGGCCGACGCGGCCTCGCTGAGCCCCAGCCAGTTCACCCGGCGGTTCCGGGCCAGCACGGGACAGTCGCCGCACCAGTTCCTGCTCGCGCTGCGTCTGGAGCGGGCGTGCCGGCTGCTGCGCACCGGTACCGACCCGATCGCCGAGGTGGCCGTCGCCTGCGGGTTCTCCCACCAGGAGCACCTCACCCGGGTGATGCGCGCCCGGCTCGGCACCACCCCTGCCGCCCTGCGCCGCTCGGGCTGACCACGGCACCACTCCCGCCTCACTACGCCACTCACGCCGAACGCAGCACAGCCGCCACCCTTCGCCGCTCAGGCCGAACGCGGTGGCCGCGATCAGCGTTCCAGTACCAGCGCCAGTGCCTGGCCCACCCCGATGCACAGCGCGGCCAGCCCCGTGCCCGAGCCCGCCGCGGCGAGCTGGTGCGCGACCGCTCCCGTGATGCGCGCCCCCGACGCGCCCAGCGGGTGACCGATGGCGATGGCGCCGCCGCGCGGGTTGACGACGGCCGGGTCGAGCTCGGGCAGGGCGGCGAGGCAGGCCAGTGCCTGGGCCGCGTAGGCCTCGTTGAGTTCGACGGTGTGCAGGTCGCGGGGGGCGCGGTCCGCCTTGGTGAGCACCTTGCGGATCGCGTCGACCGGCCCGAGCCCGAAGTACTGCGGCTCGATGCCGGTCACCGCCGCCGCCCGGACCCGCGCCAGCGGCTCGCGTCCGATCGCCGCGAGCCCCTCCTCGTCGGCGAGCAGCAGCGCGGCCGCCCCGTCGTTGAGCGGCGAGGCGTTGCCGGCGGTGATGGTGCCGTCCGTGCGGAACGCCGGCTTCAGCTTGGCGAGGGCCTCCAGGGAGGTGTCGTCGCGGATGTTCTCGTCGCGCGGCAGGCTGACGTCCTCGATCTGGACGACCTCTCCGTCGTAGAGGCCCTCGCGCCAGGCGCGCGCGGCGTTGCGGTGGCTGGCGAGCGCGAACGCGTCCTGCGCCTCGCGGGTGACGGCGTACTTGGCGCCGACCAGCTCGGCGCTCTCGCCCAGCGGGATGGTCCACTCCTGCGGCATCCGCGGGTTGACCAGCCGCCAGCCGAGCGTCGTCGAGTACAGCTGCTGGTCCTTCGCGGGAAAGGCCCGGTCCGGTTTGGGCAGCACCCAGGGTGCGCGGCTCATGGACTCGACGCCGCCCGCCACCACGACGGAGGCGTCACCGAGGGCGACGGCGCGGGCCGCCTGGACGACGGCTTCCATGCCGGATCCGCACAGCCGGTTGACGGTGGCGCCGGGCACGCTGACGGGGAGGCCGGCGAGCAGTACGGCCATGCGGGCCACGTCGCGGTTCTCCTCGCCCGCGCCATTGGCGTTGCCGAGCAGTACGTCGTCGATGCGCGCCGGGTCCAGGTCGGGGCTGCGGTCCAGAAGGGCGCGCAGCACACCGGCGGCCAGGTCGTCGGGGCGTACGCCCGACAGTGCGCCGCCGTAGCGTCCGAAGGGGGTGCGGACGGCGTCCACGACGTACACGTCACGCGGTCGCTCGATCATGGAGGGCTCCTGGTGGGACGACGGGGATGGTCAGGGCGGCAGGTGGGAGGTCAAGGCGCCTGGGGCGGGGGCACGGTCAGGGGTGTCACGGCGGCGACCTCGTCCACCGTCACACCCGGGGCGGTCTCCACGAGGGCCAGTCCGTGCGGGGTGACGTCGAGCACGCACAGGTTCGTGATGATCCGGTCCACGCAGCCGCGGCCCGTGAGCGGCAGGGTGCACTCCTCCACGATCTTGGAGGTGCCGTCCTTCGCCGTGTGCTCCATCAGTACGACGACCCGGCGGACCCCGTGGACGAGGTCCATCGCACCGGCAGCCCGCCCTCGGCGACCTGCGTGCCGACTCCGGCCGGGGTGTAGAAGGCGGGGATGCCGCTGCCTCCCGCCCGCAGCCGCTCGGCGAGGGTGCCCTGCGGGGTGAGTTCGACCTCCAGTTCACCGGCGAGGTACTGACGGGCGAACTCCTTGTTGTCACCGATGTACGAGCCCGTGACCCGGCCGATGCGGCCCGCCGCCAGGAGGACGCCGAGACCCCGGCCGTCGACCCCGCAGTTGTTCGACGCGACCGCGAGGCCGGGTCCCGCCCCGGTCGCGTACAGGGCGTCGATGAGGACCTCCGGGACACCGCTCAGTCCGAGGCCTCCCACGGCGAACGACTGTCCGTCGGTCACGTCCGCCAGGGCCTCACCGGCCGTGGCCACGAGCTTGTCCATCGCGTCCTCCCTAACGCGCCAGGACGTGGCGGAGCGCGCCGAGGAGTTCCTCCCGCGCCGCCTCGTCGGTCTCCGCGGCGGTGGCCCGGCGCCAGGCGACGTGTCCGTCCGGGCGCACCAGCAGCACACCGTCCTCGGCGATCTCGCTGACGCGGCTCCATTCGCCGTAGGCGTCACGGCAGTCGTCGTCACCGACGCGCACGACGCGCAGCGGTACGCCGAGGGCGTCGCCGCAGGTGCGCGCGGCGGTCTCCCAGACACCGCCGGACAGACCGGTCAGCACGGTGAAGACGCCGTGGCCGACGACGTCCAGCGTGGACACGCGCTCGCCCTGTGCGTCGACCAGCCAGGCGTGCGGCAGCTTGGCGCCCGGACGGGTCGTCGGCTGGTGCACCAACTCGCGGTCGCCCGCCCACACTTCGGCCGGGCTGTCGTCGGGGAGCACCGCGGTGGAGACGTACCGCTGGTTCATCTCCACGCCGTGCGCGTTGAACTCGTAGTTCTTCAGCTGGATCGCCTCTTCGAGCCGGCGTCTCTTCTTGGCGCCCTCGGGTGTCCGCTCCCGTATCGCCGCGATCCCTTCGGCGATGGCCTCCGCGTCGCTGCCGCCGCCGACGCCGAGTACGTCGAAGATCGGCCCGAACTGGTCACGGCTGAGGTTGGCCCGCTCGACGATCTGCCGCCCCACCGGGGCGCGTTCGGCCGTGTAGCTGTCGAGCAGCGCGGGCCCCGCCTCGCCGCGGATCACCATCGCGAGTTTCCAGGCGAGGTTGTACGCGTCCTGGACGGAGGTGTTGGAGCCCAGTCCGTTGGACGGCGGATGACGGTGCACGGCGTCGCCGGCGCAGAAGACCCTGCCGGACGAATACTCCTCGGCGTAGGCGTGGTTGACGGTCCACAGCGAGGTCGACGTGATCTCCACCGGGAGGTCGGGATCGCCGATGAGGTCGCGCACGATCTTCCGGGCGGCCTCCTCGTCGACACTCGGCGGCGGCTGCTCTATGTCGTAACCCCACACCAGCAGCCACTCGTTCCACGGGCGGACCATGCGGACGAGGCCCATGCCGATGCCCCCGGTGTCCGCGCCGGGCTGCAGCACCCAGTACAGGACGCTCGGACGGTGGGCGCAGTACCGGGTCAGGTCGGCCTTGAAGACGATGTTCATGCTGCCGGCCTTGGCCATGCGGCCGGCGAAGGGCAGGCCGAGCTGCTCGGCGACGGCGCTGCGCCCGCCGTCGGCGCCGATCAGGTAGCGGGCCCGCACCGTGAACTCGTCACCTCGGACCCGGTCGCGCAGGCGGGCGGTGACCCCGGCCTCGTCCTGTTCGAAGCTGAGGAACTCGGTGTCGAAGCGGACCTTGGCACCGCGGGCCGCCGCGTTGTCGACCAGGATCGGCTCCAGATAGGTCTGCGGCAGGTCGATCATCTCGCAGGGGCTCTTGGCGGAGTACTCGGTGGCCGTCGCGGGGCCTGTGCCCCAGCTGCGGATGCGGCCGATCTCGTCGCCCGTGAGCGCCGTGCACAGCACGGTGTCCCCCATCAGGTGGGAGGGGCTGCCGAGGGCCAGCGCCTCCGACTCGACGCCGAGGTCGCGCAGGACCTCCATGGTGCGCTGGTTGGTGATGTGCGCGCGCGGGGTGTTGGCGAGCCACCCGTACTTCGTCACCAGCAGGGTGCGGATGCCGTAGGTGGCCAGCAGGAGGGCGGCGGAGCCGCCCGCGGGGCCGCTGCCGACGACGAGGACGTCGGTGTCGTACGCGTCGAGCGGGTCGGTGGTCGTCATGGATGGGCGCTCCTCGGTCATCCGGCCTGCGGGGCGAGACGGAAGGTGTAGTCGAGCCGGCACCACTGGCCGTCGACCGAACGGCCGTCGGGGGTGGGGCCGGACTGCGGTGTGAAGTCGACGACGAGTTCGTCCTTGACGCCGAAGACGGTGTCGCCGTCCAGGTACGCTCCGCCGGCAACGAACAGCTGTGTGACGAGCCGGCGGTGGCCGGGCGCGTCGAACATGAAGTGGAGGTGGGGTGCCCGGTAGGGATGGCGTCCGACCGCGTCGAGCATCTGTCCGACCGGGCCGTCGTCGGGAATCGGGTAGTGCGAGGGCAGGATGGACCAGAAGGTGATCCGGCCCTGGGTGTCGCTGCGCAGCCGTCCGCGCAGCACCGGCCCCTCCAGATCGGGGAGTTGGACGTCGTAGAAGCCGTCCTCGTTGGACTGCCACACGTCCACCACCGCGTCCTTGACCGGCTCGCCGTCGCTGTCCGTGACCCGTACGTCCACCCACAGCGGGGTGCCGTGCAGGCCGCCGGAGATGTCGCCGCCGAGCGCGGTCTCGGGCGGGCCCTCCACGTAGAAGGGGCCGAGCACCGCGGACGGAGTGGTGTCGGGCGTGCGGGAGTTGGTGAGCAGGTCCACGGCGCTGGAGACGCCGAGGGTGTCGGACAGCAGCACGAACTCCTGCCGTGTCGGGCTGCAGATCTGTCCGGTACGGGTGAGGAAGTCGATGGCGTACTGCCATTCGGCGTCGGTGACGTCGTTGGCCGCGACGAAGGTGTGCAGGTGCCTGACGAGGTCGGTCATCAGCGTACGGACCCGGGGGTCGGGGGTGTGCGCGAAGCTGGCCACCACCTCCTCGGTGAGCCGGGCCAGCTTCGCCTCCGTCGAGGGCGGGCCCTCGGGGCGGCGTCCCTGCCAGGCGCCGGTCAGCAGCTCGCCGATGCCCTCGGTGGTCAGTTCGCGCGGGTTGGGGTACGGCGTCGAGGAGGCCAGCTCGGCCGCGCGGGCCAGGTCGGACTCCGCCATGCCGAGGTCGCGCAGCGAGGTGGGGCCGCCCAGGGAGACGATCAGGTCGTACACGCCGCTCGGTGCGTCGGGCACGCCGAGCGCGTCGGCGATGCGGCGCATCACCTCGGGGACGGCGGGTGCGTTGTAGGCCATGGCGTGCGGCAGTACGACGGTGTGGGTCTCGGCGTGCGGCAGGCCGAAGCTGCCGCCGAGGGTGTGGCACAGCTTGTGGTGCAGGCTCATGCCGACCGTGGCGAGGCAGGTCCCGGCGAGCCAGGCGGCGTGCAGCAGGTCGGCCCGGGCCTCCGGGTCGGCCGGGTCGGCGGCCAGCCGGGGCAGTGCCGATGCGATGCCCGCGATCGCGTCGAGGGCCTGCCGGTCCGTCACCGGGTTGGCGTCGGCCGAGTAGAGGGCCTCGACGGCGTGCGCGAGGGCGTTGACGCCGCTCGTCACCGTCATGGGCAGCGGCAGCGTGAGGGTGAAGTCGACGTCGTAGACGACGGTCTCGGGCAGGATCGCCGGGGACGACTGGGTGACCTTGCGCCCGTCGCGGGTCTCGCCGAGCACCGGGGTCACCTCGGAACCGGCGTAGGTGGTCGGCAGGATCACCTGGGGCAGGTCCGTGCGCAGGGCCAGCGCCTTGGACAGGCCGGTCGTCGAGCCGCCGCCGACGGCCACGATCGCGTCGGCCGAGGCGTCCGTGAGCACATCGAGCGCCTGCTCGGTCACCTCGACCGGGGTGTGCATGGCGGCGCCGTCGAACTCCGCGACCACGAGGTCTCCGAGCGCCTCGCGTACCCGCGCGGCGGTCTGGGCCAGGGGGCGGCTGGACAGCAGCAGGACACGGGAGCAGCCGAGCCGCTCGACCTCCTCGCGGAGCCGGTCCACCGTGCCGCGTCCGAAGACGACCCGCGAGGGACGGGATGTGTAGATGAACGTCCGCATTGAGTTCTGCCTCCGCGTGCCATCCGGTGTGCGTCGATCGCTTGGAGCACCGAGTGTGCGGAGGAGGGCGGCGCGTCGTCCTGCACAATGCGCGCGCCGCACTGCACGAAACGCGCGCGTGTTCCGGAGCCGGCGCGGCGCGCACGGCACGGCGGGCGCGCGCTTGTTCCGGGCCGCGGAGCGCCAGTCGTCCCGTCCGGCGCTCACGCCGACGGGCCCGGCTCGCCCCGCGGTGGCGGAGTGCGGCGTGACGTGCCGCCAGGGGTGGACGCGGCGCTCGTCACGCTCAGTCCAGGACCGCGGTGGCTTCGTCTCGACCAGTTACTCAGGGACGTCCAGAGCCGCAGACTGCGGGCCGCCCGGCGACGCTTCGAAGCCTGACGGGTCGGTGAACGGCACGGCGTTCGGCCGGGGCCGGGCCGAGCGAGCACGCGGTGTGGAACCGGGGACGTGGGGACACGTACCTAGCTTTCCTGAGTACGCCGACTCGTGATCGTCTGTCGGCCGGCTTCTATCGTGCCGTCATGGACATGGACTCGCCCTCCACCGACACCGTGGCTACAGGCAGTACACGGTGGCTCACCGGCTGCGCGCTCGCGGCGATCATCATCGCCGCCTTGGTGGCGTACGGCGCCTACGCGTTGGAAGACCTGGAGAAGGGCCTGGACGGGTACGGACAGATGGAACAGGCGGGCCGCTCGGGAACAGTGGCCGATCCCCTCGGTCCCGGCGAGACGGCCCAGTTCGAAGACGGCTTGAAGGTCACCGTGAGCCCGCCGATCGCCAAGGGCAACGGCACCCACGCCTTCTTCGTGACCTATGAGAACGGTACCGACGCCGAAGTACTCCCGGGTGGCACGTCGCTCGAAGACAGCGTCTCCGAGATCGGCCCGGCACCGCTGGTCGTACGTCCCGGCGAAAGCCTCGACGACTACGTCACCGACTACGACCTGGACTGGCTGAATCGCCAGGCAGCCGCCTCCGACCTGGTGCCACCGCTCGCCGAGGGCGACAAGCGCACCGTACCCGTCCACGTCAAGCCGACCCGGGCGGGTATCCCGGTCACCGTCGAGGTGGCCGTACCCGACGCCGGCTACCGGGAGACTGCCTACTTCCAGCTCACCGTCGGCTGATACCGCTCATCCCGGCGCGCCGTCCCGCGGCAACCGGCCAGTCGCCGGACGGGTGTGCCCCTGCCTCCGGTCGCCGGCGAGGGCCGTCGCCCCTCCCCCGACATCTCGCACCTCGCAGCCCACCGCCCGCGCACCAGGTCGGCGCGGGCGGTGCCGGGCACCTGGTCGGCTCCGCGAGCCATCGGACGCAGCCGCGGCCGGCGCGGTCAGGACGCGGCCGGGACCGACGTATCGATGCCGTGAGAGGCGACGACCTGCGCACTGCCGTCGGCCAGGCGGTAGCACAGGCCCACGACGGCGGCCTGACCGGCGGCGACCTTCTCGGCGAGCACCCGGGAACGGTCGAGCAGCAGGTCGACGGTGTGCCTTATGTGCTCGGCGAGAATCTCGTCCGGCTCGACCCGTCCGGCGGCCCGCGCCGCCAGCACGCTGGGGGTCACCCGCTCGACGACGTCCCGTACGTACCCGGCCGGTGTCATCCCGTCCTCCAGGGCGGCACACGCCGCGCCGACCGCGCCGCACGAGTCGTGACCGAGCACCACGACCAGCGGGCAGCCCAGCACGTCCACGCCGTACTCGATGCTGCCCAGCACCTCCGGACCCACCACGTGTCCGGCGGTCCGCACCACGAACAGGTCGCCCAGGCCGCGGTCGAAGATGATCTCGGCGGCCAGCCGGGAGTCCGAACACCCGAACAGCACGGCGAAGGGCTGCTGGGACGGCGCGATCTCGGCGCGGCGGGTGGCGTCCTGGTTGGGGTGCTCGGGGGTGCCGGCGACGAAGCGCTGGTTACCGGTCAACAGCAGCTCGAAGGCGTCACGGGGCGTCGGTGTCTGGATCTCGGTCATGACCGCAGCTTAGAACCCGGGCGCGGTGGTCGCACCGCCTGGTCCCCCCCGTCATCGCCGGGTCGGCCGACGCCGACGGCTTGGACGTCATGCCCAGGCGCCGGCCAGGGTGGCCTCGATGCGTCGGCGTGCGGCGCTGCTGAGGTGGGGGCGGTGGTGGGGGTGGCTGACCTCGGCACTTGGGGCTGAACCGTCCGCGCGGCCCTGCGGTGGGGACGGCGGGCGCGGACGGAGGGCGACCCGTAAGTTGAGGGTGAGGGCTGTTGGGGCCGGAAGGGAGTGCCACCGATGGCATCGCGGGTTGATCACGCGGCACTGTTCGCCGCCACACCGAGCCCGTACCTGGTACTCGGCCCGGACCTGGTCATCGTCGATGTGAACCAGGCCTATCTGGAGGCCACCGAACGCACCCGCGAGGACCTGCTCGGCCTGCACATCTTCACCGCGTTCCCCGACAATCCCGCCGACCCGGATGCCGACGGGGTCCGCAACCTCGGCGCTTCCCTGCACCGGGTCCTGGCCACCAGCCGGCCCGACACGATGGGCCTGCAGAAGTACGACATCCCCGTCATGGGCCGGCCAGGCGTCTTCGAGGAACGGTGGTGGTCCCCGGTGAACACTCCCGTCCTGGGCCCGGACGGGCAGGTGGCCTACATCATCCACCGGGTCGAGGACGTCACCGCGTTCGTCAAAGCCCACCGCGCCGCGCGGCCCGCCGATGTCCGGGTGGGCCAGTACCTGGAGGAAACCGAGGCGCTGGAGGCCGAATTGTACGCACGGGCGCGGGAGTTGCAGCGGCTGAACGAGGAACTGCGCCAGGCCCACACGCGCGAACGGGAGGTCGCCCTCGCCCTGCAGGAAGCCATGCTGCACGCCCCTGACCTGGCTCAGCACCCACACGATGTGACGGTGCGCTACCTGCCCGCCACCGGCTCCCTGAATGTGTGCGGCGACTGGTACGACGTCGTCGACATCCCACCCGACCGGCTCGCCCTCGCTGTCGGCGATGTCATCGGCCACGGCCTCCAGGCCGCAGCGGTCATGGGCATGCTCCGCAGTGCCCTGTCCGCGGCCACCCGGGCCCTGGAACGCCCTGCCCAGGCTCTGGAGGTCCTCGGCCTGTACGCCCGGTCCATCGAGGACGCCCTGGGCACCACCGCCGTCCAGACACTCGCCGACACCCGCAGCCGCCTGATCACCTACAGCAACGCCGGCCACCCGCCGCCGTTACTCCTCCACCCCGACGGCGACTGCGAACTGCTCGACCAGGCCACCGACCCACCTCTCGGCGCCCGCCCCCAGCACGTCCCCCGCCCACAGGCCAGCCTGCCCTACAGACCCGGCGACACCCTCGTCCTGTACACCGACGGACTGATCGAGCGCCGCGGCGAGGACATCTACGCCGGGCTCGGACGCCTGACCGACGTGCTCAGCGAATGCGGCCGCCTGGGGACCGAACAACTCGCCGACACCGTCCTGGCACGCCTCGGCGTCTCGAGCGGCGGCCGCGACGACATCGCGCTGATCGTCGTCCGACTCTGACCGGCGAGCGGGCCCGCACTGCCTTGCCGTACACGACAGGGCCGCCTGGTCGCGGCTCCCCATCCGGAGGCACGCGGATGGCGAGCGGATCGATCACCACGGAGGATGAGTACGCGTCCCTGGTGGCAGATCTGGTGGTTCGCTGCGGGTCTGTGAAGGAGGCACCGCGTGGAAAGCGTTGACACAGGCCGGTTCGGAACCGGGGGAATCTTACCGGCGGTGGTCTGGTGAGAATGTACGGCAACTCGCCCGCCAGCTCGCGGCAGAGGGCGCAACGGACGCTGGCGAAGGCGAAAGCCAGACCGTCGAGGGTCTCGCTGACGTTGATCCTGCTGGTTCTCCTCGCGACGACCGGGCTGTTGGGCTGGTTCGGCATTGCGGACTTCGTCGGGGCGCTGACCTTCGCCGGCCGTATCACCGGTGCCGTGCTCATCGCGGTGGCCTTCACCACGCTGCTGGGCGCTTTCGCGGCCGCGGACCACTGGCTGTCGCACAGGTTCGACTACTCCGGGCTGGTGGCGCTGATCGGCGCCTTCGCGGCCGCGCTGAGCAACCTCCTCATCCTGGCCGAGATTCTGAAGGACGGCGATTCCGCGCTGTTCAAGGCGCTGTTCAGCGCCCTCACGGCAGGCTCGGCATGGGCTGTCCTCGCGGTGTGCCGCACATCGGTCGTGATTCCCGCTCCGAAACGGGTGGCCGCGACACTGGTCGTCACCACGGTCATCGCGGTGGCGAATTTCGGCTACCAGAACCTGTACCAGCCGTCCCAACGCGAAGTCAGGCCCGTCATCCGGTTGACCGTGGGAAAGCCGATGACGAATCCGGATCGCAAGGCCTTTTCCCTGCCGGTGGACATCACGATCGAGAACCGAAGTGAGGCGGCCTTCTACGTTCTGGGCACCGAATTTCACGCCATGGCGGAACGGGTGCCGCTCAGCTCACACGACCGGCTCCGTCAACAATGGCGATCCGATTCCGAACAATGGGCGAACTTCCAGGAAGTCAACCCGGTCTCCCGAAGGGAGATGCACCAGCCCGGCGAGTTGGTGTCGGCGCAGCCCTGGATGCCCTGGGGGCGGTGGGTCTACGCCAGCGATACGTTCTCCTCCCGAGTAGTCGTGCAACTTCCCGTGGACACCCAGTACGATCAGCTGGCGTTCTATGCCAGCGCGCACCTCACTCGCAAGGACCGCGCTCGCCTGGAGAACCTGCACATCGACGGGTACAGCTGGCGTGGCGCCCAGGTACCCCAGTGGTTGAATAAGAAAGATTTTGACTCCATCGTCTACAAAAGCCGGATTCATGAGAACAACGTGATTGACGAAAGGACCAGGGAGCCCCGGTACATGACCGTCTACTGGCGGTTCGGGGCTCACGGCGTCAATATTCTGGAAACCATCAGCACGGAAAACGGCAAGGACGAGTCCCAGGAATCGGTGGAAGGCCGGTACGGCGTCCGCCTGGTGGAAACGGGCCCTGTCGAGCGGCCCCTGTGGGACATCAAGAACCAACACTGACCGGCACAGCCGCACCGGGCACACCCGGACGCTCGTCCAGCAGTCCCTCGAGCCACACCACCAGGGCGAGCGAGCCGTTCATACGGTCCCAGGAGGCGGAATCCCCCGTGCCGAGCTGAGCCTCCCGTACCGCCCGGCAGAGTGTCTCGACGTTCAACATCTCCGCGATGAGCGGATGCCGTGCGGAGCGGCACAGGTCGATGAGGTCATCGCCGTGTGACCGCAGACCATGGACGTAGGGCTCGTTGAAGGGGACCTTGTCCGTCCGGTCGCGTATCCGGGGCGGGAGCATGTCCGCCATAGCCTCACGCAGAACCGTCTTCGGAGAGCCCGGGCGGAACGTGGCTTCGGCGGGGAGGCTGCGCATCGTGGCGATGACCTCCGGGTCGAGGAAGGGGTGCGAGAGGAAGAATCCGTGCTGCGGTGCGCAGCGCCAGGACAGCGGGTCGGGCGCGGCGAGATAGTTCGCCGCGTCGTAGAGCGACCGTTCCGGCTCGCGCCCGAACAGGAACCGGCTCTCCGTGAGGCAGGCCGCGCGGTAGCCGTGAGCCCGTGCGAATCCGCGTCTCAGCCATGGCGGGCGGGTGAAGTGGCCGAGGCCCCCGAGGATGGTTCCTCGGTGGACGAGCCTGTTGATCCGTTCGGCTGTCAGTGGCAACGTCGGCCGGAGGACGTGGGTGCGGACGATGTCGCGCACTCCCTGTTCGCCCGCCGTGGCCCGGGCCCGGGCCTGACTCGTCATCTCCCGGAGCCGTCCGGAACGGGCCAGCCGGTGCAGATGAAACGGGTTGGCGTCCACGACCGGATCGGCTCCGCATCCGGTCAGGAGGGTGTCGCAGCCCAGCTCGGCCGCGACGGTGTGCAGCCTGCTCCAGAAGGGGGCACGGAAGGCGTGGGCGTGCGGCTCGTCCGAGTCCCCGGCGTGGTGCAGGAAGTCGTCGAAGTCTGCCACGTCGTCGGCGTCGACGATCACCGGGCGGGCGCCGGGCGCCTGTTCACGGACCGCCTCCACCGCCTCCTCCAGGTACGGCCGTTCCGCGGCCAGCTCTCCCCCGCCGTAGCGCCCGGCGAGCAGGATCAGGTCCCCGGTACTGCCCTCCTGCCCCGCGGCGAGCAGACGGGCCGTGAGCAACGCGACGCTGGTGGAGTCGGTGCCGCCGGAGACATGGCAGGCGATCGTCCGGCCGAGGCGGCGCCCGACAGCGTGCTCCAGAGCGTGGCGAAGCCGTTGCCCGGGACCGGATCCGTCTGCCGGCGGTGCCGGCGAATCGTCGGTGCGCCCGGTCCGGCTCAGCCGCCGGCCACGCATCCGCCCGCTGACGGAGAGCTCCACCACCTCGCCGCCGAGGATCCGGTGCACCCCGGCGAACGGGGTCGGTTCCGTGTGCGGTTGTGCCATGTTCCCGGTCAGATACCGGCAGAAGTAGCCGGGTTCCAGCTCGGTGGCGCTGCCCAGGCTGCGCGCCGAGGTACTCACCGCGCTCACCCGGCCGTCGGACTCCCTGAAGAACAACGGGATGCGCGCCTGCTCGTCCCGCATCAGCAGGACGCGGTCCTGGTACACCAGGACGGCCGCGAAGTCGCCGGTGGGCAGCGGAGGTTGGGTTCCAGACCGGGCGAAGGCGGTGAGGAGAGCACGTGTGCCCGCCAGGCGGTCGTGGACGGAACCGACCCAGCCGACGACCACCGCTGTGCCGACTGGCGACGAAACCGTCGTCACGAGTCCCTGCCGGACCATGCCCCCGGCCGTCAGGAGTTCGGGCACGTTCCCGTCGAACTCGACTCGGAGCGCTTCCATGCCGACGCCCTCAACAGCCGATCGAGAGGACCGGGGTGAAGGCATGGCCTCGCGGATCGGCGTCCGGGATGCACAGGCCGGCCGCAGACGTCCAGGCGTGCATGGCGAACGGGTGCTCGCGCACACCCACATGCAGTACCGCCTTGAAGCCGCGCCGCCGTAGCAGGACGAAGGCAGTGACGGCCTCGGTCTTGCAGTCGCCGTTGACCAACCAGCTTCTCCGGCCGACCGCTTGAACCGCTCGTTTCAGCCGTGCGACGTCCGCGGCGGAAGGGGTGTCCGTTCGGGCGTACTGAGGGGCGGCCAAGGGCAGGAGCCGAAGGACCCGTCCGAAGCCGAGCGTCCGGATCAACAGGTGCCCACTGCGCAGCCAGAGTCCCACCTCGGCGTCCGTGTCCGACCGCCGACGACCCGCCGAGCATCCGGCTCGGACGAGACCGGTGACGAGTTCCGCGCGTTCCTCTGAGCTTTCGTCGGCGAACTTCTCGACGTCCGCCGCCGCCATCCCGAGAAAGCGCGTCCGCTTCCAGTCGGCGATGAGCGCCCCTCCGGGAAGCCTGGTGACGCGGCAGTGTGGTGAGAGGATCCGTGTCATGGCCACCAGGGCGTCGGGGTCCTGTGTCACCGCACGACCTCCCATGCCCCGGTGCAGGGTGTCAGGACTGATACCCGTGACCGTCGTAGTCGCCGCCGCTGAAACCCCTGATCAGACGGCCGCCGCCGAGAAGGACAAGGCCGCGCGGCATACGGCGCCGCAGAAATCGGATCAACATCGCCTACCTCCAGAACCGGGTGGCGTCGATCAACTCCAGGCTACTCTGACCCGAATGCCTCGCAACCTTGAGCGGGCGCGGAACGGGGCGGAGCCAGGGAGTTCGCCCGTCCATCAGCTCAGGGTGGCCAGCAGGCGGAGCCGCTCCGCGGACGGGGTGCCCTCCTGCGCGCCGCTGAAGATGATGCGTACCCCGGGATCGTCGGTCAGCCGGACCACTTCCTCGTTGAGCGTCATGCTGCCGACCTGCGGATGGCGGTATTCGCGTTGCGAGGGCAGGCAGTCGCTGACCGGGTGCTCGGACCAGATCCGCACGAAGTCCGGACTGCGCACGCTCAACTCGCCTATCAGGGCATGCAGTTCCTGATCGTCCGGGTGGTGGGCCGCCGCGTGGCGCAGGTAGGCGGTGAGGTCTCTCGCCTGCGCTTCCCAGTCCGGGAAGAGATCGCGGGCGGATGGGTCGAGAAACGTGATCCGGGCGATGTTCGGCCGGGACTCACCGGAGGTGTCCTGTGGTGCGGGCAGGTTCCACAGGGCGTAACCGAGCCGGTTGCCACCCAGGAGATCGGCGCGCCGGCCGACGATGATCGCCGCCTGACTGCCCGCGGCCTCGACGAGGGCCTGGACCGCGGGGCGCAGTTGTTCGGGCTCTCCCAGCCGGTTGCCGATCCTGCCGGGCCGGGCCAGCCTGACCAGGTAGGCACGCTCGTCGGGGGTCAGCTTCAGGACCCTCGCCAGCGCATCCAGGACCGAGTCCGAGACCTGGTGGCTCTCGCCCCGCTCCAGGCGGGTGTAGTAGGTCACGCTGATGCCCGCGAGATGGGCCAGTTCCTCGCGCCGCAGGCCGGGTACGCGGCGCTGTCCGCACGACGGCACGCCCGTCTCCTCGGGGGTGAGGGCCGCCCGCCGGCTGCGCAGGAACGCCCCGAGCTCCATGGACGATGACCAGGTGCTGCTCATGCCTCGAGTGTCGCAAACCGGTCCGCCCCGGTGCCTGTCCATGCCGTGGTCCCCCACGCCCGGGGTTTCCGGCGCGGTCAGGCGCAGCCGCAGCCGCTCCCTGGGTGTCCATGGCATGGTCTGGTTGGCCGCCCGGCCGTGTCGGACGGTGGGGCCATGAACGAAACGCATCCCTCCGCGAACACCTCAGCAAGCGCCTCCGGCAGCACCTCCGCAAGCACCCCCGCGCGTCACGCCGCGGCCGAGAAGGATCTCTTCGTCGTCACCGCCGCCACCAGCGACACCGGGTCCGCCGTCGTGCGGGCCCTGCTGGACAGCGGGTCGGCAGTCGTGGCCGTGGGCCGCGATCTCGAGCGGCTTCGGCCCTACGCCGAGCGCGGCGCCCGGACACACGTCAGCCCCCTCGACGACGCCGACCGGCTGTCCGCGGTCCTGCACGGCGCCACTGGCGCGTTCGTCATGCTGGCACCGGGCATCCTTCCGACCAGCACGGACTTCCAGGCCTACCAGCGGGCTCTGATCGCGGCGCAGGCGCAGGCCGTGCAGGAGGCGTACCGGCACGGTTCCCTGCGACGCGTGGTGACCCTGAGCGGCTGGGCGGCGAACTACCCGGAGGCGCGCGGGCCGGTCTGGGGGCTGAAGCGGCTGGAGGAGGCGATCGACGCCACCGGTGTACCGGCGGTCCACCTGCGGGCGGGTTCGTTCATGGAGAACCTGCGGACCGACATCGCCTCCATCAAGGCCACCGGCACCACAGGTGGTCTCGTTCCTCCGGACCTCCCCCTGCCGATGATCTCCACCGAGGACATCGGGCGGGTCGCGGCGGAGTTCCTGCGCGGTGACCGCGCTTTCGTGCCAGGCCCGGTCGAGGTGGCCGGCCCGGCCTACCGGACCCTCGCCGAGGCCACACGCCTGATCGGGGCCGCCGTCGGAGCGGACGACACCCGGTACGTTCCCCGGTCCCGCGAGGCCGTGCGCGCCACGTTGATCGAGGCAGGGTTCACCGCCCACGTGGCGGACGGCATCGTCGACATGACGCTCGACGTGGCGGAGGGCCGCATCCGGCTGATGGGCACCAGCCGGACGATCACCACCCGGACCACCCTCGAACAGTTCCTCGCCACCGCCATCGCCACGGCTTGACCGTCCGCTCCTCCCGCGCACGGGACGGACGGCGCGTGCCATGTCCCGCCCCTTGGCGGCTCGGAGGCAGAAGGGTCATGACGATCCCGCCTCACGCGCCGCCCCCTCACCGACCGACGTACTCCCATCCGGAGAAAGCACACCCATGTCCAGCACGTCACCACGCCAGGCACCCGGTTTCCAGAGGTTCCGCCTCGGCGGCCTTCTGGTCACAGCCCTGTACGACGGACACGTGCCCATTCTTGCCGAGGACCTGCACGGCGAGCCGCAGGACGGCATACGCCGACGCCTCGTCGAGGCGTACCTGCCGGAGGAGGGTGATCTCCATACGGCCGTCATCGGCTTCCTCGTCGAGCTCGATGGCAGGCGGGTCCTCGTCGACGCCGGCAGCGGCAACACGCTCGGCCCCTCCACCGGGCACCTTCTCGAGGAACTGTCCGCTGCCGGCGTCGCGGCCGACGACATCGATGATGTCCTCGTCACCCACCTCCACCCCGACCACTGCGGCGGCCTTGTCACCGACGACGGCAAGCCTGTCTTCCCGCACGCCACGGTCCATGTCGCCCGCGGCGAGGTCGACTACTGGCTCGACGAGAAGCTCGCGCGGGCGGAGGGCGTTCGGAGGATGATCCACGAGTCCGCGGCGTCCGCTCTGGACCCCTACCGCAGGGCCGGCCGGCTCGACGCGTTCGACGCTCTCAACGCGCTGCCCGGCGTACGCTCCCTCGATCAGCGCGGGCACACCGCGGGACACAGCGGCTACCTGTTCGGTGAAGACGACCAGCCGGTGCTCTTCTGGGGTGACACCGTCCACAGTCACACCGTCCAACTGCCGTGTCCCCACGTGTCGATCGCCATCGACAGTGATGAAGCCGGCGCTGTCGCCGCACGCGTCGGCGTCCTCGACCGAGTGGCCACCCACGGATGGTGGGTCGCCGCGGCCCATCTGCCCTTCCCCGGGCTCGGCCACGTCCGCCGCGCCGGTGCCGGCTACGACTGGGTACCGGTTCACTTCAAGCCGCTCGTCCTGCCCGAGTAACGGGCCGTCCCCCGCGCTGTGCAAGGTGGCGGCGGGCGCGATCGATCGGCGTCCCGGAACCGGCCGGGTGTCCTACTGGACCGGAGACGTGGCGGGCGTCAGCGCTACAGCGCGCAAGAACAGGCGGCCGCCGGCCAGCCGAGGATCCAAGCGAGGTCTCGCCCGCCGACCGCGTCCGCGTCGACCTGCGGCCGGAGGGCTACTGCCCCAGACGCTCCAGGTCGGCGGGGATCATGCCGGGCGGGTCGAGGGCATGACGTGCGACCGCGCGACCGACATCCTGTCGTTCTTCCTCGGCCACCGGTCCTGGCGGCGAGACAGAGGGCCGGCTGACAACGCAAGTCTCGGCCGCCCTCCTCGTCCGACAGGTTGCCCTGAGGGCGCAGCCGTTCCCCGGCGCGCCCGGCCGCGAGGCACCGGCAACCGATCGTTGTCGAGCGGGAAAGTTCCGTGGCCCCTAGTACTGCAATCACAGTTATGAGGTTTGGTGTGATTGAGTGTCCCGGTGTCTGTGGATCTTGGTGTGCGTCAAGTCGAGTCCTGGCGTGAGGCGTTGGCCGGGTTACACGCGCGGTTCGCGTCGCGGTTTGCCCGCTCGGAGCCGCGGGGCCGGGCGTTGGAGTACATGGCCGGGCTGGTGGCACCGCTGGAGCGTAAGAACGGCTGGTCGCTGGCAGAACGCGCTGGTGAGGCGCATCCGATTGGGATGCAGCGGCTGCTGGGTGAGGCGGACTGGGACGCCGACGGGGTCCGCGACGACGTCCGTGACTTCGTCATCGAGAGCATCGGTGACAAGGACGCGGTGCTGATCGGCGACGACACCGGGTTCCTGAAGAAGGGAGTCCGCTCGGCCGGGGTGCAGCGGCAGTACTCCGGAACGGCCGGCCGCACCGAGAACTGCCAGATCGGCACCTTCCTTGCCTACGCCTCGCGGCGAGGGCGGGCGTTGATCGACCGGGAGTTGTATCTGCCGAAGTCCTGGACCGACGACCGTGAGCGGTGCCGGGCGGCCGGCATCCCGGACGACGTGCCGTTCGCCACGAAGATCGAGCACTTCCAGGCCATGCTCCAGCGGGTACTGGACGCGAAGGTGCCGTTCGCGTGGGTGACCGCGGACGAGGCATACGGGCAGGTCAAGCGGCTGCGGTACTGGCTGGAGCAGCGCGCGGTCGCGCATGTGCTGGCGACCAAGGTCAACGACACCGTCATCACCACCCGAGGCGCCGAGGCCCGGGTCGACGCCCTGGTGGCCGGCCTGCCGCGGCAGGCATGGAAGCGCGTGTCGGCAGGAGCCGGTGCTCATGGGCACAGGTTCTACGACTGGGCCCGGGTGCCGATCCGAATCTGGTGGGAGAACGGCTTCGGCCACTGGGTACTGGCCCGCCGCGGCGTCAGTAACCCGACCGAGATTGCTTACTACGTGTGCTACGGCCCGGTCGGCACGCGGCTGAGGGACCTGGCCCGGGTGGCCGGGGCTCGGTGGCAGGTCGAGGAATGTTTCCAGGCCGCGAAGAACGAGTGCGGCCTGGACCACTACCAGGTCCGCCGTTACGACGCCTGGTACCGGCACATCACCCTGTCCATGGCCGCACTCGCCGCACTGACCGCCATCCGTGCCCAGGAACTGTCAAAAGGGGCAGCGATCTTGGACAAACCCGCCTGATACCCCTGTCCGTCGCGGAGATCCGCCGCCTGATCGGACTGCTCCTCCGCCCACCACACCTCACTCCGACATACCATCTGCGCTGGTCATGGTGGAGACGGCTCAGTCAGACCCGCGCTCGCATCAGCCACTACAAACGGCGAGGCCAAACCCCATAACTGTGATTGCAGTACTAGGC
>NZ_JNWV01000064.1 GCF_000716535.1 Streptomyces flaveolus | reverse complement strand
GCCGGTGGCCGTTCTTGTATCCGGACTCTCACTCCGACGCCGGGGCAAACGCCCGGATCAGGTGGGAACCCGTACACCACTTCTCAGGACGCAACCGTGAACCGGAGCCCGATCAGCGTCTTATGCGTGCCAGCGTCCACGTCTGGTCCAGCCAGCCGTGCGCGACCGGCCCCTTCGCCAGCTCCTGCTCGAGCACGGCGATCGGGGACTCACTCAGCCGGGGCCGTGACACGGGCCCGCGCGCCCGCAGCCCCTCGGTGCTGGCGTCATGCCAGGCCCGACGCCAGCGCTGCACCGAGTGCACACTCACCCGTAGGTCCTTGGCGACCTCGACGTTGGAGGCATGCACAGCGAATCGCTCCGCGGCCTCCAGCCAGATCCGTTCGCGAAGCGCCTGGCGTTCAGACGTCAGCCCACCACCCTGCAGAGGTCAGTAGACAGCTGTACGGTCCGGCCCCGGTCGACCCGCGATGGAAACCGAACCCGAAAGCTCCTTGGGCGGCTACTCCTACTGGACGGAGCTCAGCCGCTGACCGGCACCCGCGTCGCCGTAGACCTATTACGGCGTAATAGCTCGGCCCCCACCCCACTTACCCGCCTGCTCCTCTGCCCTGCTGCTCCCCCACTCCCCCACCTCTATTGCACCCCTGCCCCTGCTCAACTTCTGTTGACGACTGCCATCGCACCGCCCCAGTGCCCCTCACGAACAGTGGCGAGCCAGCCGGCCAGGGACTGTGGCGGAAGTGCCTTAGGTTGGCTTACGTGAGTGTGTCGCGGCGAAGTTACCGATACGTCGGGCCGATCGAGCTGAAGCTTGCTGTCCGACCTGGCAGCGGCGGGTGCCGGATCAGCTCGGCGGCTGACTTCGGCAGCTGGGTAGCTGAACGATCGGCGGCGGAGCTGGCCGAACCGTTCACCTTCGTGGTCGGCACGGACGGTGTGCTTCGGCTGGCGCCACGACGAAGCGAGCACGTGACCTGTGCCGACGGAGCCATGGTTCTGAGTGCCGGCGAGATCGGCTTCGTGCGTGAGGCGGACTGGTGGGCCGTGGGGGAGGTCAGCAACCAGTCCACCGGGTACTGCCCGGACGTCACCTCCTGGCCGGCAGTCGCTCTCGCTCTTGACCATGTAGGGCTCCGTCGGCCCTACGGCTTCACTCACGAGGTGGTCTTCCGGCGGTGCCCGGACTGCCAGGAGTACAACATCGTGCGCGAGGACGACTTCGTCTGCGTCTTCTGCGGCAGCGATCTGCCGGAGACATGGAATGTGGATCCCACTGCGTGACTGCCGAGGGTTACAGCCGCTCGTTGATGGCGGCAACGGTGAGAGTTGCCTCGTAGCGGACGGCGAGCCTGTCATATGACGTGGCGACCGCGCGACGTTCGCGATGATCGAGCGGGTCAAGATGCGACAGTCGGCCAGCGGGGGAGACGAGCTTCTGACGGTGTGCGCCTGGTCGGCCTTCCCCGGGATGGTGAGCGGCTCGTGGCGGCGCAGGGGGAGTCGACGCTCAGTCGCACGCGATCGCGCCCGTCCCGTCGGCCAGGGACTGGAAGCGGGTGAGGCTGCGGTGCCAGGTGCCGTCCCGCTGCGATCGGCGGATCAGGTCATAGATCCTGCCCTAAGGGGGTCCCGTAAATGATCTCGGGATCGGCTCAGGCAGGTTGGCCGCCGTACGGCCCTCTGATTCAGCCGGCGAGGGCGAGGTTGTGCATCCGGGCGATGCCGAGCATGGCGTGGTGGACGCCGTCGCCTTGAGGCGGCAGTCGCGGAGGATTTTCCAGGTCTTCTGGCCGCGCTCACCGTGGTGTGGGATGACGAGTCCGGTACCTGGGTGCCGTCGACGATGAGCACGGTGCCCTTGGCGAACCGCCTGCGGGGCCGCAAGGCAAACGCGGGACCGAGATGGTCGATAATCCGGTCGGCCGCGGACTTCGAGATGCCGAAGAACGGCGCGAGTTGGCGCATCGTCGGCTTTCGTGCGCCAGGAGGCCGACACGAGCAGTACCCGGTCCTCCAGCGGCAGGGACCACGGCCGGCCCTTGCGGACCGGATCCGCACCTTCGCGGCGCAGCGCGGTCACCAGCTTCCTGAAGGAGCGCGGGCTCAGCCCGCTGAACGGCTATCCAAGACGACTCCGACGCCGTAATCACACCAGTCACCACAAGATCGTTCCAAGCTGCCGGCACGACCTCGCGATCCTCTGCCTCCCGGCCCAACGCCGGCCACGCCGCATCCTGTAGCAACGCCCACGCTCAGTCCCTACAGTCACCGCATGGCCACCGAAGACGAGCCCCCAAGCCAGCCCGACATCGCCGCGATGCTCACCGACCAGACGAGCGCGTGCAAGCCAGCACGCGAGGCCATAGCCGCCGGCGCCGAGGTAAGGGTTCTGGACAGGGAGGTACCCCAGTGGATGGTCGCCGGCATCGCCGCAACGAGGTTGAGACGGACGTTGGCCCGCGGCCTGCAAGAGACCGTCGGCCTCGACGAGACCGTTGAGATCCTCGCACGGCACCGCGGCAAGCAACTGCGTACCGGGACCATCGACGCAGCAGACCGGCTCTGGTTCTTCAATCTGTACTTCGACGCCACCGGGACCGAGCTCTTGGCGTGCAGCGGCGTCAAACGCTCTCGGAGGCCCAACACGAAGGACTCGTTCGAGCCCTGAGCTGATCCGCATCCGCCGCCCTCTACCCGACCGCAGCCGCCACTACCTGCGGAACCGTCCGTGCTCGACAGGCACGTCCCGCCAGGGAACACCGGCCCGGAACCGGAACCGTACGCCGCCGATCAGTTGCCGCCGGGACCAAGACACACGGTCTACGAGCTCGTGCACGGTAGGCGGTGAGACGTCTGCTCCTGGCCGACAGGCCGCCGGTCGAGATACTCGCGACGTCGGGTACCAGGGCCTGGGCGCGCAGACCGGCGGGCGCGTGATCACGCCACCGCACCGCTAAGTTCAAAAAGAGCGTTCCGGAGTGGTACGAAGAAGTGCACGAGCGGCAACGCAAGGCGCACTCCTCGCGACGCATCCGGGTCGAGCACGGGATCGCCCATCTGAAGAACTGGCGGGCACTCGCCTGCCAACTCGGTCGCGCTCGAGGTCCCGGATGTGCCCGGTCCAGCGCAGCGGAGCTATTACGCCGTAATAATGCCGACGGCAGGTGTGCCGTGTGGAACCGTACTGGACCCGACGCCCGTCGACCCGTCCGAGCCGCAGCCATGCCACGGAGAATCAAAAAGGTGCCTCTATGGGCTTCGTCAAGCTGTAGCCGGGGTGGGCGACTGGTAGAAGGTGCCGTCTCGGAGCATCGCGAAGAGGACGTCGATGCGACGTCGGGCGAGTGCGACGAGGGCTGCGACATGGTGTTTCCCCTCGCGACGTTTTCGGTCGTAGTAGGCACGGGACTCGGGTTGGGAGAGCGAGGCGAACGCGGCGAGGTAGAAGGCCCGTTTGAGCTGCTTGTTGCCGCGTCGTGAAGGGTGTTCGCCGCGGATGGAGGAGCCGGAGTTCCTGGTTACGGGTGCCAGGCCGGCGTAGGCGGCGAGGTGGCCGGCGGTGGCGAAGCCGCTGCCGTCACCGACGTCGATGAGGATGCGGGCTGCGGTCCTGACCCCGATGCCTGGCATCGAGATCAGGACCTGGGAAAGAGGGTGAGCCTCCAGAAGTTCTTCGATCCTTGCAGCGAGGAGTTTGCGCTGGTCAAGGACGGACCGGAGGGAACTGGCGAGACTGGGGACGATCAGCGCGGCCGCGTCGGTGCCCGGGACGACGACGGTCTGTTCGTCGAGTGCGGTGAAGATGTCCTCCACCAGCCGCTCGGCCATCCGCGGTGCCTTCGGCCGTATCAGGGTGACCAGTCGTCGCTTTCCGGCTTTGCGGATCTGGGCCGGGGAACCGAACTGCTCCAGCAGCCTGAGCACGGCCGGGTGCTGAATCCGTGGGCCCAGGACCCGTTCCAGCGACGGATGGATCTGGGTGAGCAGGCCGCGGAGCCGGTTGGCGATCCGGGTGGACTCGCCCGCCAGGTCGTCGTCGAAGCCCGCGATCATCGCGAGCTCGGCGACCGTCTCATCGGCGGGATCGACCGCCCGCAGGGTGTGGGGCATCGCTCTGGCAGCGTCCGCGATGACGAACGCGTCACGGGCGTCGGTCTTGGCCTCACCAGGGTAAAGATCGGCAATCCGCCGCATGGTCAACCCGGGCAAGTAGGCGACCTGGCAGCGTGCATCCCGGGCGACTGCCAGCGGCAGAGCTCCGATGGAAGCCGGCTGGTCGACGACCATCAGCACGGTCCCGTGCTTGGCCCGGAGCTTGTCGAACAGCTCCCGCAGCTTCGGTTCGCTGTTGGGCAGCGGCTTGTCGAACACCTTCTTCCCAGCGCGATTGACGGCGGCGGCGTGATGTTCGCCCTTGCCGACATCCAGCCCCAGATAGACGCCGATGTCAGTTTCGTCCGTCACGACCGTCGCTCCCGCCCTCGCCTGTTCCCCGGCCTCACCTGCGGCATCAGCGTGCCGGCACCCACGTTACGAAGAGACTGCCGTACCCGGTTGAGGGATTGGCGCTCGTGCCTCTAATCAGCGGTCTGCCAATGCCTCCGGCACCGGCGACACCACCTTTTCGATCATCTCGACTGGGGACTCAAGTCATACCGGGGCCGAAGGCCGGGAGCCTCCTTGCGAGGCCACGAAGAAGGTAACGGGACCCGACGACGACGGCCTCGGATGCCCGCGAGGCGGCTGACCTCAATGCTGCACTTGGCGGTCGAGTGCGGCATCAACCGCCCCGAGACGCGCCGGGTCGCGGCCGCGGCCGCGGGGTACGACCAGCTCACTGTGCGCTGCGGGGCGACCGTTCGCATCGCGGCCGTCGATAAGCGGCCGTAGCGACTGGCTTCAGGAACTCAGCGCAGCTCGGTCGGACTCGCTGCGTAGAACGCAGAATTCGTTGCCCTCGGGGTCGGCAAGGACCGCCCAGCCGGAGCCATCGGGATTCCGGTGATCGGTGACAAGGGTGGCACCGAGGCCCAGCAGCCGTTCCACCTCCTGCTCACGCGAGGTATCAGGGCGCAGACAAAGATGGATCCGGTTCTTGACCTTCTTGGGCTCTGGCACCTGGTTGAAGTACAGCACTGGTCCCTCCGCCAGCAGCACCTGAGTCTCCCGGTCACCCGGTCTGTCCTCTGGATGCAGCGGACAGCCAGTCACGCTGCTCCAGAACCGGGCCAGCTCGTAGGCATCCGCACAGTCAATCGCCACGTTCTGCAACACCGAAACCATGCGCGCCAGCCTTCCTGACTTCCACGCCAGAGGCCACCGGGAGTCGCGTGAACTCCTGGAGATCTGCGGTGTGGCCGCGGTTCACAGCGCAATGCCTGCTCGCTGGCGGGAGATGCTTGGACCAGGCCGAGACCCGGATCGCGGGCCGGTTCCGTCGGGCGTAACCCCGGACCACCGCCCGCGCCCCGGGAGTGGATGGTGCGCTGATTGTGAACGAGACCGGCTTGGGTAAGAGGGTGCGACCTCGACCAGCAGCGGTTCACGGGGCCCAGCGGGAGCGTTGATGGTTCTGGCTATTACGGCGTAATAGCCAGAACCCCTCGTGCCCGCCGACCGCACTCCACGTCGTGGGCATCTGCCGGCCTCGCCCTGAACGACAAGACAGTCACGCGCCATGCGCCACGGCGCCGGGGGAGTCGGCCTCGTGACTGGCCGTCGGTCCCTTTTGCAGCTCCACGGCAGCGGCCAAGGCCAGCCGGGCGTCCTCGGTCAACGCAGGAGAACGGCTCGTACGCTTCTCCAGTTTGAGCAGAGCCCGCAGGGCTGCGTCGAGATAGCGGTTGAGGCTCATCATCTGCAGCGGAGTCTGGCAGTGGGGGAGTACCGCCTCGATCTCCTCCAACCAATAGTCGGCGTCCTCATCGCACTGCAAGGACTCGCGCTGCTCCAGCAGACGGGTGGCAACTGGTACCAACAGCTCATGCCGCCGCTGTGCCGCCTCCTGAGCGCGACGCTCGGCAGCCTGCTCCAACGCAAGCCGTCGCTCAGCACTGAGGACCGCCTCAGGCGTCCGACGTACGGGGTGTGCTTGAGGTGTCTCGTCGATGAACTGGACGGCCTTCAGTCGCTTCGACTTGTTATAGGCAGCACTCGGTGCGCCGACGGCCATGGCGGGAGCCAACTCGATCCACTGAGCTCCCGCTCGACGGGCGTCGTCCACCGCGCGTACTTGGTGGAGCTCGGTCTGCTCGCGCAGGTACTCCCACAGCTGCACGCGCTTAAGCGCCGCGGCACGCTGTACTTCAGGTGGTTGCCTCCGTAGCGCCTGCACGTGCTTCTCGGCATACACAAGCGCACCGAACAGTTCGTCATCGGCAGGCATGCGCTCCACGTCTGGGTCTTCTGCGTCCTCGTGGATCTTTCGTAGTTCACCGACGACGGCCGGAGCATCAAGAGAGCCGATCCGCATTGGGGCCTTGAGCAGCGGTTTTGTGGGACGGCTCGCACTTCGCGCGTGCTTCTTCATGCTGACATCCTGCCCCGCCGAACGCCGTTTCACAGACTGTGAATCATCTCCAGGCCTCTCTGGGCCAGGCGACTCCGAGCTCGCGGCTATTACGCCGTAATAGCCCCCGGCGGTCCACCGGGGCCAGGAAATGCAGAGAAAAGGGACATACGATCGCGAGGGGCCTGTCCGGACGACGTCTCCTTCAGTCTGGCCGTCGACAAGGGTGAACACCACGCCGATGCTGTCAGCCGAGCTGGGGAGAGAGATGCGTGCAGCATCGCCGACGCCGCCAGTGCTACGCCCACACGCTGCGGACAAGCAGACCGCTGCTAGCCGGCCGGATCGAAGAGCTGCTGTAAGCAGGACCTCTCAAGGGCACCGTCGTCGACCCGACCGCCCCGACATACCGAAGACTCTCCGTCCTGCTCCGCCGACCTTCGTGTCCGGCCTGTGTGAGCATGGAACGGAGCTCGGCTGCGGAAGGACCGCCCGCGGGAACAACTCGCGGTCTTGTGATCGGTTACATCGATGCCTTGAACGCGAGGAGCGTGCGGTCACATCAGGGCCGATGCGCGCGCAGAGCTGAGAGGTGGTCAGCAGCCTTCCACCACCCATCGCATGCACGATCCGCAGCCGGATGGGGGGGCGAGCAGGTGCAGAGAGTCCAGGGAGTCCATGTCCCGCGGTTTTCGCCGAGGCACTACGGCTCGCGGGGACGACGGGGCTGCCGGACAAGGTGGCATCACGGCGATCGAGGAGCCGGTGACCGAGGCAGGCGAGGGCAACATGGTGTGCGTGCGCATCCCGGTGATCTGCACCGCAGCAGATTCATCGTGGTCACGTCGGTCGACGACGGTCTGCTGCAGGGATTGAGACTCGCTACGTGCGACGGTGCCAAGTGGAGGCCGCCGCACTACGTGGATGAGGACCGTTTCACCGAGCCGGACTTCCTGCTCGGCACCGGGCAGTTCGCAGTCCCCGGCACGCTCACCCTGCCCGCCGAAGGCCGACCGTGGCCCGCTGTGGTGCCGCTCAGGGGGGCGGCGCATTCGACCGGGACGAGAGCAGCGGCCTGAACAAGCCCCTGAAGGACCTCGCCTCAGGCTCGCCTCCCGCAGGGGCCGTACTGCGCTCGGACAAGGTGACCTTCGCACACCCGGTTCGTCTGGCATCGGACTTCACCATGGCCGATGCGTACCTGCCTCATGAGCTCGCCGCCGTCCAACTGCTGTGACAGCAGCCCGAGGTGGTCCCGGACCGGATCTATCTGCTCGGCCACAGCATGGCAAGGCGGCACCCCGGATCACCGCCGTCGATCCGTCGATCGTGGGCCTGGTGATGCTTGCCGCGGACATGCAGCCGATGCACGAGACAGCCGTCCGGGTGGCTCGCTATCTGGCGGACCTCGCCACTGGACCGGGCGCGGACGAGGCGGTGTCGACGATGGTTCGGCAGGCCGCTTCCGTGGCGGACCCGTTTCTCACGCCTGACACCCCGTCCGAGTTGCTGACGCTGGGCATCTCCGCCGCGTACTGGCTCGATCTGCGTGCCTACGACCCGGTGGCCCCCGGCCGCCAAACTGGCTCGCCCGATCCTGATCCTTCAAGGGAGGAGGGACTACCAAGTGACCGTCGCCGACGATCTGCCAGGTTGGCAGCGCGCTTCGGCGGGCGGCCTGAGGTGACGATCCGGATCCACAAGGACGCCAACCACCTCTTCTTTGCCGGCAGCGGCCAGCCCACCCCGGGCGAGTACGCGCGGCCGGGACAAGTAGACCCCGCGGTGGTGGACGAGATCGCGACCTGGCTGGCGCGAGGATAGGGGAGAGCAACCTCTAGGGGGGTCAGGAACGCGGCCATCTCACGGGTGCCGAGTGGGAACGGCTTCGGCCGCACCTGCCGATGAGCAATAGGCGGCGCGGGCGTTGGCGAGACCATCGTCAGGTGATCGACGGGATCCTTCACCGGGTACGGACCGGCGGGGGGCCATGGCATGATCAGCCCGAGCAGAGCATCGGTGGTGGTCGTTGGACGGCACCTGGGAACGCTTGCTTCAGCACCTGCGGGCCATGGCCGATGCGGCAGGCGGGACAGTCCTCGACGACGTGCGCCAGTACGTGGTCGACAATCTCGGCGGCTCCGACGCCGTCCTGGTCGTAGACGACACGGGGTTTTGAAGAAGGGGACGCGGTCGGCCTGGGTGCGGCGGCAGCACTCCAGCACCGCCTGGCGGGCGAAGAACTGCCAGGTCGGCGTCTTCCTCGCCTATGCCACCGATCGCGGACGGACACCCACCGACCGGCGCCTGTATCTGCCCACGCCCTGGCCCGACGACCGTGAGCGGGACCGCCGAGCCGACATCACTGACGAGGTCGGCTTCGAGACGAAGGTGGCCATGGCCAAGGCGATGGTCCGCCGCGCCATCACGGACAACATTCCGTTCCGGGGGGACCCCGGATGCCGCCTACGAGGTTCAGCAAAGGCTGGCGCTCGGGGCTGAAGAGGGCGGACGTCTTCCACGTCATGGCCACCACCCTGCACGACACCGTGGTCACCTGCTGGGCGATCGACCCTCCCGTCCACGGGCTCTTCCACGGCCTGCCGCCCCAGAAAGGGAAACGCCGCTTCTGCGGCACCGGTGCTCACGGCCTACGGATCTACGACTGGGCACGGGTCGAAGTTCGGCCCTGCACGGGCCGAACGCCGCCACTGGGGACTCGCCCACCGCAGCGTTGCCCGCCCCGCAGGACATCTCTTCTACATCGCCTACTGCCCCAACCGAGACCCCCTCGACGAGCTGACCGGCATCGCGTGCAGCCGATGGGCCATCGAGGAATGCGTCCAGGGCGCGAGGCAGGGCTCCGGTCTGGACGACTACCAAATCCGCCGCTACCCCGGCTGGCAAAACGCCAACATGACCCTCGCCATGGGCACCCGTGCCTACCTGACCGGGCTGCGGGCCCGAGAGCTGGACACGGACACTTGACGCGGACACAGCCCCGGAGAGGCCGGTACCTACTCCAACCAGGTCCACAGAACACGCTGCCTCTTCATCAGCGACAACGGCACCGAGGTCGACGCAGACTTCGCGGCCGCCGGCAGGGAGACCGGCGTGTCGGTTGGTAGTTGGGGGCCTTCGGCGGCAGGGTCTGCGAGGAGTCCGATGGTCTTGTCCCTGACGAAACTGTGGAATCGCCTGGCCCACCGCTCAACACCTCCACCAGCCCGGGGGAGGAGCGGTAGCGCGCCAACGTGGTCTTGTTGTGCGTGGACAGTCCCTACGGTCCCTCAAGAAGCGTCTGCGCGCACAGCTTACGCGTCGACAAATACGTCCTTCCAGTAAAAACCTGTTAAAAGCGCCAAGTGTTCGGCCTTGCGGCGGAGACACCCCGGGACGGGACGATCGCTCAGGGACCGAAGAGAAACGTTGCGCCTCCCATGCAGAGAACGCAGGCAGGGACCCAAGGGGTTCAGTCCCTGCTTCCGGCTCGCCGGGGGAGGGGACATCGCCACGGGATGGCACTTCGCGGGAGGGCAAGGGACTCAGGGAGCGGAGGGACTCAACGGCGCCTGCAAGGTGGGGGAGGACCGACAGGGCCTGGCCGGAGGGGCGGAGGGACTGCGGTTGTTTCGGTCCCTGGGCTTCAGTCCCTGGTATTTGCGCAGGTCAGAGCCCTGACACAGGGTCTGAGAGGGACTGTAGGGACCGAAAACCGCAATTATGACGTAGAGAAGAGATGTATTCGTACGCGCGTGCGCATACAACACAGGTATCAAGTACAGCTCATAATGGCGAGGTTGAGTCCCTACAGTCCCTGCCCTGCCTGGCCTTAGGTCGCTGACCTGCAACGATGCCCCCCAGCTGGTCAGTCCCTGCTCTGTTTTCCGGCCCCTGCGGCTTGGTCCCTGGACCCTCTGGTCCCTCGCCCGCCCCCTCAGGGACCGGGATTCCCGCTTGCTTCCCGAAACGGCAGGCGAAGTTCACCGTGCTGTTCAGTCCCTTCAGCCCCTAGGGTGGGGGTGGACCACCAACCCAGGGACCCAAGGGACTCACGAAACTGATAGAACGGCACGCGGGTCAGACAGACACTCCCTTTCCAGTAAGCGGGCCTTACACTCGTTTCGCATCAGAGTCCCTTCGGTCCCTGGCGGGGCCAACCTCCCACGCCAGGTGTGTGAAGTGATCGGGCAGACAGAAGTGACGAGGACGATTCCCGTGCCCCGCGAAGACGAGAGCAGCCGTAGTGCAGCCGGTGTTGCGCACGGGTCGCCGCGAGCCGTCGCGCTGTGGTGTGCGGCCCAGGGCTGGCCGGTTCACCCCCTGGCCCCAGGACGCAAGACTCCTGTCGGGAACTGCCCCGCCTGCTCGGGGCGCCGGCACGAACCGGCGTCGTGCCCGTGCCTCCCCGCAGGACGCCCTTGTCACGGTTTCCATGCCGCCACGACGGATCCCGGCCTCGTCGAACGTTGGTGGGCCGACATCCCCGCCGCGGGCGTGGGAGTTGCCTGCGGGCCCGCCGACCTCATCGTGATTGACATCGATGCCCACCAGGCCCCCGTGCCCGACCGGGGACGGCTCCTCCCCGGCATCCTCATCCCCGAACAGGTGCAGCTCGCCGGCCTGGCCTCAGGTTTCGACACGCTGGCTCTGCTGGCCGCCTACCGGGGTGAAACCTCCCCTGCCGAGGACGAGAACACATTGCGCGTACGCACGCCCTCAGGTGGTCTGCATGTCTGGTACCGCAATCCCGACACGTCGGTGCGGTACAGGTGTTCGACCGGGTCCGCCCGCCATTCGGCTCTTGCCTGGCAGGTCGACGTACGCGCTGACGGCGGCTACATCGTGGCCCCCGGCACCCGCACGCCGCAGGGTGTCTACCGTGCGGAGGGCACGGCCCGCCGTCCGGCCGTGCTCCCGGACTGGCTCCGGCGCGAGTTGAGCCGTACGGGCCACGTGCTGGAGCCGCAGCGCCCCGCCGCCCCCGCGGCCGCCGTCCCGGTGGTGCGCCGACAGGGGCGCGCCACCTCCGCGGAGCGGCTCATCGACCCCCTGATCGCCCTGGTCGCGGAGTGTGCCGCTGCCCCCGAAGGGACCGGGTTCACGGAGAAGCTCAACCGCGCCGCCTACACGGCCGGCGGACTGGTCGGATCGGGGTATCTCGACCACGCCACCATTCGTGACCGACTTGTCCGTGTCGCCTCCTACGCCCGGCCATGGCAGCAGAGCAGGAATGAAAAGATCGTCGACGACGCCCTTGCCGTAGGGTCCGTCCGCCCTCTTCACCTCAAAGGACGTCCATGAGCAGCAGCGCCGAAGGCTCACCGCGTTTCGATCCGCAGGCCGCCGCTCAGCAGATGCTCGACCTGGAGACGGTGGAAGTGGTGACCGCGCCCGCACGTCTGCCCGCACAGGGCTTCGTGAACGCCCCTGTGACGTCCCTCGGCAGTGGAGCCGCCTCCTCGACCCCCTTGTTGCCTCCTTCCCTCTCGGACCGGGGAAACGCCCGCCTCTTCGTGCAGATGCACCGTGATCAGTTCCGGCATGTGGAGGGACTGGGCTGGTTCGCGTGGGACGGCTACCGGTGGAAGCGCGGGGGAGGGGAGAAGGCCGCCCTGTGGGCCGCGGGGGAGATGGCGGAGGACATGCCGGCCACCGACCCGCGAGGGGTCTTCAGCGACCGCGAACTCGCGAACCACAAGCGGCGTACGCTGTCCACCACCGGCCTGAAGGCCCTCCTCACCCAGGCGAAGGCCTCACCGGACATCTCCGTCGCCCCCGACAGGCTGGACGGGGACCCCTACGCCCTGTGCACCCCCGTCGGAGTGGTCGACCTGCACAGCGGGCACCTCCGCAAGCCCGATCCCACCCGTGACTTCCACTCCCGTGCCACCAGCGTCGCCCCGCAGGCCATGGAGACCCCTCGCTGGCACCGGTTCCTCGCCGACACCTTCGGTGACGACGACGAGGGCCGGGAGATGATCGACTTTCTGCACCTGCTGCTCGGCTACTCCATCACCGGCGACGTGGGCGCGCAGGTGTTGCCGTTCCTGCACGGTGAGGGCAAGAACGGTAAGTCCGTACTGCTCGACATCATGATCCAGATCCTCGGTGACTACGCGGACGCGGCTCCGCCGGGCTTCCTGATGGACCGTGGCGCCTTCTCGGAGCACTCCACCGAGCTGACCGAACTGCACGGGCGCCGCCTGGTGGTGTGCAGCGAGCTGAAGCCGAACGACAAGTTCGACGAGGCGCGCGTCCGGCTCCTGACGGGTGGCGACAAGATCAAGGCCCGCCGTATGCGGCAGGACTACTTCTCGTTCACCCCCACGCACCACCTGTGGCTGCTGGGCAACCACCGCCCGGAGGTCTCCACGGGCGGCTTCGCGTTCTGGCGGCGTATCCGCCTGCTGCCCTTCACCCGTACGGTTCCGGCGCACCGCAGGATCGACAACCTCGCCTTCGAGCTGGTCCGCGACGAGGGGCCGGGGATCCTCCATTGGCTCATCGAGGGCGCACAGCGCTACCTGCGCACCAGGGACCCGCTGGAGGGCCCTGACAGGGTGCGCATCGCCACGACGGCCTACGCCACCACCGAGGACCACATCGGCCGTTTCCTGGCCGAATGCTGCACGCGTGACGGCGATGCGGGGAAGGACCTACGGGTGGAGCAGGGGCTGCTCTACTCGGAGTACAGCTCGTGGTGCAACGCCGGAGAGGGGATCCGGCCCGCCACGCCCCGGGCCTTCGCCAATCGCGTCCGCCAGGAGGTGGGCGTGGCCTCGCCCGCCGACATGATCAAGTCGAATGGCCGGAAATATTATCCTGGCATCGCCCTATTGGAGCACTCATGACGGCCTCCGTACGTCTGCTCTCTCCACTATGTGGCCTACACGGTCGTCGGAGTGCGCTCTACGATGGTGAGCGGGCCCCGTACGCGGTGGGCCCCCGCGAAGCGGCCTGTCCCCCGGGGAAGGGCGGGCCGGAGCGACACGGACAGATGCCCGGCCATGTCCCATGGCCGGGGAGCACGCCGACGAAGGAGAGGCTGCAGCCATGAGTTCGCTGTTGACCGAGAGCGACCTCATCCACGAGGCCGAGGTGGTGTGGCTGGAGAACCTCGAACGGCTCGACTACGTCCGTCAGGCGCTGGACAAGACCAGGCGGCGCAACACCAAGCCGCCGTACGCGCGCGACGGGCGCATGGTCGGGTACGCGCTGCTGGACGAGGGCGCCTCCCCGGACCCGGACAGCGGCCTGTACAAGCGCCGGGTGTTCTTCCTGCTGCCCCACGACCGTGACAGCCTGCCCGACGGCCTGTACCGCGAGGGAGCCCCGGGAGAAGCGGTCGACCCGCGCACGATCGCCCCGAAGAAGCCGGGCGCGAAGACCCCCAGGTCCCAGTCCGGTTCCGTGGCCATAGCGACATCGACCCCCTGAGGCAGGGCCCCCGACAGGGCGCGCGCGGACCTCTGCCGCCGGCCGGGCACGGGCCGGGATTCCTCCGCTACTGAAACGATCGACGTTCTCACGGAGTTCACGTGCGTCCGCCCGAGACGGGGCGGCGCACGTGCGGTGCCGTACCGCCTCTGCGGCCTCGTCCGGGACCGGCCCCCTATGCGGGGGTGCTGACGCACGCCTGCCGGGAGGTCGTGGTCCATGCCCGTCGGCAGGAGGCCGGCCCCGCCGAGCCGTTCGCGCCCGGCGGCCCCGGTCCGAGCAGGCTGAGCGCCACCGCGCGCCGTGCCGGTGCCGTACCGGCAGCAGAACCGGCGACGGTACGGCGGGACCGAAGGGCCTCAGTACCAGTGGTTGGCCTGCCAGAACGTCCAGGCGTCGCAGGGGCTGCCGTAGACGGTGTTCATGTAGTTCAGGCCCCACTTGATCTGGGTGGCCGGGTTGGTCTGCCAGTCGGCGCCGACGGAGGACATCTTGGAACCGGGCAGGGCCTGGAAGAGGCCGTAGGCACCGGAGGAGGCGTTCACCGCGCGGTAGTTCCAGCTGGACTCGTGGTCCACGATGTTGCTGAAGCACTGGTACTGGCCGCTCGCCACCATCTGGCGTGCCATCGCCTGGATCTGCGCGACGGTGTAGCTGCTCTGGACGGGAAAGCTGGAGGAGTCGCGGGTCGAGCGGGTGGCGGCCTGGGTCTTGGCCTCAGCGCGCTCCTTGGCTTCCTCGGCCGCCTTCTGGGCGGCCTCCTTCTTCGCGACGGCGGTTTCGGCGGCCGTCTTGCGGGCCGCTTCCTCGGCGTCCTTCCTGGCGCTCGCGTCCGCCGCGATGGCCTGTGCGTCGGCTTGTTGCACCAAAGACGCGGTCTGCACCTGCGCCTGCCGTCCCGCGGGTAGGTCCGCGAGGAGCGTGGCGTCGGCTGCCGTCGCCTCGGGGTCGTTGGTCTGCGCGGTGCTGCCCGAGGCTATGCCGACGACGCTTCCGACAGCGGTGACCGTGGTGGCCGCGGCCACCACGAATCCCCGGACCGAGATCGTGCTCACCCGTGTTCCTTCCTGTTCGTCCGAGACACCGAGTCGCCGTGCACGTATGTGCCTCGCCTGGCGAATGCGCAGGCGTAGCACTCTGCCGTGTCGGGGCACGCCGCGCAACGGTTGGTGAAGGAGGTGTGGATGTCGACACACGGATGCCGGAGGGGCATCTGAACCATTTCCCCACTTCGGGCCGTGTAGGGAGAAGCACATCGGTCGGTGGCCGCAGCGGGAAGGCTGGTTATGGCATGCCCAAGGAGTTGAGCAAGACCTTCGAAGTCCGTTGGGACGACGCGGATCTGAACGGCCATCTGCGCAACACGCGATACCTGGAGTACGCCGCCACCGCCCGGCTCGCCTTCCTGATCGGCGAGGGATGGGCACCGCGGAAGCTGCTGAAGGCCGGGTTCGCCGCCGTGTCGCTCGGTGAGGAGGTGCGGTATCTGCGCGAGGTCTTCCCGCTCGAAGTGGTCACCGCCACCAGCCGCGTCATCGGTCTGAGCGCGGACGCGGCGCGCTGGCGATTCGAGCACACCTTCTCCCGGGAGAGCGGAGAGGAGGCCGCTGTCGTCCGTACCCTCGGTGCGTGGATCGACGTCGGCGCCCGCAGGATCGCCCCGCCGCCGGCCGAACTGCGGACGGTCATGGAAGAGGCCCGTGCGGCCGACTGCGAGGTCATCGCGTCGCGGCACTGAGCCGGCCGGGCCGGAAATCGGAGCGGGGCCGGAAAGCGGCGCGGGACACACCTGGGTCTGGCAGAATGTGTTTCCGACTGTGGCAACATGTGCGTACGAGCGTGAACAAACATGTGCCGCAAAGCAGCGCTCTCCGGAGGCTTCCGTGTCCGCATCGCCAGAAAACATCGGCCCTGCCATGAGCGGCGCCCTGCCGCTCGGCGAGGATCCGGTGGCCACTTTGGAGGCGGCCGTGTGGGCCATGGCCGCCGTCGTGAGCACCCAGCGGCAGGCGCTGTCGGAGCCCCTGGAGGACGTGCTCGCGGGAGACGCGCGGCGTACGGCGGTTCTGGAAAGCGTCGGCCTGGTCCGCAGGGAGGCCGACGGTTTCGCCGTCCATCCCTCGCTCGTCCCGGCGGACGCCCTGACCGCGCGCAGCGGCGTGGAGGCGAAGCTCAGCTCGCTGCGCCAAGCCGTCTCCGCCGCCCTGGACGCACAGGCCGCGGCCGGACTCGGGTGGGGCGCGCAGAACGACGAGGTGCTCCTCGGTCAGGGGCGGGCCTCCGCCGCGACCGGCCGTGCGCTCGCCGGGAAGGTGGTGCCGGCGCTGCCCGGGTGCGCCGAGCGGCTGCGGGCGGAGGGCAGCCGCGTCCTCGACGTGGGCACCGGTGTCGGCGCGCTGGCCGTGGTGCTGGCCGCGAGCTTCCCCGGGGCCCGGGTGGAGGGGATCGACGTTCTGGAGCGGGCGCTTGGCCTGGCGCGCGCGGAGCTTTCCGCGGCGGATCCGGCCGTGGCCGCTCGGGTCCGCCTGCGCAGGCAGAACGCGGCGGAGCTGTCGCAGGAGGAGCGCTACGAACTGATCTGGCTGCCCGCGCCGTTCCTCTCGGAGGAGGAGCTGCGGGCCGCCCTCCCACGCCTCGCCGCGGCTCTGGTGCCGGGAGCGTGGCTGGTGGCGGGGACCAACCCCGCCGCCGACGACGCGCTGCGCCGCTCCGTCGGCCGGTGGACCGCGACGCTTGGCGGCGGCAACTCCTTCGACACGGCACGCATGAGCGAGGAACTCGTCGCCCTCGGGCTGGAGGAGGTGAGGACCTTCCCCACGGTTCCGGGCGGCCCCGTCCTCGTCGCCGCCCGACGCCCCGCGGGCCGGGCGCGTCCCGCTTGATCAGTCGGATGCCGCTCTCCGGCCGCCGAGCAGGTCCGCGGCGGTCACGTCCCAGTCCACACCCACCAGCTCGTGACCGGGCGGGACGAGCTGGTAGGTGCGTTCCAGCCACTCCGCGAGCGGTGGCACGGGCAGTTCGAACAGCGCCGCCATGTCACCGGAGGCGAGCTGGAGCCGCGCTGTGGTCCGCTCCTCCAGGTTCGTCGGCCAGACCTGGACGTCACCGAAGCCGCTCATCGAGTACAGCCCCTGCTGGAGGAGGTCCCGGCCGATCCGCCACAGGACGCGCGGGCCGCCTTCGATGAGGAACTCCACGCACACGATCAAGGGACGCTCCGGGTCGTAGCTGAACTCGGCCCTGATCGCCTGCCGGGCGGAGACGTCCAGCACGCGTTCGATGTCCAAGGTCAGCTGGGGACGACCGTGCGGTGCCGTTCGGCTGGCCTGTACACCTGGCTGGTAGCCGCTCATGACGGGTAGATCCTTCCCTGTGGCGGAAGCTGGCTCGACCTACTCTCGCCCCCGCGGGATCGCCGTACATAAGTAACTTGACCGTCGAACCCCACCCGCGGTGACGGTGAACGGCGTGACGGCCGCCCGCCGGACGGACCGCTGTCCGTTTTCAAGCGTCCTGTCCGGAGACGGGACCGGTCGGGGCCGGCGCGGCCCGCGGGTCGCCAACATTAAGTCATTCGACTGTCGCCCCTGCTCCGCGCCTGAACGATGCTGAAACAGTTGCCGGTGATCCGGTGCCGGACGGTCGTCATGCTCGGAGGAGCCAGCCGTGAAACGTACTCCCGTCGTCTTCATCCATGGGGCGTGGCTGCACGCGCTTTCCTGGGAGTCGTGGGCGGAGCGCTTCGCCAGCCGGGGGTTCCTCGCCTTCGCGCCCGGATGGCCGGGGGAGGCCGCCGCCGTCCCGGACCTGCGCAAGTCCCCGGAGCTGCTCGGCCGTATCGGCCTGGACGCGCTGACCGACCACTACGCCGGGATCGTGCGGTCTTTCGAGACCGCGCCGGTGATCGTCGGACACTCGGTCGGCGGGCTCATCGCGCAGCATCTCATCACCGCGGACGTCGGCCGTGCCGCGGTGGCCATCGCCCCCGTCCCGCTCAACGGCGTCCCGGTCGACGACGTACCGCTGCGCGAGCCCCCCGCCCTGCTGTCGCCCGCCGCCGAGCACGACCCCGCCGAGCAACTGGTGTCCCTGTCGGCGGAGCAGTTCCACCGCGTCTTCGCCAACACGGTGGAAGCGGAGGAGTCCGACCGGCTCTTCGACCGCTACGTGGTGCCAGCACCGCGCCGCCTGCTCACCGACGTCGGCTTCACGGGTGCGCCCCGCAGCCCGCGCGCCGTGGCGGACGTGGTCAACCCCGGGCGCGGCCCGCTGCTGCTGATCTCCGGACAGGAGGACAGGCTCGTACCGGACGCGGCCACCCGCGCGGTGTACAAGCAGTACGGCGACACCACCGCGGTCACCGACCTGAAGCAGTTCGCGGACCGGGCCCACTCGCTGGTCATCGACAGCGGATGGCGCTTCGTCGCCGACTACGTGCTCGGCTGGCTGGACGGCCACGGCATCCGCGCCCACCTCCCGGAGGGCTGACCGCACCGCGGCCGACCGGCGAGATCCGCCGTCCCGCGTCAGCGGGCCACGCGCACACCTGTCACCCTCACGCGTCCTGGCCGCCGGGCATCTTGCCCAGGGCGTCGCGCAGGGCGGCGCGGGAGGTGATGCCCAGCTTCGGGAAGACCCGGTAGAGGTGGGAGCTGACCGTGCGCGGCGACAGGTGCATTCGCGCGCCGATCTCCTTGTTGGTCAGACCACTGGCGGCGAGATCGGCGATCCGGCGCTCCTGCCACGTCAGCGCCGCGAGGTGCGCCGAAGAGGCGACGGTGGCCGCACCGGTGGCGCGCAGCTCGGCTGATGCCGATGGCGTGGAGGTAGGCGGCTTCGTAGTCGCCTTCGCTGAGGGCGGCGGCGGTGCCGATGGCGTCGGCGATCTGGGTGAGGAAGCCGACGCCGCGGGGGCGGGCCCAGGCGTCGACGGTGGCCTGGAGTTCCCGGGCGCGTTCGGTCTGGCCGCGCATCGCGGCCAGCAGCCCCAGATACGCACGCGTGTGATGAGCGAACAACGCATTCCGATGAGACGTGGTCAGCTCCAGGCAGCGCTGTCCGGTCCGCTCGGCCTCGTCCCACTCGCCGACCGCCATCTGGTCGAGCATGATCTGGTGCAGCATGGTCATGCTGACCGACACGGCCCCCGTCTCGATCTCGCGGTCGACGATGCGCTGGAGGAGCGGCCGGTACTGGCTGAGCGTGTCCACGTGGTAGGCGGCGGCGCCCAGGCGGGTGATGTCCCACGGTTCGAGGTCGCGGAGGCCGGCGAAGGCGCGCTCCACCCGCTCCCGCACTCCGGCGCCGCGACGTACCACGTCTCCCCAGGCGTCCTGGTAGATGCGGGAGAGGGGTGACACCAGGCCGCCCAGGGAGCCGATGAGCTCGTGCGTCCGTTCCCACGACGTCTCGTCGCTCGCGTACTGGTCGATCGCGAGCAGCAGGTTCACCAGCCGGGTGAGCACCTCGTCCGGCTCTGTCACACCGCTGTCGCGGATGCTCTCGATCGTCGTCAGGACCTGGCGGTGCGAGGACCGTACGTCCCCGTCCTCGTACAGCGCGCCGTAGGCCGACGCGACCACCGAGGCCGGAGAGTCGTTGCCGCCGGTCGTGGTGTCGGAGCCGACCAGCTGCTGAGCCCGGTCCAGCAGACCGGCGTGACCGGCGATGAACGCGGCGCTGCCCAGCCGCCGGGACCGTTGCTCGCGGTCCTCGCTCAGCTCCGCGGCCCGGGTCAGCCAGGCCACGGCGGCCTGCGAGCCGCCCCGCCGGGTGGCGGAGTCGGCCGCCGCCTCCAGCGCGGCCGCGACCTCCTCGTCCGGGTCGACCGTCGAGGCCGCCAGGTGCATGGCACGCCGTTCCACGTCGTCGCGGTGCACGTGCGCGAGCACCGCGTGAGCCGTGCGCCGCTCGTTGGGGGTGGCCACCTGGACGACCGTCGAGCGCACCAGGGGGTGCCGGAAGACGAAGTCGCCGCTGAGCGGGTCGATGTCCAGCAGGCCGCAGGCCGCGGCCTCGTCGGCGTCCATCATGCGGTAGCGCGTGCCGCGCGTACGGCCGGCCGCCGTACCCGCTCCGACGCCGTCCAGGGCGCCACGCAGCAGTTCCGCGCGTACGGCGTCACCGAGCGCCTCGATGCGGGCGCCGTAGACGTGCCGGAGGCGCAGGGGCAGCGGGACGCCGGCGTATCCGACCAGGTCCTCCCCGTTGCCCGCCGTCCGGCCACTGCGCAGCACATGGGGCGGCAGTTCCAGCAGCGCCAGCGGGTTGCCCAGCGCCTCGTCCAGGACCACACGGCGGATCTCGGGGTCCAGCCCGGGGTGGTGCATGTCCAGGAGCTGCTCGGAGGCCTTCTCGGACAGGGTGGTCACCGGCAGTTGGGGCAGCGCGGCCGTGTCGAAGCCCGAGGGCACGTCCGAGCGCAGGCCGACGGCGAGCTTCACCGAGCTGCCGGTGAGCCGTCGCCCGACGAACCCGCACACCTCGGTGCTGGAGGCGTCCAGCCACTGGCCGTCGTCGAGCACCAGCAGGAGCGATGTCTGCGACGCCGCGAGCGAGAACAGGTCGAGGACGGCGATGCCGAGGGTCATGACCGAGGGAGGCGGGCCCTCGCTCCTGCCGAAGACGACGTCGAAGACCCCTCGGTGGTTGTCGTCCAGCCGGTCGATGTAGGAGAGCAGCGGGTACAGGAACTGGTGCAGGCCGGCGAACGGCAGCTCCGACTCCGCCTCCACTCCGGCCGCCCTGATCACTCGGTGCTGCTCGCCGGCGGCGAGGTCTGCGACGTGGTCCAGCAGGGCGCTCTTGCCCACACCCGTGTCGCCGCGCAGGACGAGGGCCTGGCCCCCGGCGGCCGTCACGAAGTCGGACAGCACCTCCCGCTCCCGTTCGCGGCCGACCATCATCCTGTCGATCGACTCCACCGTCCCCCACTTCCTTCCCCGCTGAACCGGTCCGGGCGGACGCTGCCGCGCCCATGTGCACGGATCGCGCCAGGCACAGAGGCGAGGGTACGTCGTCGTCGCTCCTCGCTGCGGCGGCGTTCTTCCCCGTGGCTTCCCTTGGGGGCCTCGGGACGGCGCGTGCACATGCTCCCTGCGGCTTCCTGAGCAGTGGTTGTGCTCCACGGCGGGCCCGCCGCCCTGCGAGCCGCCTTGAGCCAAAAGACTAGAGGTACCTCAGGAAGTTCGTCACCTGGTATGGCCGAAAATGTTCTTGATGCGCGTCCCTCATTGCGGTTTGGGGGTCCGCGCAGGCGGCCCGCACCTCGGATGAGCTGTGTGTCTTCCGCGCCGACACACGTGTCGTCACTCGGGAGCGGTGGTGTCCGGGCGGCATGTACGGCCTGGCCTGGCCGTTCAGCGCGCCGACTGCGGAACATGTGAGTTAGTGTCTCAGTGTCTTTTCCATACGTGTGTACGGACGCAGTGGCGGCCCGGCCGGGGCGCCACAGGGGAGCGAGGCGGTCATGGACTGGGTGGACCAAGGGCTGTGCCGGGCGCAGCCGGACCGGATGTTCGCCGAAGGAGCCGCACAGAACGAGGCCAAGGCGGTCTGCGTCGCCTGCCCGGTCCGGCTCGACTGCCTGGCCCACGCTCTGGACCACCGCGAGGAGTACGGCGTGTGGGGCGCGATGACCGAGCGGGAGCGCCGGGTGCTGCTGCGTCGCCGCCCGGCCGTGACGTCCTGGGCGGAGATCTTCCGCACGGCCGCCACGCACGCGGTCCCGGCCCCGGTCGTCACCGGTCGGGACGTGTCCCCGGCAGTGGACCGGACGCCGTCCCGGTTCGCCCCGGCACGCAGACGGCGGCGTGGTACGGCGTCGGCCGAGCTCGACCGCTGAGGCCGCGGCGGGGTCAGGGCCGCAGTGCCTGGAGGGTCAGTTCGCCGTACCTGCGCCACAGTGCCGGATCCCGCTCCGCGAGGTTGACCAGCTGTAGGCACATGCCGCAGAGCACCACGCGCAGGTCCAGCGGGCTGGCGTCCGGGCGGATCCGGCCGGCGGTCCTGGCCTCCTCCATCAGCGCGGCCAGCCGGTCGAGCAGGGGACCGGTGTACGCCGTCGACCGCCCCTCCGCGAGCGCCTCGGACAGCAGACGGTCCCGGGCGAGGTTCTCGAAGAGGAGGAGCACGTAGGTTTCGAAGGTCCGCGCCGGCTCGGCCTTGGCCAGAGCGGGCGCGGTGATCCGCTCCAGTTCCCCCAGCCGGTGCCCCACGACCGCTTCCACCAGGTCTTCCTTGGTCGGGTAGCTGCGGTACACCGTGGCCTTCCCCACGTCGGCGCGCTCGGCGACCTGCGGCACGGTGCCCTGGAGCCCGAACTCCTCGAAGACCTCCAGTGCCGCGGCGAAGACCCGCTCGTGGTTGCGCCGGGCGTCGGCCCGCCTGCGGGGGGCTTCCTGCCGGCTTTGCTGCGGAGTCGTCTGCACCGGATTCACCCGTTCATTGTGCCTGCCGTCCTGTGTGGTCAGGACCACTCAGGACCACGGGAACAAACGGACTCGAGAGTCCGGTTATGCTGGACGAGACAAGCGGACCCAAGGGTCCGAATCCAGTTCCCCCAGGAGTGGTGATGACCGCATCGATCAGCGGCGAGCGCGCCACGCTCGCCGATCCGACCCGTCGGCTCGTGGAAGCGAGCCGAGAGATCGCCCCCGTGCTGCGCCGCACCGCGGACGCGGCCGAGCGTGACAGCCGGCTGACGCCCGAGGCCGAACGGGCGCTGCGGGAGGCGGGCCTGTTCCGCCTCGGCGTACCAAAGCGCTGGGGCGGTGAGGAGCTGGCGCCCGCCGACAGCCTGGAAGTGTCGGCCGAGGTGGCGCTGGCCTGTCCGTCGAGCGCCTGGGTCGTGATGGTCTCGTACGTGGCGCAGCAGATCGCCGCCTCCTTCGGGGAGCAGGCGCGCCAGGACCTGTGGGGCGACGGCCCCGACGTCCCCATGTGCGGGGTGTTCGGCAGCGTGGGAGTCACCGCCGCGCCCGTCGAGGGCGGGTTGCTCGTCTCCGGCTCCTGGGCCTGGGCGTCCGGCAGCCACCAGGCCGACTGGGCCCTGCTCGGCGTCCCGCTGCCGGGGGAGCCGGGCGCCGCGACCGAACGAGGACTGGCGCTCGTGCCGGCCTCCGCCCTCACCATCGACAAGACCTGGGACATGGCGGGCATGCGCGGCACGGGCAGTGACACGCTGATCGCCGACAAGGTGTTCGTCCCGTACCACCGGCTCCGGCGCTTCGCCGACGTCGTCCAGGGCCAGGGACTGCCGGAGGAGCCGTTGTACCGGATTCCCCCGGGATCCATGACGGTCGTCTCCATGGGACCGCTGCTGGGCATGGCGAGGGCGGTCCTCCAGCTCACCATGGAGGCCGTCGAGGGCGGCAAGCCGATGGCCATGTCCCTGCACGCCCGGCTCGCCGACTCGCCCAGCGTGCAGGCGGCGCTCGCCGAAGCGGCCACCCTCATCGACTCCGCGTACCTGCACCTGAGGCGCTCGGCGGAGTTCATCGGCACCGCGGCGGCCTCCGGAACCACCCCCACGCTGCTCGAACGGGCGCGGGTGCGCATGGACGCGGGACACGCCTCCACCTGCCTGCGCCAGGCGGTGCAGGCCCTGCTGACCGTCAGCGGAGCGGGCAGCTTCTCGCTCACCAAGACCATCCAGCGGCACTGGCGGGATCTGGAGACCGCGTCCCGGCACCCCACCCTCAACCCCGGACTCGCCAAGGAGATGTACGGCCGTGCCCTGGTGGGTGACGACCGGCCGGTCAGCCCCATGGTCTGAGGCACGGCCCACGCCTCGCATCTGTTCGTACGCCCGCCGGGCGCATGGCCGTCGCCCGGCGGGCGAGAAAGGAAGAAGTCACCATGTTCGGCCTCAGTGCCCCGGCGGCCGCCGGAGGCACCGTGCGCGAGGTGCTCGGGCACTTCGCGACCGGCGTCGCCGTCATCACGGCCGGCGGGCCGGCCGGCCCGCTCGGCTTCACCTGCCAGTCCTTCGTCTCCCTCTCCCTCGACCCCCTGCTCATCTCCTTCTCCCCGGCCCGCACCTCGCGGACCTGGCCTCTCATCCGTACGGCGGGCACCTTCGGGGTCAACGTCCTGGCCGCCGGCCAGGCGGACGTCAGCGCCGCGTTCGCCCGCTCCGGGAACGACAGGTTCCACGGAATCGGATGGTCGCCGGGCCCGGGAGGCGCGCCGCGACTGGACGGCGTGTGCGCCTTCATCTCGTGCGAGCTGTGGAACGAGTACGACGCCGGTGACCACACCCTGGTCGTCGGGCGGGTCCTGGCGCTCGGAGCGGATCCCGCACAGGAACCGCTGGTCTTCCACCGCGGCCGTTACCGCGAGCTGGTCCCGGGGCTGTCGGCGCACGTGCGGTGAGCGGGCGGCCCCGGCCCACCCGGGCGGCGCCCCGCGGCCGGCCGGCGCCGCTGCTCCCGGCCGGAGCGCGGACGGTCTTGATGCGTACCGCGTTCTGCGTCGGCGGGTACTCACCGGCACCGCGACACACCGCCTCCGGACACCCTCCATGCGTCCACACGTATCTCATCCGTGTGGCCGGACACACACCGAAGTGGCCGGTCTCACGTGAACCTCCTGCATGACACACACGTCCCCTCAAGTGAGGGAACGACCCCATGCCGACCGGGGCGGTCCGGACATCGTCCGCCGCGTGGACAGGTTCCGCGGGACGCGGTCCGGCACGAAGGACCCACCGCCGCACGGACGGCCGCACGTCGGTGCCGGCCCCACGCGGCACCTGAGCGGGAAGAAGCTGATCACGATGAAGGACGGCACGACCGTCTGGCTTCCGTACCACCGACACCGGATACCCGGCCTGCCGGACGAGTTCACCTACGCGTACTGGGACGGGTCCGGCCCGTTGCCGGGTGACCCCGCCGAGGTCCGTTTCCTCGTCGGGCCACCGGCCCCCGGCGCCGAACGCGTCCTGAGCCCCGTCCTGCCGCGGATGCGCAACCTGGAGGTGCTCCAGCTGCTCAGCTCCGGCTACGACCACATGCTGCCGTTGCTGGACGCGATGCCGCCCGGGACCCGGCTGACCACCGGGCGCGGCGTGCACCGCGAGGCCACCGCCGAACTGGCGGTCACCCTGCTGCTGGCCCTGTGCCGGGGGCTCGACGTGTTCGGTGCCCGCCAGGCCGAGGGGACGTGGCAGCCCGAGTTCCGCACCACGCTGGTGGGCAAGCGCGTCCTGGTCATCGGCTACGGTGCCGTCGGCGCGGCCGTCGCCGCCCGGCTCGGCGCGTTCCGGTGCGAGCCGGTCCTCGTTGCCCGGACGGCGCGCACCACCCCGGCCGGGAGGGTGCACGGGGTGGCGGAGCTGCCCGAGCTGCTGCCCACGGCGGACGCGGTGGTGCTGTGCGCGCCGCTGACCGAGCAGACGCGCGGCATCTTCGATGCGGACGCGCTGGCGCTCCTGAAGGACGGGGCCCTGCTGGTGAACGCCGCCCGGGGAGAGCTGGTGGACACCGACGCACTGGTCCAGGAGGTGCGAAAGGGCCGGCTCCGGGTCGCGCTCGACGTCACCGATCCGGAACCGCTCCCGCCCGGCCATCCGCTGTGGCACCTGCCCGGCGCCCTGATCACCCCGCACGTGGCGGCCTTCACCGACGCGTTCCCGACGATGACCGAGGACTTCCTGCGCCGGCAGCTGCGCCGCTACGCGCGGGGCGAGGAACTGCACAACGTCGTCGTGACGACGACCGCGGCCCACGATGTCGAACAGGCCGCGTGAGCCCATGACGACATCCACGCACGGCGACCATCTGCACGTGCTCGGACCCGACAGCGGCCTCGCGCGAGTGTTCGCGTTCTACGAAGAGCGCGCCCATGGCGACCCGTCCGCCGCCTGGCACGCGTTCACCACCGCCTGGAACTGGGCCGCGCCGCTGACCACCGCCGTACCCGGCGCGGACGTCCGGGACAGGCCGGTGGCGCGGCCGGCCGTCGGCGGCGGTTTCTCCCTGTCCGGACTGTGGCACCTGCCGGGGCACGACGGAACCGGACCGTGGCTTGCGTTGCCGCTCACCGCCGGCGAACGGCCGTCCCGCCCCGTCACGGCAACGCCCGGCGGCCTGGATCTGTTCGCGGTGCCCTCCAAGGCGCTGCGGGCCGCGGTCCACGCCGTCACGGGCGACGCCGACATGCCGGGACCGGTGTTCCGGCTGGAGGACGTGCACGTGCCCACAGGGTTCGTCACGCACGCGGCGGCCACCCCGCTGCGCGCCGGGGACGCGCCGTTCCTGTGGACGGCCGTCGTGGCCCAGGCCCTGGGAGCGGTCCGGCGCATGACCGACACACTGGCCGCGGCGGACGCGGAGCCCGGCGCGGCCCGGGGACCGCGGCCGTCCGCCGCCGTGGCCGCCGAACTGGCCGCCGTGCTGCACGACGAGCGGCTGAGCCTGGCGGCGGCCCTGCACGGCGCGCCCTCCGCGCGGCTGGGCCTGCCGCTGTCCGCCGAGGAGCGGCTGGCCGCGCGCGTGCAGCGGGCCGGGAACGCCGCCCATCAGGTGGTCGCGTCGGCGCTCGACCACGCACTGGCGTCGTACGGGTACGCCGGTGAGCACCCCCTGGTGCATCTGATGGAAGCCAGTGCACCGATACTTCAGCAGGTGCGGTACGCGACGCAGCTTCTGCCGCCCGACGACGGGACCTCCTGGAAAGGTGCATAAAGGTGACAACCGTCACATATCAGGGAGAACGTGGCTCCAACTCCGCGACCGCCGCACGCGCCCTGTACCCCGAGAGCGTGGAACTGCCCCGAACGAGCTTCGAGCAGGCCCTGGACGCGGTGACGCTCGGCGCCGCCGACGTCGCCGTGATCCCGGTGGACAACTCCGCGGCCGGACGCGTCGCGGACGTCCATCACCTGCTGCCGGAGTCGGGACTGTTCATCGTCGCCGAGCACTTCCTCGCCATCCGCTTCGACCTGATGGGGGTGCCCGGCGCGACCCTGGACCAGGTGGAGTGCGTACGCAGCCACGTCCACGCCCTGGGACAGTGCCGCAAGCTGCTGCGGGAGGGCGGCTGGCGCACCCTCGTCAGCGACGACACGGCCGGAGCGGCGCGCGAGGTGGCCGAGCTGGGCGACCCGCGGCACGCGGCGCTCGCCCCGCCCGCCGCGGCCGGGCTCCACGGCCTGGAGGTGCTGCGCTCCGGCGTCGAGGACGACCCGGACAACACGACGCGTTTCGTCGTGCTGTCCCGGGACGCCGCCCTGGCCCCCCACACCGGGGAGCCGACGATGACGAGCCTGTTCTTCTGCGTGCGCAACATCCCCAGTGCGCTGTACAAGGCACTCGGCGGGTTCGCCAGCAGCGGCGTGAACCTCACCAAGATCGAGAGCTACCAGATGGGCGCGGGGCTCAACCCCAGCCGCTTCTACGTCGAGATCGAGGGGCACCCCGACGACGAGCGCGTCGCCCTCGCCCTGCACGAGCTGCGGTTCTTCTCCTCCGAGGTGCGCATCCTCGGTGTGTACCCCGCACATCCGCACCGGCTCGGGGGCTGAACCGTCCCGGGGACGGTACGAGGCGACCCGAGCGGCCAGGGAGGGCGTGTTCCTGACCGCATGGGCCGCCGGTCGTGACCGTCGTGGCCGGTCCGCCGGTGAGCCGGGGTCTCCGCCGCCGTCGCCGGGGCGGCGGAGAACCCCTTCACCCGGACAACGTTCGCGGCCCCCCGCGGGGTTCACGGACAGCGCGGGTGCGCGGCCGCCGCGACGTCCCCGGGCGCCCTGTGCGACGATGGACACACATGGTCAATGAACACACATGGGGCGCCCCGCCCGCCGAGCCGCGACATCCACACATGTGCCTGATCGGCGACAAACCTGGTGACCTGGTGGAAGCCCGGGCCGGACGGCCTTCTAGGGTGTGGGCATGACTCAGCACCGCAAGGGCCTCGTCCTCGACTTCGGTGGTGTGCTGACGACACCTCTGCTGCCCGCCGCGCTCGCCTTCGAAAAGCGCGCGGGACTGGCCGAGGGGACGCTGCTCACCGGCCTCTACCTGAACCCCGAGGGGATCCGGCTCACCGAGGAGCTGGAGCGCGGCACGCTCACCCAGACGCAGTGGAACGAAGCGGCCGGACGGCTGCTCGGTATCGCGCCGGACAACCTGATGGGCCGCATCTTCGCCGACCTGCGCCCCGAGACCTCGGTGATCGCCGCGGCCGCCGCCGCGCGCCGGGCCGGGGTGAAGGTCGGCATCCTCTCGAACTCCGTCGGCCTGACCCCGTGGAACCTGTACGACGGCTACGAGGTGGACGAACTCTACGACGCCGTGGTGCTGTCCGAACTCCACGGGACGCGCAAGCCCGAGCGGGAGAGCTTCCGGCTCGTGCTGGAGCGGCTCGGCCTGTCGGCCGAGGAGTGCGTCTTCGTCGACGACACCGAGCAGTACCTCCCCCCTGCGGCCGAACTCGGCTTCACCACCGTCCACGCGGTGGAGCCCACACGGACGGTCGCCGCCCTGGAAAACCTGCTCGGCGTTGCGCTGACGGACGCGCACCCCGAGCGGACGGCCCCCTGAGGAGACACACATGCGACTGGGTCTGGCCCTTCCCACCTTCGGTCCCGATGCCACGCCGGAAGGCCTTCTCCGCGTCTGCCGCACCGCGGAGGAGATGGGATACGACTCCCTGTGGACGGGCGACCGAGTCCTCGCCCCCCGCGTTCCGAGCGCTCCGTACCCGAGCCGCGACGGCCGGATGCCGCGCGTCTACGAGAACCACATGGACCCCCTGGTGGCTCTCACCTTCGCCGCGTCCCACACGAGCCGCGTCCGCCTGGGCACGAGCACGCTGAACGGCCTGTGGCAGCCGCCGATCATGCTGGCCCGGTCGCTGACCACCCTTGACATCCTCAGTCAGGGACGGCTCACCGTGGGCCTCGGTCTGGGCTGGATGCCGGACGAGTACACCGCGGTCTCCGTGCCCTGGAAGGGCCGGGGCGCGCGGCTCGACGAGACGCTGGACGTCCTGGAGGGGTACTGGGCCGAGGACGTCTTCGCCCACGAGGGGCCGCTGTTCACCATCCCGGAGACCGTGGTGGGGCTCAAGCCGCGCCAGCGGCCCGGCCCTCCGGTGCTGCTCGCGGCGTTCACCCCCAGGGGCCTGCGGCGGATCGGGCGCCGGCTCGACGGCTGGCTGCCCGGCGCGATGCCCCTCGCGCACCTCATGGGCATGTGGGACACCGTCCTCAAGGAGGCGGCGGAGACGGAACGGGACCCGGCCGGCCTGCACATCGCGCTGCGCGTCAACCCCGAGCTGACCGACTCGAGGACCGGCCCGGAGCAGATGCCCCGGGCGGGGACGCTGGACCAGTACGTCGACTACGCGCGGGCCGCCGCCGAGGCGGGGGTGCACGAGCTGTTCGTGGACTTCGGGCAGGCGCAGCCCACCCTCGCCGAGCGTGTCGACCTGGCCGGCCGCTTCCTCGAAGGGGTCCGCGCCGGCTGACGGAGCACCGCGCGTGGACCCGCCCAGGAGGCGAGTTCCTCCTCGCCCCTGCGGGCAGGCCGAGGGACCTGTCGCGAGGAGGATTCAGCGCAGCACCCGGTACACCGACGCCGCGGTGAAGCCGTACGCCATGTGCGGGATGACGTCCGACACCCACGACGTGAGGCTCCAGGTGGTGGGATCGGTCACCTTCATCGCGGTGGCCGGGACGTCACTGCCGGCCATGGCCGCGGCACCGAGCAGCGGCCCGGCCGCCCAGACCGGCAGGTGCCCGTCGCGCCGCACCAACCCGTACGCCGCTCCGACCCCGAGGCCGGTGACATAGCCGAGCAGCGCGCCGAGGGCCTCCTCACGATGGGCCTTGTCCTCACCTTCCCCCAGCCGCACCCCGACCCCGCCGGCGAGCTTCCCCGCGACCGTCGCCGGCATGTTGCTGGATCCCCTGCCGCGCAGCAGCATGTCGCCGTACGAAACGACGTTCAGCGCGACGGTGCCGGCTGCTCCGGCGAGCAGACCCTTGGTGAGTGACCGCATGAGAACTCCCTGTACGTGACACGTGGCCGAGATACGTATACCGATACGGCAAAGAAGACATTACACATAATGTCCGCTTTGAAGGGTGCCATAGGTGTGATCTCGGGTGGCACGGGATGCCGGGGCGGCCGGGCCGGCCGCCCCGGCACCTGTTACGTGAGCCCGAAGGCCCGTACGACGCTCTGCCGCACGCTGTTGCCGCGGGCGTCGCGCGCGTTCACGCGCAGGCTGACGAACCGGGCGGCGCGGGGGGCGTCGAGCCGCGTCCGCCACGTGGTGCCCGAGTGCCGCAGCGCCGCGCGGTGCCAGGTGACCCCGTCGTCGTACGAGACCTCCAGGCCCACCTCGTCGACCGCGGCGGTGCCGGTGGACCCGGCCAGGTGCGAGGCGGTCACCGCCAGTTCAGCGTGCCGCCCGGCCCGCCCGGAGGCGTCGGTGGCGATCCCGTAGTCGAGCTGGATGAGCGGCAGTTGGGCCTGCTCGCCCGTCGCGCCCGCCCGGGAGGTGAACCCCCACTCGGTCCGGGTGGCGGTGGAGTAGGGAACGTTCCAGGCGTCACGGGAGTTCTCCGAGACCAGACGGTAGGGGAGCGGGGCCGGGCTCAGACCGGACACGGTCATGGTGAGCTGGTAGCGGCCCATCTCACGGACGAGCCTGTCACCCTGATAGAGCCGCACCTGGTTGTCGACGTCGAAGTTGCCGTAGCTGCCGCCCAGATGGCCGGTTCCCGAGTCGCCCCAGCCGGGGACGGACACGTACAGCTTGTCGTCCTGGCGGACCGGTGCCCGTTGCCGTCGATGAGCCGCGACCGCTGGACCGGCCCGAACCAGCTGACCCGGGCGGCGGATCCGGCGCGGTAGGTGACGGCCGGGGCGTACTGCTGCTGCTCGGCCGGGATCTGCGCCCGGTCCGACCAGGGCTCGCCCGCCGTGACCCAGTCCGTGCGGTCACCCTGGGCCGGGGCGTCCGAGGGGTTCAGGGCGCTGCCGCCGGCCGGTGTGACGTCGTCCCGGTTCTCCAGCGCCCGCCCGGCACGGTAGTTGCGAAAGGAGACGTCGACGCGGGCCAGTTCGCGCCGGTCGGTCCGGTGGACGAGGTCGGCGGGGACGGCGCCCCGGTAGTCGTGGGCGAGGTCGTAGACGTACTCGGTGACGGGGTGCGAGGTGACGGAGAGCCGGGTACGGGCGTCGCCGGTCGTCCGGGCGATGAGCCGTTCGCCCTCGTCGTGGGTGAGCGTGGCGACGGTCAGTGGCGGTGGATCCGCCGGCAGCCAGGGGGAGTTCTCCCACGGCTGCAGACGGCCGTCGCCGTCGTTGACGACCAGGAGCAGCCGGGCGCCCGCGGCGGCCGCCGCGGCGGCCTGCTCCGGCACGGACACCGTGTCGTCGCGACGTCCACGCCCTCACCGGTGTCGCCGGAGGCCCACACCCGCGGCGCTCCCACCTGCGCGGTGCTGTCGGCGAGAGCGGCCTTCACCTTGCCGTCCAGCCAGATCTTGGCGATGCCGCCCTGGAGCCGGGGCCGCCGGTTCGCGTCCCGTGCGGAGGTGTGGCCGGTGACCGACGTCCAGAACGCCGTCGAACGGTCCACGGCCAGCGCCGCGCCTCCGATGCTCTCCAGCGCGCGTATCGTGCGGGCGCCCCGCGGTGGCGTCAGGCGGCCGGAGTGCCGGGCCGCGTCCGTGTAGGTGACGATCAGCGGCAGCCGGTCGCGGTGCGCGTCGTCGTAGCCGTCCGCCAACAGCCGGTCGACGTCGAACAGTTCCCGGTCCAGCAGGCCGGCGGCGACGTACGGCAGCGCGTCGCGGGGATAGACGTAGGTGTGCCGCCCGCTGCGGTGGGTCTCGAAGCCGGTGTAGCGGCCTTCAGGGTCTTGTACCAGGTGGCTGCGCGTGCCGTCGGGGGCCCGTACGACGGTGACCGTGTCGCCGGTCACCAGGGTCACCCGGGGTGCGCCGGGCGGGGCCGTCGCCGGGGCGGTGGGAGCGGCGGGCGGCGGAGCGGGCGGTTCGGCGGCCGGGAAGGCCGGGACGGGTGACGCCGCCAGCACCGCGAACACGGTGCACAGCGTCGTCCACCCGCACCTGCGCCAAGGCAGAGGCGGCACGACAGGTCCCTTCGTCGGACGTGTTACGGGATGCCGCAAGCATTCGACAGTCGGCCCCCGCACATGTCACCGCGCTGTGGCGCGGTTGTGCCATGACGCCATGTGGACACCTGGAGCCCGCCGTCCGTGCGGATCCGGTCCGACCCGGAATGTGTGCGCGTCCTCGCTGGTTTCTCCAGAACACCCACCCCGTCCGCCCCGTCGGTGCCGCGCGCGCCGGGGGTACGGCAACGCATCGATGGGAGAAGCCTTGAAGCGCCCCGAATCCGCCCACAAGCCGTCCCGACTCCGCCGCGTCCGCCTCCCCGGAACCGTACTCTCGCCCTCGTCGGCGGTGTCCCGGCGTCCCCGTGACGAGGAGACACAGGAGGCCTCCGGCCCGGACACGGCTCGGCAGGCCGTGGAATGAGCTGAGCGGCGGCGCTGCGACCTGACCGCCGCCACGTGGGCCGACGGGCCCCCGGGAACACATGCGTCCGTGTGTTCCCGGGGGCCCGTCGGCGTGTCAGGAGGCCCCGAGGCCGTGCAACAGGGTGTCGACGACGACGTCCGCCGCCTGTCCGGGACTCAGTTCGGGCATCTGCCGGGACACCAGGTGCATGAGCTGGGGCAGCAGCACGCCGGCCCACCCCTGCGGCAGACCGGGGCGCAGGAGACCCTCGTCGGTGGCGCGGTCGAGGAAGGCTTCCACCTCGCGGACGGACGCGTCGCGGCGCGCGCGGACGGTGTCGTCGGCGAGCATGCGGGTGAGGTCGACGGGCCAGGTGCGGTTGACGGTGATGATGTTCTCGACGTAGCGGTGCAGGGCGACGGTGACGGGTGCCTCGCGCAGCCGGGCGTCCTCGATGGCCCGCTCGATGGCCGTGAGGCGGGACTCGTAGATGGCGGCGAGGAGTTCCTCGCGGGAGGCGAAGCGCCGGTAGACGGTGCGCCGGTCCACGCCCGCCTCGGCGGCGATGCTCGCGATGCTCGCGCCGGGGTCGGCGGCGAGCATGCGCGCTCCGGTGGTCAGGACTGCTTCCAGGTTGCGTGCTGCGTCGGCTCTCACCGCACCGAGTCTAGCCAGGAAATGTGGAGCCTCAGACAGCTAAAGCCACTGGAGTGTGAAAGTGCGTCGAGTAAGTGCTACATTGAAGTGACAGATAAGCAAGGTAGTGCAGACGCGCTGAGGCTCTTGGCTTGTGCCACGGTCGGCGCGCCCGCCCACCGCTTCCAGAAAGGCACCTTCGATGCCGACGTCACAACAGTCCTCACCCCGGGTGGGCGGGGTGGCGGCCGCCATGAGCGCGCTGATCCTCGCGGTCCTCCTGGCGGCCCTGGACCAGACGATCGTCTCCACGGCGCTGCCCCGGATAGCCCAGGACCTCAACGGGTTCGACGACATCGCCTGGGTCAGTGCCGCCTACCTCCTCGCGTCCACGGCGGTCACGCCGCTGTGGGGCAAGCTCGGCGACATGTTCGGCCGCAAGCGCCTGTACCTGACCTCGACCACGATCTTCCTGATCGCTTCCGTGGCCTGCGGCCTGGCGCAGAACCTCCCCGAGCTGATCGGCGCCCGCGTGCTCCAGGGCATCGGCGGCGGCGGCATGATCGTGCTGACCTTCGCCCTGGTCGGTGACATCGTCTCGCCGAGCGAACGCGGCCGGTACCAGGGGATGTTCGGTTCGGTCTACGGCGTCGCCAGCATCGTCGGCCCGCTGCTGGGCGGCATCTTCACCGACCAGCTCTCCTGGCGCTGGGCCTTCCTGATCAACCTGCCCATCGGCGTCGTCGCCCTCGTCGTCGCCGCCCGTGCGCTGCCCGCGGCCACCAGGGGAGCCAAGGCCCGCATCGACTACCTCGGCGCCACCGTCCTGGCCGTGATCGCCACCGGCCTGGTCCTGACCACCTCGTTCGGTGAGCGCTGGGGCTGGGGCTCGCCGGCCATCATCGGCCTGATCGTCGCCACCGTCGCGCTGGCCGCGCTGCTGGTGCCCGTCGAGCGCCGCGCCGCCGCCCCGGTCCTGCCGCCGGCCATGCTCGGCTCCCGGACCGTGGTCTTCTCCTCGCTGATCGGGTTCCTCGCCAACGCCGCGATGTTCTCCGTCCTGGTCTACCTGCCGACCTACCTGCAGATCGTCCACGGTGTCTCGGCCACCCTCTCCGGCATCTACATGCTGCCGCTGGTCGCCGGGCTGGTCATCAGCCAGTCCCTGGCCGGACGCTGGGCAGCGCACGTCGAGCGGCTCCGCGTGATCCTGCTCGCGGGTCTGGTCGCCAACCTCGCCGGACTGCTCCTGCTGGGCACCATCGGGGCCGGCACCAGCACCCTGGTGCTGAGCGTCTACTTCCTGATCACCGGAGTCGGCATCGGCATGGTGCCCATGGTCGTGCTGACCACCGTCCAGAACAGCGTGCCTGCCGTCGACCTCGGCGCCGCCAGCGCCGTGGTCACCTTCGCCCGCTCCATCGGCGCGGCCTTCGGCGTCGCCGTCTTCGGCACCCTGCTCAACACCGGCTTCGCCGACCGCACCGGCGCCCTGCCGACCAGGACCGGCTTCGACGCCGCCCGCCCCGACACCATCGGCCGGCTGCCGGCCGCCCTGCGCGACACCGCGCTGGACGCCTTCGCCCACGCCACGGCCGGCGGCTACCTCTTGATCGCGCCCACCCTCGTCGTCGGCGTCGTCCTCGCCGTCTTCCTCCGGCCCGCCCGGAAGTCCGGGGACACGAGCCCTGCCGCCCTCGACTCCGCCACCCCCGACCCGGCGGCCAAGGACACCGTTCCGGCCGCCTGAACCACCGCGCAGCGCCACGACCGGCCGACGCCCCCAGCGGGTGCCGGCCGTCGGCGTGTCCGGACGCCCGCGGCGTGTCGGGGGTGATGGCGTTCGGCGTTCCGGTGGGCTTGTGCCGTGTCGGGGTGATGGCGTCCGGCGTTCCGGCGGGCTCGCGCGCTTCGGGGGTGAGGCGTCGGGCGCAGCGCGGGCACGCGGCCGCCCCCGGTGGTGCCGGTTACGCGCCGCCCACGTCCGGGGCGCTTTCGGAGAGTCGCTTGAGCTGCGCGATCCACAGGGTGTTCAGCCGCTGCGCCCACACGGGGGACAACGCGTTCAGGGACCTGGCGGCGGGACCGCGGACGACGTTCTCGGTCACCACATGGGTACCGTTCGCGACGGCGGTGAACAGCCAGGCCTGGTACAACTGCACACCCGCGCCGACGCCCGACCAGCCGAGCCGGCGGGGAGGTTCGTGCTCTCCCAGGAAGATCTCGAACCGCTGCTCGTGGAAGACCACCTCGAAGGCCCGGGGGAGCGGTCCGGCCCACGCCTCGGTGATGCCCGGAACCCAGTCGGGCCACCGCGTCACATCGGCGAGCAGGGCGAAGGCGGTGGCGGGCGGTGCGTGCACCACGGCCTGCGCCTGGCAGAAGCTGTGGGCCTGGTCGGGCGAGAAGCCCGACGGCCAGTGGATGTCCGGATGGCTGTCCGAGGCATCGAGCATCCGGTTCCCCTCTCGCGTCGCCCGGCGGCCCCAGGTACGGCCACCGCGGGAGGACAGCCCGAGCAGGCCGTTCCCGCCTCCACTCTGCGGGGCTGCCCACGGACCGGCATACGTCAAATGACTGAGCGGACGGCCCGTCGTCGGCCTTCGCCGGCGCGCGTCAGTCGTTCCCGTCGAGTCAGTCGTTCCCGTCGAGGTCGAGGCCGGAGAGCGCGTCTCTCAGCGCGGCCCGCGAAGTGATGCCCAGCTTGGGATAGATCTGGTAGAGATGCGTACCGATCGTGCGATGGGACAGGAACAACCGCTCGGCGATCTGCTTGTTCGTCAGTCCTGTCGCCGCCAGCGTGGCGATCTGCAACTCCTGCGCGGTCAGCGCCACGGGCCCCGGTTTGGGAGCGGCCGGCGCGGACAGGCCGCTCGCGCGCAGCTCGGCCGCCGTACGGGCTGCCCAGGGCTTGGCACCCAGGCGCTGGAAGACCTCCAGCGCCTGGGTCAGCTGTTCCCTGGCCTCCGCCGTGGCACGCAGGCGCCTGAGGCGTTCACCGTGGAAGAGACGCACCCGTGCGGCGTCGAACGGCCAGCGTTCCGGTCCGGGCAGGGACAGCGCCCGCTCGAACAGGGCGACGGACTCCTCGCCGGCAGTGGTCAGCGCCTCGCTGGCCAGGACCAGCAGCTCCAGCCGGGGCGACAGCTCGCCCATCGCGGACGCGCGCATCGCCGCCGCGTGGGCTGCGGCCTCCTCCTCCCGGCCGGTCCGGACGGCCGCCTCGACCAGATCCATCGTGCCCCACATGGCGATCGGCACGTAGGGGGCCACGGTCCCGGGCGGGCTGAGCCGGCAGGCGTGCTGGTAGGCGGTCTCGTAGTCACCGTCGCCGAGGGCGGCCAGCGCCCTGGCGTGGCAGGCGAAGAACCGGGCGCCATGGGCCCCGCGGGGCGTCGCCCACCGGACGATCTCCTCGGTCAGCGCCGCAGCGGTCTCCGCGTCGCCCTGCGCCGCGGCCACGACCGCCCGAATGTACTGGAAGTACCACGCGAAGAAGCGGTAGTCGTGGTTGGTGCACAGGGCGAGCCCCTCGGCGGCCAGCTGTGTGGCGTCGTCCCAGCGGCCCAGGAGGACGTAGTCCAGGCCCAGGTGCATCAGCGCGCCCAGATACCGGCGGACGGGCGCGGTGCCTGCGCGGCCCTGCTCGATCAGCCGGCGCGTCGCCCACCGGAAGTCCCCGAGCCGGTCGGGGAAGACCGAGGCGGTGCCGACGCGCACCACGCGGGTGGGATCGTCCCCGACGGTGGCGATCAGCTCCGCCAGGCGGGGCAGGGCCGGGGGACCGGTGCGCGCCGGGTCGGCGAAGGTCTGGGAGATGACCCAGAGCAGCTCCGGCGGTTCGGGCGTCAGCCGGTCCATGAACGCGAACAGCGGCTGCCACAGCTCGGGAGCGCCGCCGTACCAGCACAGCAGCACCAGCAGGTGCAGGGCCTCGACGAGAGCTGGGTCCGAGGCGTCCCAGCCGTGACCCCCGGACTCGATCGCCCCGACGAGGAGCCGGTACGCGGTGTCGATGTCGCCGTCCCTGTTGATCAGCAGGAACGCGGCCGCGGCCGCCGCGTGCAACGATTGCTGCCCGGTGCCGGGATGGACGAGCCGGGCCCCGGCGAGCAGTCGCGAGGCGTCCTCCAGTTCTCCGCTGGAGTCCACGCCGACGTAGGCCGCCTCGGCCAGCCGGCGGCTCTCGTCGGCCGCGGTGGTGCTCAGCCCGGCGGCCCGGGTCATCGCCGTCACCGCGCCGAGCGCGTCCCCGCGCCGCAGGCGGCGGCGCGCGGCCTCCTCCAGCAGGGCCGCGACGGTCTCGTCCGGGCCCACGGCCGCCTCTCCCAGGTGCCAGGCGCGGCGCTCCAGCTGGTCGCCGAGCACACCGGCGAGCGCCTGATGGGCTCTTCTGCGCTCCGAGGCGGTCGCCAGCTCCACCACCGCGGAGCCGATCAGAGGGTGCCGGAAGGACAGCCGCCGGTTGTCCGCCGAGATCGTCACCAGCCGGTCGCGTTCGGCGGGGGCCAGGTCGTCGACGCCGGCCCGGCCGGCCGCGGCGGCCTCGATCGCGGCCAGGTCGCCGGTGCCGTCGAGGGCGGCGAGCAGCAGAAGCTCCCGGCTGCCGTCGGGCAACGCGGCCACGCGCGAGGCGAACATCGCCTGAAGGCGCTCGGTCAGGGGCAGCACGGTGGGCACCGCCGCCAGGGTCGCGCGCTGCTCGGTGGAGAGCGCCACCGGCAGCTCCACCAGCGCCAGCGGGTTGCCGCGTGCCTCGGCGGCGATGCGGCGCCGTACCGCGGGAGAGACATCGGGGTGAGTCAGGGCGAGCAGTTCGGCCGACGACGCGTCGTCCAGCGGCTGGAGCCGGTGCTCGGTCAGGCCGCTCGACTCGAAGAAGCTGTCGGAGCCCTCACGGGAGGCCGCGAGGAAGCCGATACGGCTGCCGACGAGCCGCCGGGCCACGAAACCGAGGACGGCGTTGGTCGCCCGGTCCAGCCACGGCAGGTCGTCCACGACGACCAGCAGCGGCGTCTCGGCGGAGATCAGCCGCAACAGCAGCAGCACCGCCGTCGAGGTCAGGAGGCGGTCGGGAACCGGTCCGCTGCCGATTCCGACAGCGACCCGCAGGGCGTCGCGGTGCGGGTTGTCCAGGACGTCGAGGTCGTCGAAGAGGGGCACGAGGAGCTGGTTGAGGCCCGCGTAGCTGATGTCCGCCTCGAACTGCACGCCGGCCGCGCGCAGGACCCGGACGCCGTTGTGCACGGCACCCTTCGCCACCGCGTCGAGCACGGCGCTCTTGCCCACCCCGGCCTCGCCCGAGAGCAGCAGAGCCGCTCCCTGGACCTCGGAGTTGCCGAAGAAGGACTGGATGAACGCGAGGTCCGCGTCGCGTCCGACCAGCCGTGTCGAGGCCGGACACACGGTCGGTTCCAGGTCATTCATCGGGCTGCCTCCAACGGCCGACGTACGGAGGCTCGGTGTTCCGCCGACCTGGCTGTGCCGGCACCCGCCCCGTGCGGCCCATGCAATCACTGCAGTGTAAAGGACGTCCATAATCGGCCATTGCCGTTACGTCGCCGTTTCCGGGCTCGCCTCGCGGGCCGGGGCACGGCCGCTCCCCGGCGGAGCCCTACCTATTACGGCGTAATAGCCGGAGCTGGTCGTGCGTCCGCGCCACGGCATCAGGAACGGCGCAGCAGCGCTGAAGTACCTGCGGGCGTGGCCGGCGATGGACTCCTCGTCCCCGGGTTTCTGTGACGACATGGAGGGTCCGTTCCTGCTGAATCAGGCGGCACACGTATTTCAGTTGCCGGGTCTCTTTCGCATAGGCGGAGCAACTGGTTCCCACCGTGCGTACGGTCACACGTAGATGTGAACGCCGGAGCACGTCCGGCTCGTGTAGGTGGCGACAGGGTTCGTCGCCCGCTGCCCGTCTTGTCCGTGTCGTACGACGACGCGGCGCGGGGATGTGCCGCATGTGCGAGTGAGGTTGTGATCAGGTGAGTGCGGAAAAGTCCGGTGTGACACGTATGGACCTTCGGCCGGAGGACGTGGCCGCTCTGCGGCGCTCCGTCCAGGGACCGGTGCTGGAGCCGGGAGCGGACGGTTACGACGCGGAGTGCGCCACGTTCAACCTGGCCTGCGGCCTCCGACCGGCCGTGGTGGTCGGTGCCACCGGCGAGCAGGACATACGTGCGGCGGTCCGGTTCGCCGTGCGGCACGGGCTGCCGGTCGCGGTGAAGACCGCGGCCCATCAGGTGGTCTCCCCGGCCGAGGGCGGGCTGCTGATCACGACGCAGCGGATGCAGGGCGTCTTCGTCGACGCGCAGGCACAGACCGTGCGGGTCGAGGCGGGTGTGCTGTGGCGGGACGTGCTGCCGCACACCGCGAAGTCCGGACTGGCCCCGATCGTGGGCTCGGCCCCGGACGTCGGCGTCGTCGGCTACACGCTGGGCGGCGGACTGAGCCCGCTGCTGGGACGGTCGCTCGGGTACGCCGCCGACCACGTGCGGTGGCTGAACATGGTCACGGCGGACGGAGAACTGCGCCGGGTGACTCCGCAGAGCGAACCCGACCTGTTCTGGGCGGTGCTGGGCGGCAAGGGCAACTTCGGTGTGGTGACCGAGATCGAGTTCGACGTGTTCCCGGTCGCGCGCTTCTACGGCGGCGGCATCTACTTCGCGGGTGAGCACCTGGCCCAGGTGCTGGAGGCCTGGCGGAACTGGCTGCCGGGAGTGGGGGAGGACATGACCTCCTCCATAAGTGTCCAGCGGCTGCCCGACATCCCGGTGCTGCCCGAGCCGTTGCGCGGTGCCTTCGTGGTCCACCTGCGTATCGGCTACCTCGGGTCGGCGGCCGACGGCGCCGAACTGGTCGCTCCGCTGCGTGCGTGTGCGCCGGTGCTGATCGACCTGGTGGAGGAGAAGCCCTTCACCGCGATCGGGGAGATCCACATGGATCCCGTCGACCCCATGCCCTACTTCGACCGCAGTCTCTGCCTGGAGGAGTTCTCCGCGGAGACGATGAAGGCCTTCGTGGAACTGACGGGCCCGCGGTCGGGATGCACCCTGACGACCGTGGAGATCCGGGCGCTCGGCGGCGCGCTCGACCGTGAACCGGCGGTGCCGAACGCGGTGTCGAGCCGAGGACTTCCGTACGTCGTGTTCGCGGTCGCCGTGGGCGCCCCGGACCAGGCGGACGCGTTGCGGGCCGAACTGGCCCGGGTCAGGGACGGGCTCGCGCCCTGGGAGGCCCGGCGGAACATCGTCAACTTCCTGTCACCGGACGAGGCGACCGACGCAGACGGAGTGCGCGCGGTGTACGGGGCGGAGCGGTTCGACCGGCTCGCCGAGGTGAAGAGGCGCTACGACCCGGCCAACGTCTTCCGGTTCAACCACAACATCACGCCGGCCTGATCCGGCGGACCCGAACGACGCGCGCCCCTCGCCGTGCCTGCGGTCGCGAACCGGCGGCCGTCGACGGGGCGTTCACCCGGGCGCGCGCCCGCTCCGGCGGCGGGATGCGCGTCCTCAGGCGGCCAGGTGCGTGTCCTCGGGCTGCGGGGCGGAGGTCCGCGCGACCCGGCCCGGTCACCGCGTCCGGCGGGGCGAGCGCACGCCGCGGTGCCGTCCTGGCCCGGTTCAGCGGGACGCCGTCCCCTGGGCCCGCGCACGCACCTCGCCGCCCGGGCCTGCGGCACCAGTTCGTGGAACTGGCTCCGATTTGCCTCCGGAAGTGAACCGGCGGCGGCCCCGCATCCGTGTGGAATGCGGCAGGTTCCCGCTGCCGATCGGGTCGCGGGGACGGCGGCCGTCCGCCGGGCGCTTCCCCCGGGTGGTCGCCCACCGGGCTTCCGTTCGGTTCCGCTGTGGGGGCGGAGGCGAGCGGAAGCCCGGGACTGTCCGGTGAGCGCCACGGGCACGGGGCAGGACGTACGCACACACGGCAAGGTGCGGGACGTCCGCACACGACGAGGTGAGGGAGTTGCGGTGACGGATCTCGCGGCTGCGGTCGAGTCGGTGGAACAGCTCTCCACGGTCTGGCGCGTCATGGTGCTCGACCGGGACGCGGAAGCGGACGTCCGGGACCTGCCGGGTCTCGCCGTCCGCTGGGCCGACTGCCGGTTCGCCTTCTGGAACGCGATCACCCTGAACGAGGTCGGGGCGGACGCGGCCCTCCTGGAGAAGCGCCTGCGCCAGGCGGCGGACATCATGCGGTCGAAGGAACGGCCGGGCTTCCTGTGGCTCTTCGAGGACCTGCTCGCGGACGACGCGCGCGCGGCACTGGCGGAGGCGGCGCGGCGCGCCGGCCTGGCCCACGCCTTCCCCGGCACCGGCATGGCCGGCGACCTGCTGCCCGTCCCCGAGCCCCACCACCCGGACCTCGTCTTCCAGCGGGTGACCACCGACGAACAGCTGCGCGCCTACGCGGACATCAACTCGCGTGCCTACGGCTTCGACCTGGAGGACGGCCGCGACGGGCTGGCCGGCTCCACGCTGTGGAAGCGGGAGGTGTACGCCTACCTGGCGCTGCGGGACGGCGTCCCGGTCGCGTGCGCCGCGACCGTCGAGGCGGAGGGCCGCCTGTTCGTGGTGCTCGTCGCCACCGAACCGGACCAGCAACGACGGGGGTACGGCGAGGCGGTGACGCGCAAGGCGTTGTACGAGGGCGCCCGCGCCACCGGGCTGACCCGGGCCACCCTGCACGCGACCGTCGCCGGGGCCCCCGTGTACCCGAGGATCGGCTTCGAACCGAACTCCCCGATGCACTTCTACGCGCCGGCGGAATGATCCGAAAACACGTGTGGTTCACACCCACCACGAGCGACAAGCAGAGAGTATGACTGCTCCAACGACACACATGTCCCTGTCCGAGCGCGTCGAGGAACTGCTGGAGACCGGCGGCCCGCTGCCCATCGTCGCCGCCGGCGACCCCGTACTGCGCGGCGTCGCCGAACCGTACGACGGTCAGCTCGACGACACGCTGCTGCAGCGCTTCCTGGCCGCGCTGCGCGAGACGATGCACGCGGCCCCGGGCGTGGGACTGGCCGCGCCCCAGGTGGGTGTCCCGCTGAGCATCGCGGTGGTGGAGGACCGGGCACGCGGGCCGCGTGAGGTGTTCGAGGCGCGGGGACGCACCCCCCTGCCCTTCCGGGTGCTGGTCAACCCCTCCTACGAGCCCGAGGGCGAGACCAGGGCCGCGTTCTTCGAAGGGTGCCTGAGCGTGCCGGGCTGGCAGGCGGTGGTGGCCCGCCACGCCCGGGTGCGGCTGCGCGGGCAGGACGAGCACGGTCACACGATCGACGAGGTGTTCACCGGCTGGCCGGCGCGCATCGTGCAGCACGAGACCGACCACCTGGCCGGCACGCTCTACCTGGACGTGGCCGAGTCGCGGTCGCTGTCCGCCAACGAGGCCGTCGCGCGGCACTGGTCGCAGCCGACCCCCGAGGCGGCCGCGCACGCGCTGGGATTCAGGATGCCGTGACTGCCCGTCGCGGGCCGGGAAACCTTCCCTTCCCACCGTCAAGTGACTGATGCGCACGGTTTGTCCCCTGCGTCAGGCTGAAGCACGCCGACACTCCGGCGAGCCCGTCGGCACCCGGGATCACACACGACTGCCGAGAGCGGTACGTCCGACACGGAGAAGAGGACCTGGCGTGACACCGGTCGAACAGCAGCTTTCGCTGACGAGCAGCAATCCGATACTCTCCCGGCCGCAGTTCGAACGGCGGGGCGGACAGAAGACGGCGGTCAGGGACCCGCGGGCCGGGATCGCCGTCGCCCGGGACCGGATCAGAGTGGGCAACGACTGGGAGCGGGCTCACGCCGACGAGGCCGCTCCGCTGCCCGTTTTCGTCGGCGACCTGATGACGATGGACGACGTCCTGCCCCGTGCGGCGGCGGCGCTCGCGATCACGGCTCTCACGGCCGCGCTGTCGTGGACCCTGCTGCCGCTCGCCGCGCTCGGCACGGCCGCGTCGTACGGCGTCGCCGCCGGCGCCGGACTGCTCGCCGCGGCGCTGGTGGTGGTCCAGCGCCGCAGGAACCTGCCGTCCGCGTCCCTGACCCTGACGTTCGCGGCGTTCCAGGGCGTGTTCCTCGGCGTGTTGTCGATGACGGCCTCCAGCCACCTGTCACCAGGTCTCTTCGTGCAGACCGTGCTCGGCACGATGGCGGCCTCCGCCGCGGCCCTCCTCGCCCGCGCACTGCACTGGATGCGGGCGAACCGCCGGTTCTACGGTGTCGCCGGCGCCGCGCTGCTCGGACTGGGCCTCCTCGGCCTGGCGGACTGGATCCTCTTCCCCCTCATGGGCGCGGAGGGCCTGGGCCTGCGCCCACTCGGCCTCGGCATCGTCATGGGAGTCGTGGGTCTCGCCTTCGGGATGTCCTTCCTGCCCCTGCACTTCCGGCAGGTCGAGGACGGCGTCACGTACGGCGCGTCCCGTGACCAGTCCTGGCCGGCCGCGTTCGGGCTCACCCTGACCCTGGTGTGGCTGTACGTGGAGACCGCGCGGCTGTTCACCCTCTTCCCCGGCGACGAGCTGTACTGACCCCAGGAGGACGGCCCTCGGCTCCGTCCGGCCCACCGGGCGGCCGACGGGTCACCGGGTTTTGATCACCACCGTGGCCAGCAGTCCGACGCCGTACGCGACGCCGTAGTAGCGAAGGACCGGCTGCCGGGGCGAGAGCCACAGCAGGACCAGCGCGAACACCGCTGTCCCACCGACCACGAACGGATCGAAACCGGCCTTCTCGAAGGCCACGTTGGCGGTGATGCCCGCGCCGATGAAGAGAGCGTTCACGGTGATCAGGACGTTGTCCCAGGGGCGCGGCGCACGGTCGGTCGGGAAGAGGAACTGGGCCAGCATGATTGTGGTGTTCAGCAACGTGAACCCGGCGAGGAAGACGGCGTCGGAGAACACGTCGTCGTTGAAGGCGACGACACGGCAGATCGCGGGCAGGCTCTCGGAGCAGAACCGCCCGTGCAGGTAGTTGGTGACCTCGTGGTCGCCGAAACTCAGGGCGTACAGGTACGCGCCGGCCGTGAACAGGGCACCGAGCGCGAGCAGGCCCCCGCGTCGCCGCGGCCGAGCGTCGCGCACCAGGTGAGCGGCGACCAGGTAGTACAGCAGGACGGTGCACAGGCCGAGCACCATGTTGTCGATCTCGACCCAGCGCAGGAACTGGTTGTCCGCGACGTACGCGAGCGTGCCGTCGGCCTTCCTGTTGACGGAGATGAGCACGACGACCAGCGAGTCGAGGGTGAGCAGCAGATGCAGCCTGCCGTGCGCGAGACGACGCCCGGGGAGGTTCACGCCCGGGGCCGCGTTCCGCCGGGGTCCGTGGCGTCCTGCGCGGCGGACGAAGGACACAGCCCCCGTATGAGCACGTCGAACAGCCGTGCGGCCCGGGTGTGCTCCTCGCCCTGAGGGCAGACCCACAACGGGCCCAGCAACACGAGCACGTCGTCGGCCGTCGTCCCCGGCAGGATGGTCCCGGCGGCCTCGTTGGCGCGCACCAGCTCCGTCAGGGCGTCGAGCAGCGGCCGGTACGGCTCACGGCACTGCTCGGTCATCACGGCGGTGGCTCCCCTCATCGCCTCCGCGAACTCGGGTGCGCATCCCCCGAGGCCCAGCAGGCGTTCCAGCCACACCCGCAGCGCGTGCGGCGGGCTCAGGGTCTTCAGGAGCGCGGGCACGGCGGTCACCAGTTCGTCCACCTCCGCTCCGTACACCTGCAGCATCAGGGACTCGCGGGTCGGGAAGTGGCGGTAGAGCGTCCCTTGGCCCACGCCCGCTCTGCGCGCGATGGACTTCAGGGAAGTGTCGCCAGGCGCGGCGAGTTCCTCCGTCGCCGCCTCCAGGATGCGCAGCCGGTTGGAGCGTGCGTCCGATCTCATCGATGCTCCGGTCTCTCTCCGTGATGATGCCGTCGCGCGGGCTCGGGCCGCGCCCGCTGGGCAGCGTGATGACGTGTCGCACACATGGCTGTGGTCTCTCGACACACCGACTCTGGAACCCGGTGCTCGTCGAGCCGGTGCCGGGAACACCTGCCAAACACGTATCCTGATGGAAATCTACACCCCGCCGCCGTCGTCCTGACGGGCAGACCACCCGCGGGGGCGCGTCGTCCGGCGAGCAGGACGGACACACACCACCCGCACCGAGCAGAAGGCAACCGATACCCATGTCCCATGACGCAGTCGCTCCTGTCGCCGGCCTGCGACGGCACACGTCGGCCGTGGAGCGGCTCGACGAGCTGACCGGCGCCCTCGCCGAGGACCTCGACGAGGGCAGGTGGGCCCCGGCGGCGCTGGAACGGACCCTGGCGTCCCGCCTGCTCGTGGCCTGCGCCGGGGACGGGCAGTTCACCCCGGCCCGCCTGCGCGAGACCCTCTGGGAGGGCAGCGTCGCCCTGACGTACGCGGGCGGCGGCCGGCTGGCCCGGCTCCTCGCCCAGCTGTGCGCGGTGACCGCACACCCGGCGCCTCACGCCGAACCCGCGCTGTCCGCCGGCGCCCGCCTGCTGGAGCGGGTGGCACAGGGCGCATCCGCGGACGGCGACCGGCTCTGACGCCGCCGGCGATGACACTCCCACCCGGCCGGGGCGGGGCGCATCCGCGGACGGCGACCGGCTCTGACGCCGCCGGCGATGACACTCCCACCCGGCCGGGGCGGCCGGTGCCCGGGCGACGAGAGCGCGTGAGAACCGGTCCCGACCGTCGCTCAGCCGCACCGTTCGCACCGGTCGCCGCGGGCGGCGTGCGCCCCGCCCCCCGGAACAGTCAGATGACGGATGTGTCCGGCACTCCGCCTGCGGAAGACTGAATGCCACCAAGCGCACACCTTGCCCGAAGGGGGAGAGAACATGACGAGGTACCACAGGTGCGGTCGGCCTTGCTGTGATCCTTCGCCGGTCAGGCCGTCGTCGACCGGGCGGCGGTCCAGGAGCGCCCGTGCGAGCGGGCCCGTTCTCACCCTGGTGCGGGGCTCGGAGCCCCGCCGGACCGTCGAACTGTCCACGTTGACGCGCGAGCCCATGCCGGCCGACGTCCGGGGCGCGATCGTGACGCCGGTGGGCGACAGGCTCATGGCCACCTGGATGCCGCTGAGCGCACCGACCCGCGTCCCGCAGGGCCGCGTCCTGCTGTCCTGGACACCCGCGGGCGCGGACCGGACGGACGTCACGGCCCAGCTGGGGCTCGCGGGGGCCCAGGTTCTGCTCGCGGTCTGGCCGGGCCTGCGCGGTGAGTGGTCAGGCGTCGTCCGTCCCACGGTCGCCGAGGTGACGGAACTGCATGCCGCGCTCCGCCTCGCGACCGTGGTCATGGACCGACTGGCCGACTGACGGTCGGCGAGGCGTGCGGGTGAGGCTCACGCCTGTTCGTTCGCCCAGCTCATCAGCTTGCGCAGCTGCTTGCCGGTGGTCTCCAGCAGGTGCTCGGAGTCCTGCATCTTGTACTCGTCGTACCGCTTCAGGCCGCCGTGGTACTCGTCCATCCAGTTATGGGCGAAGGAGCCGTCCTGGATCTCGGCGAGGACCTTCTTCATCTCCGCCTTGGTGGCGTCGGTGATGATGCGCGGGCCGGTGACGTGGTCGCCCCACTCGGCGGTCCCGATCTCCTCGGTGAACGTCGTCCTGATGACACCGGCGCGGTGCCGCCGATGGCCGTGGCGTACGACAGCCCCAGCGCGAAGGCGTTGCCGGAGGCGTCCTGCTCCACGGCCACGATGCACGGAACGCCGCGGCCCTCCTCGTACTGGCGGCGCACCAGGTGGCCCGGGTCAGGTTCGGGGCGATGGACTCCTCGTACACCTGGGCCTGGATCGGGTCCGGGACGAGGATCATGATGACGTCGGCCTCGGCGGCGGCCTCGGCCGGGGTCACCCACGCGCAGGCCCTGCTCCTCGGCCTTGGCCTTGGACTTCGAGCCCTCGTGCAGACCGACACGCACGTCCACACCGGAGTCACGCAGCGACGTATGTCTCGGCGGCTGGGACAGGTTTCACACGTTTCGCACGGTGTGGGAGGCTTCGCCGTGGTGCCGGCGGATGTCGCGGAGGAAGCCGGCGAGGATCTCCAGGGTTCGTTCCGGCTCCTCGATGGTCGCCGCGTGCCCGCCCTTGACCGCGGCCAGCCGCGCGCCGGGTATCCCCTCCGCCAGTTCCAGCGAGTGCTCAGGGACCACCAACCGGTCACCTGGGCTCGCCACCACGAGGGCGGGGGCGGCGACCGCGGGAAGGTCACCGTGGACGTCGATGCCCAGGGCGAGGGCGATCTGCTGGGCGGTGCCGGGAGCGGACCCCGCGAACTTGGCGGTCAGCTGCCGGGCTTCCCGCGGGGTGAGGTGGGTCAGGTACTCCTCGGAGAAGGACAGCGAGGTCAGCAGGGGGCCCAGCCTCTCGTCGCGACGGGCGTGCAGCGACGCCCACATCTCCAGACTGAGCCACAGCGTGGTGCGGGGCCGGGCGAAGCCGGCGAGGGTGAACAGTCCACGGACCCGGCCCGGATGACGGGCGGCGACACGGACGGCCACGGCCGCGCCGAGCGAGGCCCCCGCGATCACGAAGTCGCGCACCCCGGCCGCCAGGGCCGTGGCCACCACCTGGTCCGCCACGGTGCTCGCCGCCAGCGGGCCGACGGGCAGCGGGCTGCGTCCCGATCCCGGGAGGTCGGGGAGCACGACGGTGTGCGTGGCCGCGAGGCCGTCGACCAGGGGCCCCCAGGTCTCGGCCGCGCTGCTTCCGATGCCGTGCAGGAGTACCAGACCGGGCCCGCTGCCCCGGATGTCGTACGCGAGCATGTGTCACGCGGGTTCACCCGTCCGGGGACGCAGGGGCCGCTACGGAGTCCTAGGATCAGGCGTTGTCCGGAGCCGTCGGGGGCGGTCCAGGTGTCGCAGTCGAGGGTGAGGTCGCCGACGAGGGGGTGGTGGTAGTGCTTGGTGCCGTAGGTGGCTGTGCTGACGTGGTGTTCGGCCCACCAGGTGCGGAAGTCGGTGTCGTGGAGGGAGAGTTCGCCGACGAGGCGGGCGAGTTCGGGGTCGTCGGGGTCGGCCGCGGCTTCCA
>NZ_JNWV01000063.1 GCF_000716535.1 Streptomyces flaveolus | reverse complement strand
TTGCGTGCGATGCGGACGCCGATGTGCTTGCCCCATAACCATCGCCGCAGGTGAGGGATGTCGTACGCCTTGTCGGCGTGAAGACGCCCGGGCTTGGAATCGTTCGCGTGGGATTCGTGTCCCATGTGGAAATGGGACAGCATCGGCTTCAGAGCGAGGCTGTCGTGGGTGTTGGCTGCGGAGAGTCCGACGCGTAGAGGCAGTCCGTTCGCATCCGACAGGACGTGCATCTTGGAACCGGGCTTACCCCGGTCCACGGGGCTCGGACCTGCAAGTTCGCCCCCGTTACCTTTTTCGTGGCCCCGCAACGGGGTTCCCGGTCTCCGGGTCCGGTATGACTTGCGCCCCTTGTCGATCATGGTCGAAAAAGTGGTGTCACCGGGCCGGGAGGCATTGGCAGACCGCTGATCAGGGGCATGACCGCTTCATCCGCACTCTCTGGGATGGACAGGCCTTCGTAACGTGGATGCCGGCACGCTGATGCCGCAGCGGAGGCCGGGAAGGGTGTCTGCTGGGGAGGGTGAGTGAGCGACGCGGGTGGGATCGATGTCTACCTCGGGCTGGACGTCGGTAAGGGTGAGCATCACGGGACCGCCCTGACTCCGGCGGGCAAGAAGGTGTTCGACAAACCGCTGCCCAACACTGAACCGCGGCTGCGTGAGCTGTTCGAGAAACTCCAGTCCAGGCACGGAACGGTGTTGGTCGTGGTGGACCAGCCGGCCTCGATCGGGGCTCTGCCGCTTGCCGTCGCGCGGGATGCCGGCTGTCGTGTCGCCTATCTGCCGGGACTGACGATGCGGCGGATCGCCGACCTCTACCCCGGTGAGTCCAAGACCGACGCCCGGGACGCTGCGGTCATCGCCGATGCCGCCCGCACCATGCCGCACACCCTGCGGGACCTGGCGCCGGACGACGAGACCGTCGCCGAGCTGAACATGATCGTGGGATTCGACGATGACCTGGCCGGCGAGGTCACCCGCACCAAGAACCGTCTGCGCGGGCTGCTGACCCAGATCCATCCCTCGCTCGAGCGGGTCCTGGGTCCTCGCCTGGAGCACCCGGCCGTCCTGTTCCTGCTCGAACGCCACGGATCCCCAGCCCAGTTACGGAAAGCCGGCAGACGACGGCTGATATCCCTGCTGCGGACCAAGGCACCGCGCATGGCAGAACGGCTCGTCGAGGACATCTTCGACGCGCTCGATGAACAGAGCGTCGTCGTGCCCGGCACCGACGCTGCTGCGCTGATCATCCCCAGCCTGGCCGCTTCGCTGGCCGCCGTGCTCGGCCAGCGCCGACTCCTCGCCGCCAGGATCGAGGAACTGCTGGAGGCACACCCTCTTTCCCAGGTCCTGACCTCGATGCCGGGCATCGGGGTCAGGACCGCAGCCCGCATCCTGATCGACGTCGGTGACGGCAGCGGCTTCGCCACCGCAGGCCACCTCGCCGCCTACGCCGGTCTGGCACCCGCCACCCGCCGGTCCGGCTCCTCGATCCGCGGCGAGCACCCGGCACGGCGAGGCAACAAACAGCTCAAGCGAGCCTTCTACCTCGCTGCGTTCGCCTCACTGTCCCAGCCCGCCTCCCGGGCCTACTACGACAGGAAACGACGCGAGGGAAAACACCACGTCGCCGCGATCGTCTGCCTGGCCCGACGCCGCATCGACGTCCTCTTCGCCATGCTCCGCGACGGCACGTTCTACGAACCGCCCAAGATCAATACCGTTTGACGGAAGCCAGAGGGGCACTTTTTAGCGCGGACATGGGCGGAGTCGAGGACAGCGCGCGATAGATCGATCAGGTCCTGGCCGTCCAGGAGCTGGAGCACCTTCTCGTGCAGCTGCCCCCAGACGCCGGCCCGGGACCAGATGAGGAACCGGCGATGCACCGTCGACTTCGACGCCCCGAAGCACGGCGGCAGGGCCCGCCAGGCGCAGCCACTGACCAGCACGTAGACGATCGCAGCGAAAACCGCCTCGTCATCAATGTTCGCGACCCCACCGCCCTGCGGACGCACCCGCGCCGACGGCAGCAGCGGCCTCGCGATCTCCCACAAGCCATCCGGAACAATCCATCCCCACCGCCCACTCCCCATACCCGGCACAACTGCTAACTGACCATGTAGGACACGGTCTAAAAGAGCGTTTTGTCCCGGCGAGGTTGTTTGGTTCGAGGTTCAGGTGTCACGCCAGTTCGGTGTGGATTCGCGGGTGGTCGTCGGCTTATGAGGTCGATCATCGCGACGTGGATTATGGCTTCGGAGCGGTGCGGGTGGGTCTCGTAGTCACGGGCGAGCCGACGGTGGTGCATGAGCCAGCCGAAGGTCCGCTCGACCACCCAGCGTCGGGGGATCACCTTGAACCCTTTGACGCCGGGGTCGCGTTGGACGACTTCGAGGTCGATTCCGAGGCGAGCGCCGTGGTCGATGGCCTTGGTCCGGTAGCCGGTGTCGGCCCATGCCTTGGTCACTCGAGGGGTTGCGGCAGAGATCTGGGAGAGCAGATGGATGCCGCCGGTGTTGTCGGAGACGCTCGCCGCGCTCACCCAGACGGCAAGCAGCAGGCCGAGGGTGTCGACACCGATGTGGCGCTTGCGACCTGCGATTTTCTTGCCTGCGTCGATGCCTTGGCCGGCCGCGGGCACGTTGGCGGAGGTCTTGACGCTCTGCGCGTCCAGCACGCAGGCGCTCGGCTCGGCACTGCGGCCTTCAGCTTCCCGGACCAGGCGGCGTAGCAGGCCGTTGAGTTGGCCGAAGACGCCTTCCTTCTGCCAGGCGGCGAAGTAGCCGTAGACGGTCTCCCACGGCGGGAAGTCGTGCGGCAGGTAGCGCCAGGGGATGCCGGTGCGGTCGACGTAGAGGATGGCGTCCATGATGCGGCGCAGGTCGTGTTCGGGTGGGCGGCCGATGTCCAGGCCCTTGCCTCTGCGCTCGGCTCGCCAGGCGGTGAGGGCGGGGCCGATCAACTCCCAGCGGGCATCGGAGACGTCGCTGGGGTAGGGGCGGTGTCGCGTCATGTTTCGGTAGTACCGTCGGGCATGACGCGCTCCCAGGGCGCAAACAGAGTCAACCGGGGGCGCTTTGGGATCAGACAGGAGCGACTCGACTCAAACGGGCAGAGATATGGAGTCTCCTGTCGCACAGTCCGCATTGAAACCACTCTGGCCTCAGCAGTCGCAGACCCACTCGCCCCCCGAAGCTCCGCCAAACAACCTCGCCGGGACAAAACGCTCTTTGAGAGGTCGTTTTCGCCGAGACTGCCCGTGTATTCACCGATTGTCGGACCGCCGGGTTGTGGTGCTCGTGCTGCTGAAGATGCGGATTGATTCTTGCCGGCCAGGTGGGGTGGCAGGTGAGGCGGGTAGTGTCTTGCACCTGTCTCATCCCAGGACGCCCGGCCTTCGCGGACTCGTGCTTCCGTTGTCGTCGCTGTGCGCCTGGGCGCACTTGGGTCTGTGGCGGTACGCCGGAAACATGCCGACGCGACGCCCGTATCCGAGTGATCTGTCCGATGCCCGCTGGGAGTTGATCGAGCCGGTGCTCTCTGCCTGGCGCTTCGAGCGCCGCGGCCGGGCCCTGGACTTCGGCCGGCCGCCGGAACATGACCTGCGCGACATCATGGACGCGATCTTGTACGTGGACCGCACCGGGGTCCAGTGGCGCTATCTCCCGCACGACTTCCCGCACTGGAACACGGTCTACGGCTACTTCGCCAAGTGGCAGCAAGACGGCGTGTTCGCCCAGCTCAACGGTCTGCTCAGGCAAGTCCTACGGGAGAAGGAAGGACGGAACGGCGAGCCATCGGCCTGCGTGATCGACGCACAGAGCGTCAAGACCTCCACCAGCGTCCCCGCCTCCAGCCAGGGCACCGATGCCGGGAAGAAGATCGTGGGACGCAAGCGGAGCATCGTCACCGACACGCTCGGACTCCTGCTCGCGGTGCTGGTCACCGCGGCGAGTGTGCAGGATTCCGTGGCCGGCACCCGTCTCCTGGACCAGGTTGCCGCCGAGCACCCCGGCATCCGCAAGGTCTGGGTAGACGGCGGCTACCGCCAGCACCTCGTCGAACATGCCGCCACCCTCGGCATCGGCATGGAGATCAGCGCACGCACACCCGGGACCAAGGGTTTCACCCCGATCCCGAAGCGGTGGGCGGTCGAGCGCACCTAGGGCTGGCTCATGCTCCACCGCCGCCTGGCCCGCGACTACGAGACCCTGCCTGTCCGCTCCGAAGCCATGATCCGCCTCGCCATGACCGACCTCATGGCCCGCCGCCTCACCGGCGAGAACACCATCTCCTGGCGCGACCCGACACCACAGACCAAACAGCCGTTTCCGGGATAAAACATCGGGAGAAAACGACCTCTGACAGAGGGCGACACCCCAGGGGTACCGCCCTCTTGTCTGGGCCCGGTCGCTCATGGCGTTGCCGATCAGTTCCGGGCGCTGGTGTAGGCGTGGATCCGCCCGTAGTCGTGGCCGAGCAGCGCGGCCAGTTGCGGGCCCGCCCACAAAGTGAACGTGAGGGCGATCTCCCGTGCGTCTTCCACCTCGTGACTGGGGCGTAGGTACTCCAGGTAGGGCACGGCGAGACGGAGGAGCCGTTCCCCTTCAGTCCCGGCGGGCCCCTCCCGACGGGGGGCGAAGCCGCCGGCGACGACCGACAGGATCTCGATCGCGGTGGGGCCGGCGGGGTGCGCGTGCTGCTGGGTGCGGGCGACCTGGTCACCGAAGTCGCACAGCCACCTGCCGAACCGGTCGGGGGCCTGGCCGAATCGCTGGAAGAGGTAGGCGCACAGCTCGACCGCGAGGTGTTCGGTGAGCCGCAGGGAGTCCTCGCTCAGCGTGCCGTCGGCGTGCCATGTCTCCAGCACGGCGGTCAGGCAGTTGTAGATCTCCCAGTTGGCCGGGGGCGGGCTGTCTGCGGCGGTGGGGTCGTTGCGGGCGGCTTCGTCCAACGCGGCCGTGATGATCAGAGCGAGCGCGGCGGCGCGCGGCGTGGGGTGGTCCGTGGTTCTCGGTCATTGCGGTTCTGGGGGGTCGTGGGTGTGGTCACGGCTGTGTGGGACGCCGGGGGCGGGTGCTCGCCGCCCGCCGCCCCCGGTGTCCGATCGGGTGTGCTCCAGCCCACCAGGAACCGCCATCGTTTCGGCCGGTTCCGGACGGTCGCGGCCCGCTGCCGTCGCGGACGACCAGCGCATCCCGAGCTGGTCCAGCTCGGCGCGGCGTTCGGGGGTGAGCTTGTCGGCCCGGCGGCGGGTGTTGTCGGTGGGTGGCGGGCCGGCGGATCAGGCATGGTCGGTGTCAGTGAGCCTTTTCAGCGTTGCCTCTCCAGGGTGAGGACCGCGGCGGCGATGTCTGTCATGCGGTTGGGGCTGCAGCGGCTCCGGCGAAAGATCCGCCAGGCCTTCAGGCGGGCGACGCCTCGTTCGACGGGAGCTCGGGCCTGGGCGAGTGCCCGGTTCAGCGTCCGTTCGGTCGGTGACAGTTCGCCGTTGGGCGGGCGGCGGATGGCGGTGGTGGCCCAGGAGCCGGCGCCGATGTAGGCGCGGTCGGCGATGATCGGGACGCCCTGGCGTTCGCAGATTCGGATGATGCGGTGGGTGCGTGCGGCGGCCAGATCGTGAGCACGGCCCGGCAAGGCCGGCGAGATCCACAGAAGCTGGCCTTCGGGATCGGTGACGACCTGCACGTTCACGCCGTGACGCCGGTGCTTGTGGGAGTAATCGGCGCGTCCGTCGCCCAGGCGGTCGCACTCGCTGAGGGTGCCGTCCAGGAGCACGTAGTCCGGGTCGTGCTCGCGCAGGGTCTTGAGCAGGCCCGGCGCCCGGTCGGCGAGGAGCCGCACGACGGCGGTGGTGTAGGCGTGGGCGGTGCCGACGGATATGCCGAACCCGGCGGCGATCTGCGCGAGGGTGTCGTGCTTGCGCAGGTAGGCGAGAGCGACGAGGGCGCGCTGGTGCGGCGGGAGCTTGCAGCGGCGGTCACCCTCACGGGTGACGATAAGCATCGTGACCCACTCGACCAGCGCATGAGGCAGGTCGAGTGCGGCAGGATAGGGAACCAACAGGGCTCCTGGACCGGCAGGTTGAGACTTCGAACACCTCACCCAACGGCACGGGAGCCCTGTCCGTTGCGGGCACCAAGGTCATCACCCGATCGGTGGCCACACTGAAAAGGCTCAGTGACCGCGGCTAACGTGCGCGCATGTTCTCGTCGCTGCCCGATGGGCTTCCGCCAGGCCGTTGTCTCCCCGAAGTCATCCGAGGCGACGCCCCCTCATGGCGCGTGTGGCTGTCCGAGGAACCAGTTTCGGATCCCGTGGGGTCGTGGACGCACTTCCAGAGTGCACGGGAGGAATCCGGACTGTGGCCAGTGCTCGCCTCCACCCTTTACGGTCCTGGGCGGCCCACCGCCCTTGCGGCCGTCGACGCCTTGGACCTTCATGACGTGCTGGAACGGGACTGGCGCTCCTATCGAGCTCTCCAGCTGAGGCAGCTTGCAGCGCCGCAAGAACCGCAGGACCTGCCTGAGGGCGTCGAACCATGGGACGAGGATCCCGGGGCGCCGTTCGACCGGTGGCCCGGCCTGGCGGCCGGCATCCCTTCCCTGGCCGGAGCCGACTCTGATGCCGCCGCCCGCACCGCCATTGCCCGGCTCATGGCCGGCCCTTACCGACTGCCCAAACCTCATCTGGCCCTTGTTCCGGCCACCCGCCCCGCCGACATTCCCGCCGTCATGGGCTGGCAGGCGGAAGCCCCTTTGCCCCTGCTGTGCGCCCTGCTCCGCAGCTGGGAGGACCGCTTCGGTGCGCAGGTCGTCGCCTTTGACGGCGCCACGATGCACGTCTCCGTCGCCCGCCCGCCCCGGGACGCCGATCACGCCACCCACCTCGCTCTCGAACATGTGCTGACCGGCGCCGACAACATCAACGACGGCACCGTCCCGTATTCCGACTACGCCGCCTCACTCGTCAACTCTCCCCTTTGGTCCTTTTGGTGGGACTGACAACGGCCGACGCCGACAGCGTCGGTCTTGGCTCCCCAGCCACGAACACGTGAACGTCCCCACTTGTTGGGAGGCGTTCGGCATCGGACCTTGTGAGGTCACAAGATCGCCTCTGCCGTAGGTGGGTTGGCCTGGTCCCGGCAGTGGAGGGTCACGTACAGGTACTTGCTGCCGACGCGGGAGACGGTCACGGGCTCATCTCCCCTGAAGCGGTTCCCGGTGACCAGAACCTGCGGGCGTCCTGGGCGACCGTAAGGCAATGTGACTTCGTGCACTGCCTGGCAGGTCGTCCCGGTGACGGGATGGCCTGCCAGGCTGTTTCAGCGGTAAGGAGGAAGTAGTGAGAGTTGAGATGGACCTGCGGGCATCGGACGCGGACGTCTCCGGAATTGTGGTCGAGTGGTTCGTGACGGCCGCTGAGGGGATTTTTTCTCCCCTCCTTCGTAGCCTGCAGAACGGTCCCGAATTGTGCATTCCGAAGAAGGGTGAGGGTGTGCTGGGGCCCCCTGGGGGTATCTGGGCCTCGCTGACCGAGCAGGACCTACTACAGGGTAGGGTCCGGGTCCGGAAGGCCTGGTCCGAAAAGAATTGGAGCAACTTCCTCGGGAGAGTGGCCAAGCGGCCTGCGGACAGTGAATTCTGGATTCTGGAACTGAGGGAATCGGGGCGCCGATACGGGGCCAGTCAGGCCAAGGTTTCCGTTCAGTCTGTCAGCGAGGACGGTGAATGGCATCGGCTGCGGCTGGAATATGGGGTTGGAGAGCCTGGCGCGCACTCGTGTCATAGGGTCATTTCGTCATTGGATGTGGATTCCGCGGTCGAGCATCTCAGGCGTTTTGCGCTGAGGGTTCCGATCACTTTCGGCTGTGTCACTGATGACGGCGGTCACGGTGGGGAAACGATGCTGGAGGACCGGCTGGGGCTGAGCCCGCTGAAGGGGATCCAGGAGAGCCAGGATGTGCTTCGCGGATATCCGTGGGTGACCGTGTGCTCCGCACGCATCGCCGATCGCCTCGGCGGCGTCGCTCGACTGCGCGAGTCGGGTGCCTTTACGGAGGTAGAGGAACTACCCACGGGAAGCGTGTGGTTGAGAGCTACGAATCGCCTTGACGACTACACGGGGGAGGCGCTGCGCAGCGTCTTCAAGGTCGTCGCGCCAGCGCTTCCTCCAGGGCGGCCACGCCCGTATGTCGGCTGCGAGATCGGTCGACTCGTCTACGAGGACCCGGTGGTTGACACAGCCTGAGGGGCAATGCGGCTGTGTTTCCGGGTCGATGTGGCAACGACCGTGCACGGTGCCCCCTTTGTCCGCGAGCTCGCCGCGGTGTCGTGGCGTCCACGAGCTCCGCCCGCGGCGCTTGGCGGACGCTGAAAACCTCATCGTCGCCGGACTTACCCGCACCCCGCGCCTGGTAGTGGTGCTCGCGCCCACGAGCTGCGCACGGTCTTCCTGGAGATGCTTTTCGGCATGTGGGCGCAGCTGGTGCCCGGCCACTTCGGCCTGGTGCTGGCAGGCCAGAGCGGCAAGATGGAGAGGGTCCTGGACCGCCCGGCACTGGCGAGCCTGAAGTCCTGAGTCTTCGTGCGCCGCCGCGTCGTCCCCGTGCCTGCATGAGCCGAGTACGAGAGGTGGGTCATGCCCCGAGCGATCTGGTCAGCGCGATCTCTACCTGCATCGCCCCAAACGCTACAACCGCCGCCTGCGCAGGGTCTTCTATCTCTCCGCGCAGGTGAGCATCATGCGCGAGGGTCCCAACCGCAACTTCTACCTCGAGAAGCGCAGCGAGGGCCCGAAACATGTCCAGGCCGTCATTGCGGTGGCCCGACGGAGGATCGATGTCCTATAGGCGCTACTTCGGGACAACCGGCTGTTCACACCAGCTCCTCCGGTCTCGTAAACGGCTTGACTCGGTCATTGAACCTCCTTGCCATCCGGTGCGTCCGTCGACCTCTCGGCTCGCAGGTCGAGAGACCGCGATGGCTCTGAGAGGCCCAGACCCTCAACCCGGGCACCGGCATGCCCAGGGGGAACCCGGCCGATTCGCAAGGAATGACTAATCAATGATCAAACCACCCGGAACAGGGAACATCACGCTAGTTCGAACATGGTCGGCGGCACCATCGACGGCCGGCGCCCCGGTGGGGAATCGTGAACACGCGGGTGGGGAATTACGTGGCGCTGATCATGCAGATCGTGGGGAATTACGTGACCGCCGACACCTGCTCAGAGGAAGAACTCGACAGAGCCCCGGCGCAGGGAGCTGCTGCAAGCGCTGGGGATCTTCCAGAACACCCGACCAGTTGTGGAAGCTGACCCGTCCGGACAACCGGCACGACAAGCTCACGCGGGACAATCTCCTGGATCTTCAGGACCACCACCTGGTGAGGATCGAACTGGTCCGGGAAGACCAGCGGCAGGTGTGGGTGCTGCCCAAGCGAGGCCGCGGCGAGGCGAAGAAGCTGCTGCAGCCGAAGGGCATACGGATTTCCGCGCTGCGCAAGCAGGAGTGCGAACACCGGGGAGCTGCTGGGTACCGGTTACGACGACCACGCCGCCGCGGTCACCTCGACGGCCGCCGAACTCCACCGCGTGGGGATCGGGCACCGGCTCGGCTTCGCCACCGAGGTTCCGCACCGGCTTGGCAACGGGTACGTTCAGCGGGCCGATCTGGTGGTGCGGGCGCGGGAGGCCGGGGTGCCGGTGCTGCTGCTGGAGATCGACCGCCGCACCGAGGACGCGCACGACCTGGTGCACAAGCTGCGCCGGTACTGGGAGTGGGGCCGGCTGCTGCCGTCGGACGCGGACAAGTACGCCAAGTACCTGGCCAGTAATGGCGCCACCGACTCCATCGGCCACGAGCAGCGGCTGTGACGGCGGGGCTACCCGCCGACTCGCCGGGAGGGCCTGGTGCCACTCGCGTTCGTGTTCGCGGACACCACCGAGGCGAAGGTCGCCAACACGGTCGCCTTGCTGGAGGAGGCCGGCCGCCGCTACTGGGCGCCTCGCCGGTACCAGACCCTCTACCGAGAGGCCCAGCGCAAGGCCCGTCGCGAGTCCGAGAATCGGGTCAGTACCCTCGCGCCGACCGGACCGTGATCGTTTTCAGCGGCACTTTCCGTACCGCAACTATTCACGCCTGGAGAGTCCCGCGAGTTCACGCAAACTGAAGGATTCTCGGTGGGAACTCAAGGGTCCGTCGTCGTGCTCTGCGGAGTTGCTTCCGTGGGTTCGAGGCCAACTCGCGACCTTGCCGTTCCTGGTCCCCTGGGCGGACAAGACGCCGAGCGGGTCAGCCAAGAGAGCGGCGGTACCGCAACTTGTTGAGAGAAGCCCCACCGGTGGTGTCTTCAACGGCTGCGCCGTCTGCGCGCCAGCCAGCAGCTTCGTAGAAGCGCCGGGCGCGACGATTGTCTTCCAGGACCCACAAGGTGGCTTGCGTGTACTCGGCCTGTCGGAGAGCCGTCAACGTGGCCAGCATCAAGTGCTTCCCGATCCCAGTGCCCCAGAGCTCGGGCATCGCGTAAAGCGTGCCGATTTCCGCGACGGCAGGGGTCTCCTGAGACGGGCCGAAGCCTGCAAATCCGACGATCCCCGCCTCGGTTTCGGCTACCAGTACTCCCGACGATGGCCATCGTGTCTCCGCGATGCGTGTCTTCCACTCGGACTCTTCGCGGCTTGGGTCCATGGCGTCGAGGTAGTGCCGGGGGACAAGACCGGCAAAGGCCGCCTGCCAGGAGCGCACGTAAACACCGGCGACCGCTGATGCGTCATCAGGCCGTGCCTGTCGAGTCTGCATGGCCGTCATTCTTCAAGTCCCATCAATCCGCGCCAAGTTCTTTTCTCGAGGGCGATGCCGAGTGCTCGGCAGTGCCCGTGCGGAGTCCGCGTAGCGCATTGCGGTCTTCTCGTCGAGCCCGAACACCTGGGCGAGGTGCAGCGGATCGGGCCCGTAGGTCAGGGCCTCTTCGAGCTGCCGTTCGACGCGGAGCCGCTCCAGCGTCGCGTCCTGGCCGCGCATCGAGGCGCTGATCCAGTGGTTGCTGGTGCGGCTGGTCTCGGTGGCGGTCTGGTTGTTGATCAGCAGATGGAGGTTCGCGGTGCTCGGCCACCGGTTTCGCCGGTGCTCCAGCCAGTCCAGCAGCAGTTTCAGGTTGAGGTCGTCGAGCGGGCGGACGCGTCCGGCGATGGTCAGCCGTCGGTTGCCGAGGTCGACGTCGTCGAGCATGAGCATGCCGATCTGGGCGACCCGGGCGGCGTGCACCGCTGCGAGGCAAGGATGAGTCGTGTTGCCGGGGTGGTGGCCGCCGCGACGGACCGGCCGACCTGGGCGGGGACTAGCGGCTGCAGCACGCCGTACTCGTACTGGCCGACCTTGATCCGGCTGGTCGGGTTGCGGAAAAGCAGCCCATTCCGCTTAGCCCAGGCGAACAGCGAGCGCAGGGCCGCGAGTTGGTCACGCCGCTGGTGGCCGTGCAGTGTCTTGATGTAGGTCCGGACGTCGTCGCGGGTCACTTCCCGCAGGTGGTCATAACGGTCCGACCATTCCAGCAGGGCCGGCCGGACACGGTTGAGGTAGAGCCAGACCGTGCCTTCCCGTCGCGGGAGGTTGCGGGGGCCACCGTCACGCAGGACGCGGGTCCAGCGCTCGGCCTCCGAGCGGATGCCGGGTGCGAGACCCTCCAGACGCTCGGCGAGCCAGCCCTCGAAGGAGGGTTCGCTGTCGTCCTCGAAGATCCCCACGTGCTTCGGACCGGCAAGCGGCAGGCGTTCGCGATCAACACGATGGCCGCCGCCCGCTACCGCGACCGGCATTCGGTCTCGCGCAAGAAGTCCGACCCCGGCGACGCCCTGGTCCTGGCGAACATCTTGCGCACCGACATGCACGCCCACCGGCCGCTGCCCAATGACAGCGATCTCGGCCGGGCCGTCGCCGTGCTCGCCCGTGCTCAGCAGGACTCACTCTGGAACCGTCAGCAGCTGGCCAACCAGCTACGTTCTCTCCTGCGTGAGTACTACCCGGCCGCCCTGGCGGCCTTCGAGCCCTGGCGCAACGGTCTGTGCCGGCCGGAGGCCCGGGAACTCTTGAAGGCGGCCCCGACGCTGACCCGAGCCGCGCGTCTGACCCGCACGCAATTGGAGGCCGCGCTCAAGCGGGCCGGCCGCAAGCGCGGCATCACGGCCGAGGCCGAGCGGCTCCATAGGTCCGTCTTCCGGGCCGCATTCGGCAGCGAGGCGCTGCCAGTGCGGCTTTTGTAGCCGCCCAGTAACCACGGACACCCATGTGCACGTATAGGTGGGCCCGCCGCTCATGAAAACAGGAGCGGCGGGCCCGCGGCCGAATATTGGTTAGTGCAGGGCGCTGACTTCGGCCGTCGTCAGGGCTCGCGGGTAGACGTGGACGTCGGACACGGAGCCGGGGAAGGCCAGGTAGGGGGTGGTGGCTGAGGCGCTGTTTGCGCAGCCCCCGATGGTCAGGGGGAGGGAGGAGTCGTATTGGGGGCTGAGGTTGGTGGCGGTTCCCATCAGGCTGCCGTTTTGGTAGAGGGCCATGGTGCCGGTGTTGGAGTCTCCGGTGACCGGTGCCCGGTAGGTGGCGACGAGGTGGGTCCAGATGCCGATCGGTGCGGTGTTGCTGTCGCCTTCGGCGGTGGGGAAGTCGGCGTTCTCGTCGTTGGTGGTGGTGGTCTGGAACATCCAGGCTTGGCTGGGCTTGTCGTAGGAGAGGTAGAAGGCTTGGTGCTGTGTGGTGCCCTGGCAGACGGCGGTGGTGCCAAGGGCGGAGTTGATCTTCACCCAGGTGGAGACGGTGTAGTCGCCGAGTGTGTTGACCGCGCTCTGCTTGCTCTTGAGGAAGCCGGTGCTTCCGTCGAACGCGACGCTGCCGGTCATGCCGCTTGGTGCGTCGGAGCTGAAGGTGGCGCTGCCGGAGGCGTTCAGCGGGTTGAGGGAAGCGGTGTCGGTGCCGTCGGCGGCGAGCTTCCATTCGTCCTCGGGCATGCCCTTGTCCCAGCCGGAGGGCACGATGACGCTTTCGGCGCCGGCCTGGCCGGCTTGCATCGCGTACGGGTAGACGCGGACGTCCGAGACGGAGCCGGGGAAGGCGGCGTACGGCGTGGTCGTGTCGGTGTCGTTGATGCAGCCGCCGATGGTCAGGGGCAGGGAGGAGTCGTACTGGGGGGTGGGGTTGGTAGCCGTTCCCATCAGGGTGCCGTTCTGGTAAATGGCCATCACGCCGGTGCTGATGTCACCGTCGACGGGTGCTGTGTAGGTGACCAGAAGGTGTGTCCAGGTGCCCACGGCTCCGGTGCTGTTGTCTCCTTCGGCGGTGGGGAAGTCTGCGCTCGCGTCGTTGGTGGTGGTGGTCTGGAACATCCAGCCCTTGTTGCCGCTGTCGTAGCCGATGTAGAACGCCTGGTGCTGGCTGGTGCCTTGGCAGATGGCGGTGGCGTCGACCGCTGAGTTGATCTTCACCCAGGCGGAGATGGTGTAGTCGCCGAGGGTGTTCACGGCGGTGTGGTCGCTTTCCAGATATCCGCTGGTGCCGTCGAAGGACGCCGTGCCGGCGCTGGCGTTGACTGCGTCGGGTCCGTTGGAGTCGAAGGTGGCGCCGCCGAGCGCGGTGAACGGGTTGTCCCCGTTTGCGTCGGTGCCGTCGCTGTCCAGTTGCCAGTCGTCCTGGGGGGTGTCGCTTCCAGTAGCCAGCGGAACGACCATGTTGGGCGCGATGCTGACCACACTGATGTCGATGTCGTTGACGTAGCGGGAGGCGAGGTCGGCGTAGTAGGCGTCGGACGGATTGCCGCCGGCGAGGTCGGCTGCCTTCACGGTCGAGGAGGTGGCGGTGCCGTCCGTGGAGACGGCCGCTGCGAAGTCGATGACCTGCCAGGGGTAGTTGTCGAGGAGGTAGCTGTTCACCTGCTCGCGCGCCGACTCCTGTGCTGCGGTGCCCGGGTGGGCGGCGGTGAACGGCGGAATGGTGGCGAGGTAGACGGTGATGGTGGCGTTCTCGGTGATCGGGTTGCCGTAGATGTCGTGGGACTGGCCGTCGTCGGTGTAGTACGAGCTCAGCTGGCTGTTGAGTGAGGCCAGCCCGGCCTCGACGCTGGTGGCGCAGGTGTCGGCATCACCGGTGCAGTTGAGTAGGTCGGTGGCGCCGGTGGAGATGAGGACCGTGCGTGCATTGCCCTGGGCCAGGACGTTGCGGTCCAGGGGATTGAGCGCGTTGGTCGGGGTGGTGCTGTTGGTGATCTGCGGGAGCAGGTTGTTGGTCAGGTTGCTGCTGTTGGTTCCGGCGTTCAGGACGCCGTAGTCGACGGAGTTGTTGCCGACGGGGTCGTTGACCAGCGCGTCGGTGATGGCGTCGCTGAGGTGGTGCCGGCCGTCGCCGGTTGCGCTGTCGCCGTTGACGCTCTGGTCGCCGTAGAGGACCAACGAGCCGGTAGGGGCGGAGGCCCGGGTGGTGACGTCGATGCCGGACAGGAAGGGCAGACCGGTGTATGTGGTCTGTGTGTAGTTGGTGGCGGCAGTGTCAACGGTGTGGTTGCCGGCGTTGCTGACCCATACGGGGGTCCGAGCCACTGCGTGGCCGGGCATGCTGGACACCGAGCCGTGCACTTGAAGGCTCACCAGGAGAGTTGCCTGCTGCGCGACGGTGAGGGTGACGGGGTCACTGGTGGTGTCACCGCCTGCCGGGATGGTGACGGAGGCGGAGCCGCCGAAGGTCACCGCTGTAGGCGTTGCAACAGCGGTGGCCCCGCCTGCGGTGCCCTCCTGCAGCGCGACGGAGGCCGCGTCGAACGTCACGGGCGCGGCGCCCATGGCGTTGGACAGGTGGATACGTACTCCGTTGTCATCGGCGCCGTTGTCGTCATCGGCGCCGATGCTGACGTGGGCCGGGATGCGCAGCGTCTGCCCGTTGACGGTGGCGTTGCTCCCGCTGGACAGCTGCACCTTGGCGGTGTCCTGCACTGAGGACCACGTCCCGACCCAGTGCCGGGCGCTCGTTCCGCTTCCGCTGATCGTGCTTGGCCGCACGCCCAGGCCGATGACGTGGAGGCTGGGCTGGCCGGCCTGGACGCCGTTGGTGAACAGCGGAAGCGAAATGCTGCTGATGACCGAACCAGGGCACTGCAGCGGGACGCTGATGGCATAGACCTTCAGGCCGGAGCTCGGGCTGGTCTGGGTGTTATTGCTGTGGTTCTGGTGAACGAGAGCGATCGATGCCGCGGAGGCCGGGCCACTGGTCCAGTCCGGCACCGTGTCCAGCTTGTACGGCTGCTCAGCGGGGTCGCCGTTGGTGTCCAGGCAGTTGTTCTTGGCGTAGGTGATGGTGCCGCTGGCGTCCTTGGCGGCGCCGCCGGTGGCGAAGGCGAGGAAGACGACGGAGTCGCCGGTGTTGACCACGCCGCTGCTCGGCAGGGTGATGGTCTGGCCGGAGGCCAGCATGTTGTCGTAGGTGCCGGTGCCGAATTTCGGCAGGGTGATGGCCGCGCCGTCGATGGTTACCGTCTTGTTGCTCTGCCAGCCTGCGGTGCTCGTCAGGTCGGCGGCGTTGATGCTGTTGCCCGAGCCGTCGGCGTCGGCCGGGCTGGTCGTCGTGGTGAAGGTGCTAATGGCGGTGTTGTTCAGGCAGCTGCCGGGGGTGTTGATCGCACAGGTCAGCGCCGGGGCGAGCCGCAGTACGTCGATGCCCGCCTGGTAGCCGGCCGAGCGGGGGTCCTTGCCGGTCAGGGTGAGGGTGAGGGTGTGTACGCCCTGTTGGAGGGTGAGGAGCTGACCTGTGGTGTCCTTGGGGATTCCCAGGTTGAGGAACTGGGTGGTGACGTAGGGGCTGTAGGCGTCGAAGCCGCTGATCAAGGTGGACTGAGTGGTCTTGCCCGCGTCCAGGGTCAGACGGTAGATGCCGTAGTCCTTGGCTTTGGTCAGGTTGACCCCGAAGCTCCAGGGGCCATCTTTCGGTACGTCGAAGCTGAAGGTGGCGCTGTCGCCGCTGACGGCTTTGGAGGTGCTGCTTTTGTTGATGAGCATGGCTTGGTAGCCGTCGGCGAACTCGTACCCGCTGCCGGCGGCTTGGCTGATCAGCTGGCCGCCGGTGCTGGTGGTCGTCGCTTTGGGCACGGTGGTGGTCGTGCCGTCGGTGTTGGTGGCGGTCCAGCCGCTGATCATCATGTCGCCGTAGGCGTAGGTCGGGGAGCTGGTGCCGGCGTAGAAGGCGTAAGCCGTCTGGGTGAGAGAAGTCGAGCCGGCCTGGTCCACGGCCTTCGCGTAGAGCGTGTGTGGTCCTGCTTTACCGGGGGCGAAGGCGGGGGAGGCGCTGCCGTTGATGACCGAGGTGCCGGTACCGGGGCCATTGTCGGAAGTCGCGTAGTAGGCCTGGCCTGGTGTGATCTTCGTGCCCGGCGCCCAGGGGACGACGCCGCTGCTGCTGTAGACCGTGTTGCCGAGGGTGGCGTCCAGGCGGAACAGGTAGCCGGTGATGTTGTTGGTGTGGTTGTTGCTCAGGACGAAGGTGCCCTTGCTGTCGAAGGCCGCGCCGATTTGTTTGGCCGGGAACTGACTTGAGGTAACGGTGGGGGCCGGTGGCGCGCTGGTGTCCACGGTGAAGGTCTGGGTTTTCGTCCAGATGCCGGAGCCGGTCCCGGCCCAGTAACCGGCGGCGTTCTGTGCGGTGGCTTTCCAGGTGTATTTGCCGTCCGGCAGGCTCGGTGTGGTCCAGTCACTGCCGTTGGTGTTGTACCGGGCGCGCTTCTTGGAGTCGAGGTTGGGGCCGAAGCCCTGGCCAACCAGGGTGCCGGAGGAGTTGAAGACGTGGTAGTCGACGCGCACCAGTTCGCTGCCGCCGGCGAGGTCGGGGTTGACCGCGCGTGCCGACAGTGTGGGGGTGTGGGTGGTGGTCATCGTGTTGCCCGCGCTCACGATGGACGGCTTGATGGCGGGAGTGCCGGTGCCGTTTTTGAGCTTGGGCCGGTAGCTGTAGGTGACGGACATGGTGGCTCCACCGCCGTACGCGAGCTGCTTCCACTGGGTTGCGTCGTTCATGTCGGGCGACTGGACCATCAGCGTCATACTGCTCCAGCCGCCGGCTGCCGCACTCTGTGCCCGGGACGTCACGTCGAACTCAAGCGACGGTGGGCTGACCCAGGAGTCGGAACCGCTGGTGACCGGGCAGGTTCCGGCCTCGTGACTCTTCGGATTGGTGCCCAGTGAGCTGGTACGCCCCCCGGGCTCATGGCCCCAGTACAGCGAGGAGGAACTCCATCCTGCGGGACGGTCGGTGCCGTAGACGGCGGCCGGGGTGTCGGAGCAGGAGGCGGCGGACAGCTGTTTGACGTACAGCGAGGCGTGGGTGACCACGGCACCTTTGATGCCGCTGGTGTTCATCTGGTAGTAGGTGCGGGCGCGTTCGCCGTTGCCGGGGTAGGAGTTGTCCCATCCCTCGCGCGCGTTGGTCGAGCCGGTGGTGGAGGTCGAGTTGTAGACGTTCCACCCGTTGTCCGAGATGCGGGCCCAGTCCAGTTGGGAGGGCCTGCCACTCCACTCAGGGTCCACGTAGACCGGGTACGTGGTGGCCTTGGCGGTCAGCAGCTTCTCATCCAGGCCGAGGAGTTGCCTGCCTGACCGGAGCCTCACCTCCACCTGGGCGCGGTGCTTGCCGACGTCGGCGGCCGCCTTGTGCTCGGCCCGGGCTGCGGCGGCGGTCGCGATCCGGGCAGGCGGATGGCCGCCGGTCTTGTTGCCGGCGCTGTCCCACATCAGTGCGGTGTCGCTGTGGAACACCGTCTTGCCGGTGTGCTTGTCGGTGGCTCGGGCCCCGCCGTTCGAGGTGGCGGTCAGCGTGAGGTTCTTCGAGGTGGTGTTCAGCGCGAGCTTGCGTAGCCGCCGATCGGTTGCGGCTTTGGGTGTTTTGACCACCAGGATCGAGGAGTAGCCGGAGGCGTCCGCGGTCAGTTGCAGGTCGACACCAGGGAACACTTCTGGGTAAGTGGCGGTGTCTCCTGCAACCACGGGTTTGGGCAGCGCGTGCGGCCAGGAGAAGCTGAGCTTGTCTGCCCCGTCGCGCATGGTCACCATGGCGCCGGAGCCGCCACCGGTGAAGGTCACGGGCGTGACGGCCGCCTTGGGTGCCCAGGTTCCGTCCGCCTGCCGCACGAGGGTGGTATCGATGGGCACCCATTTCCCGTCCTGCTGCACGCGCTGCGGCATAGAGGAGTCGGTCCGCGTGAAGGTTCCGTCCGGATTGGCCACCACCGTGGTGCCGGTGTCGGTGAGCTGGTCGATGGTCACCGGCTTGCCGGTTGCCTTCGCCTCCGCCGACGCCGCTTCAGTCGGATTGAGGCGTGTGGGGGCGGCTGCAGGCTGATCATTCTGCGCATCGGAGCCGGCTGTCTGTGCCGGAGCATCGGACGACGCATGGGCCGGCACGGTGACCGACAGGGCCCCGGCAGCCAGCGCCGTGACCACAGCGACAGCGATTGGTCTTGCCGCGGGACGTCTGGACGCACGTACAGGTGCGCGAAAGGCGGACATCGACGTTGGGATCCTTCGCAGGTCTCATGCGGTCCCCACCGTGGGCCCCGCGCCGCTGAGCATTCTGAAGGCCGGTGTGCACGCGGTCCATGTGTATCCGATTGCCAAGTCCCCAAGTGCAGACCGTTTTTGACGGTTGCGCGCCCTATTGCGTTCCACGGCAGGTGATTTCTTTGCTCTTCCTGTGGAGATGGTTTGCAAAGTGTGTCGACCTTAGGACTTAGCGTGATCGATCGCGGGGGAGGACTGACTGTGCCGCCGCTCTGACGCGTACTCAAGTCGCCTCTGCAGCAACCACCTTCAGGGCGCCTTGCGATCTGGAGGGAACGCACAGCATGGCGTTGATGACGGGGCGGAAGCGCGGCCGGGCGGCCTGGGCAGCCGGCAGGATCCGTCGTACAGCAGTGATGACGGTCGGTGCCCTGATCGTGGGCAGCCTGCTGCCCACGGGTGTCGCCACCGCGGCCACGGCGACAGAGCACCATGTGTCAGCTCCGGCCGCACCTCACGACAAACAGATCCCCTTCACCCGTAAGGCGCCCAAGAAGGGCTCCGCGCGGCGAGGGTTCAAGCACTTCGACCCCACCGCTCACGCCAAACTGCCCTCAGCGAGCAGTGCCGTGGTCACCCTTCCCGTCACGGCCGTCTCCTCGGGTCTCACCGCGAAGGCGACGCAAAAGCGGGCCGGCAGCACCCCCATCCTCCTCGGCCCTGCCGCAGGCGCACACCCTCAGCCGACCGCCGTGACCGCATCGCAGCGCGTGCGGGTGCGCGTACTGGACCAGAAGATCACGCGCGCCGCCGGTGTCCACGGCCTCCTGTTCACCCTGCAGCGCACCAGCCCCGGAGCCGGCAAGGTCGCGCTGCGGGTAGACGACTCCTCCTTCCGCTACGCCTTCGGCGGTGACTTCGCCTCCCGCCTGCACCTGGTCCGCTTGCCCGGCTGTGCCCTGACCACGCCGAAGCTGGCCAAGTGCCAGGCGCAGACTGCGGTACGCACCGCTCCCGGGACGCCGTTGTCCGCTCAGGTGACCATCCCGGCTGCGGCTAGTGCGGCGTCTTCGGCAGCCGGCACGTCGCGGTCAGCAACGAGTTCGTCCAGCGCGATGATGGTCATGGCGGCGACCTCGGCTGCTTCGGGTCCGTCCGGTGACTACTCGGCGACCAACCTGTCACCGGGCGGATCCTGGTCGATTGCCGGTAACACGGGAGCGTTCACCTACAGCTACCCGATCACGGTGCCACCGTCGATCGGCGGAACGGTACCGAACGTCGATCTCTCCTACAGTTCCAGCACCCAGGACGCGCGCACCGAAGGGACCAACAACCAGTCCTCCTGGCTCGGTGACGGCTGGAGCTCCACCGAGAACTACATCGAGCGCACCTACAAGCCCTGCAAGGACGACTCCTCGTCCGGGGCGCCTGACAACGATGGCGACCAGTGCTGGGCCGGACAGATCCTCACCCTGTCGCTGAACGGCACGTCCACCGACATCGTCTACGACGACTCGACCAAGACCTTCCGCCCCGCTGACGACAACGCCACCACCAAGATCGAAGACCTGTCCGACACCTCGAACAAGACGGCGAACGGGGAGTACTTCAAGGTCACCAGCGACGGGGTGCAGTACTTCTTCGGCCTCAACCACCTGCCGGGCTGGACCAGCGGCAAGGAAGAGACCAAGTCCGTGTGGACCGAACCGGTCTACCACGCACACAGCGGCGTCACCGACTGCCCGGACAGCACCGACTTCGCCGCCACCGCCTGCACGCTCGGCTACCGGTTCAACCTCGACTACGCCGTGGACACCCACGGCAACGCCACCGCCTGGTACTACTCACCGGAAACCGGCTACTACGGCGCCGCGAAGAAGGACACCGCGGTCGACTACACCCGCGGCGGCACCCTGTCCCGGATCGACTACGGGATCACGTCCTCGACGATCTACTCGGGCACCGCCCCCGAGCAGATCCTCTTCGACACCGCCGAACGCTGCATCCCGGGCACGCCGTCGGGCAACACCTGCGCGGACACCCAGTTCACCGCGGCCAACGCCGCCTACTGGCCCGACGTACCGGTCGACCTGAACTGCACCTCCGGATCAAGCTGCACCAACCACAGCCCGAGCTTCTGGTCGCGCAGACGCCTGACCTCCATCACGACGCAGATCCAGACCGGCGGTGCGACCAAGCAGGTCGATAAGTACACCTTCACCCAGTCCTTCCCCGACGGCGGTGACCACGCGCCCACCTTGTGGCTGGACTCCATCCAGCGCACCGGCCTGGACACCCTGGGTGGCGCAGCCGGCAGTACATCCACGCCGGCGGTGAACTTCGACCCACCGCTCCAACTGCCCAACCGGGTCGGCACCATCCCGCAGATGCCGCTGATGTACCACGACCGGATCCAGACGGTCACCAGTGAGACCGGCGCGCAGACGACCGTCAGCTACGACCGGCCCGACTGCTCCAGCGCACCGGCCAGCGACCCCAACGATCCCACCGACGCAGCGGCCAGAACCTTCGCGTCCACCAACACCCTGTCCTGCTTCCCGGTGTACTGGACACCGGACGGCCAGCCCGCGCCGTGGATGGACTGGTTCTACAAGTACAAGGTCGCCTCGGTCGTCACCACGGACCCGCACAACTCCTACCAGGACGGCACGCAGCCCGAGCTGGAGACGGACTACACCTACAAGGGCAACCCCGGCTGGCACTACGACGACAACGAACTCGTCAAGGCCAAGAACCGAACCTGGGGCCAGTTCCGCGGCTACCCGGAGGTGGACGTCACCACCGGAGACCCCAACGTCTTCCATTACACCAACGGCGCCAAGGTCAACGACCAGAAGACCCTGACCAAAACCCACTACTTCCTGGGCATGAACGGCGACACCCTGCCCGGCGGCAAGACCCGTGCCGTGCCCGACCTGACCAGCCAGGACGGCGCCACCTCGGTCCCCGACGACGACGCGTTCGCCGGCCAGACGTTCGAGACCGACACCTACACCAGCGCCACGGGCAGCCTGGACAAGGCCGTCGTCAACGTGCCCACGGTCATCGGCCCCACCGCCACCCGCAACCGCAGCGGTCTGCCGGACCTGACCGCCCAGATGGTCCGCCCCGCCAAGACACTGACCCGACAAGCCGTCTCCTACGGCTGGCGCAAAACCGAGACCGACACCTTCTACAACACCACCCTGGGCAAGTCGACGACTGGCATGCCGGTCCAGGTCGACGACCGAGGCGAAACCGCCGACAGCAACAACGTCGCCAAGTGCACCTACACCCGCTACCTCACCGGCAGCGCTGCCACCCTGGTGGTGCCCGCCGAGGTCATCACCACCGCACAGGACTGCTCCAGCGCCGGAGCCGCCCCCAGCGGGACCCTGATCGCCGACACCCGCAGCTCCTACGACACCAACGCCTTCACCTACGACGGCGACGGCCAGCAGAACCCGGCTCTGCCCACGACCGGTGACGTCACCCTGGTCCAGCAGGCATCGGCCGCCACCGGCGCAACCGCGACCGCCTTCATAGACCAGGCCACCACCAGCTACGACTCCTACGGCAGGGCCACCAAGGCGACCCGCACCCCCAAGTCCACCTCACCGGACGGCAAGAGCCTCGCCCAGACCGTCTTCACCCGCTACACCCCCTCCACCGGCGAGCTCCCCACCAGCAGCACCACCATCACCCAGGTCACGCCCGGCGTGGACTGCTCCACGGCCACCACCTCATCGAAGGACTGCCAGCTCACCAGCAACGCCATCGACCCGTCCCGCGCCCTGCCCACCGCCAAGACGGACGCGGCCGGCCTGCTCACCTCACTCGCCTACGACGCACTCGGCCGACTGACCGACGTATGGCTGCCCAATGAGATCAAGGCCAACGGCGCGCCGGCGAACATGACCTACACCTACAGCCCGTCCCAAACGGCCCCGACCGTCGTCGCCTCCAAAACACTGCTGGACAACGGGACCTACAAGACCAGCGAAACGCTGTTCGACGCGATGATGCGGCCGCTGCAGACGCAGGCGACAGCGGAGAACTCCAGCACCACCGTCTCGGACACCCAGTACGACTCGCACGGCTGGACGGTCGCCACCAACAACGGCTACAACGTGAGCGGCACCACCCCCGGTAGCAAGCTCATCTCCGTCTCGCAGGTGTCCATCCCGGACACCACCGTCACCGACTACGACGGGCAGGGACGAGCCGGTCTGGTCACCGAGGAGCACAACGGGGTCAAGACCTGGACCACGAGCACGGCCTACACCGGTGACAAGACCACCGTCCTGCCTCCCCAGGGCAGCGTGGCCAGCACCACGGTCGTCGACGCCCGCGGTCAGACCACCGAACTCGACCAGTACACCGCCGCACCCACGCTGAGCGGGTCCGCAGCGGCCGGCTTCACCGCCACCGGCGGCACCACCTCATCCACCACTTACGGCTACAACGCCGCCGGACAGCAGACGCGGATCACCGGCCCGGACCAGACAACGTGGACGGCTGGTTACGACCTGCTCGGCCACAGGACGTCCCAGACCGACCCGGACGCCGGCGGAAGCAGCTACGGCTACGACGACGCCGGCAACCTGACCTCCAGCACGGACGCCAAGAAGGTCGAACTCGACTACACCTACGACCTGCTGGGCCGCAAACTCACCGGCACCGACAAGTCCAAGTCCGACTTCCAGTTCGCCTCCTGGACCTACGACACCCTGCGCGTCGGCCTGCCGACCTCCTCCACCCGCTACGTCCAGGGCGTCACCGGCGGCTACACCGTCGCCTCCACCGGCTACACCGTCCTCGGGAAACCGACCGGAACAAAGATCAGCCTGCCGGCTTCCGAGGCGCCACTGCCGTCGTCCTACACGACGACCTACACCTACACGATCCGGGACCAGCTGCTGGCCACCCAGAGCGACCCACGTGCGCAGAACCTGAGCAACGAGCTGATCACTTACGGCCACGACGCCCTGGGTAACCCCAGCACCACCGATAGCAGCGCCTTCACCTACGTCAGCGGCACCGTCTACACCAACTACGGTCAGCCGTCCGTGGTCACGCTGGGCGCCTCGACCAATCCCGCCACAGTCACGTACGACTACGACGACCAGACCCTCCGACTGCGAGAACGCAAGATCACCCGCACTCAGGCTCCCGGTCCAACGGTAGACGACACCACATACAAGTACGACGCTTCGGGCAATCCGACCTCCACCACCGACCAGCAGTCGGAGACCGGCAACACCGTCACCGACCAGCAGTGCTACCGCTACGACACCCTGGACCGGCTGACCGACGCCTGGACCGCCAACGACAACTGCGCCGCCAGCCCGCCCACGACCGGCACCGTCACCACAACGGCCGGCTCCTACTGGCAGTCCTTCAGCTACGACGCCATCGGCAACCGCAAACAGAGCGTCGACCACGCCATCGGCACCTCCGGCACCACCTCCACCACCAGCTACGCCTACGGCTGCAAGACCAACTGCAACTCCTCCGGTGTCCAGCCCCACACCCTGACCGCCACCACCGGAGGCACCAACCCGACCGCGTTCGTCTATGACGAAGACGGCAACCTGCACACCCGCACCCCCACCACCGGCCCGATCCAGACCCTGACGTGGGACGACGAGAACCACCTCACCCAGGTCGACGCGGGCGGCACCAGCCCCACAACCACCAAGTACCTGTACGACGCCGACGGCAACCAGCTCATCCGCCGCGACCCCGGCAAGACCACCCTCTTCGCCGGCGACACCCAGATCATCGTCAACACCAGCGTCACCCCCAACGTCCTTCTCGGCGCCGTCCGCACCTACACCCACGGCGGCACCGGAGAGCCCGTAGCCGTGCGCTCCAGCCTTTCCGGCGGCGGACTGAAGTACCTGTTCAACGACCCGCACGGCACGGCGACCCTGTCGATGGACACCACTACCCAGCAGGTCGCACGCCAGCAGTACACCCCCTACGGCCAACCGCGAGCCAGCGCCAACAGCACCGCCTGGCCCGACCCGACCCACTCCTACCTCGGCGCACCCCAGGACAGCTCCACCGGCTACACCGACCTAGGCGCCCGCAAGTACGACCCAAGCCTGGGCCGTTTCATCAGCCTCGACCCGATCCTGGAAGCCACCAGCCCCCAGGAACTCGGCGGCTACACCTACGCCGCCGACAACCCCATCACCTCCGCCGACCCCAGCGGCCTCGAATCCTGCTACCCGCACTACTGCTCCGGAGACAACGGCACCAACGCGCCGTACCACTCGTACGACGACCCCGCCTCCCCCCACTACGAGCCGCCGCAGAGCAGGAAACTGCCACCGCTCAAGCTCATGAAGAAGTTCGGCGGCCACGCGCCCACGATCACGCAGATGATGGGCTACGGCACCTACCGGTCGGACCTCTCCCCTGCGTGGAACGTCGAGCTGTACTACCGCGAACGGTGCGGCGGTGAAGACCTCCTCTGGACCTCTTCCTGCCAGGGATTCCAGCAGTTCTACGACCACTGGTCCGACATCAAGGACGTACCGAGCAACCCCTGCGAGGCTGTCAGCACGTGTAGATCACTCGGTGACCTAGCGGTCGGCATCTCGCTTGGCGCGACTCTCGAAGAATCCGTGGCCCTCAATGAAACCGCGGCTCTCGAGCAAGAGGCCCTGGAAGAGGACATATCCTTCTGCAGCTTCGATCCCAAGACACCGGTCCTGATGGCGGACCGGAAGACGAAGGCCATCGGCAAGATAAAACCGGGCGACCGCGTGGAAAGCGCCGACCCGGAGAACGGTAAACACCGAGGCCCCCGCAAGGTCACCGCTCGCCTGGTCCACCGCGACAACGACCTCGTCGACGTCACGATCCGAGGTACGGACGGCCACAGCGTGACCCTCCACACCACCTCGCGCCACCCCTTCTGGGACGACACCCTCCACACCTGGATCCCCGCCGGCAAGCTCAAGCCCGGTCACCTCCTCAACACCGCCACCGACCACCACGTCCGCATCGATACGGTCCGCACCCGACCCGGCGCAGCGGACATGTACAACCTGACCGTCGACCAACTCCACACGTACTATGTGCTGGCGGGCAAGACTCCGGTCCTGGTTCACAATTCCGGAGGGGCGTGCAAGGAAGTAACCCTGCCTAGCTTTGACAGCTTCGAACAAGCTCGCAACAAGGCACTTGATCTGCTGGGCGAGGTTGATCCAGCTACTCGGCAGCCGTACATCGGGCGTCTCGAATCTGCGCCGACGACCTACGGCAAGGTAGTGGGATTCACTACTCGGGTGAACGGCGAATTTAAGAGGTTTAGGATGGATTACGATCCGGTGAAGGGTCCCCATATCAACGTGGAAGTCGGCAAGGGTGACTCCGCGCGTAAGTGGGCAGTGCCATGGAATGGAACAGAAGACGATTTCGCGAGGGTGCTTGGCGGTAATTCGTGACGCTCGACGGTGTATACGGAACCAGGCCCGACCTCCTGCCCAGATCTATGGTTCGAGTGGTTCGTGCAGATCAGCAGGGTGACCGACGGCTGACTTGGGTTGGGCGGCCGGGTGTGCAGTTGCTGAACCTGGATCAGCATCTCCAGTACGAGCGTGAAAGCCTCAGTCATTACCCGCGTAGCTCTGATGGTGCAATTGCGTGGGGCGCGGTTGCTGATGGTTTGGTGCTCAGCTCGGCGGAGTCGGGTTCCATCGAGCTGAGCGCAGTAATCCAGCAGTTCGCCCCGAAAGCTAGCAGCCTAATCTTTTTCTGGGGGAGCCTGGCAGTTCCGAGTGTAGAGATGGGGTTCGAATTCTCTATCTCTCACTTGCCGGACATCGCGGAATCCGTACCGGAATTCTGGATTTATTCTCCCGGTGACCGCATTGTGGTGGAGAGTTCGTTCGCTGGCGTAGTGACTGTGGCCCATATTCCTGTGGAAGCAGATGGTCAGAGTCCTGCGTAACGCCGTTTGACGGCAACGCTGACGGCAACGTCAGCGGACGACCACCGCTGAGGGCGGCGGCTCTTCGGAGTCGCCGCCCTCAGTCAGTGTGTCGCTCAGGGTATCGATGGCCTGGCGCTGGAGACGGAGTCGGACGTGGGCGTAGACGCCGGCGGTGACGCCGATGTGGGCGTGGCCGAGGAGTTCCTTGATGATGACGAGATCGACGCCCTGTTCCAGGAGCAGGGTGGCGGTCGAGTGGCGGAGATCGTGGAAGCGGATCTTCCGGAGTCCGGCGCTGTGGAGAAGGCGGCGGAAGCGGCGGTTGAGGTTGCCGGGGTCGAGCGGCCTGCCCTTCGGAGTGGTGAAGACGAGCCCGTTGTCCGTCCAGCCCGTTCCGGCTGCCTGACGCTCTTCCTGCTGCCGCTCCTGGTGGATCTTGAGCGAGTTGATGCATTCGGTGGGGAGGGCGATGCGGCGTTCGGAGGCGAGGGTCTTGGTGTTCAGGACGGTCAGCCCCTGGCTGCGGGTGCGCTGGAGGGGGCGGTGGATGGTGGCGGTGCCGCCGTCGAGGTCGAGGTCTTCCCAGTGGAGGCCGAGGAGTTCGCCCCTGCGGAGTCCGGTGCGCAGGGCGAGTTCGTACAGGGCATGAAGCCGGTCCTCGCCGGCCAGCTGAAGGAACTGCCGGGCTTCGGCGGCGGTGAAGGGCTGGAAACGCCGGGGGCGGGGCGTGGCCGTCTTGACGTTCCGGGCGACGTTGCGCGGAAGCTCATCCTCGCGGACGGCATGTTCCAGGGCCGACTTGAGGACCGCGTGGACGTATGTCACGGTCAACGGCGACAGCCGCTTCTCACAGCACTGGCCGATGGCGCAGCAGGACCGCCGAACAGCGTCCCGTCCCTGGGCGCAGCACTGGCAGGTGGTACGGAGTCTGTCGAGGAAGGTGCGGACGTCGCGGGTGGTGAGCCGGGCGAGCTTCTTGGCGCCGAGGCCGGGGTTGAGGTGGAGACGGATGGAGGCGGCGTAGCGGGTGTGGGTGTTCTCCCGCAGGTAGTGAACGGCGACGCCGTCCAGCCAGTATGCGAGGTAGGTGCTCACGGTGCTGTCGGCCGTCGCGATGGGGAGGCCGCGGTTGCTGGCGGCGATCTTCTCGGTGAGCTCGGTCATCGCGTCTTTGCGGGTGGTGCCGTAGACGCGGACGCGCTTGCGGGTGTTGCCGGGGGCGAGGACGTATCCGGCGGCTTCCCATCGTCCGTCCTTGCGCTGGTAGACGGTCCCGTCGCCGTTCGCACGGGTACGGGAGCGGCGGGAGGAGGCGGGGCGGGGTGTGGTCATCAGGCGGCGTCCTGTTCGAGGCGGGTGCGGATGAAGTCGGTCAGGGCGTGGGTGGGGATGCGGCGGGCGCGGCCGAGGGTGATCGAGGCGAGTTGGCCGGTGCGGAGCAGTTCGTAGACGGCGGAGCGGCCGAGCTGGAGGCGGGCCATCACCTGGGGCACCGTGAGTAGGTCCAGCGCCGGTGCCGTCTCCGCGCGGGGAGCCGTGAGCAGGGGCGAGGCCATTAGCAACCCCCTTCGGCTGCGAAGTGCCGTTCCAGTTCCCTGCGGTGCCAGACGTGGGCGGCGAGGAGCGCGGCGCCGGGGCTGTAGCCCGAACCGAGGTAGTCCCACTGGCCGACGACGAGCATGGTGGCCGGGTCGTGCTCGGTCAGGCCGGCATGCGTGTGGGCCTGTTCGGTGCGCCAGGTGCGGCGGGCGGCGCGCAGCGCGCCCAGGGTGGTGGAGTAACTGCGGGACTTGGTGGAGAAGTGGCCCCGGAAGCCGAGCATGTGCGCCCACTTCCAGAGCTTGAGGTCGGCGAACTCCGGCAGGCGGCCCAGCTCCCAGCAGGTGCGGATCATCTGCCGCACGTGCCGGGCGACGGCGAGCCGGGGCAACGGCCGCACCTGCCCGGTGCCGTCGCAGGCGGTGCAGGGGAGCGGGGTTCCGTGGGGCAGGAGGGTGGCGCCGCGTCCGTGGCAGGGGCGGCAGTACAGGGCGCGGTCGAGGGCACCGGAGGCGTCGGCGGACTTGGTGGCGTACTTGGCGATGTAGGCGGCGACCGCCTGGTCGGTGAGTTCGGTTTCGGTGCCGAAGGCGGCGATCTCGCGTACGTCGAGCTGCTGGCCCCAGGTGAGTTCGCGTTCCCCGACCGCGTCCGAGGTGACGGAGATGCGGGCGCGCGATGCGGCGGCGCGGATGGCGTCAGTGAGCACGGCGACGGTGGCGTACGAGGGCGGGGGCTGGGTGCTGCCGTCGGGGCCGTCGAGGCGGATCACAGCGTGGAAGTGGACCAGGCCACGCTTCTGGTACTCGGCAACCTTGGCGAAGGACACCCGCAGAACCGTGCGGGCTGCCTTCTGGGTGAGGCCGAGCCGGACGGCGAGCTCGCGGCGCAGGTAAGTAGTGAAGCGGGCCCACAAGGCTCCGGCGTGGGCGTTGAAGAGGACTGCGCCCGCGTAGTCGTACGTCGCCGGCTTGAGCGGTGTGCCGAGCAATGGGTCCGTGGGCTCGTGGCGGATTCCGCAGCGGCAGGGCCGTGCGTCGGGGCGGTTGTGGACGGGGCCGAAGGAGGGGGCGGTGAGGGTGGCGAAGACGCGGGGGTGGGTGCGGACGGTGTCGGGGACGGTCTTGCCGCCGGAGAGGCCAGCGCGGATGAGGTGGTAGGTGTCGGCGGCGTAGAGGCGGGAGCAGGCCGAGCAGCGTGAGGCACGGCGGTTGCCGCACGTGGTCAGCAGGCTGCCGGTGGGCTCGTCGGAAGCGGTGTAGGAGCGCAGCACCTCACCGGTCGTGGTGTCGACGGTGGTGCTCTGGCCGGTCAGGCGGACGGGTTCGGTGCAGCCGCCGAGGTGTTCGATCTGCTGCTGTGCGCGGTCGAAGTCGGGGTGGTTGACGAGGTGGAGCAGGTCCCGCACGGCGGGGCTTGCCACGTGGCGCAGGTCCAGGGTGACCATTCGGGGCTTGTCCCTTCTGTCGGGGTGGGGGCCCCGAGCAGCAACCAACCAGGCAGGGAGGCGTGTTGGTGCTGCTGGGGGCATGACGAACCAGGCCCATGGCGGGCGTGGGGTCAGCGAGGGGTGATGCGGGCGGCGTGGGCGCGGGGCTCAGAGCTGAGCGAGCGCGGCGGTGGCCACCGGAAGGGCGACACCCATGCGCGTTCCCAGATGGGCGGCGGTGATCGGGGTTCCGTGCTCTGTGCGGTGGGTGTCCGCGATGCGCCGGGCCGCGTCCAGCAGGGCGGCAGGCAGGGCCGGGCCGGAGGCGGGTCGGGGCGTCTTGGCGACAGTGATGGGCGGAGTAGCGGCCGGGGCCGGAGTCGGAGCGGGCTGTGGTTCCTCGGCCGGGGAGTCGACGACGACAAGTCCGCCCTGGACACGCCGCGCAGGGCCAGGAACCGCAGCGCGACCAGGAGCCCGACGACGGACAGGTCCATGGGGGGATGACGGCGGTGCGGTCGGGGAAGATGCCGACCACGTCGGTGCGGCGGCGGATCTCCTTGTTCAGCCGTTCCTGCGGGTTGTTCGACCAGATCTGCCTCCAGATCTCCCGCGGGAAGGCGGTGAAGGCCAACAGGTCGTGCTGGGAGGCGTCCAAGTGGGCTGCGGCCTTGGGGAATTTGGCCTCCAGCGCGTCCAGGACGTGCCGCATCTGTGTTTGGACCGCGTCGGTGTCGGGCTGTTCGAAGACCGTCCGCAGCAGCGTGGCCACCCAGGGCTGGGCCGACTTCGGGACCTGGCTCAGCAGGTTCCTCGCGTAGTGGGTGCGGCAGCGCTGCCACGAGGCGCCGGGCAGCACCGCACCGATCGCGTCGACGAGGCCGGCGTGGGCGTCGGAGATGACGAGCTGGACGCCGGACAGGCCACGGGCGATCAGGGAACGCAGGAAGGCCAGCCAGCCGGCGCCGTCCTCGGTGGTGGCGACGTCCAGGCCGAGGATCTCGCGGTGGCCGTCGGCGTTGACGCCGACCGCGATCAGCGCGTGCACGTTGACGATGCGGCCGCCCTCGCGGACCTTCTGGGTGAGCGCGTCGACCCAGACGAACGAGTACGGGCCGGCGTCCAGGGGCCGGTTGCGAAAGGCGGTGACCTGCTCGTCCAGGTGCTTGGCCATCGCGCTGACCTGGGACTTCGACAACTGCGTCACCCCGAGGGACTCGGCGAGCTTCTCCACTCGGCGGGTGGAGACACCGAGCAGGTAGGCGGTGGCGACCACCGAGATCAGGGCCTGTTCGGCCCGGCGGCGGCGCTCGAGCAGCCAGTGCGGGAAGTAGCTGCCCTGCCTCAGCTTGGGAACGGCGAGCTCGACGGTCCCAGCGCGGGTGTCCCACTCGCGCGGGCGGTAGCCGTTGCGGTGGTTGACGCGTTTGTCGCTGACCTGCCCGTACTCGGCGTTGCAGAGCGCGTCGGCCTCCGCCGACATGAGCGCGTCGGCGAACGTCTTGACCATCGCGCGCAGCAGATCGGGACTCGCCGCGGCAAGGTTCTCCTCGGCGAGGGCGTGCAGGGGCAGACTGTCAGGTGCGGTCATCGTGCTGATCTCCTTCGAGCTTCGACAACTCGAAGATCAGCCGGTGGCCGTTCTCATATCCGGGCCCTCACTCCGACGCCAGGCCAAACAGCCGGATCAGGTGGGAACCCGTACACCACTTCCCAGGGCGCAACCCAGGGAAAATAGGGCTGTCTTGAGGCCGGGTGCCAGGCAGTATGACGGTGTGGCTGATCTGCTGTGGGATGACGTGAAGTGTTTCTTCGATCCGGACCTGATGGGATCGCTACCGGACGTGAGTATCCCTGATGCCTCGAGGAATAACTGGCAGGAGGTACTGGATCTCGTCGTGGAGAAGGGCTGGAAGTGCCAATACTCCGAAGGAGAGAGGGTGCTTCCCCTGCCCCAGGCGGAGGCTGCACTGTCTCGACCAGCGGATACTGAGTGCCCGAGCCTGCGTGTCTGGCTGAGAGCTGATGTGCTGGCGATCTTCCGCTTCTACTCAGACGAGGAGATCGATTTCGACGTTGATCTGCGCGAGTTGCAGGGGCAGGAGCGACTTGAACTGTTCTGCGGCTTCTTGCGGGAGATCGGGCGGCGGTTGGGTAAGCCGGTGCTGATGCATCCGGAGGGTGCCCATGGTCATCCGGTGCTCGGATTCGATGTCGAAGCAGATCGAGTCGTCCTCCTTGCGGAGCCACTGGTCAAGTGACTGCGGCTGAGGGCCGGAGTTCGTGGAGAGTGCGGGACAGCACCCGGTTCAGCCTCCGAGGCGGTGTGCAAGGTTGAGTAGATCTGGCGCGTGCAGCTCCCGTCCGTCGAATCCTGGGAGGGGGACACGGAGCGGTTGGGTCCAGCGGGCGGGGATTGCGTCCAGCCCGTAGTACGCCCCCGCGAGGCCTCCGGTCACCGCGGCGACGGTGTCCGTGTCACCGCCGAGGTCGATCGCCGCGCGTATCGCGTCTTCGAAGCCGGTCGTGGTGCGCAGGGCCCAGACGGCGGAGCCCAGACAGGGCCAGACGGCACCGTTGAACTCGGTCGCCTGCTCGGGGTGCCAGTCGGGCGCGAGGACGGTGGCGTAGCGGCCGCGGTGGTCGGGGTGGACAAGAGCCAGGACGTCTGGGAGCGCGGCGAGGGGGTCAATGTCCTCGAACGTGACACGGATGAGCTCGTGGAAGATCGCGGTGCTTCCCAGGCCGCGCGGTCCCCGTGGGTGAGGGCAGCGATACGGCGGGCCGCCTCCATGGTGGCTTCTTGGCCGGCGGCCGCGAAGTGGACTGCGGAGGTCGACGCCCGCATCAAGGAGCCGTTTCCGGCTGCTCGTTGGTTGACCTGGAAATGGATCGCTGCGGCGAGGTACCAGGGCATGCCGTTGGTCAGGACGTCTTCGGTCTGCAAGCCGATGTCCTTCGGCTCTGATGCCGCCCACCGCTGGAAGCGGGCGAAGATGTCCGGGAGATCCAGCCCGCCCCGTTCCAGCAGCGACTCCGCGACCAGGACGGCCATCTGCGTGTCGTCGGTGGCCTCGCCGGGGTCCCAGCCACCACCTCCGCACATCTCGCCACCGGCACCAGGCGCGGGAAACCGCGCAGAGAACGCTCCCTGGGGGCCAAACTCGAAGGGGGCGCCCAGAGCGTCACCCACCGCTGAGCCAACGACGGCGCCAGCGGCCCGCTGAATCCACTTCATTCGCGCAGGTTATCCGCGCCGCGCCGACGGCTGTCCTGTCCCAGATAAGTGTGGGCAGGGCGAGGACCTTGACCTGCGGTGCCTAGAGTTGAGCGGGACACGAGAGCGGCCAATGTCCCACTCGGCCGTAGGCAGGACGATGAGTCGCTCACGGCGCCAGCGGTGGCCTAGTCACCACCTGGCGCGCAGCACGCCGTCGCTATCCGGCAAGGCAGCATGGAACAGCGGTTGGCGCTCGTCGAGAATCAGGGGCAAAGAGCAGGCTGCTTTCGCGCCCGCGACCAGGGAGGCGAGCTGTTGGGGATCGGTTTCGTCGATGGTGACGTGGCGGATCGTTCTGTTTGGTGCCTCCCAGACGAAGTCCATGGGGGCGTCCGCGGGCAGCGCAGCAAGGACCTCGTCGACATCGGGGTTGAGGTCCGGCCAGATCGTCAGGAGCGCGCGAGGACCGAGCCCAGCGCGTACCGGGTCGAGATTGCTCGCGGTGAGGCGGTACCAACGGGTCGCGTTACGGACGTAGGCCTCTTCCAGGAGCAGCGTCTGTTGCGACGCGAGTTCGACGCGGACTCGTTCCCAGAAGTCCTCGTCGGCAGCCTCGGTCACTTCAGGTTCCTCAAGATCAGCCGCGTAGGGGGAGGCGCTGATCGGTTGTGCAAACAGGCCGAGTTCACGTGTCTGGGCGACCGCTGCGTCGCAGGGTCGGTCGCTGCTGACGTACACGTACTGGTCCCACCCGACGTGGATGGTGAACGTGTCCTCGCGCTCCAACCGGCACCAAGCACCCTCGTCGCGAAGCATGGTCCGCACCAGCTCCAACGCTACAGACAGTGAAACTTCGGCGCCGTCGTAGTAGCCAGTCAGGTCCGGCGGGAACAGGCCGGCGAGGCCATGGCCGTCAAGCGGTTCTTCCAGGCCGAAGTTGACGAAGCCGGTGACCTCGGGTTCACGGATCTCCAGTGTGTCGATGCCCGCTTCCCGTGCGAAGGCGGCGATCGCTTGCAAGTAGGCCGCCTCGACCGGTCCGTGGTCGCTCACCGTGTCCTCAGCACCCGTGTAGTGCCCGCGCTCGTCACGGTCGGCGGGGTTGTACTTGGTTATCTGATGAGCGAAGGACGGCGGCACGAAGCTCCCTGAGCTGATGAGGCGGGGCCTCAGCATAATTCGTGCCATCAGATGCAGATCCCGCCTACACATCACCGGAACGCGGGCCACTCACCCACCAAAAGCGTGGGACTCCCTACACATAGCTGGGGCAGGACTCCGGGCCTCCGGAATGCCGCCGACTGACGGCACGACCGTAGGAGCCCTCAGCCACCGACACAAGGCCGACGGACTCGGAACCTGCCTACAGAAAACTGGAACGCGGGCGCAATCGCCTACAGGAGAGCGGGGACTGCCTACACAGCGTTGGGACCAGACAACGGCCGCACGACCCTATCTCCTTCCTCGGCTCCCCGAACCATCGGCGGCGAACGCGTCTCGTCTACGGAGGTGCACCGCCTGAGACACCTTGGGTCTGAGACACCCGTACAGGTCACATAACGCCGTGCAAGACGACCCTGTGCGTCGCCGGATACGCCGCCCACTTCACCGGCCACACCCTCGAAGTCGTCGACGATCCAACCGACACCCACGGCAGCCGCGCCACCCAGACCCTCGCCTACAAGCCCGGCAGCCAGCCCCTGCCCGTCTGGATCGTCGCCCAGCAGGAGCTGCACCTGACCGGCAACGACGCCGGGCGGCTCTTCGCCTCCTGCACCAAGGCATCCACCGTGCTGGCCGCGCTCGCCCAACTCGCGGGCGGCGCGAGGCGTATCGACTGGGACGCGATTCCGCAGTAGCCGCTCACCACCTGCCAGCCTCCTGGCCTCGTGCCCGGACATCCGTTCCGGGGCGCGGGGCCGCTCGCATACCCGCCTGCCAGCGGCGTCCGGATGAGGTCTCGCAGTTCCCGCCGTCAACACACCCGGTGTGGGTGTTGCCTGCCTAGCCGGCCGCCGTCGCACCGTCGCCCCCGTCACCCAGCCGCGCCCTCTGATGGGAGTTTCCCCGCCGTGACGACCTCCGTGCACCAGCCCTATGCCGTCACCGCCCGCATCGACACCACACACACCCCGCCCGGCCGGCCCGGCACGCCACCCCCCGCCAGCGGAACACCGACCGGCCCGCGTGACACCTACACCGTCACCGCCCACATGAATGCCGCCCCGGACCACTTCAACGGCTATCGCCAGGGCCACACGGTCGCGCAGGCCACCCGCTCCGACGGCACCCCGCTGCGCCTGGTTTTCACCACCGGCAGGGCGAGCAGCATTCACCAGGCGGCCGACGCCGCCTTCGTCGTCGGCAACCGTCACGCAAGCGACGACCACGGCCAGTCCTGGCCCGCCGATGTCCGCTCCCTGTCCAAGGGCGACGTCCTGCGGGTCACCTCACCCGACGGCACCACCCACCACCTCGCCATCGCCTCATCGGGCTTCTCCACCGTCGCCCCGCCCACTGAGCACATCCATCTCGCCGCAACCGACGCGACCTCCCGTCGCGCCTTTGTCTGGCAGCCCGGCGACCTGGCAGCCGCGGGCCAGCTCATCGGGTCTGTCAAACGAGCGGGTCTGTTCCGTAGTCGGTGGTGACGGCGGGTGTGGTCAGCCCAGGAGGATGCGGTGGCGGAGGAGGGGGAAGCTCGCGCGGCCGTACATCTGGCGCT
>NZ_JNWV01000062.1 GCF_000716535.1 Streptomyces flaveolus | reverse complement strand
GCCCTCGCTCCGCTGCGCGCCAGCTGAGGACCTCGCCGGCCTCGGCCGGCGACACCCCGGTCACCGTCGTCCGAGAGCGGAGGACGACGGTGACCGCTGACGGCCGGGGCCGCTCCACGGAGGACGGGAGCGGCCCCGGCCGGCCATACGCGGTGCGGCCACCTCGCACGGCACCCGCCGGCCAGAACGCCCGGCAACCGGGCAGGCCGGCGCTCACAGGTTTCCGCGTCGCCCCGGTAACGGTGCGTCCCGGGCGGTCCGAGCCGGACCTCGCTGATCGCCGGAAAGGCCTGTCGACGGTCACCTCGGCCGTCACCGCGACGGCCGCCGAGTACGGCGGTCCCCCGACGCCGGGGCCGACGAGGGCGACCCACAGGACGACGCCCGTCTCCCCGCGGAGCAGCATGCGGGCCGTACCCCGGTGGCCCTCCGCGTACTGACGCGCACCCGCGACCAGCCCGATGTCGTGGTCCACCACCTCACCCGCCGTCCGGCGCGGGCGGCCTCGCGTGTCGTGAGGCCGACGGAGGCGACCTCCGGGGCCATCCGGTGACGCTCGGGGTCCAGGGCGAACCAGTGCCCGGTGCGCGGGACGCAGGACCCGTGGCCGCGCCTCGGCTAGTCTGTTTAGTAGACCGGTCGTCTTCCACGCCGGCACCTCGTTCTGGCCCCGTCCTGGCCGACAACACACACTCAGGAGCAGCATGTCCACGTACCGAGCCTTCGAGGCGACCGGTGTCCACAACCTCCGGCTGGTCGAGCGTGAGCTCCTCGACCCCCAGCCCGGACACGTCCGGCTGCGGGTGGAGGCCTGCGGTGTCTGCCACACCGACGTACTGGCCATCGAGGGCCTGCGCGCGGACCCCTCGCAGCCCGTCGTCCCCGGGCACGAGGTCGTCGGTGTCATCGACGCCGTCGGCGCCGGCGTCACCGCCTGGCAGCCCGGCGACCGCGTCGGTGTCGGCTTCCTGAACGGGCACTGCGGGCAGTGCGAGCCCTGCCGGCGCGGTGACTTCGTCAACTGCCTGGACCAGCCGCAGACCGGAACGACCACCGACGGCGGCTACGCGGAGGTGGTCTACGCCCGGGCCAGCGGGCTCGTGCGCGTTCCCGACGGCCTCTCCGCCGTCGACGCGGCGCCGCTGCTGTGCGCCGGCCTGACCACCTTCACCGCCCTGCAGCAGGGGCACGCCCGGGCCGGTTCCCTCGTCGCCGTGCAGGGCATCGGCGGCCTCGGACACCTGGCCCTGCAGTACGCGCGCAGCCTCGGCCACCGGGTCGCCGCGGTGGCGCGGGGCGAGGAGAAGGAGGCGCTCGCCCGGAAGCTGGGCGCCGACGAGTACATCGACAGCACGGCCGTCGACCCGGGCGAGGCCTTGCGCGACCTCGGCGGCGCCTCGATCATCGTCGCCACCGCCACCAGCGGCGCGTCCATGAACCCGCTGGTACGGGGCCTGGCCCCGAACGGCACGCTGGTCGTCGTCGGTGCCGCACCCGACCCGCTGACGGTCTCGACCCCCGACCTGATCTTCGGCACGCACGCCATCGTCGGCAGCCTGACCGGTTCCGCCGTCGAGAACGAGGACAACCTGGCCTTCAGCCTGGCCCACGGCATCCGGCCCAGCGTCGAGGTCGTGCCCTTCGCCCAGGCCATGGAGGGGTACGAGCGGATGCTTTCGGGCAAGGCCCGGTTCCGCGTGGTCCTGGACACCGCGGCCTGAGTCACCCCGCCGCCCGCGAGGAGTGCGGCCCTCGCGGGGGCGGGCCGTGCGGGGACGGGCCGTGCGGGGACGGGCCGTGCGGGGACCCCGCCCGCACGGGTTCCCCGTCCTGCCCGCCCCCGCACGGCCCGCCCCCAACCGCCCCGGCGGGTCTCCTCATGACCTTGTGTGAAGAACGTCAGAGAGAACACCCCCGCGGAGACACACGGTCCGTGCGGCCCGTATCGGCCTGCTGTCCGTCTCGCTCGGCACCGCCGGTCTCGACAGGGCCTGGCAGTCGGCGGCGGCGGTCCGTCAAGGTGCCCTGCCGGTCAGCGCCGTGCTGTACGCGGTCAGCGGCCTATCTGGGTCGTGCTGCCGGCACAGTACGTGCGTCACGGCGGAGCCGGGTGGCGCAGCCTCCGCCACGACGTCCGTCGGTACGCGCTCCGCGCCGCGCGGCGGCGGAGCGCGCCCGGTCACAGCTGACCGGCGAGCCGTTCGAGGGTACGGCCGACGCTCTCGGCCCTCGCCTCCCGGTAGCCCGTACCGGCCCACAGGTGGATGAGCCGGGTGTCGCCGGCGGCGATGGCCGCCTTGCGCAACGGGGCGGTGAGATGGTGCAGGGCCGGATAACCCACCGGGGCGACCGCGTCGTACCGCTCGATGAACCGGTTGCGCAGGCCGCGTGCGGGGCGTCCGGTGAACGCACGGGTCAGTACGGTCTCCGTGAAGGCCGGGTCCGCCAGCGCGGCCTTGTGCGGAGCGGCGGCCCCGCTCTCGTCCGTACGCAGCAACAGGGTGCCGACCGTGGTGGCGTCCGCGCCGGCGCGCAGCGCGGCCGCCACGTCGGCGGGGCCGGCGATGCCTCCGCCGGCGACGATCGGCAGTGCGGTGCCGCGGCGGACGTCGGCGATCAGATCCGGCAGCGGCACGGGGGCGGGCAGTGTCTCCGGGGTGAACGTGGCCGAGTGCCCGCCCGCGGCGGAGGCCTGCACGACGAGTCCGTCCACTCCGGCCTCAGCCGCCTGCCGGGCCTCGTCCGCGGAGGTGACGCTCTGCAGGACGATGGTCCCGGACCGGCGCAGGGCCTTGACGACCGCGGGATCGGGGACACCGAACGTGAACGAGACCACCGGCACCGGCGACGCCGTGAGCAGATCGATCTTGTTCGCCCAGTCGTCGTCGTCCGTCACCGGTTCCCCGGCGTCGAGCACGATCCCGTAGCGGTCGGCCTCCGGCTGGATCACCCGGGCGTAACGGCGGTAGTCCTGCGGCGCCACGGGGACCGGGGCGGGGACGAAGAGGTTGACGCCGAAGGGGACGTTCTCCGCCCGGACGGCGTCGATCTGCTCCGCGAGCGCCTGCGCGGGCCTGTAGCCGGCGGCGAGGAAACCCATCCCTCCCGCACGGGCGGCCGCCGTCACCATCGCGGGGGTACCGGCTCCGCCGGCCATCGGGGCGGCGAGGACGGGCAGTGAGACTCCCAGGCCGTCCAGCAGTCGGTTCATGTCGGCTCCCTCTCCTCCGGCCGCGGGCGGTCACCCTTGCCCCGACCTACGTGACCGTAGACGCCGGGAGGGACAAGCTGAAATGCCGGTCGCGTCGCCATCATGCACGACGGGCATCGCCGACCGGCCCACATCTCCTTGACAGGTCAAGGAGATGTGTTTTTACTTGACTGCTCAAACCCGAGCAATTCCTACTTTCCTTCCGCGCCCACCATGCGAGCAGTACGTGACCTATGACATCGGTTCCGACGGCGGGGAGGCCGGACGGGAGACGGACGCGGTAGTGCGCTACGCGATCCTCGGTCCCGTGCGCGCGGCGCGCGGCACCGACGAACTCGATCTGGGCCCTCCCAAGAGGCTGGCCCTCTTCGCCCTGCTCGTGCTGCGCGCGCCCGGCCCTCTGACACTGAGCGAGGCGATCGACGTCCTGTGGGACGACGAGCCGCCGGCCAGCGCGGCCAACGTGGTGCACCGGCACATCGGTGCCCTGCGCAGAACGCTGGAACCCCAGCTGCGCAGCCGGTCCGACGCCAGGCACCTCGTGCGCGCCGCCGACGGTTACCGGTTGCTGGTCGACACCTCGAACTCCGATCTCCTGCGCTTCCGTGACCTCTGCGCGCAGGCGCGGCTCGCGGTCAGGGCCGGCGACCCCGCGCGGGCCGCCCACCGCTTCGTCGAGGCCCTGCGGCTCTGGCGCGGGCCCGTCGTCGCGGACGGCAGCCTGGTGTGCCGGCATCCGGTGTTCACGGCGGTCGGGCACGAGTTCGTGGCGGTGGTCAAGGAAGCGTCCGACGTCGTCCTGACCGCGGCACCCGCGCTGACGGAGGACCTGCTCACCGCACTGCGCCAGGCGTTGGACGGCCATCCCTTCGACGAAGCCGTGCACGCCCGCGTGATCGCCGCCCTGGCCGCCACCGGGCGGCAGGCCGAGGCTCTGCGGCAGTTCGACGGCATCCGCCGCCGTCTGGCCGACGAACTGGGCGTCGACCCCGGTCCCGAACTGCGAGCCGCTCAGCAGCACCTGTCGCAACGCAGGCTCACCGCGCCCGTGAAGGGGCCGGCGGACCCCGTCCCGGCCGCGCCGGCGCCGTCGCAACTGCCTGCGGACTGCGTGTCCTTCGTCGGCCGGCGCTCGGCGCTCGACCGGTTGCTGGAACTGCTGCCCTTGGAGGGGGAGAGCCCGGCCCCGCCCATCACCGCCGCGATCTGCGGCATGGCGGGAGTGGGCAAGACGACCCTGGCCGTGCACGTCGCCCACCTGGCGGCGGCACGCTGTCCCGGCGGACAGGTCTACGTGGATCTCCGGGGCCACCACGCCTCGCAAGCGCCTCTCGACCCCGGTGAAGCCATGCGCACGGTGCTCGAAGCGCTGGGCATCGAAACGGTTCCCGCGCAGCCGGGCACCGCCGCGCTGGGCTCCGCGTACCGCAGGGCCCTGGCCGGACGCCGGCTGCTCCTCGTCCTGGACGACGCCCGTGACAGCGAACAGGTCCGCCCCCTGCTGCCCACCACACCCGGGTGTCTGACGATCGTCACCAGCCGTCGGCGGCTGGAGGGGCTGGCCGTGACGGACAACGCCCGGATCGTCACGCTCGACCCCATGACCCGGTGGGAAAGCCTCGAACTGCTCGAACGCCGGCTGGGCGCGGACCGGCTCAGGGGCGAGCGTGCCGCGGCCGAGGAGATCGTGGAGGTGTGCGGCGGACTGCCGCTGACGCTGGCCGTCGCCGGCACCCGGGCGCTGCTGCAACCGGCGTTCTCCCTCGCCTCGCTCGCCGCACGGCTGCAGGACGGCCGAGGCAGCCTCGCGGCCCTGTCCACACGGGATGTCCGCACCGATGTCAGGAGTGCCTTCACGGCCTCCTACCAAGCGCTGAGCCCCAGCGCCGCGTCACTGTTCAGGCTGCTCAGCCTGCACCCCGCGCGCGACATCACCGCACCGGCCGCCGCCAGCCTGGCCGGCACCGGCGTGCGGGACACGCACTCGGACATCGCCGAGCTGACGGACCACCACCTGCTCGCCGAGCTCGTACCGGGCCGGTACACGTGTCATGGACTGCTGCGTTCCTTCGCCGCGGAACTCAGCTCCCGGTGCGATCCGGCCGGCGTGCGCTCCGCGGCGCGCGCGAGGATGGTCGAGCACTATCTGTACAGCGCCGACGCCGCCACCGCGCTGCTCGCCCCGCACCGCAGGGCCCTGGTCCTGCCGGCCCCGCGCCCCGGGGTACGGCCTGCGCAGTTCCACGACAGAGCGCAAGCCGCGGAGTGGATCATCGCCGAGAGACATGTGCTGCCGTCCCTCGTCGAGGACATGGGTCTCCTCTCCGGGGGCGAGACGTTCCGCCGGCAACTCTGCTCAACGCTGCGGACCTTCACGCACCGCGTCGACCGCTGACCGTGAGGCGGCTCCGCGGCCACGCCTCAGGACACCTCGAGCCGGTACGGCGCCACGGAGTTCGCGCGGAGGTCGTGGTGCCTGGGCTTGACCGTTCGTCCGCCCGACCGTGTGCCGTGGGGGGCGGGGTAATGGTCCCCCACGCCGTTCCGGTGTGTCGCCGCGCTGCCGCCGCGGGGTGCGACCACCCGGCGGCCGGATCGTGACGGTCGTGTGGAGACGGCGGTCCGGCGGCGTGAACCATGGCCGCCGACACCCTCGTTTGTCTCTAGTAGCACGCCGACGCCGAGTCGCTGCACCGACACAGGAGGAGCGGAAGGGTGGACACGTCTCCGGGAGACAGCGTGGAAGAGGTTCTTGCCGACTTCGCCCGGCGGTACGACGCCGTGGCCCGGGCCGAGGAGGAGTTGCGGACGCTGTCGGTGACGGCCTCGTCCGCGGACGGCGTGGTGGAGGCCACCGTGTGCGCCGACGGGCGGACGTCGGCAGTCCGTTTTCCCACCAACCGGTTCAAGGAGATGTCCGGCCAGGAATTGGCCGGCAGCGTCCTGGCGGCCCTGACGACAGCCCGGGCGGAGGTGGACCTGCGCGCCTCCGCGATCGCCCTGTCCCCGGCGGCCCAGGTGCCGGGATGCGCTTCGCCGGACACGTGTGACGACCCGTTCCCCAGTGGCCCGGCGACACACACCCCGCCCCACACGTGCTGGCGTCGGCTGGTGCGGGAGGCCCGGACGGTGTCCGGCCGTCTTGGCGCCGTCCCCGATCGGGCCGGCGTGCCGGGCCGCCGTGCCGCGCCGGAACAAGCGCTCTCCCCGGGGCCGCTCTGGGGAAAGCTGCTGCCTGGCGTTCCGCCCGCCCGGCCGACCTCCCTGCCCGCGGAGCTGTCCGAAGCGGTCGTGGCGCTGGGTCAGGCCGTATGCGAGTCCGCCGGAGGGCGGTGCGCACCTGACTGGCGGGGACGGCCGGACACGGCGGAACCGTCGGAGGGCGACCGCACCGCGCCGGACACCGTCTGACCGTGGCCGGCTGTTCGGTCAGGTGACACGGAGTTCCTTCATGACGCAGCAGACGGTTGCCTCGATGCCCCGCTGGAACGCCTCGGCGCCGTGCTCTCGTGCATGGGCAGGCGCTGGTGTGCCAGGAGACGGTCCCAGCCGTGCTCCCGCCTGACCACGGTGGGCCCCGTTGTCCACGCCCGGGTCGACGACTACCGGGAGGACGGGCTCGCCGAGTTCGATGGCGTACTCGCACGCGTCACGGCCGTCGACGCCCAGTCGACCCCGCCGTCGGTGAGGCGCATGAGTGCCCGCGCTCGACCCGGTGAGGCGGAACCGTGCACCGCGCTCGCGGCTCCGGCCGGCTCCGGCGTATCCGCCGTGCGGCGGCCTCACGCAGCGGTCGCGGTGTCCTGTGCGGCGTGGGCGAGGACGGCGGCCCGGGCCGACGCTTTGGCCGCGTCGACGACCGCGCGGTCCTGCAGCAGGCGTCCGGAGGCGAGAGCGCCGTCGATCAGCAGCCCGAGGTGTACGGCCAGCGCGGCCGGCTCCGCGGCCCCCGCCGCACCGGCGAGGCTGGTCAGCCACTCCTGGCGGCGCCGGGTGTGGGCGACGGTGGCTGCGTGGGCCTTGGAGTCGAGTTCGGCCTCGACCGCGGCGCTGATGAAGGGGCAGCCGAAGAAGCCGTGGCGGTCGAAGGAGGCCTGCAGCGCGTCGAACAGGCCCACCAGCTGCTGGGCGGGATCGGGTCCGGCGGCCTCGGCGGCCGCCTGCAGCTGCCCCATCCACGAGTCGTCCGTGCGCCGCAGGTAGGCGGCGATCAGATCATCCTTGGTGCGGAAGTGGGCGTACAGCGTCGACTTCGCCACCCCGGAATCCGCGATGACCTGATCCACCCCCACTCCCCGCAGTCCGTGCCGGTGGAAGAGGCCGGCCGCCGTGTCGAGAATCCTCTGCTCGGTGTTCGTCTTGCGTACGCGCGTCGCCATACAAGACAGACTAGTCCGTTCCGATCGCCGCCCGGTAGCCGTTGCAGCCCTTAATCAGACGGACTAGTCTGTTCGATTAGCGGCGGCTTCCCGTTGCCGCGAACGACGTGTGAGGGATGATGCTGTGATGCGTGCCGTGGTGTTCGAGGAGTTCGCCGGTCCGCTCGAGTTGCGGGAGATCGACCGGCCGACGCCCAGGGAAGGGCAGGTGCTGGTGCGGATCCATGCCAGCGGAGTGAATCCGCTGGACACGAAGATCAGGGCGGGCCGGGCGGCGCACGCCCGCGTGCAGCCCCCGGCGGTACTCGGCATGGACCTGGCCGGCCGGGTGGTGGAGACGGGGCCCGGAGTGGACGGCTTCGCGGTGGGCGACGAGGTGTACGGCCTGACCGGAGGCGTCGGTGACCTACAGGGCTCGCTCGCGGAGTTCGCGGCGGTCGACGCGCGCCTGCTGGCTCACAAGCCGGCCACGCTGTCGATGCGTGAGGCAGCCGCGCTGCCGCTGGCCGTGATCACGGCTTGGGAGGGCCTGGTGGACCGGGCCGGCGTGCGGGCCGGTCAGAAGGTTCTGGTGCACGGCGGCGCCGGCGGCGTGGGCAGCGTCGCGGTCCAGATCGCCGCGGCCCGCGGCGCGGAGGTGTTCGCGACCGCATCGGGTGCCAGGGCACCGCTCGTCCGCCGCCTGGGGGCGGTACCGATCGACTACACCAAGGTGCCCGTGGAGAGGTACGTCGCCGAGCACACCGGCGGCGCCGGGTTCGACATCGTCTACGACACCGTGGGCGGCGCGGTCCTGGACGCCTCCTTCGAGGCGGTGCGCACCTACACCGGTCATGTGGTCAGCTCGCTGGGCTGGGGCACCCATGCGCTGGCACCCCTGTCGTTCCGGGGAGCCACCTACTCGGGCGTCTTCACGCTGCTGCCGATGCTGACGGGCGAGGGCCGCGAGCATCACGGTGAGATCCTGCGCGAAGCCGCGGCGCTGGTGGACGAGGGCAGGCTGCGTCCGCTGCTGGACGAGACCCGCTACGGCCTCGCCACGGTGGCGGAAGCCCACCAGGCCGTGGAGAGCGGCACGGCCGACGGCAAGGTCGTCGTCGACATCGAAGCGTGACCTCGCCTTCGCACACGCCTTGCGGGCCTGCTCGACAGCACGGGTTCACGACGCGGCCGGGCGGGGCGCCGGAGTGCCGGCCCGTAGGACACGAAGTGGGCCGACAGAACCGGGTCCCCGTGCGGTCGTGTGCGGGGCCACGCGTCAGCGGCGGGGGCGGCCATGAACGCCAGGGACGCGAGGGCGTGCGAACCGCGGCTGCCCGGCTTTCCGCCGATCCCACCCGTGGAGAGGCGGTCCCGTACCGGCGGGGCAGCGGAGCCCGGCGTGCGGGCCGGCGGAACGCCGGACCGGGTCCGGCACTGGTGCCCTCTCCGAGAGCGGCCACGTCCGCCCTCCGACCTGCGTCGTACAGGGCCGCGACGTCCTCAGGGCCGACAGGAGGCACGTACCGTACGTCGTCGGTGAGGCGCGATCCGGGGACCGTCATGTGGGCAGAAGGATGGAGGGACACCCCGGGCCGGTGCGCTGGGCCACGACAACCGTGACACGGCCCCCGAACGCAGACAGGAGACCGCCAGTGACCGACATAACCCGGGGTCGCGACTGGACCCGTATGCAGCGCGCCGACTTCGACGACTCCGCCCCGCTCGACCTGGTCGACCTGACCGACGCGGCCGTGTGCCGGCCCGTCCCCGCCGTGCCCGACGAATGCGGGACACAAGCACTGTTCGGGAAAGACCCCAAGCCCGAGCGTCCCCGCCGCACCCGCAGGCCCGCCCCGCCACCCACCGAGAACACCGACACCTTGTTCTGAGCCAGTCTTCGAGTGCAGGCCTGAGACTCCGGGCGCAGTGCCGAAAGGAACCGCGCCGCCCGTCCGCTCGATAGGCGCGGCAGTCATCATCCCGGACTGCCGCAAGATCACGCCGACTGAAATGGCGTCTAACAACGGCTAACAGAATGAGTTGAGTTGTCGGTGGACAGCAGGCCAGCTTGAGGAAGGCTTCGTGGATGTCGGCTCGGCGTTCCCAGCGGACGCGGAGGCGGCGGAAGCCGTGGAGCCAGGCGAAGGTCCGCTCGATCACCCAACGGTAGGTGTCCAGGCCGGTGCCGTGCCGGATGCCGCGGCGGGCGATGGCGGGGACGATGCCGCGGGCACGGACCTGGTCGCGGTAGATGTCGTGGTCGTAGCCGCGGTCGGCGAACAGTGAGTCCGGCCTGCGTCTGGGGCGTCCCGAGCGGCCGTGGACGGGCGGGACAGCGTCCAGCAGTGGCAGCAGTTGGGTGACGTCGTTGCGGTTGCCGCCAGTGAGGAGGACCGCGAGCGGGGTGCCGTGCCCGTCGGGGATCAGGTGATGCTTGGAGCCGGCCCGGCCCCTGTCGACTGGCGACGCATGGGGCCGGACGGCAGGCAACTTCGACGGCGGCTTTCTCGCCAGCGGCATCGCCTGCGTTGCAGCCCAGTTGGGCGGTGGCCGACTTGTGGCCCGCATCTCCTGAGGGCATGAGGGCATCACCTGATCGACAATGGCACCGCCCCTCCATCCGGTTTTGGGGGCGGCGCCGCGGCGGCCCGGACGATGGCCCGGGGCGTGGAGGCGGACCGTCGGTGCCGTACACGGGGACGGGCCGGTTATGCGGTGAGTTGTGCCGGGGTCCCTGGAGTCGGGTCCGCCCCGGCGGACGGCCGACTCAGCCCGCCGGCGACAGAACCAGTGCGGCGCTTGGGAGCGCAGCGGAGCCGGCGCTCGCGTACGGCGGCGACGGCTTCGGGCAGAGGGACGCGGAGGACCCTGAGGTCCGCCTCGGACGGCTCCGCAGCGGTAGGACCGGATGCCGGCTGGTCGACGCGCCACGGACAGGTAGCGCTTGTCGTAACGGGCGACGAGCGCACCTTCGTCGGAGACGACGTACAGGCTGTTGTGCGGCCGGTGAGGCGGCGTCAGGGGGTGGAGTGAGCCGAAGACCACCCACAGTTCCAGCTCCCCGGCCAGGTCGGCGACCGATTGCGCCTGGCCGCGCATGACACTCCGGTCGACGCGGCTCCAGTCCGCGGCCGCGAGCGGGCCGGGCGGGCCGGAGGACATCGCATGCTTGCCGGGGTAGGTGATGGCGCCTTCCGGGAACTGCACCAGCCTGGCGCCGGCGGCGCTGGCTTCCCGCATCAGCCGCCGGATCTCCGTTCCGCTGGCGCGCAGGTTCGCGGAGTCGGTCGGGTCTTCGGGCACCGTGCTCTGCGCAACCGCCAGCCGCAGTCCTTCACGCATGACGCCACGCCGCTGATCCGGAGCGTGCCATCGGGCCCCTCCTCAAAAATCCACGTCCATGTCATCGATTTCCACGTCCGACAGTCCGGTGGCGCGGGCGCCGTCCAATGAGACCGAACGAAGCAGCGTGGTTGTCACCGGCAAGGCACTCAGCTTGTCACAGCCGCTCACTCAGCAGCCTTTCCGTCACCGGTCCCGCGAGCAGCGCTTGGAGGGGTGCGCGGCCGTAGGCGCTCGCCCTGCGGTCCGAACATGACCAGGTACTCGACCGGACCGCTGGCGCTGGCGTTCGCCACTCCGTGCGGGGTGCGGGTGTCGAACTCGGTGACGTCCCCGGGGGTCAGGATGAGGTCTTGGTCGCCGAGCACCAGCCACAGTCGTCCGTACAGGACGCACAGCCACTCGTAGCCGTCGTGGGAGACCTGCCGGGGCCGCGCGGGCGGGTCCTTGAGGGCGGGCAGGACGTGCTTGTGGGCGTGCAGGCCGCCGACGTACCGGGTCAACGGCAGCACCGCCTTGTCGTCGCCGAAGCTCAGCGGCGCCGTAGCGCGCGGCTTGGCCGCGGGGGCGGGTGCCGTGCCGGCCAGCTCGTCCAGGGAGACGCCGTACTCCTTCGAGAGCTGCAGCAGCACCTCCAGGGTGGGCTTGCGTCGGCCGGTCTCGATCCGGGACAGCGTGCTGGGCGAGATGCCGGTCGCGCAGCTGACACCGGCGAGCGTCGCGCCGTGGTGTTCGCGCGCGGCCCGCAACCTGGGCCCCATCGCGGCCAGCGTGCCGTCCACGTCGTCGGCTGCCACCTTTCACGCTCCTCCTTGCCGTGCCGATCCACCGCTCTGTCCTGCAAGGTTGCCAGAACGGCAAGGCTGATCGCGCCGGGCGGGTGCTGCGCCGCATGATCGATGGGTAGCCGCGTCGCCGCGAACCAAGGAGAAGCCCATGCAGCCCGAGCCGACCGCCGAGCTCCGCCACCGCACCGTGGAGGCCCCGGCCGGGCGCCTGCACCTGGTCGAGCAGGGCACCGGCCCGCTGGTCCTGCTCGTGCACGGCTTTCCCGAGTCCTGGTACTCCTGGCGCCGCCAGCTCCCGGCCCTCGCCGCGGCCGGCTACCGGGCGGTGGCGATCGACGTGCGCGGTTACGGCCGCTCCTCCAAGCCGGAGGCGACCGACGCCTACCGAATGCTCGATCTGGTGGAGGACAACGTCGCCGTCGTACGTGCCCTCGGCGAGGAAAGCGCGGTGGTCGTCGGCCACGACTGGGGATCCAACATCGCCGCCGCCTCCGCCATGCTCCGCCCCGAGGTCTTCCGCGCCGTCGGCCTGCTGAGCGTCCCCTACGCGCCGCCCGGCGGCCCCCGCCCCACCGACATCTTCCGCCGGATCGGCGGCCCCGAGCAGGAGTTCTACGTCTCCTACTTCCAAGAGCCCGGCCGCGCCGAGGCGGAGATCGAGCCCGACGTCCGGGGCTGGCTCGCGGGCTTCTACGCGGCCCTGTCCGCCGACACCATGCCCGCCCAGGGCGAGCCCGACCCGCACTTCGTCACCCGTGGCGGCCGGCTGCGCGACCGCTTCCCCACGGGGGTCCTCCCGGCCTGGCTGAGCGAGGACGACCTCGACGTCTACGCCGGGGAGTTCGAGCGCACAGGGATCACCGGCGCACTCAACCGCTACCGCAACATGGACCGAGACTGGGAGGACCTTGCCCCGCACCGCGGAGCCCCGATTCTGCAGCCGTCCCTGTTCGTCGGCGGCGCCCTGGACGCCTCCACCACCTGGATGTCCGACGCCATCGACACCTACCCCACCACCCTCCCCGGCCTGTCGGCCTCCCACCTCCTGGACGGCTGCGGCCACTGGATCCAGCAAGAGCGCCCCGACGAGGTCAACCGCCTGCTGACCGACTGGCTCGTCACCCTCCAGGGCTGAACCAGGCAATCCAGGCGTAGCAGTCCGCGCACTGGCGCGGTGCCCGAGGCGGCGGCACCGGAGCTGTGATGTACGGAGTGCGGATCGGCTGGTCGCAGACGGCGAACCGCATGGGCTTGTCAGCCTCGTCGAGGAGCCCGGCCCGCAGCAGGACCGGGTGGGTGGTCAGCGTGTGGGCCGGAGGAATGGGCAGCGAATCACTCGGCGGGCCCCAGCCGGATCCGCTCGCAAAACGCCTGCCGTTCGGGCGTCAGCCCGCCACCTTGCGGAGGTCTCACAACCGGCATACCGCGCCGATCACCCATCGTCAGCCCCTGCCGACATCACGTTTCAAAGATCAGGAGCGCCAAGTTGTCTTGCCTGCAAGCCAGTTCGGTTTTGCCGATGCCCGCCCATGACCCCGTTAGGGTGGCCCGGTGACCGGCGCGAACGTGGACAGAATGAACCGCTTCCGGGCCGAGGCGGCATCCCGGGGGCTGCCGACGGAGGAGGTGGAGGAATGGATACGTGTCGCCCGCCCGGCGGTGTACTTGGCGGAGGGCAGTGACGGTCCCCTCGTGGCCCGGGTCGGCGGCGACCCCCTGCTGCCGCACGGCGCGCCGAGGCCGTCCGATCCCTTCGTGGCCTCTGTCGACCTCGCGGCTCTCCCGCCGGACGCCACCGGCCTCCCACTCCCCGCCGACGGCCACCTGCTCCTCTTCTCCGGCACCGATGTCCACGGCATCGGGGAACAGGTGTCCGACGCCGTGCTGTACGTCCCCGCCGGGACCCCTGCAACCCCGAGCCCCCTCGAACACAGCTGGCGCGAGCCGTACCGGCCGCGTGAGCTCCGCACGGCCTGGCACCAGCCGAGCGCGCAGATGCCGGAGAGCTTCGCCCTCGACCGATGGGGCGAGTTCCCCGAGGACGAGCAGTTCGAACTCGCCGACGAACTCGCCGACGCCTGGGCAGACGTGGGCGGCTACCGTCCTTCCTGGGCCTTGCAGATCGGCGGCCATCCGGTCTCTCCCCAGAACGACCCCGTCCACTACGCCCGTGATCCCGAGGAGGCCGGCCCTCGCGAGCAGGGTGGTACGGCCCACGGGGAGGGCGTCGACGACTGGGCTCTCCTGGCCACCTGGAGGTGCGGCGACGATGTCACGGAACTGGACTCCGGCGTGGCCCACTGGGTGATCCGCCGCCGGGACTTGGTGGCCCGGCGCTTCGACCGGATCCATCGCTACGTCGAAATGGCCTGACCGCGTGCGGGGGGGACGGCCGGTTCCCCGGCGCTCATCAGCTGCCCTCCCCGCCGACGCCCACCCGGTCCGCGACGCCATCATGGCGATCGGTCTGCCCGGAACAGGTGCCGCCCCCTCGCTGCCCCGGCCTACCCGCCCGCGGAGCGGAAGGGATACGGTCGTACACCCGTGAGGCACTGCCGCGCCCTGCTGAGCGTCGCTTGGTGTTCCCCGGGCCGCGGCAGCGGCCGTAGGGAGGCGGGCCGGTCAGCGGTCGCCGGATCGCGGGGCTTGCCCGCCGCCTCCCGTGGCCGGGGTGGAGGGCTCAGCGGAGCAGCAGGTCGCGGATCGCCTGCGTGATCTCGTCGGGCGCCTCCTCGGCCATGAAGTGGCCCGCCCTCGTGAGCCGGTGGTCCAGGTCTGGCGCCCACGCGTGCCAGACCGCGGCGGCGTCGTAGCCGAGTCGCGCGCCCCAGTCCTGCTGGACGACCGTCACGGGCATGGCCAGCTGGGAACCGGCGTCCTGGTCCGCCTGGTCGTGCGTGATGTCGATGCCCGCCGAGGCCCGGTAGTCCGCGACGATCGACGGCACGGCCGCGGCGCTCGCCCGCAGGTACGCGGCCCGGACCGGTTCCGGCATGGCGGCCGGGTCCCTGGCCCAGGTGTCGAGGAAGGAGCCGAAGTAGGCGTCGGCGCTGTTGGCGATCATCGTCTCCGGCAGTCCCGGAGGCTGCGCCATGAGGAACAGGTGGTAGCCGACCGCCGCCGGCGCACCGTGCAGGACGTTCCACATGTCCAGGGTCGGCACGACGTCGAGGACGCCCAGGTGTGTGAGGGTCTCGGGATGGTCAAGTCCCGCCCGGAAGGCGACCAGGGCGCCCCGGTCGTGGCCGACCAGGGCGAAGCGCTCATGGCCGAGCGCCGCCGCCAGGGCGACGACATCGGCGGCCATGGTGCGCTTGGAGTACACCTCGGGGCCGGTGGCCGCCGGTTTGTCGCTGGCGCCGTAGCCACGCAGGTCGGGACAGATCACCGTGTGCTCGCCGGCGAGCCGCTCGGCGACGTGCCGCCACATCAGGTGGGTCTGCGGAAAGCCGTGCAGCAACACGACCGGGCTGCCGCTGCCGCCGACGGCGGCGGCCAGCTCCACGCCGTCCGTGCCGGGCAGGCGGACCTGGTCGAAACCGGGAATGGTGAGCGTCATGAAAGGCCCCTTCCTGGGGTCGGTGGACCGACGAAAGCCTTGGTCCGAGGACTGACGGGATCAGCGTGGGCGACGGCGATCAGCAGCCGATCAGTACGCTTCGACGCCGCGGACCCGCGGCACGGAAGATGGAGGGCATGCGAATCGACGTACTCGGCGCCGTGCGGGCCCTCCGCGCTGACGGCACCCCGGTCGACCTGGGCGGACCCCGCCATCGCGAGGTGCTCGCCCGGCTCGTCGCCGCCGGGGGACGGATGGTCGCCACCGACACCCTCGTGGACGACCTGTGGGTCGAGCCGCCGGTGCGCGCCGTGGGTGCGTTGCGTACGTTCGTCGCCGCGCTGCGTCGCGCCATCGAACCCGACCGGCCGCCCCGCACTCCGCCGTACGTCCTCGTCACGGAAGGCCCCGGCTACGCGCTGCGCCTCCCGCGCGACAACGTGGACGTCCACCGGTTCGAGGACGCCCTGGCCCGCGCCCGGCGTACACCTGATGCGCTGACCGACCTCGACGCGGCCCTCACGGCCTGGCGCGGCCCCGCCTACGCCGACGTGACCGGCTCCGCCTGGGCCCAGCGCGAGCGGACCCGGGTGGAGGAGCTGAGGCTGGAGGGGGTGGAACTGCGCGCCCGCCTCCTCCTCGACTCCGGTTCAGGAGCCGAGCTGGTCGCCGATCTGGGCGCCCACGTCACCGAGCATCCCTGGCGGGAGCCGGCCTGGGGACTGCTGGCCCGCGCACTGCACCGGGCGGGCCGTCAGGCGGACGCGCTGGCCACTCTCCGCCGCGCCCGTACGATGCTCGTGGACCAGCTCGGGCTCGACCCCGGTGCCGACCTCCGGCGCCTGGAGACGGACATCCTCCAAGGAGCTTCGACGCTCCAGCCCGCGCGTACCGTGTGGACCGCCGGCGTACGACTCGGCCCGCGCACCACCGTCGAACTGGCCCGCACCCTGGCCCTGGCCGGTGGTGACGCCCTCGTCCACTCACGGCGCGACCGCCTCGCCGCCGTCCAGGCAGCGGAGCGCACCGGAGACATCGCCCTGACCGCCCGCGTCATCGGCGCCTACGACGTACCTGCCCTCTGGAGCCGGGCCGACGATCCCGAGCAGTCCCGCGCCGTCGTCGCGGCGGCCGAGCGTGCACTCACCGCGCTCGGCACCGACGGTCCCGCCGAACTGCGGGCCCGGCTGCTGGCCACCGTCGCGGTCGAGAGCCGCAGTGCCGATCTGTCCGGCACCGCACCGAGGCGCGCCGGACAGGCTGCGCGCGAGGCCGAGGCGCTGGCCCGGGAGCTGGGCGATCCCGCCCTGCTGGCGTTCGCCCTCAACGGCGTGTTCCTCCAGTCCTTCACCCGGCCCGGCCTCGCGGCGGCGCGGGACGTGATCGGCGCCAAGATCCTCGACCTGGCCACCCGGCACGAGCTGCCGAACTTCGCCGTGCTCGGCCGGCTCATCCGCCTGCAATCCGCCTCCGCTCTCGGTGACCTCGACGCCGCGACCGCACACGCCGAGGCCGCCGAACAGCTCGCCATCAGCACCGAGGCCTCCCTCGTCCCCGTACTCACCGGCTGGTTCCGGGCCCGGGCAACGGCCGCCCGCAGCGCCGCACCGGGCGGACCGGCCGCCGCCACGGCCGCGGCGCACTACCGCGCCGCCGAGGACGCCCTCGCCGCAACCGCGGGCATGCCCGGGCTGCACCGGGGCCTGTTCGCCCTCGCCCTCCTGGGCCTTCGTCTCCTGCACGGCCGTCCCGCGCCCACCGATCCCGCCCTCGACTGGGGCCCGTACCGCCCCTGGACGCAGCCCTTGGTACTGCTCGCCCAGAACCGGGCCGAGGAGGCCCGGACCGCCCTGACCATGACGCCCGAACCACCCCTTGACCACATGCAGGAGGCACTCTGGTGCCTGACCGCCCACGCCGCCGCCCGCCTCGGCGAGCGCCCGATCGCCGCCCGCGCGGCAACGGTCCTGCGCGCCGCCCGCACCGAACACGCGGGCGGAGCGAGCGGGATGCTGACGCTGGGGCCGGTGGCGCGGTACCTGGCGGAGGCGGAGGCCTGCACCGACAAGAGATGACCGTGCCTCTCCATCGCCTGGGAACCGCCACCGAGCTGGCGAAGGCGGCGGTCTGCCTCGCCTCGGACGAATCCGCCTACACCGCAGGGACCGTGCTGCGCGTCGACGGGGGCATCGGGCAGCTCGCGTACTAGACCAACGAGTTCGTGCACGGTGGGCGGTGAGGCGTCGAGGATGTCGGCGGGGTTTGACGTTCACGTCTGCCGTGCCGATGTCAGGTCCGCGGTCTGTTGGTGGGACAGCAGTCCGGCGACGGCCTGGACAGAGTCGCTCATGTGCTCGCGGCGGCCGAGGTGGCGAGCCAGGGCCCGCCGGTTCTTCAGGTGGACGACGCAATAGCCCTTCTGGGAAGAGTTGACCACTCAGACCGCCGGTCGCCGCCGGGCAGCCCGTTCGACGGCGACCGGGCAGACCAGGCCCCGCGGGCCGAAGCCCGGCCTGCCCATCGCGTTACCGGCCAGGACGGACGAGGTCTACGGCGCGACTCGCCTCTTATTGCCGCGAGGAAACCGATCGGTTTACAGTGAGGGAAAGTGTCGGTTCAACCGGGTTGAACAGAGAAGGCGCTTCCGCCGTCGGGTCACGCTTGGAGCACATTCATGACCGCCATCGGGGGTTCCACTGTCCTCGTCACCGGAGGCAGTCAGGGCATCAGCCGGGCCCTGACCGAACCCTCCGCGACCGTGCAGTGCGCCCCTTGTGGACTGCGCCACCTTGGCCCCACACACGTCGTACGCCCGTCAGCTTCATGAACGAGAGGTAGCGTCATGCCGTCGAACAGCGCACTCGAGTACGAGGTCTTCATCTCCGACCCGATCCGGCTGAACGTGCCCGAGCTCGTCCCCAATGGCGACCGGCGGATGTTCTCGCCCCTGTCCACGACGCTTGTCCACGGCGAGCGTGAGGCCGTGCTCGTCGACCCGCCCATGACTGCCGCTCAGGCCGAGGCCGTCGGTGAGTGGATCAAGGCCACCGGCAAGAACCTGACCCACATATTCGCCACGCACGGTCACGGCGACCACTGGTTCACCGCGGGTGTCCTGTCCGAGCGATTCGGCGCCCAGGTCGTCGCGACGACCGGCACGATCAAGCAGATGCACCACAACGTGGCGATCCGTGCGGGCTTCTGGGACAAGATCTTCCCCGGCCAGATCCCGGACGCGCCCGTCACGGCCGTCACCGTGCCCGACAACCGGTTCACGCTGGAAGGCCATGACCTGCTCATCGTCGAAGTCGGCCACAGCGACACCGACGACACGAGCGTCCTGCATGTCCCCGACCTCGACCTCGTGGTCGCGGGCGACGTGATCTACAACGGCGTGCACCAGTTCCTGGTCGAGGCCGGGCACGGCGGCCTGGACGCCTGGCGCCGAGCCATCGCAATCGTCGAGGACCTCAGGCCCCGCCACATCGTCACCGGGCACAAGAACAAGGAACTCGACGACGATGCCACCCGCTGCATCAGCGAGACCCGCCAGTACCTCGACGCCGTCGACGAGCTTCTCCCTGAGCACGACAGCGCTCTCGCCTTCTTCAACGCCATGTTGGAGCGGTTCCCCGAGCGCCTGAATCCTGGCGCTCTGTGGGGCGGAGCCGTCGCACTCTACTCCTGACCTCCGTCGGTGACCGTGCACAGCAGCCAGCCGTGAGGCCCCGCTGCGAGGCCACATTGGCTACTCCGGGCATCAGTCCACCACACCGGCCCGTGCCGGGCGCCAGGCGGCCGAGGACCGGGCAGCCGCCGAGACCCGCGCCATCCGCGCCGAACACCACGGCGCCTGCGGCGCCCCGCGCGCGTAAGCCGGACTCCCCTCGCGCGATCGCGGCAGCCACCTCATCGGCCAGCACAGGCGGCGCACGGTGAGCGCCATGAACAGCGCCGCCCAGTCCGCACCCGGTGCAGAATCCCGTCGATCACCTGCCGGCGGTTTCGCCACCGGCCACAACGCCCGTAGCTGGCCGGCAGGAACGACCGCAGCCGTTCCCTCTCGGCATGACTCGGATCACCCCGTCCCACGAGAAGAGCAAGGTCACGTTATGCGCGTTGGTTTTCATGCGTACCTCGTGAACGTCGGCCCCGAGGGCCTTCGACCAGCGGCGGGTCGCCATCGACTCAGGAAGACGTTTGGCTCCCGGCGTCGCGGTGGACGACGGTGACAAGGCGTTCGGGTCCGGGGGCGCCGAGTTCGTCGAGGACGGCGACGGCCAGGTCCTCGGCGCTGATCCATGACCGCCCGTCGGCGTCGGTGAGCAGGGTGTCGGTGCCGCGCCGGTAGCGGCCAGTCCGTTCACCGGTCTCCAGCAGGGCCGGTGGACCGAGGTAGACCCAGTCGGCACCGGCGTGGGCCTGGCAGGTCCGCAACTGTGCCACCCCGGCGGCGGCGACCGCCTGCACTTCGGCGGGCACGTACGCCGGGTCGTCGGCGACCAGGAGATCGGGATCGTCGGGGCTGCGCAGTGCGCCGGCGCCGCCGACAACGAGGACGCGGATCCCGAGCTGTGCGGTGAGGTCCAGCACCGTGCGGGTAGCGCCGACCAGGAACTCCCGGTCGGCCGGTTCGGTGCGGATGGTCAGCACGACGGCGTCCGCGGCCCAGTGCGCGGCGGAGCCCGCCAGCGCATCGTGCAAGGCGTGGTAGTCGGTCGCGTCCACCGCGATCGGCGTCACGTCCGGGTCGTCGCTCGCGGGGGTACGGGACAGAGCGAGGACCCGGTGCCCGCGAGCACGGGCCTCGGTGACCACCCGGCTGCCGACCATGCCGGTGGCGCCGAGCACGGCGATCGTCATGCCTGTCTTCATCGAGGTTGTCTCCGTCGAGCTTGTCGTCATGGCAGTCGGCCTTCCGATACCTGGTCCTCTCGGATGTGAGCCACTGCCGGTCCCCCGCGCATCCTGCGGCCGGGCAGGCCAGGGGCATTGAGCTGCGCGGCCAGCAGGGCGGCCAGGGCGAGGACGAATCCCAGGGTCTGAAGCAGGCTCAGTGACTCGCCGAGCGCGATGCCGATGAGGGCCGCGACCAGCGGGGACAGCAGCACCAGCGGCGCGGACGCGCCGACCGGAAGTTGCCCGATGCCGCGGAACCACAGGGTGTAGGCGATCAGCCCGCCCATGCTGCCGAGCCACAGGTAACCGCCGGCCGCTCCGGCGTCGATCCGCTGCGGCACCCCCTCGAACGCGACGGTCAGCGGGAGCAACAGCAGACCGCCGGCCGTCAGTTGCCACCCGGCCAGGGTCAGCGGACCGGCCCCCGCCGGACGGCCCCAACGCTTGGTGAGCACGATCCCGCCGGCCATGGTGGCCGTGTGGCCGAGGCCGGCCAGTACCCCGACCGGGTCCAGCCGGGCCTGCGGGCCGAGCACGACGAGTCCGACGCCGAGCACGCCGAGAACGCCCCAGGCCAGCCGCCAAGCCGTGGGCCGGTCGTGGAGCACCGCTATGCCCAGGCCTGCGACCAGCAACGGCTGGGCGGCGCTGAGGGTGGCGGCGACACCGCCGGGGAGCCGTTCGGCCGCCACGAACAGCAGGGGCAGGCCACCGATGTTGAGCACACCGAGGACGGCGGCCTTCCACCACCAGTCCCCGCGCGGCAGCATCCGGGTGATCACCAGCCCGAGCAGCCCGGCGGGAAGGGCGCGCATCAGCCCGGCGAACAGCGGATGGCCCGGGGGCAGCAGCTCCGTGGTGACGACGTACGTGGTGCCCCAGGACGCGGGAGCGAGTGCGGTCAGGGCGACAGTGGCCGCCTGATGGGCGGACGTGGTTCGAGGACGGTCCGGTGACCGTCGTATCGAGGAATGCATGCGATGCAGTCTCCGCGCTGCCCGCCATGAATCCAACGCATGCTTGCGATGGCAGCCATGAACGAAAACGATCGTTCGGTGGACCTCCAGCAGATGCACTACGTCGTTGCCGTCGCCGAAACCCGCAACTTCACGCGCGCAGCCGAGCGCTGCTCCGTGGTGCAGTCGTCTCTCAGCCACCGGATCGCGAGCCTGGAACGCGAGCTCGGGGTCAGGCTGTTCGCCCGGACCAGCCGCCGTGTCGAACTGACCAGCGCGGGAGCGGCGTTCGTGGCCGGTGCGCGCGAGTGTCTGGCCGCCGCCGGCCGCGCGGCTGCCGACGCCGCCGCAGCGACCGGCGTGGTGCGGGGGCGGCTCCGGATCGGCGTGATCGTGACGACGGCCGCCGTCGACGTGCCAGAACTGCTCCAGCGGTATCGCGCCCAGCACCCGGAGGTCCGGGTCGCACTCCGTTCCGCACGCAGCGACGATCTGGCCGCGGCAATCCGCGACGGCGATCTGGACATCGCCTTCCTGGGCCTGCCGGAGAGCGAACGGCCCTCGGGTGTGGAGGCCGTGGTGCTCGATCACGACGAGCACGTCCTGGTGGTACCGACCGGGCACCGGCTGGCGGGCGCACCTGAGGTCACGCTGCACGACATCGCCGCGGAGACGTTCGTGGACTTCGTGGCAGGGACGCCCGCCCGGGCTCAGTCCGACCAGGCGTTCGCCGCGGCGGGTCTGGTCCGCGACGTGGCGTACGAGTCCGGTGTCGTGGAGCTGATCACCGGGCTGATCGCGCACGGGCTCGGCGTCGCCCTGCTGCCGTCGGCGTTCATCCGGACGCATGCCGCCGACGACCCCGCGCTGGCGCTGGTCCCGGTGACCGGCGGGCCGCGCCGCGTGGAGTACCTGGTGTGGAGCCGGTTCAACCCCAGCCCGCCAACCCGGGCGATGCTCGGCATCCTCGGGGTCAGGGACAGCGGCTAACTGATCGTTTCAGAATGAGGTTCGTAGGCGGCGGAGGCAGATGAGACTGCAGGCCGGTTCGAGCAGGCCCTGGTGGAGGTCGGCTCGTCGTTCGTAGCGGGTGCGGAGCCGTTTGAAATGATGCAGCCAGGCGAAGGCGCGCTCGACGACCCAACGGACCTTGCCCAGTCCGGAACCGTGGGCGACGCCGCGTCGGGCGATCACTGGCTTGATGCCGCGCTTCCACAGCAGGCGGCGGCACTTGTCGAGGTCATAGCCCCGGTCGGCGTACAAGCGTCGGGGCTTGCGACGGGGGCGTCCCCGCAGGCCCCGGATCGATGGGACCGCGTCCAGCAGAGGCAGGAGCTGGGTGACATCGTGTCGGTTCCCGCCGGTGCACGTGACGACCAGCGGAGTTCCGTGGCGGTCAACGATCAGATGGTGTTTGGAGCCGGGACGGGATCGGTCGACGGGCGAGGGCCAACGTGATCCCCCCTTTGAGAGCCCGGATGTGCGACCCGTCCACCGCGCAGTCGTCCAGGTCCAGCACATCGGCGCGGCGCAACTCGGTCAGCAGGGCGGTGTGCAAGCGGGGGCCGTACGCCGGCCTCGGTCCAGTCGCGCAACCTTCGCCAGGCTGTGACTCCGGAGCAGCCCACAGTCTCGGCGGGCACATCGCGCCACGCAACACCGGTCCGCAAGACGTACATGACGCCCGCGAGGGCCGCCCTGGGCGGAACGCGCAACCGCCGGGGTAGCGGCGGCGCCGTTCGGGAGCGGGCGGAAGCAGCGGAGCCATGCGCTCTTACAGGTCATTTGAAACAAGATCAGCACGCACGCGGACACCCTGCCGACCAAGATCGCCGAGCGCGAGATCCGAGGCGCAACTGAATTGGTCAGAAAGGCTGGTGGGCGTAGATCTTGCGCCACTGGTCAGCGGTGCCCCGCTCGCTCATCCCGGCGGCCCGGTAGACGCTGAGAGCGCCGGCGGAGTTGTGGGTGTCGACGTCGACGCCCACGCTGTGATGGCCACGGTCCCGGAGGAGCCGGAAGACGGTGCGCAACAACTGCGTGCCGATGCCGCGGCCGCGGTAGGCATCGAGAACTCCGAGCCAGGCGATCCATGCGCGCTCCGACGGGTCGCGAGCGATGACAGCACCCGCACAGACCCCATCGACCTCGGCCAGCCACCACAGGGCCGCGTCGTAGCTGCCGCGCTGTCGCTGGTCACGGTCAAACTCGGCGAAGGTACGCCGCCGGTGGTTCCAGTGCCCGGCCAGCGCGTCCTCCAATACAGAGTGGACGGCGCGCCGGTCCTGGTCATCGGCAGCGACGCGCAGTCGAACACCGAGGGGCGGCTGAGCCGGTTCAGGGAACTCGGTGGTGTCCAGGTCGGCTCTGAGGCGCGCGTAGCTGTGCACGATGCTCCAGCCCTCGGCGGCCATGAGGTCATGGGCCGGGCAGTTGGGCAGCTGAAACATGGTCACGGGGGTGTTGGGGTGTGGCGCGTCCCGTAGCGCCCACTCGTCGAGCAGGTGAAGCAGTGCTCGAGCCGTGTCCGCAGCGCCGTCTGCGGGTGCAAGGATCAGATGGGCCCGGAGTTGGCCACCCTGCGGTGCCGGATGCAGGGCGACGAAGCCACTGAGCCGACCCTCCTTCGACTCCACGACCATCGTCCGCGACGCCATATCCAGGCCGGGGCTCGCGAGCAGCTCACGCACGTCTGCTCGCGTCGTCTCCCGGCGCCCGATTGCGGCGTGCTCGGCGCAGCCGAAGAGATCGAAGATCGCCTCGATGTCGGACTCGTTGACGGCTCTGCAATGCACACGGGCACCGTCGCAGGACCGTGCAGCTGTTCACAACCGATATTTGTCGTTGCCTATCTCGGGGACCCGACACAGCATCGCCCACGGCTCCGCACCCGCTACGAACGACGAGCCTGCGCACCTCATTCCGAAACGATCAGCAAAGCCCCGATGGACGACGACGCTCCGCGCCCCACGCGCTTGAACGGCGTGCTGGTGCCGTTCGCTGAGCACTGATCGTTGTTGTCGTCCTGGTGGCTGCGATCTCGGCCGTCGCCGTGGCCGTGGGCGTCCTTGAGGCGCCGCTGTCGGCCTGGCCGGAACGGAGCCCGCCATTCGCGGTGATCGTATGGAGATGCGCCCGATCCCCGCGTCCGAGCTGGCTCTCGGCCGCACGAACCGTGAGGCTGGCAGCCGGCGGTGTCGGCAGCCGGGCAGTACTCCGGAAGCCGGACCTCACCGGCCGACCGTCGGCCGAGGAGGCAGGTGCGTCAGCGGGTGATCCGCGCGGAACTACGGTGGTGAGGCGGCGAGTTGAATTCGACGGGACAGTGGGAGACACGTGCGGACGGTGGCCCGGCACCGTTCCGCCGGCACTTCGTGACACACATGGAGCGGGCCGCGGCCCGCAGCGGTGTGGACCTGCGCTGGCACTCGGAGCACTGGGTCGCGGAGTTGCGGGCACACGGGCGCAGGTGCCATGTCGTCGGCTACAACTTCCCGCTCAACGACGCCGCTTCGGCGCTCCTGGCCACCGACAAGGTGGCCACCTCGGTCCTGCTGTCGGACGACGGCGTGCCTCACGTCCCGCATCGTCTGTTGCGGTGGCGGCCACACGAGTCCGTGTCGGACATGGCGGCCCGGCTGCCGGTGCCCGTCGTCCTCAAGCCGCTGAGTTCGAGCGGCGGCCGTGATGTGTGCCGAGCGGAGTCACCGGACCGTCTCCTGGCCGCTTTGAGTGCTCTGACCACACGTTACTCGGCGCTGACGGTCTCTCCGTGGATGCCCATCCGCCATGAGTACCGGGTGGTCGTGCTCAACGGGCGGACCGAACTCGTTTTCGAGAAACGCTGCGCGGGGCCGCGGCTTGAAGCCGGCCATACCGACTGGGACGACGGCGTCGAGTGGCGGCACAACCTCAAACTCGGCGCGTCCGCTGTCGTGCTGGACCATCCCGAGGTGTGCGGCCCGCTCGGCGGATTGGCGCGGCGGGCGATGGCCTGCCTGGGGTTGGCCTTCGGCTCCGTCGACATCGTGGAGGTCGACGGAGAACTCGCTGTGATCGAGGTCAACAGCGGTGTGTGTCTGGAGCGGTTCAGCAGACAGGACGCCGTATGCCACGCGGCCGCGCAACGGGTGTACGAGACCGGTGTCAGGGCTTGTTTCCGCCCTCGGTGAACGCTGGGACGGCCAGCCCCATCCCCGGCGCCGTGCGGTCCGGTCTGCCACAGCGTGCGCGTGCCGTCCGCGTCACGCCTCTCCCACCAGGTCCCGGATGACCGCGTGCCATCCCTCGGAGGCATCCCGCCCCCCGCCGTCCGCGGTCTGCGGCAGCGCGCGACAGGACGGATAGCCGGCGTAGACACAGAGACGGTCGACGACGATGTAGGCCGGGGTGCGGTGGCGCCGCATGGACGCCCACGCGGTGTACGTCGCCTCGATCAGCCTCCGGTCGCCCAGTCGGAGGCCGTGTACGAGAGCCGCTGTCCACTCACGCCATCCAGGCGACCCGGCCGAGGCCTCGACCACGGCAGTGGCCTCCGCGGCGACGCGGGGGAACGCGGTGGCGTCACCCGCGACGAGCAGGGCCTTGCACGCCAGGGCGGTCCGCAGGTCGAACCAGGAGGCATACCGTTCCGCCTCCCTCATCGGTGCGTCGATGTCCCCTGGTGCCGTGCGTCGCAGCAGGGTGGCCCGCCACAGCAGCGTCACCTCGTTCTCCAGGGCGGCGCTGTGCCTGCCCTCCGCGCGCAGTCGGGCCGCGCGCTCCCTCGGTCCGGCCAGCGACGCGGCGATCTCACCACGGTCGTACGCCAGATCACTGCGGAGCCGTGCCAGGGCGGTCGGGTCGTTCACCGGATGCTGTTCGAGATGGCGCGCCAAGTCGTCGTAGCGGCTGAGCGAGCGCAGTGTCCGGGCGACTTGGTAGCGCAGCGTTTCCGAGTCCGGCGTCTCGGACAGCAGCGTCCGGAGGATACGCAGGGCGGTCTCCGGTTCCCCGGCGAGGCGGTGCCCGAACGCGAGCCACCGCAGCGCCATACGGCGGATGTCGTCCGGCAGTGGGCGATTGGTGAAGTCGTCCAGGTAGGCGATGCGTTGCCGCAGGCTCCGGTCGTGCCAGGCCTCGAGGAAGCCGCACAGCATACCGATCCAGGTGGTGTCGGACGGTGCGGGGAGCCGGTCGGCGAGCCCGCCCATGCCGGGCAGGTCGGTGATCGCCTCGAGCAGCCAGGGGGCCCGCAGGGTATGGGCTGTGCACAGTCCCACGCTCAGCTCGAGCAGGTAGGCGCGCCGCTCGGGATCGGTCGATTCTTCGGCGTTCCGCTCCCGGAGCACCTCCAGGAGCGCCGCGGCACACGTGGCCCGGTCGGCCGCGGACCACGCCCCGCCGGAGGACAGGGACTCGTCGGCGATCGCCGCGCGTACGGCATCGTGCAGCCGGTAGGGGAACACCGGGTGGGTGTCGCGGGTGACCAGGGAGCGAGCGCAGAACTTCCGTGCGCTGCCGTCGAGCGCGCCGCTGGCGCGGGCCACCAGGCCCGGGTCGAAACGGGGTACGAGGGCTGCGGCGCGTGCCACGTCACGCTCCTGGTCGGGCAGGTCGGCGAAGAGCCGGATCACGAGTTCCGGCAGCGGCCTTCCGAACATCGTCTCGTCCGGCGAGGCCGTGCCCGCCTGCCGGGCGATGGACAACGACAGGTCGAGGTAGAGCGGCAGGCCGTGCGCACCACGCCGGACCCGGTCGATCACCTCCGGGCCGAGGACCGGGTTGCCGGCCGTGCCGGAGGCTGCCCTCAGATAGCGGTCGACGTCCGTGTCCGACAGGTCCCCGATGAGGTGCTGCTGCCCGTCCGGCGCGTCGAGCCTCAGCCCGGGCCAGATTTGCGGACCCGATGCCGGCAGCAGGCCGTTGGCGGCCGACGCCCAGGTCAGGGTGGAGCGGGAGGTGACCACCCACAGGATGCCGGGGCTCAGATGCACGATCCGGTTCAGCAAGCGCTCCTGGGCCTGCTCCTCGCTCTGGACGTACTCGACGGCGTCGGCGAAGGCCACGACCAAGGGCCGTTCCGCGACCGGCAGCCGCTCGATGTCCCAGGAGAGCAAGCCCGCGAGAGTGGCGGCGACGTACGGCGTCGGGTTCAGCCGCGCCTGGTCGATCACCGCCCCCAGGGGCGCGCAGTCGCGCAACGTCCGGTCCCGCAGCCGCCGTGAGCGGATCGCGTCGACGAGCCGCATGCCCGTGCGTACGGTCAGCGGTCCCACGCCCAGCCGGGCGCCGGCATCGCTCAGGATGTCGTTCAGGGTGTCCGTGATCTGGGCGCGCACGTCCGACCCGCGCCCGCTGCGCAGATCGGGGAGCGGGACGCCCGGCGACGCGAACGACCACCAGGCGGCGAGCCCCAGGTCGAACGCCGGGAACCTGTTCCCGGAGTCCGCCACCGCGGCACGCAGCCGCAACACGATGTCGACCGCGTTGACGGCGGCACTGCCGTGGAAGTCGACCCTGACCGTCCTGACCGCCGGTTCGTACGACGGCGGTCGGCCCCAGTCCCCTGGATCCGGTAACTCCCCGAGGACCCACCGCTCCAGTCGCTTCGACAGCTCCGTCTTGCCGATGCCGCCGATCCCGTAGAACACCACGACGTTCCGCCGGGCGGCCCTGCCCAGCACGGCCGTGCCGTTCCGCACGCGCGCCGCGTGACGTGCCAGCGCCTGCGTGAACACCCTGTTCTCCGCGCCGCGGTCGGTGAACAGATCGACGGCCGCGAAATGCGGATCGAAGATCCGGTCGAAGTCGCCCATACGTCTCCTCCGCCTCCCCCGGCACGCGGACGCCGTGTACGGCCACGGCTGAGAACTACCCGACCGCGTACCGGACGACACCGCTCGGAGGCTGCCCCGCCACCGCCCGGCGCGGGCGTGACGCACGTGTGCGGGCGGTGGACCAGCGCCACCCCTGCCCACCCCTGCCCATCCCTGCCCACGCCGGGCACGACGTCCGGCAACGCGCGACCGTACCCGCGCCCGCCCGCGGCGGCCGTCCATCGACGCTCGGTGAGGGAGGGGCCGCGCTCCCCGCACCACCGTTCCCCGGAGACAGGCTCCGCGCACACCAGCACAGACGGTGCCGGTCGGGGCCGGGCTGGAGAAGGCCGAGGGCCGGGACGTCTGTCGCGGCGTCATAGATCAGGTCTGTGAGTGTCAAGTGGGGGCCTGGGCCTGCGGCTGGGCGCGCTGAGTGAGCCGGCCTGACAGTGAGAAGGACGGGGCCTGGTGACAGCTGTCACCAGGCCCCGGGTCGATGGAGGTCAGCGTCTGCGGGCCCAGCCGGAACCGATACCGGCCACGTGCAGAGCCAGAGCGGTCAGCCCCAGCAGCATCACGTTCGTCGAAGTGAACACATCGTTGGTGCTGAGATCCGCCGCGTTGATCAGGAAGGACACGAAGAACAGCACTGCCGCGACTATGCCGAGCATGAGACGAACTCCTCTCGAAGGGGGTGAAGCCCGTATGCCCGGTCACCGTCTCCGCAGACGTGCAGTCATCCCCGACTACCGCTGAGGCGCCAGGCGCGGGCCCGGGACGAGTCGGCGGGCCGGCGGTAGGGATGGGCTCAGGCGTGAGCGTGACGAGGGCTTGCCGCCTTGTGGGAGTGCGGCGTGATGCGCGGGCCGGCCCGTCCTGGGAACTTCGAGGCGCCGCAGGGACAGGCCGGCGGTGACGAGGGGGCCGGTGAAGACGGCGCGAAGCATGACGCACGCCCACATCTGCCGGCTCCCCGGCGCCTACCAGCCGGTCCAAGCGGCGCACACCGCCCACAGACTTAGCGAACTACTGTTTCACCAAGTTGCAGGGGAAACGCACTCACCTCATCGAAAGAACTTTCCCACGCCTGCGAAGACCATCGTCATCACCGGCACTGCGAGCGGGTTCGGGTACCTGAGTGTGCGCCGCTTCGCCGAGGCCGGGTGGAACGTGGTGGCCACCGTCCGCAAGGAAGCCGACCTGGACGCGCACGCCGGCCTCGACAACGTCAGGACGCTCCTGCCGAACGTCGACCACGAGGACGCCGCTCTCGCCTTCGGTGACCTCGCGCTGTCCCAGTTCGGTCGCCTGGACGCGCTCATCAACAACGCCGGATACTTCCAGGGCGGCCCGCTGGAGGCCATCACGATGGACCAGGCCCACCGCCAGTTCCAGACCAACGTCTTCGGGCTGATCGCACTGAACAAGACGGTCATTCCGATCTTCCGCAAGCAGCGCTCGGGCGTCATCGTCAACGTCAGCTCCATCAGCGCCGACGCGGGTTTCCCGTACACCTCGGTGTACCAGGCATCGAAGGCCGCGGTCGCCTCGCTCAGCGAGGGCCTGCACGCGGAACTGGCCGAGTTCGGCGTCCAGGTCAAGGCCCTGCACCCCGGCAGCCACGAGACCAAGTTCTTCAGCAAGGTCGACCGCGCCGAGAACGTTCCGGAGGAATACGTCGCCTCCTGGAACACCTTCGCGTCGCTGAACCTCGTCCGCTCCGACCCGGCCCTCACCGCCGAGATGATGTTCCGCATGGTCACTGACGGCGACACCAAGAAGGTCCACTACTACAGCGGCCCCGACGGCGAGGCCATCCCGCGCGTGAAGCAGCTCCTCGGCCAGGACTGGTGTCTGGAAGAGCTGGCCGCCCGCGACCGGGGCCAGGCCACCGCTCTGTGGGACTCTCTGATGCCCACCCCCGTCAAGGCGGCCAGCTAAAGGGTGTTGCAAAAGGCTTGGTGGCGGGCATTTCCCCTGTATGGGTGGGGTGTTGAGGGCTGAGCCGGTGTGGGTGGAGAAGTTCACCGGGTTGCGGATGGGGCGGTTCGAGAAGCTGCTTCGGGTGGTGCGGGAGCGGGGCGGCAACGGCCCAGGTGGTGGTCGGCCGTGGTGTCTTCCGCTGGCCGCGCGGGTGCTGCTGGTGGCCGTGTATTACCGCACGAACCTCACCATGCGGCAGCTCGCACCGCTCTTCGGCTGCTCACCGGCCACCGTCTGCCGGATCATCCAGCGTCTGCGGCCGTTGCTTGCGCTGGAGCCGGCGCCCAGGCCGGTGCCGGGCGTGGAACGGTTATGGATCGTGGACGGCACCCTGATCCCGGTCCGTGACCGTAAGGTCGCAGCCTCCTCACGCAACTACCGGCTTTCGGCGAATGTGCAGGTCATCATCGATGCCGACACCCGCCTGGTAGTGGCATCCGCCCGGCCGGCACCCGGCAACAAGGCAGACGCGCATGTCTGGCGCGAGTCGGACCTGCCGGCCGTAGCGGCAGGCACCACGGTGATCGCAGACGGCGCCTACCTGGGCACCGGCCTGATCGTCCCGCACCGCAGACGAGCAGGGCGCCCCCTCCTGCGCGACCAGGAGGAAGACAACGCCGAACACCGGCGCGTCCGTGCCCGCGTCGAGCACACCTTCGCCCGGATGAAGAACTGGAAGATCCTCCGCGACTGCCGCCAAAGAGGCGACGGCCTCCACCACGCCGTCCAGGCCGTCGCCACCATGCACAACCTCGCCAAGACAGGGTGAAACAGCAGGTCAGCCATCACCCAGACACGCCGCCACCAAGCCTTTTGCAACACCCTTTAGCTTGATCTTTAACGGCCGACGTCGAATGGTGCGTCGAACTTGATCACTCGGTCCGGTATCCGCCGTACATGGAAGCGGCCTTCGCCTGAACATGTG
>NZ_JNWV01000061.1 GCF_000716535.1 Streptomyces flaveolus | reverse complement strand
CGGTTGCTGCGGACCTTCGCCTCGGGTGTGCAGACGGCGCGGGCCGAGGACCCGAACGACACGGCCGCGATCCGCCGTGCCGTCGAGCAGAGCCTGGTCCTGGAGAAGGAACTCCTCGTCGACCCCGAGTACTTCACCGCCCTCGCCCCTCACGTCCCCGACCTGGCGGGCACCGACATCCAGCTCAAGCGCGGCACCGCCCACAACGAACTCACCCGCTACCGCTACGACGCCACCCTCTACAAGACCGGCACCACCACCCACCCCCTCGACGACGTCCCCACCCGCCCCTGGACCCGCGACCTGGGAGTTCTCGCCGATCATCTGGGCAGCGCGCGGCCCGACCGGCTGCGCGTCACCGGGGTGCCTCACGCGCGCATCGCGGCCGACCTCGCCGCGCAGCGCGCGCTCGAATCCGGGACGGCACCGGACCTCCGGGACACGGTCGGCGTCGATCCGGAGGACCTGCACCGCCTGGGCGAGAAGTACGGCTACTGGACGGCGATCAGTTGGAACGGGCACGACCCGGCCGCCCTCGATGTCACGTACGTCAAGCGTGAACTGCTGGGCGAGAGGGTGCCCGTCGGCGCCTACGCGCCCACGGGCGTGGCCGGACCCGGCTCGCTGCTCTCGGCCTGGACCACCAGCCCGGCCACCGGCCGGAGCACCGGCGCCCTGCTCATGGCCGTACGCGAGCACCTGCGCCGTCGGTTGCCCGAGTACATGCGCCCCGCCGCCGTCGTTCCGCTCGACCGGCTGCCGCTGACCGCCAACGGCAAGCTCGACCGTGCGGCGCTGCCGGCGTTCGAACCGGAGCGCGCCGACATCGGGCGGGCGCCTGCCACCCCGCAGGAGCAGGTGGTGTGCGAGCTGTTCGCGGAGGTCCTGGGCCGACCGGTGGTCGGTGTGAGCGAGGACTTCTTCGACCTGGGCGGGCACTCGCTGCTGGCCACCCGGCTGATGGCCCGGCTGCGCGCGGCCTTCGGCGTCGAGCTGGGCGTGCGGAGCCTGTTCGAGGCGCCGACACCGGCGGGCATCGCGGCCCGGCTCGACGTCGACGACGCGGACGGCTCGTACGAGGTGATGCTGCCGCTGCGCACCGGGGGCAGCAGGCCGCCGCTGTTCTGCGTCCATCCGGGCGGGGGCATCAGCTGGTCGTACAGCGCGCTCATCAAGCACCTGGGGTCGCAGTATCCGCTGTACGGCATCCAGGCGCGCAGCCTGGCCCGGCCTGAACCCCGGCCCGCCAGCATCGAGGAGATGGCGGTGGACTACGCCGACCAGATCCAGCGGGTGCAGCCGCACGGACCGTACCACCTGGCCGGCTGGTCGTTCGGCGGGCTGTGCGCGCACGCGCTGGCCGCGGAGTTCCAGCGGCGCGGCGAGCCGGTGGCGCTGGTCGCGGTGCTCGACGTGATCCCCGACTGGCAGGGCCTCACCCACGCCGACGTGCCCGCCCCGGACGACCGGGTGATGCTGCTCTACCACGTCGGTCTCGTCGACGACGGCAGCCACCACGACGACGGCGAGATGACCTTCGCCAAGGCGCGGGAGATCCTGCGGCGCCAGGGCAGTGTGCTGGCCAACCTGGAGGAGGACCGGCTCACGACGATCACCGAGATCTCGGCGAACAACACCCATCTGACCGTCGACTACCGGCCCGGCCCGATCGACGGTGACCTGCTGCTGATCGCCTGCTCCGAGGAGCAGGACCCGCCGGTGACCGCCGAGGCCTGGCAGCCGTACGTGCGCGGCTCCGTCGAGGCCCATGTGGTGCCCGGCGACCATGGGTCGATGCTGACCCGCCCGGACACGCTCGCCGAGATCGGCCGCATCCTCTCGGCCAAGCTCCACGACCTCACCGGCGACGAGTGACCTTCGCGGGCCGCCCACCAGGAACCCGCCCTCCGCTGTCCGCGAGGACCGACACCCGAGGACTGACACTGATGCTGACCGACGTGCTCTCCGTCGACGTCGCCAAGGCCCTGGCCGCCGTGGACGAATGGCTGAGCGAGTACATACGCCGACCGCACGGCGAACTCGGACGCACCGGCCCGGTGTGCCCGTTCGTCGAGCCCGCCCAGCGTGCCGGTGCGCTGGAGATCCGCGTCAGGCTCGTCGGCCCCACCCCGAGCCAGACCTTGCTCGACGAGATCGTCCGCTGCGGCCTGGATGAGTTCAGCGAGGTCGACTGGAAGTCCGGCAACCCGAATCTGCGCTCGCTGCTGCTGGTCCTGCCGGACCTTCCGGCCGAGCACCTGCACCTGCTGGACGCGGCGCACACCGCGCTGAAGCCGGAGAGCGTGCGGCGGGGGCTGATGATCGCCCAGTTCCACGAGAAGTGCGAGGAGAAGGCCGCGCGCAACCCGGCGTTCGAGGTGAGTCACGCCCCAGTGCCGATGATGGCGGTGCGGTCGATGGCGATCCACGACGTGCTGTTCCTGGCCGACCGGCGGGAGTGGTTCGAGGAGTACGCGAGCCGTTTCGGCGCCCGCTACCGCGCCGGGTCGCACGGCATCGACCCGCTGCTGACCGAGGTGTACGAGCGGGCCCGTGCCGCCTACGCGCCGGGGAGCTGAGCGCATGCGCGACGCACCGCCGGCCGCGCGTGCCGTGTACCGGGGCATGGACCAGGCCACGCTGGACCGGCAGTACTCGCCGAGCTCGTGCGTGGCGAGCCTGGACGCCTACCTGCGCGAGTACGAGCAGCGGAGCGAGGCCGCCCGCCGGGACCACCCGGTGCGGACCTCCCTTGCCTACGGCCCGCACGCGGCGGAGCGGCTCGACTACTTCCCCGGGCAGGCGGCCGGGCGGGCCCCGCTGCTGGTGTTCGTGCACGGCGGGAACTGGCAGGCACTGGGCCGCGCCGAATCGGCGTTCCCGGTGCCGCCGCTGCTGGCCGCCGGCGCGGCGGTCGCGGTGATCGAGTACGGGCTGGCGCCGGACGTCGGCCTGGACGCCATGGCGGGCATGGTGCGCCGGGCCGTGGACTGGCTGCTGCGGCACGCGGACGGGCTCGGGTTCGCCCCGGACCGCCTCCATCTGTGCGGTACCTCGGCCGGTGCACATCTGGCCGCCATGGCCCTGCTGCCGGACGCGTCGGCCGGCCCGGACGTGTCCGGCCGGATCGCCGGGGCGGTGCTGCTCAGCGGCATGTACGACCTGGAACCGGTGCGCCTGTCCTACGTCAACGACGCCCTGCGGCTGGACGAGGGCGCGGCCCGGCGCAACAGCCCGATCCTCCGCCTGCCGGCGCGGCTGCCCCCGACGGTCGTCGCCCGCGGCGGGAACGAGACCGAGGAATACGTCCGCCAGCACGACGGGATGGTCGCGGCGCTGCGCCCGCGGGCGGCGGTGACGGAGGTCGTCGCCGAACGGCGCGACCACTTCGACCTCCCCTACGACCTGGGCGTGCCGGGCACCGGGCTGGGCGACGCGGTCCTGGCGCAGATGGGACTGGAAGGAACGATCGCATGACCACCGAACAGACGACCGCGAGCCCCGCGTGCCCGCTGTCCGCCGGGTCCCCGTCGGACACCACCCCGTACGCCCACTACGCGCGCATGGACGAGCTGCTGGGCTTGCAGCATCCACTCAGTTCGGCCCGCACCGAGCCGGGGTTCATCATCATGAGCCAGGTCAAGGAGCTGCTGTTCAAGCTGCTGCACACCGAATTCAGCACCGCGCGCGACCAGTTGGCCGACGACCTGCTCGACGACGCGCTGTGGACGCTGCGCCGCGCCGCACGGGTGCAGCAGGTGCTGCTGGTGTCGTGGGAGACGTTCTCCGTCCTGTCCCCGGTGGAGTTCGCCGAGTTCCGGGACGTCCTGGGATCGGCCTCCGGCTTCCAGTCGGCCGGCTACCGGCGCCTGGAGTTCCTGCTCGGCAACAAGAACTCCGCGATGGCCGCGCCGCACCGGAACACGGCGGGCTACGACGCGGTGGTCGGCCAGCTGCACGAGCCGAGCCTGTACGACGCCGCGCTCGCGCTGCTGGCGCGCCGCGGGCTGCTCACGCCGGACGACGCCACGAGCCGGGACGTCACCCGGCCGTACCGCGTCGGCGCGGAGGCCGAGGAGGCCTGGCGGGCCGTCTACCGGGACCCCGTCCGCCATCGCGACCTGCATCTGCTCGCGGAGGCGCTGATGGACACCGCCGACCAGTTCGCCCGCTGGCGCTACACCCATCTGGTGACCGTGCAGCGGATGCTGGGCGCCAAGCCCGGGACCGGCGGCACCGAGGGCGTGGCCTGGCTCGCCGGGATCAGTGAGCACCGCTTCTTCCCCGAACTGTGGTCGGTGCGCTCCACGCTCTGACCGGGCCCCAGGGCATGCCCGCGGACGGCGGGACACGCGGACACGCACGACACGAGACAGAAGGAGGGCCGATGGTGAGCGGGATTCCGCGCACGGTGGCCGAGCAACTGGACGCGGCCGATCCGCTCGCCGCGTTCCGCGAGCGGTTCGTCATCGCCGATCCGGAGCTGATCTACCTGGACGGCAACTCGCTGGGCCCGCTGCCCGCCGTCACGCCGGAGGTGCTGCGGGAGGTGGTCGAGGAGGGCTGGGGCGGCGGGCTGGTGCGGTCGTGGCAGGGCTGGATCGACTGGGGCGCCCGGCTTGGCGACCGCCTCGCCGAGCACGTGCTCGGCGCCGCGCCCGGCGAGGTGGTGATCTCCGACTCCACGTCGGTCAACCTCTACAAGCTGGCCGCCGCCGCCCTCGACGCGGCACCGGGGCGCGGCACCGTCGTGATGGACGCCGAGGACTTCCCGACCAACCGCTACATCGTCCAGGGCCTCGCCGAACAGCGCGGGCTGCGGCTGGTGCGCCTGCCGTCCGACCTCGACGGCGGCTTCGACCTCGACGTCCTGCGCTCGGCGCTCGACGGTGACGTCGCGCTGGTGGTGCTGTCCCTGGTGTCCTACCGAAGCGGCGCGCTGCTGGACATGGCGCAGGTGAACGACCTGGCCCGGGCGGTCGGCGCGCGGGTGCTGTGGGACGTGTCGCACGCCGCCGGAGCCGTCCCCGTGGACCTGGCCGGCACCGGCGCGGAGCTCGCTGTCGGCTGCACCTACAAGTACCTCAACGGCGGCCCGGGTTCACCCGCCTTCCTCTATGTGCGGCGCGATCTGCAGCCCAGGCTGCGGCAGCCGGTGTGGGGCTGGTACGGGCAGCGCGGGCAGTTCGAGATGGGGCCCGACTACGACCCGGTGCCGGGCATCGAGCGCTTCCTGGTGAGCACCCCGCCGCTGGTGTCGCTAGCGGCCATCGATCCCGCCCTCGCCCTGGTCGAGGAGGCCGGGACGGCGCGGATCCGGGCCAAGGGGCTGCGGCTGGGCCGGCTGGCCGACGAGCTGGCGGACGACTGGCTCATCCCGCTGGGCTTCCGACCCGCCTCGCCCCGCCCGCCCGAGCGGCGCGGTTTGCATCTATCCCTGTACCACCCTGACGCCTGGCGGATCTGCCAGGCACTGGCCGCGGACGCGAAGGTGATCTGCGACTACCGGGTCCCGGACCGGCTGCGCATCGGCCTGTCCCCCCTGGTCACCCGGTTCACCGACGTCTGGGACGCGTTGGCCCGCATCCGCGACGTTGTGTCCGAGGGCGCCTACGCCTCCCGGCCCGCCGACCTCGCCCGGGTGACCTGACCTCCGCCTCCCCGCACACCACCCTCTCCACCTCAGCCGATTCGGAGTGCCCATGGCTCACGCATCCCCGCTCACCACCGACGGACTGGTACAGATCCTGTTCGGCTCCTCCGCTTTCCAGATGCTCCGCGCGGGCAGCGAACTGGGACTGTTCACCCTGTTGCACCGGCGACCGGGCCTGACCCCGCCGGAGATCGGCCGGGAACTCGGCCTGGAGGAGCGGCCGGTACAGATCCTGCTGCTCGGCACGACCGCCCTCGGACTGACAGTGCGTCAGGGCGAGGGCTACGAGAACGCTGACGTACTGAACGACCGTTTCACAGAGGGTACTTGGGAGATCATCGAGGATCTCGTGGAGTACGAGGAACGCATCGTCCGGCCCGCCGAGGTGGACTTCATCGCGTCACTGCGCGAGAACACCAACGTCGGCCTGCGACGGATCAAGGGCACGGGGGAGGATCTCTACCACCGGCTGTCCGCGGACCCGGAGCTGGAGCAGCTGTTCTACCGCTGCATGCGGTCCTGGTCCCGGCTGTCCAACCCCGTACTGGTCGAGAAGGCCGACCTCACCGGAGTGCGCCGCGTGCTGGATGTGGGCGGCGGCGACGGCGTCAACGCCATCGCCCTCGCCCAGGCCAATCCCGGCGTCGAGTTCACCGTCCTGGACCTGCCCGGCACGGTGGAGATCGCCCGCAAGAAGATCGCCGAGCACGGCCTGTCCGACCGGATCTCCGTGCGGGCCGCGGACATCTTCGCCGACACCTACCCGACCGGCCACGACTGCGTGCTCTTCGCCAACCAGCTCGTGATCTGGTCACCGCAGGAGAACATACGGCTGCTGCGCAAGGCGCAGGCGGCGCTGCCCGACGGCGGGCGGGTCCTGGTGTTCAACGCCATGTCCGACGACAGCGGGGACGGCCCGCTGTACGCGGCCCTGGACAACGTGTACTTCGCGACGCTGCCGGCCGCCAGCAGCACGATCTACCGGTGGGGCCAGTACGAGGAGTGGTTCGCGGCAGCCGGATTCGTCAAGCCCGAGCGGCTGCCCGGCGGCCGGTGGACGCCGCACGGCGTGATCAGCGCAGTCAAGTGACGCCCCAGCGAGTACCGGAGCCGACCATGTCTTCCACGTTCACGGGTCCCCCGCCGGCCGGTGTGGCAGCGGCGTGCCCCGCCGGCCCGCACATGATGGACCCCGATCTGCTCGCGGACCCCTTCGGCGGGTACGGCCGGCTGCGCGAGCAGGGCCCGGTCGTCCGCGGCCGGTTCGTCGACGGCACGCCGGTGTGGTTCGTGACCCGCTACGACGACGTCCGTGCCGTGCTGCGCGACCCACGGTTCGTCAACACCCCGTCGCACGTGCCCGGCGCGCAGGGCGCCGATCCGCGTGAGGGGATGATGGAACTGCTCAACGTCCCCGAGCACTTACGGATCTACCTGCTCGGCTCCCTCCTGGACAGCGACCCGCCGGACCATCCGCGGCTGCGCCGCCTGGTGACCCGGGCGTTCACCGCCCGCCGCATCCTCGATCTGCGTCCCGCCATCGAACAGATCGCCGACGGGCTGCTCGACGAGCTGCCTCACCGGGCGGAGCGGGACGGGACGGTGGACCTGCTGGAGCACTACGCCTACCCCCTGTCGATCACGGTGATCTGCCGGCTCGTCGGGATCCCCGCGGTCGACCTGGAGCGGTGGCGGGAATGGGGCGGGGACCTCGTGTCGATGCGGCCCGAACGCCTCCAGCACTCCTTTCCCGTGATGATCGACTACTGCCATCAACTGATCGAACAGCGTCGCGCCGCACTCAAGGACGATCTGCTGAGCGAGTTGATCCGGGCGCAGGACGACGACGGCGGACGGCTCAGCGACACGGAGACGGTCACCATGGTGCTCACCCTGGTGCTGGCCGGCCACGAGACGAGCACGCATCTGATCGGCAACGGCACCGCGGCCCTGCTCACCCACCCCGACCAGCTGGCACGGGTGAGGGCGAACCCGGCGCTGCTCCCGCGAGCGGTGCACGAGCTGATGCGCTGGTGCGGCTCGGTGCAGGTGGCCCGACTGCGCTACGCCGTCGAGGACCTGGAGATCGCCGGTACGCGCGTCGCCCGCGGTGACGCAGTCCAACCGGTGCTGGTCTCCGCCAACTTCGACCCGCGGCACTACACCGACCCGGACCGGCTGCACCTGATGCGTCAGCCGGACGGGCAGGCCGAGAACCACGTGGGCTTCGGTCACGGCATCCACTACTGCCTGGGCGCGACGCTGGCCCGGCAGGAGGGCGAGGTGGCGCTCGCCCGGCTGCTGGCCCGCTACCCGGATCTCGCGCTCGCGGACGGCGATCCGGAGCGGGAACGCGCCCACCTTCCGGGCAGTTGGCGGCTGAACGCGCTGCGCCTGCGGCTCGGCTCCTGAAATGAGCACAGCCGAAGTGGGCACGGGTGAAGTGGGTACAGCCGCAGTGAGCACGGCTGAAGTGAGCACAGCCGTAGTGAGCACAGCCTTCTTCGGACCATGAGATGAGCGCAGCACTGAGGGCTCCATGATCTGCCCCATGGAGCCCTCAGCCCTGGGGGTGGCGGGAGTTGTGTCGTCAGGTGCCGGGTGGCGCGTTCCCCACGGCGATCGCCTGGACGGGGCAGGACAGCGCAGCCTGCGTGACCTGCTTCGGGGTGGCCGTCCGCGCCCCCTCGGGCACGAGGGTGGCGTACCCGTCGTCGTCCTGGGTGAAGACGGCGGGTGCCGTCAGGGTGCACTGCCCGGACCCGATACAGGTGCGGTGGTCGATGCGGATCTCCATCTGGGGCGGTCTCCGGTGGTCGGGCCGGGGTGTCATGGGCCGAGCTCGTGTGCGGTGGCACGGTCGAGCGTCAGCAGGACCCACTCCTCGAAGTCGCGGTCTCCTCTCGACGCGGCCTCCCGCCAGCGCTGGACGCGGTCGGAGGGGGCGCTGATCCGGAGCTGGCTGGCCCGCGTGGGGATGGCGGTACGGTTTCCTCTGCGGCTCTCCCGCAGCCGCAGTCGGAGCTGGTTGCGGGACCAGCCGTGCTGCTCCGCCTGGTCGAGCCAGGTGTCGGCCTCCGCCGGCGGCAGGGAGGCGACCTCGGCGTGGTGGCCGAAGCTCAGTGTCTCGCGCCGGCGCCGCAGCTCGAAGTGCCGTGCCACCCAGGCGTAGTTGCGCAGTGTCTGGTAGTCGAGGCCCGCGGCCTGGACTCCGGTCTGGTAGCGGTCCGCGTAGCGGTCCTGGCCGTAGACGAGCCAGTCGCCCAGGCACCAGGCGGAGGAGTCGGCGATCTGGAAGATGTGCTGCCCGGCCTTCTCCCATCGGTCGTAGGTGAGGCTGGTGGGTATCTTGAGGCCGACCCGGGTGGTGAAGATTCGTTCCTGCTCGCCGGGTCTGCGGGGGCGGGCCGCCTGGGTCGCTCGGCGGCCGACTGGCAATTGACGGTCACTCCGGTCGTACTTTGCGATGTGCTGCACCGGCTTTCTCCTGAAATCGGGGCATGATGCATCTCGCACCACTCATCGCGCCCTCGAATCATCAAGGGCGCAAGCTCGACAAACGGTAGGCACCGTTCGAGATACCGTCAATGAACATTTCCGGCCTGAGATGGCCGATTGGGGCTCAGTCGGCTTCGAAACCGACCGTTTCGAAGGTGCGGCAGGTGCCGGGTCGTGCGGGCCTGCCGGGGCCCGCACGACCCCGTCAGGGTGTGCCGGCCGAGGCGTGGAGCGTGCCGTCGGAGTCCGTTCGCACCGCCGACTCGACGCCGTCGAGGATCAGGCCCAGGCCCACCCGGAAGGCCTCCCTCGCCTCCTGCTCCATGTGCGACGCGGCGCCGCCCGCCTCCGCCTCGGTCATGGCGGCGAGGCTCGCGGTCGACTCCAGGGCCGCGAGGGCGGGGAAGCGTTCGGCGAAGTCGGGCGCGAACTCCGCGAGCAGTGCGGACCGCTGCGCCCACCACTCCTCGTCGGGCACCCCGGTCTCCGGCGCCGCCTGCCGGTGTTCCGTCGCGACGAGGGCCATACCCCGCACGAACTGGAACAACACCGCGATGACCCGTCTGACATGCAGGGGTTCCAGGCCGGTTCCGCCCAGGATCCGCACCACCGTCTCCAGCCGCGCGTACTCGTTCGGCCCGAGTACGGGGCGGGCCTGAGAGACCTGGAGTACCCAGGGGTGGCGCAGATAGAACGCCCAGGCGTCGTCGGCCCAGCCGGTGATCGCCGGCCGCCAGCCCGCGCTCGTGTCGTACTCCGTGGGCAGTTCGGCCAGCACCCGGTCGTGCATGAGGTCGACCAGTTCGCTCTTGCTCGGCACGTAGGTGTAGAGCGCCATGGCGGTCCGCCCGAGGCGGGTCCCGACCGCCCGCATGGACAGGGCCGCCATGCCCTCTTCGTCCGCCACCGCGACACCCGCGGCCACGATCGTGTCCACGTCGAGCCCGGGTTTGGGGCCGGGTTTCGAGCCGGGTTTGGGTGCGGCCATTCCGGATTCGGCCGATCGCCAGAGCAGGGACATGGACCGGCGGGCATCGCCCTGCCCGGCGAAAACAACCACCTTGCAACTCCTTACTGCATAAAGTAACCTCGGCGGCACAACTCTTTACGCTGTAAGGATACCAGATGGGCGGCCACCCGCCCCGGTATGCCCGTACGTTCGTGGAAGGTTTCCGATGGCAGAGCTCCCCGTCACGTTCATCCAGGTCACCGACATCACACGCATCACACCGCGGATGGCCCGCGTGACGTTCGAGGCCGACCACCTCGAAGACTCCGTCGGCCTGACCCCGGACCAGCAGCTCAAGCTCTGCTTCCCCCGGCCCGGTCAGGAGCGGCCCGTCCTGCCGGAGCAGAGCGACGACGCGACGGGCTGGTACCAGACGTTTCTGGCCATTCCGGAGGACGAGCGGCCCTGGATGCGCAGCTTCACCCTGCGTCGGCGGGTGCCCGGGACGAACACCGTCGAGGTCGACTTCGTCCTGCACGGCGACAGCGGCCCGGCCGGCGCCTGGGCCGAGTCCGCCCGCCCCGGCGACCGCCTCGGCATGGTCGGCCCCTCCGCGCTCTACGCCGGACCGGTCTCTCTGACGGACTCGATCACCTCCGCCGACTGGCTGTTGATCGCCGGCGACGAGACGGCACTGCCCGCCATCGGCACCCTGCTGGAGGCCCTGCCCGAGCGGGCCCGCGCCGAGGTGTACATCGAGGTCGCCGACCAGGCCGAGCAGCAGACCTTCCAGACCGCGGGCGACGCCACCCTGCACTGGCTGCACCGCGACGGAACCCCGGCTGGCCGCAGCGACGCCCTCGTCGACGCCGTCCGCGGCGCCGAGTTCCCGCCCGGGCGTCCCTTCGCGTGGCTGGCCGGCGAGGCCGGCGTCGTCCGGACTCTGCGCCGCCACCTGGTCAACGACCGGGGTCTCGACAAGCGCGCGATCGACTTCAGCGGCTACTGGCGCGTCAAGCTCACCCAGGACGACGCCCCGACAGCCGAGGACATGGCCGAGGCGCAGGAACGCCTCGCCGAGTACCAGGCGGCGGCCGATGGCCAGTCCTGACGAGCCGCGCGCCGAAGCCGGCATCCTGGCCGGGCGCCGCGAGCCGGCTGGACGGCCGCCGGGCCGAGAGAAGGATTTCATGATCACAGTACGAGGTCTCGCCCGCCGGTTCACCGTGCGCGGCCAGGACGTCGAAGCGGTCAAAGGCATCGACTTCGACGTGGCGCCCGGGGAGGTGGTCGGCTTCCTCGGCCCCAACGGAGCGGGCAAGACCACGACCTTACGGATGCTCACGACCCTGCTGCGTCCCACCGGTGGAACCGGCACCGTGGCCGGGTGCGACCTGCTGACGGACCCCCAGGGCGTGCGGCGCAGGATCGGCTGCGTCCACCAGGGCGGCGCGACCTGGCCCGAGTCCAGGGTCGGCGAGGAGATCGAACTCCAGGCCCGGCTCTACGGTTTGTCCCGCACCGAGGCACAACGGCGCGGAGCCCTGCTCGCCGAGCGGCTCGACCTCGCCGGCCTGGACCAGCGGCCCGTCAAGACGCTCTCCGGCGGTCAGCGCCGCCGGCTCGACATCGCGCTCGGACTGGTCCACGAACCGACGCTCGTCTTCCTTGACGAGCCCACCACCGGCCTCGACCCGCAGAGCCGGGCCAACCTCTGGGACCACGTCCGCCGCCTGCGCTCCGAGCAGGGTACGACCGTGTTCCTGACCACCCATTACCTCGACGAGGCCGACGCGCTGTGCGACCGGATCCTCGTCACCGACCACGGCACGATCGTCGCCGAGGGAACCCCCGACGCGCTCAAGGCCCGCGTCGCGGGCGACGCGATCACCATCGAGGTGACCGACCAGGCCGCGGAAGCGGCCGACGTCGCCGGGCGGCTGACCGGCGCGAGCGAGGTGACCGTCGACGGTGACACGGTCCGCTTCCGGGTGCCCCGCGGCGACGCCGCCCTGCCGGAGCTGCTGCGCGCGCTCGACGGCCGGGGCATCACCATGGCCTCCGTCAAGGTCAACCGACCCACCCTCGACGACGTGTTCCTCAGCCTGACGGGACGCTCCCTGCGCGACGGCGAAGCCGCGCCCGAGGCCAGGGAGGCCGCCCATGCTGCGTGACACCCAACTGATCTTCGCCCGGGACATGAAACTCGCGCTGCGCAGCCCGACCTGGCTGCTCATCGGGATCATGCAGCCGCTGCTGTACCTGTTCCTCTTCGGACCCCTGATGGTGTCCGTGGCCGACCACACCCCCGGCTTCCCGCCAGGCGGCGCCTGGGAGGTCCTCACCCCGGCCCTCATCGTCCAGACGGCGCTGTTCAGCGGCTCCTTCGCCGGGGTGGGGCTGCTCACCGAGTACCGGGTCGGCGTCGTCGACCGCTTCCGCGGCACGCCCGCGAGCCGGGCCGCCCTGCTGTTCGGCAAGGTCCTGGCCCAGGCCGTGCAGGCCACCGCACAGTCCGTACTGATCGTGCTGGTGACGCTGCTCGTCTTCGACCTCGACGTCTCGACGACCGGGCTGCTGCTCAGCCTGGTCATCGCCGCGGTCCTGGCCATCACGCTGTCCTCGGGATCGTACGCACTAGCGATGGTCCTTAAGAGCGAGGCTGCGTTCCCCGCGCTGATGAACGCCGTGCTCCTGCCGCTGCTGCTGCTGTCCGGGGTGCTGCTGCCGGTCTCCGAGCAACTGGCCCCCGGCTGGCTGTACAACCTGGCCCGGATCAACCCCTTGACCCACGTGGTCGACGCCGAACGCGCCGCGTTCCGGGGGGACATGAGCGCCACAGGGCTGCTGACCGGCTCCCTCGTGCTGCTGGTCATGGCCGTCCTCGCCCTGTTGTGGGGCACGCGGACCTTCCGCAAGGAGAACGCCTGACGGCACCGGCCGCAGGCCCACCCGAGACCGGGCTCCCCCCTCACATCCCCCGCAGGGGGGAGCCCACCCGCACCACCGAGGAGCACACGTGAGGACCGACGCCATCAAGGTGACCGGTGCCCGGGAGAACAACCTCAAGAACGTCTCGCTGCAGATCCCGAGACAGCAACTGACCGTCTTCACCGGTGTCTCCGGCTCGGGCAAGTCGTCCCTGGTGTTCGACACCCTCGCGGCCGAGGCCCAGCGGCAGCTCAACGAGACCTTCAGCGCGTTCGTCCGGACCTTCCTGCCCGACCATGGGCGACCGGACATGGACACCGTCGAGAACATCTCCGCGGCCGTCGTCATCGACCAGAAACGCTTGGGCGGCAACCCGCGCTCCACCGTCGGCACGGTCACCGACATCAACCCGCTGCTGCGTCTGCTGTTCTCCCGGGCCGGCGATCCCGCCGGCCTGCCGCCGAGCGCGTTCTCCTTCAACGACCCCCAGGGCATGTGCCCCACCTGCGAGGGCCTCGGCACGACCGTCCGCGTCGACCTCGACGCGTTCCTCGACCGCACCAGGTCCCTGAACCAGGGCGCGCTGCTGCACCCGGACTTCTCCACCGACAGCTGGTACTGGCTGAGCTACGTGGAGTCCGGCCTGTTCGACAACGACAAGCCGCTGGCCGACTTCACCGAGCGGGAATGGCAGCTGCTGCTGCACGGCGAACTGCCGGACAAGCTCCGCCTCCTCTGGCAGGGCAACACCCTCAACGTCCGCTACGAAGGCCTCGTCGACAAGTTCACCCGGCTCTACGTCAAGAAGGAGGACATGTCCGAGCGCGGCCGCCGGGTCTTCGAGCGGTTCGCTTGTACCGCCTCCTGCCCCGACTGCGACGGCACCCGCCTCGCGCCCGCCGCGCTGGCCACCCGGATCGGCGGCCACCACATCGCCGACCTTACCGCGATGGAGGCCCAGCACCTCGCACACGTCCTGGCGGAGCTGGACCTGCCCCGGGTGAAACCGGTCCTGGACGACCTGACCACCCGTCTGCGCCACCTGGTGGACATCGGACTGGGCTACCTGAGCCTGGACCGGCAGACCCGCACCCTCTCGGGCGGCGAGTCACAGCGGATCAAGATGGTCCGGCACCTGTCCAGCAGCCTTACCGAGATGCTGTACGTGTTCGATGAGCCGAGCATCGGCCTGCACCCCCGGGACGTGCACCGGCTCAAGGAACTTCTCATCGCCTTGCGGGACAAGGGCAACACCGTGCTCGTGGTCGAGCACGACCCCGACATCATGGCCATCGCGGACCACGTGGTCGACATGGGCCCGAAAGCCGGGAGGCTGGGCGGCCAAGTGGTCTTCGAGGGCGGCTTCGACGCACTCACCCGCGCCGACACCCTTACCGGACGCCACCTCACGCACCGACTGCCGCTCAAGACCGCGCCCCGGCGCGCCACCGGGACGCTCACCGTCGCCGACGCGACGAGTCACAACCTCAAGAACGTGACGGTCGGCTTCCCCGCCGGCGTCCTCACGGTCGTCACCGGCGTGGCCGGATCGGGCAAGAGCACGCTGGTCAACGACGAGTTCCTCAGCCGGCACCCCGACGCGATCGTCATCGACCAGTCGGCGGTGACCACCAGCCGACGCTCCAACACTGCCACCTACACCGGCCTGATGGACCCGATCCGCAGACTGTTCGCCACCGCCAACAAGGTCAGCGCCTCCATGTTCAGCGCCAACTCCAAGGGCGCCTGCCCCGACTGCCAGGGGCTCGGCGTCCTCTACACCGACCTGGCGTTCCTGGACACGCTGAAATCAGTGTGCGAGGTCTGCCAGGGCCGCCGCTTCTCCGAGGACGTCCTCGGCTACCGTCTGCGCGGCAGGTCCATCAGCGACGTCCTGGAGATGACGACGGCCGAGGCGGCGGACTTCTTCACCGAGCCCAAGCTCCGCCCCGTCCTGCACGCCCTGAACGAGGTGGGGCTGGACTACCTGCGCCTCGGCCAGCCGCTCAGCACCCTGTCCGGCGGCGAGTGCCAGCGCCTCAAACTCGCGGCCGACCTGCACCGCGTCGGAAGCGTCTACGTCATGGACGAACCGACCACGGGCCTGCACATGTCGGATGTCCACCGCCTCCTCGGCATCATCGAGCGCCTCGTGGACCATGGCAACACCGTCATCGTCATTGAGCACAACCTCGACGTCGTCAAGAGCGCCGACTGGATCATCGACCTCGGCCCCGAAGGAGGCAGCGGCGGCGGACGCATCCTGTTCGAGGGAACGCCGGCCGCTCTCCTGAAGACCACCGACTCCCACACCGCCACGCACCTGCGGCAGGACCTCTCGCCGGCACGACGCGGCTGAGTGCCCTCCCGCTCGTTCTCCACCGACGCGGCGGAGAACGCGGCGACCAACCTCCCCGGCACCGTGCGGTCGTAGGCGCAGGACCGGACGTCACCGCGCGGTGCGCGACCGAGCGGACGGCTCCTGGCGCCGTCCGGGCGGGTCACTCAGGCGCTGGGGCGACCGTGTGCGCGAGTTGGATGCGCGAGTGCAGGCCGAGTTTGCGGTAGACGCGGGTGAGGGTGGCTTCGACCGTCTTGACGCTGACGGTGAGGGCGGTGGCGATGTCGCGATTGCTGGCTCCAGCGGCGGCGAGTTCGGCACAGCGTTGTTCGGCGTAGGTGAGCGCGGGGTGGGTGGTGCCGTCCGCGGAGACGGCTTCCAGTCGGCCGAGGACGTGCGCGGGGCCTTCGAACCACGGGTGTGCCTGGTGCGCGGCGAAAAGATCGGCGGCGCTCTGCGCGGCGGCACGCTGCCGCGCCCCCGATCGATCACCGTGCGCTGTGCGAACACGTCGAGCAGGACTACGTCCTGTATGCGCAGGCCTTCATCCCCGACGACCTCCACTGGGAAGCCGCCGTCTCCGACACCTTCGACATCCTCTGGCTGTCCTGGAACGACGCCCTGGCCGGCCCCAACACGCGCCGCTTCGCCTGGGCGGTCCTGCGCAACACCGTCATGGCCCGCACCCCCCACATCGACGGCCGGCCCTGCTTCAGCCAGACCGCCTTCGACACCGTCGCTCTCACCTACCTCACCGAGGACGAGGCACGCGCCCGCCAGCTGAGCGAGACCATGGCGCTGTTCCAGGTGATGAGCCGGCTGCCCGCCACCCAGCTCGACGTGATCGCGCTGCGCATCCTGTGGCGCATGCCCACCGAACGCGTCTCCGAGCTCCTGGGCCTGTCGCCGGCCATGGTGCGCTCCAGCCAGCGCCATGGCGAGCACTTCCTGCGAAGCATCCTCGCGCACCAGCCCGGTAGGCATCCAGCCCCGCCCGGCAGTAGGCCACCATCGGCTCCGGCAGCTTGTCGAGCGCGAACCACGCCATGGCGTCGCACACTCGGTGCTCCATGACCTCCGGGATGCCGTCCCAGCGCCTCACCTCGAAAAACACCCCCAATCGGGCACCGCCCGTGGGGGAGCGGTGGTGCACGGTGACAGCCGCGCGGACATCGGCCGGATCGACCACGACACCCGCCTCCTCCCGGGTCTCGCGCACCAGGGCCGTCACCACGTTCTCCCACGGACCGTCCAGATGTCCGCTGACCAGATGCCAGCACCCGGCCGCGTACACGTCGCCGGCCCTTCGGGACAGCAGCACCTCGGGCCCGCCTGCGCCTGTGCATCTCCGGCGGCGCGTCGCTGCCGGTCGCCGTCCTGGAGCGGTTCGAGGAGGCGTTCGGCGCGAAGATCTACGAGGGCTACGGGCTGTCCGAGACCTCGCCGACGGCGAGCGTGAACCAGCCCTGGTTCGGCACCCGGGCGGGCACCATCGGCCACCCGCTGTGGGGCGTCGACGTCGAGATCGCCCGCGCCGAGCTCGAGGGCCGCATCGAACTGCTGCCGCCCGGCGAGCTGGGCGAGGTCGTCATCCGCGGCCACAACGTCTTCTCCGGCTACCTCGGCCGTCCCGAGGCCACCGCGGAGGCGCTGGTCGACGGGTGGTTCCGCACCGGCGATCTCGGCACCCAGGACGACGAGGGCTTTCTCCGCATCGTCGACGGCAAGAAGGACGTCATCATCCGCGGCGGCTACAACGTCTACCCGCGCGAGGTCGAGGAGGTCCTGGTGCGCCACCCCGCCGTCGGGCAGGTCGCCGTCATCGGCCTGCCCGACGACCTGCACGGCGAGGAGGTGTGCGCGGTCGTCGTCCCCGCGCCCGGCACGGAGGCGGACCCGGCCGCGATCATCGAGTGGTCCAAGGAGCACCTGGGCCGGCACAAGTACCCGCGGTGCGTGGAGCTCACCGACGCGCTGCCGCTCGGCCCGAGCATGAAGGTGCTCAAGCGGGAGCTGCGGACGCGGTACGCCGGCCGGTAGGGGCCACGCCGGTGGGCGGCCTGAACGGCTGCGGCGGGTGCGCATAGCATCGGTCCCCGCATGAACACGATCACGCTCTGGCACCTGTCCGAATGGGGTTTCGCCGCGCTCGCCTGCGCGGCCCTGCTCGTCGGCTTCTCCAAGACGGCCGTCAGCGGGGCCAACACCGTCAGTCTGGCCGTCTTCGCCGCCGTGCTGCCCGCGCGCGCCTCCACCGGCGCGCTGCTGCCGCTGCTGATTGCCGGGGACGTGCTCGCCGTCCTGACCTACCGGCGGCACGCGCACTGGCCCACCCTGTGGCGGCTGTTCCCCGCCGTCGCGGCCGGAGTGGTCCTCGGCACGCTGTTCCTCGTGTGGGCCGACGACGGGGTCGTGCGGACCTCGATCGGCGCGATCCTGCTGGTGATGGCGGCGGTGACGGTGTGGCGGCGGCGGACGGCGGCCGGCGCGGGGGAGCGGTCGGGCACGGTCGCCACCCGTGCGGGCCGCGTCAAGGCCCGCTCCTACGGCGTCCTCGGCGGCTTCACCACGATGGTCGCCAACGCGGGCGGCCCGGTGATGTCGATGTACCTGCTCTCCGCCGGGTTCCGCAAGCTCGGCTTCCTCGGCACGTCCGCCTTCTTCTTCCTGGTCGTGAACGTCTCCAAGGTGCCGTTCAGCGTCGGCCTCGGCCTCATCGACGGGCGTTCGCTGCTCCTCGACGCGGCGCTGGTGGTGTTCGTGGTGCCCGGGGCCCTGCTGGGGAAGTGGGCGGTGCTACAGCGCGCTCTTCCTGGAGTTCGGCACCATCGAGGCGATCAAGAAGGGCGTCGCCTCCGGCCTGGGCGTCACCGGATCAACCAGCGGCTGTTCGAGCGGCTCGTGATCGCGGCGACCGTGGTGGGCGGAGCGCAGTTGCTCCTGCGCTAGCACACCACCGGTCAGCCTCGCCCCGGCAGGGGCCGGGGCGAGGCTGACAAAAGCGTGGTCGTGGAGCGCCGGTCGCCTCTCGGTGACAGGGCTCCCCGGGTTCCCGCGGCGTTCGAGGACGCTGCGGTCGACAGCCCGCGCTACGGCGCGACCCTCACCAGCTTGCGGTTGAGGAATTCGCCGATAGGCTCGGCGAGTCGGCGAAGCAGGAGTTGATGTACACCATGCCGCACTCGAGGCGAGTCGCCACCTGCTGGGCGTGCTCGACGTCGGCGTCGAAGACGTAGCCGCCGAGGCCGAACCGGGTGGCGTTGGCCAGCTGGATCGCCTCTTCCTCGCTGTCCACGACGTAGAAGGACAGCACGGGGCCGAACGCCTCCTCCTGGAAGAGCGGATTGTCCTCGTCGATGTCCGTGATGATCGTCGGTTCGAGGTAGAACCCGGGCCGGTCGACGCGGTGACCGCCGTGCACGATCCGTGCTCCGGCGGCCTTTGCGTCCTGGATCTGCCGGACCAGCCCTTCCAGGGCGCGCTCGCTGGACAGAGGGCCGACCAGGGTGGCCTCGTCCTTCGGATCACCCACCTTGATCGCGGCGAAGCGCTCTGTCAGGGCGGCCAGCATCTCTTCGCCCCGTTCCCTGCCGACCACGATCACCCGCTTGATGTTGACGCAGCCCTGACCCGAGTTGTAGGTGCGTCCCAACACGACCTGCTCGACCGCGTGTTCCAAGGGTGCGCCTTCCAGGATCAGCGCAGGGTCGCTGCCGCCCAGTTCCAGGACCGCCTTCTTCAGGTTGCGGCCGGCGCGTTCACCGACCGCGGCGCCCGCGCGCTCGCTGCCGGTCAGGGTGACGCCTCGCACACGGAAGTCGTCGATGAGCTTGGCGGTCTGCTCGATGCTGCAGAAGAGGTTCGTGTACGCCCCTTCGGGGGCTCCCGCCTCCTCGAAAAGCCGCGCGAAAGCCAGGGCGCACTGCGGCACGCTCTCGGCGTGCTTCATCATGACCACATTGCCCGCGACGAGCTGGGACGCGGCGACGCGGGCCAGCTGATAGTAGGGGAAGTTCCACGGCTCGATCGCCAGAATGACGCCGATGGGCTCGGCGATCAGCTTCGCGTCGCGCTCACCCGGAAGTGACTGCTCCGCGAGGAACTCCTCCCCGTGTTCCGCGTAGTAGTCCAGGATGTCGGCCACGAGATCGACCTCGAAGTAGCCGAAGCGGGTGACCTTTCCCATTTCCAAGGTCAGGTATTCCACATACTCATCCCGCTTCTCACGCAGGATCTGGGCGGCACGACCGACGATCCGCGCCCGCTCCGCGACCGACCTGGACCTCCAGTCCTCGCGGTAGAGCTTGTCTGCGGTTTCCAGCGCCGCGAAGACTTCTTCATCCGACTGCAGCGGGAACTCCTTCACGAGTTCACCGGTGGCCGGGTTGACCGTACGAAAGCTCACTGTCCACTCCATTTCTGGTAATTGAATAAGATCTTGATCGAGGTCAGTCGCCGAACACCGGACGATCTTCCTGACGCGCGCGTTGCTCCACGTCGCCGTCGAACCTCGGGCGGTCGGGGTCCGGTGCGATCCAGTCCTGGGCCCGCCGCCGCCACGCCTCTGCGGACGGCCTGAGCCCAGAAGGGTCGTCGAGGGTTCCGGCCTTGACGATCACGAGGCCGGGCCGTTCGTGGAGGATCGTGAAGATCGGCGTACCGCACTCGCCGCAGAAAAGCCTGTCGCGCACGTTTCCGTTCTCGACTCCGACGGTTTGATAGGACCTGGGCGTTCCCTTGACCTCCAGTGCGTCGCGCGCCACCAGAACGTTCATCGAGAACGCCGCACCGCTGTGCCGCTGACAGTGACCGCAGTGGCAGAGGACGACGGCATCGGGCTCGGCGTCGAATCGATAGCTGACCGAGCCGCACAGGCAGTGTCCGGTTCGCACACGGGAGCCGAATACTGAATCGACGTTGCTCATTCGAGAATCTTCCTCGTTCGGGTCTCTGGGCTTTTCCCGAGCGGCAGGCCTTTTGTGTGGAGCGCTTTCAGGGAGCGCTTGTGGCCTGTGGCTCAGGGACACGTCGAGCGTGCTTCGGGCACGCGGCGCCAGCCAGACACCCGCTTCTTCTACGTCCCGGAGGGCTAGCACTGGCAGGGACAGGCTCGGCTGCGGGCATCGAGTGATACTCGGAGCATGGCAACGCATCACGCCGCCTCCACCGGATCGTCATCCGCCGCGGCATCGGCTCCGGCGCCCGACCTGGAGCAGGCACTCGACCCGCGCACGGAACTGAGTGAGTTCCTGCGCACCCGCAGGGCCCGCCTGAAGCCGGCCGACGTAGGGCTCGCCGACTACAGCCGGCGGCGCCGCGTTCCGGGCCTGCGGCGTGAGGAACTGGCGCAGCTCGCCGGAGTCTCCGCGGCGTACTACACCCGCTTCGAGCAGGGCAACGCCCGCAACGTCTCACGCGAAGTGCTGGAGGCGATCTCCCGCGCGCTCCGGCTCTCCGACACCGAACACGCCCACCTGCTGCGCCTGGCCCAGCCCCGCCGGCCTCGGCGGCGGCAGCCCGAACCGCCGCGCCAGCAGGTCAGGCCCGCGGTACGAGAGCTGCTGACGGCGATGGAAGGCGTGCCGGCCTACGTGTGGGGCCGCCGCTCCGACGTCCTGGCGTGGAACCAGACCGCCTCCGCCCTCTTCGGCGACTGGGCGTCCCGTGCCCCGCACGAGCGGAACTGGGCCAGGATCACCTTCCTCGACCCCGCATCCCGGGAACTTTTCACGGACTGGGAGTCCAAGGCGTACGACGTGGTGGGACAGCTGCGGCTGGGCGCCAGCCTGCACGCGGAGGATCCCCTGCTGGCGTCACTGATCGGCGAACTCGCCGTGAAGAGCGAGGACTTCCGCAGGCTTTGGGCCGCCCACGACGTCCGCAGGAAGACGCACGGCACCATGCGCCTGTCTCATCCGCTCGTGGGAGAACTCACGCTGCGCTACGAGACCCTCGCACTCCTCGGCGACCAGAAACAGTCGCTGACGACCTACCACGCCGCGCCCGGCCCCCCGTCCGAGGAGGCGCTGCGCGTGCTGGCCAGCTGGGGAGCGGACGCCTCGCAGGAACGCCCCGCCCGCACACCGGGTGCGTGAGGCCCCTTCCCAGGGACCTCCATCTCGTCCGCCCCGTTCAGACCCGCTGCCGCCTCTCGACGATCTGCGGTGCGCAGCGGCGTCACGCTCGAATGAAGGTCACGCCACCGTGAAGGAGACGGCATATGGCGCACGTGCGTCCGTTTCGTAGCGAAACCAGTGAAGAACAACTCAACGATCTACGGGAGCGGTTGGTCAGAACCCGGTTCGCGCCGGCCTTTTCGGGACAGGAGTGGACACACGGCACTCCCCCCGACTACCTCGCCGAGCTGCTGGAGTACTGGCGGACCGAGTTCGACTGGGGTGCAGCCCAGGCGCGGCTCAACGAGCTTCCCCAGTTTCTCGCCGAGGTCGGCGGCCACACTGTGCACTTCGTGCACGCCAAGGGCGTGGGGCCGCGTCCGTTCCCGCTGCTGTTCTCGCACGGCTGGCCGGGTTCGTTCTGGGAGGTGCACAAGATCATCGGGCCGCTGACCGATCCGGCGGCCCACGGCGGGGACCCGGCCGACGCGTTCGACGTGGTTGCGCCGAGTCTGCCCGGCTTCGGTTTCTCCCCGCATCCCGGCACGCCCGGGATCACCCCGACGGCCATCGCGCACCTGTTCAACCAGCTCATGACCGAGGTACTCGGCTATGCGCGCTACGGCGCGCAGGGCGGCGATTTCGGCGCGCAGATCACCAGCCGCCTCGGCCGCGACCACGGCGGTACCGTGGCCGGCATCCACCTGAACCTGATCGGGGCCACGCCGGTGCTGGACGAGCATGCGGCCCCACTCACGCCCGAGGAAGAGGCGTTCGTGGCCCAGGCCGAGCACTTCTTCTCCGCGGAGGGCGCCTACGCCCAGATCCAGGGCACCCGGCCGTCCATGCTCGCTGCGGGACTGTCCGACTCCCCCGCCGGGCTTGCCGCGTGGATCGTGGAGAAGTTCCGGGCGTGGAGCGACTGCGGCGGTGACGTCGAGTCGGTGTTCAGTAAAAACGAGCTGCTCACTGACATCACCCTGTACTGGCTGACCAACTCCATCGCCACCTCCGCCCGCCTGTACTACGAGACCATGCACACCGAAGGCATGGTCGGCAGGCTCGTGCCCGGTTATGTCGACACGCCGACCGGGTTCGCGTCCTTCGCCCAGGACAATTTCACGCCGCCCGAGTCGTGGGTGCGCCGGTGCTACCGTCTGACACGGTTCACCGAGTTCGACCGGGGCGGCCATTTCGCGGCGTTGGAGAGGCCACAGGAGCTGGTCACCGAGATCCGCGAGTTCTTCCGCCCGCTCCGCGCCTGACCACACCGCGAGCCGGGCATTGCCACGGCCACTCGCGGGAGGGGACGGCGAGGAAGAATTCCGCTGGAACAGTGCTGCTTGTCCCAGACCCCGATGTGTCCATGTTTCACTTGGCTATCACCAGGTGACCACCACCAGTGGGGGCAGGATAGGCAGGCCGATCTTCGTTACCGTACTTGCAATTCTTTGCTTCAGTAAGGCGCAGTAATGCGCAGTGCGAAAGGGTAATGACGTGACGGCACCACTTGCAGGTCGGCGAGCGCTGGTGACAGGGGCTTCGCGCGGTATCGGCGCGGCGATCGTGCGACGGCTGGCGAGGGACGGCGCTGCGGTCGCCTTCACTTACGGCGCCTCGGCCGCCGCGGCTGAGAACCTGGTGGTCGAGGTCACCGAAACCGGGGGCACCGCGGTCGCGATTCAGGCTGATAGCGGTGCCCCCGAGCAGGTGACCAGGTCGATCGACGAAACCGTGAACCAATTGGGCGGCCTGGACATTCTCGTCAACAACGCCGGCGTCCTCTACGCGGGTGCCGTCGAGTCGCTGACCATGGAGCAGTTCGACCGGTTGGTCGCCATCAATGTCCGGGGTGTCTTCGCCGCGATCCAAGCGGCTCTGCCGCATCTGGGCACCACCGGTCGCATCATCAACATCGGCAGCATCAACGCTGACCGGGTGCCTCTGGCAGGGATGTCGATCTATGCGATGTCGAAGGCGGCGGTCGCCGGATTGACGCGCGCGCTGGCCCGCGAACTCGGGCCCCGCGGCATCACGATCAACAACCTCCAGGTGGGACCCACTGCAACCGACATGACCTCCGAGGACGGCGAGGTGGCGGACTCGCTCCGCGAGTTGATGGCACTCGGGCGTTTCGGCCGGCCCCACGAGATCGCCAGTGCCGTCAGCTACCTGGCCGGACCGGAAGCGGGCTACGTCACCGGCGCCAACTGGAACGTCGACGGCGGCTTCACCGTCTGACTCCCGAAGAGACCGAGAGGGGGGTGCCCCCAGCACCGCACCCCGCTCCCTGATCCGGCCCGATCCGGCCTGATCCGAACGAAAGATCCGGGAGAACCAGGCCCTGGCGCGGCGGACCCGTGCGAGCCGCGGGTCAGGCGGGCCCGGGCCGCGCGAGCAGCGCGGGCACATCGGCGAAGGAGCCGACCACCCGGTCCGGCCGCCCGCTCGCCTGCCGTTCCGTCTCCGGCAGGTACTTGCCGGTCCTGACGAGGACCCCGGTCAGGCCGGCCCGCTGCGCCGCCAGGACGTCGGACTCGATGTCGTCGCCGACCAGCAGCGCCTCCTCGGCCCGGACGCCCAGGTGCGCGAGCGCCGCCTCGAAGAACGCCCGCGAGGGCTTGCCGGTGACCTCCGCCTCGGTACGGGCGGCCGCCTCCAGTCCCGTCAGGAAGGCGCCGGAGTCGAGCTGGAGCCCGTGGTCGGTCCGCCAGTACAGGTTCCGGTGCATGGCGACCAGCCGGGCGCCCCGCTGGAGGTGCCCGAAGGCCCGGTTCAGCGCGGCGTAGCCGAACTCCGGACCTGCGCCGCCGACGACGGCCACGTCCGGCACGGCACCGGCGTCGGACGGGTCGAGGAGGGTGACGCCGGCCAGGTCCTCGGCGATGTCGCCGCTGTTCAGGAGCTGGAGCAGGTCCGCGGTCATGCCCATCGTGCTCGACATCGCCGACATCACGCCCCCGTGGCGCGGCCCGGTAGTACGGCCGAGGATCGGCTCCCCGTCGTGCTGGATCGCGACGCTGTCCCCGCTGTGCAGCCGCTCCAGCAACTCGTCCCGGTCGGCCGGGCGGCTCCAGTCCAGCAGATCCCAGCGTGGCGGGGTCTCCTTCGGGGTGCTGCGCCGCACGTACGCTTGGGGCATCAGGACCTGGCGCGGCAGCGCGAGCAGGGCCTCGCGCACCGGTCCGGGGCGCAGCTCTCCGCTCTCCTCGAGCCGGGCGACCATCGCCGCCCGGGCAGCCGCGGCTCCGGAGGTATCGCCGACGCGGGTTGCGGCGGCAGGAACGGCGCGGCGGACTGGGCGGGTTCGCTGCGCCCGGTGTGCCTGAGGGGCTCGGATGGGGCGGGCACGGCGGACGGCACCGCCGCCGTGTTCGGCACCGTGTTCACGCGGCGTCTCCTTCGGACGAGCGGTCGTGACGGGCGTCTTCCGTACGTACGGGCGGCCGCACGGCCGCAGGGGCTGCCTGTAGTGGGGGCGGTGGCGGTACGGGTTCGCCGCCTGTCCCGGGCGCGGCGGGCGGCTGGTCCGGCATGTGCCGCAGCGCGCGCAGCGGGGAGCGGGCGAGGACCACGAAGGGGAGGAGCAGCAGGAAGGTCTCAGCGGTCAGGGTGGGCCGTACTCCGATTCAGGTGCCCAGGTCGGCCGGCGAGCAGCGCGGCCGCGGGGCGGGCGCCGGCAGTCAGCCACGTGCTCACGGCCTGCATCCGCGCCTGCATCCCGGCCTCCGGCCACGACCATGACGTCGGACTCGGCGCTCACCCCGGCACCCCCGACGTTGCCGGGGTGCGGACGGACCGGGCTCGCCGCCCGCTCCCGATAGGCGTGCGCACGCCGGTCACCATCCCAACTGGGAGTAGACGCGGCCTTCGGCGATGCCAGCCAGGGCCGTCCGGGTGTAGGAGACGAGCCGGTCCGGGAGCTCGTGGGGCGGCCACCACTTCCAGGCCAGGTACTTGTCGGTCTCCAGGACCTTCGGCTCTCCATTCCAGCGGCGGGCCCGGAACACGAGCTGCATCAACGGCGGCCCGCCCGGGGCGTCGACGACGTGCACGACGTGCGCGAGATCCACGCCCGCGGGGTCGATGACCAGCCCAGCTTCCTCCCACGCCTCCCGCACAAGGCACGCAACCGCCGACTCCTGTTCGCACTTGCCGGCCAGGTAGTGCCACGTGTTGCCCGCGAAACCCGAGTCGGGGTGGCGCAGGCCCTACGTCCGCCTCGGCGCATCGACCCCCGCACCAGCACTGGCTTCGACCCCGACCCCGACGGTGGTAAAGGAGCCCCCGTGCCACCAACCCGACCGAACACGAACAGTGCGTAGATCGCCCAGCCGAGCAAGGCGATCACCACGACCAGCCCGAGTGGCAGCTCCCTGCTCATCACCCTCCCCCCGTCCGCCCCAAGTCAACGCACAATAAGAGGAGTTGGCGTTTCACGGAATGCGTTCAACCGGCGCGGACCGAACTGGGCGGCCTCGGTCGGCCTCCCTGCTCCGCGGCTGAGACGAGAACGTCAGGGTCACACGACCTCGCCGTCCCGGACCCCCAAGGGCTCGAAATCGTCCGCTTCACAGAACCTCGTCCAGCCCAGGCGGACCGTGCCATCGGGGGCGTGGTGCCGGTCGGCCGCTTTCGTGGCCAGCCAGCCGAGCAGTTCGCCGGTGAGGTCGAATTCGTCGGGGTGGGTCTCCTGTCGGACGGTCAGGGCCCAGATGCCGGCACGTGGGTCTTCGGGCCGCACCAGCGGGAGGCCGGTCACCACCAGGTGGTGACCGGCCTCCCGCTGCTGCGGGGTGTTCTATCGGCGCATGCCCAGGGCGGTCCCTTCCAGTGCTGGAGCGGGCCCCGCCTGGGGGCCCGGATTGTGGGGGCGTGCGGTGGCGCGGGGTGGTCGGCGGACGTCGAAGGAGTGGGTGTTCCAGTCGTTGGTGGCGCTGCAGGCGATGACCCGTGCGTTGGCGTTGGCGCCGGTGGAGGCGGGGTTCAGGCACTGACTGAGCGCCTGGTTCTGCAGCTGCCACCGATTGGTCTTGCTGCTGTCGATCATCGTCCAGACCTGTTCGTCCCAGCGGGGGGTCGCAGGGACGCTGGACGATGCCGGTGGCGCTGTTGTTCAGGGCGGTGATGCACATGTCGCTGTTGAGGTTGCGCAGCATGAACGATGGCCCATTTCTGGGCCAGGTCGTCGGTGTCGGTCTGTGCTCCGAGGCTGCCGACGAGATCGCCCAACGCCTGCGCGAGATTGTCGATGACTATACCGACGACGTCTTCGGCTGCGGCGTCGGCTGACACCCGCCACCAGGGGAGGGATCACCACATGTCCGTCCCCAACACCCCGCGCCGCGCGTACGGTGGCGATACGAGGAAGCCAGTCTCATCTCGTCCAGAGTCCGTGTAGGCGTCGACGGCTGGGGCCGCGGCGATACGCAGATGCCAGGCGTGCAAGGCCTCGTGCAGGGGCGTGAGGCTGTAGGTGTGGCGGGAGTCCTCCAGAGCCTTGGCCCAGTCCCGCTCGAAGGCCGGCACCTAGGTATCGGCGCGACGGTCGGTGCGCAGGTATCGGCGCAAGTAGCCGGGCTGCGGCAAACGGGGCTGGCGGAGTCGGAGACGGGAAGCGTGCTCACCACCGTCGCTCGCCACCGCCAAGGAATGCAGCTTGCTGGGCCGTGCAACTGCGCAGGAACCGGCTCAGACGACCAAGACCCGGCGCCCGCGTGTGTGACCGGCCTGGCTGTCGATGTGCGCGGCCGCGGCCTCGGCGAGCGTGTACGACCTCTCGACCGGGATGTGGAGCTTTCCCCGCGAGATGAGGCCGACGGCCTCGGCAAGCGCATCCGGCACGCTCCCGGCCACCCCGGAGAACCGGACACCGAGCCGAGGCGCATCGAGATCGGCGATGGAGATCACCCGCTGCGGGTCCCCGGTCAGCTCGACGAGCTCGCGGATCACGCCCGAACCGGCCAGATCGAGGGCCGCGTCGACCTGGCCGAGCTGCCGCACCCGCTCGACCCAGCCCTCGCCGTACGTCGTGGCGAGGGCACCCAGGCTCCGTAGATAGTCCTGGTTCGCGGCCCCGGCGGTGCCGATCACCGTGATCCCGCGGTCACGGGCGATCTGCAGCACCGCCGATCCGACTCCCCCGGACGCACCGCTGACCAGCAGTGTCTGTCCAGGCTGCACACCGACCTCGCGGACGATGCGCAGCGCGGTCTCCACCACGGAGGGGTACCCGGCCGCCTCTTCGAACGTCAGCCCCTCGGGCATACGGGCCCAGGCCGACAGCACGGCGAACTCGGCATACGTGCTCGAACCTTCGCCGAACACGCGGTCGCCGGCCTCGACTCCTTCGACGCCCTCGCCGACCTCGTCCACCACCCCGGAGGCGTCCAGCCCGACTCCGGAGGGCAACTCGATCGGATGGGCCCCCAGGACCTGACCTTCACGGACCCTCCAGTCGACGGGGTTCACGCCCGCCGCCCGCACGGCGATACGTATCTGGCCGGGGCCCGCGTGGGGCTCCTCGGCGTCTATGAGGTGCAGAACGTCCGGGCCGCCGAACTCGGCGAAGCTCACCTTCTTCATGCGGGAACCATAGCACTAACGGTTAGCTTTTTGGATCTGCTTCAGTTTCGCACTTGATAGCGTTGGTGCATGACCGTGCCGACCGGGCGCCGTGAGCGTAAGAAGGCCGCGACCCGCCAGAAGATTGCTGACACCGCCCTGCGGCTCTTCCTGGAACGCGGGTACGACGCGGTGGGCATCCGTGAAGTGGCCGCTGAGGCCGACGTGGCCGTCACCACGCTCTTCTCTCACTTCGCCTCCAAAGAGGCCCTGGTGTTCGAGCAAGGCGAAGACTTCGAGCAACGCCTCACGCAAGCGGTCACCGACCGGGCACCGCACGAGCCGCTCATCCCCGCACTGCGCCGCGAGATCCAGGCCTTGGTGCGCCATTGCACGGCGGACAGCACCGCCCCGGTCTGGCGCCTGATCGACGAATCACCCGCCCTGCGGAAGTACGAGGACTCGATGAGGCTGCGCCTCGCGGAGACGCTGGCAACGGCAATCGCCGCCGATCCCCAACTCTCACGGACCGCAACGGCGAGCCGGGCGATCGCGAGGTTCGTGATCGACGCCTATTCGCTGGCCCGTGAAGCGGCCGAACCGGAGGCCGCGGTGGACGAGATCTTCCGGATGGTCGAGGCAGCCTGGGGGGCCACCTCCCCTTCTCGACGTACGTGAGGAACTGTCCTTCCAGGTAGTACAGGTGTGGGCGGGCTGAGACAAGTCGCCGAACGTTGGGATCAACTTCCATCCGCTCGAGCAACTGGTACACGTTGTCCCGGACGAGGAGCTTCAGCTCGCCGTCGGGACGGTCTGGACTTCGAGACACCGCGGTCGGCGCGCTTGGCCGTGGACCAGCTCCAACAGCAATGGGCCTGGGTCCCAGCCGCCGTCTACCAGCGTCCAGTTCGCCAACAGCTCCTCTGGCGACCACTCTTGCCGCACGCCCCCTTTGATCGCGACCACTCGATCAGACCAACGACGGTGCACAGGACAGTGGCACGCCCAGCTGTCCGCGACCTACTTTGCGGCTGGTGTCTGCGTCCGGACACCGGGGCCGGAAGGGAGCCGCCCCCGCGCTAGCGGCGGCGGCCCTGCGACTGCGTTGGATTACCGGTTGTTCGCGATGCGGTGCGGCCCCAGACAGCATTGGCCAGCCGGCGCAGAGCCCCTGTCGTCCGCCCAGCTTGCCAGGCTCGCCGGGAAGAACGGATCCCGGACCTCATCGACCGCTGCGAGAGGTCCACGTCCCGCCGGCCTGGACCGATGCCACCGCGTTCCTCCAGGAGGTACCCGACTGGTTTGCTCTGGACCGGACGGCCGGCCACACGACCGCCCTGTACGTGGCCTGCGAGAAGGACACCCTGCGGGCCCAGATGACCGGCTGGCTGGAAGGCACGGGCATTCCCGTGCTCGTCGTCCGGAGGTTCGGGAGCCACAGCTACGTGCAGGTCGTCCGCGAGCGAACTGCCCGCGACCCGCGCCCGGCCGTGCTGCTGTACATCGGCGACTTCGACGCCTCGGGCGCCGACATCGCACGGGACTGGGTGGCTCGCACCGACTGTTGGGCCCATGTGGAGCGCGTCCTGCTCACCTATGACCAGGTCCGCGAGTACAGGCTGCCTGCGGCCGTCGGCAAGGCCGGTGATCCTCGCTGGCCAGCGTTCGCCTACCGGCACGGGCTCGACTGTGCCCGCCCGGTGCAGCGGGAGGTATAAGCGCTGGACCCAGCCGAGTTTCAGCGGCTGGTCCTCGATGCCGTCGCCGCGTACGTCGACCGCGCTGACTCACCGATCGCATCGCGGAGGAGGAACGGCAGCGGGGCAACTCAGCACGTTCCCCGTAGGATGGGCGCCCGGCCGTTCGCCGAACCGTCACCGTGACGGTTCGGCGAACGGCGAGCCCTCGTGAGGAACCTCGCCAGCCATGACGTGACCAGTCAGAACGAGGTTCAGAAACAGCTCTAATCCCTGCTGGGTAGCTGGAAAGACCTTCCTTCCGGGCGAGGCCGCTTCGCGGGGGTGCTGGGAGACTGTGGGCACGCACGCGGTGACGCGTCCCGTTCCGGCCCGCAGGAAAAGCCCTCCGGCGACCTTGGTGACTGGCTTCTCACGAGACCTGGACGGGCGGATGGGCTCCTTCTCCGAGACCCCGGCCGGGCCCTCGTGCCTGCATCGCCGTTAGCAAGGCGCCACGTCGACCGACCCCTCGTAGCTGCGCGTCTTTTCCGTCTCCGATGCCCCGGTCCAGGCGGCACGGCGCGTGCTATCGCGCAGCGGGTGCTGGCGTTGACGGACTCGATCGCGGTGATCGTGCCGACCGTGCGGCACACCACACTAGGTGCAGGACAGGAGGGGGATCTTCTCCCTCGCGGTCGGCGACGCGAAGTCAGGTAGAAGTCGAGTCGCGGTCGCCTTCTTCTTGTGGTCCGAGTGGGCCGAGCCGGTGGTCGAGGGCGGCACCGACGCCGGGGCAGTTGGTGCGGATGATGTCGAGGAAGGCGTTCAGTGCCGGGGAGCGGTCCTGGGCACGGAAGGACAGGACCAGATCGGGCAGAGGTGTGCGCGGGGTCACCTCGCTGAACCACGTGCCTCGTCGAGGGGCCGTCAGCATGCGGGAGGGTCCCAGGCCAACGCCCACCCCGCAGGCGGCGAGGCCGATGATGGTGTGGATGTCTCTCGCGACGGTCGCGCCGGACAGTGCCGGGGAGTCCTTGCCCAGCAGGGTCCTCAGTCCGGTGGCGACGGCGGGCTCGTCCTCGCCCGGTGCCACGATCAGCGGCTGTTGCCGCAGCTGCTCCACATCCACGGAAGGCTGACCCGCGTACGGGTGCGTGCTGCTCACGACCGCGACCAGGTGGTCATGTCCGATCGGGACCGATACCAACTCCTCGGCTCCGACGCCCCGTGGCCGGCCGAGGCCGATCGCCACGTCCAGTTCGCCGGCGACGAGCGCGGCCGTGCTGCGGTTGGTGGCCATCTCGTGCAGTTCCAGCCGTACCTCGGGCCGTTCACGACCGAACCGGCCCAGGACGTCCGGCAGGGGTGCGAGCAGCGCCGAGGCGATGAACCCCAGGCGCAGCCGGCCCGTCTCGCCGCGTGCTGCCCTGGCCGCGTCGACCGAGGCCGCCGTGATCTCGTCGAGCGCCCTGCGTGCACGGGAGAGGAAGGCCGCGCCCGCAGCCGTCGGGAACACCCCCTGACGGGTCCGATCGAACAAGCGGGCGCCCACCTCCCGTTCGAGGTCGGCGATCTGCTTGGACAGCGGAGGCTGCGCGATACCCAGCGCGCCGGCCGCCCGGCCGAAGTGTTCATGCTCGGCGAGGGCCAGCGCGTACCGCAGGTGCCGCGCCTCCATGCCAGCCTCCCAGTCATATCTCACATGTATCGTCGACCAGCTTGCCAGATCTTTCACTGGATGACCGGGGCCGGGTCGCGTGGAATGCAGCCATGACCGATTCCTCCTCCACAGACACCGTCTTCGTCTTCGTGCACGGGGCCTGGCACGGCTCCGGGCAGTGGGCGGCGACGCAGCGCGCACTCGCCGCACTCGG
>NZ_JNWV01000060.1 GCF_000716535.1 Streptomyces flaveolus | reverse complement strand
CAGAAACCGACGACACCGTCCTGCCCACCGAACTCACCGCATAGCCTCAAAACGAGATCACCGAGTGGCCGTCGATACACCACTCCAGCGGACGTGACCAACCGTGGCGCTGTTGGAGAAGACCACGGCCGACAGGTGCGCAGCCTCAGGCCGGGTGAATAGACCGCTGGGGATGACGGTGTCTTTGTGCCGGTGCTCCGTGATCTCCTCACTGGTCAGGACAAGAGTGCTGTGCTCGTCACGCGTGGCCACGTCCCTGCGCCCGTAAAGATAGCTGGCCAGCGGCGCAACGGTATGGAACAGGGCACTGAGATGATGGAAGGACTCCAGAGCGATTACGAACGGCCGGTCCTGGGTGTGCGGCTGTTCCCAGTAGCTGCGTCCCTGGGCATCCCGCTTCTCGAGCTTGCGGCGCAGGGCCTTGGCGCACTGCAGCACGAACTCGTTCTCCGCGTCCTCCAGGTCTTTGGGAACAAGAGGATGGGAACCCTTGGGCGGATCGAGATCGGCGGCAGGCGTGGACTGGGCAGGATTGCTGGTGGTGGCCTCGACAGCCACCGGATGCGGCCCTCCAATGAGGAAGTCGGGCGCGCCACCGGGGCGTTCCAGGACATGCCCCTGTTCCTGCAGCGCGGCGAACAGAGCCAGCTCAAGGACCCGAGGCGAGAAGCCACCCGTCTGGAACTCACGGGCGAAGCTGCGGTCGGCGCCCTGGAAGGTCACGAAGGTCTCATCCATCAAACGTCGAGTGGCTTGAGGTATGTGGTCATCACGCACAAAACGGAAGCGTGGGTCCATGACCTCGTCAGGCACCTTACGGATACGTTCGAACAAACTGCGGGACATAGGTGCATCTCTACACCACCGCAGTCGGATCAGCCTGGGCAGCCCCCATTGCCCACAGCGAAGCCCCCTACTGTCTTACGGCGCGGCAGCCGACCTGCACAGACAACAGGCCTGCACCCAATCAACCTGCGTAGCATCCATCCACCTGCAGGCCACCGTCACAGCAACGCGACGAGCACAGGACAAACAGGACCAACACCGGACCCACACCCACCCACGACCGAAAGATCACCCAATCAGGGTCAACACCCAGAGTGCCCGGCGGGCGCTTGTCAGCCATCCGCGGATCGTAATGGGACCAACACATCCACGCTCTGACTTTTTCCGGTCTCCTCCCGGCATGATCGACCGATCACCACATGGCGGGGAGAGGGCCTCACCCCCGGCCCCGTTCAGGACTGCGTCAGCGGCGTCCGAGCAGGTTCCAGGAAGTCGGCGGCCGCCGGCCGAGGCGCCGAGCCCTGGCCCAGGGTCCAACGCCCGAACCGCGGCTCCGGCCCCGGTGGGACCGGGCGCGTCCGCAGAGCCGTCCACGGCGCCCGTGAGCGCCTTCAACAGGGGCTGCCGCCCTGACGTAGAGGGCCAGCACGAGGCTCTGTGACGGTCCCCATGGGCACGTAGAGGCGTTGCCGGACGGTCGGAGGTGGAACTCGGGGTAGTTTCCTGTCCAACAGCAAGAGGCCGCCGGGCCAAGCTGACCATCGAAAAGCTCGTCGCGCTCGCCGACGTCGGGCTGAAATGGGGGGCATGGGCCCTCTGCGGTCACGTCTCCAGCGGTACGGCTTCATCGACGATGGCGGTCGCCAGAGCAGCCGAGAAGCGGCGTGCCGTCAACGCCCGTCGCAGTCCCGCGCGCAGGAGTCCTCGGAATTCCTGGTCGGTGGGGTTGGGGAGGACGGGGACCGGCTGCTCGGTCACCTCGTGAATTCGTTGCACGGCCCGGACGGCAGTGCCCAGCGCGTCGAGCGCGGCGCGTTCTACCTCGTGCGCCGACTGCGGACCGATGCCGACAGCGAGAAGGGTTTCGATGCTTAGGAGGAGGATGGCTCGGAGCAGGTGGGCGGGTTGAGCCCGTACTGTCGCCCCGTGGGCCGCGACGCGGACCCAGCCACCGAGTTCGCCGGGGGCGTGGGTCCACACCTGCTCGGCGGCCGCGGTCCAAAGGGGAAGGCCTCCTGCGGTCTCCCACAGGTGGGGACGGCTGAAGGGTGCGGCGGCGGGACCCGCCTTCCAGCCGTCGGCGGCGGCGGTCTCGGCGAGGAGGGCCAGGGTGACGGGCAGATCGACCACCTGGGACGTCAGCAGGACGCGGAGGTCCTCGTCCAGGCGGTCGGCGGTGAACTCGGGGTAGTCGTCGTGCTCGGTGAGGACGTGCAGCAGGGCGAGCGATCCGAACGTGGGGATGCCCTCTGCGATCAGCTGGCTCCGTAGGAACGCGTCATCGCACCACAGTGGTGCGCCTATGTCCAAGGCGAGCTGGGCGGCGGATAGCCAGGCGTCAACCGAGTCGTCGGTCGGGCCTGAGATGCTCAACCTGCGGCGGACCTCGGTGAGGTCGGGCACTTCGACCGGCTGGAGACCGGGGACGGCCGGGGAGAGAGCGGTGGCGAGGCGCCGGATCTCCTGCCGGTCCTGGTCGGTGTACGCGGCGATGAAGGGTCGGCCGCCCCGTACGCCGAGCACGCCGGCCGACCGTTCCGTCTCGCGCAGGCTGTAGCAGGTGTTGAGTACGTCGCCACACACGGCGGTGGGGGACGGTGTGGTCGCGAAAGCCGCCCTCATCTCGCCGAGGCGTCCGGGCAGGAAGGCGGTCAGTGCCAAAGCCGTGACGTCGACGACGGCGGTCCGGCCGAGCGCTTCGTGCACGGCCTTCCGCTCGGCGGCGGTGTGCACGGGGTCGGTGCTCCCTGCGGGGAAAACGCCGGCCGCGCGCTGGAGAAGGGTCAGGGTGACGGGCTGTTGCGCCACTGCGGCAAGCATGTCGGCGGGGAGCTGTCCGGCGCGTACCCCGCTGGCCGTCGCCTCCAGGAGCACTTCGCGGCGCCCCAGGGTCTGTTCGAGGCGTCGTGCGAGTCCGTGCGCGCCGCCTGTGACAGGGGTCAGCACCGCACTCGGAGGCAGCTCGGCCAGGAGGCGTATCAGGCGTTCGCGCAGCGGCTCGGGCAGCTCAAGTGCGTGCCGCGTCTCCCCCTCCAGGGCGGAGGCGGATCCGTTGACGTCGCCAACGGGCTGCGGTGGCTCTCCGGTCGCGGCAAGGACAGCCGCGGTGAGGAGCGCGGAGAGTTCGGTGTCCGTCGGCTGGAAGTGTTCGGCCAGGCCGAGTGCTGTTTCGGCGAGCGCCGGGGTCCAACCTGACCAACGGGTCAGCGTGAGCCAGGCCCGCGCGTCCTGCTCGTTGCGGACCTGGGGCGCGAACCGGGTCAGGGTGTCGCGCGCGGTCTCGAGGCTGCTGTTCCTCACCTGGGCGTGGATGGCCGCCCACGCGAAGTCCATAGCCGGGGACGGCAGCGCGCGGCCGACTCCTTCGGCGGCCATCACGTGGTCGATGCCCGCCTCCTTGGCCAGCCCGGCCAGTGCATGGTCCTCCATGTCGCCCCAGTCCCCGCGCTCCCCGGCCCACTGGACGAGGGCGCGCCGCAGGCGGCCACGCATTCGGTCGGGCAGGAGGGGGCGGGACACCAGGGTCAGCGCGGCGATCCGGGCCCGTTCCCGGTCGCCGGCCCGTTCCCACAGGTCGACGGCAAGGGCCCGGAGCGAGGTGTCGCCGAAGCGCCGACCCGCCCGCTCGGCGGCCTCCGCCGCCAGGGCGTGCTCGCCCTGCTTGTCGTACTGGACGACCAGCCCCGCCGCTGCCACGACACTTCGAGACTCCCAGTGGCGAAGGCGCCGGACGGCAGCTGCGTCGTCACCACGCGCAGCGTCGGCCGTCGCCCAGCGGGTGGGTAGAGCGCTTCGGCGAGGGCGCCTTCAGCGTGCAGGCGCTCCAGGTGGGGAACGGGCCACACCCCGAGACCGGCCAGGGCGTAGGCGGCCATGGCGCGCTGGTCTTCGCTGCCTGCGCCGGCAGCCGCGGCTTCCCAGGCGGCGATGCGCGCCTCCCGGCTGCTGCCCGCCGCGGCGTCGCACATGTGGGCCAGCAACTGCAGCCGGTCGCCCTCGCCGGTCACGCTCTCGGCGAGGGTGGCAGCTTGTTCCTCCTGACCGGCCTGGCTGGCCACCCGGACCGCCTCGACCAGAAGTTCCTGGCTGAAGGTCTCCGGATCCTGCGCGTCCCCCTCAGGTTCGGCCAACGCTGTCCCGATGGCGGCAGTGATGTCGCCGGCCATGACACGGGCATCAAGCAGGACGCGCGCCGCCCGAATACTCGGGCCCCGCCAGCGCCGGTACTCGGCGCTCGCGGCCGACGCCAGACGCATGGCCCGGCCGATGTCGAGGAAGGCCTGCCGGGGAGCCCCGACCGCGTTGCGGTACAGGAGGCACCGTGCAAGTTCGGCCTGTATGTCAGGATCGCCGGGCGTGAGGCGCAGCGCCCTTTCGAGCACGGCCTCGCCTTCGTCGTGGCGGCCCGCGGTGACGTGGCAGTGGGCCGTGAAGCGCAGGACGTTGGCGTCGGCGGTGGCGGCCGGGTCTCCGGCGGCCAGAGCCTGCTGCACGACGTCGGGTACGTGTTCGGGCATCCGTTGCGGGGAGTCGATCACCGCCCGGACGACGGCCAGGAGAAGGGTGTCGCCTTCTTCCCCGGCCTGGTCGGCCAGTGACACCGCCTGAGGACTTCCCTGGTAGGCGGCCGCCAGTGCAGCCAAAGTGAGGAGGCGGCCCCGGCTGTCGGCGGATACGGCGGCGGCCCGCTCCAGCGCGCTCACCGTCGGCATGCCCAGTTCGTGGCTGACGGCGTAAGAGGCGGTGATCCTCCAAACGTCCTCCATGTGCGCGGTGTCGGCTTTCGTCAGCCAGGGAGGGGGTGAGGTGAGCAGTACGCGCACGGCGTGGGCGGGATCGGAGTCGGCGAGGAGCAAGGCCAGCGGCGCCGCGTAGGCCCGCCCGGCACGGTGGGCCTTGAGGAGCCGAAGACGGGTTTCCGCCGGCAGACGATCGGCGGCCTCGGTGACGGGGTCGGCGCCCTGTTTAGAGCGGGCCGGAGCGGCCAGCGCGTCGGCGTTGGCCGTATCGAGCTGCTGGGCCGCGGGGACGAAGATCTTGAAGTGCTTGCCCGTGGACACCACGTCGTGAGATTGACGTGCTGCCAGTAGACGCTGCGGGTTCCCGTGTCGACCAGCATGACGACGACCGGCAGCGAGTGGCTCGTCCAGTACTCGACATGCGCGGCGTCGCAGGGATACCACCAACCGCCATCGGCCGCGCCGGCGAACTGGCTAGGCCCGGACTTGATCTGCACGGCCAGCAGTCGGCCAGTCGACTTCCCGGAGGTACCCGGGCTCATGCTCGCGCCGAGCACGACCTCCAGCTGTGCGTCGATTCCGACATCGCTGGTCTCCTGCTCACGAAACAGCCATCCCAGCTCTGACACCACCTGGAGGCTGACCAAGCTAACGCCGACCCGTTCCGTGAGATGCGTGGGGCGCACCGTCGTCAAGTCCCTGTCCCTTCCCCCACGCTGCCTGTTGCTGCAGCCCTAGCTTGAAGCCTACGGGCCCCCACCGACATCGAATTCCTGCCTGAGCCGACCGGTCCAGGATCCACGAGTCCAGCTGGCTCCGCCGACCTGTCCACCTTCGTACGCGCCCTGCTCGCGATCGAGCTCGGGGACTTCGGGCCAGCCACCCGTCTCTTCGCGGAGACATCGACCATCGCCGGAGACCCCGCATAGCAGACAGTCTTGCCGCGCCCGGTGCGCCGACAGGGGACGGGCCGGGATTCTGCTGATCTCGCCTCCCGATGCCCTGATAATTCGTACCCACCGAGGCTGGACAGTTGCCAGAATCTGACACGTGAAGGCAGCGCGCACAGGCCGGCAGCACCTCGCTTCCCAGGTCCTCCTCCGGCAGTTCACGATGCCTGGTTCGGGAGGAGCCGGCTGGCAGCTGTTGCCCGTCGACGTGTGCAACCCGGAGCGCCGGAACAAGCTGAAGGGCACACGGGCGTGCGGCTTGGCCGAGGACTTCGTTGCGGTCGATTCCGCTTCTGTCGAGGCTCTGTGGGCTCGGTGGAGACACGGGCCCCCGCGGCGCTCGTGGCCGTGCATGCCGGCGCCCCGTTCACCGATCCCCTGCACGTCGAGACGCTCCGCGACCTGGTCGTCCTCCACTATGTACGCTCGCACCGATATCGGAACGTGCACGCCAGCGCGTTCGAGACGACGCGTGTGCGTCTGCGCGGCGAGCTCACCAGGCGGTTTGCGGAGCGCCTTCGCCGTGAGGCGCTGCGCCGGACCGGGCTGCATTTGGCCAGCCCCGGCTCCCTCGATGTCTTCGGCCGGACGTCTCATCGGCCCGGTTGAACCAGGACCTCGATCGCCCCGACGAAGAAGGAGACGAGGCGTAGCTGCTTTGCGTCTCCGGGCGCGGACGCAGCGTTCTCAAGGGTGCCCGACCCACCGGGCCGTCGGGCTACGTGGCGGCCGGGGCGGGTTCGGTGAGGCGGTCCAGCCGGGTGTAGAGGGCCGGGCCTGGACGAGGCGGGCGCGGTTCTGGAAGCGGGCGGTGCCCTTGAGCGGGGCGGACAGGCGGCCGTCGGCTTCCCGGAGGACGACTTCGGCGAGGGCGCCGCGGCCGTCGCTCTTGGGCAGGGCGGCGGCGAGACGTCGGACGTCGGCGGCGACCGCGCGGGCGTGCCCGGTGAGCTGGAGGGCGATCTGTTCGTAGTCGCGGCGTGCGAGGTCCGGGTCTTTCCACGCGAGGACGGCGGTGACGAGTGCCTCGTAGGGGGCGCGGTTCGGCCTCGATCAGGCCATCGGGGTCGTGGAGCACGGCGTGGGTGTCGCTCATCGGGCGCCCGCCGCGTCGTCGTCCTGGTCGTGGTCGCCGGTGGCGGCGGCCAGGGCCTGGACGGCGAGGAAGCGGGCGTAGCCGCGGTCGGCGCGGGCGATCAGCGCCGGGGAAGGTCGGCTGAAGGCGGACGGCTGGAGGCCGCGGTCTTCCGGCTGGGGGCCGGTGAGTGTGGGTGCGCTCATGGGGCACCGCCTCCGTGTGATGGGTGTGTCGGTGTCGTTCAACGCTACGGAGACCGCCGCTCGGTTCTCAACGAGATTGCGGGTAATTGCGGAACTTCACTCCAGGGCGTCGATCGCGGCCTGGATGAGGGCGCGGGCCGCGGCGCCGTAGACGGCCATCTCCGCGAGTCCGGCGAACGCCTTGGCGTAGTCTGCGACGTCGCGCGGCTGCGTCACCTTGATCTCCGCTGTCAGCGTCTCGACCACGGCCGTGGTGTCGTCGTGGACGTAGAACGCTTCCAGGGGCCACACGGTGCGCTGGGCGGTGAACGGGATGATCCCGAGCGAGACGGAGGCGAGCGGCATCACGCGGGCCGCCGGGCGCAGGCCCAACCCCAGCGCTGCAGCGAGCCGAGCCGCCGGGCACAGCGCCGGCCGCGACCCGCGCGGACCCGGCCGACGGCAGGCAGCCCAGCGCGCGACCGGGAGACCGGTGCAGGCACGACGCACCCCGGCAGTCCGGTCCGATACGGAGAGCACCAGCTTGGCGACGTTGTTGTCCTTGGTGAGCTGGTTGACAGCGGGGGCGATCGCCGAGGCGGTGGCTTCCAGGTTCACCGGGTCCAGGGGCAGTCGTTCGAGGAGATCCCGCATGGGACTGCGCCGCCAGTTGTGCTGGTCTGCCTCGGCGTCGCGCAGGGCTGGCAGGACGCGCAGGGCCACTTCGCGGCGGATGGCGCGTACGTCGTTGGTCTCGCGCTCGCCAGCGAAGACAACGACGTCGTAGTCCTTCGCGGTCAGCGGCCGGCTGGTGGGCTGCACCTGGGATCCGTCGCCGGTTGCTACCTCCGTTCGAGGGGCGAAGCGGTAGGTCAGCCGGGCTACATAGGGATCGAAGCACTGCGGCGCTGGACAGGACGCTCTTGGCGTCAACATCGTCGTCGAAGCCTCGCAGCTCAACCGCGATGGTCACTTCAGCTCCGCCCGCCAGGCCTGCGGGATGGCCTTCCCAGATGTCCTCTTCGCGCAGCATGCGCCGTGCGTCGGACAGAAACGGGTCGAGGACCAAGCGGATCGACACCGTTCTCGCCGACGATCACCGCGTGGGCAGGGAAGTCGTTGACCAAGTGGCGGAAGTTGCGTATCCCGGTTTCCCAGGGCCTGCTGGCCTTCCCGGCCGCCCGATAGGCGATCTCGCCGCGGCACCGGACCCTATGCGAATGCTAGTCGACGGTATCAGTAGCTAGCTATGCTGGTGGGTATGGCAAAGCAGACGAATATCCGGCTGGACGACGCCGTCAGGGCGGCCGCCGAGGACCGGGCCAAGCGCCGGGGCCTGAGCTTGCAGGGGTACGTGGCCGACCTGATCGAGGCGGACGTGAATCAGTCCCGCGCGGCCTTCATGGCCGGCGCTGCATCGTTCCTGGCCGCGTACACGGACGTGTTCGATGCGGAAGTCGGTGAGGACCGGTACCCCGGTCTCCCAGACGCCCCGGCGGAGACGGCACCGAGGGACGCCGCGTGAACCTTCGCATCGACCTCGCGTGGATCCTGGCAGTGGCGCAGCAGATTCCGGGAGACCCCCAGGTCGTCGACTACGGCGTCCCCGTAGCGGCGGAAGCACGTCACCGGGCGGAGATCCTTGACCACGAGGTCTACCCCGAACCTCATCACAAGGCTGCGGCGCTGCTGTGCGAGCTGGCGAGAAACCCGAGCCTGGAGATGCGGAATCTGCTGTTCGCGGCCACGGTGACCGCGGCCTACCTGTCGGCGTGCGGGATGCCGGTGGGCCCTGGCCTGGACACCGTTCTCCCGCTGGCCCGTGCCGCCCGGGACGGTCTCCCGGTGCGGGAGGTCGCCGCTCAGATCAAGACCTGGACGAGCTGATCGAGCAGGCTCTTCACGCGGTCCGTACCGAGTCAGGAATCCGGGTCATCGACGAGCGCCGGCCGGCCATCCGTAGCGGTGAGGTGTGCCGTCAGACCCAGCAGGGCCATCATGGCGATGGAGGCCAGCAGGATGGCCAGCCACCCCACTGTCCATGGAGTGACACGACGGCGGATCACCAGGGCGTGAGGAGCAGCATGACGACGACCGCGCCCGACGTGAGAAACCAAAAGCCCTTCGTGATCACCGTTCCGCTGTGGTGTCCGCGTCGTGCACAGCGCGGACGGCGCGGGTTACGGCGGGGAAGTCAGGGTGGCTCTTCCACTGGTCGGCCATGGCCATGAGCGCGTCGAGTAGGCGGCGGGCCTCATCGGTGGTGCCCGCTTGGAGCCGCAGTAGCGAACTCCTGGCTGAGCTCGTGGGCGTCGCGTCGGGGCTGGACGTACGCGTCGTGGCCATCCGGGTGTTGTTCGTCCCGGAGATCGTCCTGTCGGTCGCGAACGAACTGGTAGACGCCTACACCGGCCTGCAGATCCAACGTTCTTCTCCTCACCGGCGGCGCAAGCGTTCCGTGCCTTGCCCATTCTCCTCTACGCCTCGCATCGCACCTTCCAACCGCCAGCCGACGTAACGGTTTCGCTGCCAGCAGCGGCTGGCAGCAGCCGCGTTGGCCGAACCGAGCCCGACAAGTCACTCCTGGCCGGCCGTGATACGGGCCTGGCCGGCGATCGCCTCTGCGGCACCGAGGGCTTCCAGGGCGGAGTCGGCGTTCTCCGAATCTCCTCCGGTGCTTGCGGACGCTCGCGCAAGCAGGTGCGCAACACGTCGGTAGGGGTCGGCCTCGGAGGGTCGCATGTCGGCGGTCACGTAATTCCCCACGATCCGCATGATCAGCGCCACGTAATTCCCCACCCCTGTGGTCACGATTCCCCACTGGGGCGCCGACCATCGATGGTGCCGCCGACCATGCTCGAACTGGGGTGATGTTCCCTGTTTCGAGTGGTTTGATCATGGATTGGTTCTTCCTTGCGAATCGGCCGGGTTCCCCATGGGCATGCCGGTGCCCGGGTTGAGGGTCTGGGCCTCTCGGAGCGTCGCAGGCCCTCGATCCGCGAGCCGAGAGGCCGACGGACGCACCGGATGGCAAGGAGAACGTTCACCGTGGTCGACATCGTCGAGATCTACGTGCAATGGTACGCGGGCCGGTCCAAGAGCCAGGTGTCCGCCTCGCTGGGAGTGGACCGCAAGACGATCAGGAAGTACCTGGCGCCGGCGGAGAAGGCGAGGATCACCCCAGGCGGGCCGCCCATGAGCGAGGCGGACTGGGCCAAGCTGCTCAAGAGCTGGTTCCCCGAGCTCACGAGCCGGAAGCTGAACCAGGTCAGGTGGGGCGAGATCGAGCCGCACCGCGACTACGTCAAGGAACTGCTGAAGACCACGACGGTCACCACGATCCACCAACGGCTCCGCGACGAGGGCAAGTTGAGGGTGTCACTCACGACGTTCCGCCGCTGGGTGCATGAGAACCTGCCCGACGAGGCGGCCCGCTCGAAGGTAACGGTGCTGCGGGATGACGTCGAGCCGGGCTCGGAGGCCCAGATCGACTACGGCTTCCTGGGGCAGTGGATCAACCCCACCAGCGGGAAGCGGCACCGGATCTGGGCGTTCGTGATGGTGCTGCCAGCCTCGCGGCACATGTTCGTCCGCCCCGTGACGCACATGGACCAGCACGCCTGGACCCTCGCACACGCGGAAGCCTTCCGCTTCTTCGGCGGCGTCCCGCGTCGCCTGGTGCCGGACAACCTCAAGACCGGGGTCGACAAGCCGGACCTCTACGACCCGAAGATCAACCGGTCGTATGCCGAACTTGCCTCCTACTACGGGACGTTGGTGGATCCGGCACGGGCGTCGAAGCCGAAGGACAAGCCACGGGTCGAGCGGCCCATGCCCTACGTCCGTGACTCGTTCTGGAGCGGCCGGACGTTCACCTCGCTGGAGCACATGCAGGCCGAGGCCCTGCTCTGGGCCACGAACGTCGCAGGTCAGCGGCAGTGCCGGCCGCTGGACGGGGCGAAGCCACTGTCCGTGTTCGAGGCGGTGGAGGCCAAGGCCCTGCTGCCGCTGCACGAGGAGCCGTTCGTGCTGGCCAGATGGTCACAGGCCACCGTCGGCCCGGACATCCACATCAAGGTCGGCCGCACCCTCTACTCGGTGCCCTGGAAGCTGATCGGCCGCCGTGTCGATGTCCGCTCCACCGCCACGATGGTGCAGGTCTTCCACGAGGGCGAGCTGGTCAAGACGCACGCGGCACTTGAGCAGGGAAAACGCACCGACAAGGATGACTATCCGCCTGAGAAGATCGCCTTCCAGATGCGCACGCCCATCTGGTGCCGCGGCCAAGCCTCGCAGGTCGGGGACGCCTGCCGGCAGGTGATCGACCAACTGCTCGAGGTCAACGCCCTCTACCGGCTCCGCGCCGCCCAAGGGGTCCTGGGCTTCGGAAGAAGTACGGCGACACCAGGCTCGAAGCCGCCTGCGCGAAGGCGGTCGCGGTCGGTGATCCGTCCTACCGGACGGTCAAGGGCATCCTGGTCGCCGGCACCGAAACCGACCCCGAACCGGAGACCGGCGACGCCGGAGCCGCGGCCTTCCTTCACGGCCCCGAGGGCCTGTTCGCCGCCACCATCCCCCCGCAGATCCCCGGCGAGGTTCACGACGACCAGGGTCACGCCGACGTCGATGCTGAGGAGGCCGACCGGTGAGCGTGATGACCACCGCCCTGCGCGAGTCGCTGAAGACACTGCGACTGTCCGGCATGCTGGAAACCCTCGACGCCCGCCTCACCCAGGCCCAGAAGGGCGAGCTCGGGCACCTCGACTTCCTCCAGGTCTTCTGCCAGGACGAGATCACCCGCCGCGAGTCCGTCGCTCTCGAACGGCGCCTGCGCAGAGCGAAGTTCGAGCAGCAGGCCACCTTGGAGGGCTTCGCCTTCGCCGCCTCCCCGAAACTGCCCGCCGCCCAGATCCGCGACCTCTCCGCCCTGCGATGGCTCCACTCCGGCGAGTCCGTCATTCTGTTCGGGCCCGTCGGGGTCGGGAAGACACACGTCGCCCAGGCCCTCGGCCACCAGGCCGTCCGCCAGGGCGCCAACGTCCGCTTCACCAAGACCAGCCGCATCCTCGCCGAACTCGCCGGCGGCCACGCGGACCGCACCTGGGACAAACGCATGCGCGAACTCATCCGCCTCGACCTGCTCATCCTCGACGACTTCGCCATGCGCCAGCTGACCGCGTCCCAGGCCGATGACCTCTACGAACTCGTCTCCGAACGACAGGGCCGGTCCCTGATCATCACGAGCAACAGGGCACCCAACGACTGGTATCCCCTCTTTCCGAACCCGGTCGTCGCCGAGTCACTGCTGGACCGGCTGATCAACGCCAGCCATCAAGTCATCATGAACGGCCCCAGCTACCGGCTCAACAAGCGACCGAAGGGCCCCACCGAGAAGCAGGACAAACCGATCTGATCCGCTGAGCCCGGGCGCTGCCGAGTTGCCTGGCCGCACGAGGCCAGGCACCGGGCCATCGTTCCCGGCAACAGCTGCTATTCGATATCGATCTTGAAGGTTGACGTGCTGCCGTCCTGGGCGGTCAAGGTGACGGGTCCGAACGTGATGATCGCGATCGACCTCGCGCCGGGGCCACGATAGAAGCCCGCCGCCTTGGTGATCCGGACGGCCAGAGCCGCGAGAGTACCTGCCGTCTGCTCGTCGGCATCGACCTCCGGCGCCGCGAGAGCATCGTGGCCGTGGGCCTCGGCCCAGTCACGAACAGCGCGGGCGTCGCGGCTCATCTCGGGAAGGATGCTCTCGTTGGCCCATGCCCACCGCCATGAGGACGACGAAGGACTCCAGCTGCTGAGGATCTGCGCTGGGGCGGTGGCGGTCTTGTCAGGGAATGTCCAGGTGATGACACCAGTTCGCTGGTCGAGCCCCCACCGGTCCGCCGAGCCGAGTCCCCAGGACATGTGCGCGCGGGCCAGCTGGTCGATCATGTCTTCGCCCTGCAGGAGCAGCGTGCTCAGCCCCTCCGGGTCGGGGCCCTGCGGGGCGCTTTCCGGCTTTCCGCCTCGCTTGAACAATCCCATGCGGCGAAGTCTGCCAGGGCGGTTCCCTGCCCACGGCACGGGCCTCGGCTCGGGTGCCGTTCAACCGAGGAGCTGGGGAATTACGTGACGTTCGACCTGGGGAAATACGTGACCGTCGACAGGCGCAGAACCGGCTGCAGGCGATCTTGCGCGGTGCCGAGGACGGTGCACCAGTCGTCGTGGCCATCGGGCCAAACGCCGCACAGCGGGCCGATCCAGCGGTCGAAGTGGCCGGAGAGCTGGGAATGGGTGGCGTCGCGGAGCATGGTCGCCCTTCGGAGCGTGGGGGCAGGAACTGTTCACCAGCGCCGTAGGTCTTTGCGGAGCTGTTCGTACCAGCTGCGGCGATGCCGGTCGGCGTCCGAGGGCTCGGGGTCGCACGGCACTGCGGCGCGTCTGAGCGTGCTTCGTCTTAGAACGTGCGGGCCGACTCCCGCGGATGAGCCTCAGCGCTCCTCGGGGCCGGCGACTGGGCCTGTGAGGTGAGTCCGGCGCCCTCGACGTCGACTCGGGGAAGCGCCTTGTCGAGCCACCGGGGCAGCCACCATGCCTTGTCGCCCAGCAGGGCGAGTACGGCGGGCACCAGGGTCATGCGGACGACGAAGGCGTCGAAGAGGACCGCGACAGCGAGACCGAACCCGATCGTCTTGATCATGGACTCTCCGGACCCGATGAAGCCGGAGAACACCGCCATCATGATCACGGCGGCGGCGACGACCACGCGGGCGCTGTGCCGGAAGCGCACGGCCTGGCCGGGGCTCTCACCGTGGACGTACGCCTCGCGCATGCGGGAGACGAGGAAGATCTCGTAGTCCATGGCCAGGCCGAACACGATGCCCACCAGGAAGATCGGCATGAGGCTCATGATCGGGCCGGTCTGTTCCACTCCCAGCAGTTCGGCGCCCCAGCCCCATTGGAAGACCGCGACGACCGTCCCGAGCGAGGCCAGTACCGACAGCAGGAATCCGAGAGCCGCCTTGACGGGCACGAGTATGGACCGGAAGACCACCAGGAGGAGCAGCAGGGACAGCAGCACGATGACGGCCAGGTAGGGCACCAGGGCGTCCTGAAGGGCCTGTGCGACGTCGATGTTCATCGCAGTGCTGCCGGTGACCTCGAATGTCGCGCCGGTATCCGCCTCCAGCTTGGACCGCTCCGCCCGGATGGTCTGAACGATGTTCTTCGTGGCCTCCTCGTTCGGGCCGGTGGCCGGCACCGCGGAGAAGAGTGCGGCGTCCCCGGCTTCGTTGAACCGCGGGGGCGTAACGGACACGACGCCGTCGGTGTCCTTGATCTGCTCGGCCATCGTCGCCACGGCCGCCTGCGGGTCCGCGGCTCCCTTGACGTCCGCGACGATGGTCAGCGGGCCGTTGAAGCCCGCACCGAAGCTGTCGGCCAACGCGTCGTAAGCACGCCGCTCAGTGGACGACGTGGGCTTCGCCTCATCGCCGGGCATGCCCATCTCCAACTGAGCGGCGGGCAGGGCCAAGACCCCCAGACCGGCCACACCCAGCAGAAGGACCGCCACGGGCCGCCTCATCACGAAGCGAGCCCAACGGGTGCCGCCATTGGCGGCGGACTCGAGAGGATGCTGGGCTTTGCCGCCCCGCTTACCGGCCTTGCGGACCTTCCGGGAAAGGACGGCATTCGCCCACATGCCAAGCAGGGCGGGTACCAGGGTCAGGGCTACCAGGACGCCGATGGCGACCGCTCCGGCGGCACACAGGCCCATCTTGGTCAGCATCGGCACGCCGACCACGGACAGGCCGGCGAGCGCGATGATCACGGTCAGACCGGCGAAGACCACGGCGGAGCCGGCCGTGCCGACCGCGAGTCCTGCCGCTTCCTGCGGGTCGCGACCGTTCGCACGCTCCTCGCGGTAACGGGAGACGACGAAGAGGGCGTAGTCGATGCCGACCGCGAGTCCGAGCATCGAGGCGAGCGTGCCGGTGGTCATGGACAGTCCCAGGGCGCTACCGAGGGCAAGGATCGCGCACATGCTGACACCGACGCCGATGACGGCGGTGAGCAGCGGCAGCCCGGCCGCGGCCAGGGAGCCGAAGGTGATCAGCAGGACGACGGCGGCGAGGGCGATGCCGATCGCCTCGGCCGAACCCCCTGCGGCCGGCTGCGAGGCAAGAGCGGTGCCGCCCACTTCCACCGTGAGCCCCGAGTCACGAGCCTCCTCGATGGCCTTCTCGAGGCCGCCCTTACTGGTGTCGGTCAGGTCGTCGGCCTTGACCTTGTAGGTGACCGTTGCGTACGCGGTCGAGGCGTCCTTGCTGACCGCGTGGGCCTCGAAGGGGTCGACGGCACTGTCCACCTGAGCACCCTCGGCGACCGAGGACACCAGCTCGTCGATGGCGGCACGGTTGTCGTCTGCCGTCACCTTCTCCCCAGCGGGGGCGATGAAGACGATGCGGGCGCTGGCACCATTGGCGTCGGAGCCAGGGAACCGCTCACCGATCAGGTCGAACGCCTTCTGGGCCTCTATGCCGGGCATGAACGACGTGCCGTCGTCACTCGCGGTCGGGCCCTTGACGGCGCCGAGACCGACACAGCCCAGGACCACCGCCCACAACAAAGTCACCAGCCAACGCCGCCGGAAGGCGGTTCGGCCCAGTCGGTACAGGAAGGTAGCCACGAGAAAGGTCTCTCCAAGTCTGTTCTCAGGTGAGTACCAAGGCTGCCCTTACAGGTGCTGCCGGAGCATCGTGCCAGTGCGGTGACCTGGCCCTCGTGGCTGAGCAGCAGACGGGGGACCGTCCTAGTGCGGAACGACGACGCCGTTCTCCTACCTGAGGATGACCACCGGGGCGAAGAAGCCTGCGGGGGCCGGATTCCACCGGCCACGGCACAGGGGGTTGCTTCAGGCCAGGACGAGCCAGCGCGGCGAGGGCGGCGCGCAGGAGTGGAGCACGCACCTGATATCGGAACACCGACCCGACGGACCGGTCGTCGCTCGCAGCACGCGGGACTCGCGGCGCTCCGCAGACCGGGATCCGCAGGACGGGCGTCTGGACGAGTGATCGGAGAACGTCGGACGACGGTCCAGGCATCGTCGACCGGCAGCACGACGCCGTTGACGAAGCTCGCGACGTCCGAGCCGAGGAAGACGCTGTCGCCGGCCTGCTCTTCGACACCGTCCATCCGATCAAGGTTCCGCCGCATGAGCGGGCCGATACACGGCCATGATCGCCTGGATCAGCCTGTCAGCGGTGTCCCGCCAGCTTGTGCGGTAGGTGGGGAGTCGCTCGAGCAGAGCGCGCTCGCGCTCGACACACATCTGCACGATCGCGCGCCACTCTCTGACGTCTTCGGGGGGCGCTGCGGGACGTTCGTATGAGCACCCCGTCGAAACGGACGGCCATCGTCACCGGCGGGGCCTCCGGCATCGGCCGGGCGATCGTGCGGCGGCTCGCCGCCGACGGCCTCAACGTGGCCCTGTTCGACATCACGCCGACCGAGGAACGCCACGGGCTGATCGTCGACCTCACCGACCGTGCGCAAGTGGACAAGGCGACGGACGCGGTGCGCGACCGCTACCGCCCGGTCTCCGTGCTGGTCAACGCGGCTGGCAAGGGCGGCCCCACCAGGTTCTCGAAACTGTCCTTCGAGGAGTGGCAGCGTGTCGTGGACATCAACCTCAACGGGGTGTACCACTGCGAGTCGGTGCTGCAGTACATGTGGGAGGACCGTTGGGGGCGGATCGTCAACATCTCCTCGTCGAGCGCCCATTCCGGCCAGCCCTTCATGGCCCACTACGTCGCCGCCAAGTCCGCGGTGAACGGGCTGACCAAGTCCCTCGCCCGGGAGTTGGCTCCACGGGGAGCAGCAGCGAGTGCACCCTTCAGGCGGCGCGAGGCACTGGCCGTACCACCCGGCCCAGGTTCGCCCTCACCGTCGACGTCGTGCTCGAGCAAATGGATAGGTGAGCCGGTGCCCCCTCACGCATGTAGGGGTGCCGGTGCGCTTGTGCAACTTGGCGGCGAGCGACGGAAGCGCCGGTGGATACTGCCGGGGTGGTGAAGGATCTGAAGAGCGCGCTGGCCGTGCTGGACGGCAATGAGCCGGTCGCCCTGCTCGAACTGCGCGAGACGCAGTGGCTCGATGCGAAGGGCGGTCCGTACCAGCTGGCGGACGCCAAGGCGGTCGAGGAACTCGCCAAGGACGTTGCGGCGTTCGCCAACGGGGGCGGCGGACTCATCGTCATCGGCATCGCCACCCGACTCGAGCATGACGAAGAGGTCCTGGACCGCATCGTCGGCCTCGACCCGGCCGCAGTGAACGTGGACCAGATCCGCAAGCTGATCCGTCAGTGGATCACCCCAGCTCCACGCGGAGTGCGCGTCGGATGGTCCGGTGCGGACAGCGAGCGGGTGATGTTCATCTACGTCCCCGAGCAGGCCGCTGGCACGTTGTTCGTCGTGCCGGCGCCGGTGGGCAAGCCTGGTTCTCCACGCACGGACACGGTCGCCGTGCCGATACGGGACGGCGACAGCACCCACTGGCTGCCGCGGCCCGAGATACAGCAGCTGCTCTCCGCCGGTGTCCGGGTCTCTGGCATGCCCACCGCTCAGGCCCTCACCGAGCTCGTGCGGCAGGCCGTCTCTGAAGCCGGGCCGGACAGCCGGCTGCGGGTGGGGCAGGGCCTGCCCGACCGCGAGCGGGAGATGCGTGCGGCCTACGCGCAGCTGGCCGACGCGGGCCTCGGACAGCCGGCAGGAGAGGCGTGGGCGCAGGGCCCGGCTGCTCTGCAGGATCTGCACCACGAGGTCGACGGCGAGCCGGGATGGGTGCTGTGCCTGGTGCCCGGCCGACCCCCGGTCGCCGTCGCCGCGCCCGTCTGGCAGGCCATCGTCGAAGCCGGGCGGCGTGCCCCAGGAGGTCAGGACCCGCTCGCCGCCATCGGCTTCCCCCACCTTCCCGCCGACTCGGACACCCCGTGGGTGATCCCGGCCGACGCTCGGAGCGTCGACCTCGACGGCGGGTCATGGGGTTCGGGCCGACTGTCGTGTTCGGGCCGAGGCGTGTGGCGGTGGCAGCCGCTTCCTCGGTTCGGCCTGGACCAGGGCCGGTCGGCAGAGGTCGGGACCGCCGGTCAGACGCTGGCGCTGCGCTTGCGCGCCCTGGTGAACCTGCCCTGGGCCCACCCGGGCGCGCTGGAGGTCACCACAGCCCGGCGCAGGCTGCTTGAGCAGCAACTTCCGTACAGCGCTGTGGCCGGTGCGGTGACGATGCTGTCCCGGCGCCGGGGTGCGGAGCTTCCCGCCGCTCGCTGGGAGCGCGGGCCTTTCGGCAACTCGTCCCGCTCCCTGAGCTACACGTGCACGATCACCGGACCGGACGGCGACCCAGCCGTGAAGACCTCCATCATGCTCGCCCTGCCCACCGCTATGGAGTCCACCGTGATCGCCTGCGCGGACGTCCTGATCGAGAACCCGGACGCGTGGGCCGCGGCCCTCGGGCCCGGTGGGCACACGCGGTTGGGCTTCGACGAGATTCAGGCCGTACTGCTCGCCGCCTGGGAGACGGCAGCCGAACTGCTGCCCGACGTCGTCGGCGACCCGGCCGAGCTGTCATGGGCCGCCCCGCCCACCACGGAACTGCGGATGACGTGCGAACAGCCCGCCGACAACGGCGTCCTGCCGGTCCTGGACACGCTCGTCGACCTGTCGCCGCTGGGCCCCAACGACAACGGCCCCAGGCCGCAGATGGCCGTCACCGTCACGGCCGCACCCGCCATGGACCGGCGAGAGCGTCAGCACCTTCTGCGGGAGGCTCTGGCGCACATGGCCAACGCGTTCGGGTACGTCGACGCAGAGGGGGACCTTCTGTAACAGCCGTGAACAGGTCGAAACGGGGCGGGTAGCCGAACAGCGACACTTGGCTGAGCATTCTGGCGCATGCTCATCAAGCTCGGACCGTGACAGACCCTGACGTCTCACGACCAGCGGAGCGGACGGCACTAACGTGACCGCCAGCGCTGGGCAGGCCTAGTTGGACTCCCAGCGATCCACGTTGCCCACCTTGTACGTGAACTTGCCGGAGATCGTCTTCAGCCCCATGGCGCGCCCTCCTCGACACCGCCCGGCCGGCACAGCCGCGCAGAACCCGGACGACAGCCACGCCGACGCCCGCCTGGAGGCCCACCTGGCCGAGCACCGGCAGTGGGCCGCCGACCACCCCGCACCCCCGGCCGCCCTGCGCTTCCGGACCCCCGCCCGCACGGCATCGTCTCCCTGGAACTGGCAAGCCACTTCACCGGCATGGGATTCGACCCGGCCGAGCTGTACGAGAGCGAACTGCAGTACCTGGCGCGATAGGCAGCCGCCTTCGCGGTCTTGTCCTGGCCCGCCTGCCAGGCCAGAGCAAAGGTGAGCTGGTGCTCTTGCTCCGACAGCTCCCGCAGCTGCCCGCCGTCCAGATCTTCGTGCGCCTGCCGGGGGAGGCGCATCGCGGGGCCAGGGGTGACGCCGGGTGTCCGCGGGAGGCTGGAGGACTCGCGGGACGTTGGGTGGCGCCCACTGGCGTACGTCAGGCGACGCGCTTGCGGCCCCAGACGAAGATGAACGCGGTGACCGCGACGCTCAGGGTCAGCAGGACGGATGCACCGAACCACTGCATGGAGGACAGCTGGGAGAAGGGGAGGTAGTCGACCCGCCAGCCCACGATGCCCTTCTTGTCCAGACAGGCCTGCTGCGACTTCTCCGTCGACCCGGTGACGCAGGTGCCCCAGCCGTAGAGCTTCCCGGAAGCGGTGGTGAACCAGGTGTCGACTTCGAAGGCGCTGCTGGGCACGCTCGGGCTGGACTTCATGACGCCCGTGTGGGTGGTCAGGCTGACGGGGTTGCCGAGCTGCAGCCGGAAGTGCGACCAGAGGATCTGCACGGTGACCGCGAAGCCGAAGGTGACGACCATGGAGAGCAGGGTGCGGCGCAGCACCATGCCGATCGCGACGCCGCCGACCAGGGTGAACAGGGTGAGCGCGGTCAGCACCGGCCCGGTGTTGTCGAAGACGGTGCCTTCGGTCCACGGCATGAAGTTGGGCCGGTCCCTGACCGGGGACCACCACCAGCCGAACACCTGGGAGAGCACGACCGTGCCCAGGAGGACCACCAGGACGGTGACGCCGAGCTTGGTGGCGATCCACCGGATGCGGCTCACGGACTGCGAGGTGACCAGCTTTGCGGTGCCGTTCTCCAGGTCCCCGGCGATGAGCGGGGCGCCGATGAAGACACCGATCAGGACGGGGAGGAAACCGAGGCCGTATCCGGCCATCGTCAGCGCGCCGTTGCCGACGCGCCTGTCCCAGTCGTCCGACTTCGGGTGGGGCCATCCGAGGGCGTGGAGGGTGTCCATCATCCCCATGCGCTGGTAGACCATCCAGCCGGCGGCGATGACCGTACCGCCGATGAGGGTCCAGAAGGCGGCCCGGTGCTGGCGCCAGACCAGCCAGTTGAGACCGCCCAGGCGCGGACCGCGGTGCACCCGGCCGGTACCGGCCGGGGAGGTCCGGGCGCCGGTCATGCCGCCACCGCCTTCGCGAGGTCCCGGTCGGCGACCCGTGACTCGGCGGTGATCAAGGGCGGCACCTGCGGGGAGCGGAGATAGGCGAGCAGGAGTTCCTCCAGGCCGGGGGTTTCGGACTGCCAGACGGCGTCGACCGGTCCGGCCGGGCGTACCAGCGCGGTGATCCGATGCCCGTCGGTGCGGGACTCCACGACGGTGTGACGCGCCAGGGACGTGCCCGCCCCGGCGGGGCCGCTCTCCTTGAAGGTGGCGGTCAACCGGGCGTGGGCGGTGCGGAGTTCGTCCACCTCACCGGCGAGCCGCAGGCCGCCGTCGGCGATGACGAGCAGGTAGTCGCAGACGTTCTCCAGTTCGGCGAGCATATGGGTGGACATCAGCACGGTGGTGCCGTGCTCAGCGGCCTCGGCCATCAGTGCGCCCATGAGTTCATGGCGCACCAGCGGGTCGAGGTCGGACATCGGCTCGTCGAGCATCAGCAGGTCGGGGCGCTTGCCGAAGGCGACAGCGAAGGCGACGCGGGTGCGCTGCCCACCGGACAGGGTGCCGATCCGCGCCTCGAAGGGCACATTGCCCGCCCGGACGATGTTCTCGGCGGCCCGCTGGTCCCATCCCGGGTTCAGCTCCCGCCCCAGACGCAGCGTCTCGGCCACGGTGAAGCGCCTGTAGAGCGGCTTGTCCTGGGCGAGGAACGCCGTGCGGCGGTGGGCCTCCTCGGAACCGGGGACTGCGCCGAACACCCGTACGCTGCCGGTGGTCGGATCGACGAGGTCGGCCGCTATCCCCATCAGGGTCGTCTTCCCTGCGCCGTTGGGGCCCACCAGACCGCAGATCCGGCCCGCCGGCAGCCGGAAGGAGCAGTCCTTCAGCGCCCAACCCCGCCGATGCCTCTTGCCCACGGCGTACGCCTCGATCGCGGATCTTGTCCACACGTCTTTGCTCCGGCCGCTTTTCTCGCTGCTCAATGTGCTCCTCGTTCCTGACGCATCCGTTCCAGGGGGCATGCGTCGCCAGGCAGGCGGGATTGCCGCAACAGGTCCTCTGGGGAAGGGTTGTTCGGACTACGGCAATGCGACCGTGTCCACCTGACGACCTCCAGGCCGTGTCAGCCGGCCTGCGAAGGGGTCTGCTTGATGCCGTCGACGACGGCCCGGTTCATGATGGCGCTGGTGTAGAGCACCGTGCCGGGCTTGATCAGGGCATCCTCACCGGTGCCCTTCCGTACCTGGACGCTGCGCTCGCCGAGGAAGACATGGGTTCGCTTGTCGAAGATCCATTCCTCGCGCTGACCGCTGGTCTCGTCGAGCCTGGCCACCGCCACGCCGCGCCGGCCCACCGCGTCCACCGCGTCGTTCACCACGACGACACCCGGGATCTTCTCAGCCGCCTTGAACAGTGCCGGGTACAGGTTTGCCGGCGGGTAGCTCTCGCCCAGCAGGTCCCCGATCGTGGTGAACGCCTCCTGGTCCGGGGAGTTGCCGTGTCCCTTCGTCTCCTTGTAGATCTTGGCCAGCAACGCGTCGGGGTCGGTGGTGAGTTTGGCCAGATAGTCGTACGAGGGGCTGTTCAGGTACGCCTTCGGCGTGTTGCCCTGCTCGTCGGGAAGGCTCAAGGTCTCACCTTCGGAACTCCGGTTGACCGCGGGGTCGATTAGCCATCCCTTGGTGCCGTCCGGGGACATCCACACCTGCCGGCGGTGCAGCTCGTGGCTGGCCAGGCTGCTCTTGTCGTCGACGGTCTTCACGAAGGTGTCGGCCGTCTTCGAGTCGATGTAGATGTACTGGCCGGGCTTGACGTCCGGGTGGGACACGTCGGCTGCCGCCAGCGAGATCTGGTCGAGCAACTGAGGCACACCCTTGGTGGTCGCGGCGCCGACCTGCGTGGTCAGGGCCGACCCGGTGGAGACGCCCCCGTCCTCGGCTCCGTCACCGCCGGTCATCGAGCTCCCGGCGACGGCCACCCCCGCCACGGCCGCCGCCACGACGGGCAGCACGATCGCCGGACGCGGCAGCCGCAACCGTCCTGCCCTCGCGGGGACCGCCGCCGCCGTGTGCTCTTCCCGCTGCATGTCGTGGATCTGGGCCATCAGACGCTCCTTGTGGAACTCGTGACGGCCCGCAGGCAGGTCACGCGCCGTCCGGGACAGGAACTCTGCGCTCTCATCCCAATCGGCCGGGTTGTGCCGGGACGTGTCCGCGTTCATCGGTTTCCTTCCTGTGCGGGCCGGATCGCGTTTGTGTGATCGCCTCTTATCTGTCGGTCGAGCCGACCGACTTCCCGATTCCCGCGGACTTTCCTGCCCGTCGTGCCGGCTGCCGCGCCGACCGGTTCGGCAAAGAGGCGCGCCGATTCCGCCTCGGCGGCCAGCGCACGCAGCTTCTTACGGGCTCGGGAGAGCCGGGAGGCCACCGTTCCGACCGGAATCCCCAGCGCCTGAGCGGCGGCCTCATAGTCCAGGCCCTCCCCGAGACACAGGGTGATGACCTCGCGCTCTGGTCTGCGCAGCGCGGTGAGCGCGGTCAGAGCCGTCGCGAGCCGCCGCCGGTCATCGACCCGGTCGGCAACTTCGTCGGCGTGGTCGGCCACCGACAGCTCGGCCGCCGCGGCGGCGCCCGCCGCCGCACGGTAGCGCCGGTTGCTCCGGTAGTGATTGCGCGCCGTGTTGGTGGCGATGCCCAGCAGCCAGGGCCGCAGGGAGCCGCCCTCAGGCTCGACCCTGTCCCGCAGCCGCCACGCCTCCAAGAAGGTCGCCGCCATCACGTCCTCGGCCACCGACCAGTCGGCGGTCAGCCGAAAGGCATGGTTGTAGACCGCGCGGGCGTAGCTGTCGAAGAGCTCGGCGAACGCGCTCGAATCCCCGGCCCGTACCCGGGTACGCATATGGATACTCACCTCAATGAGCTGTCCGGCACCCCACACCGACTTCCCGTGACCTGTGTCACACGCGGTCTCGACACGCCTTCCAAGCCCGACGGGCCCACGGGAAACTGCGAATCCACAGGGCCGATGCCGCTTCGCATGTTCTCATCAGGGCGCAACCCTCCCGTTCGGAGTGTGTGAACGGGGCACTCCGGGGCTCTGTCCCGCCTGATCCGGTCCGCTGTTGACCGGTGTTCACGGTATCCCAGGCAGCGGTGCCATTGCGCTACAGGTACCGCGGTGCGCAGTTGGCACCGACGGTGCGGAAGAGGCGTCCCGGATCGTCGATGCGGTAGGTGCCCAGCTGCAGGCCGTCGGCGTGGGCCAGGCCCTCGATGCGCACCCCGCACCGGCCGGTTCGAACGTCGTGTAGGACGCCCCGGAAGGCGGTGGTGCGGTGCGGCGCGCATCGGTCCCGCGCCACCGCCGCACCGCACCGCACCGCCCATCGTGGTGCGCTCCACCGGCATCGCCGCACCGCACCGGGACCGCGCCGCGGCCGGGGCGGGCTCCCCTAGGCGCCGTCCTCGCCGATATGCGCTGCCCCGGTACCGGCGCGTGAGGACAAGCGGGAGAAGAGACGGGAGATCTGTGTACGCAGGCGTACCACTGGCCGGTGCTCTGGGAGCGGGCGGGGCGTCCGCGCTCGCGTGCCGGCGTCGCTCTGGCTTCGACACCCTGGCGGCGGTGGTGGCGGCCACCACCCTGGTCATGGCCGGGGTGTCGGTGTGCAAGCTGCTGCCGCGGCGCCGGACCGATGCGCACCTCGCCGACCGTCTTGTCTACATCGCACCGGAGTGGCCGGCAGTCCGGCTGCCCGGCAAGCGGGTCGCGGCCGGCGTCCAGGCTGGAGTCTCCTGAGCTGGTCGGCCCAGGCTGCCGCACCAGGTCACCGCGGTCGCCTCCCGCGCACTCGGCATCCCGTTCATGTTCCGCGCGTCGAGCACACCGAGCGCGGCTGTCAAAACCCCGAGGCGCGCCCGCCCCGCCGGAACACCGGCTGGGCGCCGCGCCCGGTACCACCACAGGAGGAACAGTTATGGCACCCACGTCTTCGGCCACGGCGGCCTTCCCAGACGGCACGATCATCACGGCCGCTGGAAACGGCGAAGCGGGTTTCGTCGTGGACGGCGGCCCCGCTGTCGGCACCAAGCTCCAGTACCCCTACGGGGTGGCGGTGGACAGGGAGGGCAACCTCTACATCGCCGACCAGAACAACCATCGGGTGCGCAAGGTGGCGCCCAACGGCATCCTCACCACCGTCGCCGGCAACGGCGTCGCCGGATACATCGCCGACGGAGGCCCGGGGGTGGGCGAGCGGCTCTACTACCCCTACAGCGTGGCCGTCGCTTCGTCCGGTGACCTGTACATCGGTGACTCGCACAACCACCGTGCTCCGGCGGAGCAGCCGCGCGAGGCCGGACACGCTCATTTTCCCCGGGTGCGAAACACAATGTCTTTCGGGTCGTGGGCGGTCAGCACCCTGCCGGTCAGCCGACGCGACCGGGCCTTCTCCGTCCACGATCAGGACGGCGTTCACACGATCAGAGAGAGCGTGCGCTGCGCGCCGAAGAGGACGTCCTGGACGAGGAGGTCGCACAGGTACCGGCGGTGTGACGTCGTCGAGGAGCGGATCGCGCGGGCGCCGGACTTCGCGTTCCCGGTGCTCAGGACATAGGTGACGAGATGTCCGCGGGACACCCTTGACAGGTCCTGATGGTGTCTCAGATGTTTCCCGTGTGACTCAGGAGGCGCACTGCCTTTCCCGGAGATGCGAGGCCCGTGCCTGACCCGTGTCGTCTGCCGCCGGGCCTGCGGGGCGGCTGCGGCGCGGCCTCGCGTGCCAGGTCTTCGTCAGGAGCCGTCAGGGCGCCACGATGCGGTAGTCCGAGACAGGCCGGTAGCCGATGCGCTGGTACAGGCGGTTGCTGGTCGGGTTTGAAAGGTCGGTGAAGAGCAGGACGTGCTCCGCGCCAGCATCCCGCGCGGCCTGGGAAACGGCTGCGGTGACGGCGGCACCGTAGCCTCGTCCGCGGTGGTGGGGCGACACATACACCGGGGTGACGCGGGCGGTGGCGGCCACGAGGGTGGTCATCGCTGCGATGGCCACCGGTTCGCCCGCGACCATCCACAACCGCCAGCCGCCCTGAGTGATCCGCTCGTCGACGAACCTGTCGAGATCGGCTCCGAGCGGGCCGGCTTCCGCCACGAAGCGGGTGCACCAGTCGTGGAGAAGAGGCCGGTCGTCCCAGGTCGCCACCCGCGGTGCACCCGGCGGGGCGACGCCAGGCGGCACGAGCTGTTCAAGGCGGTGGAGGCGAAGACGCGGTCCGTCGCTCGGGGCCGTGCCCGTCGTTGCTTCCCAGGCCTCGGAGAAGGCGCGGACCGACGCTTCGTCGGCCAGCAGCCCGGTGCACGGGTGGGCGTCGGTGGACAGCAACCGGGTCAGGCCCGTCGCCGCGGCCCGGGAAAGGCTACTCGCGGTCAGCAGATGGGGGGGAGTCCATACGAACGCGCCCGTCGTCGGGGCCCCGTCCGCGTCACGCCACCATCCCAGGCACGTGGGCGGCGTCGTACCCCTGGACTGCAGACGCTCGATCGAGTCGAGCCCGGAGAGCAGCATGGTGTGCAGGTCGGGACGCGCGGAAACGAAGGATTCCGCCGCGGACCGGAACACCTCGGGACTGTCGGTAACAGACCATGCCATCGATTCAAGTCTCCTCTTGCCGGTGAGAGGGAGGGGCGGCGGACGGCACGGCGCCGGAGAACTCCGTCGCGGTTCCGCGATGCCGCAACACATGCGTTCGTGCGGCCGCGTCCGGGATCCGGTGGCGCAGGAACGGTGCGGGCGGCTTACGCGCCCATCGTCCAGCTCCTGCCGCCGGACGTCCACGTGATAGATGTCATAGAGCATCTATCTGGCTCCGGTGGCGGCGCCGACATGCCGAGCCTACGATTATGCTCGTAATCTAAAAGGATTCGAACGAAGCCCATGAGCCAGCAGTGCAACCCGGAAGGACCGACATGAGCACGTACCTGATCAACCACCTCCGCATCCCCGGTGACGTCCCGAACGAAGCTGGACTGTCCTACCTCGAACAAGTTGAGGCCACCGTGAAACCCTACGGCGGCAAGTGGCTCGCCAACGGCGAGGTCAGCGTTGTGGAGGGAGCGTGGCCAGGCCTGGTCGTCCTCATGGAGTTCCCCGACCGCGCTGCCGTCGACGCCTGGTACAACTCGGCGGAGTACCAGGCGATCCTGCCCCTCCGCCTCAATAACGCGATCTCCGACATCGTGCTGATCGACAGCCTTCCTGAGGGTTACACCGTCCGAGGATTCGCACAGCAGGTCAGGGCGGCCATCCAGGCGGCATCCGCTTCCCAGGGCTGAGCGCCGGGAGGCGCAGGCCTCGCACGCCACAGCCGACACCGGCGACTGCCATCGCGGTAGCACCCGCGTCGGGGACCCGAGAGGCCCAGCGCGGTGCGGGGGCCGCCGCTGGCCGCCGGCCATCCACGCCACTGGACGAGAGAGAATCCCATGCGCATAGGCCTGGCCCTGCCGACCTTCGGTCCGGACGCGACCGCAGAGGGCGTCGTCGGCGTCAGCCGCTCCGCCGAGGAACTGGGGTACGACTCCCTCTGGACGGGAGACCGCGTTCTCGCCCCCACCTCCCCCAGCGCGCCGTATCCGGTCGGTGACGGCGTGATGCCCAGGGCCTACGAGAGGCACCTCGACCCTTTGCTGTCCATGACGCTCGCCGCCGCGCACACCGAACGGGTCCGCCTGGGGACCAGCACGCTGAATGCCCTGTGGCAGCCGCCCCTGATGCTGGCCCGCTCCCTGACCACGCTCGACGTGCTCACCGGCGGGCGTCTGGACGTCGGTCTTGGTCTGGGCTGGATGCCTGACGAGTACGCGGCGGTGGACGTGCCCTGGCAAGGCAGGGGCGGGCGGCTCGACGAGACGCTCGACATCCTCCACGGGTACTGGACCCACGACATCTACGCCCACCAGGGGCCGCTGTTCACCATCCCGGAGACCGTCGTCGGGTTGAAGCCCCACCAGCGTCCCGGCCCGCCCGTCCTGCTCGCGGCTTTCACGGCGGCAGGCCTGCGCAGGGTCGCCCGGCGCGCCGCCGGCTGGTTGCCCGTGGCCATGCCGCTGCTATATCTCACGGGACTGTGGGCGACCATTCTTCATGAGGCGGAGGATGCGGGACGGGACCCCTCCACCCTGCGCATGGCACTGCGGGTCAACCCCGCGTTGACCGCAGAGAAAGCCGAGCCGGAGCGGATTCCGGACGCCGGAACGCTGGAGCAGTACATCGACTACGCCCGGGCGGCGGCCGAAGCGGGTGTGCACGAACTGTTCATCGACCTCGGGCAGAGCCCCCTCACCCTGGAGGAGCGCACCGATATGGCCGGCCGGTTCATCGAGGGGGTGCGCGCGGGTTGACGGCGTGCAGGGGTGTCACTGACGGAGCGCCCGCGGCCCGGACTCCGGAACCCGGCGATACGGGGTGGATCGCCCCGGAAACGCCCCACGCGCTCCTGCCGTGGCAGGCTGGCCATGATGGCTGACGGAACTGGTCGGGAGAAGTCCCCCGGTTCGGAACCGGGTACGATCGTTCGGCCTCCGGGCGGGGTACCGGTGCCGTCATCGCGGATGGCGACATGTCAGGTGACTGCCGAGGCCAGGCAGGGTGAGGGATGGGCCGCGTCTCACAAGCAGAAGCGAAGGCTAACCGGGAGCGGGGGGTGGATGCCGCCTCCCGCCTGATACGTGAGAAGGGTGTCGCCGAGGTCGGCATCATCGACGTGATGCAGTCGATCGGTCTCACCCAGGGCGGCTTCTACAAGCAGTTCGCCTCGAAATCCGCGCTCGTCGACGAGGCGATGGCCAAAAGGCCTTACCGACAGCATCCGATACCTGGTGTCCTTGGACCAGGACGCCGGCAGGCACGAAGCGGCGTGGAGGTCGCTGGTCGAGTCCTACCTACCTATCCGTCGAGCATCGCGACAACCCTGGCAGCGGCTGCCCTGCGGCCGGCTTCGTCGGCGACACGGCGCGTCAGCCCGAGCACCGGAAGACCTACGCCGACGGCATCCAGGAGATGGCGGCATGGATCGCACCCGGGGATGCCGGTCTGGCGGCCCTGGCCACCCGCATGGGCGGCATACTGCTCGCTCGCGCCACAACGGGAACTGTCTTGTCGGAGCAGATCCTCCACGCGGCTGTACAAGCCGCGACACAGGCCGTCGAAGGCCATCGGGCCGATGACGGCCGAAGGCCAGGCGGTGGCGGGAAACCCACCTGATGCCGCATAGGGGACCGGACAGCGCTCACGCACGCCGCGGCCGATCCGGGACCGGCTCCGTCCCCAGCAGGACGAAACAAGGTATTCACCCCAGATCTCTTTGCCTTCGAAAGCCGCCCTGACCAGCGACCGGACCGACGCCCAGCTCCTGCGTATCGCGCGCGACGGTGACGTCGCCGCGGTCGGCGCGCTGTCGAACGACACCGGGCCGGTATGCACGCCGTGGCGCTGAGCATGCTGGGCAACCGGCCCGACACGGAGGACGCCGTACAGGAGGCGCCGCTCATCGCCTTCCGGCACATCGCCGACGTGCGGCAACCGGGGTCCGCGGGTGCGTGGCTACGCCTGATCCTTCGCAACGTCTGCCCCTCCCGGCTGCGCGCTCCTGGACCTGGCCGTGGCCGCAGCGGAGATGGACCCCGAGAAGGTCGTCCACCGGCACACTCCCGGGCGTGGCATCGGTGGTGTCTCAGAACACGGCAGGCGGTGTCACCCGGCCGTCGAAAGCGGGTCCGCCGTGATGGTGGGCACTGAGTGCCTGACGCTGTCGGGGATCTTGCCTGCCATGCTTTTCCAGGCGCCGCCGGCAAACGAATCCGCCGCTGCATGCCCGCTGAGGTCACGGTGATCAGGCAGGCCCTCGTCAACTCAGGCGGCTTCCGAGGCAGCGGTACGGAGACCTGCCCACTGTCTGTACGTCCTCTGCCGGTCGTGGCAAGTTGGAGGGCCTGCGGCAGTCGGGGCTGTCCTTACTGATCATTTCAGAATGAGGTTCGGAGTCGTCTCAAGCAGATGATGCCGCCGGCGAGTTGGAGTAGTCCGAGGTGGAGGTCGGCTCGTATCTCGTAGCGGATCCGCAGGCGTTTGAACTGTGGAGCCAGGCGAAGGTTCGCTCGACGACCCACCTGGTCTTGCCCGGCCGGATCCGTGGGCGATGCCCTTGCGGGCGGTCTTCGGCATGATGCCGCGAGCGCAAAGGAGCCGCCGGTACTTGTCGTAGTCGTGCCGCGGTCGGCGAGCGGCCGCCGTGGTCGGTGACGTGGCCTGCCCACCAGGCCGCGGATGCGGGCGATCGCGTCCAGCAGGGGCATGAGCTGGGTGACGTCGTGACGGTTTCCGCTGCTCACCGACACCGCAAGGGGCGTTTCGTGCCGGTCTGTGATCAGGTGGTGCTTGCTGCCCCGGCGGGCCGCGGTCGACCGGCGAAGGTCCGATGTGAGCCCCCCTTTGAGGGCCCGGATGTGCGAGCCGTCGACCGCGGCGTTCTCCGGCACAAGATCATCCGACACCCGCAGGACTCTGCCGCCTGCCAGCCCAACTGCCTAGCCTCAGAGCCAAACTCATTCTGAAATGATCAGTTAGAGCCAGTAAGGCCCTTGCTCACAGGGGGAACGAGACATGCGGTCGGCCGCTTGCGGATACCTCGTCGGTTCGGCATCCGGCACCGTGGGCGTCGTCGGTGACGCCCACGCCGCCGCGTCTCACGACACCGAAGAGGCGGCGATCAGGTCCCGATCAACGATGTCCACGTTTCCGCGGTGCGGAAGCCGAGGCTCTCGAAAAGACCGACTGCCTCATCGGTCGCGTGGAGGTAGGCCGTGTGCGCGCCAGAGGCCCTGCCGTCCTGCAGAATCCTTTCGACCATGACTCGGGCGTGCCCCTTTCTACGGTGTTGCGGCGTCGTGGCGACGTTGATGACGCCGAGGTGGCCTCCTACCACGACCCCCAGACCCGCGGCTACGGCGACCCCGTCAGCCTCGGCCACGTAGGCGGTGATCCCCTGCGCGTCCAGAACAGCCGGCGTGTACAGGCTGGAGATGATCACCGCAGGCGCGCCGAACCCCGCGGCCAGCACCTCGGCGAAGTCGTTGTACTCGTCACCGCTCAGGGCGCGCACCCGCACCTGTCCGGTCTCCGGCGGGAGCGCGGACGCGTCCTTCAGCGGCAGCACCATGAAGGGCTGCTCGGACCTGCCAGTCAGTCCGTACTCACTGGCCTTGCGCGTCATCGCCTCGTCCGGGCCGCCGCGCAGGCGGATACTCCAGGGGAATCCGCTGCGGCCCGCCTCCGCGGCGGCCACGGCGGCCAAGTCTGCGATCTCCCCCGCGTCGGGTTCCTTCACCGTGCTCATCACGACGTTCAGAGCGGGTATCTGCGAGCGAGTGAGGGCGAGGAGAGTGCCGTGGGAGCCGCTACGCCCGGTGGCGCCGGGCACGACGCTCACCAGCCTCTCCATCGCCGACCCGAAAGCGTACGCGGCCGCATCCGCCTGGGAAGCGAGGGACTTGGGATCCATGTGAACTCCACTTTCGAGGTGCTGTGACGCCGACAGGATGCCGGACGGGGAGAAAAGCGATCGTGAGGCGAAGAGCGCGCCTGAGGTGGGGGCCTGCTCCACAAGCTGTCCGCGATCATGCGCGGAACTGCTGGGCCGCTGACGGTGGTGCCCTCCGGAAGAGCGCCGACCAGTGACGTCCGAGCTGGTGCCGTTGGAGCGGCGGAATCGGTTGGTGATCCGGAGTCGTACGAGCATTCCACTGCGGCGCGGTGGCATCCACACGAACGCGGCTGTCGTCGCCGTCTCATCCGGCTCCCGCCACCAGCCCAGCACCGTGGGCGGGGGTTACCCCCGGCCCGCAGCTGCTCGATCGTGCCGAGTCCGGACAGCAGCATGGTGTGCAGGTCGGGACGTGGGGCGTGAAGTTCCCCCGCCTCGAAGCGAAACACTTCTGGCTTGTCCGTAATGAACCAGGTCACGAGAGTACGTCTCCCGCTTACCCGACGGTCGGAAATGCGCGGAGCCGGAAGCGGTTGAGGGCCCGCCGGCAGCAGCAGACGCGACGGAAGGGCGGTTGGGGCGGCCGGGCTCTTTGGCCGCAGGCGGTGCCGGCCGGTTCAATGCAGGCTGAGTTCGTGCCTGATGAGCTGTGCGAGTGCGGAGGGCTGCGACAGGAAGGGCGAGTGCGAACTGTTCAGTCGCAGCGTCCTGTCGGCGCGCTTCGCGAAGAGCTCCTGGACGAAGGGCGGGATGGCGCCGTCTGCTTCGCAGATGATGTAGGTGCTCGGAATCGTCTGCCAGGCGACCGCTGTCAGCTTCTGGGTGGTGGCGGCGTAGGACTGGTAGCCCAGGGCTGCCGCCGCCTTCTCGGCAACACTTTTGTCCACGTCGCCGTAGAACAGGTCGACCGGGTTCGCGACGGTCAGGAAGTCGCCGACGTTTTCCTGCCGGTGGAACTCCCACCAAAGCGGCGGGGCGCCACCCGCACTCGACAGCAGGGAGTCCCCCGCGTCGAGCTGGAACGCGGCGAGGTAGACGATGCTCTTGACGTTGGGCGCATCGGCGAGTGCCTGGGTGGTGGGGACGCCTCCGTATGAGTGCGCGACGACGACCACGGGCCCGCCGATCGCCTCGACCGCGGCTCTGATGGCGGCCGCGTCGGAGTACATGTCGCCCAGCGTCTTGGGATCGTCACCACACGAGGTGAGGGCGACGGTGTGGACGTCGATGCCGGGCAGGTCGTCGATGAGGAGTTGCAGATGCTCGGGCTTGTGCCACGCTCCGGGCACCAGCAACAGCGACGGCAGGGTCATTCGAACCTCGTAGGGCAGGTGATGCGTTGGGCATGATGTGCGGGCCCATCATGTCGGCCGTCACCGCACAGCGTCCACGTGATAGATGTCACTTATAATCTATATGCTCAATGGGCTGTCGGGCAGCGATGCGGGCACGTGGGCCCACACTGATCTGGAGGAATGCCCGCGGCCCGGCGGCACCTGTTTCACCTACCGCTACGAAACCATCTCGACCTGCGCGCCCAGCATAAGGAGGGGTCCGTGCCGATGTCGGCCCGGTCGCGGTCGGCCCGAAGGGCTGGGTGCGGGCCTGGTGGGAGACGGGGTACTCGCGCCGGATGGCTCGCCCGTCCGGGACGGTGCGGGTGACCCTGGGCGCCCACCGGGGCCCGAGCGGGGGCAATGCGCGTCCCGCCTGTGCTGTCGCAGTCGGCGGGTCGGCACTCGGCGGGATCACGGAAGCCAGCTGCCGGCCCGGACGTCGGATCGTGAAGGGCCGACCTCGCAGCGGGATGCATCCGGTCAGGTGGGGCGGCGGCTATGCACGGCCGAAGGACCTTCAGGGCTGTCGCCCGGAACGCTTCGGCGCCTCCGGGCGACAGCCAGGCACCTCGGGCTGGCGTCATCTGGCGGCATGGCTGCGGGCGAGGTCTGCACAAAGCACCGCACCCGCGAAACGACCGCGATGACGGCCATGCGACGCCGGGGGCGCCTCCTGCATGTGCGGGAGACGCCGGTAGCGTGACACGGCTCAGGAAGACGGTCCCCGGGACGGGGATACCTGGGACCTGGCCGAGTTGGATCAGCGCGCATCGGGGCGCCTGCGAGCGGTCCACAGCTTGGAGTGACGTACGGAGTTCACTGGAATCCTCGACAGGTTTCGGTGACTTCACACCGTATGCCAACGTTGGGTTTACAGCGTTCTCCCACTTTGACCGCGCACCGAGTGGATCTGTGACACCGACGCGCTTGCACTGTCTTCCGGCAGTGGGCGGCAGCGCCGCCGCGCCGGTGACGCGCGTCGTCCGCAGGCCCGCGAAGCGGTCCTGTGAGGAGGCGCCGAGTCATGCCTCTCGGACCGCCCGTCGGTCCATGACGACGCCGTCTGCGGACGCGGCGCGCGGCAGTTCAGGCCGGGAAGGCGAACAGGCGGTAGTCGGACAGCG
>NZ_JNWV01000059.1 GCF_000716535.1 Streptomyces flaveolus | reverse complement strand
GTGGTGTGCCATTCCGGGACCGCGTTGTCGACCAGCGGGCCGATGAGGGACTCGAAGATCTCGTCGACCGGTTCGCCGGCCCGCATCGCCCGCCGGAGGCCGGCACGGGCCTGCTCGTCGGCTTCGAGGCGCTGTTCGGAAGTGAAGTGCACGGTCGTGCTTTTCGGGAGTGCTCTTGAACGGCGCTCCCGGACGACCTATCGCCCGACCGTGACCCCGGAGGGGAGCACCGATGTCGATACGTTCACGGGTACCACCTCCTCGCTCTCTCGCACGGCCTCCCGGGGACTAGCAACGCCCAGCCGTGGCCCGCCCACGGGTTTTCCCGGGTTCACGCCTCGTCGCGATGAGTGAGGTGGCCGTCGGCGAGCCGCCAGTAGTGCTGATGGGGAGTCAGTCGCCCGGTCTCGTCGGCGTCGATCGCCCGCGTGATCCATTCGCGGAGTTGTGGGAGGGCCCGCGCGCGCAGAACGCTCGCACGTGTGGGGACCTCGACACGGGACCCCGTTTCACGTGTCTGTGACGAACACTTGGGAGCGAGCTTGCGGTGGGGCTCCGGGCGGGCGGGCGTGTGCGGGTACAGGAACGGCCCGGCACCGCGGGCGCGGTGCCGGGCCGTGGGGGCACTGGCGTCAGTGGCCTCGGCGGCGGTGGGTGGTGGTCAGTGGCGGTCGACGGTGGTGCGGCCGTAGCGTCGCTGGAAGCGTTCCACCCGGCCGGCGGTGTCCGTCGTACTTGCGCAGGACCAGCCGGTCGGGGTCGTTCAGACGGTTCTTCCGGGTCACGTAGGTGACTCCGGTGCCGGCCGTCGACTTCAGCTTGACGACGGGGCGTGTGGTGCTGCGTGCCATGAGGGACTCCTTCCGCCGACCGCCCGAGCCGATTGACTCGAACATGTCAGACGGTTCTCTCAACACCGCCACCCCCTGCCGCATTCCCGGCCCTCACCCCCCCCGCGGACCCCGATCACCGCCCGCTCCCGGGCCGCCCGCACCGCCGCCGACAGGCGTCCGCTGCCGGCCGGCGGCACGTGAGGGCGCTCAGAACCGCGCGGGCAGGAAGTCCAGGGCCTTGATCGTCTCACCGGCGAGGTCGGCCGTGGCGGCGGGCCGTTCGGTCGCCCACCACACGTGTCCGTCGGGCCGCAGCAGTGCCGCGGTCACGCCGGCCCAGCGGTCCCCGCCGGTGGTGGACAGCCGGCTGCGGTGCACCGCGACGCCGGCCGCCGCCGCCCGTTCGGCCACCTCGCCGGGGACCGGGGTGTCACCCATGGCCAGCAGCACCGGACGGCCGTCGTGCAGCAACGGGAGGATGCCCAGGCCCTCGGGGTCGTGGGCCCGGACGCCGGTGAGGGGGTGGGCGTCCGCGTCGGCCGGCGGGTAGGCCGTGTCGAGCCCCGACAGCTTGCCGGCCAGCATCCTGGAGAAGTGCGGATCGTCGGCGATCGCGTCGCTCAGCAGGGACCGCAGCGCGGTGACGTCCGGGGTGAGACCCGTGATCAGCGCGCTCTGCGCCAGCGTGTGCTCCGCCAGCTCCTCGCCCACCGGGTGCCGTTCCGAGTGGTAGGTGTCGAGCAACTCCGAGGCGGCCCTGCCCTGTGCGACGGCGGCGAGTTTCCAGCCGAGGTTCATGGCGTCCTGGAGCCCGACGTTGAGACCGACCCCGCCCGCGGGGAAGTGGCTGTGCGCGGCGTCCCCGGCCAGCAGCACCCGGCCGGCGCGGTAGGAGGCGGCCAGGCGCGTGGCGTTGCCGAACCGGGTCAACCAGGACGGGTCGCGCATGCCGAAGTCCGTGCCGGCGATGCGCCGTGCGGCGTCCCGGAGTTCGTCGAGCGTCAGCGGATCGCGGCGCTGGTTGAGCGGGTCGTACCCGGTGACGCGGTACCCGCCGTCCGGCAGCGGCACCACCAGGAGGCGACCGGCCTCGTTCAGGGCCTGGAACCCGGCCGGCGGCGGACTGTCCAGCACGACCTCGCCCAGGTACGCGTACGCGGAGGTTCCGGCCCCGGGGAAGTCGACGCCCGCCTGCCGGCGCACGGTGCTGCGGGTGCCGTCGGCGCCGACGACGTACTCGGCGGACACCTCGTAGGTGCCGGCGGGGCCCCGGACCTGGAGGGTGACGGCAGTGTCGTCCTGGGCCAGGGAGACCACCGCGTGACCCCGCCGGACCTCCGCGCCCGACTCGACCGCGTACCGCTCCAGCAGTTCCTCGGTGGCCGACTGCGGGAAGGCCAGCATGAACGGGAAGGGCGTGGGCAGCGCCCGGAAGTCCAGACGGTGGTCCAACATGCCGAAGTGCCAGTTCGGGATGGGCCGGCCGCCGGCCAGGAACGCCTCGTGACGCCCGCGCATGGCCAGCACCTCGATCGTGCGGGGATGCACACCCAGGGCCCTGGAATGCGGGCTGCGCTGCTCCGCCCGCTCCAGGACGAGGGGCCGTACGCCCGCGAGGGCCAGTTCCCGAGCAATCCACAGGCCGACGGGGCCGCCGCCGACGACGACCACCTGGTGACGCGTGGGCTCCCTGTCTTCGGACATGCCGTCTCAGCTCCTGACGAGTAGATGCGCCGTCGGGTCTCACTGACCAGGCGGTCATTTAGGAGCGTACGACGCTCGAGCCTTAATGACCAGTTGGTCACTAAGACGCCGGGCGCGCTCGCATACCTACGTTGGGCAGACGCCCGCGACCTCAGGGCGTACTGCGACAGGGCGGTCCCGTTGGCTCACTCCGGCCAGCGCCCCACCGCGGTCAGCCATGCGATGCCCGGGTTCAGCCAGGCCGGGAACCTCCGCGTCATCGCCTCGAAGTAGTCGGCCCGGCCGGTGGCACCGGCGAAGACCTCCGCGGCCGCGTGCAGGTAGTCGCGGGTTTCGTCGATGACGGAGGCCGGGTCGTCGCGCTCGGGATTCTTGTGCCCGGCCACGACGGTGGCCGGGTCGAGGGCGGCCACGGCGTCGATCGCGCCGAGCCAGCTGTCGATGCCGTGGGCGCCGGCCTCGGAGAGGTACTGGTGCACCTGGTTGTAGACGACGTTGCCACCGACGACCAGGTCCAGGGACGGCACGTGCAGGAACGTCGTGTGATCGGTGTCGGTGTGCCCGACGGCACGGGGCACGAGCGGCCGCCCGTACACCTGGAGGCCGCCTTCCGGGACGGCCTCGGCGATGACTGGGGTGTCGCCGATCAGGCCGGGAATCGCCGCTCTTCAGAAGGGGTTCGGCCGGCCGCCGGGGGTGGTCCGCTCCATCTCCGCGATCGTCTCGGCCGTGGCCCACACCTTCAGGTCCGGGAACCGCTCACGCACGGGCGCCGTCGCGTACCAGTGGTCGCCGTGCGCGTGCGTGACGTAGACGCCGGTGATCGTACGGTCGAAACCGGCGGCCCCCTCCGCGACGGCGGCCTCCTGCTCCGTGGTCAGCCCCGGGTCGACCAGGACGGCCTCGCGGGGGGCCGTAGACGAGTGTCGTGGACAGCGGGGACCAGAGCAGCGGGCCACCGTCCGGCCGGGGCGGCAGGGCGCCCGGTGCCAGCGGCTGCATCTGACTGACGTGTACGGCATGGGCCAAGGACGTCATCGTTGTACCTCTCACCTGTGTCACGGGGGAGGGGAGCCGGCGCTGCCGCGTTCCCCTCCGTGCGTTTCCCTCCGTGCGGGTCGTCCACGACCGGCCGCCGCTCGCCTGCTGCCGCCAGGGGCGTGAACGGCTGCTGAGGGACGGGAACGAGCCGTTGGGGCAGCCCTTTTGCCTCAACACGCCGGTCCGTCATGCCCGTTGGTCAACTCATGCGTCCGATCAGTTAGTTGGAATATCAAACTGAATGGATCTGTTGACCTGAACAGCGACTCTGGGGTGGGAGGACAGCGATCGTGAACAGAACACTCAGTCCTGACCGGGAAGGCGTGCCGGTGGAGACGTGGCCGTTGGCAGGCGCCTGCCGGGTGATCAGCCTTGCCGGTTCCGGCCGGGCGGAGCAGCTGGCCCGTGAAGAGGTGCGGAACACCTGCTCGGAGTTCCTCGGAGCGAGGTTGCCGGACGCGCTCCTCGTCGTGACCGAGCTGGTGGCGAACGCCGTCTCCCACACGGCCGGTGTCCGGGGCCTGATGCTCCACCACGACCGGAACGCCACCTCGCTGACGGTCTTCGACCGGGGCGGGACGACGAACTGGCCGCGCGCGGCGGAGGCGGACCCCCTGGCCGAGTCCGGCCGGGGCCTGCACCTCGTCACCGCCCTCGCCGACTCCTGGCACGCCCGCCCGGCACTCGAAGGCAAGGCGGTCACCGCCGTCTTCCGCACCGGCACCACGGAGGCGGAGTCGGACTGACCGCCGGTCCCGCCACGGCGGCGGCCCCGACACCTCGGGTCAGCGGTTCCGGGACGGTTGTGCAGCCGGCGGTTCGCCGGTGGTCAGCACCTCCTGCGGTTGTCGGACGACATGTGGTGGATGCCGGATGTGTGCCGCCGGTTCGCGTAATTTTTGTCGGTGTACGACATCGGTGAGCAGAACGCGGGGAAGTCCTTGCCCCGGACGCCGGCGAGCAGGCGGCGCAGGCTGCCCAGGATGCCGATCCGGTCGAGTGCGGCCTTGAAGCCGGGATATCCCCTGCCCTTTTCGGAAAGGATCCCCCTTTCCACCGCCGCACCACCGTGCCTGACGATCACGGCCTCGGACGCTCGCGCGGCGGACTGACCACCAAGCCGCACCTTGCGGTCGAGTAGGGCCAGAAGCCTTTTTCCCTGCTCGTGACCGGCGGACAGAGGCACGACAGTCCGCAGTTCCAGCCTGTGCTGGAGGGCATCCGGGTGCCCCGCATTGGTCCGGGCCGGCCCCGCACCAAGCCGGACAAGGTTCGTGCCGTTAAGGCCCACGGCTCTCGCGCCACGCGACATGACAAGCTCGCCGTCCGTTACGAGGCGACCGTACTGGTCGCAGCCATCAACGAGTGGCTATGACCAGCAGCCGTCCCAGCAGGGCCTGTCCAGTTGATCCTCCCGGACTCCCATCGAGTCGGACGCGGGTCACGGACCACCCGACTCGTCGGGCTCGACCACTCGGAAGCGTTCTGCAACGACAAGGGTGTCGTCATCAATGACTGGGGTGTGTCCCAGATACCCGCTCACGCCATCGCTCTGGAAGAACTCTTCGTGCGCTGCCCGCCACTCCGCCACGTCGGAGTAGCCGCGTCCCTCCGCTCGCGCGAAGTCGTCGTCGATCTCCTTCATGGGAACGACGCGCACGTCGACGAGCTCGATCGTGACGGCCGGACGACCTTCGGAATCAAGCACCCAGAATCGCTGTCCGGCCTCCGGTACTGCCTCGCCGGCGTGTTCGTAGATCTCCAGGAGACCCGTGAGCGCGGTCTTCTGACCGCTCAGGATCGCCGCCAAACCACGGTCACGTTCCGGACCCGGGAAGGCGAGTTCAAGAGTCGGAAGAGCGTCATGTCCCATCGAGCGAGGTTATGAAGCCCGGCCGCGTTGATCAAGGGCCACCGCTCCGCCCGCTCCCGAACCCACAGCAGGCACTTTCACAACACGCCCCAGTAGAAGTCGGACGTCCCCGGCTCGTGCTTGCCGTCCTCGAAGGGCTTGCCAGTGCCCGTGTACACCGCCCCGGGTTCCAAGAACAGAAGGGCCGTGCGGGGCGGGCGTACGCCCGCCCCGCACGACCGGTCGGCCGCACCTGTCGCGGCCTGAGTGATCGGCACCTACGGCGTGGTCACGGTGTGACGGCGACCGCGTCGAACTGGTTGATCGCTGACTGGCTCACGTCATGGGACGTGGAGAAGATTCCGGCGACCTGCTTGGCTGCGCCCGAGGTCAATGTCACGGGCTGTCCGATCGCGACAAAGTTCGCGCCGTCGTAGGAGTACGAGGCGCCGAACGAGGTTCCGGACCGGGTGAGTTTCACCCAGACGGGGCGGAAGACGTCGACAGCGGCGCGGGCATCGGCGTCCAGATATCCGTCGCCGTCGGTGTCCCACTGGAACACGACGCCGTTGCGAGCGGTCACCGCGACGACGGCATACCCGGCGGACCTCCCCGCCTTGGTCATGTCGTTGCGGACCATGACACCGGACTTGGCCCAGGGATTGGCGTCGTTGACTGCGACGACTCGGGCGGAGACGCTCGAACCGGCCCCCAGGGCACCGGCCCGGTAGACCGAACCGAACTGGTCGTCACGCTGATCGCCCGCACCCCATACGTCGGCGCCGGCCGCCGCGATCCCGAATCCGCCCCCGCTCTGGCCGAAGTAGGGGCTGACAGCCGAACCACCGGCGGTGGCGAAGCCGGCTGCCACTGGTGCGTCGACGTCGCATCCGCTGAAGCCGAACTGGTTCGCGTTGAGCGATGTCCGGAACTGCGGCGCGACCCCCGCCTGGCAGATGACCTCTCGTGCGCCCGCGGGCCAGTTGGCCCCGGAGACCTTGACGTTGTTGATCAGCTTGTTGTTGTGCGCCGCGGCGTTCGGCGTCGAGGCGCCACCCGAGTTGTACCAGTTGTTCTGGATGACGTTGTCGCTGGTGTTGTTGCGGAGGCTGTATGCGTTGGTGAAGAGGAAGGATCCGCCCTGGACCACGTTGTTCTCATAGGTCATCGAGCGCGAGCCCTCGTCGAGGTAGAGGCCGACTCCTGAGATGTTGAACAGGTAGTTCTTGGCGACCACGGTTCCCGGGCTGGCGGAGAGGTTGTAGACCGACCCGCCGTCGGCGAAACGTGCCTTCGTGTTGTGCACGAGGTTGCCCTCGATGCGGTTGTTCTTGAGCGTGGTCGGCGTCGTGTACAGCGTGTTCCACTTGTAGTAGCCACGGTCGACGTAGTCGTTCGACCCTCCGGCGTCGTTGATGCCCCAGCCGTAGCCGGTGTCGATGCCGTCGTAGGGGACGTTGGAGACCTCGTTGTGCAGGATGCGGGCGTCTGTGACGTAGGTGCTGAGGATGCCGCTGTTGTCCTTGTAGTCCACCGCCACGCGGTTGATCGTGTTGTCGGCGATCAGGATGTCCCGGTTGGTCATTCTCGGGTCGCCGGGGTGGTGCGCGTCGGGCAGTACGCCGCCGACCGCTATGCCGTGACCGCTGTTCTCCGTGAACCGGTTGCCGACGACGTCGATGTCGCTGGCGCCCAGTCCGACGCCGGTCCGCGTGGCGTTGGCGTCATTTCCGATGCCCAGCGCAGACTGACCCAGGTTGGTGAACGTGTTGCCGGTGAACGAGATGCGGCTGGCGGCGGAGACCTGGACGGCGGCGGGCTCCTGGTACCAGCTGGTGCGCGCTCGTTCGAACATCTCGCAGCCGCGCGAGCAGCTGGTGAAGGCGTCGGCGGGGCGGTACTTGTAGGCGCCCTTGATGAAGAGGCCGTTCTGCTGGTCCGCGTACCCGTCGGTCGAGGGGCCGAGCCAGGAGGTCCCGGAGAACTGGATGCCGTCGAAGGCGAGACCGGTCACCGGCCTGTCATACGTCCCGCCGATGCTGATCAGTGTCTCCAGTTGGGGAAGCTCGATGTCGAGCCGGTTGGGGTCGACCCCGTCCGCAGGCTTGTAGTAGAGCTTCCCGGCACCCGGATCCACGTACCACTGGCCGACCTGGGTGAGGAACTTCAGCGAGTTGTCGAGATACCAGCTCGGTCCGGCCAGGAACGAGTTCTGGACGGTGTCCCAGCCCCACGTGTTGTTGTCCCACGCCGGTTGCGCCATCGTGATCTCGCTGCCGCTGATGCTCTGAACCGGCGAGTAGCGGTTCGTGAAGTCGCCGAGGGACTCGAACTCGATGCGCTCCTGATCGGGGAGCGTGGCGAGGTAGTTCAGTGCCGGGTTCTTGATGGTGAGTCCGGTTGCGGTGGGGGTGACGTCCGTGTTGGCCAGCCGGATGGCGGCGCGAGGTGCGATCACGCCGTTCACATAGAGCTGGCGGGTGTCGAGGCCGCGGGGGGTGTCCGCCTCCCAGATGCCCGCGCCTGCCTCGGACTTGGACCATCGGGTGACCTTCTTGGCACCGGTGATGACGGGGTGGGCGTCCGGGGCGGCGGTCCAGTGGATGGTGTGGTTGCCGCCGCCGTCGCCGGGTCCGAACCGGAGGGGCTCGGAAAGGCGATAGGTGCCGTCGGCGAGCTGAACGCTCACGTCACCCTGCTTGGCCGCCGGGCGGGCGACGTGCTGAGCGCGCTCGAGTGAGCACGGCTGCGACGGGCTGCAGGGTCCGGAGTCCTTCCCGTCCGGCGCCGCGAAGTACACCGTCCGGGGCGCGGCCTGCGCCTGGAGGGGAATGAGTGCTGATGCGATGGCGGCGCAGGTGCCGAGCGTCGCGAGGAGTCCCGCCCTGCGCCTCCATCGAGCGCTCACCGAGCGTGTCGAGTCTGACGTCGATGTCATGTTCGATCGCTTCCTGTGACTGGGGCCTTGAGGCCCGCCACAGGGTTAGCATACGTATGATGTTTGCGACAAGATTCGTACGATGTTTAGTTGAGGCCCTGGAGTTCTAGCCCGTGCGGGCGGGGTCCGGAACGAGTCCCGTGAAGTGCAGTTCCTCCCACAGCGCCTCCGGGATCACCGCCCGATACCGCGCGACATTGCTGCGCACGTGCTCAGCGGTGCGCATTCCGGTCACCACCGAGGTGACCGCGGGATGGCGCAGCGGGTAGTGGATGGCGGCGGCGGGAAGCTCGACGCCGTGCCGCTCGCAGATGGCTGCGATGCGGGCGGCGCGGTCGACGACGGACCGCGGCGCTGCCCCGTAGTCGTAGTACGCCGAGCCGTCCACGGCCGTAGTGCTCAACAACCCGGAGTTGTAGACCGCCGCGGCGACGACGCCGACGCCGCGCGCATGGGCGGCGGGCAGCAGGTCGTCCAGGGCCGATTGATCGAGAAGGGTGAACCGCCCGGCGACCATGACCACATCGACGTCGGTCCGCCTCACGAACTCGGTCAGCATGGCCGCCTGGTTCATGCCGGCACCGATGGCGCCGACGACGCCCTGGTCCCGGAGCTCGGTCAGTGCGGTGATCCCGCTCGACGATGCCGGCCCCCAGTGGTCGTCCGGATCGTGCAGGTAGGCGATGTCGAGCCGGTCGGTCCCGAGCCGCGCAAGCGACTCCTCCACGGAACGAAGGATCCCGTCGCGGCTGAAGTCCCAGACCCGTCTCATCGTCGCCGGCACGACGAACCCGTCGTCGTCGAGCCGGTCAGCCGTGTCCGGGCTGTCGACGAGCAGACGCCCGACCTTCGAGGAGATGACCACACCTTGTCGAGGGGTCGCACGCAGGGCGTGCCCCAGGCGCCGTTCGGACAGCCCGAGGCCGTAATGCGGCGCTGTGTCGAGGTAGCGGATCCCCTCCTCGGCTGCGGTTCTGACGGCGCGACACGACTCGTCGTCGGTCGTCTCGGTGAACAGATTGCCGAACTGGGCTGCGCCCAGGCCCAGTTCCGTGAGCCGGTGCCCGGTGCGCAGGCTCCGGACGGGCAGCGTCTTTTCCGTGGGCGCGTGGTCGCGCGGCGGTTGCTTGCTGGTCACGAGGTCGAGTTCTACCATGACAGCATACGTATGATGTTTCCTGTTAGGTTGTGTCACCCCTGTGGGCCGGTGCGGCCTGCGACATGGCGAGAGGGAGTCGATCGGTATGTTGGCGGCAAGCTACGCGGGCGCCCGCAAAATGACGGTCGAGGAGCGGGAACCGGTCGAGCCGAGTGCGGGGGAGGTGCGCATCGCCGTTGCCTACGTCGGAATCTGCGGCACGGACCTTCACGTGTTCCATGGGGACATGGACGGTCGGGTCAGCAGGCCGGCGACGATCGGACACGAGATGTCGGGCACCATCGTCGCCCTCGGCGCCGGCGTGGAGGGCTGGTCGGAGGGCGATGCGGTGACTGTCATGCCACTGGCCTGGGACGGCACCTGCCCGGCCTGCCGTGCGGGGAACGAGCACATCTGCCAGAACCTGGACTTCATAGGCATCGACAGCCCGGGAGCCCTTCAGGAGTACTGGAATGTGCCGGCGTCGACACTCGTGCGGCTGCCCTCGGACATCTCGCTGCGCAACGCCGCGCTCGTGGAGCCCGTCGCGGTGGCCGTTCACGACGTACGACGATCCGGACTCGCCGCAGGCGACAAGGCGGTCGTCATCGGTGCGGGCCCGATCGGCGTGCTGATCGCGATCGTTGCCGCCGCGTTCGGCGCCGAGGTCGTGGTCGCCGAGGTCGACGCGACCCGGCGGGCCGCCGCCGAGAAGATGGGGCTGACGACGCTGGACGCGTCGTCGGCCGACCAGGTCTCCTGGGTGGAGGAGTGGACGGACGGCGCCGGAGCGGACGTCGTGTTCGAAGTCTCCGGTTCGGCCGCCGCCGTGCTCGGCGCCACCAGTCTGGCGAAGGTCCGCGGCACGCTCGTGGTGGTGGCCATCCACTCGCAACCGCGGCCGATCGACCTGCACCGCGTGTTCTGGCGGGAACTGACGTTGCTCGGTGCACGGGTCTACCAACGCCACGACTTCGAGCGCGCCATCGAGCTCTTGGCCGAGGGAGCCATCCCGGCCGAGCAGCTCATCACGGGCGTCGTGCCCCTGCGAGAGGTCGAATCGGCCTTCGGCCTCCTCGAGACCGGGCGGGCGATGAAGCTGCTCGTCGAGGTGAGCGCGTCATGAACCCGTACGATCTGACCGGGCGCCTGGCCGTCGTGACGGGGGTCAAGCGTGGAATCGGATTCGCCGTCGCCGAGGCTCTGGCCGCCGCGGGCGCCGACATCGTCGGACTCTCCGCCACCCTCGATCCGGCCTCATCGGCGATCGGCGACCGCGTGCGCCGGCTCGGCCGTGAGTTCTCCGGACACCGCGTCGACTTCGCGGACCGGCGGCAGGTGACCCGCTTCGCCGAGGAACTCGCCGCAGGCGAGCGGCCGGTGGACATCCTGGTCAACAACGCCGGGACCATCCGCCGCGCTCCCGCGGCCGAGCATCCCCTGGAATGGTTCGACGAAGTACTCGAAGTCGATCTCACCAGCACCTTCGTACTCAGCCAGGTTCTCGGGCGGCGGATGCTGGAGGCACAGTACGGGCGCATCGTCTTCACCGCCTCCCTGCTCTCGTTCCAGGGCGGGATCAATGTACCGGGCTATGCGGCCGCCAAGTCCGGCGTGGCGGGACTGGTCCGGGCGCTCTCGAACGAGTGGGCCGGACGCGGCGTGACCGTCAACGGCATCGCCCCGGGTTACATCGCGACCGACAACACCCAGGCCCTTCGGGACGACCCCGACCGGTCCCGCGCGATCCTCGAACGGATCCCGGCAGGGCGGTGGGGAACGGCGGAGGACATCGCCGGTGCCGCTGTCTTCTTGGCGTCGGACGCCGCGCGCTACGTCTCCGGCGCGATCCTGCCGGTCGACGGTGGCTGGCTCGGCCGATGAGGCCCTGACGCCACGGGGGTGCGGTTCCACCGGCCCCGAAGCGCCGGCGGCCTCCGGACCGTGGAGGGCGTCGGCGCCCACGCGGCGCCGGTGTACCACGAGGCGGGCCGCCGAGGACCTCGCATGCGCCGGCGCGTCGGACGAGCGCGAGCAGACGGCCACCGCACGGCCGCGTCGTCACCCGCCCCGAGGGATCACCGGCGCCATCGCTGCCGCAGCCGTTCGGTGTTCCGGACAGCGGGCAAGGCAGGTGCCGACAGGGTCGCGCGGCGCGTTCCGGGCCATGGGGGGCGGCTCGAGCAGCGCGTCGGTGCTCAGCCGGTGTGACGCGCTCCAGGACCATCGCCGTGTGCGGGGCGTCCCGAGCGAGGTGGGCCGGGGCGCCGACCTCCGACGGGCGAGGGCGGGGAGACCGACGGCTGTGACCGTGCCGGTACACAGGGCGCGCGGCGCGTTCCGGGTCGTGGCCACCGCACCGCAGGCGTGGCGCCAATTCGTGGCGCGCCTCCCGCAGTCGGGGAGTGGGTACCGGCCCTGGACACCCGTGTCCGGCCACTCACCCCGGCTCTCTGACCCGCCGGCGCCACCGACGGCGACCGGCCGCTCCCCCCTGCCCTGTGACCGGCCGTCACCATCGACGGCGACCGGCCACGACTCACTCCGCGTCCGTCATGAGCGGCTCGATCCCGCGCGGGCGGGACGGAGTTGGGCCGCCTCCTGATGGCGGGTCGGCCTCAGCAGCCCCCGAGCTGCCGAGAGGCCCTGCCTCCCTGCCCGCAGACGAGGGCGATCACGAGGACCGCACCGGCCACAGCAGCTCGCAGCAAGACGTATCGAGCTCGTGACAAACATAATACGTATGCTCTACAGTCCTCGGCGCGGAGTCGTCAACGAAGTCGACAGGACAAGGGACATCTCATGGTCGGAATCCACACCGGGGCGCGTTCACGCCGCAGGGCGTCGACCGTCGCCGTGACGGGCGTAGCAACGGCCCTCCTCGCCCTCGCTGGTTGCGGCAGCGGAGGAAGCGCGGCGAACGGGAAGTACGGCTTTCCCGAGGCCAAGCAGGAGGCATCCTCGACGATCACCGTCTGGGTGGACGCGGACCGACAGGCTGCCGCGAAGGCCTTCCAGGCAGCGAACCCTGACGTGAGGATCAAGGTCGTCACCTATGACGGGTCGGCCAACGGGTCCAACTCCTTCCGGACGAAGATGCAGCTCTTCGATCGCGCCGGCAGTGGCTGGCCGGATGTCGTCTTCTCCAGCCAGAACAACGATGCGGCGTGGGCCAGCCAGAAGAGCGGCGGCAAGCAGGCGTTCGCGGCCGTGCTGGACAAGGGCCTGGTCCCGAAGGAGACGCTCGGCAATTTCACCAAGGGCTCGCTCGATCCCTGCACGGTGGACGGCCGCGTGTACTGCCTGCGCAACGACCTCGCCCAGACGGTGCTCTGGTACAACAAGCCCCTGCTGGAGAAGTTCGGCTACGCCCTCCCGACCACGTGGGAGGAGTACCAGGCGCTCGGGGAGAAGGTCGCTGAGGAGCACCCCGGCTACGTCATCGGGACGGCCGGCGATGCCTGGACGCCCGAGGTCTACATGTGGGCGAGCAAGTGCCAGGCCAATGACGTGACCGGCCCCAAGTCCGTCACCGTGAACACCGGTTCGCCCGAATGCAAGCGTGCGGCCTCGATGCTGGACACCCTCCGCGACAAAGGGACCGTACCGGTGGTCAGCGTGTTCACCCCTGAGTTCTTGAAGAAGTACTCCGGCAAGGTGCTGATGATGCCGGGGCCGGCGTGGTACGCCGGTGCGATCTTCCACAACCCTGAATCGCTCGACGTTCCGGCCGGACAGCTCGGCGTTGCCGCGCCGTTGACGTGGAAGGGCGAGAGCGAGGCTGTGACGGGGAACGTGGGTGGCGGAACCTGGTTCATCTCCAGCCATTCGAAGAACCTCAAGGCTGCCCAGAAGTTCGTGCAGTTCGTCACCACTGCCGACGAGTACCAGGTCGATGCCGCGCCGGGTTACCCGGCGTACGCCCCCGCAGCCGAGAAGTGGGTCGCCAAGCAGGAGGCGAGCAAGTACTACGCCACCTCGCTGCAGCCGGTGGTGACCGCTGCGTCGCGGGTCTGGGGTGGTTGGGGGTACCCCACGTTCAGCCAGGAGGCGATCTGGGCGAAGACGATCACCCCGGGTATCACCGGCGGCAAGTCGATCGCGGACCTGCTCCCGACGTGGCAGACGGCGATCGAGAACCAAGCCAAGGTCAACGGATACGTGGTGAAGTGAGATGACCGTCGCTCCATCGAGTGACCAGGCGACCGTCGACGCCCCGGAGGGTCGGCGGTCACGCCGGGACGGCGACAGGCCGGCCGGTCGCGCCGTCGCCCACAGTCCGATCGACTACGTCTTCGTCTCGCCCTACGCGTTGCTCACGATCGCCTTCGGGATCGTTCCCTCGCTCTACGCGGTACTGCTGGCCTTCACCAACGCCGACGGTGGATTCGCGGGGTTCGACAACTTCACCAAGGTCATCGACGACTTCCGGTTCTGGCCGGCTGTGCTGCACGTGACCTTCTATCTCGTCTTCTGGCTTCTCGGGCTGGTCGTCTTCGTCGTCGGTCTGGCGTTGATGGTCCATGCCATCGGCGTCCGGTGGGTGAGCACGACCCTTCGCTTCGTCTACTACCTGCCCGGCGCGCTCGCGGGGGCGTCCAGCGTCCTGTTGTGGCTCTTCGTCCTCGATCCGACCGCGAGCCCGGTCAGCGGTCTGCTCAGTGCGATGGGGTTCGACAGCTTCGTGCAGGTGATTCAGCCGGGCCATCTTCCGGCCATCTTCGCCATCATCGCGTTCTGGACCGGAGCCGGCGGGTGGATCATCATCATGTACGGCGCCCTCAACAACATCAGCACCGAGGTGATCGAGGCCGCCCGTATCGACGGTGCGAACGCCGTCCAGATCGCGTTGCGGATCCAGGTTCCGATGCTGCGCAAGTGGGTCGCGTACATGGGCGTCATGTCGCTCGCGGCCGGCACTCAGCTGTTCGTCGAGCCACAGCTGCTCAGCCAGGCCAGTAACGCGGTGGTTCCCAACGACTACTCGCTCAACCAACTGGCCTATCAGTACGCGTTCCAGCAGAACGACTTCAACGGCGCGGCCGCGATCTCGTTGATCCTGCTGGTCGTCGCACTTCTGCTGTCCTGGGTGTTCGTGACCCGTGGCGGCCTCTTCGAGAAGGAATGACCATGGCAGCACTCTCCACCGAACGGCGTCGGTCGAGTCTGAGCGGCTGGAGCGGGCGCTCCATCATCGGCGTCCTGCTCGTCGTCTTCATTCTGTTCTTCGCCGTCCCGATCGTCTGGCTGCTCCTCGCCGTCACGAAGTCTTCCAAGGCGCTCGTCGTCGACCACCCGTTCTCTCCCGGGTCCTGGTCGGCCTTCGCCGCGAACTGGCATCAGCTTTTCGACTTCCAGGACGGCGCGGTGGCGACGTGGATCGGGAACTCCGCGCTGTACGCGATCGGCGCTCTGGTGATCACGCTCCTCGTCAGCATCCCCGCCGGCTACGGACTCGCCCTCACGGAGTTCAAGCTTCGGCAGGCGCTGCTCGTGCTGACACTCGTCGTCATGCTGATCCCCAGCACCGCCTTGGTGCTGCCCATCTTTCTCGAGCTGAACAGTGTCGGTCTCATCGGCAGCCCGCTGTCGGTGATCCTGCCCATGTCGTTCTTCCCGTTCGGCGTCTACCTCACCTACATCTACTTCTCGACGAGCATCCCCCGGGACATCCTCGCCGCCGCCCGCATCGACGGTTGCACCGGCTTCCAGGTCTTCACCCGCGTCGCCCTTCCGCTGGCCGCCCCGATCGTCGCGCTGGTGGCGTTCTTCAGCTTCGTGCAGAACTGGAACAACTTCTTCCTCCCGTTCGTGATGCTCCCGTCCAGCGACGGCTACCCGATCCAGGTCGGACTCACCTCACTCCTGGCCGCCACCCCGGCCTTCAACCCCAGCTCCGCAGGATCCGACTCCGTTCAGCTGCCCACCTTGGCGCTGGGGACGATCGTGTCGATCCTGCCCGTCCTGATCGTCTTCCTGTTCTCCCAGCGATTCCTGGTCGCGGGCATGACAGCCGGAGGAACCAAGGAATGACCACCAGCGCATGCAAGGAGAACCACGACCGATGAAGATCACTGGGTACCGCAGCCTGAGCACCGTCCATGACTGGGGCAGGATCACCGGGGACGTCAACGGGGTCCAGTCCAGCCATGCGACGCCGGTCCCCGTCCTCATCATCGAGACCGACACCGGGATCGAGGGGGTCGGCCTCGGGTCCCATGCTGACATCGCGCGTGTCTTTCCCGCGATCGAGGGCGACGACCCGCGGTCGGTCGTGGCGCTCTACGACCGAATGCTCGCCTGGGTGTTCAAAGCCGGTCACTCGGGATCCACGTTCGGCACCATCGGGGCCGTCGACATGGCCCTCTGGGACATCAAGGCCAAGGCCGCCGACGAGCCGCTGTGGCGGACCCTCGGGGCCCGCTCGCGCTTCGTTCCCGGGTACGCCTCCGGACTCGAATACGGCCTTCCCGACGAACAACTCGCCGAACTCTACGGTCGGTTCGCGGATCGCGGCTTCAAGGCCGGCAAGCTCAAAGGCGGTCGCGACCTCGACCGCGATCTGCCTCGACTGGAGATCATGCGCGACGTTCTCAGCCGTAACTCGCGCCGACCGGCGCTCATGTTCGACGCCAACGAGTCGTGGAACCACGCCCAGGCCACCCGGTACGTCGCCGCCATCGAGGAACGCATGGACCTCACCTGGGTGGAGGAACCACTACGCCGGTGGGACGCGGCCGGAATGGCCTCGCTGCGCGGAAAGGTGCGCGCGGCGATCGCGAGCGGCGAGAACCTGACCGGGCTGGAGCAGTACCGCCCCCTGCTGGACGCCAACGCGGTCGACATCGTCCAGGTCGGCAATGTGTGGGGCGTCACCCACTTCCTTCGTGTCGCGACACTCGCCCACGCCCACGACCTGCCGGTGAGCCCCGTCGCGTACAACGCCAACCCGGTGGCGCACGCGGCCGCCGCCGTGCCGAACCTCCTGACCTGCGAAGTCCAGGATCTTCGCTTTCCGATCGGTCTTGACGTGGACCAGCAGTTCGAAGACGGAGGTATCGTTCTGGGCGACCGTCCAGGGATCGGGATCGTGGTCGACGAGTCCCGGCTGTCACCGGTCGGCGCCACCGCGGCCCAGCCCGCGGCAACCGGACCGCACATCCGACCCGAACGCGCTGCCCTGCGGCTGGTGGCCGAGCCGGACCGGATGGACGCCCCGTCGCGCGCCGGGGGGAGGCCGTCGTGACCCTTCGACCTGAGCGCAGGGCCCTGGTGGTGGGTGTGCGCCCCGAGAAGCGCGAGGAGTACCTGACGCTGCACCGCGCCGTGTGGCCGAGCGTCGAGCGCAAGCTCACCGAATGCAACGTGCGCAACTACAGCATCTTCCTCTTCGGAGACACCCTTTTCGCCTATTACGAGTACATAGGAGAGGACCACGAGGCGGACATGCGTCGGATCGCCGAGGACCCGGCCACGCAGGAATGGTGGACGCACACCGACCCGTGCCAGGTGAGAATCGCCGAGGAGCGTGTTCCCGGGGCGCTGTGGCAGCCCATCGACGAAGTCTGGCACCTCGCATGAGTGCCGGTGTCGACGCCCATGTACACCTGTGGGACCGCTCCGTGAACCCGCAGGACTGGATCGACGCGGAGACCATGGCCCCGATCGCCCGCGACTTCGACGCCTCCGATCTGAGCGGGATGCTGGCTTCCACCGGACTCGACCGTGCCGTGGTCGTGCAGTCGAGCAACAGCCTCGAAGAGAGCATCTGGCTCGCCGGGCTGGACTCACCGGTCGTCGCCGGTCTCGTCGCCTGGGTCGATCTCGCGGCGGAGGTGGGACCCCAGCTCGACCGGATCCGCATGAACGCCGCCGTTCCCGTCGTCGGGGTGCGGCATCTGACCCGCATCGACCCGGACCCGCAGTGGATGATGCGCGAGGAGGTCAGCGCGGGTCTCACCGTGCTCGAGCGTGAGGGCCTCCGCTTCGACCTCGTCGTGCGCGAGTGGCAGCTTCCTCAGGCGATCCACCTGGCCACGCGCCACAGCGGACTCCGCTTCGTGCTGGATCATCTGGGCGGCCCGCCCGAACCGGGACAGAACAGGAGTGGGTGGGCGTCGCGGCTGCGCGAACTCGCACGGCGACCGAACGTCGTCGCGAAGGTCTCGGGACTCACCTCGGGCCTCGCTCCCGGGTCATGGTGTGCGGCCGACCTTGCCGCCTCGGTGACCGTAGCCGTGGAATCCTTCGGCCCTGAGCGCCTTCTGTATGGCTCCGACTGGCCGTTGGCCGAGCTCGGCGGAGGAGCGGCGCCCTGGAAGTCCGCTGTGGAGGCCCTGCTCGACGGGCTCTCCACGGTGGAACGGGCGCGGGTGTTCGGCGGCAACGCCGCGGACGTCTACTCGCTTTCCTGACCGCGCGCCCGGCCGCGCGCCCGCGGCGCGTGGTCGGGCAGCCGACGGCGCTCCCACGAGACGTGGATGTGATCGTGCATCGCCTTTTGGGCCGCGGCGACGTCCTGCCGTGAGATGGCATCAACGATCGCAGCGTGTTCCTTCAGCGTCAGCTCGAACGCGTCAGGAGGGTCGATCCCCTGGTAGCGGCTGGACTCCACGGCGCGCTTGTACAGTTGCTTGGCGATGTTCTCCGCCAGCCGGTTGCCGGAGATCTCCATGAGTGCGTAGTGGAACACCACATCCGCTTGCCGGAAGGAGTCTGCCTCGGACGCGCTCTCACGCATCGTGGTCAGCGCGTTCTCCAGCCTCCTCAGCCCGTCTGCGCTGCGAGATCCGGCAACAGCGCCCGCCATCGCCGACTCGAGGCTCGCCCGCACGACCGTCAGTTCGTCGAGGACGCCGAGCGTCTCGTCGTTGTCGATCAACGCGGACAGCACCACCGGATCGAGCATGTTCCAGTAGCCCGGCGCACGCACCTGAGTCCCGCGACCCTGAGAAACGATCACCAGACCCTTCTCCTCCAGTCGCTTCACCGATTCACGCAGGACCGTGCGACTCACGCCGAAGTGCTCGCTCAGTGGACCCTCGGGGGGCAGCAACTCGCCTTCCTGCAACTGGCCCGTCACGATCAGGTCGACGAGCTCGGAAACGACGGCGACACCCAGGCGGCCGGCGGGCAGGCGTCGCGGGAACAGGCGGGTTGCGGGCTGCGACTCGGTTGGCATACGTATGACCTTACCGCTCAATCAAGGGGCGATGCAGGCATCCGCCTGCCCAGAGGCCGGAGGGTGCGAAGACGGCTGCACCTCGCCGGAGGGCTGGTCGGGGAGCCGGAGCCGGATCCCGCCGCTCCCGACGACCTGAGCCGTGGTGGAGGACCTGGCAGGCGATGCACCACGGCCGGGCCCAGGCCGTCATCGGCGGCTCCGCCCGCGAGACCCAGGTGCGGTTCTTCACCGAGACCGAGGCCCGCGAGTGGGCCACCACCGGCAAGAAGGCCGCCGACGGCCCGAACCCAGCAGCCCTCCCCATGCAGGCCGACCCGGTGCGGATGCAGAAGCCGCCCCCGCCGGACACCCAGCCCGCCGCCGCGCCCGGGAACCCCCTCGCCGACCCCTGGAACACCACGCCGACCACGGCCGCGCCCGACCCGGTCCCGGCTCCGGCTGCCGACCCGAGCGACGCCACCCCAGCGGCGACGTCGCCGGCGGCCTCGGTCGATGACGACCAGGCGGTGGGACTCCGCGAGGCCCACGAACGCCACCTGCCGGACATCACCATCGCCGCGCTGCGCTACGCCCGCGCTGACAAGTCACCGTCCGGCTCCTGCCAGGGCGACGCACAGGGCGGCCAGTGGCAGACGGGCGGTGCCCGCAACGGCCAGGGTGCCGAGCGCGGCAGCGACCAGCACCGCACCGAGGCAGCAGGGCATGAGCAGGCCGCGCAGCTCGGCCAGCCGTCCCAGCAGCGGCAGTCCGAGCGCCGGGGCGATGCCGTGGAGGGCGGCCAGCAGGCCGGCGGTCGCCAGGAAATGGCCGTCTGCTCGCGCCGCCAGGATCAGGGCGACGGGTGCCATGCCCAGCGCGAGGCGCCCGGCCACCGAGGAGAGCAGCAGGCGGTGGCAGTGCCGGTGCCGCAGTACGCCGCGGAAGGCCGGCGCAGTGCGTGGTGCCGCCGCGGGGCCGGCCGGGATACGGGGTACAGGCGGATGCGGTGCGCGGATCGGCGCCGGGGTGGTGCGGGGGACATCACCGACCTGCGCGTGGGCCATCGCCTGCCTGCCTCAGAGTTCGGGGAGTCTCGCGGGGGGCCGCCCGCACGGCCGGTTCGTCGGAGGACCGCGCGGGCGGCACGACGGGGCTGCACATCACACCAAAGGGCTACACAGCCGAGACCAGGCCCCGGCCGCGCCCCTCGAATAGGGAGGTTCCGGCTGCCGGCTCATGAGACGGACGTGGTGCGTGCGGAGTTGATGCTCGGGTGACGCATCCAACGGTTCGTCGTTTGTCCCAGCATGATCAGCCGCTGTACGACCCATCGAGTTCACCGAGACGCCCCGGCCGGCCGTCGCCTCGCCACCGTCTTCGATCGCCTCGTGGTGGAGCCTGCTCGAGAACTGGAGCCCGCCGTATGAGCTACGGGGTAGCTAACAAGGGTGCCGAACGGCGAAACGAGCGCAGTGTCGTGCGGTTCGGCGCCCTCCCGAGGGCGGATGATCAGCCGATTCCATCTGGCCGCGGGGCTGGCAGGCCCAGCAGGACCGGTCCCGGGGAAGCTGCGGAGCCGACCTGACTGATCTTAGACTCGGCGCCGGCCAGGCTGACGCGGAGCCCTTCGATCTAAGATCAGTAGGCCGTGTATCGAAAGTGCATCTTGAGCTGTGAGAGCAGGGGGCGGTGCTGAAGCCACTGTCGCCGAAGGGGGCCAGGTCGAGCAGGCCGCCTGTCCGGCCTGGCGGCAACTGATCGTCGGCATACGGTTTTCGTGTCCGGACTGGAGTTCCGTGGCGGGACGTCCCCGTCGAATACGGACCATGGAACCGGGTCTACGACCTGTTTCGCCGATGGCAGCGGAACGGCACCTGGTACCGGATCCTGACCCGGCTCCATGCCCTGGCCGACGCGAAGGGCGCCATCGTCTGGAACCTGAGCCTCGACTCCACGGTCTGCCGTGCCCATCAGCACGCGGCCGGGGCCCGCAAGCACGGCGGCCTGCAGAAGGAACCACCGGGCAGCATCTTCACCGAGCCCCATGATCATGGGCTGGGACGTTCGTGATCAAGGCTGGGTAGCGCAACGAATGGCTGTGACCAGGGCCTTCAAGGCTCAGACTCATAAGGGCCGCCCCGGAAGTACATACTCCTAGGAGCCGGTCCGCTTCTCGATCCGCTCCAGGGCCTGCCCCAGGTATTGGGCGAAGCGCGGGTAGTTCTCGCTCATCGGGAAGTGGCCGATCTCCTTCATCTCGATGAACTCCGCTCCGCGGATGGCCTCCGCGGTCCGGCGCCCGTCCTCGGGGGTGGTGAGGTAGTCGTACTCGCCGGTCAGCATGATCACGGGACACCGCTCGCCATCGATGTCGTCCAGCCGGTCCCTCAGATCGTGGTCGACCGAGTAGAAGTACAGGTCGCCCTTGAACGCCTCCGATCCCTGGGTGTAATAGAACCAGGTTGCCCAGCGGTCCTGCTCCGGGGACTGCGGTGCCATGAGGTCCCACACGCCGCTGGCGCACACCTGGGCGGCGTTGGCGTGGGGATGCTGCCACCAGTCGAGGTAGAAGCCGGGTGAGTAGTCCGCACCCTCGACGGGGATCACCGCTTTGAACCGGTCCGGGTGCCGCAGGGCGAGTTGCAGGGCCACGTTGCCCCCGAACGACGACCCCATGAAGATCGGGTCCTGCAGTTCGAGGGCGTCGCAGAAGGCGACGATGAAGGACGTGAAGTGGTCCGCGGTGAGCCGGTACTCCTCCTTCCACCACTCTTGGTTCCACGGCGGGTCCGACTTGCCGTGCCGGGCGAGGTCGTAGGCGATCACCCGGTAGCGGCCGGTGATCTCCTCGTCCTCGAGGAGGCCCCGCCACTGGTGGTTGTGGCAGCCCGCTGTGTGCTGGCACACCAGAGGCGTGCCCTGCCCGTTCTCCAGGTAGAACACCCTGTACTGCGCGTCCTCCACGTCGATGGTGACGTAGTGGCCGGTGACCGGTGAGATCTTGCCGCTGACCATGGGGAGCTCCTATGTCTCAGGAGGGGATGGAGCGGGCCCGGCCTCGTCTGCCGGCCCGAGGGGGCCTGTGACGCGCAGCAGCTCCAGCTGCCGGGTCACGCAGCGCAGGTTCTGCATGAGCACGAGCAGGTCGCCCTCCAGGCGCATGCCCCGCCGGAACGTGGCCGCCCAGATGCCGTGGCACATCGGCGGAGGCGTCTCGCTGCAGAAGCCCTGCCATGTCTCCGCGTCCGCGCGGATCGCGAAGTCGTAGGCCGCCAACGGCTCGGGATCGGTGATCAGTTCGTCCACCTTTCCCTTGTGCATGCGCACGAGGAACCGGTGGGGGTCCATGTCCAGCAGGAAGCTGCACGAGTAGTACGTGCCGTGGGCCTGCAGTTCCGGATCGTCGTCGCTCAGCCGACGGAACTCCTCCGCCGCGTCGGTCGTCGTCGCTGATGTCATGTGCCACCTCGAGACTGTCGTCGCTGCCGTACGTCAGGACGTCGCACCGGCACGGTGACCAGCCGATCCCGGCCGGCGACCACTTCCCGGCCTCGCTCCTCCCAGCCTGGGCATCCTGTCGGCCGCCTGCAATCCGGATGCGGGCCCTCGGGCGGACGGAACCCTTCGCAGACGCCCTCTTCCTGCTCGTGGTCGAAGACCTCTGGTACCGGGACAGCACACCTAGGGCCGCTGTGCGGAGAGGTCGGTGACGCGTTTGGCGCCGCTCGGCGGCAGCTCGCGCCCGGCCACATGCCGCGTGGGCCCTGGTCAGCGACGCGCCGGGCAAGCCTGACGCTTCCGGCGCCTGCGGCACACACCACGCAGCGTGTCCCGCCCACCGGTTCCACCGCGGCGGGTCCGCCGCCGAACGCTCACTGGCTGCAGGAAGACCCTGGCGGCGCCGTGGGGCCCGGGGGCTGGGCGTTGATGCGCAGGAAGGTGCAGCGCTTGATCGTCGGGTTCGAAAGGATCTCGCACGGAACGTGGAACCCTCGATCTCACGGCAGAGCGGCCGCGCCACCTCCGGGACGCGTTCACCGAGGCAGCCGACGCCTCGGGGTGCGCTCCAGACGACCAGCGAGCGCACCACCCGCAGCCCGGACCGCGCCGCGGCCGGGAGACCGGCCACTGAGAGCGCACCGATGCCGCGCACCCCATGCCGTGGTGCGCACCGACGATGTCCGGCATCCACTCCACCGAGTGGACTCCAACCAGTGGAGCCCACTCGCCGGGAGCGGACGGCATCGTGACGTTCGTACGGTTGAGCCCGTGCTGGATCAGCCACTCAGAGGAGGGCGGCCGCACCCCTCACCCCGCCGCCGGGTTTCCTTGCGGGCACTGGGCACCGGGCGGCCCGCTGCGCCGATCGCCAGGACATTGCCTATCTATGGCGGGTACCTTCACCGGCAAGTTCCACCTTCAGCCCTGCAAGAGGGGCAGCCTTGCACCAGCCACGTCGAAGGGACTGGCGGTTCGTGGAGACCAGACGCCTGCGCTGGGAAGAGCTGCCGGCAGTTGTCCGGACGGCGGTCCAAGAGCACACCGGCCGGTCTTCGGCGTGCAGACCATGGTGGGCGGGAACAACGCCGCGATCGCGGCTCGGCTGCGCGCTGCGCGAGGCGAGATCTTCGTCAAGGGGCTCCCCCGTACGCATCCGCAGATGTGGGCGCAGCAGCGGGAGGCCGAGCTGGGTGTGCACGTGGCGCCGATCGGCCCCCGACTGCTGTGGCATGTGGAAGCCGGTGGGTGGAGCCTGCTCGGCTTCGAGTGCATCACCGGGCGGCACGCCTGTTACGCCCCTGGTTCCCCCGACCTGCTCCTGCTTGCGCAGACCCTTTCTGATCACTCGTGAGCGGTCGTATCTGGGGGACTGGGTCTGGGCGGGCCGTGGCGCTGTCTGGCTCGACGCGGCGAGCGCCGTCATCTGGCTTCTTGCCAGTGAACTGCACACCCCGGCCGGCGCCGAGGCGTGGGCCGCGCGTATGCCGGCCTGGCACCAGGCGCCCGCCCGTTCTCTGGATGCTTTCGCCGCGGCCAATGCGGTGAAGTGGGGTGAGATCGCCGCGCGCGAGGACTGGGCGCGCGGATTGTGGCGCGGCGCCCGGTTGTGGGCCGGCCATCGCAGCCGCTGAGCCGCCCCGCCGCTGTGCGCCGTCCACGGACGTCCTGGCAGGTCGCAGGCAGGAGTCGGGAAGCCGCTGGCGTGTCCGGAGGCGTCTTACCCGGCCCCGGCTCACGGACGATCACCTGTTCCGTCTGCTTCATCGACTTGGTTGGGGTGGCCCACGTCCAGGCCGGCTGGTACCTGTACGCCCCGGCGTACGCGCTCGTGGAAGCCGACCGTGCCCGGCCCGGCACCGCGGAACACCTGGCCGTGCTGCCGGGCATCACCGTGCTCGACCGCGACCTCGACCTGCCCGCCGCGTTGGCCGTGGCCCGGCAGGACACCTGGGCGGCGGCCCACTGCCAAGCCGTGGACGGGAGTGCCCGAGAAGAGGCGGCGGCCGCTGCGCCCGCGCGTGCAGGCCGTGCAGCAGGATCCGCTCGGCTCCTTCGACCGCCGCTACGACGTGGAACGAGTGTGGGGGGAGGCGATCGCGCTGACAGCGGTGCGTGGTCGACGCGAGCGCCGCGCCTGAGCGGCGACCCTGCTCGATCAGGTCGGGCTGCCCGCATCGGTGCGGTGCCGACGCCCCCGAGAACTCTCGGGCGGACAGCAGCGGCGCCGCGTGGCCATCGCGCGCGCCCTGGCACCGACCCCCGACGTCGTCGTGTGCGACGAACCGGTGTCCGCGCTGGATGTCCCGGTCCAGGTGCGCATCCTCGACCTGCTCGACGACCTGCGTCGCGAGACGGGCGGGACGTTGCTGTTCATCTCCCACGACCTGGGAGTCGTGCACCACGTCAGCGATCGCTCAGTGGTGACGTGGGACGGAGCCGTCGTCGAGTCCGGTGACGTACGCACCATCTTCGACCGTTCCGCCGAGCCCTCCACCGGACAACTCCTGGCCGCGGTGCCGGGAGGCCCCTTCACCCCGGCGCCGGCTCCCGCGGACCCTTCGCAACGCGTACCACCGGAGTAAGTCGTGCTGAGCGGTTCGGAGAGTACTGGATGGCCCGCTTGTCGCCCCGGTTGCCCCAGTCGAAGAACAACCGCCCGCGCCCGCCGTCCACCGGCCGCAGGATCTCGACGTCACCGCTGAAGCGCACCCGGCCGGCGCTGTCGCGCGGCGCGAGGTCGAGGTCTGGGATCGAGCGGTGGGCTGAGACCAGCCGACGATGAGGCCGGCCAGCGGCGTGCCCGCGGTGACGAACCAGCCGAGAACGGAGAGCCGGTGTGCCACCACCTCGGTGAACGGCCCCTGCAGCAAGACTGCCCTGAGTAGCCGGGAGAAGAGCACCAGCGCGAGCGCACCGAACAGCAGCCAGGGCAGTTCACCCCCGAGGTCGGCGGCGCGCTGACCCATCGACTGCCCTGACACAGGCGCGCGGCACTGCTGGACACCTTCACCCCCATGCCCACCGGCAGTGGATCCGTCAGTGAGGCGTTGTGCCAGAAGTCCGTCTGCACGCAGACCGCCCCGTCGTCGCAGACGGCCTGGGCGCGGCCGTGCACGCCTTCCGGCAGTGGTCGCGGATCCACCCGGCGACGGGCCGCGAGGGGTACGTGCCGGTGGCGTTCGTGTTCACCGGGAAGACCGAAGCCCAGCGCGCCAGCCGGCTCCGACGCCTGGAGCGGCCGCCCGCTTCCATGCCCGCGATGATCTGTGACATCGCGCCGGAGCCGGAGTTGTCGAGCACTTTGCCGACGAGCAGGTCGGCATCGGGGGCGACGCCTCGTTCCTTGCCGCCGGACGCGGCGCCGGTTCCGGCGACGGTGGAGGCGGTGTGGGTGCCGTGACCGTTGTGGTCGATGACGTCCTCGCCCGGGACGGAGCTCCGGGTGCCGATGATGCGCGGGGCGAGGTCGGGGTGGGGGGTGTCGACGCCGGAGTCCGGTACGGGGCCGCCAGACGGCGAACGGTCCGTCCGTGGTCGTGCTACCACGGACGGACCGGCCTTTACCCGCGTGCGAGCCGCGGGGTGGCGTCAGCGCAGGCCGAACGCCCGGATCACGGTCTGGTGCACCGCGTTGCCCGCCGAGTCCTCGGCGCTCGCCCTGAGCGACACGTAGGACGCGTTCTTCGGTGCGTCCAGGCGGTACCGTCCGTCATGGTCACCGGTGGCCCTGTGCCATGTCGTGCCGCCGTCGTAGGACAGCTCCAGGGTGACCGCGCCGACCCGGCCGGCGCCGGCGGCACCCGGCAGCTGTGCGGCGGTGGCGGACAGGGTGTCGTGCCTCCCGGCCCGCCCGGCCTGGTCGGTGGCGACCGTGTAGTCGATCTGCACCAGCGGCAGGACCGCGTCGGAGCCGTCCGACGCCGCCTTCGAGGTGAAGTCCCACTCGGTGCGGGTGCCGGAGGAGTACGGGGTGAAGGGAACGTCGCGCTTGCCCGTGACGACCAGCCGGTACGGCAGCTTCCCGGCGCTGGGCGCGTCGCCCGAGACGTTCGTGAAGGTTCCGGTGCCGAGTTCCTTGGTGCCTTGGTAGAGGGTCTGGCGCTGCTCCGCTCCGCTGTCGATCTGGTTCATGCCGACGTGGTCGCGGCTGCCCCAGGCTGGGATGTCGATGTACAGATGGTCGCCCTTGCGCGTGGGAAGACTGTAGACGTCGTTCAGGTAGGGCCGTTCGATCGGCTTGAACCATTCCTCGGACTGCCTGCTGCCCGCCCGGTAGGCGGTCTTGGCCCCGGCTTCGAAGACCATGCCGTCCGCGTAAGCGCTCTGGCTCCAGCTGTTGAACGCCCCGGTGGAGACCCAGTCGGTGCGCTTGCCGCGCACCGGCTCCGGCATCAGCTCGCCGATGGCCCAGTCGTTGTAGGCGGGCCAGTCGAAGCGGAACTCGCCGCCGGTCTTCCCCGGAGCCGGGCTGTCGAAGGTCTCGTCGACCCGGGCGAGGTTCCTGGAAGTGCCCGGCACCACCATGCGGTCGGGGATCTCGTTGTGCCAGGTCCGGCTGAGGTCGTAGACGTACGGGCTCACGGGTGCGGAGTCGACCGTGACGGAGGCGTCGCGGGCCCGGGCCTGCTGCACGAGCTTCTCGCCCTCGTCGGTGCTGAGCAGGCCCACGTCGAGCGGGACGGGTGTCGAGCCGAACGGCGCGTTGTAGCGGCGGAAGCCGCGGCCGTCCACGTTGTTCACGACCAGCATGAGTTCGGCGCCCGCGGCTGTTGCGGCGGCCGCCTGGTCGATGTCGGTGACGTCGTCGTTGCGGCGTACCACCACGGCCTTGCCGTGCGCGTCGAGGTGCGCGTAGTCGCTGCTCGCGCCCTGGCCGGCGAAGACCAGGGGGAGCTTGGCACTGCCCTTGGGCAGGGGGGTGACGCCGTCCTGGCGCAGCACATCGGTGAAGTCGGTGGTGCGGGTGGAGACGGCCAGCGCGGGCTTCTCCTTGCGCCAGCGGGCCGCCAGGTAGAAGTCGCCGTGAGTGACCTTGTGGGTGGTCGGCTGGGCCCACAGGCTGTCGTAGTTGGTCTGGGTCTCCATGTAGTCCCGCCAGACCTGGCCGCCCATCATGCGGGTGTAGTCCAGCCGCTGGTAGGTCGTCTCGGTCCGCTGAGGGGCCGTCATGTCGATGCGGTCGATCGCGGACGCGTCAAGGGTGACGGTGGTGTCGCGGTCCAGGTTGACGTCGGGGTCGCCCAGCAGGGCCATGCCCCACGAGTGGGGGCCGTGGACGCCCTGCACCGTCTTGAAGGAGAGCACCGAGTACACGTCCTTGGGCAGGTACATCTGCCCTGTGCCGGAGGCGTCGATCTCGACGAACGCGGGGGAGTCGTCACCGGACCTGAGCAGTTCGACCACGCCGGACATGGGCCGGCCATGGGCGTCCTTGAACGTCATGGTCAGTTTGTGTTCGACGTCCCCGAGGGAGACGGCGGTGTGCGCCGCGACCTTCCCGGCCGAGGTTCTCGCGACGACCTGGCCGGTGTACCGGCCGTCGGCGGGGGCGACCGAGCCGTCGATGGTCACGGTGACACCGGCGCTGCCGTGCGCGGGCACGACCACCTGGGGGGCGGAGAGGCGGAACACGCCGGCCGGGGCGTGTGCGGCTTCGACGGTCAGCGCGAGGGTGACCGGCGTGTCGGTGGTGTTGGTGTAGGTCACCGGGCGCCGCACGCCGCCGGCGGGAGTCTGCGGGACCTGCGCGGCGTACGCGGTCGCCGTGGCGAAGACACCGGCGTGCGCGGCCGCGGCGAGGTCGAGGCGGCCGCTGCCCGCCTGGAAGGCGTCGTACTGCGGGGTCTGCCGGGAGCTGCTGGTCAGCAGGTCCTTCAGCTGGCCTCCGGTGAGGTCCGGATGAGCGGCGGCCATCAGCGCGGCGGCGCCCGTCACGTGGGGCGTGGCCATGGAGGTGCCGCTCATGGTCTGGTAGGCGCCCGCGTCGTTGCCGTCGAACCGGGAGTTGGCCGCCAGGATGCCGACGCCGGGCGCGGTGATCTCCGGCTTCAGGGCGCCGTCCACGCGGGGGCCCTGGCTGGAGAAGTCGGCCACGGAGTCGCCGGAGTCGACGGCGCCCACGGTCAGCGCGGTGCTCGCCGCGCCCGGTGCGCCGATGGTGCCGGGTGCGCCCGCGTTGCCGGCCGCGACGACGAACAGCGCGCCCGTCTCGGCGCTGAGCTTGTCGACGGCCTGGCTGAGGGGGTCGGTTCCGTCGGACGCCTGCGCCTCGCCCAGACTCATGTTGATGACCTTGGCGTGCTGGTCGACCGCGGCCCATTCCATGCCGGCCAGGATCCAGGAGGTCTGTCCGGAGCCGGTGTCGTCCAGCACCTTGGCGATGTCGAGGCGGGCGCCGGGGGCGACGCCCTTCTCCCTGCCGTCGGAGGCCGCGCCGGTGCCGGCGATGATGGACGCGACATGTGTGCCGTGGCCGAAGTGGTCGTCGGTGTTCTCGCCCGGTACGAAACTCTGCCGGCTCGCGACGCGGTCCACGAGGTCGGGGTGCCCCGCGTCGATGCCGGTGTCGAGGACCGCCACGTCCACGCCTTGTCCGGTGTTGCCCTCCGCCCAGACCTGAGGCGCGCCGATCTGCTTGGTGCTGTCGGCGAGGTCGGCGTGGACGAGGCCGTCCAGCCAGATGTGCGCGATCCCGTCGGCGAAGGCGGGTGCGGCGGCCTGCTTGCGGGCTCGGTCGGTCGTCGCGGTCCCGGCCACGGACTTCCAGAAGTCCGCGGCGCGCGAGCGGTCCGCGGTGAGGGCGGCGCCGCGTATGCCGTCGAGGGTGCGGACCCGGGTCGCCCCGGCGGGCAGAGCAGCGGCCTTGAGGCGTGTGCCGGCGGAGTGCGTGTAGGAGACGATGAGCGGCAACTGGTCGCGGTGCGCATCGTCGTACCCGTCGGCGATCATGTCCGTGATGTTGAACAGCTGCCGGTCCAGGGTGCCCTCGGCGACGAAGGGCAGTACGGACTCGGGGAACACGTAGAGGTCGTCGCCCGACGTCAGGATGCGGGTCTGAACGGGGCGCCCGGAGGCACCGCGGACGCTGACGGTGCCTCCGGCCTCGCCGTCGGTGCCGGGGCTCCGCCGGGTGGTGACCACGTCACCGGTGATCAGTGTGACGGAGTGGTCGCCCGCGGGCACCCGGTCGGACGCGGATGCGGTGGACGCGGCGTCGAGGCGGGCTGCTGAGGACGCCGAGGCAGTCGCGTCGTAGGGGCCCGCCAGCGCGAGAACCAGAGCGCCGGCCGCAACCGGCACGCTCCAGCGTCTGCGGTGGTGTGCTTTCACAAGGTCTCTCCCGGCTCTGCGGTCGGGCAGAGCACGGTCGTCCTCTGCCGTCCACGTTGCGCCACCTGACGGCTCGTCGGCATCGAAGGCCTCCGATCCCTTCCACAGACGGCGTGAACGTTCAGAGTGAAGGCTTGTGAAGGAGAGATGTCTAGATCAGACTCGTGTCGTAGATCGCCAGTTGGCGATTCGCGTCACGCGCATCCCGACGGGCCGTCGGGTGGTGATCACGGGAGGGCGGCCGGTGCTGAGCACGCTGGGGATCAGCGAGTTCGACGAAAGGGTCTACCGGGTCTGTCTGACCAGGTCGGGCCGGACGGCCACCGAGATCGCCGAGATCCTGGGCACCACGCCCAGCCGGATCCGGCGCACGATCTCCCGGTTGGTGGAGCTGGGCATGCTGCGGAAGGAAGGGCACGGCCAGTACCGTCCGGTCAGCCCGCACACCGCGTTGAGCGCGCTGCTCGCCAGACGCCGGGCCGAGAGCGAGGCGGCGTTCACCGCGGTGTGGGGCGCCGTCGAGGACCTGGCGGACGAGTACCGCGCCCGCCGGCTCCGGGAGGATCCGACCGGACTGGTGGAGGTGATCACGGGCGAGGCGGAGATCACGTTGCGCGTCGCCGAACTGATGCAGTCGGTTCGCACTCACTTCTGGGTGCTCGATCGTCCTCCCTATCTCGGCCATTACAGCACCGAGTTGGAGGAGGCCCTGACGATGGACCTGCTGGGCCGCGGCGTCGACATCCGGTCCGTCTACACCCCTGAGGCGCTGGCGCAGCCCGGCCGTTTCGAGCTGATCACCCACCTTGCCCGGATCGGCGAGCAGGCCCGCATCCTGCCGGCCCTGCCGTTCAGACTGCGCATCATGGACCGACGCGTCGCGCTGGTCGCGCTGGTCCCGGGCCGTTACGACATGATCGCCGTGGTCCACAGGTCGGGACTGCTCGATGCGCTCCTGGAGTTGTTCGACTCCTACTGGCAGCGTGCGCAGTCCGTCGTCGCCACCGACCCGGCGACGGCCGACGGGCCGAGCGCTCAGGACCTCCTGCTGCTGAAGATGATGCAGGCGGGGTACAAGGACCAGGCGATCGCCCGGCAGCTGGGGACGAGCGCGCGCACCGTGACCCGCCGGATCGCGGCGATCGCCTCCGGGCTCGGCCTCGACACCCGCTTTCAGGTGGGGGCCGAGGCCGCGAAGAGAGGCTGGATCTAAAGGGGTTGTGCCTTCGACGCCGAAGGCGAGTGTCCGCGGGGCATTCTCCGTGCCGAGCACGCCCTACGGCGAGCCGGTCACGTGCCGAGACGGGCGAAGGCCCGAAGTTCCTCCGCGAAGAGCCGGGGCTGTAGGCCGTCGCAGCCGCCGACGCCCTGCTGCTCACCGTGCCTGACCAGCTCGGCGTCGACTACAACGCCCGTGTCATCGACAGCGTCCTGACCCATGTGGCGCTGGAACTCGGCTGGCGCTGACACGACGGGAGCGTGGTTCTGGTGCGCCGGCACACCGCGGCCCGGGCACGTGTGGGGCGTGTCCGGGCCGGGTGCCGGGTGCCGCGCCGGCCGCGATGTCAGGCGGCGAGGGGCTTGTGAAGGGCGTCGAGGCCGCCGCGGTAGATGCCGGTGAGCAGGTCGACGACCTCGTTCTCGGTGGCGCCGTCCGGGTTGAAGCGGCCGGACCACTGGACCTCGGCGGCGTTCTCCTCGCCGGGGATCGCATGGACCCGGATGGTGGACACGTAGCCGTTGACGGGGAACGGGGCCTGGAGGATGGCGTAGCTGTAGTGGCGCTCGGCCTCGTTGAAGTCGACGGGGCGCTCGATGATGACGTCGCCCTCGGGGTTCTTCAGTCGGCGCACCCGGCCACCTTCGAGCGCGGTGCTCTCCGGGAAGTAGGGAAGCCAGTCGGACAGGGCGTGGAAGCCGCCGATGAGGCTCCAAACCCTCTCGGGCGAGGCGGGCACGATGCGGTTGACGGAGGTGGAGGCCATGGTCGTTCTCCTGGATCCTGGTGCGGGGGGTGCGGGGGGTGCGGGGTCAGGCGCCGTCGGGCAGCGGGGCGGCCGGGCTGACCAGACCGCTCGCGCGCAGGTCGCGCCAGAACGCGGCCGGGACGTCCTCGTCCAGGGCGGCAATGTCCTCGGCGATGCGGCTGGGCCGGGTGGCGCCGGGGATGACGGCGGCGGCCACGGGGTGGGCGAGGGAGAACTGCAGGGCGGCGGCAAGGAGGGCCGTCTCGACTTCGGTCGGCTTCAGGCCCGGGCCCGCCGCCGCGGTGCCGGTGCCCGGCAGGCCGCCCGGAGTGCGCTGGCGCACCCGATCGTGTTCGGCGTCCTCGCTTGGCGGACTTGGTGTCCCACTGCTGGAAGTCCGCCTTGCTCTGCTCGTACACCTGCCCGCCCTCGGTGGCGCTCGGCGACCCCGGCCCAGCGCAGGGCCTTCGTGAAGAACCTGAAGGGCGCCCGGAAGAGCGGCTCCCGGCTCGACCGGCGCTGGACCTACGCTCTCGGCGGCATCGAGGTGGAAGTGCCGCGCTGAGCGGATGCGGCGGTACACGCTCCCGGCCTTCGGCGCCCGCACCGAGCGTCACGCCGCCGTCGGGGTGAGGGGCAGCCGGTGGCTCCGACACTGCCGGAGCCACCGCCGGCCGCCAGGAGACCGGCGGGATCTACGCCGGACGGCCGTAGGCCTGCTCGGCCGCCTGGTAGCGCTCCACCAAGAGCGGGTCCATCACGGTGGATCCCGGTCCGAAGAACTTGCCGAACCGCTCCCGGTACTGCTGGAACCAGTGCGGTCGCTCGGACAGGAAGAAGACGTCGTGCAGGGCGATGGCGCGGATGGCGAACAGGGGCAAGGGTGCCTTGCTCACCGTGAAGCGGGGGTTGCGTGCGGCCGTCACCTCGCAGTTCTCGTGGAACTGGCCGATCATGAGCCCCTGTGCCACGAAGGCGTCCTTCACCCGGGCATGGGCCTGGTCGAGCAGTCCGGTGTCCTCGCTGCGCAGGTCGGGAAGGGCGACCACCATGGCCCGCAGCATGGGATTGCGGCCCTGCCAGGTCGTCAGCTCGTACTCCCGCAGGCTGCTGCGGGCGATCTCCTCGATGAGGTCGAGGGTCGGCGCGTGGCCGGCCAACCGCAGCCGGATCTCCATCGTCCGGTTCTTGCGAGAGGGGGCGACGAAGGGACAGATGGGGCCCGTGCGGCCGATCTCCGGATGGCTCGCCGAGATGTACTCGGTCAGCCATTCCTCGACGGTCTCCAGCGTGGACGCGAAGTCGACCAGGGATGCCGTGGACGTCATGACGCACCGGTCAGTTCGGCGACGCGGTCGACCGCGACACGTGCGAGCCGCTGGACCTCCGACTCGTCCGGGACCCGGGCGTTGACGAAGGTGAGGATGTTGTCCTTGGCGACGATCACCCAGGCGGTCTCGATGCGGAAGTGGTCGACGGTGGACAGCCACCGCACGAGAAAGCCGCCGTCTCCCAGCTCGACAGGGCTTAGATCCATCCTTGAGATGTCCAGCTGCACGCCGTCGTTGAGTTCCATCCGGTACTGCGTGCAGGCGTGCACCGCGTCGAAGAGCTCCTGGTAGACCTGCCGGCAGGTCCCGTGGCCGAACTCGGCGACATGGTGGAACACCACCGACCCCACCACGTTCGTGAACAGCGCGGAGGCGTGGTGCACCGTTTCGGGATGCGTGCCGTGCGTGAGCATGTTGGTCAGGTCGACGATGGCCCGCCCCGCCTCGTCGCCGGAGACGTAGACGGGATCGTAGGCGGCGCTCGGCTCCTCGCCGTAGAACGACTCCTCGAGGTCCTCCTCCCGTAACAACAGCTGCTGGAATGCGGCGTCGTCCATCAAGGTCTCCTATCGGCGCATGAGGCTCAGCGGGCGCATGTCGGTCCAGTGCTCCTCGACGTAGGCGAGGCAGGTCTGGCGGTCGCTCTGGCCGAGCGCGACCGTCCAGCCCGCGGGGACCTCGGCGAACGAGGGCCACAGCGAGTGCTGGCCCTCGTCGTTGACGAGCACCAGGAAGGTGCCGTCGGGGTTCTCGAAGGGGTTGCTCATCATCGCTCCCTGCGCAATGCCGTCGGATGGGGGCCGGGTGTGCCGGTCAGTGCTCCTGCGCGACCCTGGTCACGTAGGTGTGGATGCCGTCGATCGAGGTGAACTGGGCCATGTCGTCGAACTGCGGTTCGATGACCAACCCGTGCCGCTCCTCCAGGACGTGCTGAAGGACCACCAGCGTGAAGGAGTCAATCACCAGCTCAGCGTCGTCGGTCAGTTCCTCGGGCGGCCCGAGTCCCGCGTTCTCGGTCAATATCGCCCTGAGGTCGTCTTTCGAGATCATCGGTCCCCCTGCGCCCGTGAGGGCGATTCCGACAGGACGCGTCCGTGCATCAGCGCACGGTCGCGGATCAGCTTCCCCATGGAGTTCCGCGGCAGCAGCCGTGTGATGTGGAACCGCTTGGGGATCTTGACAGGGCTCAGCCGCTCCCGGCACCAGACCGTCAGCTCGTCCGCGCCCACGGCAGGGTCGGCGCCCACGAACGCCTCGATGACCTCTTGGTGCGTCACGACGGCCTCCGTCACCCGGTCGTGGGCCAGGAGGACGTTCTCCACTTCCGTGAGGTCGACCTTCAGTCCGCCGATCACGGCTAGCGAATCGGCACGGCCGAGCATGCTGAGCACCCCGGTCACGGGGTCCTGCCGGACCCGGTCGAAGGTCCGCAGCCAGCCGTCCGTCCATCGGTCGGCGTGCCGGCCATACAGGTACGGCGAGCGGTCCATCCGCACGTACAGCTCCTCGTCGACGACCTTGACCTCGACCCCCGGCACGGGGAGCCCCAGCCGCGGAGGGACGGACGTGCCGGACAGGTCACCCGCGATCAGTCCGATCTCGGTCAGTCCGTAGACCGGGCTGATCGGCAGGCCGAAGCGCGCGCGGAAGTTGTCGTACGTCTCCTGCGGCACCCGCTCGCCGCCGGACACCGCGACGCGCAGTGCTGGCAGTTGGGGCCGGTCGGCGACGCGGGACAGCAGGTCGTAGTGAACGGGCGTCCCGTAGACGGCGGTCGTCCCGGTGGCCGCCATGAGCCGTACGACCTCGGCCGGGCGCAGCGTCGGCGGGATGATCAGTGTCGCCCCGGACGCGAGGGCGTGCAGCACGCCGCTGACCAGGCCCATGTTGTGCATGACCGAGTTCAGCAGCATCATCCGGTCGTCCGCGCCGGGGATCCCGGGGAGGGCGGCGTGCCGGTCGATCTCGGCCAGCACGGAGTCGGCGGGTCGGCCGATCACCTTGGGCCGTCCGGACGAGCCCGAACTGAACTGCACCAGTCGTATCCCGTCTTCGGCGGGCCAGCCGTCCGGCAGCCGTTGGACCGTGAAGTCCGACTCCTGACGGAATCCGGCCACCGGCCCGCCGGCGTCGGCCGCGGCGACGAGGTACTGCGGACGCACCTGCTGGACCAGGGGCGCGTACTCGGCCGGCTTCAGTCGGAAGTCGACCAGGACCACCTGTGCCCCGCGGCCCCACAGGGCCAACAGCACCTGAATGTACGTGAAACTCGGCGTCATCCTCAGGAGAACCGAGCTGCCTTCGCCGATTCCCTGGCTCCGGAATCGCTCCTCGAACTCGGCCACCGCACCGCGTAACTGTCCCCGGGTGGCCGAAGCGCTTGACACGGCCCACGGGTCGTCGTCCGCGCCGCGGTTCAGCAGATGACTCACCCACTGTGTTTTTGCCATACGGGTTTCCTTCTGTGAAACAGCCTCGGGAAACGTGCGATCGGCATTTATGGAAATTGAAGCTAACACCGTCGATAAACGACGGGCAAGAGCCGTCGATCAAGGCGGGCCGTACCCGCAGGCGACGCGCGGGTCCTGACGTCGGCCGCCGCACCGGCGGGGCGCCACCTGCGAGGAGGGCGGTGCGTCCGGGGTGCGGCGGGCAGCCGTCGTGTCCCGCCGCACGTGCGAGCGGTGGGCCTCCACCAGCCGAACCAGGGGGAGTTGGCCGCCTGACCGCATCGGCGGGCACCACGGCCGATGCCGGGCGTGCGCGCGGGCCCCGCCGGGTCTCCCCGTGTGTCCCGCCGGCGGGACAGGGCGCCGGACATGCACGTGGCATAGCCGGTTGATCTCCTTGACCCTCCGGATATCCCAGGGTTAGGTTTCCCTCTGTCGTGTTTCCGGGCGGTTACGTCCGGCTCTTGTACGCATGCGGCGATCCGCATCGCTCCGACAGTGCGGAGTTCGCCGTTTCACTTCTGCGCGATCGAATTTACGACGCGCTTTCCAGGGAATTGTGAGTTTTTCATTCCTGTCTCTCCGGCCGTCCGTGCGGGGGAATTCTCGGAGGTGGAGACTTGTCCATCAGTGCCGGCAGCACGCTGCCCCTCACGGCTGCGCAACGCGAAATATGGATCGCCGAGCAGCGGATGGGGAGAGGGAATCGAGTCTTCCGGGTGGGGGAGTACCTGGAGATCCACGGAGGCGTGGACCCGGAGCTGTTCGCGCGAGCCCTGCGGCTCGTCGTCGGCGAGGCGGAGGCGCTGCACGTCCGCTTCGTCGAGGAAGGTGACGAGGTCCGGCAAGCCCTCCGAGAGCCTGCCGACTGGCCGCTCACGGTCACCGACCTGAGCGCGGAGCCGGACCCCGAGCAGGCCGCCCGCGACTGGATGGACGCCGCGGTCGCCCGGCCCATGAACCTGACCGAGGACCGGCTGTTCGAGTACGCGCTGCTGAAGGTCGGTGCAGACCGCTTTTGGTGGTACCAGGGCTACCACCACGCCGTGATGGACGCCTTCGGCGCCCTGCTGATCACACGCCGGGTTGCCGACGTCTACACCGCACTCGCCCAAGGCGGCCCGGTGGGAGCCAGCCCGTTCGGCACGCTGTCCGACCTGATCGCTGCCGAACAGGCCTACCAGGCATCGGAGCAATTAGCCCAGGACAGGGCGTACTGGACGGAGCGCTTCGCCGACCGTCCGCAACCGGCAGGCATCGTCGGCACACCGTCGACCACGCCAGAGCGCTATCTCCGGCACACCACCGCATGGGAACCGGCGGAACACACGGCGCTCCGCGACGCGGCCCGCCGGGCCCGCGCCCCCTGGTCGCACCTGGTCATCGCCGCCGCAGCCCTCCACGTCCACCGGACGACCGGCGCGGCTACCGTCGTCCTCGGCCTGCCGGTCACGGCACGCCTCACCCAGGTGGGGCGCCGCACTCCCGGCACGGCTGCCAACGTCCTCCCGCTCCGGCTCACGCTACGACCGGAGCTGGCACTCGGCGAACTCCTCACCCAGATCGGCGAGCGCGTGCGCGAACTGGGCGGCCACCAGCGGTACCGGGCCGAGGACATCCAGCGCGACCTCGCACTGCCCGGCCGCATCGGGACGTGGTACGCGCCCGTCGTCAACGTCATGTCCTTCGACTACGCGATCACGTTCGCCGGACTGCCGACCACCGCGCACAACCTCACCTCCGGCCTGGTGGGCGACCTCACCCTCGCCGTGTGGGACCGACGTGACGGCGCCGGGCCGGTCGTCGACGTGAACGCCCACCCCGAACTGTGCACGCAGAACGAACTGGCCGTTCACCACCGGCGCCTGCTCACGGCTCTGCGAGCTGTAACGGCGACGGATCCCTCCCGGCCGATCGGGCGGATGGATCTGTTGTCCGCGGAGGAGCGGGCGGCGGTGTTGGCGGGGCCGGCCGCTGTGGTGCCGGCTGCTGTGGTGCCGT
>NZ_JNWV01000058.1 GCF_000716535.1 Streptomyces flaveolus | reverse complement strand
ACTCGGCGTGCAGCACGGGCTCGGTGGTCCCGGCGTGCAGGACCGGTTCGGCCGACTCGTCGCGCATCATGGGGTCGGCCGGCCCGGCGAGGACCACCCGCCCGATCGACTCGGCGTGGATGAGCGGCTCGGTCGACTCGGCGTGCAGCACGGGCTCGGTGGTCCCGGCGTGCAGGACCGGTTCGGCCGACTCGTCGCGCATCATGGGGTCGGCCGGACCGGCGAGGACCACCCGCCCGATCGACTCGGCGTGGATGAGCGGCTCGGTCGACTCGGCGTGCAGCACGGGCTCGGTGATTCCGGCGTGCAGGACCGGTTCGGCCGACTCGTCGCGCATCATGGGGTCGGCCGGACCGGCGAGGACCACCCGCCCGATCGAACCGGCGTGCACGACCGGCTCGGTCGCCCCCGTGCGGTCGACCGACGTGCCCGGTCCAGCGGACCTCACCGGCTCGGTCGATGCGGCGCTCACCGCCGGCTCGGTCGCCGCGGGGCCGGTCTCTGCGGGGGCGCCCTGGTCCGCCCCGGTGCCCCTGCCCGCCCGCTGGTGCGGCATCGGCAGGCGCGCGTCCGCGCCGGCGGGCGTGCCCCGCGTGGAGGACGCTTCCACCGGCGGCGGGACAGCCGACGTCACCTCGGCCGAGGCCGGCGCCGTCTCGCGTGTCAGCCGCTCCGTCGTCAGCATGATCAGCCCGCCCGCCGCCACCACCCCGCAGCCCAGGGCGAGCACGGTGCCCGTGGTGCCGTAGCGGAACGTCTCGCCGAACATCAGGATGCCGACCGCGGCGGCCAGCACCGGGTTGACCACGGTCAGGGTGGCGAGCGGGGCGGCGAGGCCGCCGCCCCGGTAGGAGGCCTGGGACAGCAGGACGCCGGCGACCGCGAACAGGCCGATCACCGCGAGCGAGGGCAGGTCGCCCAGCGCGATGCCGTGGCTCCAGTCGACGGCCACGGTCTTGGTGAACACCGACGACATGCCGAACGCGATGCCGGATGCGGTGGCGAGCAGCACGCTGCGCACGGCCGGGTGCCGCTGCGCGGCCAGGCCCGCGAACATCAGCGCCACCACCGCCCCGCCGGTGACCAGCGCGACCGCCAGCCGTTGGGCCGGGGCGAGGGAGTGCGCGGAGGAGGAGCCGACCAGGGAGAGCAGACCGGCGAGGCCCAGCGTGGCCATGAGCGCGCCGCGCCAGGCGGTCGCGCCGGCCCGGCGGCCGACGCACAGCGCCGCGAGCGGCAGCGCGAAGACGATGGTCAGCGCGCCGAGCGGCTGGACCAGGCTGAGCGGCCCGTACGCCAGCGCCACGACGTGCAGCACGCCGCCGAGACCGTTGAGCGCCAGCGCACCCCACCAGCCCGGCCGGCGCAGCGGCAGGTACCCGCTGTCGGGGGAGGACACCGCGACCTGCTCCTGCACGATCGCTCCGCCCGCGTAGGCGAGGGCGGAGACGACCGACAGGAGCACGGACAACGCCAGGGCGCTCATCGGTGTCTCCTCTGCGTGCGACGGGCGTCCTGGGCCCGGCGCGGCGTACGGTCGGCTTCCATGGCCAACACTCTGCCCGCCCGGTTGCTTCCCGTCGTCGTACCTGAGCACGCAATGCGTCCTACTGCCGATGGAGTACAGCAGCGGCCTGATCATCCCCTGGACGGGTGAGGGCGGGCGGGCACCCGCCCGATCACCCCTGCGCCGCGCCTGGTACGAGTGTCTGTCGTGGACCTGGACCCGGATCTCTCAGCCCTGCGCCCGCTCGGCGGCTTCTTCGCCCTGCGCGTCCTCCCGGGAGCCGCCGACGGCACCGGCGCACGACGGCCGCCGACCCTCGCGGAGGGCTACGCGGGGGCGGCCACGGAGGCCGACAGGGATCCGGTGACGCTGCGCGTCGTCACCGTCGCCGGCCGACTGCGGACCGGTGAACCCCGGGTCGCCGCCTCCCTCGCCCAGCAGGGGCTGGCCGCCCGGCTGTGGTCGGTGGCCCTCGGTTGTGCCGTCCTGTACGGCCGGCTGCCCGACCTGGACCCGCGCCTGCTGCGCTGGGACGCCCGCGCCACGGTCCCCGACGATCTGTGGCTCACCGAGCTGCGCCCGCTGCCCGGCGACGCGACCACCCTCGCCGACGCCGTGCTGCACGGCCACCTGGAACCCCTGACGGCGGTCCTGCGGGCCCGCTACGGCGTCGCGCCGGGCCTGCTGCGGGGCAACGCGGGCTCCGCGCTGGCCGCGACCGCACGGGAGCTGAGCCGCTGGGCCCGCGCCCAGGGCCGTACCGACGTCGCGGCCCGCACCCGCGCGCTCACCGGGGAACTCTTCGCCCACCCCCTGCTGAGCGCCACCGGCACCCGCACCGGCACGGCGTTCCGGCGCCGCAGCTGCTGTCTGTACTACCGGGTGCCCGGCGGCGGGCTCTGCGGCGACTGCTGCCTCACCCGTCCGCCGCTTCCGTCCCCTCGCTCGTCCCCGCGCTCTTCCCCGGGCGCCGCATCTGGGTGACCATGAGGGGAACCTGCCACCGAGACCAGGGGGTTGTCGGGTGCGAGTGGGACTGCTGACCCGGGAGTACCCCCCGGATGTGTACGGCGGCGCCGGGGTCCATGTGGAGTTCCTCGCCCGCGAGTTGACCGCCCTGGTGGACCTTGAGGTGCACTGCTGGGGCGAGGGGCGCGGCGTCGGCGTCGTACGCCACCGGCCCTGGTCCGTCCTCGACGGCTCCAACGACGCGCTGCGCACCTTCTCCGTGGACCTCGCCATGGCCGCGGCCCTCGAAGGCCGCGAACTCGTCCACTCCCACACCTGGTACGCCAATCTCGCCGGCCATGTCGCCAAGCTGCTGCACGGCGTCCCGCACGTGGTCACCGCACACTCGCTGGAGCCGCTGCGCCCCTGGAAGGCCGAGCAACTCGGCGGCGGGTACGCGCTGTCGGGCTGGGCCGAGCGCACCGCGATCGAGGCCGCCGACGCGGTGATCGCCGTCTCCGGCGCCATGCGCGACGACATCCTCGCCTGCTACCCGGCCCTCGACCCGGCCCGCGTCCACGTCGTCCACAACGGCATCGACACGCGTCTGTACCGGCCCGATCCCGGCACCGACGCGCTCACCCGGCACGGCATCGACCCCACCCGCCCGTACGTCCTGTTCGTCGGCCGGATCACCCGGCAGAAGGGCGTGCCCCATCTGCTGCGGGCGGTACGGGACATCGACCCCGGCGCCCAGGTCGTGCTGTGCGCGGGCGCGCCCGACACCCCCGAGATCGACCGCGAGTTCCAGGAGCTGTTCGAGGAGCTGCGCCGGGTCCGGGCGGGCGTCTTCTGGATCCCCCAGATGCTGCCGCGCACGGAGGTGATCCAACTCCTCACGCACGCGACGGTGTTCGCCTGCCCGTCGGTGTACGAGCCGCTCGGCATCGTCAACCTGGAGGCGATGGCCTGCGGCACGCCGGTCGTCGCCTCCAGGGTGGGCGGCATCCCCGAGGTCGTGGACGACGGCCGTACCGGTCTCCTGGTCGACGTGGACGACGACTTCGAGTCCGGGCTCGCCCGCGCGCTGGACACCGTCCTCGGCGATCCGGACGCGGCCCGGCGGATGGGCGAGGCCGGACGGGCCCGCGCGGTGGGGGAGTTCGGCTGGGACGCGGTGGCCCGCCGCACCGCCGGACTCTACGAGGAGATCGTCAAGCAGGCTTAGTCCGGCCCACTCGGGGCAACCATGGTTCAACCACGGTGAGGGGAGCGGCGATGCGTCGTGGAGGGCCTTCCGTACTCGGGATCGTGCTGGCCGGAGGCGAGGGCAAACGCCTGATGCCGCTGACCGCGGACCGCGCCAAACCGGCCGTCACCTTCGGCGGCACCTACCGCCTCGTCGACTTCGTCCTGTCCAACCTCGTCAACGCCGACGTACTGCGCATCTGTGTGCTGACCCAGTACAAGTCGCACTCGCTCGACCGGCACATCACCACCACCTGGCGGATGTCCAGCCTCCTCGGCAACTACGTCACCCCGGTCCCCGCCCAGCAGCGCCTCGGCCCGCGCTGGTACCTGGGCAGCGCCGACGCCATCCTGCAGTCGCTGAACCTCGTCCACGACGAACAGCCCGAGTACGTGGCCGTGTTCGGCGCCGACCACGTCTACCGCATGGACCCGCGGCAGATGCTCGCACAGCACATCGAGGGCGGCGCGGGGGTGACGGTGGCCGGCATCCGGGTGCCGCGCGCGGAGTCCTCCTCCTTCGGGGTGATCACCCCGGGCTCGGACGGCCGTACCGTCGAGCGCTTCCTGGAGAAGCCCGCCGACCCCCCGGGCCTGCCGGACGACCCGGAGAAGGTCTTCGCCTCGATGGGCAACTACGTCTTCACCACCAAGGTCCTGATCGAGGCACTGCACCGGGATGCCGAGGACAGCCAGTCCGTGCACGACATGGGAGGCTCGATCCTGCCCCAGCTGACCGCGCGCGGCGAGGCGCAGCTCTACGACTTCAGCGACAACCACGTGCCCGGCGAGACCAGCCGCGACCAGGGCTACTGGCGGGACGTGGGCACCCTGGACGCCTACTACGAGGCGCACATGGACCTGATCGCCGAGCGCCCCGCGTTCAACCTCTACAACCGGCAGTGGCCCATCTACACGCACTCCTACCAGCTCTCCCCGGCCCGCTTCAACGCGGGCGGCATCGCGAGCGAGTCCATCATCAGCGCGGGCTGCCTGATCCGCGGCCAGGTCACCCGGTCGGTGCTGTCGCCGGGCGTACGGGTCGACCCGGGCGCGGTCGTGCAGGGCTCGGTGCTGCACGACAACGTGCACGTCGGCCGGGGCGCGGTGGTCCGCGGTGCCGTGCTGGACAAGAACGTCGAGGTGCCGCCCGGCGCGACGATCGGCGTCAATCCGGAGCGGGACGCCGAGCTGTACACCGTGTCCAAGGGCGGGGTCATCGCGTTGGGGAAGGGGCAGCGGGTGCCCTGACGGACGGGACGTCAGCGGCCCTCACGGCGCGACGCGTTCGACATCACCCTCTCGGAATGCCCAGGTTTGCACCGTCGGCCGTCCAGGATGCAGGCAACGACGTCCAACCTGCGGAGGTCATCCGACATGAGAGGGACCCGGCGCACACGGCTGTGCCTGGCCGGGGTGATGGCAGCGTCCGCGCTGATCGCCACCCCCGCCGCACGCGCCGCCGAGCGGACCGACGGCCACCTCACCGACCTGGTCAACCCGTTCATCGGGAGCCAGAACGAGGGCAACACCTTCCCCGGCGCGGCCGTGCCCTTCGGCATGGTGCAGCTCTCCCCGGACACCGGGCACAGCACCGGCTACGACTACGCGCAGAACCGTATCCGCGGTTTCTCCCTGGTCCACCTCTCGGGCGTCGGCTGCCGCATCGGCGGTGACCTGCCCGTGCTGCCCACCACCGGCGACGTCACCCAGACGGATTACGCCCAGTACGCGGCGGCCTTCTCGCACGACGACGAGGAGGCGAGCCCCGGCTACTACCGGGTCGGCCTCGCCTCCGGCATCCGCGCCGAACTCACCGCGACCGCCCGCACCGGCGTCCAGCGCTACACCTTCCCGGCCACCGACAAGGCCAACGTCCTGCTGAACGCGGCCCAGTCGCTGCACAAGGCGGTGAGCAGCGCGGTGCAGATCCTGGACGACCGCACCGTGCGCACCGAGATCACCGGCCACGGCTTCTGCCGGGACACCGGCCCCTACACGGTCTACACGATCACCCGCTTCAGCCGGCCCTTCACCGCCTACGGCACCTGGGACGACGGGACCGTCACCCCGGGCGCCCGGAGCGGATCCGGCGGCGCCTACGTCCGCTTCGACACCACCCGGAACCGCACGGTCGAGGCGACCACCGCCCTGTCGTACGTCGACTCGCGCGGCGCCGCCGGCAACCTGCGCGCCGAGGGCGGCCGGGCCTTCGACGCCGTACGCCACCGGGCCCGCGAGGAGTGGGAGCGCCGGCTCGCCGCCGTCCGGGTGCGCGGCGGCACGCCCACGCTCCGCCGGACCTTCTACTCCTCGCTGTACCGCTCCCACCTCGCGCCCAACATCGGCAGCGACGCCGACGGCCGCTACTTCGGCTGGGACCGCCGTACCCACCGCGCCCGCGGCTTCACCTACTATCAGAACTGGTCGCTGTGGGACACCTACCGCACCCAGGCGCAGCTCCTGGCGCTGCTCGCGCCGCGCGAGGCGCGGGACATGGCCCGGTCGGTGGTCGCGATCGACGAGGACGGCGGGTGGCTGCCCAAGTGGGGCTACGGCCCGGTCGAGACCAACATCATGAGCGGTGACCCGGTCACCCCGTTCCTGACCACCGCGTACCGGATGGGGCTCCTGAAGGGGTTCGAGGAGCGGGCCTACCGCGCGCTGAAGAAGAACGCCGACGGCGTGCCGCCCGCCGAGCACCCGGGCATCGGCCGGGAGGCCAACGCCGAGTACATCGCGGACGGTTTCGCGCCCTACGTCAAGGGCCGGCCGTACGCCAAGATGGGCGACTCCGACTACCACCACGGCGCCTCCGTCACCCTGGAGTACGCGCTCGCCGACGCGATGCTCGCCCAGATGGCCCGCGGTCTCGGCCACGAGGACGACGCCGCCCGCTATGCCGCCCGCTCGCGCAACTACCGGAACGTCTTCGACCCCGGCACCGGCTTCTTCCGCGCCCGGGACGCCTCCGGCGCCTTCACCGGCTCGTCCGACCCGGCCCGCGGCACCGGCTTCCACGAGGGCACGGCCTGGCAGTACCAGTGGCTCGTCCCGCAGGACGTACCGGGCATGGTGGGGTTGATCGGCGGCACACGTGCGGCCAACGCCCGCCTGGACGCCTTCTTCGCCTACGACCGGCTGCTGGCGGACCCGGCAACGACGACCTCGGCACGATGTCCGCCTGGAACGTCCTGTCGTCCATCGGCCTCTTCCCGGTCCAGCCCGGCTACGACACCTGGGGCCTGACCACGCCGGTCTTCGACCGCGTCGACCTCGCCCTGGACCGCCGCTACTGGCCCGCCGGCCGGCTGACGGTGACTGCCCCCGGCACCTCGGGCACCGACCGCTACGTCCAGGCCGTGCACACGGACGGCAGGGCGCACGGCCGGACCTATCTGACGACCGGAGCGCTCCGCTCCCTGCGCTCCCTCGCCTTCACGGTCGGCCCGCGCCCGTCGGAGTGGGGTACGTCACCCGAAGCGGCGCCGCCCGTTCTGAAATGACCTCAGCCGTCGCCTGCGTCCCGCCGCTCTCACCGGTGGCGGGACTTAACCGGGCGTTAACTGAGCGTAGCGTGATCGTACTTGACCGTAATCGCTCAGCAGGGATTGACTGCTGATCCACCCCTCGTCGACGCGTGAGGCAAGCCCTTGACTTCCGACCTGCTGGCTCCACTCGACCTGGCTTTCTGGAACATGGAGTCCGACCGGCACCCGATGCACCTCGGCGCGCTCGGCGTCTTCGCCGCGCACTCGCCCACCGCCGGGGCCCACGCCGCCGACCTGCTCGCTGCCCGGGCCGCCGCTGTACCCGGCCTGCGCATGCGCATCCGCGACCTCTGGCAGCCACTCGCCTTCGGCGGCGCCACCCGCGAGACCGACCCGGACTTCGACCCCCTGAACCACGTACGGCTGCACGCCCCGACCGACGACTTCCACGCCGCCGCCGGGCGGCTGATGGAGCGCCCCCTGGAACGCGGCCGGCCGCCCTGGGAGGCGCATGTGCTGCCCGGCGAGGACGGGGTGTCCTTCGCCGTGCTCTTCAAGTTCCACCACGCCCTCGCCGACGGGCTGCGCGCGCTGAAGCTCGCCGCCGGCGTCCTGGACCCCGTCGACCTGCCCGAGCGCGCGCCCCGCGCCGTCGAGCCGCCGCGCGGCCTGCTGTCCGACGTGCGCCGGCTGCCCGCGCGGGTGCCCGGGCTGTTCCGGGACGCGCTGTCCGACGTGGGCCGGGCCCTGGACATCGGCGCCTCGCTCGCCCGGTCCACCCTCGGCATGCGGCCGTGCGCCGCGCTGACCTCCACGCCCAGCGGCACCCGCCGCACCGCCGGGGTCGTCCTCGACATCGACGACGTGCACCGGGTGCGCAAGAGCGCCGGCGGCACCGTGAACGACGTCCTCATCGCCGTCGTCGCCGGCGCGCTGCGCCGCTGGCTGGACGAGCGGGGCGACGGCAGCAGGGGGGTGGCGCCCCGCGCCCTGATCCCCGTCTCCCGGCGCCGGCCGCACACCGCCCAGCCACAGGGCAACCGGCTCTCCGGGTACCTGATACGGCTTCCGGTGGGCGAGCCCGACCCGCTCGGCCGTCTGGAAACGGTGCGGACCGCGATGATCCGCAACAAGGACGCGGGTCCCAACCGGGGCGCCGGCGCGGTGGCGCTGCTCGCCGATCACGTGCCGGCGCTCGGGCACCGGCTGGGCGGGCCGCTGGTCGGCCAGGCAGCCCGGCTGTGGTTCGACATCCTGGTCACCAGCGTGCCGCTGCCCGGACTGGGGCTCCGGCTCGGCGGCCACGAGCTGACCGAGGTGTATCCGCTGGCCCCGCTCGCGCCCGGCCAGGCGCTGGCGGTCGCGATCTCGACGTATCGCGGGCGCGTGCACTACGGGCTGGTCGCCGACGCGGAGGCCGTGCCCGACCTGGACCGGTTCGCTCGCGCGGTGTCGGCGGAGGTGGAGACGCTCCTGGCCGTCTGCGACGGCTGAGCACCGGGCAGGGATGCTCACCAGCGCGGCTCTCGTCGCCGGGCGCGGGTCCCCCCCCGTGCCCGGCGAGCGCGCCGGGCGCGCTGCGGGTGAGGCCCGCCGTGGCCCGTGCGGTACGCGGCAGCCGTTTTCTTCCGGCCGCGGGCACGGCCCGGGGCGGCGACGGCAACGTCCCACCCGGGCTGCCGTTCCGTAGCTGTTCGGCAGGGGGGTGCGGCGAATTGCTGGGGGCCGCGGTGTCCTGCCCCGGCTGCCGCCCCGGCTGGGTGATCCGCGTTCCGTCCCGCCAGGGGCGCCGCCCTTCGCCGCCGTGGGCCGCTCCGATCCGCACCGGCTGCCGCCCCGGTCCGTGATCCGCAGCTGTTCCGCTGGCGGTGCGGCGTATTGCCGCAGGCCGGGATGTTCCGCCCCGGCTGCTGCTGCGGTCGGTGGTCCGCAGTTGTTCCGTCGGGGTGCCGCGTATTGCTCTGGGCCGCAACGTTGCCCCACGCTGCCGCCTCGACTGGGTGATCCGCAGCCGTTCTGCCAGGTGCGCCGCCCGTCGTCGTGGGCCGCACCGGTCCGCCCGGGCCGCCACCGTCCCGGTCCCTGTGCCTCAGCCGTCTCATGAGCGACCGCCTTTCAGCCCCCGCCGGAGGCGTCCCGTGCCTGCCCCCGTCGCAGGTGTCCCGTGCCCGCCCCCGCCGGAGGCCGTTCCGTGCCCCCCGTCGCAGGCGTCTCGTGCCCGCCCCGTCGCAGGTGTCCCGTGCCCGCTCCCGCCGGAGGCGTCCCGTGCGCGCCCCCGCCGGAGGCCGTTCCGTGCCCGCTCCTGCCGGAGGCCGTTCCGTGCCCGCTCCTGCCGGAGGCCGTTCCGTGCCCGCTCCTGCCGGAGGCCGTTCCGTGCCCGCCCCCGTCGCAGGCGTCCCGTACCTGCCCCCGTCGCAGGCGTCCTGTGCCCGCCCCCGCCGGAGGCCGTTCCGTCGGGACCCGTCGGCCGGGTCGTCCCGCCGAACGCGCGTATCCCCACGGGCGCCGCCCCCGTCCGGCCGTGATCGCCCAGGGCAGCGGTTTGGTGCCCTGGGCCGGGCTCCGTAAAATTCGCTGTTCGAAAGCGGGCGCGAGTCGGAGCGCTGCGCGGGTGATCAGGGAAGCGGCAACGCGATGACGGTGACAGACGACGGCTCGGCGGCGATGGACGTGCCCACGGACGCCGCCATGGACGAGGCGGTCCACGGGCCCGGTATCGACCCGGAGCGGCTTGCCGTCTGCCTGAGCGTGCTGGAGGAACTGGACCGGCTCGACGTCGACCACCCCGACGCGATCGCGGTCCGCCGTGCCACCTCGCACATCTACCGGACGGTGAAGCAGCGCCGCCGCCAGGAGCGCCGGGCCGCCAAGACCGCGCACGACCGCGCCGTCACCGAGGCCACCGCCACCGGCTCCGCCGAGCGCATCGACGACGAGACCGAGGGGATCCTGCCCTCCTCCAAGGTCGATGCCGGCCGGATCGCGGGCATACTCCAGCGTCCGCGCTCCTGCTACATCTGCAAGCAGCGCTACACCGAGGTCGACTACTTCTACCACCAGCTGTGCCAGAAGTGCGCCGCCGAGAACCGCGCCAAGCGGGACGCCCGCGCCGACCTCACCGGCAAGCGCGCCCTGCTCACCGGCGGCCGGGCCAAGATCGGCATGTACATCGCGCTGCGCCTGCTCCGTGACGGCGCGCACACCACCATCACGACGCGCTTCCCCAAGGACGCCATCCGCCGCTTCAAGGCGATGGAGGACTCCGCGGACTGGATCCACCGCCTGGAGGTCGTCGGCATCGACCTGCGCGACCCCGGCCAGGTCGTCGCGCTGGCCGATCAGGTCGCCGCGGCCGGTCCGCTGGACATCCTGATCAACAACGCCACGCAGACGGTGCGCCGCCTGCCCTCCGCCTACGCCGCCCTGGTCGACGGGGAGAGCGCCCCGCTGCCCGCCGGCGAGCTTCCCGCCCACCACGTCATCGGCGCCTTCAACTCCGGCGCGGTCGACGGCCTGGCCGCGCTGCCCCTCGGCACCAGCGGCCTCGAGGCGCAGAAGGTCGCCGACCTGGCGCTGGTCGCGGGCAACGCCAGCGTCGCCCGGCACCTCGACGGCACCGCGATCGACGCGGGCGGTCTGCTCCCCGACGTCGTGGAGTCCAACACCTGGGTGCAGACGATCGAGCAGATCTCCCCGGTGGAGCTGCTGGAGACCCAGCTGTGCAACTACACGGCGCCGTTCATCCTGATCAGCAAGCTCCGCCCGGCCATGGCCGACGCCGCCGGGAAGGCGGCGAGCGGACGGGCGTACATCGTGAACGTCTCGGCCATGGAAGGCGTCTTCAGCAGGGGCTACAAGGGCGCGGGCCACCCGAACACCAACGCCGCCAAGGCCGCCATGAACATGGTGACGCGGACCAGCGCCCACGAGATGTTCGAGACCGACCGCATCCTCATGACCTCGGTCGACACCGGTTGGATCACCGACGAGCGTCCCCACTACGACAAGCTGCGCCTCGCCGAGGCCGGCTTCCACGCACCGCTCGACCTGGTCGACGGCGCCGCCCGCGTCTACGACCCGGTCGTGCGCGGCGAGGCGGGCGAGGACGTGTACGGCGTCTTCCTGAAGGACTACGCACCCGGCAAGTGGTAGCCACAGCAGACTGAGGGCACAGCCGCCGCACGGTCACGCGCGGGCGTGAGCCACGGCGGCGGGGCCGCGCACGGGACACGGCGGCCGCCGTGCCCTCAGTCGACCGCGCCGAGCCGTGCGTGGCGGGCCGCCACCAGTTCCAGCACCGTGCGCCAGTCCTCCAGCACGCCCGCGTCGAAGCCGGCCGTACGGCTCTCCTCGCCGGCTTGGCGCAGCCGCAGCACATCGTCGTCGGCCGGGTCCGCGTCCCCGCGGACCAGCCGGAACACCCGCTCCCCGAGCAGGGCGCGCACCGCCTCGGCCGCGCTGCGCGCCCGGGCCGCCTCGTCGCCCGGGCAGAGCACCGGCCCGATGCCCCGCACCAGCCCCGCCACCTGGAGCTCCTTGTCGGCGGGACGGCTGCGGCGCAGCAGCGCCGCGGTCCGCAGCGCCTGCTGGGGCCGGCCGGCGTACAGCAGATCCATCAGCTCCTCGACACTGCGCAGCTCCATGCGTCAGCCCTTCCGCGAGTCAGCCGTTGCCGCGCCAGCAGAACATGACGAGCTTGCCGCCGGGCCAACGGCGCTTGAAGAGGTGTTCGCCCCTGTAGGCCACACGGGTGATTCACCGCGTCGTCCGTGTGAGCGGCTTGTTTCAAAAGGCCCCGTATTAGGGGGTATTGAGGAGCAGCGCGAAGTGCATCGGTTACAGCTTGTTTGCATTCCCTATCGAGCGGATGCCCGCTCATTTGGTTAGTCTGGAGCCGGCGGACACCAGCACCGGGGTTTCACCCACACCCACCGTCCGTCCTGGGGCGAGCCGGCGGACAACGGCCTGCTCTGACAGAGGAACCGGCGCCACCGCGTCCGAACCGGCCTTCCATCCAGACCCGAGCGGGCGTCGAGCACCGGAGCGCGGACTGTCCGGTACGCCCCGAGGGTGACCCGACACATAAGGAGTGCGCGGTGACACCGGAGAAGACGAATCGCGAGCAGCGCCCCAAGGAACACACGGAGCGCGTGGGCCGCCGGCCCGGAGAACTCGGCAGCCTCGACGTGTGGGCCCGGTCCGCCCCGATCCGCCTCGCGGGTTACGAGGACGACCTCGCCGAGCCCCACATCCTGCCGAGCGTGGACTGACCCGGTCGGTCCCCTCGCGATCGCCGCCCGCGTGGGCGTGACAGACGCACGCCCATGCGGATCGCAGAAGCCGCGGCCCGGACACCGGCCGCGGATCCGGCCTCCCCTACCCGGGACACCGGTCCCGCCGCGCATCACCCAGCGGACGCCGGCCCCGCACCCGGCTCCGCCACCGGTGCCGTCCGCCGCCACGGGCTCAGCTCCTCCAGCTCCCGCGCCAGCTCCAGCAGCACGGCCTCCCTACCCGGCCGGCCCACGAGCTGTACGGCACACGGGGCGCCCGAGGGCAGACTGCCGGCCGGCACGGACATCGCCGGCCAGCCCGTCAGGTTCCACGGCGGGGTGAAGGGCGAGTAGGCGGTGTTCGCCAGGACGTTGCGCAGCCAGCCCCGCTCGTGCCACGGTCCGGCCTGCGGTGAGCGGCGGGCCAGGGCAGGGGTGAGCAGCACGTCGTACTCGGTGAGGAACGGCGTCAGCCGGGCGCGCAGCCGCTCGCGCGCCGCACCGGTGCGGACCGGCCGGACGAACCGGCGGCCCACGGCCGCGTGCACCCGGGTCCGGCGGGCCAGCGACGCCCGGTCCAGGCCCTCGGCGTCCACCGCGGTACCCGCCGTCCAGTGCTGGAGCGCGGTCACGCCCAGGGAGAGCGGGTACGGCGGCTCCGCCCGCACCACCTGATGCCCCGCACGCGCCAGCACGCCGGCCACCTGCCGGACCGCGGTCGTATACGGCCGGCTCACGCTCACCCCCGCGAGCGGACTGCGCAGGCCGACGGCGATCTTCCGGCGCGCCCTTTCCGGCGGCCGGACGAACTCCGCGTCCGCGAGGACCGCCAGCATCAGCCGCAGGTCCTCGACCGTCGTGGCCAGCGGACCGTTCTCCGACATGCCGAACCAGTCACCGTCGCCGATCCCCGCCGGCACCACTCCGTGCCCGGGCTTCAGCGTGACCAGACCGCAGTTCGCCGCCGGGATGCGCAGCGAGCCCATCCCGTCGTTGCCCAGCGCGAGCGGCACCAGTCCCGCGGCCACCGCCGCCGCGCTGCCCCCGGAGGAGCCGCCCGCCGTGCGGGAGAGGTCCCAGGGGTTGCGGGCGATGCCGTACGGGCCCTCCGTGGTGCCGAAGACACACAGCTCGGGCACGTTCGTCAGCCCGACGACCACCGCGCCCGCCGCCCGCAGCCGGGCCACCGTCACATGGTCGTCCGCGGCCGGGGAGTCCGGGGTGGCGGCCGAGCCAACCCGGCACGACTCGCCACGCACCGCGAGATTGTCCTTCACCGCCAACGGCACGCCCGCCAGCGGCAGCCCGGTCAGATCGGCGCGGGACGCCAGCTCGTCGGCCTCGGCGAGCGCCGCCTCCGCCCGGACCTTCCGGAACGCCCCGATCCGGCCGTCGAGCCGCTCGATCCGCGCGAGGTGCTCGGCCACCACCTCCCTCGGCGTCACCCGCTTCTCGCGGACGGCGGCGGCGATCTCGGCGGCACTCCGGCCGGCCCAGTTGCTCACGGGCGCTCCTCGTTACTCATCGGTACGGAAGGCGGGCAGGGAGAACTGTGCCCGCTCAGGGGGCCGCACGTCGAGAGGCCGTGCACCGTCATTGACTTCCAGCGGAGGGCCCGACAACGATGTCAAGGCGCAGTCGTCACAGCAGGTACGTCCCGTCCCTCATGGAGGCCTCCGCTCGTGAACCCCACCAGACGCACGGTCCTGATCGCCGCCGGCGCCGCCGCCCTGACCCCCGCGCTGCCCGCGCAGGCGGCTCCGCGAGCCGCCGCCGCGACCCCGCCGTACGCCTCCTACTGGTACCCGGACTCGCTGCCCGCCGGCAGCCCCGGCCCCGGCATCACCTGGCGCAGCCTGAAGAGCTGGCGCGCGGCCGACGACCCCGACCTCGCGTTCAACGCCGCCTCCATACCGCTCGCCGCCCGCTTCACCCCCACCCCGGCGAACACCACGGCCCGCTCCGGACAGGCCCGCGTCCAGGCCCTCGTCTCCTTCGGACCCACCTCCGCCAACCCCTCCCAGGGCTCGGCCACCGCCGACTACTACGCCCTGACCCACTGGGCGTACATCGACGAACTGGTGTTCTGGGGCGGCTCGGCAGGCGAGGGGCTGATCCTCGCGCCGAACGCCCCCATCGTGGACGCGGCCCACCGGCACGGCGTCCCCGTCCTCGGGAACATCTTCCTGCCCCCGGTGGCCTACGGAGGACAACTCCAGTGGACCCGGGACCTGGTGCAGAAGGACGCCGCCGGCCACTACCCGCTCGCCGCGCAGCTCGTCGCCGTCGCGGCGGCGTACGGCTTCGACGGCTGGTTCGTCAACGCCGAGACCAGCGGCGGCAACACCGCGCTCGGTACGGCCATGCTGGGTTTCCTCAAGGAGCTGAAGGCGCTCGCGGCGGCCCGGGGGCAACGGGTGACCTGGTACGACGCGATGACCGTGAACGGCACGGTCAGCTGGCAGGGCGCGCTGAACAGCCAGAACCAGGCGTTCTTCCAGGCCGCCGACGACATGTTCGTGGACTTCCGGTGGAGCGCGGCCACGCTCGCCGCCTCCGGCACGAAGGCGGACCAACTGGGGCGCAGCCGCTACGAGTTGTGGGCGGGCGTCGACGTCGAGTCGAACGGGTCCGGTACGTCCGTGAACTGGGACGCGATCGTCCCGGCCGGCAAGCCGCACCTCACCTCGATCGGCTTCTACCGGCCCGAGTGGACCCGCAACCACCTGCCCGCCGACCAGCGCGCCCCCGAGGACTTCCACGCGGCCGACGACCGCTTCTGGACCGGGCGGTCGCTGGACCCGTCGCGGCCCGACGCGAGCGATCCGTGGCGGGCGCCCGCGGTGTCCGTGGCGGACCGGTCGACGGTGACCTCGGTGCCGTTCGCGAGTGTGTTCAACACCGGGCACGGCCTGCGGTGGTACGAGGAGGGGGTCGTCACCTCGGACGCGCCCTGGAACCACCTCGGGCTCCAGGACCGTTTGCCGTCGCGGCGCTGGGCGGTCCGCACGACGGGGGAACGGCCGGCGGTCTCCTTCGACTTCGCCGACGCCTGGCGGGGCGGGAGCAGTGTGCTGGTCGCGGGTGAACTGGATCAACCAGCGGTGGTGGATCTGTACGCGACCCGGCTGCCGGCCGGTGTGAACACGGTTGTCGAGCTGACGTACCGGAGCGAGTCCGGGGATGTGAACGTCGAGCTGGCGGTGGCGACGGCCGAACCGAGCGCGCCGGGGGCGACACCGCCGTACACCTATCTGGCTGTGAACCCGGTCGACAAGGGAGTCCGTGTGCGGTCCGTCAACGGCTGGCAGACCGTGACCGTACCGCTCACAGGTCTTTCCGGCACCGTCCGCGCGCTCGGCGTCCGGCTCACCGCGAACGAGGGCCCGGTGCGCTGGCGCCTGGGCGGTGTGGCCGTACGGGACACCGTCACCGCACCCGCCGCCCCCACCGGCGCCCGCGTCACCGCGGCGAACGGCGGCGACCTCCGCCTGGCCTGGACCGCCGCCCCGGGAGCCGTCCGCCACTACACGCTCCACCGCCTCCTCCCCGACGGCACCCTCCGCTTCCTCGGCGCCACCGGCCAGCGCGCCTACTTCGTCACCGGCCAGCGGCCCGAACAAGGGGAGACGGCCGCACGGTTCGAACTGCGGGCGGTGGGGGAGCTCTACAACGCCTCGACCCCCGTGACCGTGACCCACCCCTGGTAGTCACCCGGAACCGCGGGGAGCACCCCGGCCGCGAGTCCGTGCCGATGCGGGTCGCGGTATGGCGTGCGCCGGTTGAGCCGGTGCCGGTCGAGGAGGGCCTGGCGGCCGAGGCCGAGCCGGTCTCGGCGGGGGCCGGTGGGAGTCGGTGGGGTGCTCCGTGGGGGACGAGCCGGTTCCGGGTGACCGGGACCGTGCCCGAGGGCGTGGGCGGGCACGGAGGGTCGGGGTGTCGGCTAGCCGCCGAGCTGGGCCCGTAGCCACTCCTCCACCTCGCCCACGTGGGCGGCTGCCGCCGCCCGGGCCGCTTCCGGGTCGTGGGCGGCGAGGGCGCGGTGGATGGCGGCGTGTTCGCGGCGGGTGCGTGCGAAGGCGCCCTCCTCCTGGTAGCCGCGCCAGACGCGGGCACGGAAGGTGCGCGAGGACAGGCCGTCCAGGATGGCTGCCATGGTCTCGTTGCCGGCGGCGGACGCGATCTCGCGGTGGAAGGCGAGGTCGTGGGCGAGGATCTCCTCGGGGTCGTCGGTGGCGTTCATGGCCGCCAAGTGCTTCTCGACCGCGACCAGTTGGTCGTCGGTGATGCGCGCGGCGGCCAGCGCGGTCGCCGTCGACTCCAGGATCCGGCGCACCTCCAGGAGTTCCACCAGGCGCGGGCCCCGGGACAGGTCGGCTACCACCCCGAAGGTCTCCAGCAGGTCGCCGGCCTCCAGCGCGGTGACGTAGATGCCGGACCCGTGTCGTGCCTCCAGGACGCCCATGACCGTCAGGGCGCGGATCGCCTCCCGCGTCGAGCTGCGCGAGATGCCGAGCCGAGCGGCGAGTTCCCGCTCGGTGGGCAGTCGCTCGCCCGGCTCCAGCCGGCCCTCGGCGATCATCGCCTTGATCTCGTCGATGGCGCGCTGGGTCACCGTGCCCTTCTGCGGGGCTGCCTCGTCCACGCCACTCCTCCAGTCACCGCGGTGCGTCGCAGTCTAGTCAGCCGAGTGGTCCGACCACTATGCGTCGGCAGCCGGAATTTTCGCTGCAAGAGGGTGTTCCACCGCCTGAGTGGTCTGATAAGTATGCGGTCGTCTGCTCGAACCCCCTCGACGAGGAGCCGCGAGATGCCCGCCAGCACAGTGAGCAAGCGCAGCAGGTCCCGGATCACCGGCGCGGCGGCCCTGGCCGTCGGTGCCTCGCTCGTGCTCGCCGCCTGCGGCAGCACCAAGGACACCGCGAGCGTGGGAAGCGGCGGCATCGGCAAGGTCGGTGTGATCCTGCCGCTGCTGACGTCGCCGTTCTGGCAGTCGTACAACGACTACGTGCCCAAGATGGCCAAGTCCGAGGGTGTCGAGGTGCTGAAGACGGTCAACTCCAACAGCGACCCCTCGCAGCAGATCACCGACATCGGCAACGAACTCAACCAGGGCGTCAAGGGACTGGTCGTCGCGCCGCTGGACAGCGCCGCCGTCCAGGCCGGTCTCGACCAGGCCGAACGCAAGGGCGTGCCGGTCGTCGCCGTGGACGTGGCGCCCGACAAGGGCAAGGTCGCCATGGTGGTGCGCGCCGACAACGTCGCCTACGGCAAGAAGGCCTGCGACTACCTCGGGCAGCACGTGAGCAGCGGCAAGGTCGTGCAGATCATGGGTGACCTCGCCTCGGTCAACGGCCGCGACCGCTCCGAGGCGTTCCGCACCTGCGTGAAGGAGAAGTACCCGAAGCTCAAGGTGCTGGAGATCCCCGCCAAATGGGAGTCCGACACCGCCGCCGCCAAGCTCGACACCCTCCTCAACGCCAACCCCGACATCAAGGGCATCTACCTCCAGGCGGGCGGCGTCTACCTCGCCCCGACCCTGCAGACCCTGAAGTCGAAGAACATGCTCAAGGCGGCCGGGCAGAAGGGGCACATCGCGATCGTCTCCAACGACGGCATCCCGCAGGAGTACGAGGCCATCCGCAAGGGCCAGATCGACGCCACCGTCTCCCAGCCGGCCGACGCCTACGCCAAGTACGGCCTGTACTACATCAAGGCGGCGATGGAGGGGAAGAAGTTCGAGCCCGGCCCGACCGACCACGACTCCACGATCGTCAGGCTGCCCAGCGGCATCCTGGAGGACCAGCTGCCCGCCCCGCTGGTCACCAAGGACAACGTCGACGACCCCAAGCTGTGGGGCAACTCGGTCCGATGAGCCAGGGTCCTCAGAGCCACGGTTCGATGGCCACCCCGCCCATCGACACCACGCCACTGGTCGAAGCACGGGACGTCGTCAAGCGGTACGGCCCCACGGTCGCCCTCGCCGACGGCCGGCTCGCCGTGCTGCCCGGCGAGTCCCACGCCCTCGTCGGCCGCAACGGCGCCGGCAAGTCCACGCTGGTGAACATCCTCACCGGCCTCCAGGCGCCGGACGCGGGCACCGTCCGCTTCGACGGCGAACCCGCGCCCCCGCTCGCCGACCGGGACGCCTGGCGCCGCAAGGTCGCCTGCGTGTACCAGAAGCCCACGGTCGTACCGGAGCTGACCGTCGCGGAGAACCTCTTCCTCAACCGGCAGCCGCAGGCACGGGGACTGATCAGCTGGCGCCGGCTGCGCATGGAGGCCGCCCGCCTCCTCGCCACCTGGGACGTCCACGTCGACCCGGAGGCCCGCACCGCCGACCTCAAGGTCGAGGACCGCCAGATGGTCGAGATCGCCCGCGCGCTGAGCTTCGGCGCCCGGTTCATCGTGCTGGACGAACCCACCGCCCAGCTCGACAACCGGGAGATCGAGCGGCTGTTCAGCCGGATGCGGGCGCTCCAGGACTCCGGAGTGACCTTCCTGTTCATCTCGCACCACCTTCAGGAGGTGTACGAGGTCTGCCAGACCGTCACCGTGTTGCGGGACGCCCGCTGGATCACGACGGCTCCCGTCGCCGAGCTGCCCAGGGCGGCCCTGGTGGAGGCCATGGCGGGGGAGTCGATCGCCGAGCAGGCGCGCCCGCGCGGCACGGTGACCGACGCGGCGGCCCCGGTCGTGCTCGACGTGCGCGGCCTGACCTCCACCGCGTACGACGGCATCGACCTCACCGTCCGGCGCGGTGAGGTCGTGGGACTCGCCGGGATCAGCGGCAGCGGCAAGACCGAGCTGGCCGAGACCCTCGCCGGACTGCACACCCCGACCGGCGGCTCGGCGCTGCTCGAAGGAGAGCCGCTGCCCTTCGGCGACGTGTGGGCGGCGCTCGACGCGGGCGTAGGCTGCGTGCCCCGCGACCGGCACGAACAGGGACTGGTCCCCGGCATGACCGTCGGCGACAACTCCACCCTGAGCGTCCTGGACCGGCTCGGCCGCTTCGGCTTCGTGAGCACCGACCGCAGACGCGGCTTCGCCGACGAGCTGATCGACCGCCTCGACATCCACACCGAGGGCCCCGGACAGCCCGTCTCCGACCTGTCCGGCGGCAACGCGCAGAAGGTCGTCATGGCCCGCGCCCTGGCCTCCGACCCCCGCCTGCTCGTCCTGATCAACCCCACGGCGGGCGTCGACGTGAAGTCCAAGGAGTCCCTGCTGGCCCGGATGGACAGCGCCCGCGAGGACGGCACGGCCGTGCTCGTCGTCTCCGACGAACTCGACGATCTGCGCCGCTGCGACCGCGTCCTCGTCCTCTTCCACGGCCGCATCGTCGCCGAGCACCCGGCCGGCTGGCGCGACCACGAGCTGATCGCCTCCATCGAAGGAGTGGACCATGGCTGACACCAAGGCCCCGCCGCTCACCTCGCCCCGCCTTCCCGACCAGCGGGCCACCCGGGCCGTGCTGCTCCGCCGCGCCCGGGAACTCGCCCTCGTACCGGCCCTGTTGCTGCTCATGGTGCTGGGCGCGGTGGTCAACGACTCGTTCCTCACCGAGCGGAACCTGATCTCGATCCTGGGCGCCTCGGCCGCCCTCGCCATGGTGGTGCTCGCCGAGTCGCTGGTGCTCATCACCGGCAAGTTCGACCTGTCCCTGGAGTCGGTCGTCGGTATCGCGCCCGCCGTCGGGGCGCTCCTCGTCCTGCCCGCGGCGCAGTCCGGCTGGGGCACCGGGTTGCCGGCGCCGGTCGCCCTGCTCGCGATCCTCGTCGCGGGCGCGGCCGTCGGCGCCTTCAACGGCGTCCTGGTCGTGAAGTTCAAGCTCAACGCCTTCATCGTGACCCTGGCGATGCTCATCGTGCTGCGCGGGCTCCTGGTCGGCGCCACCAAGGGCAAGACCCTGTTCGGCATGCCCGACAGCTTCTACTCGCTGGCCACCACCACCTTCCTGAACATCCCGATGTCGGTGTGGCTCGCCGCCGTCGCCTTCGCCGTCGCGGGGGGCGTGCTCAAGTACCACCGCGTCGGCCGCGCCCTGTACGCCATCGGCGGCAACGCGGAGGCCGCCCGCGCCGCGGGCATCCGCGTGGAGCGCGTGATGCTCGGCGTGTTCGTCGTCGCCGGTGTCCTCGCCTCCGTCGGCGGCATCATGCAGACCGGCTACGTCGGCGCGATCAGCGCCAACCAGGGCCAGAACATGATCTTCACCGTGTTCGCGGCGGCGGTGATCGGCGGCATCAGCCTGGACGGCGGCAAGGGCACCATGTTCGGGGCCCTGACCGGCGTCCTCCTCCTGGGCGTCGTGCAGAACCTGCTCACCCTCGCCCAGGTGCCGTCGTTCTGGATCCAGGCCATCTACGGCGGCATCATCCTCGTCGCCCTGATGATCGCCCGTGTGACGACGGGCCGCGCCCAGGACTGATGAACCGTCACCTCCTCCCAGCAGAAAGGGCATCCGTGTCCGACGCCCCCGCCCGTGTCATCGCGGTCGACACCCACGACATCCGCTTCCCCACCTCGCGCGAACTGGACGGCTCCGACGCGATGAACCCGGATCCCGACTACTCGGCGGCCTACGTCGTGCTGCGCACCGACGCCGCCGACGGGCTGGAGGGACACGGATTCACCTTCACCATCGGGCGGGGCAACGACGTCCAGGTCGCCGCGATCGACGCGCTGCGGGGCCATGTGCTGGGCCGCGACGTCGAGGAACTGTGCGCCGACCCCGGCTCGCTCTTCCGGGACCTGATCGCCGACAGCCAGTTGCGCTGGCTCGGCCCCGAGAAGGGCGTGATGCACATGGCGATCGGGGCCGTCGTCAACGCCGCCTGGGACCTCGCCGCCCGGCGGGCCGGCAAGCCGCTGTGGCGGTTGCTCGCCGACGCCGAACCCGAGTGGCTGGTCAGCCAGATCGACTTCCGGTACATCACCGACGCCCTCACCCCCGAAGAGGCCCTCGACCTGCTCAGGCGCGGCAGAGCCGGTGCCGAGGAGCGCCGGGCCCGGCTCCTGGAGCGCGGCTTCCCTGCCTACACCACCTCTCCGGGCTGGCTCGGCTACGACGACGACAAGCTCGGCCGGCTCGCCGCCCAGGCCGTCGCCGACGGCTTCCGGCAGATCAAGCTGAAGGTCGGCGCCGACCTCGACGACGACATCCGCCGCTGCCGGGCGGCCCGCGCCGTCGTCGGACCGGAGATCCGCCTGGCGATCGACGCCAACCAGCGCTGGAACGTCGACGAGGCGATCCGCTGGACCAACGCCCTGGCCGAGTTCGGCCCGTACTGGATCGAGGAGCCCACCAGTCCCGACGACGTCCTCGGCCACGCCACGATCCGCCGCGCGGTCGCCCCCGTGAAGGTCGCCACCGGCGAACACGTGCAGAACCGGATCGTGTTCAAGCAGATGCTCCAGGCCGGGGCCCTCGACATCGTGCAGATCGACGCGGCCCGCGTCGCCGGGGTCAACGAGAACCTCGCCATCCTGCTCCTCGCCGCCAAGTTCGGCGTCCCCGTCTGCCCGCACGCGGGCGGGGTCGGTCTGTGCGAACTCGTCCAGCACCTGTCGATGTTCGACTACCTGGCCGTCTCCGGCAGCACCGAGGACCGGGTCATCGAGTACGTCGACCACCTCCACGAGCACTTCGTCACCCCGGTCGTCATCCGCGACGGCCACTACACGGCGCCCACCGCGCCCGGCTTCTCCGCCGCCCTGCGCCCGGAGTCCCTCGCGCGGTACGCGTTCCCCGGCGGCACCTACTGGGCCGCCGACCCCGACACCCAGAAGGGACAGGCGGCATGAGCGACTTCGCGGGACTGAGGGCCCTGGTGACCGGCGGCGCGTCCGGCATCGGCCGGGCCACCGCCGACCTCCTCGCCGCCCGCGGCGCCCAGGTCGCCGTCCTCGACCTGGACCCGTCCGCGGTGGAGAAGCCGCTCCTCGGGCTGCGCGCCGACGTCACCGACGACGCCTCGGTGCGTACGGCCGTCCAGGACGCGGCCGAGGCGCTCGGCGGGCTGGACATCCTGGTGAACAACGCGGGCGTCGGCGCCCAGGGCACCGTCGAGGACAACGACGACGCCGAGTGGCGGCACGTCTTCGACGTCAACGTCCTCGGCATGGTCCGCACCGCCCGCGCCTGCCTGCCGTACCTGCGCCGCGCCGCCACCGCCCGTCCGGGCACCGCGGCGATCGTCAACACCTGCTCCATCGCGGCCACCGCCGGACTGCCGCAGCGCGTCCTGTACAGCGCCACCAAGGGCGCCGTGTACTCCCTGACCCTCGCCATGGCCGCCGACCACGTCCGCGAGGGCATCCGGGTCAACTGCGTCAACCCCGGTACGGCGGACACCCCGTGGATCGGCCGGCTGCTGGACGCGGCCGAGGACCCGGCCGCCGAACGCGCCGCCCTGGAGGCCCGCCAGCCCACCGGACGGCTGGTCTCCGCAGCCGAGGTCGCGGGTGCCATCGCCTACTTGGCCAGCCCCCTCTCCGGTGCCACCACCGGCACCGCCCTCGCCGTCGACGGCGGCATGCAGGGCCTGCGGCTGCGTCCGGCGGCGGACCGGTGACCCCCCTGGGCCGCGGCGGCGTCGAAGTCACTTCCCTGGGCTTCGGCGTCGCCGCCCTCGGCAACCTCTACACCCCGGTCGGCGACGAGCAGGCGCACGCGGCCGTACAAGCGGCCTGGGAACGCGGCATCCGCTACTTCGACACCGCCCCCCACTACGGCCTCGGACTGTCCGAACGCCGCCTGGGCGCGGCCCTGCGGGAGCACGACCGCGCCGACTACACGGTCTCCACGAAGGTCGGCCGCCGCCTGGAGCCGGCCGACGGCACCGGCGACGACCTCGCCAACGGCTTCGCCGTACCCGCCACCCACCACCGCGTCTGGGACTTCACCGCCGACGGTGTCCGCCGCACCCTGGAGGCGAGCCTGGAACGCCTCGGCCTCGACCGGGTCGACGTCGTCTACCTCCACGACCCCGACGACCACGCCGAAGAAGCCTTCCGCGAGGGCTACCCGGCCCTGGAGAAGCTCCGCTCGGAGGGCGTGGTGGGCGCCATCGGCGCGGGCATGAACCAGGCGGAGATGCTGGCCCGCTTCGTCCGTGACACGGACGTCGACGTGGTGCTCTGCGCGGGCCGGTACACCCTCCTCGACCAGAGCGCGGCCACCGAGCTGCTGCCCGAGGCGGTACGGCGGGGCGTGTCCGTGGTCTTCGGCGGCGCCTTCAACTCCGGTCTGCTGGCGGACCCGACACGCAAGCCGACGTACGACTACACCCAGGCGCCCCAGGACTTGCTGGACCGCGCGCTGCGGATCAAGGCGGTCGCCGAGCGCCACGGCACCACCCTGCGCGCCGCCGCCCTCGCCTTCTGCTCCGCGCACCCGGCCGTGGCGAGCGTCCTGGCCGGTGCCCGGTCGGCGGCCGAAGTCCACGACTGCGCCGACCAGTTCGCGACGCCGGTGCCGGACGCCTTCTGGCGGGAACTGCGCGCGACCGGCCTGCTGCCCCCGGAGGAACCGTCATGAGGGTCGCCCTGCACACCAAGGTCCGCGCGGACCGGATCGCCGAGTACGAGGCGGCCCACCGCGCGGTCCCGAAGGACCTCACCGACGCCATCCGCGCCGCCGGAGCCACCTCCTGGACCATCTGGCGCAGCGGCACCGACCTCTTCCACGTCCTGGAGTGCGCGGACTACGCCCGCCTGCTCGCCGAGCTGGAACGGCTCCCGGTCAACGCGGCCTGGCAGACCAGGATGGCGGACCTGCTCGACGTGGCGCACGACTACTCCGCCGAGGGCGCCGCCGCCACCCTGCCCGTCGTATGGGAGCTGCCGTGAGCGTGGACGCCCACCACCACGTCTGGGACCTGACCGTCCGCGACCAGGACTGGATCCGCGGCCCCGAACTCCAGCCGCTGCGTCGGAACTTCACCGTCGCCGACCTGGAACCCGAGGCCCGCGCCGCCGGAGTCGACCGTACCGTCCTCGTCCAGACGATCACCGTGCCCGAGGAGACCCCCGAGTTCCTCGCCCTGGCCGCCGCCCACGACCTGATCGCCGGGGTCGTCGGCTGGACCGACCTCACCCGCCCCGGCATCGCCGACGAACTGGCCCGGCTGCGCGCGCTCCCCGGCGGCTCCTACCTGAAGGGCATCCGGCACCAGGTGCAGGGCGAACCCGACCCCGAGTGGCTGCTGCGGCCCGACGTCCTGCGCGGCCTGGCCGCCGTGGCCGACGCCGGACTGGTGTACGACCTCGTGGTCCAGGCCCACCAGCTCCCGGCCTGCGTGGCGGCGGCCCGGGCCCTGCCCCAGCTCACGTTCGTCCTCGACCACCTCGGCAAGCCGCCCATCGCCTCCGGGGACCGCGCGTCCTGGGCCGCCGCCCTGCGGGCCCTCGCCGACCTGCCCAACACCGTCGCCAAACTGTCCGGCCTGGTCACCGAGGCCGGCCCGGACACCCGGAACCCGGCCGGTCTGCGCCCGTACGTCGACATCGCCCTGGACGCCTTCGGCCCCGCCCGTCTGATGACCGGCTCGGACTGGCCGGTGTGCACCCTGGCCATGTCGTACACCGACGTCCACGCCCTCACCCGCGAGCTGACGGCAGGGCTCGGCGACGCGGAGCGCACGGCGCTGTTCGAGACCACCGCGACCCGCGTCTACGACCTCTGAACCGCGCCCGCGAGCCGTGTCGGCGGCAGGTACTCCCGCACGAACGTCCGCTCCCAGCACGCCCCCGTCTCCCGCAGCTCCCGCCAGGTCGTGTACCGGTACCGGAACAGCCGGGCCCGGACGTAGCGCGGCGGGGTGTCGGGCGGGAACGGGGAGCGGCGCAGCAGCCGCAGCGTGTCCCGGTCGTTCTCCAGCAGGCGTTCCACCAGGCCGCCGAACCACTCCCCGGCGTAGGCGGGCGACAGTGCCGCGAACCACATCAGCCAGTCCAGGCGCAGATGGTAGGGGGCGAACTGGCGCGGCCAGCGGCGGGGATCGCCGGGCTTGCCCTTGAAGGTGTACTCCCGCCAGTCCGAGTCCGAGTCCGGGTGCGGGGTGTCGTCCAGCGTGCCCTCGACCACCACCTCGTAGCGGATCCGGCTGACGCTGCCGAACGCGCCGTAGGTGTTCACCAGGTGCAGCGGGTCGAAGGAGCGGTTCATCACCTGGCGGCGGGAGACCATGTTCACCACCGGGCGGTAGCTGAGGAAGAGCAGCAGCGCGGCGACCGCGAGCACCAGCACCTCGTACCACAGCGGCGCCGACGGCACCCTCGGCGCGGTCGCCGGCAGATGGAGCGCGGACAGCGCCAGCACGATGGTGATCCAGTTCAGCCAGGAGAAGTTGCCGGAGAGTACCAGCCACAGCTGTGTGAGGATCATCAGCGCGGCGGCGGCCGAGGCGACCGGCTGGGGAGTGAACAGCAGGACCGGTACGACGAGCTGGGTGACGTGGTTGGCGGCCACCTCCACCCGGTGCAGCGGCTTCGGCAGATGGTGGAAGAACCAGCTCAGCGGGCCCGGCATCGGCTGGGTCTCGTGGTGGTAGTCCAGGCAGGTGAGCCGCCGCCAGCAGGCGTCGCCCCGCATCTTGATCAGCCCGGCGCCGAACTCCACCCGGAACAGGATCCAGCGCAGCAGGAACAGCACCACGACCGGCGGCGCCACCTCGCCGTTGCCGAGGAACGCGGCCAGGAACCCCGTCTCCAGCAGCAGCGACTCCCAGCCGAACGCGTACCACGTCTGGCCCACGTTGACGATCGACAGGTACAGCGCCCACGGCACCAGCCACAGCAGGATCCCCGCCCACAGCGGCAGCAGCGAGTCCGCCCCGGCCAGCAGGGCCGCCGAGACCGCGCAGCCCGCCCAGGCACAGGCCGCGAAGAAGCGGTCGGAGTAGTGCAGGTGGAACAGGCTCGGCGCGTGCCGGAACCGCACCCGGGCCAGGTGGCGGGGGATCGGCAGCATCCCGCGCTCGCCCAGCAGGGCCCGGAACTGCAGGGCCGCCGCCAGGAACGCCACCAGGTACACAGCGGCCAGAGCCCGCTGGAAGACCAGCCGGCTGAGCCAGTAGTCGGGTGCGGTGAACCAGTCCACGGCTGTGCGCGCCCTCCTGTGCGCCGGCACCGGCGCCGCTGTCGTCACGGCGTTCCCCGAGTTGCCAGCCAAACCTGAGCGATGCCAACAATAGGGCGTAATCACCCACAGTGATGCGGAGTGTGCGGTGCGGATACCCACCCGATCCATCGTCGCGGCCTGGGCGCTCTCGGTGGCGCTCCTCGCCGCGGGCTGCGCGGGCGCCGGTGTCAAGCAGACCAGGGCGGGCGAACTGGTCCTCCTGGAGGCCGCCACCGACCGGGGGCCCGACCCCTTCACCGACTCCACGGACACCAGACCGGAGTCGCCCCGGGGTACCGCCCGGGTCCAGCCGGGCGACGTCGAGGCACCCCTGCGTGCCGCCCGTACCGTGTCCGGCGCCACACCCGGCCTGTACCGGGGCACCCCGCGCGTCGCCGCCTGTGACGTCGAGCGGCACATCGGCCGTCTGGCGGCGGACGAGGCCAAGGCCGACGCCTTCGCCCAGGTGGCCGGCGTCACCCGGTCGGCGCTCCCCGGCTATCTGCGCGGCCTGACGCCGGTCGTCCTGGGCGCCGACACCCGCGTCACCAACCACGCCTACCGCGACGGTCAGGCGGCCCACTACCAGGCCGTGCTCCAGGCCGGCACCGCCGTACTGGTCGACGACCGGGGCGTACCCCGGGTGCGCTGCGCCTGCGGCAACCCGCTCAAGGCGCCCGCGCCGACCCGCGGCGGTGCCGGGGCCCGGGGTACCCCCTGGGCCGGCTACGAGCCGGACCAGGTGATCGTGGTGGCGCCGGCGCCCCGGGTCGTCACCAGCATCACCATCGTGGACGCCGCGACCCGTACCTGGATCGAGCGCCGGGTCGGCCCCGACGTCCGCCGGGACCGGGTCGTGTCCCCGCCCGCGCGGGCCTCGGCCAGCCCGGTCCCGTCCGACCCGGCGGACGCCGAATCGACGGTCACCGGGCGGCCCAGCCTGCGCGAGAGCGGCCCGGCGGCGTCGCCGTCCGCGTCCGGTACGCAGCGGTCCCCGGCGGGTACGCCGTCGTCCCCGACCGGCTCCGTGGCGCCGGGCGGCCGTGGCGACGCGCCGAACAGCGCCAGCGGCCTCACGCACCGGAACACCGGGACGACGGCGGAGGAGCCGCCGCTCGCCGAGGACGCGCCCGACCCCGACCCCGTTCCCGACCCGGCCCGCGATCTCTCCCTCGACCTCTCCCTGGACCCCTCGGACCCGGGCGCCTCGGATCCGGGTCTCGCCGATCCGGACGCCGCCGACTCGGGCCTGTCCGTTCCGGGGGCCTCCGATCCGGGCGCCTTCGATCCAGACACCTCCGATGCGGGTCCCTCTGGTCCAGCGGATCCAGGCAAGTCCGGACAGGGCCTCTCCGACCCGGACCCGTCCGCCGCCGCCGACGTGCCCGCGATCCCCGGCCTCCCCGACCGCGGCGGGCTGATCCCGGGCGACCCGCCCGCCGCCCGGTCCGGCACCGCGCCCGCCCGCCCCTCGAACGAGCCCGGCGGCTGAGCGCGGGTCCGGGTCCGCCGAGCCGTCGCCGAACACACCGGCCCGGCGCGGCGCGGAACCACCGCCCCCACCCGCCCCTCGTGTCGCCGATCAAGTCGAAGAATCGGCCGGTTCCTGGCAAGGTGGCCCCATGGCCGATCGGGGAGCGAGCGCCCTGTCACTCCCGGAGGACTGGCCCGCACACCCGGACCCGATCCTCGCGCTCAACCGCATGGGCAGCTTCGACTGGGACCTGGACGTCGGTCTGTTCCACATGGACGCCCAGGCCTTCGAGGTGTTCGACCTGCTGCCCGAGGAGTACGACGGGCGCCCGGAGACCCTGGTCGTCAGGGTGCCGCCGCCGGAGGCCGCCCGGCTCGACGCGGTGGTCGCCCGGGCGATCAAGGACGGCAGCGAGAACTACGGCGCCTACTTCCGCATCCGCTGCCGTGACGGCACCATGCGCTGGACGCACACGCAGGGCTACATCCGGCGTGACGACACCGGCCGCCCGCGCCGGGTCGTCGGCATCGTGCGCGACGCCACCGAAGAACTCGCCGACAGCGCGGCGCGCAGCCTGCGGGCCGCCCAGGACCAGGCGTTCCGGCAGCAGACCAGCGTCGTCCAGGTCATCTCCGCCGCGCTCGCCCACGCCCGCAGCGTCCAGGACGTCATCGACGTCCTCAAGGACACCCACGGCATCCGCCATCTCGGCGCGGCCAGCCTGGTGATGGGCCTGGTGGAGGCCGGCCGGATCCGGCTGGTGGCCGAGGGGCCCGTCGGCAGCTTCGTCCCCGGGACCCGCGTCACCCGGATCGACGAGCCGTACCCGATGAGCGAGGTCGTCCGTACGCTCAGCCCCCGGTTCATCGAATCGCCCGAGGAGTTCGCCGAGGGCTACCCGATCCTCTGGCCGCACCTCACCGACCTGCACATCACCTCGGCCGCCTACCTGCCCCTGATCGCCCAGGCCCGCCCGATCGGCGCGATGGGCCTGCTCTACGACGACCGCAGCGGCTTCTCCGCCGAGGAGCGCGCCGTCCTCGTCGCGCTGGGCAGCAGCATCGCCCAGAGCCTCATGCGGGCCATGCTCTACGAACAGGAGAAGGACCTCGCCCAGGGCCTCCAGCAGGCCATGCTGCCCCGCACCATCCCCAGCGTCCCCGGTGCCGACGTCGCGGTCCGCTACCGTTCGGCCGCCCTGGGCCGGGACATCGGCGGCGACTGGTACGACCTCATCCCGCTGCCCGGGGGCCGGGTGGGCGCGGTCATCGGGGACGTCCAGGGCCACGACACGCACGCGGCGGCCGTCATGGGCCAGCTCCGCATCGTGCTGCGCGCCTACGCCGCCGAGGGCCACCCCCCGGCCACCGTGATGGCCCGCGCCTCCGTCTTCCTGGACGAACTCGACACCGACCGCTTCGCCACCTGCCTGTACGCCGAGGCGGACCTGTCCACGGGGGTCGTCCAGATGGTCCGCGCCGGACACATCGACCCGCTGGTGCGGCACAGCGACGGGAGCTGCGCCCGGGTCGGCGTCGAGGGCGGGCTGCCGCTCGGCCTGTCCGCCGAGTTCGGGCGGCTGGAGTATCCCGTCGCCACCCTCGAACTCGACCCCGGCCACACCCTGCTGCTGTGCACCGACGGGCTGGTCGAAGAGCCCGGCACCGACTTGGACGACGGCATGCGCGGCCTGGTGGCCTCCGTCTGCGACGGCCCCCACGACGTGCGCGAACTCGCCGACCGGCTGATCCAGCTCGCCGAGGAGCGGGGCGGCGACGACGACGTGGCCCTGCTCCTGCTGCGCCGCCGCAGCCGGGAGGCCACGCGGGGCGGCGGCCGGCTCCGGCAGCATGTGTCGCCCGGCGACCCGGAGGCCCTCACCCAGGCCCGGCACATGATCCAGGCCGCGGTCCGCGCCTGGGGCGCCCACGACCTCGCCGACGAGATCGAGCTGGTCGCCGGTGAGCTGATCACCAACGCGCTGATGCACACCGAGGGCTCCGCGATCGTCACCCTGCGGGCCCTGGACGACGGCGACCGCAGGCTGCGCATCGAGGTCGAGGACGGCTCCAGTGCCCTGCCGCGGCGCCGCGACGCCGGGGAGATCGGTGTCTCCGGCCGCGGCCTGGTCCTGGTGGAACGGCTCGCCGACAGCTGGGGCGTGGAGGCCCGGGGCGGCGGCAAGGCGGTGTGGTGCGAGTTCCGGGTGCCGTGACCACCGGTCGGGCGTCACGGCGGGGGCGTTGTCGGCGCCGGATGGCACCCTGGACGTATGCCCGAACTGCCCGAGGTAGCAGCGCTGACGGACTTCCTCACCGAGCACCTGGTCGGACGACGGGTGGTGCGGGTGCTGCCCGTGGCCATCAGCGTGCTGAAGACGTACGACCCTCCGGTCACCGCCGTCGAGGGAGCCGAGGTGACGGCCGTGCGCCGGCACGGCAAGTTCCTGGACGTCGAGACGGACGGCGGGCTGCATCTGGTGGCCCATCTGGCCCGCGCCGGCTGGCTCCAGTGGAAGCACCGGCTGCCGGACGGCCCGCCGAAGCCGGGGAAGGGCCCGCTGGCGCTGCGCGTGGCGCTGGAGACGGGGGAGGGCTTCGACCTGACCGAGGCCGGCACCCAGAAGCGCCTCGCCGTGTACGTCGTCCGCGACCCGGAGGAGGTGCCCGGCATCGCCCGCCTCGGCCCCGATCCGCTCGCCGACGACTTCGACGAGGACCGCTTCGCCGCCCTGCTGCAAGGCGAACGGCGACAGCTGAAGGGCGCCCTGCGCGACCAGTCGCTGATCGCGGGCGTCGGCAACGCCTACAGCGACGAGATCCTGCACGCCGCGAAGATGTCCCCGTTCAAGCTGGCCGCCTCCCTCACGCCGGAGGAGACCCACCGGCTGTACGAGGCGCTGCGCGACACGCTCACCCAGGCGGTCGAGCGCTCCCGGGGCGTGGCCGCCGGGCGGCTGAAGGCGGAGAAGAAGAGCGGCCTGCGCGTCCACGGCCGCACCGGCGAACCCTGTCCGGTGTGCGGCGACACGATCCGGGAGATCTCCTTCAGCGACTCCTCGCTCCAGTACTGCCCCACCTGCCAGACGGGCGGCAAGCCCCTGGCCGACCGCCGGCTGTCCCGCCTGCTGAAATGAGCCCGGCGCTCAGCGCCGGCTGTCGCGGAGGCCGATGACCACCGCTCCCCACCAGCACACCTGGGACACGAGAGCCGCGGCGGCGCCGAAGCCGAGCACCGGCGCGGTCACCGTGCCCGTACCGTGACCAGCCGTTTCCCGTCCGTGGTGCGGATGTCGAAGCGGGCGATCTGGTCGGGGTGCATCGCGGTCGAGCCCATCGCGGTGGTGGGCCGGGTGCCGTCACCCGCGTTGGTCCAGCCGGCGACGACCTGTTCCGTGCCGTCGCGGCCGACCGCGACCAGCCGGCAGGTGTGCGCTCCGGAGCCGTCCTTGACCTCGAGCCGCAGATCGCTGCCCCAGTCCTCCTCCGCCGAGGTGACCCGCGCCCACACCCCGGTGTCGGGATCGGTGGCCGCGGCGACCTGTGCCGCCGGGTCGGTGTGGCCGGAGAACGCCACGATCCCGGGGCCGGCCACGGCCAGCACCACGGAGGCGGCCAGGCCGTACAGCATCCGGCGGCGCCGCGTCCGCCGCAGGTGCGCCAGCTCCCCGAGCAGGCGGTCCAGCAGCCGGGGGCCGGGCTGTGCCATGGGGTTCACGAAGCGCGGCGTGGCCCGGCGGTACAGCATCAACTGCCGGGTGGTGGCCCCGAATCCGGTCACGTGTGCCGCGCACTGAGGGCACTCCATGAGGTGGTCCTCGAAGCGGAAGGCCTCCGCCTCGTCCAGCACGCCGAGCGCGTACGCGCCGACGTCGCGATGCCTTTCCAGGGACCTCATGCCGAATCCTCGTGCCGATGGGTGCGGGTGGGGTTACTCCTTGCTCCCACCCGTACGCAGCCGACCGCCGAATCACTCAAGCCGTGCACGAAATCGCGGACAAGAGATTCGGAGCGGCCCGGCCCGCGGATTGGTGTGAATTCCGGAAGGTTCAGAAGAGGTGGATCGCGAGGTGCCCGAGGGGCAGCCCGAGCCGCCAGGCCGGGGTCCACACCTTCGGTCCCTCGTCCTCCCCGAGCACCGCGCCGCCGCCCGGCACCGCGTCCAGGTCCGGCGCGAGCAGTTCCGTCTCCTCCAGCCAGCGCCAGGCGTCCTCCGCCAGTGCCAGGTCGGGGCACGGCGTGCCGGAGCCGGCCGCCCGCTCCGTCAGCTCGGCGATGCGCTCCCGCACCCAGTCCTGCCACGGCTGGTCGTAGGCGGTCAGCGACAGCCAGTTCTCCAGCTGGGAGATCACCCGGATGCCGGACAGCTCCCCGTCGGTGTCGGACAGGAAGACGGTCAGCGCCAGCGCGTCCCGGCCGGCCCGGAACTCGAAGGACGTCGGTGGCATCAGATCGCCGGTGCGCAGCAGCTCGTCGGCGATGTACTCGGCGTACAACCAGGCCATCGGAACGGCCAGTTCGCCGCCGTCGGCGCCGTGTGTGCTCTCGTGACCTCTGTCCAGCATCCCTTCCTGCCTTCCTCCGGTGCGTGCGCGTCGCCCGAGCCCCGTCGGGACTCAAGCCCCGGTGCCCGCCGGAACGCGGATGAGGACAGCCCATGCCCGAACGGGGGCCGCAGCAAGGCGCTTTACCGAGGTTTGACCCGGCTTCCGGTTTCAGCGCAGGTCGGCCGCATAACCCGGAAGGCCCCGGCGCAGGGCGCGCAACGCGTAATACGCGCGGGATTTCACGGTACCGGCTGGAATCCCCAGGGTCTGCGCCGCTTCCGCCACACTGGCCCCGCGGAAATACACGAGTACCAGCACGTCACGGTGTTCCGGAGTGAGTGTCTTCACAGCCTCCCGGACGTCGAGCCTCGCTGCGGCCCGTTCGGCGTGGTCGGCGGTCACCCGCGCGTTCTCGGGGACCTCGTCCCCGACCTCGGGCGGTCGCGCCTGCCGAGCCCGCCGGGCGTCGATCGCGAGCCGCCGGGCCACGGTGAGCAGCCAGGGCCGTACGGAGTCGTAGCCGTCGGCGTGCAGTGCCTCGGGATGCTGCCAGGCGCGCACCAGGGTCTCCTGGACGAGGTCCTCGGCGCGCTGCCGGTCTCCGTCGCAGAGCCTGAACAGCAGGGCGAACAGGGGTCCGCCGTGCTCGCGCTGGAGCGCGGCCAGCTCGTGCTCGGCGGTCGTCGTCCCGGGGGTGAGTGAGGTTCCGGCCGTCATGGCCGTATGGCAGCGCAGGGCGCCGCCGGCGGACAGGGGGCGGACCCGGTTGTGCGACGGACGGTCGAACGCGTCGGCGAACGGTCGGACGAGCGGTACGCCGGAACCCGGGCGAGCGGTATGTCAGGACTCCGGACGGACTAAGGACAGCTCTCGGGCTGTTTATCCGACTCGCCAGCTTCATACCCATATGCCCGTGACGGCTTCGTCTGTATATACGACAATCTTGGGGTGAGTTGATGATCGGACGCAGACAGCAGGTGGCCCTGGCCCTGACCGCCGTCCTCGCGGCCGGAGCCGCCTGCCAGAACCAGCACCGGGAGTCCGGCACGGAGGGACACTCCGCGCCCGCCGCCGCGGACGGCTTCACCCTCGTGGCCTCCGGAGACGTCCTGCCGCACACCTCCGTCATCGAGCGCGCCTCCTTCGACGCCGGCGGCAGCGGCCACGACTTCCGCCCGATGCTCTCCGGCATCCAACCGGTCGTCTCCCGCGCCGATCTGGCGCTGTGTCACATGGAGACCGTCTACGGCGCCGACGGCGACTACGCCGGGTACCCCGACTTCAAGTCCCCGCCGCAGATCGCCCAGGCCCTGGCCGCCACCGGCTACGACGGCTGCTCCACCGCCTCCAACCACGCCCTGGACGACGGCGCCACCGGCATCCGGCGCACCCTCGACGCCATGGACCAGGCCGGCATCCGGCACGCCGGGACCGCCCGCGACGAGGCCGAGGCCCGCTCGGTCACGCTCCTGCGGGCGGGCTCTGCCAAGGTCGCCCACCTGTCGTACACCTTCGGCACCAACGGCAACGCGCTGCCGCCCGGGCAGCCCTGGGCGGTCAACCTGATCGACGCCGACCGGATGATCGCCGACGCCCGCGCGGCCCGGCGGGCCGGCGCCGACGTGGTCGTGCTCTCCGTGCACTGGGGCACCGAATGGCAGGACGAGCCCGACCGGCAGCAGCTCACGCTCGCCCAGCGGCTCACCGCCTCGGCCACGGCCGGCCGCCCGGACATCGACCTGATCCTCGGCACCCACGCCCACGTCCCGCAGGCGTACGAGAAGGTCAACGGCACCTGGGTGATCTACGGGATGGGCGACCAGATCGCCGGCGAGATGTACAACGGCGAGGGCGCCCAGGACCCGCGCGGCAACGAGTCCACCCTCGGCCGCTTCACCTTCGCCCCGCCCGCCCGGCCGGGAGAGGCCTGGCGGGTCACCAAGGCCGAGTTCGTCCCCCAGCTCTACGACCTCGACGCGGGCCGGGTCGTCGACCTCAACAGGGCCATCGCCGAGGGCGCCGAGCTGGAGGGGGTGCGCGACCGGATCAGGGACGTGGTGCTCAGCCGGGGCGCCGGGCAGGACGGCCTGGTCATGGCGGAGTGACTACGAGGCCGGCCGCTCCGCCAGCACCGAGCGCCGGTAGGAGTATCCGAAGTAGATGCCGCAGCCGATCGCGAACCAGACCGCGAACCGCACCCAGGTCTGCCACTGCAGGAACGTGATCAGCCAGATCGAGAACAGGACCCCCAGCGCGGGCACGACCGGCATCCCCGGCGTCCGGAAGGTGCGCGGCAGCTCCGGCTGCCGGTAGCGCAGCACGATCACCGCCGTGCACACCACCACGAACGCTAGCAGGATGCCGATGTTGGTCAGCTCGGCCGCCTCACCGATCGGTACGAACCCGGCGATGACGGCCGAGGCCAGCCCCACGATCCAGGTCACCCGGGTCGGCACGTGCCGCGTCGGGTGCGTCTTCGCGAACCACCGGGGCAGCAGTCCGTCCCGGGACATCGAGAACCACACCCGCGTCACGCCCAGCATGAACGTGAACATCACCGTGAGGATGCCGATGATCGCCCCGACCGCGATCACGTCCGCGAGCGCGCCCAGACCCACCGACTTGAACGCCGTGGAGAAGCCGCTCTCCTTGTCGATGTCCTTGTAGTTCTGCATGCCCGTCAGCACGAGACAGGCCGCCACGTACAGCACCATGGAGATCACCAGCGAGTAGATGATCGCCTTCGGCATGTGCCGCTGGGCGTCCTTCGACTCCTCGGCCGCCGTCGACATCGCGTCGTAGCCGAACACCGCGAAGAACACCGTCGCGGCGCCGGTGAACGCCCCGCTGATGCCGAACGGGAAGAACGGGTGGTAGTTGGCCGTGTTGATGTGGAAGACGCCCACCCCGATCACCAGCAGCACCACCAGCACCTTCAGCGCCACCACGAACGTCTCGAAGCGGGCCGCGCTGCGGATGCCCTGGTTCAGCAGCCAGGCGATCAGCAGACAGAGCAGGGCCGCGAACAGGTCGACCCGGTGCCCGGTCCCGGTGCCGGGCGCGCCCAGCATCCACCGCGGCAGGTCGGCGCCCATCTGCTCCACCAGGAAGCTGAAGTAGCCGGAGATGCCGATGGCCACCACGGCCACGATCGCGGTGTACTCCAGCAGCAGGTCCCAGCCGATGAACCAGCCCGCGAACTCGCCGAGCACCGCGTAACCGTAGGTGTAGGCCGACCCCGCCTTCGGGATCATCCCGGCGAACTCGGCGTACGACAGTGCCGCGCACGCGCTCGCGACACCGGCGATCAGGAACGACACCAGCACCGCGGGCCCGGCCGTGCCGTTCGCCACCGTGCCGGCCAGCGTGAAGATGCCCGCGCCGATGATGCCGCCCACACCGATGGCGGTCAGCTGCCAGAGCCCCAGCGACTTGTCCAGCCGGGTGCCCTCGCCGACCTCCGTCTCCTCGATGTGCTCGATGGGTTTGCGGCGGAGAATCCCCTCACCCGCGCGGAGCCTGTCCATGGGCCTCACCTCTTCGCCGACGGCAAACGGCTGACGGCGGATCATGATGGCTCAGCGAAGAGCCCCAGGGAAGGCGCCACGCACGGCCCACACGGTGTCCGGATCCGACCGGCGAGACGTACGCGCGGCGCCGCGAGCCCCGGGTGCGGGCCGGTGAGCGGTGCGCCCGGTCTCCTCGCCGACGAGGACGAGTCAGGGCGAGCCGGCGACCCCGGCCGGCCGGCAGGGCCTCGTCGTGAACGGCCGCTGATGATCACGGGGCCCTGGCGTCCTGCCCGGCTCCCGGCCGACCCGGTCTCCCCGACTGGGAGCGGTGAGGGCTCTAGGGGGCGGCCCGATCCCCGGCGCGGGCGCGGTCACCCCCGGCCCCTGCCGCCGCACGCCCCGCCCCGAGCCCAGCGACCGGGTGGCACTCGTACCCTCGCCGGCCGGTCGGTCAGCGTGAGGCATGACCGGCCTGTGCCGCCTGCCGCGCACCTCGACGGTCCGTGCGCCGCGCTCACCTCCGCGGAAGCGCCCCCTACGGCACGACCGTCACCGGCCAGCGGCCCGTCTTCACCAGGCGGACCGCCACCGAGCCGACGATCCGGTGGCCCGCCTGTTCCGAGGCACCCACCACCACCGCGTCCGCCTTCAGCTCGTCCGCCGCCTTCACCAGCCCGTTGTAGGGGTCGCCGCGGAAGGTGTGGAACTCCCAGCGCACCTCGAAGGTCCCCTTGAGCCGCTCGGTCCCCTCCCGGATCTGCGCGACCAGGTCCTCGGCGATCTCGTCGGTGGTCTCCGCCACCGGCGCCCCGAGCGCCGCCCCGGCCGCGAGCACCGGTTGTACGTACACCACCGCCAGCAGCGCGCGCTGGCGCCGGGCCAGACCCGCCGCGTACGCGGCGGCACGCATCGAGGAGTCGGAGCCGTCCACGCCGACCACGATGACCTTCGGTCCGTCCGTGCCCCGTTCGAACCGGTGTTCATGCGAGTGCTGCTCGTGATGCTGTTCCGTCACGGCACGAGGCTATCGGAATCGACCGTTCCTGGTGAACGCCTGTTCACGGGGGGCCGCTCGACGGGCGAGGCACGGCGGCCCTTCCTAGAGTCGGAACCATGACCGCCACCGCGGAGCCCGCCCCACGGAGGGCCGCCACGGCGCCGACACGCCCGCCCGCCGGCGGACGCCTCGGCCGGGTCCCGGAGGCCTTCGCGACCCTCTTCGCCGCCCTCGGCCTGCTGTGCGCCCTGCTCGCGATCATCAGCCCGCTGCGCCGGCCGCTCCGCCCGCTGGTCCGCACCCTCGACCTGCTCCTGGTCCCCATCAGCGACAACCTCGCCTACGCCGTCTTCCTGTTCCTGCTGGCCGGCGCCACCGCCGCCCGCAAGAAGGCCGCCTGGTGGCTGGTCGTCGTCTATCTCGGCCTGCTCGTCCTCACCGACGCCCTCGGCGCCGCCGTCGGCCTGTACGCGGAGTCGCTGCCGTCCCTCGCGCTGTGCGCGCTGCTGCTGCTCCTGCTCGTGCTCGCGCGCGGGGAGTTCTACGCCGTCTCCCGCCGCGGGGCCGTATGGCGGGCCTTCGCCGTGCTCCTTGCCGGGCTCGCCGTGGCGATCCTGCTCGGCTGGGGCCTGCTGCTGCTCTTCCCGGGCACGCTCCCGGCCGGCCAGCACCTGGCCTGGGCCGCCGACCGGGTGTGCGGCGGGCTGGTCCCGGGCAGCGCCTTCGGCGGCCGCCCACCGCGCCAGGTGACCTTCGTGCTCGGCCTGCTAGGCGCCCTCGCCCTGCTGAACGCGGCCGCCACGCTGTTCCGTTCCCAGCGCCTGGAAGCCGCCCTGCACGGTGACGAGGAGGCCCGCATCCGTGCCCTGCTGGCGGCGTACGGCGACCGGGACTCCCTCGGCTACTTCGCCACCCGGCGCGACAAGGCCGTCGTCTTCTCACCCAGCGGCAAGGCGGCCGTCACCTACCGCGTCGAGGCCGGGGTGTGCCTGGCCTCCGGGGACCCAGTCGGCGACCCGGAGGCCTGGCCGCGCGCCGTCGACGCCTGGCTGGACCTGGCCCGCCGGCACGCCTGGGCGCCCGCCGTCATGGGCGCCTCCGAGGCCGGCGCCCGCGCCTGTGCCCGCGCCGGCCTGGGCGCCCTCCAGCTCGGTGACGAGGCGATCCTGCACGTCCCGGGATTCGACCTGACCGGCCGCGAGATGCGCGTCACCCGGCAGGCCGTGCACCGGGTCCGCCGTACCGGAGCGGTCTGCCGCATCCGTCGCCACGCGCACCTCGGCGAACGCGAGATGGAGGAGATCGTCCGCAAGGCCGACGCCTGGCGGGACACCGAGACCGAGCGCGGCTTCTCCATGGCCCTGGACCGGCTCGGCGACCCCGCCGACGGCGACTGCCTGCTCGTGGAGGCCCTCGGCGAGGACGGCCGGCTGCTCGCGCTGCTCTCCTTCGTGCCCTGGGGCCGCGACGGCGTGTCCCTGGACCTGATGCGCCGTGACCGGGCCGCCCCCAACGGGGTCATGGAGTTCATGGTCGCCGAACTGTGCTCCGCCGCTCCGAAACTGGGCGTGCGCCGCATCTCCCTGAACTTCGCCGTCTTCCGGTCCGTCTTCGAGGAGGGCGCCCGCATCGGCGCCGGACCGGTCCTGCGGCTGTGGCGCCGGCTGCTGCTGTTCCTCTCCCGCTGGTGGCAACTGGAGGCCCTGTACCGCTCCAACGCCAAGTACCGCCCCGAGTGGTACCCGCGCTTCATCTGCTACGGCGACACCGCCTCCCTCGCCCGCATCGGCCTCGCCTCCGCCATCGCCGAAGGCTTCGTCTCCGTCCCTTCTCTGCGCAAACTCTGGAGAAAAGGGCACCCGGAGGACGGACGGCGGCCCGCCACCACGGCGGGCCCGCCGTCCGTGCCGGTGTCCGGCCTCGCCGGAGGGGACGGGGCCGGGCCCGCGACCCCGGACGCGGGCCTGCCCGACCAGGTCCGTGTCCGGTACCGCACCCTGGACCGGCTGCGCGCCACCGGCACCGATCCGTACCCCGTGGGCGTCCCCGCCCCGACCCACGCCCTCGCCGACGTCACCCCCGGCGCGGACGTCACCGTGGCCGGACGCGTCATGCTGGTCCGCGACTTCGGCGGCATCGTCTTCGCCGTGCTGCGCGACTGGTCCGGCGACCACCAGATCGCCCTCACCCGCGACGGCTCCGGCCCGGCACTCGACCGCTTCACCCGCGACACCGACATCGGCGACCACATCACCGTCACCGGTCACGCTGCCCTCAGCGACAAGGGCGAACCCACCGTCTTCGTCACCTCCTGGCAGCTCACCGGCAAGTGCCTGCACCCCCTGCCCGACAAACGGCGCGGGCTCACCGACCCGGAGGCCAAGGTCCGGCGCCGTCACCTGGACCTGATCACCAGCCCCGACGCCCGCGCCGTCCTGCGCACCCGCTCCGCCGCCGTCCAGGCCCTGCGCCAGGGGCTGCTGGACCGCGGCTACCTGGAGGTCGAGACCCCGATGCTCCAGCGGGTCCACGGCGGCGCCAACGCCCGCCCCTTCACCACCCACATCAACGCCTACGACCTCGACCTGTACCTGCGCATCGCCCCCGAGCTGTACCTCAAGCGGCTATGCGTCGGCGGCCTGGAGAAGGTCTTCGAACTGGGCCGCACCTTTCGCAACGAGGGCGTCTCCCACAAGCACAACCCCGAGTTCACGATGCTGGAGGCCTACCAGGCGCACGCCGACTACGACGTCATGCTCGACCTCGCCCGCGAACTGGTCCAGGGCGCCGCGACCGCCGCCCACGGCTCCCCGGTGGTCCGCAGGGACGGCGCCGAGCACGACATCTCCGGGACCTGGCCGGTCAAGACCGTGTACGGGGCGCTCTCCGAGACGCTCGGGGAAGAGATCGGCCCCGGCACCGAACTGCTGCGGCTGCACCGGCTGTGCGACCGCACCGGGGTGCCGTACACCGCGGACGACGGGCCCGGTGACGTGGTGCTGGAGATGTACGAACGGCTGGTCGAGCACCGGACCGGAGCGCCCACCTTCTACAAGGACTTCCCGGCCGACGTCTCCCCGCTGACCCGGCGGCACCGCGCCGACCCCCGGCTCGCCGAACGCTGGGACCTGGTCGCCTTCGGCACCGAACTCGGCACCGCCTACTCCGAGCAGACCGACCCCGTCGAGCAGCGCCGCCGGCTCACCGAGCAGTCGCTGCGGGCCGCCGGCGGCGACCCGGAGGCCATGGAACTGGACGAGGACTTCCTCCAGGCCCTCGCCTACGCCATGCCCCCGACCGGCGGCCTCGGCCTCGGCGTCGACCGGGTCGTCATGTTCCTCACCGGTCTGACGATCCGCGAGACGCTGCCCTTCCCGCTCGTGCGCCGCCGCTGAGACGTCCGTTGCCCACTGCGCCGTCCGGGTGCATTACCGCCGCCGCACCGGTGCCGTTGTGGTGCGCCGGAGCCCGGTGGGGCGACTGATGGGTCATGCAGAAGGATCAGTTGTTCACGCGGCGCCGGATGCTCCTCGCCGGCGTCGCCGCCCTGGGAGCCGCGGGCACCGCCGGAGCCGTCCTGGCGCAGGGCGGCGAGGAGACCGCCCGGACCGCCGCGGCCCCCGTCGCCGGCCCGCAGGCCCGTCAGGCGCTCAAGCCCTCGGCCTTCCGGCTCCAGCCGCTCGCCGGAGACGGACCGCCGCGCGCCGCGCCCCGCAGGCTGAAGGTGCGCAAGGAACCCATCATGCGGGTCTCCGGAAGCGGCCGGCACATGGTGCTGACCTTCGACGACGGCCCCAACCCGGAGTACACCCCGCACATCCTGGACACCCTCGCCAAGTACGACGTACGGGCCATGTTCTTCGTCTGCGGCGAGTGCGTCGTGCAGAACAGGGAACTGCTGGCCCGGATGGCCGACGAGGGCCACGTCGTCGGCAACCACACCTGGACGCATCCCCTGCTGACCGAGCTGAACCGCCGTGAGATCCGCTCCGAGATGGAGAGCACCAGCGACGCCATCGAGGACTCCTACGGCGAGCGCCCGCAGTGGTTCCGCGCTCCCTACGGCGCCTGGAACCGCGCCGCGTTCCAACTGGGCGCGGAGATGGGCATGGAGCCGATGGCCTGGACCGTGGACACCACCGACTGGATGGTGCCCGGCACCCGCACCATCATCGACCAGGTGGAGAGCGGCGCCGCCCCCGGTGTCGTGGTGCTCTCCCACGACGCCGGGGGCGACCGCTCGCAGACCGTCCGCGCGATCCGCGAATGGCTGCCCTATCTGATCGACTCCGGGTACCGCCTCACCGTGCCGCGCCGGCGCGTGTGACGTCGTCCGGCCGTACTCTTTCGCCCCGCCGGGCCGCGGTGGTTCACACGACCGCGGCCAGGCGGGCGAAGACCACGACATTCCCGTCGTAGCCGTTCTGCTTCGAGAAACCACCGCCGCAGGTGATGACCCGGAGTTCCGGTGCGCCCTTCGAGCCGTACACCCGGTCGCCCGGGAAGTTGCTCTTCTCGAAGACCTCGACCCCGTAGATCTCGAACACGGCGGTCCTTCCGTCCTGGCGCAGGACCTCGACCTGGTTGCCCTTCTTCAGCGCCCCGAGGCCGTAGAACACGGCGGGGCCCTGCTTGTTGTCGACGTGTCCGACGATGACCGCGGTGCCCTTCTCCCCCGGGGACACGGCGCCGGTGAACCAGCCGGCCAGGCCCGGGTTCTCCGGCGGCGGCGCCGCGACCCAGCCGTCCGCGTCCAGCCCGACCTGCACGACGGGCGCGTCCACCCGGATCGCCGGGATCCGGACCCGCTGCACGGGGGAGAACGGCAGGGCGGGCGCCGGTGAGAAGGTGCCCAGGGTGGCGCGGGTGTCCGGAGCCGCCGCGGTGGCGGGTTGCGGCGGGCCGACGTCGAACTCGCCCGAACCGTTGCGAATGAGCGCCAGGCCGGTCAGCAGAACAAGCGCTATCACGCCCCAGGGGGCGCGCTTCCTCCGCCGCTCCTCCTCTTCGGCAAGCTGGGCCAGCTTGGACGCAGACATTCGTCACCCCTCTCGACGCGGGCCTCGCCACGTCCCTCGCGCATGGGAAAACGCTAAGTCCCGCGCGTGCGGCGGGCGACGGGTCGAACGGCGAACGGGTGGCCTCGCACCCGGCCGGTGCGCCATCCGAGTTGCCGTTTCCAGATAATTTCTGACGGTCCGTGACCTGCGGCAATATCCGATTGTGTGGTTGTCGGTCGGCGTGTCGGCTCACCAGGACGGACCATTCTCGACATGCGGGCGTGTTCTGCGCGTCTGAGGGTCTACCCGGGAGGTGTTTTCTCGCCGATCCACCGGGGACGGGACCCGGGGCGCCTCCCGCGGAGGATCACATGCGCAACCAACGCGCCCTGGCGGCGGCGTGCACCGCGGTCGCCGTGCTCGGGCTCGCCGCCCCTGACGCCGTCGCGGACGGCATGGGCAACGGCGGCGGACCGAGCAGCACCGACAACAACAACGCCACGGTCATCGTGCCCGGTACCGGCAACATCGGCACCTTCAGTGGGAACGGCGTCCTGCCCGGGAACGGCGTCTTCCCGGGGAACGGGAACTTCAACGGGAACGGCCATTTCAACGGCAACGGCAACGGCAACGGCAACGGGAACTTCAACGGGAACGGTAACGGCCGCGGGAACGGGAACTTCAACGGCAACGGCAACGGCCGCGGGCACGAAGGCAACGGCCGTGGCGGTGAGGGCAACGGTCGCGGGGGCGAGGGCTTCGGCAACGGACGCGGAGACGACTTCGGCCGCGGGAACGGATTCGGAGGAGAGGGGTTCGGGGGCCATGGCGACGAGTTCGGCAACTCGGGCGACATCTTCGTCACGCCCGACATCGTTTCGGCCGGGGGCCGCCTCACCATCATCGTGAACGGCTGCCGGCGCGGTACGGCGAGTTCCGACGCCTTCGGCACCATCGACCTGGAACAGTTCCACGACGACACCGCGCGGGGCGTCGCCATCGTCGACCGCGACGCCGGCCGCGGCCGGTACGACGTCACCGTCCGCTGTGACGGCCGCACCCTGACCCGCCGTGGGGCGTTCAGCGTCATCGGCGGCGTCAACGGCGGTTTCGGCGGAAGCAGGACCAGCGGGGCGACGCCCACCGACATGGCCATCGGCGGTGGCCTGGTGGGCGCGGCCGTGCTCGGCAGCGGTGCCTTCTGGATGCGCCGTCGGCACGAGAAGCGCGTCTGAGCCCCCGGTGCGCCGCGGAGGCCACCGGATCCGTCCCCGCACCCTGAGCACACGCACGTCGACAGGCCTTCGCCCCGGTTCCTCGCGGAAGCGGGGGCGAAGGCCTGCGGTGGCTGCCGTCCCGGCCGGGCGGCAGAGGCCGCTCCGGCGGGGCGGCCGGGGTTACCCGGTGATGCCCGGGAACAGGCTCTGGAACGGCTCCGCCGTCACCGCGATGCCCCGGCTGTAGGGCGCGTCGAAGTCCCAGATGAGGAACAGCATGAAGGCGATGGTCGCGGAGAACAGCCCGGCCAGGACCAGTTCGCGCCGGGTGCGCCGGATCTGCAGCGCGAACACCATGCCGATGGTGATCAGCGCGCCGCAGAACAGCCCCCACCACACGACCGGCGGCATGGTGGCCCCGGTGGAGTCGGCGCGCGCGTTGCGCGCCTGGTCGGCGGTGGCCATCTGGTCCAGCAGCGGCTGGTAGGCCTGCGCCTCGAAGTCGTTCTTCGGCCGGTAGTCGGTGACGGCCTCCCGGACCTTGTGCAGCAGTTCGGTGCCGCGGTCCGTGACCCGCTCGTCGTCCGCCATCCTCCGCCACTCGGTGTGGACGACGTAACCGACGTAGGCGTCGATGTCCGCGCGGATCCCGTCCCGGACGTCCGGCGGGTACACCCGGACCCGCTCCGAGATCTCGTGCAGCGCCTGGGCCTCGGTCTGCACGTGGTCCTGGGCGGTGTTGCGCGCCTCCCACACGCCCGCGATGGCCAGGCCCAGGACGATGGCGTAGATGACGCCGATCCACATCGTCATGTACTCGATGACGTCCGGGGTCTCGCTGGGATCCTCGTCCTCGGCGGCCGTCCGGTGCCGTAGCAGCGTGATGACGACCACCACGCCGCAGGCCCCCAGCATCGCGAGGACGAGAACAAGCCAATCCGACAACTGATGCCTCCAGGAGTGAAGGGGCCCGCGCGTCAGCGCGGGCGCAGCGCCGCTACGGCGACGATCGCGGGGACGGTGATGAGCAGCACGTAGGTGACCGGCGAGGTGTGACCCCGCGTGGGGCGGCTGATGGCGTGGGGGTGGTACGCCGGGTAGCTCACCGGGGTCACGGAGGGCCGTGGGGTGGGCTTGGGCGTCGGCTTCGGCGTGGGTCTCGGCGGCGCCGGCGGTGCCGGGGGCGGTGTCGGCCGGGGTGCCGGAGGAGCGGGGGGCGCCGGAGCGGGCCGGGCGGGCGGTCGCGGCGTGGGGGTCGGCTTCGGCGGCGGTGGCGGCGTCGGACGTGGCGTCGGCGTCGGCTTGGGTGTCGGTGTCGGTGTCGGTGTCGGTGTCGGTGTCGGC
>NZ_JNWV01000057.1 GCF_000716535.1 Streptomyces flaveolus | reverse complement strand
CCCACAGGCCGCCGAGGGTGTCGATGAACTGCTTCAGCTGCGAGGAGACGTTGCCGAAACGGGTCGGCGTGCCGAAGATGACGGCGTCGGCCCACTCGATGTCCGCCGTGGTGGCCTCGGGGACGTTGGCGGTGGCCGCGTGATTGGCGGCCCAGGCCGGGTTGGAGTCGATGGCGGCCTGCGGGGCCAGCTCGGCCACCTTCAGCAGACGGACCTCGGCGCCCGCCTTGACACCGGCGTCGTGCAGCTCCTTGGCGATCTCGGTGATCGTGCCGGTGGACGAGTAGTAGACGATGGCGAGCTTGATCGGAGTGGACACGGGTTCTCCATTTCGAGGGGTGTGCGGCGACGCGATAAGTCGACCGGTCACCTAAGCTAGACGACCGGTCTACTTCCGTCAATCGCGATCCCGCGAGGCCCACGGACCAGCGGGGTCGGCGTCACCCGTTCAAGGGCCGTCCACCCTGGTCAGACGCGGTATGCACGGATGAGCCGAAGGGCGGGCCCGGGAACGAGAAGTCCGGGGGCGTCCGGGGATATGGCGGACCAGGGGCCCTTCGTCCGGGGCAGGTACCCAGTGGTGGGGTCAGCTGATCGGGCAGACCAGCAGGGCCGTGCGACCGGCGGGGCCTGACCCGTGCGGCTGTGTGGCGGAGAGGCGGCCGACGCGAGGGTCGGCTACAACACCACGCGGCGGACGCGCAGTGCCGGGCCCGCGAAGCCGGGATGACCCTCGGGACGAACAGGGCGGTGTCCGCCACGGCTGGGGCGCTGTCGAGATCACCGGCCTTGGTTTGAGCACCCGCTGGACGGTCGAGCGGACATCCTCGTTGTGATCCGCCATCTCCGCGCGCCGACGTTGCCGGCCAGGCAGCCGCGGACGAAGCCGTTGTCGAGGGTGTCCCTGCCGAGGTACTCGAAGTGCGCCCGCAGCCGCTCCAGCGGAGGCCGTCCCGGCATGGTGAGCATGTCGAACCGCAAGCCGGCGGCGTACCGGTCCAGCGCCTCCAGGACGCTCCCGGGCGCTCTCCTTGCACAGACCACGGCCCCGATCGCCGGACCCCGCCGCGCCCCCGCCTTTCAGGTGAGAGAGCACCTAATCAATAGGTCATGTCGTGATCACGGCTAGCATGAATCCATGTCTGCCAAACGGCCCTATGTGTCTCCCCTGCGCCAGCAGGCAGCCGCCCGCACCCGCGCGGAGATTCTGCGGTGCGCCACCGACCTGTTCGCCGAACGCGGTTACGGCCGGGTCACCGTGGCGGACATCGCCTCGGCTACCGGGGTCTCCGCCAAGACCGTCTTCGCCAGCGTGGGCAGCAAGGGCGACATCCTGAACGCGATCGTCGATCAGGGCGTGGTCGCGTCGGACTACGAGGTGACCATGCGGCAGGTACTCGCCCTGCGCACGCCGGAAGCCGTCCTGGAGACGCTAGCCCAGGGCACTCGGACCGGCAATGAAGGGCAGTTCCGGGTGCACGAAGCGATCCGGGCGGCTCTGCCCGTCCATGAGAACGGCGCGGCCCTGTGGGAACGGGCGACCTCCGCCTACCGGGAGGCCCTGCGGACAGCCGCTCACCACCTGCACACCCTCACCCCCTCGCCGGACCTCCCCGAGCAGGAGACTGCGGATCTCCTCTGGTTCTGGTTCGGTCCGTCCGGCTGGCGCACCCTGGTGATAGAGAACGGCTGGTCGTGGGAGCGGGCAGAGACCTTTCTGCGGCACACGGCCGTCGCCACCCTGCTCTCTCAGGGATCGGCGCCAGAACACCGGCCGCCGCAGTAGCGCGGTGACCGGTCCGGCATGTCGTCGGATTCTCGTTCCTCCGTGCTCGCGGCCGGGTACGGCATACGTGCCTCGCGTCGTCCGGCGCCGACATGACAGGGGAACACCCGAACAGTAAGCGGGTGGGCACCACTCACCGTCCGCACGGGCTCCGGCCTGACGTGTTCGAGGCGGGCGTGGCCGACGAACGCCGCCGGTGTACGTTGCCGAAGCGCATCGCAACGTCGCTGCGCCCGTGACCGGCGTGCGGCCCTGCGGAGTGGCTGTGACGTCGTTCGCGTACACCGGCGCGGTCCGGTGGTTGAACCGTGCCCAGCGGAGCCTGCGCTGGAGTAAACGGCGACCGGCGAGCCGTCCGCCGTGGTGCCGGTGCGACGATGATGACGCCGTGCGCCGGTACTCGGCCGAGCCGAGACGGCCATTGCGCGCGGGTGATCAGGAGGGCCACGACCTCCTCCGGCGAGGTGCCGACCCCCCTTCTCCGGTTGTCCGGTCGGCGCCCTACCGCCGCACGGCTCACATGCCGGCCGCCTCCCGTCGGCGCGGTGCGCCGAGCGAAGAGGGCACCCCGTTCACACCGTGTTGGCCTGCGGCAGCGCCGCCGCGGCCTCGGCTGCTCGCGCCGAGACCTCGGAGGCGGCTCGTGCGGCCCGGCCGGTCAGTCGCCAGGACAGCATGCGCATCCCGGCGGCCGGTCCGGGGGGAAAGACGCCCAGTTGACCGAGCATCGTGATGTCGTCCCGCACGGCTTCGTGCCGGACGACCTTGCCGTCGCGGAGGTCCAGGACGTGGATCTGCTCGAAGTCGATCTCCCGGTCGGTGGGAGGCACGACCTGCTCGACCCCCTGGTCGTTGAAGAGCACGAAGGCACCGGTGTGACGGCCCTGCATGCGCAGTCGAACCCACACCTGGGAGTCGCTGGTGACGGTGTCGGTGACGGGCAGCCGGAGGTCGCTGAACGCGAACCGCATCCACGCGCCGGAGGCGAGCACGCCCGACGGGCCGGGGATCCGGCAGGCAGGAGGAGACACCGCGGCTTCGCGGTTGTGGAACTCGTCGTGGACGACTTCGGCGGCCAGCGCCGGGTCACCGGTCTCCAGGATTTTGAACAGTGCGTGACCGAGGTCGGAGGCGTGCATCGCCATGTGGTCGTGCCTTCCCTCTGCGGTGGGCTGCGGACGGACACCCGAGAGGGGACCCTCCAATTAAGGTAACACCTTACCTATTGAATAGGCGGCGACTGAATCGACCGAAGCTGTCGGCGACCTCGGGGCCGGTTTCAGATGAACAGCACGCTTTCGATGTCGATGGTGACGAGTTCCGTGTCCCGGAACACCGTTCCGTCCTCGCCGAGCCGGAAGACACGGCGCCGGGTCGGAACCATGATCCCGTCGAACTCTTCGTACGCGGAGGGAAAGTGCGCGGCGGCGCCCGCGTTGATGACCTCGGGCGTGTAGTCGTGTCTGCGCAGCAGGCCGTCCGGGCCGAAGTAGAACACCTGCTCGCGGCAGTGAGTCGCGATGTGGTCCGGGAAGGTGACCCGCAAGCGCCTCCAGGTCTCTGCCTCCACGGCGATCGGAGACAGTTCGACGGCCTCGAACCCGGCGGAGCCGAAGGTGAACGGGGACGTCAGGTAGGTCCACATGGCGTATCCGGCGAAGTAGGCGACCTGCAGATCGTCCCAGGGAGCCCGCACGTCGCTCGGGAACGAGGCGCGGGGGTCGTACCGCTCGGCCTTCACCTCACCGCCGACCGTCTCCACGGCCACCCGGTCGGCGGTGAAGGAGGTCCGCAACCGGGGGGCGGTGAAGGGATAGTGGCTGGCGTGTTGCCGGTGCAGGTCGAGCCGCACGGCCGCATGGCGCAGGATTCCCTCCCGCCCCTTCAGCCGCCACAGTGAACCACCGAGCCGGAAGTGCACCGTGGCCGAGCCGTACCGGTCGTACCGGTCCAGGCCGCCGTGCGCCTCGATGACGGTGCCGACCAGATCACGCATGGGAGAACTCCCTTCGAGGAGGGCCGTGTCACTACGCCTCACCCGCGCCGGCCTCCTCCGTCGCGTGGGCGGCCGGCACCGGGGCGGGGGTGCCACGCTCGTGGACGTGCGGCGCCGGTGTGCGGTCGATCCGGAGGCTGAGCAGTTCCGGACGGCTGTAGTGGCCGCGCGAGTCCATCAGGCGCTTGCGCAGGTCGATCCGGGCCAGGTCCAGGTCCGCGACGACCTCGCCCTCCCCCGAGGTGAGCGGCTCGCCCACGAGAAGGCCCTCGGGGTCGACGATGGCGGTGAAGAAGCCACCGGAGACCGCGGCGACGGGTCCGCCGGTGTCCGCGGCGATCTGCGCCTGCTGGTCGGCGTCGAGCCAGGCGGTCGCGTTGACCACGAAGCAGGCCGCTTCCAGTGCGTGCTGGCGGATGTTCACCTCGATCTGGTCGGCGAACCGCCGGCCGCCGAAGGCGCCGGGGTACATCGCGGCGTGGATCTGCTCACCGTCGGCGATCAGGGCGTAGCGCGCCAGCGGCAGGTTGTGTTCCCAGCCAGGCGAGCTGGCCTATGCGGCCGACGGCACTGTCCACCGCGCGCAGGCCCGAACCGTCGCCCTGACCCCAGACCATCCGCTCGTGGAAGGTGGGTGTGATCTTGCGGCGGCGCTGGATGAGCGTGCCGTCCGCGTCGAACAGCAACTGTGTGTTGTAAACGGTGCCGCCGTCACGCTCGTTGACGCCGACGGAGACGACCATCCCGGCTTCGCGGGCTGCTTCGGCGATCGCCTCGGTCTCGGCGGACGGTACGGTCACCGATTCCTGAAGCAGACGGATGTGTTCCCTGGCCGTCATGTAGGGCGGCTGCAGGAAGGAGAAGTAGGGGTAGTAGGGGACGACGGTCTCGGGGAAGACCGCGAACCGGACGCCCTGCTCGCCCAGCTCGCGGATCTTCCGCACGATCTTGGCGGTGGTGCCGGCGCGGCTGTGGAGCACGGGGCTGATCTGAACCGCGGCGGCTCGTACGACTGTCATGAACGGTCTCCTTCGGGGTGGGGGTGGAGGTGTCCTCGCGGAACAGGCCGCGCGTCCTGGAAACGCGCCGGCGCTGAGGGCCCCTGGGGGCAGGCGGTCAGCGGCCGGGGAAGCGCCGCGTGATCTCCTGGAGCACCCAGCCGTTGCCGTCCGGGTCGCTGAAGGTGGCGTAGGAGCCGTAGCTGGCGCGCTCCGGGTGCGGGCCGGCGATCCGCTCCTGACCCTGGCCGTCGTGCACGACGTCCCCGGCGTCGTGCCCGTGGAAGAAGAGGCCCTTGCCGTCGTGGAACACCTCGCTCACCTCGATGCCACGGCCCACGAGGTCCGCGCGGGCCTCTTCGACGTCCGTGACGACGAGGTACAGACCCTGGGCCGAACCCGGCGCGGCCGTGGTGAGGCCCTTGCCGAAGATGATCGAGGCCTCGGAGCCGGGCGGCGTGAGGTGGACGACCCGGTAGTCGTCGGTGACGTCCTTGGCGAGGTCGAGCCGGAATCCCGCCTTCTCGTAGAAGGCCCTGGCGCGGTCGACGTCCGAGACGGGCAGGACAAGAAGTTCCAGTTTCATGGTCATTTCTCTGATCACTTTCGTTGAGCGGGCACATCAGCCCAGGTAGAAGTCCTTGCGTGCCGCCACGAACTCCTCGATCGTCCGGGCGGGGGCGCCGGTCAGACGCTCGACGTCGCCGGAGGCCCGGTCGTACCGGTTCTCCTGATGCAGGCGGCACATGGTGACGATGTGCTGCTCGACGTGCGGCGGCAGGCCGATCGTGGAGAGCACCTCCTCGCGCCACCGGTCGAGCGGCACGTCCACGTGCGACACCGGCCGCCCCAGCGCCTTCGAGAAGGCCTCGGCCATCTCCGTCATGTCGACGGTGCGCGGGCCGGTCAGTTCGTAGACGTGCCCCACGTGCGGAGCAGGCTCGCGCAGTACGGTGGCGATCACCCCGGCGACGTCGTCCACGGCGACCGGCGAGGTGCGCCCCGCGCCGAAGGGCAGCTCGATGGTGCCCCGCGCGCGGATCGTCCGTGCCGGGAGCGCGGTGAACAGCGGGTTGTCCAGGAACGACGTCGGGCGGATGTGGACCACCGGCAGGCCCGACCAGTCGAACACCTGCTCCGCCAGCCAGTGCAGCCGTTGCTGCCGGGACTCCGCGGTGCTCGTGGCGGTCATCTGCGACACGGTCATCTGCGACAGGTCGACCAGGGCGTCCAACTCGCCGTACTCCCGCGCGACGCTCGCCACGACGGTCGCCGCGAGCAGGTGGTCCGGTGAGACGGGCATGGCGAAGTACATGCTCCGGGCGCCCTCCAGGGCGCTCGCGACGGTCTCGGGTCGTGTGAGGTCTCCGAGGACGACCTCCGCCCCGAGGGCACGGAGCTGCGCGGCCCGGTCGTCGTCCCGGCGGACCATGACACGCACGGGTACGTCCTGTGCGCGCAGCCTTTCGACGACGTTGCGGGCCACGCCGCCCGCGCCTGTGATGAGGGCGGGGTGATCGGCAGCCATAGGTCTGTCTCCTTCTGTGTGACGAGGGGATCGCCCCCCCACCTGCATTAGGAGCATATGCGCGTAATGCGGGAGAGGCAAGGTGTGCACCGGGAGACCACGCGGCCCCTTCGCCGGTTTACTTGACGCGGCAAGTTGATGTAATACTTGATCCGTCAAGCACTCACGTCTCGGCGGCAACCCATGACGGACCGCCCGCGCCGCCCAGGGAGGGCACCATGACGGCCCCGGCCTTCGAGGTAGGTCTGAACTCGTTCGGAGAGGTCGCCTCGGACGGCGGCCGGACACTCGGCGACGCCGAGACCGTGCGGCTGCTCGTCGAGGAGGCCAAGCTCGCCGAGGCCGCGGGGCTGGACGTGTTCAGCATCGGCGAGCACTACCGGGCGGGTCACGTCGACAGCGCCACCCCCGTCCTGCTCTCCGCGGTGGCCGCCGCGACCGAACACATCCGCCTGGGCACGTCCGTGACGGTGCTCAGCACCAACGATCCCGTGCGGCTCTACCACGAGTTCTCGACGCTGGACGCCGTGTCGAACGGCCGTGCCCAGCTCGTGCTCGGCCGTGCGTCGGCCACGGAGTCGTTCTCCCTGTTCGGCTACGACCTCGCCGACTACGAGGCGCTGTTCGAGGAGACCCGCAGCCGGTCGGCCAGCACTCCCTGGGACTCGTCGCCGACACCGACGAGGAGGCGGTCGAGACCTGGTGGCGGTACTGGCAGCCGGTCGTGACCGCGCTGGCGCAGGAGCGAGGGTTCTACGCACCCACACGTGAGCGCTACGAAAGGGAGATCGACCACGGCGCGCTGTTCGTCGGATCCCCGGACACCGTCGCCCGCAAGATCGCCAAGATGGCCCGCGAGCTGCGGCTGAGTCGCTTCGACCTCAAGTACGACGTCATGCACCTGCCTCGGCAGGCCCGCGCCCGCACGATCGAACTGCTGGGCCGCGAAGTCGCCCCACGGGTCAGGGAACTGCTCGCCGAGGAACCGGCCGCCCTCGGCTCGGAGACGGCCTGAGCGACGGCGGCACGCTACCGGGGGAGAAGCCCGGCCTCTTCTCCCCCGCCACCGAAGCGGTCGGACCGCCTCGGCACCGACACCCCGCCACCGGTGTCAACCGGTCGTGCTCTCCCGTACCAGGAGCCTGTGTGCCGCGGTCATCTCGTGCGGACCGGGGCGGGTGGCGCCGCGCGGCGAACCGTGGATCTGTTGTTGCAGCATCTCCACCGCGACCCGGGCGATCTGCTCCTTGTCGGGGGAGACGGTGGTGAGCGTGGGGGTGCTGTAGCGTCCGTCCTCGATGTCGTCGAACCCCGCGACGGCCACGTCCTGCGGTACGCGCAGGCCACGGGCGAGTGCGGTGCGCTGAGCCCCGAGGGCCAGCAGGTCGTTGAAGCAGAAGACCGCCTGCGGAGGCTCGTCCAGGGCGAGCAGCCTTGCCATCGCTTCGGCACCGTCGGACCGGTGGTAGGAGTCCGTCGGCGGGGCGAGCGCCTCGTCGTAGGGCAGGCCGGCCGAGTGCAGGGCCTCCTGGTAGCCGGCGAGCCGGAGGCGGGCGGTGTTCGCGCTCGGGTTCGTCTGCCGTCCGATGGCGGCGATACGGGTGTGGCCGAGTGACAACAGGTGCTCGGTCACCTCCCTCGCCGCCAACTGGTTGTCGATGGCCACGTGGTGGGTGGGGCCGTCGATGACCCGCTCGCCCAGCAGGACGAGCGCGGTGCCGGCGTCGCGGTCGGCCAGTTCCTCCCGCCCGACCGCGATCGGGCTGAAGATCAGGCCGTCGACGCGCTGCGCGCGGATCCCTTCGAGCACCTGGCGTTCCCGCTCCGGCCGACCGTCCGTCTGCTCGATGATGACGGTCCAGCCTCGCTCGGCCGCCGCGTCGATGACGAAGCGCGTCAGCTCCGCGAAGTACGGTGCGTCGAGTTCCGGCAGGGCGAGGGCGATCACACCGGTGCGGCCCTGACGCAGGTTGCGGGCGGACAGGTTCGGGCGGTAGTCCAGTTCCGCCAACGCGCGTTCGACCTTCTCCCGCGTCGGCGGCGCGACGTAGGTGAAGCCGTTCACCACGTTCGACACGGTCTTCACCGAGACTCCGGCCAGGGCCGCGACGTCCTTGAGACTTGCTCCCACCAGATCACCTTCCACTGCGCCCGGAGAAGGCGCTTGCACTAGCGCGTCGAGGGCCACACTCGCAGACGGCCGGCCCCTGGCGGCAACCGTTTCCCCTCCGCGGCCGGGGCCACCCTTCGAATCCATGCGACCCGAGCACTTTACGACGCTGTTTCAACGATGTAATCGTAGCTCCTCACAGACGGCGGCACGTGTCGTGTCCGTGGTCGTCGCCCTCTTGGCCCGTGGCCGGAAGCGGCGGCGGTACGGGCGCGCCCGCCAGTCGTCCGACAGAACCGAGGAGTCCCCCGTATGGCCACAGCCCGTCTCACCCTTGACCCGGCGTTCGCGACCGGCACCGTCGACCGCAGGCTGTTCGGCTCTTTCGTGGAGCACATGGGCAGATGCGTCTACACCGGCATCTTCGAGCCCGGGCATCCCGCCGCCGACGAGGACGGCTTCCGCACCGACGTCCTCGATCTGGTGCGGGAGCTGGGCGTCACCACCGTGCGCTACCCGGGCGGCAACTTCGTCTCCAACCACCGCTGGGAGGACGGCGTCGGGCCCGTGTCCGAGCGGCCCCGGCGACTCGATCTGGCGTGGCGCAGCCTGGAGAGCAACGCCTTCGGCCTCAACGAGTTCATGGCCTGGGCCGGCAAGGCCGGGGTGCAACCCATGATGGCGCTCAACCTGGGGACCCGCGGCGTCGGCGAGGCGCTGGACCTGCTGGAGTACAGCAACCATCCCGCGGGGACCGCCCTGTCCGATCTGCGGCGCTCCCACGGAGTGGCCGACCCGCACGACGTCCGCATGTGGTGCCTGGGCAACGAACTCGACGGCCCCTGGCAGATGGGCCACAAGACCGCGCACGAGTACGGACGGGTGGCGGCGGAGACGGCCCGCGCGATGAAGCGGTTCGACCCCGGGCTGGAGCTGGTCGCCTGCGGCAGCTCCAACGCCCACATCGACACCTTCGCCTCCTGGGAGGCCACGGTCCTCGAACACACCTATGAGTTCGTGGACTACATCTCCCTGCACGCCTACTACCAGCCCGAGGAAGGTGACCTCGACTCGTTCCTGGCCAGCGGCGAGGAGATGGACCGCATGATCGCCGCGATCACGGCCACCGCCGACCACGTCGGCGCCCGCGTCCGCAGCGACAAGAAGATCAAACTGTCCTTCGACGAGTGGAACGTCTGGTACCAGAGCCGCTTCGGCGGTGAGTCCTCCCTGCCGTGGCGGGAGGCTCCCGAGCTGATCGAGGACGTCTACGACGTGACCGACGCGGTGGTCGTGGGCAGCCTCCTGATCACCCTGCTCCGGCACGCCGACCGCGTGGGGGCGGCCTGTCAGGCCCAACTCGCCAACGTCATCGCGCCGATCATGACGCGGGCGCAGGGTCCCGCCTGGCGACAGACCATCTTCCACCCCTTCGCCCGCACCGCGCGCCACGCCCGCGGGACCGTGCTGCGGGTGGAACCGGAGTCCCCGCTCGTGGACACGGCGAAGTACGGCCCGGTCCCCGCCCTGTGGGCGACGGCCACGCATGACGAGGAGAGCGGCGAGGTGGTCCTCTTCGCGGTGAACCGCAGCCGCCGGGAGGACCTGGCCCTGTCCGTGGATCTCCGTGCCTTTCCCCGGCACCGGGTCGCCGAGCACGTGGTCCTGCACGACCCGGATCCGACGGCAACGAACACCGAGGCCGCCCCCGACCGTGTCCGGCCGAGGGCCGTGGCGGGCACCAAGACCGACGACCGCGGCCTCGGCGCCGAACTGCCGCCCGTGAGCTGGACCATGATCCGCCTCACCGATGCCTGAGCCCAGGCACGGCACCGCTGTCCCGGCCGACGAAGAACCCATCCCAAGGAGCACAGCATGCGCAGCACTACTTCACCCCTCCCGCCGGTTCCGCGCAGAGCGTTCCTCGGCGCCGCCGCCGGTGTGACGGCCGCCGGCTTCCTCACCGCGTGCGGCGGGGGCACCAAGGTGGGGGCCGGACAGGGCGACGCCGCCGACGCGCCGGCCTTCAGCGGGGGCGAGTACAAGGGACCCAAGGTCACGCTGGAGTACTGGAACGGCTTCACCGGCGGCGACGGTCCGCACATGCAGGCGATGCTGGCCGCGTTCAACAAGGAGTACGAGGGGCGCATCTCCGTCAGGAACACCACCCGGCGCTGGGAGGACCTCTACCCCGCCCTGCCGACCGCCATCAGCGCAGGCAAGGGTCCGGACGTCGCCGTCATCCACAACGACCAGATCGCCACCTTCGCCGTACGCGGCACGCTCATGCCGCTGGACGACGTCGTGTCCGCCCTGAAGCTCACCGAGTCCGACTTCATCCCCGCCGTGTGGCAGGCCGGCGTCTTCGGGGGCAAGCGCTACAGCGTTCCGCTCGACGTGCACTGCCTCGCCGACTACTGGAACGTGCGCCATCTGACCCGTGCGGGCCTGCGCGAGGCGCCGGGCGACCGCGCGGGCTACGAGGACGCGCTCGCGGAGCTGAGGTCCGCGGGTGTCTCCCACCCCTTCTGGATGCCCAACAAGTGGCCCGCGCACCTGATGTTCATGAGCCTGCTGTGGCAGTTCGGCGGGGAGCTGTACGACGCGGAGGGCACGCGGGCGCTCTGGGGTTCGGACGCCGGCGAACAGGCCCTGGGCTGGATGGTGGAGCAGATCCGCAAGGGCTACAGCCCCGCCCAGGTCGCGCAGGACTCCCAGTACAACGCCTTCAAGAACGACAAGGTCAGCTTCACCTGGGACGGCATCTGGCAGATCAACGACCTCAAGTCGACGGCCGGAAAGATCAAGTGGGACCTCTCGGCCGTACCCACGATCGGTTCGACGCCCGCCGTGTGGACGGCCGGCCACAACTTCGTGCTGACGTCCCAGGCCGGGCGGGACAAGAACAAGGTCCAGGCCGCGAAGTTCTTCATCGACTACATGAGCGAGCGGTCCACGGAGTGGGCCAAGGCCGGCATGATCCCCGCCCGCAACAGCGTGCGCGCCCGCCCCGAGGTGGCCCGGCTGCCGCAGACGCCCCTCGCGCGGGACGTCGACGTCTTCCGCTTCCTGCCCGCGCTGCCCGGACTCGGAGACGTGCAGAGCAAGGCACTGGAACTGGCCGTCCAGAAGGCCGTCCTCGGCCGGCAGTCGCCGGCCGACGCCCTGGCCGACGGCGTGCGGACCGCCAACAAGATCCTGGCCGAGAACAAGCGGAAGTACGCGAAGTGAGGCAGACCCGGTGCGACGGCTGACAACACCGCCGTCCACCACGGGTGCACCGCGAGTCCCGGACCGCGCCGCGGTCCGGACCGGCTCACGGTCCCACCAGTGGTGGACCCCCTACGTCTTCATGGCACCGTACCTGGTGCTCTTCCTCACCTTCGTGCTCGTCCCCATCGGCTACGGCCTGTGGATCAGCCTGCACGAGTGGGACATCAATCTGCCGGCCAAGCCCTTCGTGGGACTGGACAACTACCGGGAGCTGTTCGATCCGCAGGGCGTGGACGGCCCCCGCTTCTGGCAGGCCATGCGCGCGACCGGCGTCTTCACCCTGCTGTCGACGCCCTTGCTGCTCGTCGTGCCCCTGTTCACGGCCCTGCTGATGAACGGGAAGTTCCGCGGACGCAACCTCTACCGGGCCGTCTACTTCGCGCCGTACGTCCTCGGCGTGGCGGTCGTCGGTCTCCTGTGGCGGTTCTTGCTCGACGGCAACATCGGCCTGGTCAACCACTATCTGGGTGTCATCGGCCTGCCGGACGACATCCAGTGGACCACCGACACCCCGGCCGCCTGGTGGGCCCTCGTCCTGGTCACCGTGTGGTGGACGCTCGGATTCAACTCCGTCATCTACCTCGCCGGACTGCAGGACATCCCCGCCGAACTCTACGAGTCCGCCAGGGTCGACGGGGCGGGCGCCTGGCAGCGGTTCCGGTACGTCACCCTTCCCGGCCTGCGGCCCGTGGCGCTGTTCGTCGTGAACTCCACGCTGCTCGCCTCGGCCAACATGTTCGGCCAGTCCTACATCATCACCGGGGGCGCGCCCGCGGACGAGACCAAGACCGCCATCTTCCTCATCGCGGAGACCGGTCTGCGACGCTTCGAGATGGGGTCGGCCTCCGCCATGAGCTTCGTTCTGGCCCTGGCTCTCATGGCGGCCAGCGCCGTGGTCTTCCGCGTCTTCCGCGAACGCCAGGAGGAGCGATGACCGGTACGACGACACGACAACGGCCGCCCGCCACCGGCCCCTTCCCCGGCGAGCGGCGGCCCCCGGAGAGGGCGCCCCGCGTCGCCCGGCGCCTGCGCCGGTCCCTGCTCCACCTGGTTCTGGCCGTCGTGGCCGCGCTGTACCTGAGCCCGCTCCTGTACATGCTGGTCACCTCGTTCAAGACGGGTGAGGCCGCCGGGTCCACGGATCCGCAGTGGGTCCCCTCCCCCGCCACGGTGCAGGCCTACCGGCACGTCCTCGGCGCCACCGACAGCCCGGTCGGACGGTGGCTGCTCAACAGCGTCCTCGCCGCCTCGGCGCACGCCGCACTGGTGCTCGTCACCGCCACCCCCGCCGCCTACGCGCTGGCGCGGATGCGGTTCGCAGGCCGGCGGGTGTTCTTCACGTCGATCGTCGCGACGCTGTTCGTGCCGCCCATGGTGCTGCTCATCCCGAACTTCCTGATCGTCAACGAGCTGGCCTGGGTGGACAGCCTGCCCGCGGTGATCGTCCCGGGCGCGGCGAGCGCGTTCGGGGTGTTCTTCCTCCGCCAGTTCTTCCTCACCTTGCCGGCCGAACTGGAGGAGGCCGCCGAACTCGACGGCTGCAACAGGTGGCAGATCTTCGTCAAGGTGGTCCTGCCCCTGTCCAAACCCGCGCTCACCACGCTCGGCATGCTCGCCTTCCTCGCCAACTGGAACGACTTCCTGTGGCCGCTGTACGTGCTGCTCAGCCCCGAATCGCTCACCCTGCCCGCCGGACTCGCCAACTTCCAGAACGCCAACAACATCCACTACGACCTGCTGATGGCGGGCGCGGTCATCGCCAGCGTGCCGGTCCTGCTGCTGTACGTCGTGGCGCAGCGCTGGGTGATCGAGGGGGTCTCCCGGTCGGGCCTCAAGGGATAGCGGACCCCGGGCCGCATGACGGGGCCGACGGCCGGCGTCAGGTCACCAGGGGCAGGTGCGCGCCCGTGGTGCCGAGCCGCTCCACGACCACGACCTGGGACACCGGCCGGGTCACGCCCTTGGGTCACGTCTGAGACGAGGCCGATGGCGCCGGCCGCCAGGCACCGGGCGGCGGACAGCAGGGCCCTGGCGAGGGCGTGGTCGGCGTCGGTGAACTCAGCCGCGCCGATCTGCCGCGTGTTGTCCTTCAGAAGCCCCGCGCCCGCCTTGTCGGCCAGCAGGTTCCAGGTCTCCGAGTGGAACTCGTGCCCGAGCCGGGTCCGGCCGGCCTGGGCCGAGCGGGCCGGGCGCCCTCGCGGACGAAGACCCGGATCGAGCACATGTCGGGCGTCAGGGCATCGAGAGCCGGCCGGACGAGCAGCGCGACCCGGCCCGGTACTGCTTCCCGCACCCGGCTGCCCGGAGGTCGGAAGTCCCGGTCAAGAGCGCCGAGTTCGCCCGCCCCGGTCAGGTGCCCTCACTTCAGGATTTCCAGCAACCGGTCCGCCAGTATCGCCGCCGAGTGCGGGTTCTGCCCGGTGATGAGGTTGCGGTCCTCCACCATGTACGGCTCCCACATCGGGCCGCGGCTGTACTCGACCCCCACCTTGTCCTTCAGCTCGTCCTCCAGCAGCCACAACGCCCTGGAGGCCAGTCCGACGGCTTCCTCCTCGTCGTTGGTGAAGCCCGTCACCCGGTAGCCCTTGAAGGGCGACTCCCCGCGGATCCTGGTGGACAGCAGCGCGGCGGGTGCGTGGCAGACGATGGCCAGCGGCCTGCCCGAGGCGAGCTGCGCCGTCAGAAGCCGGCCGGCGTCGGCGTCGTACGCCAGGTCCGACATCGGACCGTGCCCACCGGGCAGGTACACCGCGTCGTAGTCCTCCAGGCGGACGTCCGACAGCTTCAGCGGCCGGCGCAGCTCCTCCGCGGAGCGGATGACCGCCTCCAGCTCCAGCGCCCCGTCCTCACCACCGGCCATGGAAGGACGCAGGCTCATCATGTCGACGTTCGGGGTCACACCCCCCGGCGTCGCCACCACGACCTCGTGACCGGCTTCCGTGATCGCCTTGTACGGCATCGCGAACTCCTCGGCCCAGTAGCCGGTCGCGTACCGTGACCCGTCCTTGAGCACCCAGTAGGTCGCCCCGCTCACGATGAACAGCACCCTGGCCATCAGCGCGTCTCCTCTTCGTCCGAGATCGATGTCCTGTAGGAGGACGCGAACTTCTTCAGCCTAGGTATGGCTCCGTCCGGGCGCATGCGGGCGGGAGGCGCGCCGCCGCGCTCTGCAGCGGACCGGCACCGGCACCCCGGGGAGCTCCGCGCGGTGTGAGCCGCGTACCGTGCGTGGCGCTGCACCACGCCCGCACCCGCACCGGCCCGGAAGGACGAGCCCCGTGCTCACGTCGTACGCCGCCCACTTCGACACGCCCGCCGGGTACCTCGACTTCGCACGCTTCGGACCGCCGTCGCGGGACGCCGTGGCCGCGAGCGCGCGAGCCCTGGAGGAGTCCGCCAGCGCCGACCACACCACCGTGGACGTCCTGATGCGGGCGGAAGAGGCCGCCCGGGACACGGCCGCCCGGCTGGCGGGCACCGACGCCCGGCACACCGTGCTGCTCCCGAACACGTCCACCGGCCTGTTCCACGCCGCTCTCGGCATCCGGGAAGGCGTGGTCCTTACGCCGCGCACCGACTTCCCGGCCAACCACTATCCCTGGCACCGCGCCGCGCACCTGGGCCGGGCCGCACCACGCCGGCTCGACCCGGCGCCCGGCGCCGGTGTCACCCCCGACCTGGTCCGCACCGCGCTGACCGATGACGTGGTCGCCCTGTCCGTCAGCGCCGTGGACTTCCGTACCGGCTTCCGCGCCGACCTCGCGGCGCTGCGCGAGGCGATCGGTCCGGACCGGTTGCTGATCGTGGACGCCATCCAGGCGTTCGGCGTGGCCGCGATGCCCTGGGACGCGGCGGACGTAGTGGTGGCGGGCGGCCAGAAATGGCTGCGCGCGGGCTGGGCCACCGGCTTCGCCACGCTGTCCGACCGGGCGCTGGAACGCCTGGAGCCGGTCCTCACCGGCTGGACGGGGGTCGAGGACGCCGGACTCTTCGACGGGACGGCGCACCCGCCGGCCCCGGACGCGCGACGGTGGTCGATCACCCATCTCAGCCCGGTGACGGCCGCCGCGTTCGCGTCCGCGCTGACCCTCGTCGAACGGCACACCGTGGTGGCGATCGAGGCCGCGATCGCCGCGCGCATCGCCGAACTCACCGAGACCGTCCAGGGGTGCGGGGGCCGCGTCCTGTCCCCCGCCGATCCGGCGCGGCGCGCGGGCATCCTCTCCTTCACCGTGCCCGGCCACGAACCGTCCCTCGTGGCGAAGGCGTTGCACGCCGAGGGCGTCACTCCGACGGTGCGCGCCGACTCACTCAGGTTCTCCCCGCACGCCTCGACCCCGCCCGAGGTGTCCGACCGGGTCGCCGCCGCGCTCTCGTCGCTGCGGAGCTGAGACGGCCGGCGGACACGCGCACCCGCTTCCTGAGGGGCGGCCGCCCGTAGTGCGCACCACGTGGGGCGGCCGCCCCGTCCCGCCACGAGGGGGTGGTGTGGCGGGGGCCTGTCAGCAGGTACACGTGCGGACCCGGGGTGTGGGTTCACGGTCTTCCCGGGCCCGCTGCCGTGCTACCGGCGATTCGGGTCACCGGCCCGTCGGGGTCTCGGCGGTCGCCCCGGTCTCCGCGCTGGGCACGGCGTCCGGCGCCGGCAGGGTGTGCGGGAACCCGATGCGGAGCACGAACGCGGTCAGCGCCGCGGCCAGCACGACGGCGGCGGCCAGGAGCAGGGCCTGGTGGTAGCCGTGGTGCAGCAGGGGCGTCGCCACCAGCGGGCCGAGGAGCTGCCCGACGGAGTACCCGGCCGTCAGCAGGGCCACGGCGCGCGGGAACCGCAGGTGCGCGCCGGCCGCCAGCGCCAGCGTGCTCACACCGATGAAGGTGGAGCCGAACAGCACCGCGGAGATCAGCGCGGGCGCCACGCCCCCGACCAGCGCGGGCAGGGCGATGCCCACGGCCTGGACACCGAGTGCGGCCAGCAGCAGGTCCGGCATGGACCAGCGGCGTCCCAGTCCGGCCCACACGGCGGAGGAGGGGATGGCCGCCAGACCCACCACCACCCAGGCGCCGCCGCCGATCCAGCCGGGGGACGTCTGGTTGATCGCCGCGACCAGGAAGGTGCCGGCGATGATGTAGCCGACCCCTTCCAGCGTGTAGGACACGAACAGGGCGCCGAACCAGCGGTGGGTGCGCGGCCCGCTCGTGCGTGCCCCCGGAGCGGACGTCGCGGGAGCCGGCTGGGCGGCGGCCTCCGGACGCAGGCCCCACGCGGCGAGCGTGAGCGTCGCGGCGAGCGCGGCGGAGGCCCACCACGCGGCCTGCCAGTCGCCGACCGTGCGCAGCGCGAGGACGAGCAGGCCGGAGAGGGCGATGCCGGACCCGACCCCGCCGAAGGCCCAGCCGGGCAGGTGGGCCGGGTGTTCACGCAGGTGGCTGAGCAGGGAACTGACGGCGATCACGAAGATCATCGCGCTGAAGAAGCCCGCACCGAGACGGAGCAGCAGCCAGATGACGCCGCTGCGGGTCAGCGGCATCCCCGCCAGGGTGGCCACCAGCGCGAGCAGACAGCCGCGCAGCACGAGCCGGGAACGCACCAGCCGCGGGGCGCAGATGCCGGCGAGCGCGCCGGCCAGGTATCCCCCGTAGTTCGCGGTCGCCAGGTTCGCTCCCGCTCCGGCCGACAGTCCGGCCTGCGCCTGCATCAGCGGGAGGATGGGGGTGTAGACGAAGCGGCCGACGCCCATCCCGGCCGCGAGCGCGGCGGCGGCCCGGAGGACGTGTGCCCACGGCGAACTCCGCGGGCCTCCCCGGGCCGGGTCCCGGGCCGACGAGGACTCGGTGACCGTCCGCCCCTCGCCGCCAGGAGCCACCGGCACGATGTTCCGCCTGCTTCCCATGCGGACAGGCTGCGCCCGCCGCCCGGCAGAATCCAGGACCGGTTTCCTCCCAGTTGAGAACCTGAGCCTCGCAGAAGGGCCGCCGTCGCGCCGAGACACGTGACACGGGGAAAGGTGTCCGCACGTGTCCGTACGTGTCCCGGCGGCCCCGAGCGCGCTGCGTCCCGGCCGGTCCGTTGCCCGGGCGGACCGTCCGTCCCGACATGCCGCCCCACCGGAGACGCGCCACCATTGGGGAGTCGCTCGACCAGCGAAGATCACTCTGGAGTATCGCCATGAGCAAACCGGATCAGAGGGTCGCCGTCATCACCGGTGCGTCCCAGGGCATCGGTGCCGCCCTGGTCGAGGGCTACCGCAAGCTCGGCCACGCAGTCGTCGCCACCTCCCGCGGCATCGCGCCCTCGGAGGATCCCGACGTCGTCGCCGTGCGGGGAGACATCGCGGACCCCGCCACCGCCGAGCGTGTCATCTCGGCCGGGCTGGAGCGGTTCGGCCGCATCGACACCTTGGTCAACAACGCCGGCGTCTTCGTCTCCAAGCCGTTCCACGAGTACACGCAGGCCGACTACGACACGGTCACGGGCATCAACGTGGCCGGGTTCTTCCGTATCTCCCAGTTGGCCGTCGAGCAGATGCTCCGGCAGGGTGGCGGCCACATCGTCCAGATCACCACCAGCCTCGTCGATCACGCCAGTTCCGCGACTCCCTCGGTGCTGGCCTCACTGACCAAGGGCGGCCTGCAGTCCGCCACCAAGGCCCTCGCCATCGAGTACGCGGACCGGGGGATCCGCAGCAACGCGGTCGCACTCGGCGTCATCAGGACGCCCATGCATCCGCAGGAGTACCACGACACCCTGGGGGCGCTGCATCCGGTCGGCCGGATGGGTGAGGTCCAGGACGTCGTCGACGCGGTTCTCTATCTGGAGAACGCCCCCTTCGTCACCGGCGAGATCCTGCACGTCGACGGCGGTCAGAGCGCCGGTCACTGACCCGGGGCGGCCACCGGACGCCTGTCTACACTGTGGCCATGGCAGACGCGACGACCATCAAGCCCTTGAACCGCGACGAGGAGGCCTTCCTGCGGGCTCTGGGCAGGGTCATCACCTACCTACCCCTGAGAAGTCACCCGACGACGGGAGGGCCTGGCTGGCCGTTCTCACCAGCGCCGGGTGGACGCAGCTGAAGCAGGCCTGGCCCACCAATCTCGCGAGCGTGCGCCGCCATGTGTTCTCGCGTCTGGAGGGCTGTGACATCGCCGCGGCCGCCAAGGTGCTGGAGCGCATAGCGCCCGCCTGATCCCCCGTCAGCCGGGTGGCGCGATCCCCGCGCATGCTTCACACCATCCTCAGCGCCGTTCGCAGGGCGAGCGGGGCCGCCGCCGCCCAGGCCTGCGGGGAACACGAGTGGGGGTAGGGCACCGGCCGGGCCGTCGCCGTACGGTCGTAGCCGGCCAGCACCTCGGGCAGGCGGTACCCGTAGGGGGAGGCCGCCGCCACCAGGCCGTCCACGACCGTGCGGACGTGGTCGGCGAGGCCGTACCGGGCGAGGCCCAGCACGATGACCGCGTTGTCGTGCGGCCAGGCGCTGCCGCGGTGGTACGACAGCGGATGGTACGGCTTCTGGCCCGCGGCGAGCGTGCGGATCGCCCAGCCGGAGAAGAAGTCCGGCTCCAGCAGCCGCTGCCCGACCCGGCTGGCCCGTGCCGGGTCGAGGATCCCCGACCACAGGAGGTGGCCGGCGTCGGAGGCGAGGGCGTCGACCTGGCGCCCCCGGCCGTCCAGGGCCAGCGCGGGGAAGTCGGCGTCCGGCATCCAGAAGTCGCTGGCGAAACGGGTGCGCAGCCCCTCGGCGGCCTCGCGCAGGCGGCGGGCGTAGGACGGGTCCTGCCAGACCACGGCGGCCAGTTCCGCGGTGCGGACCAGGGCGTCGTAGGCGTAACCCTGGGCCTCCGAGACGGCGATGGGCCCCTCGGCCTGCGTGCCGTCGGCGAAGCAGACGGCACCCGCCGAGTCCTTCCAGTTCTGGTTGACCAGACCGTTCGGATCGGGCTGGTAGACGAGGTACCCGTGCTCGTCCAGGCCGCCGTCGGTGAACATCCAGTCGACGGCTCGCCGGGCGTGCCGCTCCAGGCGTACGGCGAGGGCCGGGTCGCCGGTCGTCTCGTAGTGGGCGTGGAGCAGGACGAGGAAGAGCGGTGTGGCGTCGACGGCGCCGTAGTAGCGGCCGTAGGGGACCTGCCGGAAGTGCGCGAGTTCGCCGTGGCGGGTCTCGTGGACGATGCGTCCGGGCTGTTCGCCGCTCACGGGGTCGTGGTGACGGCCCTGGGTCGCCGCGAGGGCGCTCAGGGTGGCGGCTGCCGTCCCGGGCCGGTCGGGCAGCAGGAAGTACGACGTCAGCAGTGAGTCACGGCCGAACAGGGTGAGGAACCAGGGGATGCCGGCGGCGGGGACGGCGACCTCCTCGCCGTCCAGGCCGGTGACCGCGATGGTCAGCAGGTCCACGTCGGCCAGGCCGCGTTCGCAGGTACGGGCCAGGTCGTCGGCCGGCGCCGTCGTCCGCCGGCTCGGCCGTGCCACGGCGGGAGCCCCGGACGGCAGTCCGTGCGGCAGGGCGCGGACGGTGACCCGGAGTTCGGCCTCGCCGTGCGCGGCGAGCGGCAGGTCCCACCGCAGCGTACGGGCGGTGGGCAGGTCCGGGACGGCGTCGTGACCGGCGGGGGCAGGGTCGCTGACGACGGTGGTCCGGGAGTGCCAGTCGGCGCGTCGGTAGTCGAAGACCAGTCCGTCGTCGGTGTGGTGGGTCTCGCGGCGGACGCCGGGCTTGGCGTAGTGCCGGTCGTCGGCGCGCAGTTCGAACAGGTCGGCGAAGTCGGCGTCGGCGGTGATCTCCACGCGGGCGGTGACCGGCTCGGGACGATTGCTGACCAGGCGCAGGTGCTCGGTCAACTCGCCCGCACTGACGGTCTGTTCACGGAAGACGGTGTAGGCGGGCGGGTTGTCCCGGGTCCCTTGCGGGGTCAGCACGCAGACGGCCGTGTCGTCCGTCGCGGTGTCGGCGGGCACCAGGGCGACGGGTTCGGTGCCGTCGACGGTCAGGTGCCAGCGGCTGAGGTGGCGGCCGTCGCGCAGGAACAGTCCGTCGGGTGCGGTGCCGTGGGTGCCGTGGATGCCCCCGGCGGCGTCGACACGCGCGAAGGTGGCGTCCCGCACGAGCTGGACGAGGGTGTCGGCCGAGGTCATGGCGTGGGCTCCTTGGGGTCGGCACACAGCAGGTCGAGCGTGAGCGCGGCGGTCCACGAGAAGTGCCGGGCGCCCCGGGCCGCACCGGTGGTCGGGTCGACGTACTCGGCGAAGTCGGACCGTCCCGCCTCGCGGAGGAATCCCCGCCGCAGCCGTTCGGCGTCCTGGTCCCGGCCGTGCGTGCGCAGACCGCGGTGGACCAGCCAGGCGGTGTTGAACCAGGCGGGGCCGCGCCAGTAGCGCTGGGCGTCGAAGGCGTGGCCGGTCAGGTCGTAGCTCGGGACCAGGCGCGTGGCCGGTGCGCCGAAGCGCGGGCCGGTGAGCGTCTCGACGAGACGGCTGACGACGCGCTGGGGCAGGTGGGGGGCGAGCAGCGGCACCAGGCCGGTGACGGAGTCCTCCCCGACCAGGGTGTCGGTGGCCAGGTCGCGGACGCGGAACAGGCCCGCGCGGTCGTCCCACAGCCGGGTCACCAGGTGCCGGGTGAGCGCGTCGGCGCGGGCGATGTGCACCGACGCGTCGGCGCCGGTCTCCCGTGCCATGGCCGCCAGAGCCCGTTCGCTGACGATCAGCAGGGCGTTGAAGCACGGGTCTTCCACCGCGAAGGGGTGCCGCGCGGCACGGTCGTCGTAGCCGGCGTCACGGTAGTCGGTCACCAGGCTGACGTAGCGGCCGTAGTCCAGGTCGGTGGGTCTGTCGGCGGGGTGACCGTGGTTCAGGTCTGCGCGGCGGAAGGCGTCGGGAGCGGCCGGTTCCACGCGTCGTAGCGCCCGGTCCCAGCAGGGGCTGTTGTCCATGCCCGGTTCCCAGGGGTGGACCACGGCGGCCAGTCCGCCGCCGCCGAGGTCACGGTGGCCCAGGAGGTAGTCGTGCCAGGCGGCGAGGCGTGGGCGGACCCGGGTGAGGAAGCCGCGTCGGCGGGATTCCGCGGGGTCGGCGCGGTGCACGAGCCAGGCCGCCAGGGCGTGCACCGGTGGCTGGACGATGCCGGACGTCTCGGGTGACGCCGGCGCGCCCGCCGCCCGGCCGGCGGTGGAGGAGCGCCAGAAGTCGGGGCTCGGGAAGTAGGCGTCGTCCGGTACGGCCGGGTTGAAGACGATATGGGGTATGCGTCCGTCGGCCCACTGGGCGGACAGCAGCGACTCCAGCTCCTGCTGGGCGCGGCGGACCGAGAGGTGGCGCAGCCCGATGGCGATGAAGGCGGAGTCCCAGCTCCACTGGTGCGGATAGAGGGTGCGGGACGGAACGGTCGAGGCGCCGGTCCAGTTGTCGATGAGGACCCGCGCCGCACCGCGCCGCAGGGTCAGGTCTGCGGTCGCGGTGGGCGCGGGCCGGTCCAGGAGGGACTTCACGCGCCGGACCTCTTGAGGAACCCGGGGACGGAGCGGACGGCTTCGGCGGGGTCGCCGGTGAGCCGGCATTCGAGGGCGAGGTGACCGTCGTACCCGATGGTGTGCAGGGCGCCGAGCCAGGCGGGCCAGTCGAGGTGGCCGGCTCCGGGCTGGAAGCGGTTGGAGTCGGAGACCTGGGCGTGGCCGATGACGTCGGCGTGCGCGAGGATCGCGGCCGCGGGGTCGCTCTCCTCGATGTTCATGTGGTAGCTGTCGATGCCGATCCTGACGGAGTCCAGGCCGGTGGCTCGGATCAGGTCGGCGGCCTGTTCCAGCCGGTTGACCATGTGGTCCTCGTACCGGTTCAGCGGCTCCAGGAAGAGGGTCACGCCCTCCTTGCGGGCGTGCTCGCCGAGTTCGGTCAGGCCGCTCAGCAGGACCTCGCGGTCCTCCTCCTCGCTGCGCGGCGGTTCGAAGGGCGGCAGGCGGCGGGAGAACATGCCGTACGAGGCCGGGGTCTGGGCGCCCAGGCCGCCGATCTCCGCGATCACCGTGAGCTGGGACTTCATCTGGTCGATGGCGTCGCGGCGCAGGTCCGCGTCGAAGGCGCCGAGGAAGTGCAGCATGTCGACGCACACGGTGGGCATGACCACGCCGTCCTTGCGGGCCTGCTTCAGTTCGTCGAGGCGGGAGGCGAAGTGGAAGTCGCCCTTGCCGCGCAGTTCGATGGCGTCGTAGCCCGCCTCCTGGGCGAACTCCCACTTGGCCTGCAGGGTGTCTCCGGGCAGGAGTTGTTCCTGCGCCGCGGTCTTGAGCATGAGGGGCCTTTCGAGACGTTCAGAATTCCAGCACGACCTGCAGCGCCTCGGCGGGGCGCTCGTCGAGCAGCACGTAGGCGTCGGCGGCGTCGGCGACCGGGACGACGTGGCTGACCAGGGAGGTGACGTCCACCTGGCCCTCGGCGACCAGCCGCAGGAAGGTCTGCTGGAGGCGCTCCACGGTCCAGCGGTGGGACAGCTGCGGCGGGACGCCCCCGATCTGGGAGCAGATGAGCTGCACGCGGTTGTGGTGGAACTCGTCGCCGAGACGCAGGCCGATGCCGTCGCCCTGGTAGAAGCCGGAGGCCACCACCCGGCCGCCGACGGCGACCGAGCGCAGCGCGGTGTGCAGGGCGGGGTAGGCGCCGCTGATCTCGATGGCGAGGTCGGCGCCGAGGCCGCCGGTGGCTTCCCGGATGCGTTCGGCGACCTCGTCGGTGCGGGCGTTGAGGGTGTGCCGGGCTCCGTAGCGCTCTGCGGTCTTCAGACGGCCGTCGAGGGCGTCGACGGCGGTGACGCGGGCGCCGCTCAGCTGGGCGAGGCGGGTGGTGAGCAGTCCGATGACGCCCTGGCCGAAGACGGCGACGTCCTCGCCGAGGTGGATGTCACCGGCCAGGACGGCGTTGTAGGCGATGGCGCCGACCCGGGCGAAGGCGCCGGCCAGCGGCTCGAGGCCGGCGGGCAGGGTGTGGCCGATCATGCGTTCCGCGGGGACGATTCCCTCGCTGCGGTGGCCCCAGATGCCCCAGACCAGGTCGCCGACGGCCGGCAGGCCCGGGGTCCCGGTCAGGTCGGGGGCGACCTCGACGACCTCCCCGACCTCGGAGTAGCCCCAGCCGGCCACGGGGTACTGGATGCCGGCCGCGCCGTCGCGGAACAGCCGGGCCTCGGGGTCCCAGGTGCGCGTCAGGTACGGGTTGGTCCCGCGGTAGGCGGTGAGTTCGGTGCCGGCCGAGATGCCCGAGTAGCGGGTGCGGACCCGCAGGTGCCCGGGGGGCAGATCGGCCCCGGCCTGCTCGGTTACCTCCACCTGGCGGGGGCCGGTGAATTGGACGACGCGTTCCACGGATGACTCCGGAAGGGGTTGCGAGTGCGGTTGCGTCGACAATATCCCGAGCTTATGTCTTGTCAACCAGCAAAAGTGATGCTGTGATGCGTTCTCAATAGACGGAAGTCGTAGCAAGGACATGCAATGCACACCATGAGCCGGCGATCGAAGACGATCGCGGTGGGCATCACGGCGGCCCTGGGTCTGGGGCTGCTCACTGGCTGCGCCGGCAGTACAGGGCCGGGCAGACCCGACCGGGAGATCACGGTCTGGTCACAGGAGAACCTCCCGGACCGCGTCGCCGTGACGCAGAAGATCGTCAAGGGATTCGAGAGGAAGACCGGCATCAAGGTCCATCTCGTCGGGGTCGACGAGGGCCAGATGCCTCAGCTGATCATGTCGGCCGCCGCCTCGGGCTCGCTGCCCGACGTCATCGGCGCCGCGCCCATGGGCCAGGTCTGGCAGATGTACAGCAACGGCCTGCTCAACACCGGCATACCCCGGCAGATCATCGACGAGCTGGGGCGTGGGACCTTCAACGCCAACGCGCTGAGGCTCACCTCGGACGGCGGCCGGAGCCTCGGCGTGCCCTCCGACGCCTGGCTGCAGTTGCTGGTCTACCGCAAGGACCAGTTCGACGAGAAGCACCTCAAGGCTCCGGACACCTACGCCAGGGCACTCGCCGGCGCCAAGGCGCTGACCACGAAGGGGCGCTACGGCATCTCCGTGGCCACCGACCCGGGCGACGCCTTCACCTCGCAGAGCTTCGAGAGCATCGCACTCGCCGACGACTGCCAGCTCGTCGACGACCGGCACCAGGTCGCCCTCCAATCGCCGCAGTGCGAGACCGCGTTCAAGACCTATGACGAGCTGGCCCGCACCTACGGCGCTCCGGGAACCCAGACCGTGGACTCCACCCGCGCCACCTACTTCGCGGGCCAGTCCTCGGCGATCATCTGGTCCTCGTTCCTCCTGGACGAACTCGCCGGCCTGCGCAAGGACGCCCTGCCGAGCTGCCCGCAGTGCAAGGACGACCCGCGGTACCTGTCGCGCAACAGCGGCATCGTCACCGCCATGAAGGGCCCCGACGCCGCCCGGCCCGCCCAGTTCGGGGAGATCACCTCATGGGTGACCACCAAGACCGCCGAGACCGCGGCCTCCCGGGAGTTCATCGAGTACATGATGGGCACCGGCTACGAGTCCTGGTTCGGCATGGCGCCCGAGGGCAAGATCCCCGTCCGGACCGGCACCGCGGCGCAGCCCGGGCGATACCTGGAGGCCTGGCGCCACAGCAGCATCGGCGTCGACACCAAGCAGCCCTTCGACAAGGTCTATCCCGCGAGCCTGCTCAACCAGCTCGCCGCCGGGGTCAGCAACATGCGGCGGTGGGGCATCACCCAGGGCGAGGGCGCGCTCGTCGGCGCCACCAACGGCGAACTGCCCGTGCCGAAGGCGATCGGCGCCATGACCAGCGGCCAGATCTCCCCCTCCGAGGCGGCCGGCGAGGCCGACGACGAGGTCACCGCCCTGCAGAAGTCCCTCCAGTAGCCGCCCTCCTGCACGTCACAAAGGTCCCCTCATGACAACAGCTCCAGCCGGCACACCGCAGCGCCGGCACACCGGCGGCAGGTCCACGGACCGGCCCGCCGAACACGTCCGCCGCCCCATGACGGCGAGCCGCCGCGCCAACCGCGCCGGACTCGCGTTCGTCTCGCCCACCTTCGTCGTGGTCCTCGTGGTGGTGATCCTGCCCATCCTGTGGACCGTCCTGCTGGCGTTCCAGCACGCCAAGCTGGTCGACATCCAGGGCATGGGCCTGTTCGGCAACTGGACCCTGGACAACTTCGACCAGGTCTTCGGCTCGGCCGGTTTCTGGTCCAGTCTGACCACCACCCTGCTGTACACCGCCGGCGCCACGTTCGGCTCCGTGGCCCTCGGCCTGGTGGCCGCGCTCGCGCTGCGCAAGCCGTTCCGCGGCCGCGGACTGCTGCGCGCGGCGATGCTGCTGCCGTACGTCGCTCCCGTCGTCGCGGTCTCCTTCGTCTGGGAGGTGGCGCTCAGCCCGCAGTACGGCGTGGTCAACGACTGGGGCCGCCGCCTGTTCGGCTGGGACGATCCCATCGCCTTCCTGTCGACCCGTTCGTACGAAGTCCACCTGCTCGCACTGCACTTCGACGTCCCGCTGGCCCTGCTGACCGTCATCGCCTTCGAGACCTGGCGGTACTTCCCCTTCGCGTTCCTGTTCATCCTCGCCCGGCTCCAGGCGGTGCCCGGCGGGCTGGAGGAGGCCGCCCTCGTGGACGGCGCGACCACCACCCAGCGCTTCCGCCACATCCTGCTGCCCCAGCTGATGCCCGTCATCGCCCTGCTGTGCGTGCTGCGCTTCATCCTGACCTTCAACAAGTTCGACGACGTCTACCTGTTGACCGGCGGCGGCGCCGGCACCGACGTGGCGGCCGTGCGGGTCTACGACTTCCTCACCGCCCGTTACGACGTGGGCGCCGCGGCCGCCCAGGCCCTGGTCCTGGCCGTCGCGCTCATGATCCTGATGGGCCTCTACTTCAAGTTCTTCGGCAACAAGGTCCAGGAGGAGTCGTGATGAGCCGGGCTCAGTTCGAGGAGAGATTCTTCGGCGTCGCGCGCTGGGTGGTCATCGCGTTCCTCGCCGTGATCACGGTGGTGCCCTTCTACTACATGCTGCTGCTGTCGCTGAAGCCCATCGACGCGCTGCTGCTCGATCCGGGCTCCCTGTGGGTCTCGGCGAAGGACTTCACCCTCTCCACCTACCGCGACGTGCTGCGCTCCACCGACGACGGCGGCCAGGGCTTCCTGAGGTTCCTGCTCAACTCCGCGCTGGTGTCGCTCGGCACCGTCGCCCTGACGATGCTGGCCGCGGTGCCCGGGGCCTACGCGATCAGCCGGCTGAAGTTCTTCGGCCACCGCCAGGTCAGCGCCCTCTTCCTCGCCGTCTACCTGTTCCCGGCGACGCTGCTGGCCGTCCCGCTGTTCGTCGTCTTCGCCAAACTGCACCTGTCCTCCAGCCTGGTCGGACTCGCCGTCGTCTACGTCGCCCAGACCGTGCCGGTGGCCATCTACATGCTGAAGAACTACCTCGTCACCATCCCCTCCTCGATCGAGGAGGCGGCGGCGCTCGACGGGTGCAGCCGGCTCCAGACGGTCCGCAAGGTGGTCCTGCCCCTGGCCCTGCCGTCCCTCATGGCGACCGGACTGTACGTCTTCATGATCGCGTGGAACGAGTTCCTGTTCGCCCTGCTCTTCCTGGCCGCGGACCCGGGCAAGTGGACGGTGCCGCTGGGCCTGGCCCAGCTGTCCAACGGCGTCGAGGTGCCCAAGACCGTGCTGATGGCGGGATCGGTGGTCCTGACGATCCCCGTGGTACTCCTGTTCTTCGCCGCCGAGCGGCTGCTCACCGAGGGCCTGACCAGCGGTGCCGACAAGAGCTGAGACCATGAGGGAACCGATGCTGACACCGAGCCAGACCAGCGCGGGCGAGCTGTTGCAGCTCATCCGCGGCGGCCACGCGAACACCCGCGCCGATCTCCAGAGGATCACCGGACTGTCCCGCTCGACCGTCGGCCAGCGACTGGACCTGCTCAACCGGGCGGGATGGCTCAGGCACGTCACGGGTTCCTCCACCGGGGGCCGCCCGTCCCAGCGGATCGTCTTCGACCCGAGGCACGCCTCGGTCATCGCCGTGGACCTGGAGACCAGGTACGCCCGTGCCGCGGTCCTCGACCTCGGGGGCACCATCCTCGCCGAGAACACCGGACCGCTGGACATCGCCGAGGGCCCGGAGGTGGTGCTGGACCAACTGGCCGGGTGGTTCCCGGACCTGATCGCCGCCGCCGGTGTCGACGCGGGGCACGTCTGCGGGATCGGGCTGTCCGTTCCCGGTCCCGTGGAGTGGGAGACGGGCCGGGTCATCGAACCGCCGATCATGCCCGGCTGGGACCGGTACCCCATCCCGCAGCGCCTGCAGAAGGCCTACGCCGAGCACGTCGGCGGGAGCTTGGAGGACGGGCCCGTCCCCGTGTTCGTGGACAACGACGCCAACCTCATGGCGCTGGCCGAGCAGCAGGCCAACCACCGGGACTGCTCGGCGTTCGTCCTGGTGAAGGTCTCCACCGGCATCGGCGCCGGCGTCGTCGTGGACGGCAAGGTGTACCGGGGCATCGACGGCGGTGCCGGCGACATCGGCCACATCCGGCTGCACGACCGGTCCGACGCCCTGTGCATGTGCGGCTCCCACGGCTGCCTGGGCGCCGTCGCCAGCGGCCGGGCGCTGGCGAGGGACCTGACCGCCCTCGGCATCCACGCCACGTCGGCCTCCGATGTCAAGCACCTGCTCGCCGAGGGGCACCCTGACGCCGTCCGGCTGGCCCGGGAGGCCGGACGCAGGGCCGGCGAGGTCCTGGTGACCGTGGTCAGCCTGCTCAACCCCGGCGTTCTCATGATCGCGGGCGAACTCTCCGGGGCACCGTACATGACCGGTGTCCGGGAACTGCTCTACCAGCGCGCGTTCCCCCGGGCCACCGCCAACCTCCAGGTCGTCACCTCACGCCTGGGCGATCACGCGGGCGTCATAGGGGCGGCCGCCATGGTCGTCGAGATCCTCTACTCCCCCGACCGGGCCGACGCCCGGCTCAGTTCCCTCGCGGGCTGACGGGCCGCCCGCGCAACACCCGCCGCAGCGAGCGGGGATGCCGGGTCCTCGCTCGCGCGGCACTCTCGTACAGACAGGAAGACCGTGACCGTCACCTCTGACCCTTGGACGCACCGCCCCGTCGAGGTCGGCCTCGTGGGCGCCGGCCCCTGGGCCCGGGCCATGCACGCCCGTATGCTCGCCGCCGGGCCGGAGACCCGGCTCGCCGCGGTGTGGGCCCGCCGCCCCGACGCCGCGCGGCAGACCGCCGCACCCTACGGAGCACAGGTCGCCGCCTCCTTCGACGACCTCCTCGACCGGTGCGAGGCCGTGGCGTTCGCCGTTCCGCCCGCCGTGCAGGCCGAGTTGGTGCCGGCGGCCGCGCGGCGGGGGAAGGCGCTGCTGCTGGAGAAGCCGCTCGGTCCGGATCTGCCCGCGGCGCAGCGCGTCGCCGATGCCGTGCTCGCCGCGGGCGTGGTCTCGCAACTCGTCCTGACCAAGCGCTACCACCCGGTCACCGACGCCTTCCTCGACGCCGCGCGCGGTCGCGAGGTCAGCGGCGCCCGCTCCTGCTACCTCCACGGAGCGTTCCTCGGCGGCGACTTCGCGACCGGGTGGCGCCTCGAGCACGGTGCGCTGCTCGACCTCGGCCCGCATCTGCTCGACCTCCTGGACACCGCCGTCTCGCCCATCACCGGGATACGCGGCTCCGGCGACCCCCGCCGGTGGATCGAACTGACCTGCGAGCACGAGAACGGGGCCGTCAGCCAGGCGTCCCTGTCCGGTTCCGTGGCCGTCCCCCGCGCGCTCACCCGGATCGAACTCTACGGTTCCGAAGCGCCGTTGCTCTACGACACGGCCGAGATCGACCACGAGGAGTGCTGGCCGATCCTGCGTCGCAGCTTCGCCACCGCCGTGCGCACGAACCAGCCGACGGAGCTCGACGCGGCGCGCGGGCTGTACCTGCAACGCCTCATGGACCAGGCGATGCGGACGACGTCGTAGCCGGCGGGATCGAGCGCCGGCGCGTCACTGCTCGTCGAGGTTTGCCTGCCGGGCGAGGAACTCCTCGAACACCGCTCTCTGCTTCGGATCCATGAAGCTGGCCCTCCAGCGCGACGGCGAAAGAGGCCGATTTGAAGGCCCATGTGCCCGAGACTGCCGGCCGGTCCCGAAGGCCTGCCTCACTGCGCCCTCGGCACGGCCGTCTCCCCGTACGCGCAGGAGGGGTGACCCCGTAAACCCCCGGAGTCACCCCTCCCCCTTTTTCAGCGCGCAGTGGGCGTCAGCCCAGGTCGCGCACCTTGATGGTGTGGATGCCGCGGCCGTGGGTGGCCGCGTACAGGGTGCTGCCGTCGGGGCTCAGCTTGAGCTGGAGCACGGCGACGGCCGGGAGGCTGCCGACCCGCTGCCACTTGGTGCGTCCGGGCGCGCGGTAGACGACGCCCAGGTCGGTGGCGACGGCGAGTCCGCCGTTCGGCGTGACGATCGCGGAGTTGGCCGGCACGTCGGGCAGGTTCGCCGAGATGTCCTTCCAGGTGGTGCCCGCGTCGGTGGACTCGAAGACGTGGCCGACGCCGGCGCCGGGGCCCTCGGTCCAGTGCCGGGAGAAGCCGTTGACGGCGAGGAAGACGTGGTCGGCGTTCTTCGGGTCGACGGCGAAGCCGCTGAGGTAGCGGTTGGGCACGGTCCCGTCCACGGGCAGGGCGATGTCGTGCCAGCCGGTGCCGTCCTCGTTGCCGACGGAGATGCCGCGGGCGAATCCCTGGTTGTTGCAGGGGCCGCACCAGGCCGCGTACACCTTGCCGCCCGAGGCCGCGACGGCGGTCGCCGTGCGGCCGGCGCCGAGGTCGTACACGCTCTTCCATTCGTCGCCGCTGCGGATGGCGTAGCCGTGGGTCTGCACCCAGACGTGCCGGCCGCCGGCGATCCACGTCGAGCTGCTCTTCATGTCGGCCGCCAGCGGGGCGATGAAGCGTGCCTCACCGGTCGCGTTGTCGGCCGGGGCGACGTTGTACGAGGTGGCCTTGGCCGGGACGGTGGTCCAACTGCCGTCGTTGACCGCACAGTTCTGGGTCACCTGGATGGCGAGGTAGACGTACTCCTCGGCGATGTCGCAGCCGTTGGCCGGATCGGTCAGCGTGTCGCCGCCGTCGCCGCCGAAGTTGGAGCCCATGACCTTGTCGTCGCCGCGCAGGATGGACTGGCCGTTGTCCTGGAGGCCGCCGGTGACCGAGACGCCGCCGTGGTCGAGGTCCTTGCCGATGCCGACCGAGTAGTACTGGAGGGTGTCGATGGTGCCGTCGTTGAGGGAGGTCCAGTCGGTGGCGTGGCCGGAGGCGTCCTGCGAGCCGTGGACCGGGCGCTTGTAGACGCCGCCGTCGTTGCCGACGTACACGAAGCTCTTGCCGTGGTAGCGGCCGATCGCGACGCCGTGCTGGTCGGAGTGGGTGGTCTGGTCGCAGTCGCCGGTCTGCTTGGCCGGGTCGATGCTCCAGCAGGGGAAGGTGAAATTCCAGTACGGGCCGACGGTGGACCAGGTGCTGCCGCCGTCCTTGGTCTCGTAGACCTCCTCCAGGCCCGCGTAGACGTGCTCCGGGTCGCTCGGGTCGACGGTGAGGAACTGGTTGTACCAGGCCTGCACGCCCGGCATGTAACCGGCGGTGGTCAGCGCGGAGCCCGAGCCCGCCAGCCCCTTGTAGTCGGCGATCTTCGTCCAGGGCCCGGCCGGTGAACCGGACTTGGAGACGAAGACGCCCTCCAGGCCGCTGTCCGGGTTGGTGTTCAGCTGCTCCGGCGACTGGTCGACGGCGTAGTAGCGCGAGCCGTCGGCGGAGCGGGCGAAGGTGACGTTGCCGACGTTGTCCGCGTCGGTCGGCAGGTCGCCGAAACCGCTGGTGATGCGGGTCCAGGTGCCGTTGACCAGGGTGTAGAAGCCGTTGTAGTCGTCGCCGCTGCGCCAGCCGACCGCGAGCACGACCTTGCTCGGGTCCTTCGGGTCGATCGCGATGTCGTTGGCGATGTTCTTGTACGCGGCGTCGGGGTCGTCGTCCTTCGAACCGCCGGGCAGGTAGTCGGGGTTGGGCGCGTACTCCAGCTTCCAGGCGCCCTTCAGCGTCTTCGTGGAGTGGCTCCACACGCCGGCGCTGGTGGCCGCCCACACCTTCCCGCCGCCGAAGCGCAGCTCGTGGATGGTGGTGGACTCCAGCTCGTCGCCGCCGACCCGGCTGCGGGAGGAGAAGGTGCCGTGGTGCGGGTGGGACAGGACGTAGACGCCGCTGCCGAGGTAGGCGTCGGCATTGGTGGTCGCCTCGCCGGTGCCCAGCCACAGCCGCCCGGCGCCGTCGAGCGCGAGCGCGCCGGTGGACTGGGACGGCAGCTCGTCGCTGATCGGCTTCCAGTGCCCGCCGCCCCGCTGGGACCGCCAGACACCGCCGCCCGCGCTGCCCGCGTACACGTACCCGTCGTCGTCGGCGGCGATCGCGGCCATCCGGCCGGTCACATCGCCGGATCCGCCACTGGAGTTGGAGTCGATGTCCCGGTAGCGGGAGTCGTCGGAGTCGTACGGCAGGCCGGTGATGTGGCGCCAACCTCCGCCGGTGCGGGGCAGGTTGGTCAGACCGGTCCAGGCGGCGCCGTACGCGCCGGGGGCGACGACGCCGGGCGAGGTGCGGGCCTCGGCGTACTGGTCCGCCCCCTCGGCTATCTCGTCCGCCTCGTTGCCGTCGTCGTCCTCGGCCTTCGCCCGGGGGCTGACAGCCCCTATGGATGTGTCGCGTGCGGCGGCGAGTTGCGCGAGGACGCGCGCCCCGAAGGGCTTTTTGCCCTTGCCGGGCGCGGCGCCCGCGGGTGTCGCGACGAGTGCGGCGGATGCGGTGATGGCGCAGATCGTGAGCCATCGTCTCTTACGGGTCGGTGCTGACACCAGGTCCTCCGGAAACGGGGGTTGTACAGCCGTCGAGGAGAACCCGACCACCGGGGACGGGAGGTGTCCGTCACTTGAAGAAGCTTTTGACCAGAACCTGCCATCGACACCGGCATGCCGCGACCGTGACGGGCGAGTGAGCCGGCCGGGACGGTGACGGGCGCACCGCCGCCGATGGCCACGGCCGCCGCGGTGTCAGGCCGCGCCGACACGGGCGCGCCTCCGCTCGTACGGCCGGCCAGGCGGTCGGTCACTGGCTCGTCCGTCCGGGCTGAGTCGCCGGTCCCAGCCCTCCCGTGCCGACTGGCCGTCGGCAGACTCTACGATCGGTCCGTGATGGACACTCCGACGCACTGGACTGCGCGCCACTTCTCGCAGGCCAACCCCGTCGGCCCCGGCTGCGACAGTGTTCCCGCCCTCTTGCGGAGGCTGGCGGACGCCATCGAGGCGCTGGGCCCCGCCGCGATCCAGGACGTGGTGATCTCGTCGGAGACGACCGAGCACGGCCCCTGGTGGTCGGGGACCGTCTACTTCCACCTGCCCGAGGACGGGGAGTGACTTCCGGCCCTCGTCGGTGCGCGGCTGCGCGGTGAAGGCGTGCCTTCCGTCGGTCCCGGGCGCCGGGCGTACGGCTCACCCGCGACGCCAGGGCCCGTAGCCACTGCTGCCCCAGGGACGGTCAGGAGCCGACCCGGTCGCGCCGGCGCCGGCGGACGGCGGGCCGGCCGGTCCCGCTTCCCGTCCCGCTGCCGCGGGCGGCGGCGCGGGCAGGGCCGTCGGGCAGGGTGAAGGCGAAGACCGCCGTGACCGCCGCGATCGCGGCGAGGGCGAGAAACGCGTGCTGGTACGCGGTGACGGGTGGTGCCGCGACGGCGTCCGGCGGGGTGCCGAGGACGAGGGCCGTGGTCACCGCCGCCGGCGCGAGCGCGCCGCCGGTCTGGCGTACGACGGTGTTCAGCATCGTGGCCTGCGCGAGGTCCGTCCGGGCGATGGTGGCCAGGGAGGCGACCGTGGTCGGGATGAAGAAGCAGCCGATCGCGGCCCCGAACAGGAACATGTAGCCGCGGAAGGTCCACAGGCCGGTGTCCGCGTCGCAGGTGGCGAGGAGCAGCAGCACCGCGCCGGCACCGGTCATGCCGCAGCCGACGATCAGGCGCGGACCGACCCTGGCGTACAGGACGCCGACGATCTGCACGGTCAGCAGGACGCCGAACGCCTCGGGGAAGGTGGTCAGTCCCGACTCCAGCGCCGTGCGGCCCTGGGCCTGTTGGAGGAAGAGGGGGGTCAGGTACAGGGCGCCCATGATGGGGATGAGGCCCACGAGATTGATCAGGTTGGTGTCCCGGAACAGCCGGTCGGTGAAGAGCCTGAGCCGCAGCAGGGGGTGAGCGGTGCGCAGTTCGACGGCGACAGCGGCGGCCAGCAGCACCCCGCCGAGGACGAGGGAGACGAGGACGGTGGCGGAGGTCCAGCCCCGGTTGGGTCCCTCGCTGATGCCGAACATCGCGGTGCCCAGCGCCCCCGCGCTCAGCAGCAGGCCGGGCAGGTCGAAACGGCCTGGCCGGGTGCCGCGGTCGCCGGCCAGGAACAGCGTGCCGAAGAGTACGGCCGGCAGACCGATCGGCAGATTGACGTAGAAGACCCACCGCCAGGACAGGTGGTCCACCAGCAGCCCGCCCAGCACGGGGGCCGTGGCCGGGGCGATCTGCTGCGGAATGATCATGTACCGGGAGAGGCGCACCTGCTCGGCGGAGGTGAAGGTGCCGAAGAGCAGCGCGCTGGAGGCCGGGAAGAGGACGCCGGCCGACAACCCCTGTACGGCCCGGTAGGCGACGAGCTGGCCGAGCCCGGCCGCCGCCCCGCACAGCAGCGACGAGCCGAGGAAACCGGCCAGGGCGGTCAGCAGGACGCGTTTGCCGCCGAATCGTTCGACCAGCCAGGCCGAGGCCGGTATGGCCATGGCCAGGCAGACCGGATAGACGACGACCACCCCGTCCAGCGCGGCGGTGGTGAGCCGGAACTGACGGGCGATGGAGGGCAGTGCCACCGTCGTGATCGCTCCGTCGACGATCGCGATGAACGTCACGCTGACGCATACGACGGGGACGACCAGACGCTGGCTGATGCGGGCGGGCAGTGCGGACAGCACGGAGTGACGTCGGCGCATATGCTGAGCATACTCACTATGCTCTTGCTCAGCATATGGATTCCATGCCGCGGGACAGGGGAGACTGGGCACCATGGCAGTGCAGGGCAGCAGCGACATCCTGATCGACGAGCTGTACGAGACGACGCACCGGCTACGGCAGTTCGTGGAGGCCCGGTTGAGGGAGAAGGGGGCCTCCGTGGCCCGGCTGCGTGCCATGCGCATGCTGGCCCAGGCCCAGAAGCCGCTGCGGATGCGGGACCTGAGCGAGATGGCGGGCATCGCGGCCCGTACCGCCACCACGATCGTGGACAGCCTCGAGCGCGACGGCCTCGTGGAGCGGGTACGCCACCCGCAGGACCGGCGGGCCTTGCTGGTGCGGCTCACCGACGAGGGGCTGCGCTGCCACCGGGAGGCGGAGGAGATCGACCGCCTCGCCCTCGCAGAGGCGACCGCCGCGCTGAACACGGACGACCGCGAACAACTGCGGGCGCTGCTGGCACGCATCCGCGACCACACGGTCTGACGGCGCCGCCCTCTGCGCGCACCCCACGCCGCGGATCACACCGGCTGTGCCCTCCTCGCGGTGCCGCCGTCCGCGTCGCGGGCCACGCCGACTGCGGTACCGCGCCGGAACGCCTCGCGGGTGCGCGGCGTGGACGGGGCCGGCCGCGTCGCCGTACCGCCGTCGTACCCCGGTCGCGTCGGCGCCGCGGTACAACCCGGCAGGCAGGCTATCCGCGGTTCGGACCGGGCCGGGCGGTGTCGTTAGGGGAGGTTCCCGGTTTGGTGTGGAGTACTTCGCGGGCCTGCTCGGCGGCGCGGGTGATGCTTTCGCTGATGAAGTCGAGGAAGCGGGCGATGTTCTCCAGCCGGGTGGCGGCGGGGGTGTGGGGCCCGAGGACGGCGACGCCCCGGCGTGCGGTTTCGACGAGCTGGTCGTTGGCGCGGGCGCTGGCGATCGTCGCCTGGTAGAAGAGTTCGTCGTCCACGACGTAGCGGTCGCGGCGGCGTTCGTCGCGTTCCCGGCGGACGAGGCTCTGGGCTTCCAGGAACGTGATCGCCTTGGAGATGGACGCCGGGCTGACCTGGAGGCGCTGGGCCAGTTCGGACGCGGTGAGGCTGCCCGCGTCGGTGGTGAACAGGCAGGTCAGCACCCGGGCCGTCATCTTGGGCAGTCCGGAGGCCATGAGGACGGTGGTGAGCGTCTCCTCGTACTCGGCCACGGCCTCGGCGTCGCGTCCGTGCGGCTGGGCAACCGACCGCGGGCCCTTGACGGAGGCGGGCCTGCGCCGGCGTGCGCGGCGTTCGGTGGCGCGGTGGGCCAGCTCGGCACGGTAGCCGGTGGGGCCGCCGTTGCGCATCACCTCACGGGTGATCGTCGAGGTCGGACGGCCGAGGCGCCGGGCGATCTCGGCGTAGGCGAGGCCGTCGGCCAGCCCCAGCGCGATCTGCTGGCGTTCCTGCTGGGTGAGCCTGCCTCCCGGCAACGTGGCCTCCTCGGGATCCTTCACGGCGGTCGTAGGACCCCACCATAGCGTTCACCTCTCACTCATTGCAATAACGTCAGGACTTGTCGTTGCGTTACCTATGGAGCCGTTGCAACACTTTGACCTCACTGAGCTGCATAAATGTCTTCCCAGTGCAACGCATGCATTGTCGGAGCATGGAATGCAACGTAGCGTTTCCAATGTCGGAAACAAGAACGAACACGGGAGAGCACGATGCAGAAGTTCGACACCCCCGCCCCGATCTCCGCCGTCATCGACATCCCCGCCGGGCGCGTCCAGTTCATCGCCTCGGACCGCGCCGACACGACCGTCGAGGTCCTGCCCGCCGACCCCTCCAAGGGCCGCGACACCAAGGCCGCCGAGCAGACCACCGTCACCTACGCCGACGGTGTCCTGCGGATCACGGCCCCGGCCGCCGGCAACCAGCTCTTCGGTCCCTCCGGGTCCCTGGAGGTCACCGTCCAACTGCCCGCCGGCTCGGGCGTCGAGGGCAAGGCCGGCGGCGCCGAGCTCCGGGGAGTCGGGCGCCTCGGGGACGTCGCCTTCGACGGCGCGTACCGCCGGATCAAGGTCGACGAGGCCGCGAGCGTCCGCCTCACCGCGGTCGACGGCGACGTGGAGGTCGGCCGGCTGAACGGTTCGGCGGACATCAGCACTGCCAGGGGCGACATCCGGATCAGCGAGGCCGCTCACGGAACGGTCGTGCTCCGCACCCAGTCCGGCGACATCTCGGTCGCCGCCGCCGACGGCGTCTCGGCGACCCTGGACGCCGAGACCGGCCGCGGCCGCGTCGACAACGCCCTCCGGAACGACGGCACCGCCGCACTCGCCATCCGCGCCACCACCTCCCAGGGTGACATCTCCGCCCGCAGCCTCTGAGGGTGCGGAACCAGGACCGTCCGGCCGGGTCCAGCGCGCCCGAGCTTCGCTCGGCCGTCGCCGAGGACCCTGCCGACCGTCCCGACCATCCCGGGCGGCCTGCGCCCGCACGACGTCTCGCGAGGCGCCCCCGGTGGCGAGACGGTGGCTGCCTCGCCCTGCGGCAGTGGCCGGATCACTGTGCCGTGAACATGGCAGCGGCGTAGGGTGCCCGTCCGTGTCCCTCGCCGAGCGTCCTTCCTCCTTGCTGCGCAACGCAGGCTTCGTCCGCCTTGTGCTCGCCCGGATCGTGTCCGTTCTCGGTAACGGGTTCGCCCGGGTCGCCCTGGCCTTCGCGGTCCTCTCGCTGCCCGGTGCCACCCCGGCGGAACTCTCACTCGTCGTCGCCTGCCAGGCCGTTCCGCAGCTCGCGCTGGTCCTGGTGGGTGGTGTGATCGCCGACCGGGTCTCCCGCTCCGGGCTGATGGCCGTCTCGGACGTACTGGGTGCCCTGTCCTACGGCGGACTCGCCGCGATGGTGCTCAGCGGGCACGCTCCGCTCGCCGGGCTGTGCGCGCTGGCCGTCACGGCAGGTGTCGCGACCGCCCTCTTCTCGCCGGCGATGGACGGGGTGATCCCGCAGTTGGTGCCCGCGGACGTTCTCCAGCGGGCCAACGGCCTCCTGCGGGTGGGTACCAACACGTCGCTCCTGCTGGGACTGGCCCTGTCAGGCGTGACCGTGGCCTGGGTCGGCGCCGGCTGGGCGCTGGCCCTCAACGGCCTGTCCTTCATCGTCAGCGCCGCACTCACCTCCTCGCTGCGACTGGTCCGCCGCCCGCGGAAGTCCCACTCCGGCTGGACCGATCTGCGCCAGGGCTGGCGGGAGTTCACTTCCCACCAGTGGCTGTGGGTGGTCGTCGTCCAGTACTCGATCGTGGTCGCCGCCATGAACGCGGGCGCCGGAGTGCTGGGCCCGCTGGCGACGCGTGCGCACTTCGGCGGGGCCCGTGCCTGGTCGCTGGTGGTCGCGGCCCAGGCCCTGGGATCCGTGGCGGGCGCCGGGGCCGCGGCCCGGACGCGCGTCGGCCGGCCGATCCTCGCCGCGGTCCTGTTCACCCTGCCCACCGCCGCGCCCCTGGCCCTGCTCGGGGCCGGCGCGCCTCTGTGGGGTGTCGCCGCCGGTGCCTTCGCCGCCGGCGTCAGCCTGGACTTCTTCGGCGTGCTGTGGGCCACCACCATGCAGCGTGAAGTACCCGAGGAGACCTTGTCCCGGGTCAGTTCCTACGACTGGTTCGGCTCTCTCGCGCTCGCCCCGCTCGGCCTCGCCCTGGCAGGGCCCGCTGCCGACGCTTTCGGCACCGACCGGATGCTGCTGGTGTGCGCGGGCCTGATCGTCACCGCCACGCTGGCCGCGCTCCTGTCCCCCGGCGTGCGGTCGCTGCGCACGCCGACGCCGGACCCGCCCCCGCCCCTCGTGGCCGGGACACCCACCTCCACCACCCCTCCGGAGGCCGACGTGCCGCTGCCCGGGAAGGACCCGGGGAACGCCATGCCCTCCTGACGGAATGCCGGACCGGACCAGGGTGCCTGGTTGCCGTCCCTTCGCCCCGGCCCGTGTCCTGGCACTTCCGGACCGGAGATCTACTCGGCCCTGGCCCGTGCGTGGCGTGCGATGCTCGCCGCGTACAGCGGTGTCTCGCGCCGGCAGTGGTCACCGGAGGCGGCCTGCCGTGCGGCGGCGGCCTCCTCGAAGCTGGTTCCGGTCTTCTCGATGAAGTCCATGAACTCCTGGGTGGGGTGGCTGGTGACCTGGTTGGTGTAGGTGAGGGTGCCGTCGCCGTTTTCCTCGACCGACAGGTCCCAGATCACCTGGACCGTCGTCCAGCCGTGCGGAGTGAGCACGTCCGAGAGGGACACCATGTGGCAGTGGTGCTTCTCGGCGACCTCGGCGACGTAGTGCTGGATCACCAGCCCGGTGCCGATCATCTCCACGTTGATCGACATCGGCCTGCCGTCGTCGGTCGTGGTGTAACCGGCCGCCTTGTGATCGGGCGGAGCACAGCGCTGGTACTCCTTGTCCGGAAGGTTCAGCAGCCAGTCGGCGATGTCGATCGCGTCCCAGGGCGCGTCGACCGGCGCGTGCTCCGTCGAGGTGGACAGGACCAGGTCGGACAGGACCTTCTTGGAGTCACTCATCGCTTTCCTCCTATCGGCACCATGGGCGGGTGGCTGCCCCGCGGGAGGGACAGCGGGCTGGTGGTCGACCGGTCCGTCGCCGTGCCCAGCGCGGTACGCAGTCGAACCATGCGTCCCAGTGTGGTCAGCGGTCGCGCGGAGCGCTGTCGAGCGGACTCAAAATCCACCCATGGGCCAGGCCGGAGGCAGACCGTCGGGTTTCCCCCACGCCCCCGGCCCCGCCCTCAGAGAGGGACGGGGACGGAATCCTTTGGCTCGGGCCGGCTCCCGCGCCATCCGCGGCCTGCCGGCCACCTGGGGTGCCGTGGCTCCAGCGCCGGTCTCAGTGAGTGACGACCGTGAGCACGATCTTGCCCTGGATGTGCCCTCGGGCGGCGCGTTCGTGCGCCGCCCGGGCGTCCGCGAGCGGGAACGTGCTGTCGATCGCGACACGGACCGTGCCCGCGTCGAGCAGGCGTCCCGCTACGGCGAGCTGAGCACCGTTCGAGCGGACCTGCGCGCTCGACACCGTGACGCCCAGCTTCGCGGTCTCCTCCTCGTCGAAGTCCCCGGGGAACACGGGGAACAGGGCGCCGCCGCGCTTGAGCGTACGCAGGAAGCGGCTGCTGTGGGGGCCGCCGACGGTGTCGAGGACGAGGTCGACGTCGTGCACGAGTTCCTCGGGACGGCTCCGGGTGTAGTCGATGAACTCGTCGGCGCCGAGCTCGCGCAGGAACGATTCGTGCGCGCCCGATGCCACCGCGATGACATGTGCGCCCTTCCATTTCGCAAGCTGTAGCGCGAAGTGCCCCACGCCGCCCGCTGCGCCGTTGACGAGCGCCGTCGTGCCTGCGCCGAGTGCCACCGGGCGATGCGGCGCCGCCTGGAAGGGAGAGGGGTGATCGTGTCCGAGCTCGATGAGGAACTGCCACGCCGTCAGCAGGGCCATGGGCGCGCCGGCGGCGTGCACGTGGTCGATGCCGGCCGGTTTGCGTGCGAGGTCCGACGCCGGTGCGGCCACGTACTCGGCGTACGCGCTGCCGTCGAAGCTGGGAAACCGCAGAAGGCCGAAGACTTCGTCACCTACGGCGAGGCCGTCCACGTCCGCGCCGACGGCCTCGACGACGCCCGAGACGTCCGTCCCCGGAATCACCGGCAGGCTGACGGTCGATTCCGTCTTCCCGGGCATCTTGGTCAGCCCGTCGCGCAGGTACCAGTCCGGAGGATTGACGCCGGCCGCGTGGACGCGGACCAGCACCTCACCGGGCCCCGGCTCGGGGATCGGCACCGTGTCGTACCGCAGGACTTCAGGGCCGCCGTGCTCGTGGAGCCGGACCGCCCTCATCGTGTGTGTCGGCATCGTTCTCTCCTGCCCGCGCCGCGGGATACGCTTATCCGGATCAGCGATCCACATAAGTGGACCACTGATCCGAATATATGGACCACTGATCCGGATCGTCAAGTGGACCACTGATCCGGATAGTAAAGAGGGGCAGATGCGGGCCGACGCCAGAAAGAACCGTGACCACCTGCTCGCCGTCGCGGGCGCCGTCCTCACCGAGCACGGCGTCGACGCGTCGCTGCGCGACATCGCACGCAGAGCCGACGTGGGACTCGCCACCCTGCTCCGCCACTTCCCGACGCGCGAGGCGCTGCTCGACGCCCTGCTCCGCAAGAGCTTCGACGAGCTGACGGCACGGGCGGGCGAGCTCGAAACGTCGAGCACGCCCGAGGACGCCCTCGTGTCGTGGCTCCGCGACTGCGTCGCGTGGACCACGGAGTACCGGGGCGTGACCGTACTGATGGCAGCCGCCATCGAGGACACCGAGTCCGCACTCCACGCTTCGTGCGTCACCCTGCGCGCAGCCGGTGCGCGCCTCCTCGCCCGCGCCCAGGCCGCGGGCACCGCGCGGGCCGACATCGACGGCACCGATCTGTTCGCGCTGGTGGCGGCCCTCGCGTGGCTCGGTGACCAGCCCTCGCTCGCGCCACGCTCCGATCACCTCTTCGAGGTGATCACGAGCGCGATCCTGACGAGCGCGGGGAGCGGCGACGCCGAGGGGGATCGCCAACCTGGCGCCCGCGTCTGAAACCGTCACCAGCGGAGCGGCGGACTCGGCCACGCACTCGACGAGGAGCGGCCTTACGTCCGGGCCCTTGGCCATCACCCGTCCGCGGCCGAGCTTTTGACCGTTACCCGTCCGCCGTGCGCATGATCATTGATACGGTCCCGCCATGACCGGAGGAGAGGGATCAGCGAGCGGCCCCATCACCGCGGCCGACGTCGAACATGCCGTCCGCTCGGCGCTCGCCGCTCTGCGTGGGGCCGAGGCGCGGGACTGGAGTGTCAAGGCCGGTTCGCTGGAGTGGGACTGCTGGGAGACCGTCGAGCACCTCGCCGACGACCTGTTCGCCTACGCCGTCCAGCTCGGCCCGGCGAACCCGCCACTGGACACCCATGTCCCCTTCGCGTGGAGCCGGAGGAGGCCCGGCGGCCCGGCGAACACCGTCTTCGCGGACCGCGAGGCCGGTACGGCCGGTCTGCTGCAAGTGCTGGACGCCAGTGGCGCCTTGCTGACCGCGATCGTCCGCACCACACCGCCCACGGTCCGGGCACACCACGTCTTCGGCGCCGCCGATCCCGAAGGCTTCGCCGCGATGGGCATCGTCGAGATCCTGGTGCACACCCACGACGTCGCCGAGGGGCTGGGACTGGAGTGGACGCCGCCCGCCGACCTGTGCGACCGCGTGCTGGCCCGGCTCTTCCCCGACGCCCCGGCCGATACCGCCCGGTGGCCGACCCTCCTCTGGGCCACCGGGCGCGCGGAACTTCCCGGCCGGCCGCGCCTCACCACGTGGCGCTGGTACGGCACACCCCGCTCCGACGTGAGCGGTGAGCCGTAGACCGTAGGCATGCAGCGGAAGATCATCAGCCTGGCCGGGCGGGCGGAGGACGTCAGGGCAAGGTCAGGATGCGGGGGCCCTCGTCGGTGATGGCGACGGTGTGCTCGATGTGGGCGGCCCTGCTGCCGTCGGTGGTGCGCAGGGTCCAGCCGTCGGCATCGGTGCGGTAGGTGTTCCGCCCGCCGGCCATGAGCATGGGTTCGATGGCGAGTACCAGGCCGTGCCGGAGGGGGAAGCCACGTCCGGGCCGGCCGCGGTTGGGGACGTGAGGGTCTTCGTGCATGCTGCGGCCGATGCCGTGGCCGCCGAAGTCGGCGGGCATGCCGCAGCCCGCCTTGCGGGCGACGGTGTCGATGGCGTGGGAGATGTCGCCGATGCGACCGCCCACCTGGGCGGCGGCGATGCCGGCGTCGAGGGCTTGCTGGGTGGCGTCGATCAGATCGAGGTCCCCGGGGCGAGGTGTTCCCACGGTGAAGGTGATGGCCGCGTCGCCCGTCCAGCCGTCGAGCTCGGCACCGCAGTCGATGCTCACCAGGTCGCCGTCGCGCAGCCGGTAGCCGGTGGGGATGCCGTGCGAGACGGCGTCGTTGACGGACGCGCAGATCACGGCCGGGAACGCGACCGGGGCGAAGGACGGCCGGTATCCGAGGAACGGGGAGCCGGCCCCGGCCTCGGCCAGAACCGACCGGGCCACTTCGTCCAGTTCCCGCAGGGACACGCCCACGCCGGCTGCCTCTCGCACTGCGGCCAGGGCGTGGGCCACCACACGTCCGGCTTCCCGCATCGCGTCCAATGCGGCATCGGTCTTGATCTCCACCATGTCCTTGTCTCCCCGGGAGCACGTCGACCCAATACTTATACCGGTATTAGTATCACGGTCGCGGTGCCGGTTGCCCCGAGGAGCGGCTGCTCGAAGCGAAACGGGTGCTCGGCCACACCGGCCTACCCGTCGGCAGTTGTGCTCACCGCCTCGGATTCCGCGATGCCGGCGACTTCACCAGCTTCTTCCGACGCCAGACAGGTCACCGCGCCGGGCGGGGGCCTCGGCGAAGATCCAGCGGTTCGCCGCCAGGGCGTCGTCGGGCTCGGGGCGGGGGCCGCGGCCGTGCAGGGCGGTGAAGTCGTACGGGGTGCGGACCGTCACCGTCCAGCCGCGTCCGGCGAGTCGGCCCGCCGAGTCGGGGCGTGGCTCACCGTCGAACAGGGCGAGCAGGTCGATGCCGAGACGCTGTCTCGCCGCGGTGTAGACCGGCCCGGCCCGTACCCCTGGTGACTCGGTGACGTGCTTGATCTCGTAGGCCAGGGTGCTGCCCGGCGCGCTCAGCCGGTCGATCGTGGCGATGAGGCGACGCTCGGCCGCCGCCGGGAGGTAGAGCAGCAGCCCCTCGGCCAGCCACGCGGTGGGAGCGGTGGGATCGAAGCCCGCGTCCAGCAGTGCCTCGCTCCAGTCGAGCCGGAGGTCGGCCGCGAGGGTGCGGCGGTCGGCCGCGGGAGTGGCTCCGGCCTGGTCGAGGACCGCTTGTTTGAACGCCAGCACCCCGGTGGTGTCCACCTCGTGGACCTGGCAGCCCGGCGGCCAGCCCAGCCGGAACGCCCGGCAGTCCAGGCCCGCGCCCAGCAGCACCACCTGGCGGGCGCCCCGGTGCGCCGAGCGGAGCAGGTGGTCGTCCAGGACGCGGGTGCGCAGGCCGAAGTAGCGGCCGAGGCGGCCCCACAGCGGGTCGGCGTCACCGGCGGGCACCTGCTCCGGGCGGACCGGCCAGCCCGCCGAGACCGGTGCCGCGCGCACGAAGTGCTCCGCGAACCGGTCCCGGGCCAGAGCATCCGGGCGATGGGTCTCGATGGCACGGGCCGCGGCCACCAGGAGGGCGGTACGGCCCACGCCCTCCGTCACACCGCTGTTCAGCCCGGCGGCAGGACGCACGGCTCCTCCTCGGTCTCCTCGGGCCGGGGCCCGGGCGCGGTCCACGCCCGTGGGTCGTGCGCGGTCGTGGTCCGGGCGCCGTAGACGACGCGCATGAACCGCAGGACGGCGTCGTACGGCAGGTGCAGCGCGGCGGTGCAGTCCGTCAGGACGGTCACGTGGAAACCCTTCTGGAACGCCGTACGGGCGGTGGAGTCCACGCACACGTCCGCGTACAGCCCGGCGAGGACCAGGTGGCGCACGCCCCGCGCGGCGAGATGCTCCGCGAAACCGTCGCCCAGGAAGGCGTCGAAGCAGGCGCGTTTGGTGAAGACCCGCTCGCCCGGAGCCGGGGCGACGGCGTGGAACTCCGCCCCCCAGGAGCCTTCCAGGCACTTGGGCCGCTTGCCGAGGGTGCGGTCCCGCAGCCGCCAGGCGGCCCCCTGGTGCTCGGGGTCGCCGACGAACCGTACGAAGATCACCTCCACGCCGTGCTCGCGGGCCCGGGCCACCGCCCGGACACAGCCGGCGACGGCCGACTCCAGCACCGCCGGGTCCCTGTCCTCGCCGAAGTGGGACTTGTCCTCGCCGAAGCGTGCCCGGGCCGTGCCGAAGCGGGCCCGGGCCGTCGGGCCGGCGCAGAAGTCGTTCTGCAGGTCCACGACGACCAGGGCCGTCGTCCCGTCCGGTTCCCCGGCGGTCATGACCCGCCGACCAGGGCGGCGTCCTTCGGCGTCCCGTCGGCTCCGGGCACGTCGAGGCGGTCGAGCAGGGCGTCGACCACGGCGGTGGTGGAGTGCCGCCCGCCGAGGTCCGGGGTGCGTACACCCCGCTCGTCCAGCATGCGCAGGGCCTGCTCGGTGGCCCGTACCGCTCCGGGGCATCCGGCGTGGCGTTCCGCTACGAGCGCCGCCGCGCGGATCGTCGCCACCGGGTTGACCAGGTCACGCCCGGCGATGTCGTCGGCGGACCCGTGCACCGTCTGGTACTCGACCAGGCCGGACAGGCCGGGGTCGAGGCAGACGTTCTCGGTGCAGCGGTTCTCCTGCCGGTCGGAGCCGAACCGGTCGAGCAGCATGACGTGCATGATGTCGGCCCACTCGTTCCCGGCGACGATCAGCGTGCGGTCGGGCAGGCCGTGGGTGAGCAGGTTGCGGTTGACCGTGTCCGGCTGGAACAGGTCGATGCGTATGCCGAGCCGGTCCGCGAGGTCGGCCACCCAGGCGTCGAGCGCGCCGTCCAGCAGGTGGAACTTGTACGCCATGACGACCCGGTCGAGGTGCCCGTCCGGCCATTCCCGCCGGGCTCGCCGCAACGCGTAGGTGACGACGGCCTCGGTGATCTCCCGGCTGAAGGTCATGGTGCGGGTGACCTCGCCGGGCGTGTGCCGGTTGTCCCCGGTGTAGAAGCCCTGGGCCTGGTCCCGGACGAGGAGCAGGGCGCGCCCGGCGTCGGTGAGCAGGTCGACCTTCACGGCGCGCAGCCGCTGCCGGACGAGGTAGAGCGACTGGGCGTTGATGGCGGTGCGGAACACCGCCTCGGTGCCCTGCTCGGCCCGGGTGCGGCAGAACCGCTCGTAGTGGTCCGCGTCCTCCGCGGTCAGCGCCCGGATTGCGGCGACGTCCCGTTCGGCGCGGAGCGAGACGTAGGAGTGGTAGAGGCGGGGGGAGCGCTCGATCGTCACGCCGTGCGGGTGGGCGGCGGTCAGCGCGCCGAGCACGCGCTCGAAGACGTCCGCGACCTCGGGTCCGGTCCCCCGGCCCGCCGCGAGGCCGATGACAGGCCTCGCGGTACGTAACTCCCCTGGGGTTACGCCGACTTGGGGGTCGGTCACTGGACCGGGCCCGCGGTGAGGTGGTCGCCGGGGATGCCGGCCTTCTCCGGGCGGTAGTAGTCCCGGATGCCGTCCGCCCAGGTGATCACGGGGACGCGGTCGCCGTCGACCGGTTCGAAGGCGTCGAACAGGGCGTCGATGTTGGGGCGTTGGAAGCCGATGGCCGTCATCAGGGCGGTGAAATGGGGGCGCTCGACGAAGCCGTCGCCGTCCGGGTCGCCCATGGTGGCCAGGGCGTCCGCGAACTCGTCGACGGTCGCGTCGAACCGCTCCGGGTTGAGCACCACGGCGGTGAACTCCTCGGCGCTGATCCGCCCGTCGCCGTTGGCGTCCAACTCCCGGACGAGCGTCTCCCAGTAGCGGCGGAAGGCGCCGAGCATCGCCCTCCTCGCGGTGTCGCCGGCCTCGGGCACCGCCGCGACGACCCGCTTGCCCATCAGCTCGAAGTCCTCGGACTCCAGCACGCCGTTGCCGTCGGCGTCGAACAGGGAGAAGACGAGCTGGACGCGGTCGTTCGCCTCGGTGGTGGGCATGGTGTGTCACCTCTGCTGTAGCGCTGTCCGATGGGCCGCCGCCGGATCCCGGGCGGACCCTGGCGGCCCCTCCACTATCGGCTCGCCGCCTGGGGGCCGGCCGGGAAATCCCAGTGTGTGCACACGAAAGAAGGCAATCGGGTGGCGCGCGCATGAAGCGGTACGGTCCTGGAAAGCGGCGCCGTTCGGGGAGGGGCGGGGGTTGGGGGTGCGGTACTTCCGCGCGAGCGCCTGACGGGCGCCGGCGGCTGCGCGGCTCGGTCAAGGGGGGGCGCACGGCCCCGAGTCGCTCGACCGCCGCCTCGCCTTGTACGGCGAGGAGCAGCGGACGGTGTTCGGGGCCGACACGTATCGGGCACACGCGCAGATGTTGAGCACCGAGGGGTCCGACGTGCGTGACGCATGGCTCACGCGGATGAGGGACCCGTCGCCAACCGTGGTGTCGTCCACGCCGCAAGGCCCGCTCGACTGGCCGGACGCGACCGTCGTGAACGGTGACGCCGTCGATGCCGTCGCCCGGCTCGAGGATTCCGGAGATCTGCTCCGTGCGGCGCCGCACGGTCCGGCGCTCGAGGACTCCTCCCACCCGCCCGGCCGGCCGGACCAGCGGCAGGTACCGGATGAGGTCGATCGCCGCCCGGATCACGGAGAAGTCGGTGTCGACCAGCGTGCCGCCGGCCTCGGCGAACGCGTCCAGTTGCGCGAACGCCTCGTCCTGCGAGGGTGCTGTCGCCGAACGTCATCGTGCCCAGCGCGAGGGCCGACACCGAAAGGCCGGAACGGCCCAGAAGACGGTATTCCATGGGCAACTCCCCAGGTGGATCAGGTGACCGCGCCGCGCATCGCGGCCGTCCGGACACCTCCGACCCTCCACCGTCCGAGCGCGGCTGCCCACGGCCCTGCTCGTCCCGGGGTCTGCCGGTGCCCAGGCTACGGCGGCCCCTGGGGCCCTCGTGCAGGGCTACGACCCCACGGCCGGCGGTCCACGCCGATGAGGGTGTGCATGAGGGCGTGTGCGCGTGCCGCCGCCGCGGTGTCGCCGAGGAGCTGGATCCCGCGGTTGGGATCCACCCTGGGCGACAGCATGTTCCACGGCTACTGGTGGCGCGCCGCCCACCGCTACGGCCCGTTCGACGCCGTGCTGCCCCCGTCGACGGACCGACGGTCTGCTTCCCGCGCTGCCGGCCGCCCAGCCCGTGTCCCGCCGCCCTTGACGCCGAACAGGCGGCCGTGGCCGCCCGGTTGCCCTCCGGCCCGGCGGGCCACCCCGGCGGAGCAGCGGAGCCGATGACTTTCCGCCGCGTGGGGAGTCGTACACAGGACGACCATCCGAGGGGAAGGCCACCGATGAACACGCTCCGCGACACCCTGCACCGGTATGTCGACGAGGGGAAGGTGCCGGGTGCCGTCGGCCTGGTCGCCCGGGGGGACGACGTGGAGGTGGTGACCGTCGGCTCCGTGGACGCCGGCGGCACGGCGCCGATGGCGCGGGACTCGCTCTTCCGCATCGCGTCCATCACCAAGCCCGTCACAGCGGCGGCGGTGCTGATGCTCGTGGAGGAGGGGCGGCTCGCGCTGGACGCTCCGGTCGAGCGGTGGCTGCCGGAGTTGGCGAAGCCGAACGTGGTGCGCGCCCCCGACGCCCCGGTCGACGACGTCGTACCGGCGGCCCGTCCGATCACCGTCGAGGACCTGCTCAGCTCCCGCACCGGCTGGGGCTTCCCCGACGACTTCACCCTCCCGGCGGTGCGCGCCCTGTTCACCGTGCAGAAGGACGGCCGCGCCCTCCAGGACTGGCCGGACCCCGACACCTGGCTGGACCTCCTCGCGCGGGTGCCGATGCTGCACCACCCGGGAGACGCCTGGCTGTACGGCACCTCCTCCGACCTCCAGGGCATCCTGGTCGCCCGCGCCTCGGGCCGTACGCTCCCCGACTTCCTCGCGGAACGGATCTTCGAACCCCTGTGCATGAAGGACACGGCCTTCGAGGTCCCTCAGGCCGAGCGGCACCGCTTCACCTCGTCCTACGCCCCCTCCCCGGACGGAAACCTGGAACCGGCGGACACCCCCGACGGGCTGTGGAGCCGCCTCCCGCGCTTCCACTCGGGCGGCGGGGGCCTGGTCTCCACGGCCGACGACTGGCTGGCCTTCGCCCGCATGCTGCTGAACGGAGGCGAGGGCAACGGCCGGCGGCTCCTCACCCGTACCTCGGTCAGCCGCATGACCACCAACCACCTCACGGCGGAGCAGCGCGCCGGCGCCACCCTCTTCCTGGAGGGCCAGGGGTGGGGCTACGGCGGCCAGGTCGACGTCACCCCGGCCGACCCCTGGAACGTCCCCGGACGCTACGGCTGGGTGGGCGGCACGGGTACGACGGCGCATATCGTCCCGGCCACGGGCACGGTGGCGATCCTCCTGACGCAGGTGGCGATGGAGAACCCGGCACCGACGCCGCTGATGCGGGACTTCTGGAGGAGCGTGGCCCGCGGCTGAAACCGGTGCCCCGGGGGCGAAGGGCGCGGCCGTCCCTAACCGTGCGCCTGCTGGGCGTGCCTGGGCAACAGGCCCACCAGCAGGAGCGTCACGACGTTCAGACCCGCGGCGATGCCGAGGACCAGTTCCGCGGCGGCGAGGTGGGAGGCGACGGACGGGTGTCCGACCCGGGCGAGGAACACCGTGCCGAGGGCGGCCACGCCGAGGGCGCCGGCGAACTGCTGGACGGCGTTGAGCAGTCCCGCGCCGGTGCCGACCTCCTCGGCGGTGGCATCGCCGATGATGAAGTCGACCAGCGGGACGAACACCAGCCCGGAACCGAAGCCGGTGAGCAGCAGCGCGGGCGCGAGCTTCCAGACGGTGATGCCGGCGCCCCAGTGGGCGAGGGACCACCACAGGCCGAGCAGGCCGAGGACGGCGACGGCCAGCCCCACGCGCAGGCCGGTGCGTCCCAGTCTCTCCGCGAGTACGGCGCCCGAGAGCAGGACGGCGACGGCGGTGCCGAGGGCCCAGGGGATCAGCGTGAGGCCCGTGTGCAACGGCGTCCAGCGCATGCCCTGTTGCAGCAGGAGGTTGACGACGAGGACGAACGCGCTCAGCGACGCGTAGAACCCGGCCACGATCACCAGGCCGACGACGAAGCTGCGCCTGCGGAACAGCGACGGCGTGATGACCGGGTGCTCGCTGTGCCGTTGGGAGACGACGAACAGGGCGAGCAGGACGACCGCCGCGGCCATCATGACATCGTGGAGAGAGAGGGCTACGAGGCCCTGACCATGCGGCGCGTGGCCACAGCGCTGGAGACGGGACCGTCGTCGCTCTACGCCCACGTGGTCAACAAAGAGGACCTGGACGAGCTGCTCATCGGCCGTCTGTGCGCGCAGATCGACCTGCCCGAGCCGGACCCCGCCCTCTGGCGGCAGCAGCTCATCGGCGTCTGCACCCAGCTGCGCGACCAGTATCTGCGGTACCCGGGCATCTCCCAGGCGGCCTTCGCCGCCGCCCCGTCCAATCTGGACACGCTGCGCGTCAGCGAGGGAATGCTCGCCATCGTGCTCGCCGGGGGCGTCGACCCGCAGGTCGCCGCCTGGGCGATCGATTCGCTCCAGCTCTACGTCAACGCCTACAGCCTGGAGGTCTCCCTGGCGAACAGGCGGCTCAGCCGCAGTGACGACACCTGGGTGGTCGGCCGCGACGAACTGCTGCGCCGGTTCGCCGCACTGCCCGACACCTTCCCCCAGACCAAGCGCTACGCCGCCGAGCTGACCGCCGGAACGGTGCAGGACCGCTTCGACTTCACCATCGGCCTGATGATCGACGGGCTCCTGGGGGCACGGCGAGATCCGTGACCGGGCCGGTCTGGGATCTCGGGTCGCGTGCCCGGTACGGGATGTGAGGCGGGCGGCCGGGGACGATGATTTCGGCAGGGGCTTCACGTCCGGCCCCCATCAGGTCTGTGTCAGGTGTCCCAGGGAGAGAAGGGAGATCCACCATGGCCGCAGAAGGCCCCGCGACTCACCCCACGACCGAGCTCGACGCCCGCTACAGCTCCGCGACCAACCCCCGCCCCGGCGCCTCGGACGTCACCGCCACCGAGTGGGCCGAGGCCCAGCGGCAGCTCGAGAGCGCCGAGATCTTCTGGGTCTCCACGGTGCGGCCCGACGGCCGGCTGCACGTCACCCCCGTCATCGCCACCTGGCACGACGGAGTGCTGTACTTCGCCACCGGCCCCGGGGAGCAGAAGGCGAGGAACCTCGCCCACGACGCGCACTGCGCGCTGACCACCGGGGGGAACTCCCTCACCGAAGGGCTCGACCTGGTCGTCGAGGGGACGGCGGAGCCCGTCACCGACCGGGCGGCCCTGGAGAAGGTGATCACGGCGTACGAGGCGAAGTACGGGCCGCACATCACCTCACCCGAGGGCCCCTTCCACGGCATCGGCGACGCGTTCCGCAGGGGGGACGCGGTGGTGTTCGCGCTGACCCCGGCCACGGCGTACGGCTTCGGCCGGAACGGCGGGGTGTACTCGCACACTCGGTGGACGTTCTGAGCGGGTCACGAAGATCTGAGCGGGTCACGAAGAAGGTGTCCTCGCTCCCCTGGGTGATGAGGGTGGGCGGGGTGTGCCGGCGCAGCCGTGCCTGCCAGGCGCCGGGGGCTCCGTGACCCACCGCGTGGCGTGGATACGGCTGAGTCCGGGCTGCGAAAGCGCCCCCGTTCCAGCCCCTCGTCCACCGGGGTGCCGCAGAATCTTCGGCCGTGGCCGCAACCCGGGCCGCGGTCAAGGGAATTCGTGCGGGACACCCGGCCGCGCGCGCCGGAGTGGGCAACGTCTCCGGGAAGTCCGCCGTGAGCTACGGGAGGTAGTCCTCCGTGAGGTACGGGGAGAAGAAGTCGTAGTCGCCGTCCGGGGCCGCGATGAAGCCGTCGATGGTGCCGACACGATCCTCATGGGCCGCGGCAGCTACGAGCCGGCCCTGGCCGCGGGACTCACCGGTCCTTACGCCCATCTGCGGCAGATCGTCTTCTCCCGCTCGCTGGGCGTCAGCCCCGATCCGGCCGTCGAGGTCACCACCGAGGACCCGATCGCGCTGGTCCGCCGGCTCAAGCAGGAGGAGGGGCTGGGAATCTGGCTCCGCGGCGGTGCCGACCTGGCGGGTCAACCCCTTGCCGAGATAGACGAGTTGATCGTCAAGCAGTACCCGGTCGTGGCCGGATCCGGAAGTCCCCTCTTCCGCGCCGCGTTCTCGCCGCGCGCCTTCAAGCTCGCCGGCAGTCGCGTGTTCGACAACGGGTGCCTCATCCTCACCTACACCAAGGCATCCGCCTAGAAGGTCCTCGGTCCGGCCGGGAAAATCGGGTGACGCGTCGCGCCCGGCCGTCAATAATCCCCGCGTGGCCACCGAAAACGTCGACACGGCTGAGCGCGGCCCCTCCCCCCGGTTCTCCCTGACCGAGCCGGCCGGACGTGGCTTCGGCGCGATCCCGCCGACGGCGCTGGTGCTGCTCGGCATCGTCAGCGTCCAGGTGGGCTCGGCACTGGCCAAGCACCTGTTCGGCGCGGTGGGCAGCTTCGGGACCGTCGCGTTACGGCTGTTCTTCGCGGCGGCGGTGCTCGTGGTGTGGTGGCGGCCGTCGCCGCGTATGCCTCGTCGCGCGTGGACCGTCGTGGTCGGCTACGGCGTGGTCCTCGGCCTGATGAACCTGTGCTTCTACCTGGCTCTGGCCCGGATTCCGCTGGGCGTCGCGGTGACCACCGAGTTCCTCGGGCCGCTGGTGGTGGCCCTGGCCGGGTCGCGGCGATGGCTGGACGCGTTCTGGGCCCTGCTCGCCGCAGGCGGCGTGGTCCTGCTGATGGAGGGACGCGGCGACCTCGACCTCGTCGGGTTCCTGTTCGCCCTCGGCGCGGGCACGTGCTGGGGCCTGTACATCCTGGTCGGCGCGGCGCTGGGCCGCCACACCACGGAGGGCAACGGTCTGGCTCTGGGGATGGCCGTCGCGGCGCTGGTGGCCGTTCCGTTCGGCGTGGCCGACAGCGGTACGGCGCTGATTCAGCCGTGGGTCCTGCTCGCGGGGCTCGGCGTGGCCCTGCTGTCGTCGGTGATCCCGTACTCGCTGGATCTGGAAGCACTGCGCAGGATCCCACCGCGCGTGTTCGGCATCCTGATGAGCCTCGAACCGGCGATGGCGGCCCTCATCGGCCTCGTCGTGCTGCACGAGTCGCTGCTCTGGTCGCAGTGGGTGGCGGTGCTGTGCGTGGTGGCCGCGTCGGCGGGCGCCACCCGCGGCACGCGCCCGGACGCATGACTCGCAAGGACGGTGGCTCCGCTGAAAGTTCACCAGTGTTGCGGCAGCCGCAACGCCAGACGTGACTCATGACTGACGTTTCGTCCTGGAGCATCCGGTGAGGTGTGCGATGCCGAACTTCAAGAGGACAGCAACCGCGGCCAGGGCGATGGCGACACACACCGTGATGGACCCATTGACCCATGCGGGAACCAGGTCGAAGTGAGCATTGCACTTGTTGTGCAGTGGAAAGAACGACTGGAATTCTGCTGCGTGTGCATCCCTGTACGCCCTGTCGTAGTACTCGTGACGGACGAACTGACATGTTTCGCGGATGTCGAGCCCTCCTCTGAACACCCCCCAGATCCATGTCGTAAGGCCCACGAAGAGCGCTACGGAGCAAACACGTGTCCACCACAGGGGGCGCCGCCATGACCGGTCTCGAAGGCCCGTCACGATGCGGAAGAGGTTCCACAGGTTCCACACCAACCAGCCGATGAGGACCACTGCGGCGGAAAGGGCGCCTACTTGCTTCATTCCGATGTTCTATCCGACCTCGACCCCATGCGGTCACGGGACTGGCCTCGGCTGCGGATCATCGACATCAGCAGCCCGTGGGTCTCGTCGTCGGCGGCGACCACAAGCCCACGACCGGCCTCACCTGTCGGGGCGCCGTCGATCCCGGTGACGACGCAGCCGGCAGCCCGGCACAGAGCGATGCCGGCCGCGAAATGAACGCTCCCGGAGAGGTCGCCGCCATCGGTGACGTACGCGGCGCGCTTGCCGGCAGCGACCCAGGCCAGCGCCAGCGTCGTGGATACGACGCGTGGCCGGAAGTGTTGGACGAACTCAGGGTGGGCCAGCAGGTCCACGGCCCGGAAGCGGGGCGCACTCGGGAACGGCGGATCCAGGTTGACGTCCACCAGCCGGGTAGCGGGAGTGGGCGTCAGCGGCGCGTCTTCGGCCCCGTCGTGCCGCACCCAGGCGCTCTTCCCGTCGGTGAAGAACACCTCGCCGCTGAACGGGTCGGCCACCGCCGCCGCCCCGTCGCGCAGCGCCACGTTGACGGCCACCAGCATGTTGCCGACGGCGTAGTTCAGCGTGCCGCACAGGGGGTCCACCAACCACTGGCGCACAGCGTCGGCGGCGCCCTGCCGCCCGCCCTCCTCGCCGAGCACCGCGTCATCAGGGCGTGCGGCACGGATGACGCCGAGGATCGTCTTCTCGGCTTCCACATCGGCGGCGGTGGCGAAGTCCCCGGCACCCTTGTCGATGCGGTTGAGCCGCCGGCCGTACATGGTGCGGACCACGTCCGCGCCGGCCCGCGCCCCGGCTATCGCGACTGCGGCATCGTCGAAGCCCGCGTATGGGTTGGTCACGCCGTGCAGACTACCGAGGCGGAGCCACCGCCCCGGCGAAGCTTCCCACGGGGAGCGGTGGAAAAGGTGTGTGCGAAGATCGCGCGAGCGGCAGACTTGCCGCATGATCACACCGGATTTCAAGTCCGACCTTAATTTTTACCTGCAATCCGCCCGTGACGCCCTGCTGTGGAAGCTCGAAGGGCTCTCGGAGTACGACATCCGCCGCCCGCTGACGCCGACCGGTACCAACCTGCTCGGTCTGGTGAAGCACGTGGCCGGCGTGGAGTTGGGCTACCTCGGCGACACGTTCGGACGGCCGTCCGGCGAGCCGCTGCCCTGGCTCGACGAAGGTGCCGAGACCAACGCGGACATGTGGGCCACCGCCGACGAGTCACGGGAGTTCGTCGTGGAGTTGTACCGCCGGGCCTGGCGGCACGCCGACGCGACGATCGACGCGCTGGCGCTGGACACGGTCGGCAGGGTGCCGTGGTGGCCCGACGGCCGGGACGAAGTGACGTTGCACCACGCCGTGGTGCGCGTGATCGCCGATACGCACCGGCACGCCGGGCACGCCGACATCGTCCGCGAACTCCTGGACGGTGCGGTGGGGATGAACGAGGGCAGCGACAGCATGGCGCCCGGTGACTCGGAATGGTGGGAGACCTATCGGAGCCGGCTGGAGCGCGCGGCTCGGGAAGCCGACCGAGGCGCCTGACCCACGCCGCCCACGCACACCTGCGCGCCCCGCTCCGTGTTCATCCACAGCGAGATGACCCGCAACGGCGGACAGGGAAGCCGGGAGAGCCGGCGCTGGGAAGGACCGGCCCGCCATCTGCTCACGGTCGCCTGACGAGTGCCCGTTCCCGTCCGACGGGTTCCCGTTCCGTGGCGGCGTCGGTGGGGGTTTCCCTCCCCCGGCGCTCCCGCGGGCTGCCCGAGCGAGTACCGCGGCCGGGCATATTGTGTTGTGGCCCTGAGCTGGGCTGCGAGAACATCCGGGCATGGAAGAGCCTGCCGAAACCCTCACGTCCGACCGGGTCGTACTGCGCCGGTGGCGGGCGAGCGATCTCGATGCCCTGGACCAGGCGATCTCCGAGTCCCTGGACCACCTCGTGCCCTGGATGCCCTGGGCAGCCGACCCCGGCCGGCAGCAGACCGCCGGCTTCCTGGCCCGCAGCCACGAGGAGTGGGAGACCGGGCAGGCCTTCGGCTACGCGATCACCACAGGTGGTGTGGTGACCGGCAGTTGCGGTCTGCACCGACGCATCGGTGCGGGCGGACTCGACATCGGCTACTGGCTCCACCCCCGCTGGACGGGACGAGGTCTCGCCACGATGGCTGCCGGGGCTCTCGTCCACCAGGGCTTCCAGCTCGCGGGCATCGACCGCGTGGAGATCCATCACGATGCCGCCAACCCGGCCAGCGGGGCCGTGGCCGCCCGCTTGGGTTTCACCGAGGCCGGACGCGTACGGGCGCCCGACGGGCCCACCGCTCCCGGTGAGGTGGGGATCCATGTCATCTGGCGGATGACCGGGGACCAGTGGCGGGCGCGCGCGTCCGAGGGTGCACGGCGCGCGGGCTGAGGCGGGACGACGGCTGGGGCATCGAGGCGGCCGTCGCCGTGGCCCTCGGGATTCATTCCTTCGGGGCGCGTGTCCGTCGTACGGCCGACACGCTCGTACACCCATTCGGCGGTGTCGCCCGGAGGTGGTCCGATAACTCTCCGCGGGTACGGTCCGGCCCGCCGTGAGGCGGTTGCCGTGCCGTCGCGGCCCGTTCGCGGCCGCGGTCTCCGGGACGTCGTCTGGGTGCGGGGGCGCCCTGTCGCCCATACGGTCGGATGCACGGACCAGCAGGCCCCAGAGGCCGCCGGGCGGTCGACGGAGGCCCGTTCGATGTGCGAGGGCACTGCGAGGCTGCCGGGCCAGTCAGGGAGACAGGCATGAGTCGAGCCAAGCGCAGGCCCCGTACCATCGCCGAAGAGCAGGCGGCAGCGCAGCAGGGCGGCGGAGCCCGCAGCTCCCCGGAGAACGGGTCCGCCGCACCTCCCCACCCCGCGGAACGGTCGGTTCCGGGGGACGAGTCCGGCGTTGCCGATCACGTCGGGTCCGCATCGGCGCCCCCCGCCCCGGCCGGACCGGAACCACACTCCCCCGCTCCGCCCGGACCGGCGCCACGGTCCGTCCGCCCGGCCGGCCCGGTCACGGGACGCCCTGCCGAGGGCCGTCCGACCGTGTCCGGCGCGGGCGCCGCCCCCAGGCCTCGGACGATCCGGATGCGCATATCCGAGGGCGATCCCTGGTCGGTGATGGTGACCAGCTTCCTGCTCCTCGCGGGGGTCGGCATCCTGGCGCTCGCCACCACGGTCGCCCTGTGGATCATGATGGAGGCCATGGCGCCGGACGTCCTGCCGGAGCTGGGCACCGTCGTCGCCATCGGGATCGGCGTCGTCACCGTGGAGGTGGTCCTGGGCACGGGCCTGGCGACCCTGGGCACCTTCCTCTACAACCTGTCGTCGCTGTACAGCGGGGGCGTCGAGGTGTCCGTGACCGACGATCTGGAGCCGCCCCCGACGGCCGCCCAGGTCCTGCCGGCCCTGGCCAGGACCCGGGCCCGTGTGCGCCGCTCCCTGCGCGGGCGCACCTTCCGGCCGCGTTCGGGGTCGCGGTGACCTGAGCCGGGCCGCGGAGCGGCCGCGGTGCTTCCTACGGTCCTCACGCGCGCCGGCGGCGCCTGACGACGCCGGCGAGCAGCCCGCCGCGCACACCGTGCGCTACGGAGCACACCTCTGTGCACGGACAGGTCATTCGGGGCGAATCGGCGCCATAGCGTCGAGTCATCAGGCCCGTCGAGTCCGAGGACGTCCCCGTGACATCAGTGGAACACTCCGCAATACCCACCCAGTTCGGGATCTTTTCGGTCGGCGATGTCACGCCGGACCCCACTACGGGGCGGACCCCGACCGAGCGCGAGCGGATCAAGGCCATGGTCGCCATCGCGCTGAAGGCCGAGGAGGTCGGCCTGGACGTCTTCGCGATGGGTGAG
>NZ_JNWV01000056.1 GCF_000716535.1 Streptomyces flaveolus | reverse complement strand
CTTCGGCCCCAAGGCCGGGGACAACGAGGAACTGCGCGGGTTCCTCAACGCCGGACACCGCCGCACCGGGGTCACCTACCGGTGCATCGGCGACGGCGGCAACCAGACCGTTCAGGCGTTCCCGTCGTACTGCGCGGTCGCGGTCGCCGGACTCGGCTCCCTGCCCGACACGATCATGAGCCGCTCCGTCATCATCCGCATGCGCCGACGGGCCAGGAACGAGAAGGTGGAGCCCTTCCGGGCCCGCGTCCACGAAGCCGAAGGCCACAGGCTCCGTGACCGGCTCGCCGCGTGGGCCGAGCAGGCGCGAGGGTTCGTCATGGGGGCGTGGCCGGACATGCCGGACGGGGTGACCGACCGGCCGGCCGACGTGTGGGAACCCCTGATCGCCATCGCCGACGCGGCCGGCGGGCACTGGCCCGAGAGGGCCCGCAAGGCGTGCGTGGCCCTGGTCACCGCGTCCAAGGCCAACGACAAAGGCAGTCTCGGTGTCCGGCTGCTGACCGACCTGCGCGACCACGTCATGGCCGGCATCGACCGCCTGCCCACCGTCGCCATCCTGGACCGCCTCAACGCCCTGGACGACGCCCCATGGGCCGACCTCCACGGCAAGCCGCTCGACAACCGACGGCTGTCCCGGATGCTCGCCGAGTACATGACGGCCGACAACGAGCCCATCACCTCCCGCAACATCAAGACCGCCGGAAGCGTCCTCAAGGGCTACTACGCCGCCGATCTGTGGGACGCGTGGGCCCGCTACTGCCCCCCACCCCCGGAAAGTCCGCTACCTCCGCTACCCGGCACCGAAAACGCCGCGTGACCAGCAACAACGGGGTAGCGGCAAGCACCACCGCGAGCCGCTACCCCGCCGCTACCCATCCGCTACCGCTACCCCTTTCCGCTACCTAGTACAGGTCTCTGACCTGCGAGGTAGCGGAGGTAGCGGAAGTAGCGGCCCTCAGAGAGGCCCCCCGAAGGACTGCCCCCGGAGGAGTCACCGCATGAGCACTGCTCTGCCCACGAGTCACGAAGCGCTCACGGTCCCCGAGGTCATGGCCGCGCTGCGGCTGAGCCGCTGCAAGGTCTACGACCTCATCCGCTCGAACCAGCTCCAGAGCTTCAAGATCGGTCGGTCCCGCCGAGTGCCGGCCGATGCGCTCCACACGTTCATCCAGACCCAGCTAAGGGAGGCCGCCTGATGGCCAAACGCGCCAACGGCGAAGGCAGCATCACCATCCGTAAGGACGGCACCTACCACGGCCGCGTGTACGTGACCACCACCAGCGGCATCCGCAAGCGCGTCTCGGTCTACGGCAAGACCCGTGACGAAGTGCGGCAGAAGATCACCGAACTCCAGGCACAGGAGAATCAGGGCATTCCGGTGCCCGACACGAATATGAGCTTGGGGGACTACCTGACCTACTGGCTCGCCACGGTGGTCAGGGTCCACCGCCGTCCCAAGACCTACCAGGGCTACGAGAGTGTGGCTCGTGTCCACCTCATCCCCGGTCTCGGGCGGAAGAAGATCCGCACGCTCCGGGCCGCCGAGGTCCGGACCTGGCTCGCCCGCGTCGCCGCTGAGTGCCAGTGCTGCAAGCACGGCTGGGACAAGGAGCGACCGGAGCCGGAGTGCTGCGCGGCCGGCGAGTGCTGCAAGACGCTGCTGTCCCGGCGCATGGTGCAGTCCATCCATGCCGTCCTGCGTAACGCGCTACAGAACGCCGTGCGTGAGGAGCTGATCGTGCGGAACGTCGCGCAGCTTGTGCAGGTCCCCACGCCCACCTACGACACCGGGAAGGGTCTCAGTGTCGCCGATGCCCGGTTGTTGCTCCGCGCGTCTGAGGGGGACCGCCTGCACGCCCTGTACGTGCTCGCCCTGGTCCTGGGCATGCGGCGCGGGGAGCTGCTGGGCCTGCGCTGGGACGCGATCGACTTGGACCGCGAGACGCTGACCATCGAGCGCGCGCTACAGCGCGTCGGGGGAGAGCTGCGGCTGGTCAAGCCGAAGACCAAGGCATCCGTCCGCACAGTGCCCCTGCCGCCCCTCGTGGTGAAGGTGCTCGCCGAGCACCGCGAGCGGCAGGCGCAGGAGCGAGCCGCGGCCGGCATGGGGTGGAAGGAGCAGCGGTTGGTGTTCACGTCCCGTATCGGTACTCCGCTGGAGCCGGACAACCTCCGGCGGAGTTGGGACCCGCTCCGGAAGCGTCTCGGTCTGGAGATCCGATTCCACGATCTTCGGCACTCGGCCGTCTCGCTCCTGCTTGATCTCGGGGTGCCGCCTCACGTCGTCCGGCAGATCGTCGGGCACAGTGACATCGGGGTGACCATGAAGGTCTACGCCCACACGTCCCTGGACGAGCAGCGGAAGGCGCTCCGGAAGCTGGGCGACACCCTCTCCTGAGAGCCGTTGGCGTACCGGTTGGCGTAGACGACACAAAAGAGCCCCTCTCCGGTGATAGTCGGAGAGGGGCTCAAGCCCTGGTCAGGGCGGCTGTGGCTGGGGCCGGGGTCGAACCGGCGACCTTCCGCTTTTCAGGCGGACGCTCGTACCAACTGAGCTACCCAGCCACGGTGTTTCACGTGAAACACCAGCGGTCCTGACGGGATTTGAACCCGCGGCCTCCACCTTGACAGGGTGGCGAGCACTCCAAACTGCTCCACAGGACCAAGCGTGCGTGCAACAGTGTCGCACACGGTATTGCGTGCCCCCAACGGGATTCGAACCCGTGCTACCGCCTTGAAAGGGCGGCGTCCTAGGCCGCTAGACGATGAGGGCTATCGGCCCGCCTGGGCGCTTCTCAGCGCGTCGGGGACGTGAGAAGCATATGGGATGGCGGGGGGTATCGCCAAAACGGTTTACGGCGAGGTGCTGGGAGCGGTCGGGGAAGGGGAGTGCGAGGCACCGGTGGCGCCCGGTTGGTTCTCGTCCGCCAGATGGCGGCTGACCTCGGCCGTTGTCAGTCCCAGGCCCCCCAGCTCGATCGCGTCCCAGGCCTGGAGCCTGCGGCTGTCCCGGTCGAAGTAGAGGATCGAGGCCTCGATCGGGGCCGGGTACTTGCGCTCGACGGCCCGCAGCCCGCTGCCGCCGGTCGAGCCCTCCATGCGCAGCCGGGTGCCGTACGGCAGCAGCTCGGTCCCCTCGTGGTGCAGGTGCCCGCACAGCACCAGCGGCACGGTGCCGTCGGTCTCGCGGGCGGCGGACGGCTCGTGCGCGACCGCCACGTCCACGGGGGTGCCGGCCGTCCGCTGATCGCGCAGGGCGCTGGCCAGCCGGTCGCCCGCCAACTGCTCGGAGGCGTCACCGCCGGGCACCGCCGAGCGGTCCGGGGTGAACTGGGGATCACCGATGCCCGCGAACCGCAGGCCCGCCACCGTCTCCGCCCTGCCGTCGTCCAGGACGTGCACGTTCTTCATGCGCTCCAGGTAGCGCTGGGTCGTCCGCGAGTCATGGTTGCCGCGCACCCAGACGTAGGGCACGCCCAGGTCCCGGATCGGGTCGAGGAAGCCGTTCTCCGCCGCCGTACCGTGATCCATCGTGTCGCCCGAGTCGACGATCACGTCCACCTTGTACTGCTCCACCAGCGAACCGATGATCTTCCAGCTCGCCGGGTTGAGGTGGATGTCCGACACGTGCAGGACGCGGATGGTGGAGGGGTCCGGCTGGTAGGCGGGGAGGGTCGAGGTGACGTCGTAGAGCTTCGTCACGTTCGTCACCAGGCGCGCCAACTCCTTCTGGTAGACGTCGAACTCCGTGACGATGCTGCGGGCGTTGCCGACCACGGACGGCGCCGAGCTGAGCAGTCCGGAGAAGCGCGGCTCCAGGACCGACTTCGGGTTCCAGGTGGCGTACGCCGACACGCCCGAGGCGGCCAGCAGGGCCAGGGCCAGCCCGCCGGCCGCCAGGGCCCGGCGCGGGCGGCGGTACACGGCGAGGCCGAGGGCGGTGGCCCCGGAGACCACGGCGACGCAGGATCGTACGGCCAGGTCCAGCGTGCCGTGCTCGACGTCCCGGGCGACCTCGTCCTGCAGGCCCGAGAGCCGCTCGGGGTGGTCGACCAGTGCCTGCGAGCGCAGCGGGTCCAGCTGGTCGACGTTCACGTCCAGGCGGACCGGGGCCACATGGCTGTCCAGGCTGAGCGAGCCCAGCGGGGAGACGTTGATCTTCGTGCCGCCGCTGACGGAGGGGCGCAGCGCCATCGTCGTGTCCATCGGGCCGACCGGGGCCCGGACGTTGCCGACGACCAGCAGGCCCAGCCAGGCGCCGACGAGGACGACCGTGGTGAGCCCCAGGGCGCGCAGCCAGGGGCTGGGGCGGTCGGCGAGTTCCAGGGCGGGAAGCGGGCGGGCGGGGCGTGGGCGGTTCGGGGTCCGGTTCAGCATGGTGCTCAGGGCTGCGACGGGGACGCGGGCCATTGGTGCCGTATGCCCACGTCCCCTGGTGGATATGCGGCGGTGTTCCCGGACAATGACCCTGTGCTGGAGATGACGCGCGAGGAGTTCGAGGAACTGGTGGCCGAGGCGCTCGACCGGATTCCGCCGGAGCTGACGCGGCTCATGGACAACGTGGCCGTGTTCGTGGAGGACGAGCCGCCCGCCGACGACCCCGAGCTGCTCGGGCTGTACGAGGGCACCCCGCTCACCGAGCGGGGCGAGTGGTACGCCGGTGTCCTGCCGGACCGGATCACCATCTACCGCGGGCCCACGCTCAGGATGTGCGACAGCCGCGAGGACGTCGTCGCGGAGACCGAGGTGACCGTGGTGCACGAGATCGCCCACCACTTCGGAATCGACGACGCCCGCCTGCACGCCCTCGGCTACGGCTGAGCACGGCGGCGCACACGGGGACCGACTCGCGAGGGCGGCCTGATTCGCGTAGCCGGTGTGCTGGCGGGGATCGCGTCGCGCGGCTGAGTGCGGGCCGTGGTGTTGAGCGGGCCGGGATGCTCCGGTGGGCGGGGCAGCGTGTGGTGGGCGCCGGTGACCGGATGGCGAGGCGTGGGTCTGGGTGCTGGGCCGGAGCCAGTTCGCGTGGGCCGGGCGGGGGTCGGGTCGCGCTCGGGTGTGCGGGTGCTGGGTGTCGATGCGGGTGGGGCGCGTGTCCTCTTGTGGGCGGCGGGAGTTGGGGAGGTTGACTCCTTTCCTTGCCCCCGGAGGTGGCCGCCGTGCGCCCCATGTACGTACCCGTCCGTCTCGCCGTCGCGGTACTGGCCGTCACCGCCGCCGCCGGTTGTGTGAACGTGGGCGACGACGCGGGCCGGGCCCGGCCCTCCCACTCGGCGGGGCAGCGCGGCGGCGAGGCGCCCGACGGCGGCCCGGTGGCCGGCGCGGGCGGCTTCGCCGAGGAGGGCGGCGGGTCCGGTGACGGCAAGCACGGGCACGGCGGCAAGGCGAAGCGGGGCAAGCCGGGCTCGGCGTCGGCCACCCCGTCCGCCGCGCGCAGCGCCTCCCACGCGCCGGCCGAGCCGGGGCAGACCGCCGAGCCCGGCGAGCCGGTGCCGACGCAGGCTCCCCCGACTCCCCCCGTGACCTCCGCCCCGCCCGAGCCGCCGGCCTCCACCCCGCCGCCGCCCGTCTCCGAGCCGCCGTCGGCCGAGCCGTCCTCGTCGGCGCACGAGGAGACGGGGCCGCAACTGGTCCAGCGGGAGCCGGCACCGGCGGCGGGCGTGCCGGCGTGAGAGCCGTCGGCCGGCCGGCCGACGCCAGGTGTCACGTCGGCGTGGCGGAGCGCCGTTGCGGCGGAAAGGAGAGTGTGAGCTGCGCCTCTGCGGCTCGGTTTGCCTTCGGGGGTGGTAGGTGCGTATGGTGGTAGATCGTTTGATCCCATTTGCCCGGCGCCACCACAGAGCGCGCCGTGTGGCGCGTACTCTCCTTTGCCGTGGCGGACCGCATTGAGGCGGTCGTGAGCGATTCACGGAGTTGACGGGCGCGTGCCGAAGAGACTCCGGAAGGTTTCGCATTCGCATGTCCGTGTCCAGTACTGACCAGATCGTCGTGTCCGAGAACGAGATCGAGATCGAGAACACCACCGAGATCGAGAACGCCCTCGTCGACGAGACGACCGAGGTCACCCAGGCCCCCGAGGCCGCTGACACCCCCCAGACCACCTTCGCCGACCTCGGCCTCCCCGAGGGCATCGTGCGCAAGCTCGCACAGAACGGCGTGACGACCCCCTTCCCGATCCAGGCCGCGACCATCCCGGACGCCCTGGCCGGCAAGGACATCCTCGGCCGTGGCCGCACCGGCTCCGGCAAGACCCTCTCCTTCGGCCTGCCGACCCTGGCCCAGCTGGCCGGCGGCCGGACGCAGAAGCACAAGCCCCGCGCGGTCATCCTCACCCCGACCCGCGAGCTGGCCATGCAGGTCGCCGACGCCCTCCAGCCGTACGGCGACGTCCTCGGCCTGAAGATGAAGGTCGTCTGCGGCGGCACCTCCATGGGCAACCAGATCTACGCCCTGGAGCGCGGCGTCGACATCCTCGTCGCCACCCCCGGCCGCCTGCGCGACATCATCAACCGCGGCGCCTGCTCGCTCGAGGACGTGCAGATCGCCGTCCTGGACGAGGCCGACCAGATGTCCGACCTGGGCTTCCTGCCCGAGGTCACCGAGCTGCTCGACCAGGTCCCGGCCGGCGGCCAGCGCATGCTCTTCTCCGCCACGATGGAGAACGAGATCAAGACCCTGGTCGACCGCTACTTGAACGAGCCCGTCCTGCACGAGGTGGACGCGGCCCAGGGCGCGGTGACGACCATGTCGCACCACATCCTCATCGTGAAGCCCAAGGACAAGGCGCCGGTCACGGCCGCGATCGCCTCCCGCAAGGGCCGCACGATCATCTTCGTCCGCACCCAGCTCGGCGCCGACCGCGTTGCCGAGCAGCTTCGCGAGGCCGGTGTGAAGGCCGACGCGCTGCACGGCGGCATGACCCAGGGCGCCCGTACCCGCACCCTGGCCGACTTCAAGGACGGCTACGTCAACGTCCTGGTCGCCACCGACGTCGCCGCGCGCGGCATCCACGTCGACGGCATCGACCTGGTCCTCAACGTGGACCCGGCCGGCGACCACAAGGACTACCTGCACCGCGCGGGCCGTACCGCCCGGGCCGGCCGCACCGGCACGGTCGTGTCGCTCTCCCTCCCGCACCAGCGGCGCCAGATCTTCCGCCTGATGGAGGACGCCGGCGTCGACGCGGCCCGCCACATCATCCAGGGCGCCGGCGCCTTCGACCCGGAGGTCGCCGAGATCACCGGCGCCCGCTCCATGACCGAGGTCCAGGCCGAGTCCGCCGCCAACGCCGCCCAGCAGGCCGAGCGCGAGGTGGCCCAGCTCACCAAGCAGCTCGAGCGCGCCCAGCGCCGCGCGACCGAGCTGCGCGAGGAGGCCGACCGGCTGGTCGCCCGGGTCGCCCGCGAGCGCGGCGACGACCCGGAGGCGGCGGTGGCCGAGGCCCAGGCGACGGCGGCGGAGCAGCTCGCCGTGGCCGAGGAGCCCGCGGCGCGCGAGACCGAGCGCGAGGAGCGTCCGGCGGCTTCGGCGCCGTACGAGCGCCGGGAGCGGCGCGGCTTCGACCGCGACCGTGGCTTCGAGCGCCGTGACGAGCGCCGGGACGATCGGGGTGCCCGTGGTTTCGAGCGCCGGGACGACCGGGGTGACCGGGGCGAGCGCCGTCCGTTCGACCGGGACCGTGGTTTCGAGCGTCGTGACGACCGTCGCGACGACCGGGGCGGCCGTGGCTTCGAGCGCCGTGACGACCGCCGTGACGACCGTCGGGACGACCGCGGTGGCCGTGGTTTCGAGCGTCGTGACGACCGGGGCGGCCGTGGTTTCGAGCGCCGTGACGACCGTCGGGACGACCGCGGTGGCCGTGGCTTCGAGCGTCGCGACGACCGCGGCGAGCGGGGCGAGCGCCGTCCGTTCGACCGTGACCGCGGTGGTCGTTCCTTCGAGCGCCGTGACGACCGCGGTGGCTTCCGCCGGGACGAGCGCGGTGGCCACCGGGGCAGCGACCGCCCGTTCAACCGCGACCGCCGCGACGACCGCCCGGGCTTCCGCGCCGGCGGCCACGAGCGCCCCTACGGCCGTCGTGACGACCACCGCGGCACCGGCTCCTTCGGCCGCCGCGACGACAAGCCGCGCTGGAAGCGCAACGGCTGACACCGAGTGAGCTGAGCAAGGGCCCGTACGACACCGTTCGTACGGGCCCTTCCGCATGCCCGGGGTCGGTTTCCGGTCACCGAGTGACGCATGTCACGCCCGCAGGGAGGGAATTGCTGGGGGCATGACAGATGACGTGAGCGCCGGTGGCCTGTCGGACGAGGAACGGCTGGCCCAGCTCGGCTACACCCAGGTCCTCGCCCGCCGTATGTCGGCGTTCTCGAACTACGCCGTCTCCTTCACGATCATCTCGGTGCTGTCCGGCTGCCTGACCCTGTACCTCTTCGGCATGACCACCGGCGGCCCCGCGGTGATCACCTGGGGCTGGGTGGCGGTGGGCCTGATGACGCTGTTCGTGGGCCTGTCGATGGCGGAGATCTGCTCGGCCTACCCGACCTCGGCGGGCCTGTACTTCTGGGCGCACCGCCTGGCGCCCCCGCGTTCGGCGGCGGCCTGGGCGTGGTTCACGGGCTGGTTCAACGTGCTGGGCCAGGTGGCGGTGACCGCCGGCATCGACTTCGGCGCGGCCTCCTTCCTCGGCGCCTACCTGAACCTCCAGTTCGGCTTCGAGGTGACCCCCGGGCGCACGGTGCTGCTGTTCGCGGCGATCCTCCTCCTGCACGGCCTGCTGAACACCTTCGGCGTCCGGATCGTCGCGCTCCTGAACAGCGTGAGCGTGTGGTGGCACGTGCTCGGCGTGGCGGTGATCGTCGGCGCGCTGGCGTTCGTCCCCGACCACCACCAGTCGGCGTCCTTCGTCTTCACGCACTTCGTCAACGAGACGGGCTGGGGCAGCAGCGCGTACGTGGTGCTCCTGGGTCTCCTGATGGCCCAGTACACCTTCACCGGTTACGACGCCTCCGCCCACATGACCGAGGAGACCCACGACGCGGCCACCGCGGGCCCGAAGGGCATCGTCCGCTCCATCTGGACGTCGTGGATCGCGGGCTTCGTCCTCCTGCTGGGCTTCACGTTCGCGATCCAGTCGTACGACGGGGCCCTCACGTCCCCCACCGGCGCGCCGCCCGCCCAGATCCTCCTGGACGCCCTCGGCGCCACGGCCGGCAAGCTCCTGCTGCTGGTGGTGATCGGCGCCCAGCTCTTCTGCGGCATGGCCTCGGTCACCGCCAACAGCCGCATGATCTACGCCTTTTCACGGGACGGCGCGCTGCCCCTCTCCCGCGTCTGGCACACGGTCAGCCCGCGCACCCGGACCCCGGTCGCGGCGGTGTGGCTGGCCGCGCTCGGCGCGCTCGCCCTCGGCCTGCCGTACCTGATCAACACGACGGCCTACGCGGCGGTGACGTCCATCGCGGTGATCGGCCTCTACATCGCGTACGTCATCCCGACCTTCCTCCGCGTCCGCAAGGGCACCGCGTTCACCCCCGGCCCCTGGCACCTGGGCCGCTGGTCCCGCCTCGTCGGAGTGCTCTCGGTGACCTGGGTGCTGGCGATCACCGTCCTGTTCATGCTCCCGCAGGTCTCCCCGGTCACCTGGAAGACGTTCAACTACGCCCCGGTCGCCGTCCTGGTCGTCCTCGGCTTCGCGGCGACCTGGTGGCTGGCCTCGGCCCGCCACTGGTTCCTCACCCGGCGCCCCGCCCCGGCTCCCATCCCGGCCGAAAAGTAACCATCCCCCCACTCCGGCGTCATCCGACGTGGCCGTGTCCCCGATACCCGATCGGCGACACGGCCTCGTCCGGCTATGCTCGGACAGGCAACATCGCACGGGCCGTTAGCTCAATTGGCAGAGCAGGGGACTTTTAATCCCTTGGTTGTGGGTTCGAGTCCCACACGGCCTACCGTCCGCGGGCCCGGGGGGTCGTCCCCTCCGTCCTGCGGCACAGCGCCCGGGACGGCTTCGGCCGGCTCGGGCGCTGTCGCGTTCCCGGGCCGCTGTTGCCGGTGCCTCGGTGCCGGCCCCCGCGCTGTCAGTACCTCTGCGCCTTGGCCAGTTCGGCGGTCAGGTGGGGCTCGGGAGGCTTGTGGCTGATGGCGTAGCGCTCCGCCTTCTGCCCCGGCTTGACGTTCTGCGCGCCCACGACGACGGTCTCGACGACCTTCCCGTGGGAGTCGCTGAAGTCGACCTGGACCGCGAACGACGCGGGTTTGTCGGTGCGGTTGGTCATCGTGACGAGGAGAGCGCGCACGTTGTTGGTCTGGGACAGGGGGACGCCCGTCATGGAGACGTCGTTCGTCGCGTTGCCCCGCCCCTTCACCTTGGCGAGCTGCTTCTGGGCCTCCGCGCGGGCGCGTTCGGTGTCCGCGGACACGGATGCCTCGAACTCGGACGCGCGGGCGGAGGCCGACGAGGCCGCGGCGGACGCGGACGCGCTGGCCTCCGCCTTCTTCGACTCCGCCCAGGACGACATGCCGGACGGCACGGTGCCGGAGAAGTTCGACGTGGCGGGCGCGGTCGGGGTGAGGGTGGAGGTCCCGCCGGCGCCGTTGCCTCCGCCGCAGGAGGAGACGGCCAGTACGCCGGTGAGGGCCGCGCCCATGCCGTACATGATCCGTCTCGGGCGCGAGCGTGCGGTGCGGGACGGCGCGGCGTCCTGGCCGGTCACGTTGGATTCCGACACGGCGACCTCCACGGTGATGCGGGCACGGGGCCCGTCAGTCCTGGTACAGACCAGATCCATGGTGATACGAGGTGAGGTAATCCGCGATCCGGGGCAAAGGGGACTCGCCCTCGCGCTACGCCGCCCCGTACGCCCGCAGGAACGCGCTCACACCGGCCCTGAGCAGGCGGTCCGTCTCCGGTTCCGGCAGGGGCAGGACGCCGTAGTGGGTCGTCTGGACGATGCGGTGCGAGATCAGGGCCGTGAAGTGGCCGGCGGCCACGGCCGCGTCGCCGTGGAGGTCCAGCAGGCCGGCGTCCTCGAGGTGGGCCATCGCCTCGGTGAGGGCCCGGCCGACCGGTTCCGAGCCTGCCTCCTGCCAGGCCTCGAGGACCTCGGGCGGGACGTGGTCGGCCTCCGCATGGATGTGCCGGACCAGGGCGAAGTGGTTCGCGTAGTCGGTCATGAGCCCGTGGAAGGCGCGGGCCAGCGCGACCAGGTCGCGTTCCAGGTCGTCGGGGTGCGGCGGGCGCTCCGGATCCAGTACGGCGTGCAGGCGCGCCAGTTGGGCGTCCCGGACCTCGCTCGACGTCCAGGTCACGACCGTCTGGAAGAGCTGGGCCTTGCCGCCGGGGAAGTGGTTGTAGAGCGTGCGGGTGGACACACCGGCCGCGGCGGCGAGCGCGTCGACCGAGGCGCGGGCGTAGCCCTCGCGGCCGAAGACCGTGCAGGCCGCGCTCGCGATGGCCATCTGCTTCTGCAGTTTGCGCGGTGACACCTCGCGCCGTGCCTGCTCCAGCCGGGACTCGTTCGTCTCGCCCACGCTGTGGCCCCTTCCGTCGTGACGAGCCCACTCTAACCGAGTAACAACGAGCGTTGTAATTTTTACAACGAGCGTTGTACTTTCATCTCGGGGCGGTCGCCGGATGCGGCCGCCGGACCCACATCCACAAGGGGGACAGCCGTGTCCGTTTCTGATCCGCTTCGCGTCACCGTCGTCGTCGGCAGCGTGCGTGAGGGGCGCCTGGGGAGGGCCGTCGCCGACTGGTTCCTCACCACCGCCGCCGACCCGGGCCTCGACCTCGACGTCGTCGACCTCGCCGAGGTGGACCTGCCGCTGGTGCTGCCCGGCTGGGGCGGTACCCCGGGCCCCGAGACCGTCGCCGCGCTGAAGGAGGTGACTCCGCGGCTCGCCGCCGCCGACGCCTTCGTGATCGTCACGCCCGAGTACAACCACAGCTTCCCCGCGGCCCTGAAGAACCTCATCGACTGGCACCACCGGGAGTGGCAGGCCAAGCCGGTCGGCTTCGTGTCGTACGGCGGTCTCGGCGGCGGGCTGCGCGCGGTGGAGCAGCTGAGGCTGGTCTTCGCCGAGCTGCACGCCGTGACCGTGCGCGACTCGGTCAGCCTGCACGGCCCCTGGTCCGGCCTGGGCGAGGACGGTGTCCCGCGTGACGCCGACGTGTGCGCGGGCGCGGCCAAGGGCATGCTCGGCCAGCTCACCTGGTGGGGCCGGGTTCTGCGGACCGCGCGCGCCGAGCGGCCCTACGCGGGCTGAGGGGTGGCTTCGATGAGCATTCCCGTACGGCCTGTGGGGAGCGGCGCGACGAGCACCCCCGTACCGGCCCGGGGAGCGGCGCGATGAGCGGTCCGCGGCCCGCCGGTCCGGCCCGGTCCGCTCCCTCCCCCGACGCGGCGAGCCCGGCCACCGCCTCCTCGACCGCCCTCTCCCCGGCCGGCTTCCGCCTCACCTACGCCGTGACGGCGGCCCTGCTCGCCCTCGGCATCCTCTCGGCCCTCCGGCTCCCCGGGCGTCCGGCGGCCGGCTAGCCCGCCGTCAGCTCGGTCAGTTCGGCCAGCGGGAGCGTGTGCTGGGTCTGGAGCACCTTCGCGCGCAGGTAGCGGACGTTGTGGGCCGTGGTGAAGACGCCGGTCGGCACCCGGTCCCGTACTGCGATCCCCAGCGAGCGAAGCTGTTCGGCCTTGTCGGGGTTGTTGGAGAGCAGGTCCAGCTCGCCGATGCCGAGGGCGCCGAGCATCTGGGCGGCGGCCGTGTAGTCGCGGGCGTCCTCGGGCAGGCCGAGGGCGGCGTTCGCCGCGTAGGTGTCGAGACCCTCGTCCTGGAGGGCGTACGCGTCGAGCTTGTTGTAGAGGCCGATGCCCCGGCCCTCCTGGCGGAGGTAGAGCAGGACGCCGCCGCGGCCGGCGATGCGCTCGACCGCCTCGCGCAGCTGCGGTCCGCAGTCGCAGCGGGCCGAGCCGAAGACGTCCCCGGTCAGGCACTCGGAGTGCAGGCGCACCAGCGGGACCGGGCCGGGGTCGCCGAGGACGACGGCCAGGTGCTCCCGGCCGTCGACGAGGCCGTGGAAGGTGACGAGTTCGGCGTCGGCGCCGTAGCCGTCGGCGAAGCGCAGCGGTACCCGGACGCGGGCACGCGGAGTGGCGGCGGGGATGTCGGGCATGCGGGTCCTCCGGGACAGTTGCTTCAGATTTGAAGCAGCGGTTCGCATGGACCCTACTCCTGCTTAAAAGTTAAAGCAATTGGCCTGGCCCGGCCCCAGGCGACCGGCCCGGCCCGCTCAGGAGGACGCCGGCGGTGACGAGCAGGACGAGCGGCGCCGCCAGGGGACGTCGTCGGTACCGGACGCGTCGTCCTCGCCCTGCAGCCCGCGCGCGATCCCCGTGCAGATCTCCTCCAACTGCCCCACCTGCTCCGGGGTGAGCCGGTCGAACAGGGTGCTGCGGACCGTCTCGACGTGTCCGGGTGCCGTACGCTCCAGGACGGCCATCCCCTCGTCCGTCAGCACCGCGAGCGAGCTGCGCTTGTCCCAGCGGCAGTTCTCCCGGCGCACCAGGCCGTCCCGCTCCAGCCGGGTCACCGCGTACGTCAGCCGGCTGCGGGTGATCTTGAGCGTCTCCGCGAGATCGGTCATGCGCAGCCGCCGGTCGGGGGCCTCGGAGAGGTTGGCCAGCACCGAGTAGAACAGGTGCGGCATACCGCCCTCCTGCTGGAGCTGACGGTCGATCGCGTCCTCCAGGAGGCGGGAGGCGGCCATGTAGGCGCGCCAGGCGCGCTGCTCCTCGGGGGTGAGCCAGCGGGTCGTCATGCCGCCAGTGTAGGTTTGTTTAAAACTTGAACCAAGCCGATCCCGTCGGCCTCCGGAAGAGAGGGCGCCGATGCCCCTGCCGTACGTGCTGCTGTCCGCCGCCGTCTCCCTCGACGGCTACCTGGACGACACCGGCCCCGAGCGCCTGCTGCTGTCCAGCCCGGCCGACTTCGACCGGGTCGACGAGGTACGGGCCTCGGCCGACGCGATCCTCATCGGCGCCGGCACGATCCGCGCCGACAACCCCCGCCTGCTGGTCAACTCCGCCGAGCGGCGCGCGGCCCGGGTGGCGGAGGGCAAGCCGGAGTACCCGCTGAAGGTCACGGTCACCGCCACCGGCGACCTCGACCCCGGGGCCAACTTCTGGCACACCGGCGGCGACAAGATCGTGTACACCACCGACCGGGGCGCCGAGCGGGCCGCCCGCCTCCTCGGGCGCACCGCCGACGTCGTCCCGCTCGGTCCCGCCCTGGGCTGGCGGGCCCTGCTGGAGCACCTGCACGACGTGCGCGGCGTCGGCCGCCTGATGGTCGAGGGCGGCGGCACGGTCCACACCCAGCTCCTGCACCAGGGCCTCGCCGACGAACTCCAGCTCGTCCTCGCCCCGCTGTTCGTCGGCGACCCCGCGGCGCCCCGCCTGTTCGGGCCGGGGGCCTACCAGCCCGGCCGGCTGCGCCTGCTCGACACCCGCCGGATCGAGGACGTCGTACTCGTGCGGTACCTGCCGACGGCCCCCGGCACCGGGGCGGTCGCCACCGCCGCCGACCGCCACTGGCTGCGGACCGCCTGCGAACTGGCGGCCTTGTGTCCCCCGTCGGAGACGGCGTTCAGCGTCGGTGCGGTGGTCGTCGCCGCCGACGGTACGGAGCTGGCCCGGGGCCATTCGCGGGAGGGCGCCGATCCCGTCGTGCACGCGGAGGAGGCGGCGCTCGCGAAGATCGACGCGGGCGATGCGCGGCTGGCCGGTGCCACGGTGTACAGCAGCCTGGAGCCGTGTGCGCGTCGTGCGTCCCGGCCGGCGCCCTGTGCCGAGCTGATCCTGCGGGCGGGGGTGCGGAGGGTGGTCACCGCTTGGCGTGAGCCGGACACCTTCGTGGCGGGGGCCGACGGAAGCGGGGTCCTGGTCGCGGGGGGTGCCCGGGTCGTCGTGCTTCCCGAGCTGGAGGAGCTTGCCAAGGCGCCGAACGTTCACCTGCTGTGAGGTCCTGCCCGCCCGCCATGGCCGCATGGTGGGCGGGTGCGGGCGCGTTTCGGCTGGTCGCGCGGTCCCCGCGCCCCTGATGGGGCGCTCGGCCGAGCCCGAAACGACTCAGGGCCCGGAATCCAGTGGATTCCGGGCCCTGAGCCTTCAGTAGCGGGGACAGGATTTGAACCTGCGACCTCTGGGTTATGAGCCCAGCGAGCTACCGAGCTGCTCCACCCCGCGTCGTTGTGACTCCAGTGTACGCCATGCGCGGGACCGCTCGCACACCCCTTTCGGCCCACACCGGTCGCCGCCCGTCCCGGGGCCCGGAAACCTGGAGGTACGTCGGACAACTGGGAGACACGCGGTGCGCCCTGGAAAGGTGGAGGAGACCCCGTACGCCAGGGCGGGCGGCCGGCTCCCCGGCGACCCCGTGCCCGATCCGGGCCTCGGCGACGAACCGGTTCCGGTGCGCGCCCGCCGCCGCCCGGGCCCCCGTGCCCTGGCCCGCGCCCTGCCCGCCCTCCTCGTCGTCTGCGGTGTCCTGTACGGCCTGCTCGCCCCGGACGACTTCACCGCCGTCCCGTTCTTCACCGCGGCCCCGCTGGTCGCCGCACCCCTGTCGTCGCTGCGCACCACCGTCCTGACCGGACTCGCCTCCCTCGCCGCCGCCTACGCCGTGCACACCGACGCCGGGGTCCATCCGGCCGTGGGCACCCTCACCGACGTGGTCACCGTGGCCACGGTCGCCCTGCTGGCCGTCGCCATCAACCGGGTGGTCCGCCGGGGCGACCGGCGGCTCGCCTCCGCCCGGGAGATCGCCGAGGCCGCCCAGCGGGCCGTCCTGCCGGAGCCGGACGAGCGGATCGGCGGCTACGAGATCGCCGCCTGCTACGAGGCGGCACGGCAGGACGCGTTCATCGGCGGCGACCTGTACGCGGTGCAGGACAGCCCCTACGGCGTCCGGCTGGTCGTGGGGGACGTGCGCGGCAAGGGCATGGGCGCGGTCGCCGCGGTGGCCGTGGTGATCGGCGCGTTCCGGGAGGCGGCCGAGCAGGAGGCCACGCTGGAGGCGGTCGCCGAGCGGCTGGAGCGGGCGCTGGCCCGCGAGGGCACCCGGCGCGACGGGATCGACGCCTTCGAGGGGTTCACCACCGCGGTCCTCGCCGAACTCCCGCACGGCGACGGCGTCGTACGGATCGTCAACCGCGGCCATCCGCCTCCGCTGCTGCTGCACGCCGACGGCACCCTGCGCACCCTGGCCCCCGCCGAGCCCGCGCTGCCGCTCGGCATGGGCGACCTCGGGCTGTGGCCGGACCGGGCCACCGAGACCGCCTTCCCGAGCGGCGCCACCCTGCTGCTCCACACCGACGGCCTGTCCGAGGCCCGGGACGCCCACGGGCGGTTCTACGAGCCCGAACGGCGGCTCGCGGGACGCACCTTCCCCGGGCCGGCCGCGCTCGTCGGCCGACTCGCCGAGGAGGTGCGCCGGCACTCCGGTGGCGGCATGACCGACGACATGGCGCTGCTCGCCGTACGGCGGCCCTGAACCTCACGGAAGGTGACCGGACGAGCGCCGTACGCATAACATCTGAGTCACCATCAAAACCGAAAGTGACTGCTGAACGGGACCGACGCCCGGTCAACTCGCCCGTTTTGACGGGGTAGTGGCCGATAACTCCGCGGGTAAAGACGCGAATGATCAAGCCGAACGGCTTGGAAAGTGACTGTCAGGTCTATTAACGTTCGATAACGCAGCGCGGTCGTCACAGCCGTCACAAGAGGCGGCTCCGTGCGCACGCGCCGAATCCCGCAAGGGAGCCGGGGAACCACCACCCTGGGGTGAATCACGCGGATGCCGCCGTGAACTCACGGAGTCCACGACCGGTATACGCGCGTAGGAGACCTTCCTGCTCCGAACCCGTCAGCTAACCCGGTAGGCGAAAGGAAGGAAAGGAGCACGCCCGCGTGGCGTCCAACCGGCCTGTCCCAGAAGCCCCGTTCATCCCGGCACAGCGCGAGCCCGAGACCTTCGGCTACGGCGCCTACCACGCCGAGGAGGGCCCCTGGGAGGAGTGGAACCCCACCGAGGAGTCCGTCGCCCCGGTGCGCGGCCGGCACCGCGTCGCCAAGCAGCGCGGCGGCTTCGCGCGCAGCTCCACCGTCCTCGGCGTCGGTGTCATGGCCGCGGTCGGCGCGGGCGGCATGGCGAGCGCCAACACCGGCAAGCCGCCGGTCTCCATCTCCCTGCCGGACCTGCCCTCGGTCGGCTCCCTCTTCGACGACGACTCCGCCGACCCCCAGCCGGCCGAGGCCGCCACGACCACGCTGAGCGGCGTCGGCGTGACCACGGCCGCCGGTGAGGACACCGCCGACGCGGGCGAGGCGCTGCGCAACCGGATCATGGCCCAGGCCGAGCAGCAGCAGGGCCAGGCCGAGAGCAAGGCCACCGCCGCCGCGCTCGCCGCCGCCGAGAAGCAGAGCGCCGACGCCGCCGCCCAGGCCGAGAAGGAGGCCGCCGCCAAGGCCGCCGCGGCCAAGGAGAAGGCGGAGGCCGCCGCCGCGAAGAAGGCCGAGGAGGAGCGGCTGGCCCGGCTGGCCAAGCAGTACACGCTGCCCACCTCCTCGTACACGATCACCTCGACCTTCGGCCAGGCCGGTGCGATGTGGTCCTCCGGCTACCACACCGGTCTCGACTTCGCCGCTCCCACCGGCACCCTGATCAAGGCCGTGCACAGCGGCACGATCACCGAGGCGGGCTGGGCCGGCTCCTACGGCTACCGCACGATCCTCACCCTGGACGACGGCACCGAGCTGTGGTTCTGCCACCAGTCCTCCATCAACGTCTCCGTCGGCCAGAAGGTCACCACCGGCGAGGTCATCGGCCGCGTCGGCGCGACCGGCAACGTCACCGGCCCGCACCTCCACCTGGAGGTCCACCCCGGCGGTCAGGCCACCGGCATCGACCCGATGGTGTGGCTGCGCGACAAGGGCCTCACCCCCTGACGGTCCCGTCCGCGCGGGAACCTTTGCCGGATCTTGGCGGGCACTCCGCACCGGCGGTGGGATGCGATCACCCACCGCCGGTGTTGGCATGACGTATGACGTCACTTCGTAAACTCGGCTCTTCCGACCTCGAGGTCTTCCCGCTCTCCCTCGGCGGCAACGTCTTCGGCTGGACCGCCGACGAACAGACCTCCTTCGCCGTCCTCGACGCCTACACCGCCGCGGGCGGCAACTTCATCGACACCGCCGACTCCTACTCCGCCTGGATCGAGGGCAACCAGGGCGGCGAGTCGGAGACGATCATCGGCAAGTGGGTCAAGGCCCGCGGCAACCGCTCCGACGTCGTCATCGCCACCAAGGTCAGCCAGCACCCGGAGTACCAGGGCCTGTCCGCCGCCAACATCAAGGCCGCCGCCGACGCCTCTCTGCGCCGCCTGGACACCGACTACATCGACCTCTACTACACCCACTTCGACAAGCCCGAGGTGCCGGTCGAGGAGATCATCGGCGCGCTGGACGAGCTGGTGAAGGCCGGGAAGGTCCGGCACATCGCCGCCTCCAACATCAGCCCCGAGCGGCTGCGGGCCTCCCTCGACTTCTCCGACCGCGAGGGTCTCGCCCGCTACGTCGCCCTCCAGCCGCACTACAACCTGGTCTCCCGGGACACCTACGAGGGCCCGTTGCAGGACCTCGTCGCCCGCGAGGGCCTGTCCGCCGTCCCGTACTTCTCCCTCGCCTCGGGCTTCCTGACCGGCAAGTACCGGCCCGGCAAGACCGTCGACAGCGCCCGCGCCGAAGGAGCCCAGAAGCACGCGGAGTCCGAGCGCGGCCAGAAGGTCCTCACGGCCCTGGACGAGATCGCCGCGGCCCACGAGGCCCCGGTCGCGACGGTCGCCCTGGCCTGGCTCGCCGCCCAGCCCACGGTCACGGCCCCGATCGCCTCGGCGAGGACGGTGGAACAGCTCCCGGCGCTGCTGGGCGTGGCGGAGCTGAACCTGACCGAGGCCGAGGTGGCCCGGCTGACGGAGGCGTCCGCCTGACCGTTCTGCGCCGCTGACCCCTTCCGCCACGACGGCGCGGCCCGGCGGCGCCGTCCCTCGTCAGCCCCCGCGGCTACGTCCGGTACGGGTTGTACGCGGGATACGGCACCGCCGGATACCCGTACGGCGCCGCCCCCCAGGGCACGGGCGCCGGAACGGACGCCCTGCTCGCGTACTCCAGCGCGGGCCGGGCCACCTGCCTGCGCTTCCACAGCTCGTCCAGCAGCTCCCGCTCCCGGGCGACGAAGTCGGGCCCGGCCTTCCCCTTCCGGCCCCGGTGCCGCAGGAACGCCAGCGAGGTCGCGCACGCCTCGTACCGGGCCACCTCCCGCGCCGCCTGTCGCCCGTGGTGGTGCCGGGCGTAGTCCCGGGCCATCCGGCGCGCCCGCATCGACCCGAGCGCGAGCGGCTCGGCCGGCCCCAGCCACCCGGCCAGCACATACGTGGGCAGCTCCGCCCGCACGGTCCGCAGCTCCCGCTGCCGGGTCCAGATCGCGAGCCAGGTCACCAGCGCGAACGCGGGCACCATGAACGCGCCGTAGACCGCGAAGAAGCCGTACTCGCCGAAGGTGGAGGAGCCGTTCCAGAAGGCGTGCATGCCCATCGCCAGCAGCAGCCCGCAGACCGGCAGCAGCACCCGCCGCGCGTGCTGCCGCTCGGCGGACAGCGCGGCGACGCCGAAGCCGATGCCGGTGAGGACGGTGAACAGGGGGTGCGCGAACGGGGACATCACGATGCGCACGAAGAAGGTGGCGGCGGTGACGGAGGCGATGCCGCGGTCGCCGGTGAGCTGGTCGGTCCCGAAGGCCGTACCGAGGTAGAGGATGTTCTCGGTGAACGCGAACCCGGTGGCGGTGACGCCCGCTATCACCACCCCGTCCACGATCCCGGTGAAGTGGCGTCGGCGGAAGAGGAACACCAGCAGGACGGCGGCGGCCTTCGCGGACTCCTCCACGATCGGGGCTATCACGGTGGCGCCGAGCGTGTCGGCACTGGCCGGATCCGCGGTCGAGGTGGCGATCCACTTGGTCGCGAAGCTGTTGGCGACGATGGCTATCAGCGCCGCCGCACAGGCCCCCCAGGCGAACGAGAAGACCAGGTTCCGCCAGGGGCCCGGCTCCACCCGGTCCAGCCACCGGAAGGCGGCTATCAGCCAGGGCACGGGCAGAACGGCCAGCCCGAGGCCGACGAGGAAGCCCTCCGTGCCGGTCTGCCGCCGTACGAGCGCCAGGATGACCAGGCCGGACAGGGCCAGCAGCGTGCTCAGTGCCCCGTATCGCACCCACCTGCGCTGCCACCAGTGCGGGTGGCGGAGCACACCGTCGCCGGGGCGCGGGGGATACGTCGGAAACGGAGGACTGGTGGCCACGGCATCGACCCTAACGGTGACGGGGCGAGGGGCTGGAGCGGATTATCGGCCCTGCTCAGCGGTCCTGTGCGGTACGCGCCGGAACAGCAGGTCGTTCACCACATGACCCTTGTCCAGTCCCTGCCCCTCGAAACGGGTCAGTGGCCGGAACTCAGGGCGTGGCGCGAAACCGCCGTCCGCCTGGGTGTTCTCGAAGTCGGGGTGCGCGGTGAGCACCTCCAGCATCTGCTCGGCGTACGGCTCCCAGTCGGTCGCGCAGTGCAGCAGCGCGCCGGGCCTCATCCGGGACGCGGCGAGCGTCAGGAACTCGGGCTGGATCAGCCGCCGCTTGTGGTGCCGCTTCTTGGGCCAGGGGTCGGGGAAGTAGACGCGCAGCCCGTCCAGCGAGTCCGGGCGGAGCATCTCCCGGAGCAGGATGATCGCGTCGCCGTTGCCCACCCGGACGTTGGACAGGCCGTTGCGGTCGGCGAGAGCCAGCAGGTTGCCCTGGCCGGGGGTGTGCACGTCGACGGCCAGGATGTTGGTGTCCGGGTCGCCCGCGGCCATCTGCGCGGTGGCCTCGCCCATCCCGAACCCGATCTCCAGGACCACGGGGTGGTCGTTGCCGAACAGCGCGCCGAAGTCGATCACCCGCTGCCCGTCGATGTCCAGCCCCCACGTGGGCCACAGCCGCTGCAACGCGTCGGCCTGCCCGGCCGTCACCCGGCTCCGCCGCGGCTGGAAGCTCCGGATCCGCCGCTCGAAGTGCGACCCGGCCGGATCGGCCTTGGGCCCGTCGGGAAAACGCGGCTCCCCCTTGGCCCGGGTGTGCCGGACGGCGACACCGGGGCCGTGGGCGGCCGGGGGCGGGGCGGGGGTGTTCAGGGAGTCAGACACAGTACGACCGATTTTACGGGTGCCGACGGCCCACTACAGCGAGCCGAGCATCGCCAGCGCCCGGCGCCCGATCTCCCGCCCGATCGGCAGCGAAGCCGTGGCCGCGGGAGACGGCGCGTTCAGCACGTGCACCGCCCGCGCCCCTTCCCGGATCAGGAAGTCGTCCACCAGCGTCCCGTCCCGCAGCACCGCCTGCGCCCGCACCCCGGCCGGGGCCCGCACCAGGTCCTCCGCCTCCGCGGCGGGCAGCAGTCTTCGCACGGCCTCCAGGAACGCCCCCTTGGACACCGACCGGCGCAGCTCACCGGCGCCGTACCGCCAGTGCCGCCGGGCGATCGCCCAGGAACCCGGCCAGGCGACCGTCCCGGCCAGCTCGCGGGGCCGTACGACCCCCCAGTCGTAGCCCTCCCGGGCGAGCGCCGGCACCGCGTTGGGCCCGATGTGCACGCCCCCGTCGATCCCGCGCGTCAGATGCACCCCGAGGAACGGGAACGCCGGGTCCGGCACCGGATACACCAGCCCCCGCACCAGCTCCGGCCGCGCCAGCTCGTAGTACTCCCCGCGGAATGGCACGATCCGCACCTCGGGGTCGTCACCGGTCAGCCGCGCCACCTCGTCGCAGTGCAGCCCGGCGCAGTTCACCAGCACGCGCGCGCGGACGACGTCCCCGCTCGCGGTGAGCACGGCCACGCCCCGCTCCGGCCGCCGGTCCACCCGCACGACCCGGGCGCCGTAACGGATCTCCGCCCCGGAGGCCCGCGCGAGCTCGCGCGCGACGCCCACGAAGTCGCACACCCCGGTCGTGGCGACGTGTATGGCGGCGAGGCCGCGCACCTCCGGTTCGTACTCGGTGATCTGCGCGGGTCCCAGCTCCCGCACCGGAATGCCGTTCTCGCGCCCCCGCTGCACCAGCGCGTGCAGCCGTGGCAGCTCCTCCCGCCCGGTGGCGACGATCAGCTTGCCGGTGACGGCGTGCGCGATGCCGTACTCGGCGCAGAACTTCACCATCTCGGCGGCGCCCCGCACCGCGTACCGCGCCTTGAGCGAGTCCGGCCGGTAGTAGATCCCGCTGTGGATGACCCCGCTGTTCCGCCCCGTCTGGTGCCGGGCCGGCCCCGGCTCCTTCTCCAGCACCGTCACGGGCGTGCCCGGCGCGGCCCGCGTGATCGCGTACGCCGTCGACAGCCCGACGATCCCCCCACCGATCACGAGCACATCACAGTCGTACGCCCCGGCCCGCACCTGCACCACCTCCGCCTCCGATAGTGCACTGCGCCACTGAGAACGCCTTCAAACACGGGTCACGGCAGGACCGCCCAGGGGGCGCGGGGGAGCGGCCCCTACGCCGGCGCCATCAGAAGGGGCCGGGCCCGCTCCCGCAGCTCCACCACCCGCGGCTCGTCGCCGTACGGCTCCAGCCGGTGCAGGAGATCCTTCACGTACTCCGTCGTCCGGGCCGACGAGATCCGCCCGGCCACCTCCACGGCCCGCACCCCCTGCTCGCACGCCGCGTCGAGGTTGCCGGACTCCAGCTCGGCGACCGCGGAGACGACGAGCCGCAGCCCGTGCGACCGCACGAACTCCTCCGTCGGCTTCGACAGCGCCTGCTCGGTGAACCTCCGCACCTGACGCGGCGCCTTCAGATCGCGGTAGCACTCGGCGGCGTCCGCGGCGAACCGGTCGTACCCGTAGAAACCGAGCCAGGTCGGGTCGTTGTCGCCGGGTCGGGAGCGTTCCAGCCACCCCTCCGCCGCCTTCAGCGCCGCGCCGGCCGCCTGCGCGTCTCCCGCGCGCGCGTGTGCCCGCGCCTCGACCAGCCGGAAGAAGCTCATCGTCCGCGCGGTCGCCAGCCCGCGGTTCCGCTCCAGCGCGGCCTGCGCGAGGTCGACGCCCTCGTCGCCGAAGCCCCGGTAGGTCGCCTGCAACGACATGGAGGCGAGGACGTAACCCCCCAGCGGGACGTCCGCCGCCGCGCGCGCGAGCCGCAGCGCCTGGATGTAGTACCGCTGCGCGGCCTCCTGCTGCCCGGTGTCGAAGGCCATCCACCCGGCGAGCCGGGTGAGTTCGGCCGAGGCGCCGAACAGGGCGCGGCCGACCTCGTCGGAGTAGGAGCCGAGCAGCAGCGGGGCCGCCTCCACCCGCAGGCACTCCGGCACCATCGACGAACGCCAGTCCCCGCCGCCGTACTTGGAGTCCCACCGTCTGGCGTCCTCGGCGGCCTCCCGGAGCTTCTGCACATCGCTGTGGCCGACTTTGATCGGTGCGCCGGACCCCTCGGCGGAGCCCGCCTCCCGCGCGACCGAGCTGTCGGCGGGGGTTATCAGCCAGCGTGAGGCGGGCGTTGCGTATGCGCTGACTGCGAACGACCCGGCGAGCGACTGCCAGATGCCGCCGGAGCCGGCGCGGCGGCCGGCGAGGTCGAGGCGGTACAGCTCCGTCGCGGACTTCACCGCCTGGCCCACGTCCCTCGGGAAGGCGAGGCCCACTTCGGGCGCGGGATCCGCGTCCGCCAGGCCGATCTCGTGGAGCGGCACCGGCCGGCCGAGCTTCTGGCCGATGGCGGCGGCGATGAGGTGCGGTGCCGCACCCTGCGGCACCATGCCCTTCGACACCCAGCGCGCCACGGACGTCTTGTCGTAGCGAAGCGTCAACCCGCGTTGTGCGCCGAGGTCGTTGACGCGGCGGGCGAGACCCGCGTTGCTGATTCCCGCGAGGGCGAGAACGGCGCCGAGTTTTTCGTTCGGCCCGCGTTGCTCCCTGGACATGCGCCACCCCTCGACACAGACGGCTGCCGCGCTGGCATAACCACGCGGCATTCGTAAACCCAGCGTAGTTCGCCGCATCCCAAGCGTTAAGGGGCATTGTTCCGGTTGGCGGGATTGTGGTCCGTACGCAAGTCCGGGCCCTGTACGCACCGTGCACGGACTGCCGCCGCGTGCCCCCGCACGTGTGGCCGTGCGCCCGTCCGTGCGCTCTTCTCCGGCCACCCGGGGAGCGGTTCCATGGCTCTTGCGTGGGTCGGCCCGCTGTACTGGATCCAGTGGGCTGGGGGACACCGCCACCTACATCCCCGCGGGTGGCGGACCGGTCCGGGAGGCGATGCCCGCCTCCCGGACCGTGCGCGCGTGTGGACCGCCGCGCGCTCCGCAGGCCTGTACGGAGCGTGCTCATCTCCGGTGCCCCTCCATTTAATTGGCCGAAAACCGCCCCCTGGTGAGTGTGCTCAATTGCCGCTCCGACCATGCAACTTGAGGGCGTGAAGGGCGGTTTGGGGGAGCGCACAGGGGGCGCATTCGCGCCGGGCTCGTGCGGTTCCGTCCTGGTGGCGCCCACCTCGCACGCGACGGCAGTCCGCCAACTCCCCAGGCCCGCGCCGCCTGTTTCCCGCGTGTTGCCCGGGACTTTCCCTCGATCGAAGGCGGTGCCGCCGTCCCTCTCCCGTGCGCCCTTCATGGCAGCATGGGGTCCGGTTCGTACGGTGCACTGTTCGTCCACAGCCTGTGGAGGCGTCGATGCGGTGGTTGGTGGGTTGGAGCAGCACCGCCGCGGGCGCCGCCGGGATCGGCTTCGCCGGTGCCGTCGGGTACGACGGCGAGACCCTGCACCCGGTCGGCTCCCAACTCCTGTGGGGCGACCCGGATCCGCTGTGGGCCGTCGGCGACTGGCGCCCGGACGAGGTGCGCGTGGTGCACGCCGACGCACAGCACCGGATCGCCGTCCTCGGCATCTGCGGTGCCACCGACGAGGAGCTGCGGCGCGGCCTGTTCACCGCGCGCGGGGGCGCGGTGCGCCACCTGACCACCTGGCCCGGCAGCTACACGGCCGTCGTCCAGGCCGGCCGCCGCATCACCGTCTGCGGCGATCTCGCGGGCGCCCGGCCGGTGTTCTACACCCCCTGGGCCGGCGGCACCGCCTACGCCACCGCCGCGCTGCCCCTCGCCGACCTCGTCGAGGCCAACCTCGACTTCACCCACCTCGCCGCCCTGCTCGCCGCCCCGGACGTCCCGGCCGCGCTGCGCGACAGCACCCCGTACGACGGCGTACGGCGCATTCCGCCGGGGCACGCGTTGGTGCTGCGCGCCGGGGCGCGGGAGGTCGCCGGGTACGAGCCGGTCGCCTCCCTCGCCGTGGCCGCGCCCCCGGCCGACCCCGGCCGCGCCGTGGACGCCGTCCGGGACGCGCTCGTGGAGGCCGTCCGCACCCGGCTGGCGGCCCCCCGGCACGTGCCCGACCTGGACCCTGGGCCGGTGCCCGGCATGGGGCCGGCCGAGCGGCGGGCCGCGCGCGGGATGCCGGTCCCCGGCATCGGCGCCGACCTGTCCGGCGGACCCGCCTCCGGCACGCTCGCCCTGCTGGCCGCCGGGCTGCCCGGCCGACCCGGCACGCTCCTCGGCCACGGCACGGGCGCGGGCGAACGGCTCCTCGCCGTCACGTTCAACGATCTGGCCGTGACCGGCCGCGAGGCCGAACTCGAAAGCGCCGGGGCCCTGGCCGCCAATCCCCGGCTGCACCACGTCGTCGTCACCGGCGGCGAGGAGACCCTGCCGTACGCCGACCTCGACGGCCCGCTGACCGACGAACCCGGCCCCTCCCTGGTCCAGGCGGCCCGGCACCGCGCGCGGCTCGCCGCCGGCAGCGCCGACCACTTCACCGGCCACGGCGCCCGCCAGGTCCTGGACGCCCACCCCGCCCGCCTCGCCGACCTGCTGGTGGACCGCAAGCGGCGCCACCTGGTCCGGCCGGTCGCCGCGCTCACCCGCGCGGACGGCTCCGTGATGGTCCCCGCGCGCGTGTACAGCGCGGCCCGGCGCCTGGCCCGCACCCCCTACCGGGCGGGCCTGGAGGTGCTGGCCGAGCGGCTGATGCGGCGCCGCTTCGACGAGCCCAAGGGGGCGGTCGGCGCGTCCCTCGCCGCGCTGGCCTGGGCGAGACCCGGGCCCGCCGCGCGGTGGCTGACGGGGGAGGCGCTGGCTGAAGTATCGGTTCTGCTCCAGGCGGAGGCGGACCGCTCCGCGACCGGCGTGCAGCGCCCCGGCGACTACCGCGCGCGTGCGGCACTCGCCCGGCACGCCGCCGACCTCCGCGTCCTGGAGCAGGCCGCGGAGATCCGCTCCCAGCGGCTGCACGCGCCGTTCCTCGACAACCAGGTCGTGCGCGCCTGCCGTGACCTCCCCGAGGCCCTGCGCGTCCGGCCCGGCGCCCGCGCCGCCATCCTGCGTACGGTCCTGGAAGGCGCCGGCGTCACCGACCTCCCGCCCGGCTGGGGCGCGCCCTCCCACGGATCCTCGGCGGCGGCAGCGCGCGCGGGGCTGCGTGCGGCCGCCGACCCCCTCCTCGACCTGTTCTCCACGCCGCTGCTGGCCGACGCGGGCCTGGTGGAGGCGCGGGTCGTCCGCAAGGCGCTGCGCTCCGCCGCGGCGGGCGAGGCCCTTCCGCTGGACGGCCTGGCCGACCTCGTCTCCCTCGAACTCTGGCTCCGTCGCCTCCTCTCCCGCCGCGGCACCTGCTGGACGGGCACCCCGACCCGCTCCCGCGCGGTCCCTTCGGGGATTCAGCCGAGGCGAAGCGCGCTTACGCCGGGGGCGTGAGCGGTGGGGTCGGAGTGGTGGGCGTGTGAGAGGTGACGGCTGGAGCGGTGGGGCGAGGGCGGTGAGGTGGCTCGGCTCGGCGTGCGGCCGCGGGTCCGCGAGGGCTGATCGCGCAGTTCCCCGCGCCCCTGGGGGGAGCCGCGGCGCCGTCGGCGGCACGGTGCCGGCGGGGGAGCCGACCCCCGAAACCCCCGTGCCCCATCCCGCACCCCCCGCCACAATGACCGGGTGCGGTACAGAATCCTGGGCGTGACCCAAGCGACGGACGACCAGGGCACCCCCGTACCCATCGGCGGCCAGCGCCTGCGCACCCTTCTCGCCGCCCTCGCCCTGCGCCCCGGCCGGACCACCGCCCCCGACACCCTCGTCGAGGAGATCTGGGCGGACGACCCGCCCCAGGACGCCCCCGCCGCCCTCCAGGCCCTCGTCGGCCGCCTCCGCCGTGCCCTCGGCCGACACGCCATCGCCTCCACCCCCGGCGGCTACCGCCTCGAAGCGACCGAGGACGACGTGGACCTCCACGTCTTCGAACGCCTCACCCACACCGGCACCCAGGCCCTCACCGCCGGCGACCCGGCCACCGCCCACCGCACCCTCACCCGGGCCCTCGCCCTCTGGCACGGCCCCGCCCTCGCCGACCTCCCCGACCGCACCGCCGCCGCCCGCCCCGAGGCCCTGCGCCTGGAGGCGACCCGCGCCCGCGCCGCCGCGGCCCTGGCCCTGGGCCGCGCCCAGGAGGCCGTACCGGAGCTGCGGGAACTGACCACCGCCCACCCGTACGACGAGCCCCTGCACGCCCTCCTCATCCGCGCCCTGCGCGACACGGGCCGCCCGGCCGACGCCCTCGCCGCCTACGAGTCCGCCCGCCGCACCCTCGCCGACTCCCTCGGCACCGACCCGGGCCCGGAACTGCGGTCCCTGCACGCCTCGTTGCTGAAGCAGCAGTCACCAGACGTCCCCGAACCCCCGGCGCACCCCGCGCCCCCGCAGCCCCCCGAACGCACCGGCAACCTCCGCCCCCGCCTGACCTCCTTCGTCGGCCGGGAACCAGAACTCGACGCCATCCGTTCCGACCTGCACAGGGCCCGCCTGGTCACGCTCACCGGACCGGGCGGCTCGGGAAAGACCCGCCTCGCCGAGGAGGCCGCCGCACCGCTCCCCTCGGCCTGGCTGGTGGAGCTCGCCCCGCTCGACCGGCCGGAGGCGGTGCCCGGCGCGGTGGTCAGCGCGCTCGGTCTGCGCGAGACCGTGCTGCTGACCAACGAGCTGGCGACCCCGCAGGCCGATCCCACGGCCCTGCTGATCGAGTACTGCGCCCCGCGCAGCCACCTCCTGATCCTTGACAACTGCGAGCACGTCATCGGCGCGGCAGCCGCCCTCGCCGAGACCCTCCTCACCCACTGCCCGGGGCTCACGATCCTCGCGACCAGCCGTGAACCCCTGGGCGTCCCGGGTGAGTCGGTGCGCCCGGTCGAGCCCCTCGTCCCGGAGCAGGCGCACCGCCTGTTCGCCGAGCGCGCCAGAGCCGTCCGTCCCGACGCCGACGCGGTGCTCGGCGACACCGGGGCTGTCGCGGAGATCTGCCGCCGTCTGGACGGGCTGCCGCTGGCCATCGAGCTGGCCGCGGCCCGGCTCAGGCTGCTGACCCCGCGGCAGATCGCCGACCGCCTGGACGACCGCTTCCGCCTGCTCACCTCCGGGAGCCGCACGGTCCTGCCCCGCCAGCAGACTCTGCGCGCGGTCGTCGACTGGTCCTGGGAGCTGCTGGACGAGCGGGAGCGGACGGTCCTGCGCGAGGTGTCGGTGTTCGCCGGCGGCTGGGACCTCGCGGCGGCCGAGGCCGTGTGCACCGGCCCGGCGGCGGACCTGATCGGCGCGCTGGTCGACAAGTCCCTGGTGGTCGCCGCCCCGCACGACCCGGATGGCTCCGGGACCGGCGCCGGCATGCGCTACCGCATGCTGGAGACCATCCACGAGTACGCCACCGAGCGCGCGGCCGAGGTCCCCGGGCTGCGCGCGGCGGCCGAGCGACGCCACCGCGCGTGGGTGCGGGCGCTGGTGGAGGAGGCGGAGCCGCGGCTGCGGTCGGCGGACCAGCTGCCCTGGATCGCCCGCCTGGAGACAGAACTGGACAACATCCGCGCGGCCCTGGACCGCGCGGTCCGCGCGGGCGACGAGGCGGAGGCGGGCGCCATCGTCCTGGCCACCGGCTGGTTCTGGTGGCTGCGCAACCACCGCCAGGAGGCGGTGGCCTGGGTGCGGCTGGTGCTCCGCCTGGGCATCGCACTGGACACCCTGCCCGCGGGCGCGCCGGCCGACGAGGTGAGGGCCCGGGCGGAGACCGTCGACCCGGTGGGCGCCTTCCTCGCCACCCCCGACGGCGAGGCCGGGCATCCGCTGCGCGAGCTGCGGATGGACCTGCGCATGCTGGACCTGTTCCTGACCGCCGAGACGGGCACGGAGACCGTCGCGGCCGACGCGCGGGCCCGGGAGTACCTCGCGCGCGTGCGGGCGGCCTATGAACGCGGCGGACCGCAGGCCGCCCGGCTCCCGGGCATCGTCTGGCCGCTGACCTCCTACTACCTGGGCGGCCCGACGGACATCCGCCCGCAGATGACGGAGTGCGTCGCCAACTGCCGCCGCTACGGCGGCGACTGGGAACTCGGCGTCGCCCTGATGTACCGCGCCCATGTGACCGTCGACTCCCCGGGCAACCTGCGGGGCGTCGACGAGGACCTGGCCGAGCTGCGGACGCTCAGCCGGCACGTCGGCGACCGCTGGATGCGGGCGCAGGTGTGCAGCGCGGCCGGCGAGGCGGCCATGACCCGGGGCAGGTACGACGAGGCGCGCGGCGAGTACGAGGAAGCGCTGCGGCTCGCCTACGAGGTGGGCGCCCACGCCGAGTCGCCGTTCCTGATGGCCCGGCTCGCCGAGATCTCCTACCGCTCCGGCGACCGGGAGGCCGCGCTGGCCGCCCTGGACGAGGCGGGAGCGGCCGCCGACCGGTACGCGGTACCGGAGTCCCGGGCCTTCGTGCTGCTCCTGCGCGCCCACATCGCCCTGTACGACCACCAGCACGCACACGCCCGCGAGCTGTACGAGGCGATCCGCGCGGTGATCCGGGACGGCACCCCGCCCCCGCAGTTCGTGGCGGCCCAGCGGGTGGTCGAGGCGCTGCTCGCGGCCGACGAGTCGGGGCCTGTGCATGGGCTGCCGATCATGGCGGAGGCCCTGCGGGAGGCCGTGGACCACCAGTGCGCCGAGTCGATCACCGCCGGTCTGGTGGACGTGGCGGCCGGTCTGCTGGCGCGGCTCGGCGATCTGCCGGGCGCGCTGCGGCTGTTCGCCGCCGCGGACCACTGGCGCGACGGCCTCGACCGGCCCGAACCGGAGCGCGGCGAGGCCGCCCGGGTGCGCGCCCGGGCCCGCACGGTCCTCCCGGCCGACCGTTACGCCGCCGAGTGCGCCAGGGGTGCCTCCTTCGGCGTGGCGGACGTGCTGCGCGAGCTGGGCGCCGCGGCGGCGGCCGGCGCGGGAGCCGGGGGCGGCCCGGCTACCGGCAGGTGAACCGGGACTCCGCCCAGTCCGCGAGTGCCGCCCGGTCGAAGGCGTTGCTGTGCGGTTCCGTCACGAGCCGTACGGTCGTGCGCCCGGTGAGGTCGACATGGACAGGGACGGCCGGGTCGCGGCCCTTGACCATGCCGGACCGCCACAGCCGGACCCCGTCGGCGTAGACGGAGAAGGAGACCTTGCCGAGGCCGAGCGTCATGTCGTCCACGCCGGCCAGCGCGTCGTACGCGGTGCACTGCCGGTTGAGGGCGACGGTGACGGAGGAGTCGCCGTGGACGGTGACCCCGCGTGCGTACCGTTTGCCGTCGACGGACATGCCGTACCGCTGCCACACCCAGGTGCTCTCGCCGAGCGTGATCTCGGGCCGGGTGCCGTCGCCGACGACGTCGAAGCGCAGCTCGCTCAGCTCGTAGACGGTGGGCGCCGGGGGCGGAGTGGGCGTCGGGGTCGGAGTGGGTTTCGGCTTCGGCTTCGGCGTGGGGGTGGGTGTCGGTGTCGGGGTGGGCTCGGGGGCGGGCTCCGCAGGGGGTGCTGGGGGTGCCGGAGGTGCCGGGGTGGGCGCGCGGGTGGGTGTCGGCGCCGGTTCGGGTGCGAGGACGACGGGCTTCGGCGGGGGCTTGCGCGCAGGCGGTGCGGGCGTGGGCGTCTCGGGCCGCACGGCCGGCGCGGACACGGACGGGGAGGGGTCCGGGGCCGGCTGGGCGACCTCCTCGGCCGGACGGCCGTCGTTCACCAGGGCCAGCGCGACCGCGGCGGCGGCCACCGCGACGACACCGGCCGCGATGCCGGCCTTCACCGGCGCCCCGAGCCCCTCGGAGGCCGCGGCCCCGCCCGCGCCGCTCGCCCTGCCGGACGAGCCACCGGCCGCGGCGGCGGCACCGGCCGCCCCGACCCCGGCGCCGCCGGCCACGATCCCGAGGGCCTTGGCGTACCCGGCGGCCCCGAACCAGCCGATGACCGCGACCGGGACGACAGCGGGGATACCGCTCGCGACCTCTTCGATCTGCGCCGCCGCCAGCCGGCACTTGGCGCACTCCTCCAGGTGTTTGCGCAGGCCCCGCTCGGCGCGGACGCGCAGCTTGCGGCGGGCGTAGCCGCCGAGCTGGTCGGCGTAGCGGGCGCACTCCTCGTCGTGGGAGAGGGCGGCGCTGACGTGGGCCTGCAGATACGCCTGCTTCAGCCCCTCGCGCGCGCGGCTGGCGAGCACCCGGGTGCCGTTGGCGTCCAGCCCGAACAGGACGGCCACCTCGCTCGGGGACTCGTCCTCCACCTCGGTGTGCCACAGCACGGCCTGCCAGCGCTCGGGCAGTGAGCGGAAGGCCCGCATGGCCATGGACTGCTCGGCCTCGTGCAGGGCGCGCACGTCGGCGCCCAGACCGAGGCCCGCTCCGGAGGAGCCGATGAACGCGGTGTCGTCGGAGGCCTCCGCGGCCCGGGCGGCCTGCTGGGCGAAGACGGCGAAGTCGTCGACGAGTTGCTCCCGCCGGGCGGATTTCGTCCAGTGGGCGGCGACGCGTCGGACGGAGGTCAGCAGATAGGCCCGTACGGCGTGTTCCGGCCCGGACCCTCCCCGCACCGCCTGGAGCATGCGGGCGAACACCTCGGCGGTGAGGTCGTCGGCGGTGTGCCCGTCCCGGCAGCAAGTGCGGGCGTAGCGCCGTACCGCGTCGGCGTGCCGTCGGTACAGCTCCTCGTAGGCGGAGTCGTCACCGCCGCGCATCCGCTCGATCAGCTCGGCGTCGGCGGGCGGCGTCCCCCGGGGAGGCGGCAGCCCGCTTCCCTCGCGCTGGGCCGGCACGTTCCCGTCGCGGGCCCCGCCGGAGAAGGCCTGGCGCCCCCCCTGGTGCGGCACCTGGGGTGAGGTCAGCCCCCGGGACTCCGCGTCCCCGTCGCCCCCGCGCGATTCGTCCCACCCGTCAACGCCCATCGCGGACAGCCCCCGACCCCGGCTCAGCCCAACCCGTCACGCCTCAGCCTGCCACACCGAACTCCCCCCGAGCCCCCGCGCACACCCCATCCACTCATCCGAGCGCACTTACCCCCACGACCCCCGAACACCCGTCGAACACACGGACGTTGAAGCCGACGCGTGGGGCACCCGACGGAGAGACAGGCGCGGGTCAGGGTGGGTGCCGGCAGAGACGAGTGGGGCGCTCGGTCAGTGGGTGCCGACAGGGGTGGGCAGGCACCCGGTCGGAGAGGCGCCGACAGGGGTGGGCAGGCACCCGGTCGGAGAGGCGCCGACAGGGGTGTCGCGAGGCCCAAGGAGCGCCGGGCGAGCCGGGTGCCGGGTGTGCGGCGACGAGAGGGGCACAGGGCCGACCGGAGAAGCGCCCGGGCCGAGCCGGTGCCGGCCGCAGCAGGCCCCGCGAGGGGCTGTGAGCCGCCGCACCCCGGACCACCCGTCACGGCGCCCGCCGTCAAAGGCCGGGTCCACCGCTCGCCCGGAGGCTGGTGGACGGCTCGCTGCCGCGGCCTCACGAGCCACGACGTCCCGGCGGCAAGGCCTGCCCGCCCTCCACGCCCCCAAGAGCCCGCGCCTCCGCAACCACCGACCGCGCCAGGCCCCCGCGGTCACCGACGGTGCGTCGGCCGCACAGCGGCGGTCCGCGGCCGCCGGCGGCGCATCCGCCCCGGAGGGGTCACCGGCACCACCCGATCGCGACAGTCGTACGGGTGGTGCCGGTGCACAACGGAACGCCCCCAAAGGCGAAACCGGGGCTCGTCTAGGCCCGGGACCGCAGCCCCTCCAGCAGGATGTCCAGCAACCGCGCGGACGCCGCCGCCTGCTGCGCCGCATCCGGCAGCGACGGCGCCGCCGTGGCGATCACCAGCAGCACGTCACCCACGGACACGTCCGCCCGCAGCTCACCCGCCGTCCGGGCCCGGTCCACCAACTGCCCGACCACATCGAGCAGCGCCCCGGCCCCGGCGTCATCGGCCACCGCGGCCTCCTGCGCCACGAGCCGCAGCTCGGCACTCCCCGGCTGCACCCGCTGCTGAGGCACCCGAGCCTCCTCGGCGGAACCGGAGGGACCCGCGGAACCGACGGAGCCCTCGGCCGGCCCCCCGGAACCCACCCTGAGCACCTGCGGCGGCAGCAACCGCCCCGCCCCGGACGCCACGGACGTCCGCAGGAACCGCGACAGCGCCGACCACGGCTCGTCCTCCTGCCCGAGCGCCGCCCGCGCCTGCTCGGTCAGCCGAGCCGTCTCCTCCTCGGCGATCCGCCGGACCAGCACGTCCTTGCTGGGAAATCGCCGGTACACCGTGCCGACCCCGACCCGGGCCCGTCGCGCCACATCTTCCATCGGCGCGCCGTACCCCAGCTCGCCGAACACCTCACGCGCCGCACGCAGCACGTGCTCCAGGTTGCGCTGTGCGTCCACCCGCAGCGGGGTCGTCCGCGCGTCCGCGCGTCCGCTGCCCACCGCCGCGCTCATCGCCTTGCCGCCGGGCGCGACGGCAGCTGCCGATGCCCAATGCGTGTCCTGAACATGCATGTGTTTCCCCCGGTAATGACGTCTCCCCCCGGAGACTCCCCGCCACTGAACGCGAGGTGCGCGGAACTGGCATCGGTCCCGACCGGATCCGCCCGTCGCGGACCCGTTCGACCACATTCCCTACACCCCGTCGACACACGAACATAGTTGAGAGGAAGTCAATTCAGAAGGGGCAGGTTCCGCACAGTGCGCCCCCCGATCGGAGTACGGGGTGCGTACGTCCCGATTGCCGCCCTTCGCACCCTGTCGCCCGCCCCCGCTGACCTGCCCCCTTTCGTCCTGCGCGGACGCCACGGCCCGCCGTGCGCACATCAGGCCGCCGGTCACACAAATTGCCGGGGCTGTGGACAAACAACAGCGTCGGGTGCGTCATGGGATGGTGAAGGAACGTGCGCGCATTCTGGTTGTCGGCGGCGGCTACGTCGGGATGTACACGGCCCTGCGCCTCCAGCGGAAGCTGAAGGCCGAGCTGAGGAGAGGCGAGGTCGACATCACCGTCGTCACTCCCGACCCGTACATGACGTACCAGCCGTTCCTCCCCGAAGCCGCCGCGGGCTCGATCTCCCCGCGCCACGTCGTCGTACCGCTGCGCCGCGTCCTGGACCACTGCCACGTCGTCGTCGGTGAGGTCACCTCCATCGACCACGCCGTACGCACCGCCGCCGTCACCACCCTCGCCACCGCCGAGGAGGGCAGGACCGCCGAACTCCTCGGCTACGACGAACTCGTCCTCGCCCCCGGCTCGGTCTCCCGCGCCCTGCCCATCCCCGGTCTCGCCGAGTACGGCATCGGCTTCAAGACCGTCGAAGAGGCCATCGGGCTGCGCAACCACGTCATCGAGCAGATGGACATCGCCTCCTCCACCCGTGACCCGGCCGTCCGTGACGCCGCCCTCACCTTCGTGTTCGTCGGCGGCGGCTACGCGGGCGTCGAGGCCCTCGGCGAGCTGGAGGACATGGCCCGCTACACCGCGCGGTACTACCACAACCTCCGCCCCGAGGACATGAAGTGGATCCTCGTGGAGGCCACCGACCGCATCCTCCCGGAGGTCGGCCCCGAGATGGGCCGCTACACCGTCACCCAGCTACGCCGCCGCAACATCCAGGTGCTGCTGAACACCCGCCTGGAGTCCTGCGCCGACCGCGTCGCCGTCCTCAGCGACGGCCAGCGCTTCCCGACCCGCACGGTCGTGTGGACGGCCGGTGTCAAACCGCACCCGCTGATCGCCGCCACCGACCTGCCGCGCACCGACCGCGGCCGGCTCCGCTGCACCGCCCAGCTCACCGTCGACGGCACCGAGCACGCCTGGGCCGCCGGCGACGCCGCCGCCGTACCCGACGTCACGGCCGCCGAACCCGGCACCGAGACCGCGCCCAACGCCCAGCACGCGGTCCGCCAGGCCAAGGTCCTCGGCGACAACATCGTCCACTCCCTGCGCGGCGAGCCGCTGGAGACGTACGCGCACAAGTACGTCGGCTCGGTCGCCTCCCTCGGCCTGCACAAGGGCGTCGCGCAGGTCTACGGGCGCAAGCTGAAGGGCTACCCTGCGTGGTTCATGCACCGCGTGTACCACCTCAGCAGGGTGCCCACCGTCAACCGCAAGGCCCGGGTGCTCGCCGAATGGACCCTCGCCGGGCTCTTCAAACGGGAGATCGTCTCGCTCGGTTCGCTCGAACATCCCCGAGCGGAGTTCGAACTCGCGGCCGGTGGAAAGCCTCCTCACAGCCCCTCCGACGACCCGAAGGGGTCGTCCTGACCGGACTCAGGAACTTCACGGCCCGCCCCGGCGTCTGACGGTTGTCGCCCGCCGCGGCCCGCTCCCTGCCAGACTGCCCTACGACGTCGGACGGGCACCCGCCCGCCCTAGCACCCATGAGGCTTTCCCCAAGTGAACTTCACGCGCTGGAGCGCCCGGCTCCCCGGAACGCAGCGCCGCGCCGCCGCGCGGACCGAGACGGCGGTCTCCCCGGACCGGCGGGGGGAAGGCTCCGTGCCCGCGGCCCGCGCCGAACAGTCCGCCGACGGCACGCCCCCGGTACCCGCCGTCGACGAACTGCCCGCGCGTGACGTCCTGGACCGCGTCCCGGCCCTCGTCGCCCTCGTCCACGGCCCCGACCACCGCATCGCCTACGTCAACGACGCCTACACGACGGCCTTCGGCACCCGCGCCACCGGCGCGGCGGCCCGCGAGGCCCTGCCCGAACTCGCCGAACTGGGCCTGTTCCCGCTGCTCGACCAGGTGCTGCGCAGCGGCAAGCCCCGCACCCTGAAGTCCCGCAAGGCCGTGGACGGCCGCTCGTACACCTTCACCTGCACCCCGGTCGCCGAGGACGGCGACCGCGACGCCGGCGTGCTCGTCTTCGCCACGGACGTCACCGACCACGCCGAGGCCGCCGAGCGCCTGCGCGCCAGCGAGCGCCGCCAGCGCGAGACCGCCGTCACCCTCCAGCGCTCCCTGCTCCCGCAGGAACTGGAACAGCCCGACGACCTGCGCATCGCCGCCACCTACCAGCCCGGCGGCACCGAAGCCGCGGTCGGCGGCGACTGGTACGACGTGATCACCCTCGGCGGCGGCCGGACCGCCCTCGTCATCGGCGACGTCATGGGCCGCGGGGTGCGGGCCGCCGCCGTCATGGGCCAGCTCCGCACGGCCGTCCGCGCCTACGCCCGCCTCGACCTGCCCCCGCACGAGGTCCTGCAACTCCTCGACGGCCTCGCCGCCGAGATCGACGCCAACCAGATCGCCACCTGCGTCTACGCCGTCCACGACCCGAACGAGGGGCGCCTGGTGTACGCGTCCGCGGGCCACCTGCCGATCCTGGTCCGCGACGAGAACGGCACGGTCTCCCGCGCCGACGAACCCACCGGCCCGCCGCTGGGCACCGGCGGCTGGATGCACTCCTCCGGCTCCATCGCCCTCGGTCCCGGCTCCACGGCCGTCCTCTACACCGACGGCCTGGTCGAACGCCGCGACGCCGACCTGGACGAGGGCATCGCCGCGCTCGCGGGCGCCCTCGCCGGCGCCACCGGCACCCCGCAGGTCGTCTGCGACCGCCTGGTCCGCTCGGCCGGCGTCACCGCCGACCACGACGACGACGTGGCCGTCCTCGTCCTCCAGCACCCCGCGCGGACCGGCCCCGACGGCGACCTCTTCCGCAACGCGGCCCTCGAACTCCTCGGCGGCGTCGAAGCGGCCCCCCGCGCGCGTGCCTTCGCCTCCGGTGTCCTCACCAGTTGGCGCTTCCCCGCCGAGCTGCACGACCTCGGCGTCCTCGCCACCAGCGAGCTGGTCGCCAACAGCCTCCAGCACGGCACCCCGCCCATGCGGCTCCGCCTCCGCCGCACAGACCGCCGCCTCATCGTGGAGGTCACCGACGGCGACGACCATCTGCCCAGGCGCCGCCGCGCCGAGCCCGGCGACGAGTCGGGCCGGGGCATCGCCATCGTGGCGACGATCGCCTCCAACTGGGGCTGCCGCCGTACCCCCGGCGGCGGAAAGGCGGTGTGGTGCGAGTTCGTCCTGCCGAAGGCAAAGCACTGACCGGCTGCCGGAGCCGTCAGCGCGGCGATGCGGCCACACGCCCGCGCGGTGCTAGAAGCTGACCATGGCAGACGGATCCGGCGTACCGAGCGACGCACCCGAAGGCCCCGAGGGCTACGACACCTACTCCGCCCCGATCATGACGCCATTCGTCGGCGAGCTGCTGGACGCCGTGGACCTGCGTCCGGGGGCCACCGTCCTGGACATCGCCTGCGGCACCGGCTTCACCGCCCGCGCGGCGGCTGCCCTGGTCGGTCCCGCCGGCCGGGTCTTCGGCGTCGACATCGACGCGGACATGATCCGGGTGGCCCGGGACCGCCACCCCCGCCTCTACCCGGACATCGAGTTCACGGTGGCGTCCGCCGACCTGCTGCCGTACCCCGACGCCGGCTTCGACGCGGTCGTCTGCCAGCAGGGCGCCCAGTTCTTCCCCGACCTCGACGCCGCCCTCGCCGAGGCCGCCCGCGTCACCCGCCCCGGGGGCCGCTTCGCGGCAACGGTGTGGGCCCCCCTCGACCGCCAGCCCTACTTCCTCGCCCAGCAGCGGGCCGTCGAGGAGTACGGCGGCCCGGAGGCGCCCCGGCACTTCGCGCTCCCCTTCGCCCGTACCGCCGGGCAGCTCACCACCGCCCTGCGCACGGCCGGCTACGGCGACACCGCCCACCGCGAGATCACCTTCGGCATCACCCTGCCCCCGCTGGACCAGTACGTCCCCGCCCACCTGGCCACCCTCTGGGGCGGCCTGATCCGGGAGGCCGGCGGCGAGGAGGCCCTCACCCGGGCGGCCCGCCTGGTCCGCGGGCAGCTCGCCGACCGGGCCGGTACCGACGGCACGGCGACGCTGCCCTTCACGGCCGTCCTGGTCACGGCGACCCGCTGACCGGCACGCCCGGCACACGACGACGGCCGCCACCCGGAGGTGACGGCCGTGACGTACCGCGGGCTCACGCCTCCGCGGGCACCGGTCCCGTGGACGCCCCGCCCCGGGCGACCACCCGGGTCCCGCGGGCCAGCCAGGGCCGGTCCTGTACGGCGGTGAGCCGCCGCCCAAGCCTGAGCGCCAGGACGGTGATCCCCAGCGAGAACAGCAGGAAGGTCACGATGTACGGCCCGTGCAGCGAGGCCCCGAGCGGACCGCCCACCGCCGGACCGACGGCCAGCGCCAGCTGCTTCACCAGGGCGAACGCGGAGTTGTACTGCCCGGCCATGCCCTCCGGTGCCAGATCGGCGACCAGCGGGGCGACCGTCGGCGACAGCATCGCCTCGCCCAGTCCGAACAGCGCGTACGTCGACACGAACGCGGCCGTGGCCATCTCCTGGCTGCCGTGTCCCAGCCCCGCGTACCCGGCGGCCAGCCAGGCCACGGCCCAGATCAGCCCCACCGCGGCGATGACCCGGGACCGCCGGCGCCGCTCCACGAACTTCAGCACGGCGAACTGGGCGACCACGATCATCAGCGTGTTCGCGGCCAGTGCCGTACCCAGAGCGGACGTGGATATCCCGGCCGCCTCCACGCCGTACGCGCTCAAGCCCGACTCGAACTGCCCGTAGCAGGCGAAGAAGATCACGAAGCCCAGCACGGAAAGCTGCACCATCGCCCGGTTTCCGAGCAACTGCTTCCAGCTGCCCTTCGCCGACCCTGCGGGAGCGTCCGCCAGGTGCGGCGAGCGCGGCATCCGCACGGTCGCCAGCAGGCAGATCAGCAGCAGGAACATCGCGGCCTCGATCGCGAACAGCAGCGTGAAGGAGGACACGCGCGTGGTGTCGACGAGATGACCGCCGATGAGGCCTCCGACGCCCAGCCCCAGGTTCTGCAGGAAGAACTGCATCGCGAACGCGCGCGAGCGCGTGTCCGCCGAGGAGCAGTCCACGATCATCGTCGCCAGCGCCGGCTGCATCACGGCCTGACCGGCCCCGAGCGCCGCCGCGGACAGCAGCACGGTCGCGGACGTGCCTGCCAGCCCGAGGCTCAGCGCGCCCACAGCGGCGGTCACCAGGGCGGCGAGCAGGACCGGCAGCGGGCCGCGCCGCACGATCGCCCGGCCGGCGAACGGCAGCACGATCAGCGCGGCCACGGCGAAGACGGCGAGAACGAGTCCCGCCGTCATGGCTCCCAGCCCCCGCACCTGCGCCACATAGACGTACAGGTAGGGGACGGTGAAGCCGAGCCCGAATGCGCTGAGTGCGTTGCCCACGTGGATCCGGCGCATCGCTGCGCCCATCGCCCTGGTCACGTTCACCTCTCTCACTAGTTAGACCTGAAGACTTAGAAGCTAAACTTCAAGGCTAAAGAGTACATGGTCAAGGACTTCAAGGCAAAGGGCCTCCGTGCGATACTGCGGACATGGCCGACACTCCCGGCGTCACAGAGCCGACGCTCGAAGAACAGATCGCCGCCTACCAGCGCGAGTTCCAGGACCTGGACCCCCAGGTCGAGAAGATCGTGTCGGCGCTGTCCCGGCTGAACCGCCGGATGAACGTCGCCTACGGCCGCCAGACCGCCGCCCTCGGCATCAGCAACGCCGAGTGGGAGGTCCTCAAGGCGCTGGTCCTTTCCGGCGCCCCCTACCGCATGGGCCCGAGCGAGCTGGCCAAGCGGCTCGGCCTCACCCCGGCCGCCATGACCCACCGGATCGACCGCATGGTCGCCGAGGGACTGGTCACCCGGGAGCGCGACGAGTCCAACCGCGTCCGCGTCATCGTCGAGCTGACGCCCGAGGGCCGCGAGAAGTGGCTGGAGGCGATGCGCCTCGCGACGGTCTTCGAGGAGGACCTGCTCCAGGACCTCACTCCCGCGGAGCGCCTGGTGCTCGGCGAGGTCCTCACCAGGCTGCTGCGCCGGGTGGAGCACGCCCAGCCGGACGCCGGCGGCCGGCTCAGCGACCTGGACTGAAGGCCCCGTAAAAGATCTTGACAGCAGGCTGTTGACACGCCCCTGCTCGATCCGTAAAGTTCTTCGGGTTGCCGCGGAGCCGTAACGGTTCTCCGGTAGCACCTCAGCCGCCTCGAGCGGCACCACTCATACTTTCAGCACGATCCCTCCTTCGGGTTGATTTCGGCGTGCCCGAATTCAATTCGAATAGGGACTCGGCGGCCCGATTGGGAATCGCCGGGCGGATCCGCTAAGGTTTGAGACGTCGGAACGGCCCAACGGCCGGGAAGGCAAACCCCGCTGACTGGGGGTCAGACGCCGAAAGGATCTGATAGAGTCGGAACCGCCGGAAAGGGAAACGCGAGAGCGGGAACCTGGAAAGCGCCGAGGAAATCGGGTCGAGAAAAGATCTGATAGAGTCGGAAACGCAAGAC
>NZ_JNWV01000055.1 GCF_000716535.1 Streptomyces flaveolus | reverse complement strand
AGCCGGTGGCCGTTCTTGTATCCGGACTCTCACTCCGACGCCGGGGCAAACGCCCGGATCAGGTGGGAACCCGTACACCACTTCTCAGGACGCAACCCCGACCTGGCGGGCCGCGCTCGCGGAACCGATGCCTGGCCGAACCATCGCCGGAGCTTGATTCTCGGCCTCGCTCGGCTCAGTCGGCTGATCAGCCTGTCACTTTGGTAGGGGTCCTAAGCGCCTCGAAGTCTGCGCTTCATCCTTCGCCGCGGCACAGCACGCCACTGTACGAACGACCTTGACGCCCTGGGCCGCGGTTCTTGCGAATGCGGACGTATCCCGCAAGGTCGACGTCCTCCCAGTGCAGCCCAGAGCGAGGGCGACGACCCACCGCGCACTGTTGCGGAGCTTGGCCGCTTCGACGAGCAGGCTCCGCACCTCTTCGATCGTGTACGGCTCGATGTCCTCCTCTTCGAGCCGGGGCGCCTTGGCGATCTCCGCCGCGTTGGTCGGGACGCGCCCGCGCCGCACCGCCTCACCGAGGGCGACCCGGATCGTCCGGTGGACGTGATGGGCGGTGCCGGCGGAGCTCCCGGAGTCCTGCATCTTCCGGTAGAAGCGCTCCAGGTGCTCGGGCTCCAGGCGGTCGAGCTTGTGGGGCGCCGTCGCCGACTGCGGGCACGTTGGGGCGTGCGCGGCGTGCTCCCATCCCGACCACCGCCGACCCAGGCAGAGCCGAGCGGCTGCGCCCGAAGTACGCGCACGGCTGCGGGTCCGACCCTTGCGGCCGGAAGGCGGGCTACTGCCCCAAGCGGGAGCAGATCCGGCGCGAGCACAAGTCCACCAAGTCGCGAGCCGGGCGGCGCACCATCGGGCTGCCCGACCCGCTGATCAAGATCCTGCGCCAGCACCAGGAAGCCCAGGAGGTGGAGCGCATCGCGGCTGGCGCCGACTGGGAGGGCAAGGGCTATGTCTTCGCCTCGCCGACCGGCGGGCCGCTGAGCCCGAACACTGACTTCCACGTCTGGAAGCGCTCGATCATGGGTTGGGAGCCTGGGGGAGCGGCCCGGATGCGCGCTCGCTACATGCATGTGACGGGGATCATGCTTCGCAAAGTCGCCCAACAGGTTGGCGAAGCGCTCTGGGAGCCGCTCGGGTCCGAGGAAAAGACCGACTGAGACGGAAACTGAGACGGACAACGTCGAAGGGCCCCACTGCGAACAGTGGGGCCCTTCGACATCGTGCCCGGTGAGGCACTGGCGGAGGATACGAGATTCGAACTCGTGAGGGGTTGCCCCCAACACGCTTTCCAAGCGTGCGCCCTAGGCCTCTAGGCGAATCCTCCGCCGGAAACATTACATGACCGAGGGGAGTGCTCGCGAACTCGTTCCCGCAGGCCGTCCCCGGGTGGGGTCGCGGGCCGGATCGGGTACAGACCGCTGCCCGCCATCGGGTACTGTGGGGCACAGCCCCTCACGCGGCGCTATCTGACTGAACTCCCCCAGGGCCGGAAGGCAGCAAGGGTAGGTCGGCTCTGGCGGGTGCGTGGGGGGCGCTTGCGTTCCGGGCCCCCGGGGGGCGGGTCCGGGGCGGGGCCGGTTGTCAGTGGGCGCCATTAACCTCGTATGCGTGTCGTCTCTCGCGCTGTACCGCCGCTATCGCCCGGAGACCTTTGCCGAGGTCATCGGGCAGGAGCATGTCACCGACCCGCTGCAGCAGGCGCTGCGGAACAACCGGGTCAATCACGCGTACCTGTTCAGCGGTCCGCGCGGATGCGGCAAGACGACCAGCGCGCGCATCCTCGCCCGCTGCCTGAACTGTGAGCAAGGTCCCACCCCGACGCCGTGCGGGGAGTGCCAGTCCTGCCGCGACCTGGCCAGGAACGGCCCGGGATCGATCGACGTCATCGAGATCGACGCGGCCTCTCACGGTGGTGTGGACGACGCCCGTGAGCTGCGCGAGAAGGCCTTCTTCGGTCCCGCGAGCAGCCGGTACAAGATCTACATCATCGACGAGGCCCACATGGTCACGTCGGCCGGCTTCAACGCGCTGCTGAAGGTCGTCGAGGAGCCGCCCGAGCACCTGAAGTTCATCTTCGCGACCACGGAGCCCGAGAAGGTCATCGGGACCATCCGGTCGCGGACCCATCACTACCCGTTCCGGCTGGTGCCGCCCGGCACCCTGCGGGACTACCTCGCCGAGGTGTGCGGGAAGGAGGACATCCCGGTCGAGGACGGCGTACTGCCGCTCGTCGTGCGCGCGGGCGCCGGCTCCGTGCGTGACTCCATGTCCGTCATGGACCAGCTCCTCGCCGGCGCCGGAGCGGACGGTGTGACGTATGCCATGGCCACCTCCCTCCTCGGCTACACCGACGGCTCCCTGCTCGACTCCGTCGTGGAGGCCTTCGCCACCGGTGACGGAGCCGCCGCCTTCGAGGTGGTCGACCGGATCATCGAGGGGGGCAACGACCCGCGCCGTTTCGTCGCCGACCTGCTGGAGCGGCTGCGGGACCTGGTGATCCTCGCCGCCGTGCCCGACGCCGTGGAGAAGGGGCTCCTCGACGCCCCGGCCGACGTCCTGGAGCGCATGCAGGCCCAGGCCGAGACCTTCGGCGCCGCCGAGCTGAGCCGCGCCGCCGACCTGGTCAACGAGGGCCTGACCGAGATGCGCGGCGCCACCTCGCCCCGCCTCCAGCTCGAACTGATCTGCGCCCGCGTCCTGCTCCCCGCGGCCTACGGCGACCAGCGGTCCGTGATGGCCCGGCTCGACCGCCTGGAGCGCGGCATCAGCTTCTCCGGCGGCGCCGGTGCGCCGTCCATGGGGTACGTCCCCGGCCCCGAGGCCCACGGCGGCGCCCTCGCACCGGGCGCGGGTACCGGCCCGGGAGGCGGTGGCTCGTCCGTGCCGGCTGGCGGAGGGCCTGCGGCGGCTCGCGCGGCGGTCCGGACCGCGGGGGGTCCGGGCGGCTCCTCCGGTCCGGCGGGTCCGGGTGAGTCAGCCCCGGTCGCCCCTGTCACCCCGGTCGCCCCTGCCGCTCCTGTGGCTACGGCGCCCGCCCCCACCCCTGCTCCGGCCGCCCAGACTCCGGCCGCCCCGGCTCCCGGCGCCTGGCCGACCGCCGCCCCCGCCGGTGGCGGCCGACGCCCCGGTGGCTGGCCCACGGCCACCGCTCCGGGCGGGCAGCAGGGACAGAGTCAGGGCGCCGGGCAGGGGGAGGGCCCCGGCCGCGCGGCCCCGGCCCAGCCCCAGCCGTCGTACCAGCCGGCCCAGTCCGCGCCCCCGGCCGCCCCGGCCCCGGCGCCGCAGGTTTCCGCCCCGGCCGCCCCCACCGGCGGTCTCGACCCGCGCGCGCTCTGGCCGAACATCCTGGAGGCCGTGAAGAACCGCCGCCGCTTCACCTGGATCCTGCTCAGCCAGAACGCCCAGGTGACCGGCTTCGACGGCACGACCCTCCAGCTCGGCTTCGTGAACGCCGGCGCGCGTGACAACTTCTCCGGCAGCGGCAGCGAGGACGTGCTGCGGCAGGCGCTGGCCGAGCAGTTCAACGTGCAGTGGAAGATCGAGGCGGTCCTCGACCCGTCCGGCGGCGGCTCCGCCCCGCCGGTCGCGGGCGGCCACGGCGGAGGCGGCGGCTACGGCGGAGGCGGCGGCTACGGCGGCTCTCCCGCCGGTGGCCATGGCGGCGCCCCCGGCGGCGGTGGCTACGGCGCCCCGGCAGGACCCCGCCCCGGGGCCTCCCAGTCGTCCCCGCAGGCGCCCGCCACCCCGCAGAGCGGCACCCCGGCCGCGCCCGCCGCGTCCGCCCCGGCTCCCCGGCCGGCCGCCGCGCCCGAGCCGCCGCCCGTCTCCCCCGAGGACGACATCCCGGAGGACGACGACCCGGATCTCGACGAGTCGGCGCTCTCCGGTCATGAGCTGATCGTGCGGGAGCTGGGGGCGACGGTGGTGGAGGAGTTCTCCAACGAGTGAGGGCCCCCGGGCACGGGGACCGGCCCTCTTTGGAGGAAAGTCCAACAAACCCGGCGCCCGGCCTTCGGCAACCTTGCCATTAGGCTGACCCCGTGAAGGTCCTCGTCATCGGCAGCGGCGCCCGCGAACACGCCCTGTGCCGCTCCCTGTCCCTCGACCCCGACGTCACCGCGCTGCACTGCGCCCCCGGCAACGCCGGCATCGCCGAGGTCGCCGAGCTGCACCAGGTCGACGCCCTCGACGGCGCCGCGGTGACCGCGCTGGCCACCGGCCTCGGTGCCGAACTGGTCGTCGTCGGCCCGGAGGCCCCGCTGGTCGCCGGTGTCGCCGACGCCGTCCGCGCGGCGGGCATCCCGGTCTTCGGCCCCTCCGGGGAGGCCGCGCAGCTCGAGGGCTCCAAGGCCTTCGCCAAGGACGTCATGGCGGCGGCCGGCGTGCCGACCGCCCGCTCCTACGTCTGCACCACCGCCGAGGAGGTCGCCGAGGCCCTCGACGCCTTCGGCGCCCCCTACGTCGTCAAGGACGACGGTCTCGCCGCCGGCAAGGGCGTCGTCGTCACCTCCGACGTCGAGGCCGCCCGGGCGCACGCCGCCGGGTGCGAACGCGTGGTGATCGAGGAGTTCCTCGACGGTCCCGAGGTGTCCCTGTTCGCCGTCACCGACGGTCGGACGGTCGTCCCGCTCCAGCCCGCCCAGGACTTCAAGCGCGCCCTGGACGGCGACGAGGGCCCGAACACGGGCGGCATGGGCGCGTACTCGCCGCTGCCGTGGGCCGACCCGAAGCTGGTCGACGAGGTGCTGGAGACGGTGCTGCAGCCGACCGTGGACGAGATGCGCCGCCGGGGCACGCCGTTCTCCGGTCTGCTCTACGCCGGTCTCGCGATCACCTCGCGCGGGGTCCGGGTCATCGAGTTCAACGCCCGCTTCGGCGACCCGGAGACCCAGGTCGTGCTGGCCCGGCTGCAGACCCCGCTGGCCGGTGTCCTGATGGCCGCCGCCACCGGCAACCTCGCCGACCTCCCGCCGCTGCGCTGGAGCGAGGACGCGGCCGTCACCGTCGTCGTCGCCTCGCACAACTATCCGGGCACCCCGCGCACCGGCGACCCGATCACCGGCCTGGACGAGGTGGCCGCCGAGGACGCCCCGCACGCGTACGTGCTGCACGCCGGCACGAAGCGGGACGGCGACGCCGTCGTCAGCGCGGGCGGACGCGTGCTGTCCGTCACGGCCACCGGCAAGGACCTGACCGAGGCGCGCGAGCGGGCGTACCGGGCGGTGGGCCGGGTCCGGCTCGACGGCTCGCAGCACCGCACCGACATCGCGGCGAAGGCGGCACGGGCGGCGCAGACGCAGGCGTGAACACGGCCGGTACGGCTCCCTCGTACCGCCCCTCGCACCCCCATCAGGCCCCGGAGGCAATCCGGGGCCTGATCTTTGCTGTCTGTCACCCAGCTCTGACCAAAGCCATTCCATCGAGTGAGCAATCGCCCATATGGCTGACGGGGGCCGGGGCCGCAACTAGGGTGCCGCGCAAGCGTTCCGGCACTTGGCCCACCGGCATTGCGATGTCAGTGGCGGGTGCCACAGTGGGGGAGTGAGCAAGACCAGGGCAGCACGCGATCGCCAGGGAGGGGGCGAGATCGGCACGTGACCGGAATCGGTGTGGAGGCGGGCGCGCAGGCCGCGCGCTCCCGGGCCCTCGCCGTGCTGCGGGTCCGGGGCCGGGCGCTGGCCGTGGCCGTGCTGCCCGCGGGCACCGAGGTGATCCTGCTGACCGGCGCCTCCACCGGCCATCTCGTCGGCCCGGGCTGGGACGCTGCCCGGTGGGCGGTCGGCGTGCTCGCGGTGCTGGTGCTGCTGGCCGCGACCGGTATCGCGGTGGTCGTGTCCCGGGCCCGTCCCGCCATGAGTCCCACGGTGCCGGTCCCGGAGGAGTCCGCCCCCGACCTGTACCGGATGGTGCGCGACCTCGCCGACCGGCTGGACGTGCCGGCGCCCTCGGCCATAGCGCTGACCCCGGACTGCGACAGCTGGCTGGAGGACCGGGCCCACTCGGCCCACGGGCCGCCCCCGCGTCCGGCGGCCGACGAGATAGCGGGCCCCGGCCGCCGCCGGACCCCCCTCGCGCCGGTCCTCGTCATCGGCTCCCCGTTCCTGTGGTGGATGCGCGTCGGCGAGCTGCGCGCCGTCCTCGCCCCGGTCATCGCCGGTACGGGCCCCTCGGCGCACCCGGACATAGCCGCCGCCCGCCGCTTCGTGCGCGGGCTGGACGCGGCCGTGGCCGTCGCCTCGACCAGGGGCCGCTGCCCGCTGACCCGCGGGGTGTGCGCCGGCCTCGGCTGGGTGGCCCGTCTGCTGCTGCGCGGCTGCCGGGAGCACGCGACCCTGATGGAGCGCGGGGTGGCGGCGGCGGCGGCCGAGCGCGCCCAGGCGGTGGACTACGGCCTGCGGATCGTCGCCCAGGAGCAGGTCGGGCTCGCGTACGCCGGCTGGGACCGGCTGCTGACGAGAGTGGCGCTGCCGGCCTGGCGCATGGGGCGGTGGCCGTCCCGGCTCGACGCGGGGGTGGTGGCGGCGCTCACCGAGCTGTCCCGCCGGGACCGGCTCGCCGAGGGCTTCGCCTCCCGGCTCGGTGAGCGGCCCGCGTGCGATCTCCTGGAGGAGCCCGGCGCGATCGACGAAGCCACCTCCCTCCTCGCCGCCCGGCTCTTCCACGGGGGCCCCGCCGAATCGGGCGCCGACTGGGCTCCGGTGGACTGGCAGGCGTATCCGGAGGAGGTCGTGGACCGCACCTGGCGCGCCGACGCGGCCCGCCTGCACCGCGTCCTGGACACCCTCGGCGTCCGCCCCTCCCTCGACCCCAGCACCCCCGACCCCGGCGGCCCCACCCTGGCCCGAGTCCTGGACCACCTCACGTCTCCCCCCGACGGCGGCCTCTGGGACGCGAGAGAAACGGTGGACGCGGGGGCGCAGGGCGCCGGGACAGCCGGGGCTTCTGCTCCCGGAGCCGATGGTGCGAGCGCGGGCGTGACGGACGCCCCGGCCGCTGCGGCGGCTTCTTCGGAAGCGGCTGGAGCCGACGGCACCGCCCCCGGCACGGTGGCCACCCCGGCCTTTGGCCCCTCTGCTTCCAGAGCTGATGCTGCTGTTTCCGGGGCGACGGGCCCGTCGGCCCCTGAGGCTGCTGGTCTCGGAGCCGGCGGCACCGCCCCCGGCACGGCGGGCACCCTGGCCTTCGGCCCCTCTGCCTCCAGAGCCGATGGTGCGGGCGCGGGCGTGACGGACGACCCGGCCGCTGCGGCGGCTTCTTCGGAAGCGGCTGGAGCCGGCGGCACCGGCCCCGGCACGACGGGCACCCCGGCCTTCGGCCCCTCTGCTTCCAGAGCTGATGCTGCTGTTTCCGGGGCGACGGGCCCGTCGGCCCCTGGGGCTGCTGGTTCCGAAGCGGCTGGAGCCGACGGCACCGCCCCCGGCACGACGGGCGTCCCGGCCCCCGGCCCCACTGCCTTCGAAGCCGGTGGCGTCGGTGGCGCCGGTGGGGAGGCGGCAGGCGCCTCGGCCGCCGGGTCCTCCGACGCCCGGGCCGACGACACCGTCCCGGGAAGCACGGGCGCCCGGTCGGCGGACCCGGCTCCCCCAGCCCCCGAACCCGCCACCTCCGCCGACAGTGCCCTCCCCGGCCCGGAGTACGGGCCTCAGCTCCCCTTCGGCGAAGAAGAGGACCCCACCACCGAGCGCAGTGCCGCTCTCGCCGCCGGGCTGAGTGCCGAGCTGGCTCGGGAGGAGGCCGCCGGGGTGGACGGAAGCGACGCGGGCGGGCGGAGCCCCGAGAGCGCCCAGTGGGACGAGTTCGCCTGCGGACTGCCCCCCTTCCCGCTGCAACCCCAGCGCACCGCCCGCGAGCTGCTCGCCGACCACGTCACGGCGATGGTGTGCTGCGCGGCCGTGGACACCGCCGGTGCCGTCCCCGCCCTGGACTGGCTGGACGGCCCCTCCCTGCTGCTGGGAGGCGAGCGGGCCGCCGACCTGGCGCCCAAGGTCCTCACCCTGATCGAGGAGGGAGATCCGGGCCCGCTGCGCGACTGGCTGGCCGCGTCCGGCATACGCCCGGAGAAGCCCGTACGCCTCGTCTGACCCGAGCGTGAACCCGCCCGCCCGCTTCCGCCGGCGGCCGTCCGGAAACCCGCTCCGGAACCCGTACCGGAAAAGCGACTTCCAGTTCAGGTCAATTCGCAACGACTAGTGACCGTCCCCGTGCGTTATGTGATGTGCTGGGACCGACCACGCCTTTGGCAAAGGCACGCGACATACGACAGTACGGCCGAGCACGTACGAGCACACCGAGCACAGTGAGCACCACCGAGACAGGCACGGGGGCCTGAGGGAGGGGAGCGACCATGGCCTCGGACCACATCCGCCGCTGGGAGTCCGGAGCACTCGCGCACGCCGTCACGGACCCCTTCGGTCAGGGCCCGGTGCCCTGGCTGCGCGGCAGCGAGACGTACTTCGACGACACCGGCCACGTCGTGCCCTGGTACGTCGACCCCAGCCCGCAGCAGCTCACCGGCGGCGACCGCGCACGCGTCCCGGCGCCCCGCGCGGCCGGGTCCGGCCCCCGCTCGGCCGACGACGTGCACCGCCAGATCAAGGGCTTCACCTCCACCGGCGCGGTCGCGCCCGGCGAGGCGATCGACTTCCACATCACGGTCGACCCGCCGCAGCAGTTCAGCGTGGACATCTACCGCATCGGCCACTACGGCGGCGACGGCGCGTCCAAGATCACCACCAGCCCCCGCCTCTCCGGCATCGTCCAGCCCCCGCCGCTGACCGCCGACCGCACGGTCTCCTGCCACCACTGGTGGCTGTCCTGGCGCCTCCAGGTGCCCTCCTACTGGAGCATCGGCGCCTACGTGGCCGTCCTGACCACCGCCGACGGCTACCGCTCCCACGTGCCGTTCACGGTCCGCGACGACCACCCCGCCGACCTCCTGCTGCTGCTGCCGGACATCACCTGGCAGGCGTACAACCTCTACCCGGAGGACGGTCGCACCGGCGCCAGCCTCTACCACGCCTGGGACGAGAAGGGTCGGCTGCTGGGGGAGGCCGACGCCGCGACCACCGTCTCCTTCGACCGGCCGTACGCCGGCGCCGGCCTGCCCCTGCACGTCGGCCACGCCTACGACTTCATCCGCTGGGCCGAGCGCTACGGCTACGACCTCGCCTACGCCGAGGCCCGTGACCTGCACGCCGGCCGGATCGACCCCACCCGCTACCGGGGGCTGGTCTTCCCGGGCCACGACGAGTACTGGTCGGTGCCGATGCGCCGGGCCGTCGAGGACGCCCGCGACCGTGGCACCTCGCTGGTCTTCCTCTCCGCCAACACCATGTACTGGCAGGTGGAGCTGGGCCCGTCCCCGTCCGGTGTCCCGGACCGGCTGCTGACCTGCCGCAAGCGCAAGGGCCCCGGACGGCCGGTGCTGTGGCGGGAGATCGACCGGCCCGAGCAGCAGCTGGCCGGCATCCAGTACGCGGGCCGCGTGCCCGAGCCGCATCCGCTGATCGTCCGCAACGCCGGCCACTGGCTGTGGGAGTCGACCGGCGCGCACGAGGGCGACGAGATCGCGGGCCTGGTCGCCGGCGAGGCGGACCGTTACTTCCCGCGCACCCCGCTGCCCGAGCACGACGAGCGCATCCTCCTCGCGCACTCCCCCTACACCGACAACGACGGCGTCCTGCGCCACCAGGAGACGTCGCTCTACCGCGCCCCCTCCGGGGCCTGGGTGTTCGCCTCCGGCACCTTCGCCTGGTCCCCGGCCCTGGACCGACCGGGCCATGTCGACGCCCGTGTCCAGCGCGCCACGGCGAACCTGCTGGACCGCATCTGCAAACGCGACTGACACCACACCATCCACCCCCGGCGCCCCGACCCGCACCCCAGGGCGCGCCCTATCAGCCCCATACGGGAGAATCGAGGCATTGGACAGAACCACGGGGAGGAACCGTGTCCGGATTCGTAGAAAAGCCTGAGCCGATCGAGGTTCCGGGCCTGGTGCACCTGCACACCGGAAAGGTGCGCGACCTGTACCAGAACGAGGCGGGCGACCTCGTGATGGTCGCCAGCGACCGCATGTCCGCCTACGACTGGGTACTGCCCACGGAGATCCCCGACAAGGGCCGTGTCCTCACCCAGCTCTCCCTGTGGTGGTTCGACCAGCTCCGCGACCTCGCGAAGAACCACGTCATCAGCTCCGAGGTGCCCGAGGGCGCCCCGGCCGACTGGGCGGGCCGCACGCTGGTCTGCAAGTCCCTGAAGATGGTCCCGGTGGAGTGCGTGGCCCGCGGCTACCTCACCGGCTCCGGCCTCGCCGAGTACCAGGAGTCCCGTACGGTCTGCGGCCTCGCCCTCCCCGAAGGCCTCGTCGACGGCTCCGAACTCCCCGCCCCGATCTTCACCCCGGCCACCAAGGCCGAGGTCGGCGAGCACGACGAGAACGTCTCCTACGAGGAGGTGGCCCGCCAGGTCGGCGCCGAGACCGCCGCCCAGCTCCGCCAGGCCACGCTCGCGGTGTACTCGCGCGCCCGGGACATCGCCCGGGACCGGGGGATCATCCTGGCCGACACCAAGTTCGAGTTCGGCTTCGACGGAGACACCCTCGTCCTCGCCGACGAGGTCCTCACCCCGGACTCCTCCCGCTTCTGGCCGGCCGACCAGTGGCAGCCGGGCCGCGCCCAGCCGTCGTACGACAAGCAGTTCGTCCGGGACTGGCTGACCTCGCCGGAGTCCGGCTGGGACCGCAAGAGCGAGCAGCCCCCGCCGGCGCTGCCGGAGGAGGTCGTGGCGGCGACCCGGCAGAAGTACGTGGAGGCGTACGAGCGGCTGACGGGCACGAGCTGGTCGTAGGGCACGAAGAAGACCCCGGTCCAGCGGACCGGGGTCTTGTTCCCGAGCGGACGACGAGGCTCGAACTCGCGACCTCAACCTTGGCAAGGTTGCGCTCTACCAACTGAGCTACGTCCGCGTTGCGCCGTGGCGCGAGAGCAACTATACCCAACCTCGCTCGCGTGCGAGACGTACTGCCGCATGACGGTTCTCGGCACCGAGCTTCGTGACCGCCGAGGAGAGGTAGTTCCGCACGGTCCCCGGTGACAGGGCGGCCCGCTCGGCGATCTCCGTGACCGGCGCTCCGTCGGCGGCCAGCTCCAGCACCTCGGCTTCCCGCGCGGTCAGCGGGGAGTCCCCGGCGGAGATCGCGTCGGCGGCCAACTCGGGGTCCACGTAGCGGTTTCCGGCATGCACGGTGCGGATGATCTCGGCGAGCCGCTGGGCGCTGACGGTCTTCGGGACGAACCCCCGCACACCGGCCGCGAGCGCCCGTTTCAGATGCCCGGGCCGTCCGTGCCCGGTGACGATCAGCACCTGGCAGCCGGGCAGTTCGGCGCGCAGGGATGTGGCGACCTTCACACCGTCGGCGCCCGGCATCTGGAGGTCCAGGACGGCCACGTCGGGCCGGTGCGCCCGGGCCATCGCCAGTGCCTCGGGCCCGCTCGCCGCCTCCGCGACGACCAGCAGATCGTCCTCCAGGGACAGCAACGCGGCCAGCGCACCCCGGATCAGGTGCTCGTCGTCGGCGAGCAACAGCCGTACCGGTGCGCTCACGAGGTGACTCCCTTCACGTGGGTCACGGATTCCGCTGTGCTCAGCGGCACTTCCGCCACCAACCGGAACCGGTCCCGGTCGGCGCCGGCGAATCCGGCCTCCAACGTCCCGCCCACGGCGGCCAGCCGCTCCCGCAGCCCGGCCAGCCCCGATCCGCCGCCACCGTCCGCCGCCACGGCCCCGTCGTTCTCCACCGTCAGCACTGCCCGCCCCTCCCGCACCGACAGCCCCACCGCGCACCGGCCCGCGTCCCCGTGCCGCAGCACGTTGGTGGTGGCCTCGCGCACCACCCAGCCGAGCGCGGACTGCACCTCGGCGGGCAGTCCGCCGGGCTCCGCCCGGACCTCGCAGTCGATCCCGGCCGCCGTCAGCACGCCCTGGGCACCGGCGAGTTCGACGCCGAGGTCGGCCTCGCGGTAGCCGCGTACGACGGCCCGCACCTCCCGCTGGGACTCCTGCGCGATGCGCTGCACCTCGATCATCTGCTCCACGGCCTCCGGCCGTCCCCGCCGGGCCAGTTGCACGGCCAGCTCGCTCTTGAGGGAGATCACGGACAGGTTCCGCCCCAGCACGTCGTGCAGGTCGCGTCCGAAGCGAAGCCGTTCCTCGGCGACGGCGAGCCGGGCCTCCGCCTCCCGGGCCCGTTCCGCCTCCCACAGCACGGCCAGGGTCCAGGCGCCGCAGCGGCAGGCGAGCAGCGAGAACACCGTCTGGAAGGCCACCATCAGGAAGGTCGCGAGCAGGCCCACGGTGTCGTGGTCGGCGAGCCACACGCCACCTGTCAGCACGGCCGCGAGCACCGCCGACCGGCGCAGGAACACCCGTACCGGGACCGTGAGTCCGTACAGCAGCCCGAACGGCAGCAGGCAGGCGCCGAGCGCCAGCCGGACCGTCATCGGGTCGGCCGCGTCCAGCGCCGAGAGGGCGACGGTCAGCGCCAGGGCCAGGGCCAGCAGGACGGCCGGGGCGCGGTGGGCGTCGGCCGGCAGCCGGGCGCGCCCCAGGTAGTGGTCGAGCGCGGGCCGGGTGAGCCGGTTCGAGGCCACGCACTGCAGGGCCGCCACGAGCGCGAGCAGCACGCCCAGGACGACCGCCACGGGCCGGTGCCGCAGCCCGCCCACCAGGGGCAGCAGCAGCCAGCCGAGCGAGAAGAACCAGGTCGTGACGTACCAGGTGACGACCGTGTACAGCTCGACCCGTTCCGCCTTGCTGCGCTCCCGCCAGTGCCGCTGCTGCCACCGCCGAATCCGCCCCACCACGAGCGCCCCCCCGTCCCTCAGCGCCGGGGCTCCCACCGGAACCACCGCCCTACAGCAAACACCGCCAGCACGGTCCAGGCCAGCGCGGTCGCGAGCGCGCCGAACGCCTCGTACGTGCTCAACCCGCCGGTCCAGCCCGCCCGGACGAGCCGGATCGCGGGGGACAGCGGGAGCAGCTCGCAGACGGAGGCGAGCTTCGCCGGCATGACCTCGGTGGGGAACATGATCCCGGAGCCGATCATCGACACGAACACCAGCGGCAGCGCGGTGACCTGGCCGCTCTCCACGGTCCGGGTGAAGGACGCGGTGAGGGCGGCGAGCGCCGCGCTCAGCACCAGTCCGGCCGCCAGTCCCAGCAGGGTCAGGTACGGCGCCCTGGGCGCCCCGGCGTCCAGCAGGACCGCGCATCCGGCGCACAGCAGCAGCGCCTGTGCGAGGCCGAGGCCCAGGGCGGGCAGGGCGGTGCCGGTGAGGATCTCGGGGTCGGTGAGTTCGCCGGTGCGCAGCCGTTTGAGGACCAGTTCCTCGCGGCGGGCGACGTAGGCGTTGACGAGCGAGGTGTAGACGGCGAACAGGAGGGAGAAGCCGATCGCGGCCGTGAGCATGGCCGCGCCGATGCTGATGCCCCGCTTCTCCAGGTCCAGCTGGTCGAGGGCCGGGCGCACGCTGAACGGCAGCGCGAGCGGCACCACGAGCGCGGTGAAGACGACCCCGCGGTTGCGGCCGAGGAGGGCCAGCTCGGCCCGCGCCAGCGCCCGCAGCCGCCGTACCGAGGGCGTCAGGGCGCGCGGAGCGAGGGTGCTCATGCCGCGGCCTCCGCTTCCCGGGCGATCCCGAGGAACGCCTCCTCCAGCGAGGCCGAGCGGACGTCGAGGCCGCGCAGTTCGACACCGGCCCGCTCGGCCCAGACGAGGACGGCGGTGGCGGTCCGCTGGAGTTCGCGGGTGCGCAGCCGGACGACCCGGCCGTCGCTCTCGTGCCCGCAGACGCCGAGTTCGGCCAGGGGCGGCAGGTCGCCGAGGAAGTAGCCGTCGGGCAGTTCGAAGGACATCCGGGAGGGGCGTCCGGCGGTGACCTCGGCGGGGGTGCCGGAGGCGGCGATGCGGCCCTCGTGCAGGATGGCGAGCCGGTCGGCGAGGCCCTCTGCCTCCTCCAGGTAGTGCGTGGTGAGCAGCACGGTGGTGCCGGCGTCCCGCAGCCGGCGCACCAGCGCCCAGGTGTCCCGGCGGCCCTCTGCGTCGAGCCCGGTCGTCGGCTCGTCGAGGAACAGCACCTCGGGGTCGCCGAGCAGGGCGAGCGCCAGGTCGAGGCGCCGCCGTTCGCCGCCGGACAGCTGCTTGACCCGTACGCCCCGCTTGCCCGCGAGCCCCACCAGCTCCAGCACGTCCGCCGCTCCAGCCTTCGGCCCACCGGCGACCGGCCGGGCGCCGGTCGTGCAGCCCGCCCACATCCGGGCGGTCTCCGCGACGGTCAGCTCGGCGGGGAAGCCGCCCTCCTGGAGCATGACGCCGGTGCGGGGCCGTACGGCGGCCCGCTCGCGGTGGGGGTCGTGGCCGAGCACCCGGACCCGGCCGCCGGCCGGTGGGGCGAGTCCTTCCAGCAGTTCGACCGTGGAGGTCTTTCCGGCGCCATTGGTGCCCAGCAGGGCGAAGATCTCCCCGCGCGCCACGGAGAAGGTGATTCCGCGTACGGCCTCGAACCCGCCCCCGTAGACACGCCTGAGGTCGGTGACCTCGATCACGTGCTCGTGTCCGTCGATGTCCATGACACCAGCGTCCCGGCGGTGTGCCCCGGCCGGCAGTGCGCGGTGTCACCGCTCGGCATGACAAATGTCAGCAAGGGTCCGGCCGGACGACGAAAAGACCCCGGTCCAGTGGACCGGGGTCTCTTTCCCGAGCGGACGACGAGGCTCGAACTCGCGACCTCAACCTTGGCAAGGTTGCGCTCTACCAACTGAGCTACGTCCGCACTGCTCCCGATCGGCTCCCACCGATCGGTGCGAACACCAGCCTACCTGATCCACAAGCGTGGTCGTGTCGGCGGTGCAGAGCGGGTGACAGGAATCGCACACTGCGCCTTCCCCCTGGAAGGGGGATGTTCTACTACTGAACTACACCCGCACGGTCCTCGGGATCCGGCCCGTCGGCCTCGCCCCTCGGCGTGTCCCAGACATTAGCTGATCAGCAGGGGGGTAGCGCAAGTCGGCTCCTCCCGAGGCCCCGTTTGCCCCAAGTGCACGGTCCTCAGGGCCCGCTGACGGGCCCTGAGGACTCGCCCCTTCGCGGGCTCACTGCGCGGCGCTGAACGCCTCGTAGACCTTCTTCGGAATGCGTCCACGGGCGGGGACGTCCATCTTGTTGGCCTGGGCCCAGGCGCGGACGGCCGCCGGGTCGGGGGCGACCTCCGTCTGCTTGTACGCCTTGCCGGACCGCGACCGCTTGCGGCCGGCCTCGACGTAGGGCGCGAGCGCCTTGCGCAGTTTCTTGGCGTTGCTTTCGTTCAGGTCGATCTCGTACGACTTGCCGTCGAGTCCGAAGGCGATCGTCTCCGCCGCTTCCGAGCCGTCGATGTCGTCAAAGAGAGTGACCACGACCTTTTGCGCCACGAATATCGGTCCCTTCGTGCAGCACGTCGTTACAGCTCAACGCCGACGACGTGCCGAGTATCGGCTATTGCCAATTCATTTGTACAGTGCCCGGCAATGCAAAGTGAAGCCCGACTAAATCCGTCCGCGTGTCCGGGCGCAATAGGTGTGGTGGACGGACCGTGGAACTTTCCCAGAACTTTTCACGGGCGTGTGGCTTCGACACCCGATCGTGATGCGCCTCACGTACATTCCTCCAACTCTACTCGCGTAGAAATTTTGTGCGGGTAGTCTGAAGGAACCTGCTCAGCACCACACACCGGGAGTGCCAGTGGCACGCGTCGTAGTCGACGTCATGCTCAAGCCGGAGATCCTCGACCCCCAGGGCCAGGCGGTCCAGCGTGCGCTGCCGCGCCTGGGTTTCCAAGGGATCTCGGACGTACGTCAGGGAAAGCGTTTCGAACTGGAAGTTGACGGGCCGGTCGACGAGGCCGCGCTCGCCCGCATCCGCGATCTTGCGGAATCCTTCCTCGCCAACACCGTGATCGAGGACTTCACCGTCCGGGTCGATGAAGTCGCGGAGGCGGCCAAGTGACCGCTCGTATTGGCGTCGTCACTTTCCCGGGCAGCCTGGACGACCGGGACACCCAGCGCGCGATCCGTATCGCCGGGGCGGAGCCGGTCGCCCTCTGGCACAAGGACAAGGACCTCAAGCAGGTCGACGCCGTCGTGCTGTGCGGCGGTTTCTCCTACGGCGACTACCTGCGGGCCGGCGCCATCGCCCGCTTCTCGCCGGTGATGGAGCCGCTCGTCGAGCAGGCGAAGGCCGGACTGCCGGTCCTCGGCATCTGCAACGGCTTCCAGATCCTCACCGAGGCCCATCTCCTCCCGGGCGCGATGCTCGGCAACGACCACCTCCACTTCATCTGCCGCGACCAGAAGCTGCGGGTGGAGAACGCGGAGACCTCCTGGACCGGCGACTTTCGCCGGAGCCAGGAGATCCACATCCCGCTGAAGAACATGGACGGCCGGTACGTCGCCGACGAGTACACGCTCGACAAGCTGGAGGCGGAGGGCCGCGTCGTCTTCCGTTACCTGGACTTCAACCCGAACGGCTCGCTGCGGGACATCGCCGGCATCACCAACGAGGCCGGGAACGTCGTCGGCCTCATGCCGCACCCCGAGCACGCCGTCGAGCCGCTGATCGGTACGGGCCGTACCGACGGGCTCCCGTTCTTCACCTCGATCCTCAAGAAGCTGGTCAACGCATGAGCCGGACGCCTCTGGACACGGTCGAGCACGCGGCCGCGACCCCCGACGTCGAGCTGCCCTGGGCCGAACTCGGCCTGAAGAAGGACGAGTACGAGCGGGTGGTGGAGATCCTCGGCCGCCGCCCGACCGGCGCCGAGCTCGCCATGTACTCGGTCATGTGGTCCGAGCACTGCTCGTACAAGTCGTCGAAGGTGCACCTGCGCCAGTTCGGCGAGAAGGCGCCGCAGAGCGACGCGCTGCTCGTCGGGATCGGCGAGAACGCCGGTGTCGTCGACGTCGGCCAGGGCTACGCCGTCACCTTCAAGGTCGAGTCGCACAACCACCCGTCGTACGTCGAGCCCTACCAGGGCGCGGCCACGGGTGTCGGCGGCATCGTCCGCGACATCATCGCGATGGGCGCCCGCCCGGTGGCGGTCGTGGACCCGCTGCGGTTCGGCGCGGCCGACCACCCCGACACCAAGCGCGTCCTGCCGGGCGTGGTCGCGGGCATCGGCGGCTACGGCAACTGCCTGGGCCTGCCCAACATCGGCGGCGAGGTCGTCTTCGACGCCTGCTACCAGGGCAACCCGCTGGTCAACGCCGGTGCCATCGGTGTGATGCGGCACGAGGACATCCACCTCGCGAAGGCCTCCGGCGCGGGCAACAAGGTCATCCTGTACGGCGCCCGGACCGGCGGCGACGGCATCGGCGGCGCGTCGATCCTGGCGAGCGAGACCTTCGACGACGCCAAGCCCTCGAAGCGGCCCGCCGTGCAGGTCGGCGACCCCTTCCAGGAGAAGCTGCTCATCGAGTGCACCCTGGAGGCGTTCCGGGAGAAGCTGGTCGTCGGCATCCAGGACCTCGGCGCGGCCGGTCTGTCCTGCGCCACCTCCGAGCTGGCCTCCAACGGTTCCGGCGGCATGCGCGTCACCCTGGACGACGTCCCGCTGCGCGACTCCACGCTCTCGCCGGAGGAGATCCTCATGAGCGAGTCGCAGGAGCGCATGTGCGCCGTCGTCGAGCCGGACAAGGTCGACCGCTTCCTGGAGATCTGTGAGAAGTGGGACGTCATCGCCACCGTCATCGGTGAGGTCACCGACGGCGACCGGCTGGAGATCTTCTGGCACGGCGAGAAGATCGTCGACGTCAACCCGCGCACGGTCGCGCACGAGGGCCCGGTCTACGAGCGCCCCTACGCGCGCCCCGAGTGGCAGGACGCCCTCCAGGCCGACGACGCGAACAAGCTGCCCCGCCCGGAGACGGGCGAGGAGCTGAAGGCCCAGGTCCTGAAGCTGGTCGGCTCGCCGAACCAGGCCTCCAAGAAGTGGATCACGTCCCAGTACGACCACTTCGTGCAGGGCAACACCGTCCTCGCCCAGCCGGAGGACTCCGGCATGATCCGCGTGGACGAGGAGACCGGTCTCGGCGTCGCCATCGCGACGGACGGCAACGGCCGCTACGCCAAGCTCGACCCGTACACGGGCGCCCAGCTGGCCCTGGCCGAGGCCTACCGCAACGTGGCGACCACCGGCGCCAAGCCGCTGGCCGTCTCCGACTGCCTGAACTTCGGCTCGCCCGAGGACCCGGCGGTGATGTGGCAGTTCGCCGAGGCCGTGCGCGGTCTCGCCGACGGCTGCCAGCAGCTGGGCACCCCGGTGACCGGCGGCAACGTCTCGCTCTACAACCAGACCGGCGAGGCCGCCATCCACCCCACCCCGGTGGTGGCCGTGCTCGGTGTGATCGACGACGTCGCCCGTCGCACCCCGGTCGCCTTCCAGGAGGAGGGCCAGCTGGTCTACCTCCTCGGCGACACCCGGGAGGAGTTCGGCGGCTCGGCCTGGTCCCAGGTCATCCACGACCACCTGGGCGGCCTGCCCCCGCAGGTCGACCTGGAGCGCGAGCGGCTGCTGGCCGAGATCCTGATCTCCGCCTCCCGCGACGGCATGATCGACTCCGCGCACGACCTGTCCGACGGCGGTCTGGTGCAGGCCGTGGTCGAGTCCGCGCTGCTCGGCGGCAAGGGCGCGCGTCTGGTCGTACCCGACGGCCTGGACGCCTTCACCTTCCTGTTCTCCGAGTCGGCCGGCCGTGCGATCGTCGCCGTGCCGCGCTCGGAGGAGGTCCGCTTCAACGACATGTGCGGCGCGCGCGGCCTGCCGGCCACCCGCATCGGTGTCGTCGACGGCGACGCGGTCGAGGTGCAGGGCGAGTTCACCCTCTCCCTCGCCGAGCTGCGCGAGGCCCACGAGGGCACGATCCCGGCGCTGCTGGCGTAGCGCACACAGGGACCACGGCGCGTACGGCACGCCGGAGCCCCCGTCCGGACTCACGTTCCGGGCGGGGGCTTCCCTGTGGTGGCGGGTCGCCCCGAGGACCAGCGGAGCAGACCGGCCCCCGATCATGCGGGTGGCCGGCAGGCCGCGCGCGCCGCTCAGCGGGGCCTTTCGGGTTCGAGTCGGACACCGCATCCGAGGAGGCGGCGGCCGGCACGTCCTGGATCAGGATGATCGGCCCTGACCCGGAGGGCCCCGCGGGCGCGCGGTGAAGGTTCGGGAAGCCTCTTCGGCCGCAGGCGTAACCCGGTGCGGCCCGGGGAAGGAGGGGCTTGCCAACTCACCTGCTGCGTGGGGTGGTTGGGCAGGGCGACATCCGTGAGTGAGCCCGGGGGAGCGGCCGGATGGAGATCAGGTTCGAGGCGGCCGGAGCCGCACGCGAGGAAGAACTGCTGTCCCTGTACGACTGGCTGGCGGCCGACCGCGCCCTGCGCGGCCAGGTCCGGGTGACCCGGGTCGCCGAAGCCGGCTCGGGCACCGGGCGGATGGGCCCGGGTGTCGACCTGGTCCTCGCGGTGCTGTCCGCCGCCAGCGGCCTGGGGCAGCTCCAGCTGTCCTACCTGGCCTGGCGGCGGAGTTTCCGGCCGCGGGCCCGTGTCACCATAGACATCACCGGGGCCGACCCCGACCAGGTGGCCGAGCTGCTGCGCGGCTTCGGGCAGGCCGGCGACGACGCGGACGGGGAGCCGCGGTGACCGACGCCGAGGACCCCGGGACGGTCGAGAGTTTCGGCCGGATCGACCCGGAGCGATCCGCCTGTGTCCTGATCGGCGTGGACGACTACGCGCACCTGGACCCGCTGCGCAGCGTCAGGCTCAACCTCACGGAACTCCAGGCCGTGCTCACGGACCCGGACATCTGGGGCATCCCTGACGACGGCCGGCGGATCCGCACGGTTTCCAACCCGGCCTCACCGGCCGAGCTGGTCCGCCCGATCCGGGAGGCCGCCGCGCTCGCCGAGGACACGCTGATCGTCTACTACGCCGGTCACGGCCTGAAGGACCGCCACGAACAGCAACAACTGCTGCTCACCCTGCCCGACTCGGTCGAGGACCAGCCGGACACCTGTGTCCGGTCCGGCGACGTCCGCCGCGCCATCCGCGACACCGGTTCCGCGCTGCGCCGGGTGCTGATCCTGGACTGCTGCTACAGCGGCCAGGTGCTGACCGAGATGACGGACGGCCACCGGCACGTCGTCGAGATGGCCGTGTCGACGCTGAAGGACGTCGAAGGCTCCTACGTCATGACGTCCGGGCCGCGCGACCGGCCCTCGCACGCCCCCGACCCCAAGCGCTGCACCCTGTTCACCGGCGCCCTGGTCGACGTCATGCGCGAGGGGCTTCCCGACGGCCCGGAGATGCTGGGCCTGCACGACCTCTTCGTGGAGGTCAAGAAGCGCATCCTCACCCTCAAGCCCGAGGTGCCGCAGGAACCACAGGACCAGGACAGCAACGGCGTCGGCGCCCTCGGCTTCGTCCGCAACGCCGCCGTACGGTCCCGCTGGTCCCGGCCTGTGCAACAACCCCCGCCCACCCGCTGGCTAGCGCGTCCGCACCCCGGTCCTGTCGCTGACGGCGGGCGTCCTGGGGCTCGCCCTCGGCCTGGGCGTCCCGCCCCTCGTCGACTGGTGGCACGACATCCACCCGGCGGCCGCCGCCGGTCCCTGCGCGGTCCCCTCGCCGTCCGACCCGGCGGCCCCCCGCGCCGTGCTCCTCGACCACTCCGACGCCCTGAACAAGGAGAACGTCTACTACGAGAAGATAACGGGCCTGTCCGCCCTGGCCCTGGTCTCGCAGGGCAAGGACGTCAGGGCGCTGGCCCTCGCCGACAACTCCCCGGGCCGGGTCTGGCCGCTCACCCTCGGATCCCCCTCGAAGCTGGACCCCGTCCCCGACAAGTCGGTGCCGCTTCTCCGCGCCGACGGCACGAAGTTCCCGATCGACGGCGACTGGTACGACGGCGAGGGCATGGTCATCGAGAAGGGCGGCAGGACCATGCTGATCGCCTCCGAGACCGGCCCGGCCATCCGCCGCTTCGACATCGCCACCGGCCGGCAGGTCGGCAAGGACTTACCCATCCCGAAGGAACTGCGCTTCTGGCCCCAGGGCGCCGCGCAGACGGGCCGCAGCATCGAGTCGCTGGCCGTCTCCCCGGACGGCCGCCATCTGTACGCCGGCTGGGAGGCACCCCTGGCGAAGGACGGCGACCAGCGCGGCCGGGGCATCATCCGCATCCAGCGCTACACCGGAAGGGCCGGCGGCGCCTACGTCCCGGACGGGCAGTACGCGTTCATGGCCGATGACGGCATGTACCTGTCCGAGCTGAACGCCATCGACGACGACGGCGACCTGCTCGCGCTGGAACGCCAGTACACCGCCGGACTGGGCTCGGAGATTCGGATCGTCCAGCTCTCCCTCGCCCACGCCCAGAACGTCACGGCACTGACCTCCCTGTGGCACCAGCCGCCGAAGATCTTCGCCGCCGACGAACTGGTCGTCGACCTGGCCACCTGCCCCGTGGGCGGTCGCGGCCAGGTCGCCGTCCCGGCCTCGTCCGCCCAGTACCCGCTCCTCGACAACGTCGAGGGCATGGCCCTCGGCACCCCCTGGACGTCCGGCCGCTACAAAGGCTGGCACCCGCTTTACCTGGTCTCCGACGACAACGACAGCGACGACCAGATCACCCGTCTCTACTCGCTCGCGGTGAAGCTGCGACCGTGAATTCCGCGCCCGTGAACAGGGTCACCGAATAGGGTCACCGCCATGCCCACGGCCAAGAAGCGCACCAGGACCTACGACCCCGCGAAGACCCGTAAGGCGGTCCTCGCCCAGCTCACGCACGTACGGGACGCCGTCCGCACCCTCGGCCCCGAGCAGTTGGAGCTCCCCACCCGGCTCGGCGCCTGGACCGTACGGGACCTGATCGCACACATCGGCATGGCGGTCACCGCCGTCCACCGGGCCCTGGAGCGGCCCGCCCCGCCCCGGCAGACCGTCACCGTGGTCGAGTGGCCGTTCTCCACCGGGTCGCGCGCCGGCGCCATCGCCGACTTCACCCGGGGCCTCACCGCCGCCCACCCGGACCCCGGCGCCTACCTCGCCGACATCGACCGGAGCCTGCGCGCCCTGCTGGACGAGCACCCCGGCGGCCGGCTGCTGGACACCAGTGCGGGAGCCCTGCCGCTGGACGACTACCTCGTCACCCGCGCCCTCGAACTCGTCGTCCACACCGACGACCTGAACGCCGCCGTCCCCGGCCTGGAGGTGCCGTACGACCGGCAGGCCCTGGCCGCCACCACCCGGCTGCTCGCCGACGCCCTCGCCGTGAAGGCGCCGGGCGGCTCCACCGAGGTGCGGGTGCCGCCGTACGCGGTGGTGCAGTGCGTCGAGGGCCCCCGGCACACCCGGGGCACCCCGCCCAACGTCGTGGAGACCGACCCGCTGACCTGGATGCGGCTCGCCACCGGCCGGACCGCCTGGGCGGACGCGCTGGCCGCCGCCAAGGTCAGCGCGAGCGGGGAGCGGGCGGACATCGGGGAGCTGCTGCCGGTCATGTCGTAGCCGGAACCCGGGCCCGCCCGCGTACGTCGAATCACCATGAACCGGTACAAGCAACGCGTGACCCTGGCGGTGGCCGCCGTGCTTCTCCCGTTCACGGTGGCCTGTGGCGGCGAGAAGGCGGACAGTGGAGCGGTGAGCGTCCAGCAGCCGGTGACCGGGATCGACTGGCGGGTCGACGGCATCACCGTCGGCTCCACCACCCGGCAGGCGCCCGCCACCGCCCGCCTCCGCATCGACGAGGACGGCAAGGCGGCCGGCAACCTGGGCTGCAACCACTTCAGCGCCCGCGCCACCGTGCGCGGGGACCGCATCACCATCGGTGACCTGCGCACGACCAGGATGGCCTGCGGCCAGGAGCGCATGGACTTCGAGCGCGCCCTCGCGCGCATCCTCACCACCGGCACGCTCACCGCCAAGACCGACACCGGGAAGGCGACGCTCACCGACGGCGACGGCGACCGCGTCCACCTCAGCCGGAGCACCCCCGGCTGATGTGCGACACCTCACTCACGAATACGGCGAAGACGCCCGTGACCGGCCCGTACGACCCGTCCGGAGCCCCCGGCGGCTGGTGAAGCACCGCCGTGACCAGGGCAAACGCGGAATCACCCAAGGTGATCCAGACCGCCCGGCCGGTTACGGGCGCGCATCCCCAATTCGGACCAGTGGTCGACCTCGCCTACACTCGGTGGCGTGCCACGTGGTGACGGTCGACTCAATCACGATCTGCTTCCCGGCGAGAAGGGCCCCCAGGACGCTTGCGGCGTCTTCGGCGTCTGGGCTCCGGGTGAAGAGGTCGCAAAGCTCACGTACTTCGGGCTCTACGCCCTCCAGCACCGGGGTCAGGAATCCGCGGGAATCGCGGTCAGCAACGGCTCCCAGATCCTCGTCTTCAAGGACATGGGCCTGGTCTCCCAGGTCTTCGACGAGACCTCGCTCGGTTCGCTCCAGGGTCACATCGCGGTCGGACACGCCCGCTACTCGACCACCGGGGCCTCCGTGTGGGAGAACGCCCAGCCGACGTTCCGCGCCACCGCGCACGGTTCGATCGCGCTCGGCCACAACGGCAACCTGGTCAACACGGCGCAGCTCGCCGAGATGGTCGCCGACCTGCCCAACGACAACAACAGCCGCTCCACCCGGGTCGCGGCCACCAACGACACCGACCTGCTGACGGCCCTGCTGGCCGCCCAGGTCGACGAGGACGGCAAGCCGCTGACCATCGAGGAGGCCGCGCACGCGGTGCTCCCGCGGGTCAAGGGCGCCTTCTCGCTCGTCTTCATGGACGAGCACACCCTCTACGCCGCCCGCGACCCGCAGGGCATCCGCCCGCTGGTCCTCGGCCGGCTGGAGCGCGGCTGGGTGGTCGCCTCCGAGACCGCCGCGCTGGACATCACCGGCGCCAGCTTCGTCCGCGAGATCGAGCCGGGCGAGTTCGTCGCCATCGACGAGAACGGCCTGCGCAGCTCCCGATTCGCGGAAGCGAAGCCCAAGGGCTGTGTCTTCGAGTACGTGTACCTGGCCCGTCCGGACACCGACATCGCCGGCCGGAACGTCTACCTCTCCCGTGTGGAGATGGGCCGCCGGCTGGCCAAGGAAGCCCCCGTAGAGGCCGATCTGGTCATAGCGACCCCGGAGTCCGGCACTCCGGCCGCCATCGGGTACGCGGAGGCCTCCGGCATCCCCTTCGGCGCGGGTCTCGTGAAGAACGCCTACGTCGGCCGTACGTTCATCCAGCCCTCGCAGACCATCCGCCAGCTGGGCATCCGCCTGAAGCTGAACCCGCTGAAGGAAGTCATCAAGGGCAAGCGCCTGGTCGTCGTGGACGACTCGATCGTGCGCGGCAACACCCAGCGGGCCCTGGTGCGCATGCTCCGCGAGGCGGGCGCCGCCGAGGTCCACATCCGGATCTCCTCCCCGCCCGTGAAGTGGCCCTGCTTCTTCGGCATCGACTTCGCCACGCGCGCGGAGCTGATCGCCAACGGCATGACCATCGAGGAGATCGGCACCAGCCTTGGCGCCGACTCGCTCGCCTACATCTCCATCGACGGCATGATCGAGGCGACCACGATCGCCAAGCCGAACCTGTGCCGCGCCTGCTTCGACGGCGAGTACCCGATGGAGCTGCCGGACCCGGAGCTGCTCGGCAAGCAGCTGCTGGAGACCGAGCTGGCGGCCGGTCCGGCCGCGACCGCGGCGACCGACGCGATCCGCCGCCCGTAAGTTCTGCCGTACGACACGAAAGTTCTCACCCCATGTCTGAGACGACTGGTGCCAGCTACGCAGCCGCGGGCGTCGACATCGAAGCGGGAGACCGCGCCGTAGAGCTCATGAAGGAGTGGGTGAAGAAGACCCAGCGCCCCGAGGTGCTGGGCGGCCTCGGCGGCTTCGCCGGGCTCTTCGACGCCTCCGCCCTCAAGCGCTACGAGCGCCCGCTGCTCGCCTCCGCCACGGACGGCGTCGGCACGAAGGTCGACGTCGCGCGCCGGATGGGCGTCTACGACACCATCGGCCACGACCTGGTCGCCATGGTCATGGACGACATCGTGGTGTGCGGCGCCGAGCCGCTGTTCATGACCGACTACATCTGCGTCGGCAAGGTGCACCCCGAGCGTGTCGCGGCCATCGTCAAGGGCATCGCGGAAGGCTGTGTGCTGGCCGGATGCGCCCTGGTGGGCGGTGAGACGGCCGAACACCCCGGCCTGCTGGGCGAGGACGACTTCGACGTCGCCGGCGCCGGTACGGGCGTTGTGGAGGCGGACCGGCTGCTCGGCGCGGATCGCATCCGCACGGGTGACGCCGTGATCGCCATGGCGTCCTCCGGACTTCACTCGAACGGGTACTCCCTGGTCCGCCACGTCCTGCTGGACCGTGCCGGGATGGCCCTGGAGACCCAGGTCGCGGAGCTGGGCCGCACCCTCGGCGAGGAACTGCTGGAGCCCACGAAGATCTACTCGCTGGACTGCCTGGCGCTGACCCGCACGGCCGAGGTGCACGCGTTCAGCCACGTCACCGGTGGCGGGCTCGCCGCGAACCTGGCCCGGGTGATCCCGGACGGGCTGCACGCCGTGGTCGACCGCTCCACCTGGACCCCGGGCGCGATCTTCGACCTGGTCGGGAAGACCGGGAACGTCCAGCGCCTGGAGCTGGAGAAGACCCTCAACATGGGCGTCGGCATGATCGCGATCGTCCCGGAGGAATCCGCGGAGGTCGCCCTCGCGACGCTGGCCGACCGGGGCGTCGACGCCTGGGTCGCCGGTGAGATCACCGAGCGTGGCGAGAAGACGACCGGCGCGGAGCTGGTCGGCGACTACGCGGTCTGACCCTGCGGACAGCACAGAAGCCGGTCGGTGGCTGTGCCACCGACCGGACTGGTGCTCAATGCAAGGTCAAGCGCCTCGACGGTGCTGTGCGGGACCTTCGTCCTCGTCCTCGTCGTCGTCCTCATAGAGGTCGGCGTAGCGGGAGTACAGGTCGTCGTCGTCATGCTCATCGTCCGTGAAGCGGTCGCCGTTCGGCGACTGATTCGACGTCGATGCGCCCAGCTCCTCGGCCAGGCGTGAGAGGTCCGTCCCGCCGCTGTTGTACTTCAGCTGGCGGGCGACCTTCGTCTGCTTGGCCTTGGCCCGGCCGCGCCCCATGGCTCGACCCCCTCAACGACGGGGCTCGACGGCCCCAGAGTCTGACACGCGTTCATGATCTGGAACGGACTCTCCATGGAGAGGCCGGTCCGTAGGGCTTCCACGGTACCTGAGCCCGCGCCCATACGGTACGTCGCCCGCAGCACGCGCGTGTGCCCAGGACCTTCGAGGCGCCCTGTCCTCGCTGGTCAGTGGCGATTTTAACCACTTATCGGGGAACGACCCGCCGGTGGAAGTGAGAGTTCTCTCTAAGTTCCCGCCGACGGGTACCGCTCATGTGTGCGATCGGCTCAGCGCGCGGCGAGGGTCGCGCGGGCGTCGGCCATCCGCTGCTCGGCGATCCGGTCGGCCGCCGCGGCCGGCGGAATCCCGTCTTCCTTCGCACGTGCGAATATGGCCAGCGTGGTGTCGAAGATCTTCGCCGCCTTCGCCTTGCACCGGTCGAAGTCGAACCCGTGCAGCTCGTCGGCCACCTGGATCACCCCGCCGGCGTTCACCACGTAGTCCGGCGCGTAGAGGATCCCGCGGTCGGCGAGGTCCTTCTCCACGCCCGGGTGGGCCAGCTGGTTGTTGGCCGCGCCGCAGACCACCCTGGCGGTGAGCACCGGGACGGTGTCGTCGTTCAGGGCGCCGCCGAGGGCGCAGGGGGCGTAGATGTCGAGCCCCTCGACCCGGATCAGCTCCTCGGTGGAGGCGACGGCCGTCACCCCCGCGGGGTACTGCTCCAGGATCCGCTGGACGGCGTCCACGCGCACGTCCGTGATCACGACCTCCGCGCCCTCGTCGCGCAGGTGCTTCACCAGGTGGCGGCCGACCTTGCCGACGCCGGCGATGCCGACCTTGCGGCCGCGCAGCGAGGGGTCGCCCCACAGGTGCTGGGCGGAGGCGCGCATGCCCTGGTAGACGCCGAAGGCGGTGAGCACGGAGGAGTCGCCGGCGCCGCCGTTCTCGGGGGAGCGGCCGGTGGTCCAGCGGCACTCGCGGGCCACCACGTCCATGTCTGCCACGTACGTGCCGACGTCGCACGCGGTGACGTAGCGGCCGCCGAGGGAGGCGACCATGCGGCCGTAGGCGAGGAGCAGCTCCTCGGTCTTGTCGCGCTCCGGATCGCCGATGATCACGGCCTTGCCGCCGCCGTGGTCGAGCCCGGCCATGGCGTTCTTGTAGGACATGCCGCGCGCGAGGTTGAGGGCGTCGGCCACGGCCTCGGCCTCGTTCGCGTACGGGTAGAAGCGCGTGCCGCCGAGGGCGGGGCCCAGGGCGGTGGAGTGGATGGCGATCACGGCCTTGAGGCCGGTGGCGCGGTCCTGGCAGAGCACGACCTGCTCATGGCCGCCCTGGTCCGAATGGAACAGGGCGTGCAGGACATCAGCAGACGCGCCGGTTACGTCGGTCACTGTGGTGACTCCTGTGTACTAGCGGCGAGTGGGGTCGGTCCCCGTACGGGTGGCGGGGAGCCGTGGCATGAGCGTAGAGCCTCGGTTCCCTCACCATCCGCGCAGTGTTCAGGATCACTCTCCGGGGCCCGCTGTGCACGTATGAGCGTGGCACGATTTGCAGTGGTTTCGAGCCGGGTCCGATGGGGAGGGAGCAGGCGTGCCGAAGGTGTCCTCCGTGGTCGTCCCCTATGCCGCGTACCTGCGCGTGTACGAGCCGCTGGGCGCCTTCCCGGAGCCGGAGCGCGGGCACTGGGCGCGCTACGCCCGCCGCCCCGACCGCCCCTCCTACCAGGACGAACTGCGTCGCTCCCTGGCCGACCTGCTGCCCATCCCGCCGATCGCGGTGCCGGTGCACGAGAGCGGCGACGCCTTCGTGCTGGAGGTCGACGGGGTGGTCTGCGTGTGCCCCTGGCGGACCCGGCTGCGCGGCTGGCAGGCCCTGGAGGAGCTGGCGGAGGAGTTGCCCGCGCCGGTGCTGGACGCGGTGCTGCCCCCGGTGGTGCGCCGGCAGGCCGCCCAGGACTACGAGCGCTGGCTCGCCCGCAACCCCGACGCGCGCCCGTGGATCCGCACGGCGACCTGGCAGGTGCCGCTGAACTGGTTCGTGCTGGTCTCGGACGAGGAGCGGCGGTACGACAAGGGGACCGCCGACGTGCCCCCGGTGCTGCGCTACCGCACGCCGATGGTGCAGGCCCGGCGCCGGGTGGCGCGGGCGCTGCGCACGCTGAAGGACGCCGTCGAGGAGGGCCCGCTGATCGACGGCCTGGTGGACGTCGGCCGCTGGCTGGAGGAGTTCCACCCGCGCTCGCTGGTGGAGCTGGACTACGGCGGCCTGGTGCACGTGCTGCCGGCCGGCGAGCTGGAGGGCGACCATTCGGCGGCGGACGTGGCGGCCGGGATCGAGGCGCTGCGCCGGGGTGACGGGGCGGCCGCCGGGGAGGCGTACGGGCGGCTGGTGGAGCGGTGGCGGGCGGTACGGGACCGGCGCTCCGCGAACTGAGTGACGTACGTCACGGTCAAATCGGTGACAGAGGACGTACGTTCTACTCGCTTAGACCACCTGACGGGACGTTGGTCCCGATCTGGACGTATGTCTCAAGGGTGATGGACGGCACTTACCCGGCTCTTGCGCCTCTTGGCACCCCTCGTGCCAAAATAGGACAAGGAGTCCGGGGAGGGCTCCATCCGTCCAACTGTGCTCCATCATGGGCGGATTCTCAGCATTGCACGCTTTTGGGGGGTCTGGTGACCTCTGATCGTCCTGTGACTGATCGTCACAGTGGCGTGACTGTCCGCTATGGCATGGTCCATCGGCTTCCGTCGCTGATGAACACCTGGGAGGGCAATTCCATCGGTTTGGCCGACGCGGCTGGACAGATGGTGTAGTTGTAGTGCCGAGGACAAGCCGTTCGTCCTATAACCGACTCGACTCGCGTCCGCCATTTCGGGCAACGCGGGTCAAGGTGCAGAATTTAGAGGAAAGAACCGAGAAGGTTCGGTTCTCCCGAGGAGGCCGCTCATGACCGCTCGCACCCCTGATGCCGAGCCGCTGCTGACCCCGGCTGAGGTCGCCACCATGTTCCGCGTCGACCCCAAGACGGTCACGCGGTGGGCGAAGGCCGGCAAGCTCACGTCCATCCGTACGCTCGGCGGGCACCGCCGCTACCGCGAGGCCGAGGTCCGCGCTCTGCTCGCGGGCATCCCGCAGCAGCGCAGCGAGGCCTGAACAACTGCATAACCGGGCAAGACGGTCGGTCCCCCCACTGGCCGAGGCGCCCGGAACCCTAGCTCCAAGCGACGCGGGACCTGCCCCAACAGGCCCCTCGCCCAGGCCGAAGAGAACGTTGTAGGCAAGCGACACAGGGTGCGTCGTAGATCGCGCTGGACTCCGCCGGGTCCAGCGCGATCTTTTTTGTGCGCAGGTCGCGGAGCGTGGGCGGCGCTTGTGAGCGTCCTTGTCGGAGTCTGGGGAGGGGTGTCGGAACAGCTGTGTGCGACCCCTGGGAGCGGTGCAATTGCACATATTAAATTGACCCGTTGTATGAGGGGGGTAAGTACCGCTGTTCCAAAAACTCACGCGGTGACTCCCGTCACACCTCTGGGTGCTTGTTGCCTGCGGCTCGCATGCGTTAAAGGAGCTTTCGGGCGGGGCGCGTGCGTCAGATTCCCACGCTCGTACGGAGGTTGGGGCCGACGGGGGTCAGGGGCGGCGAGTGTCCTCGCCGTCCTCGGGGGCCTCCTGTTCGGCCTCCTGGGTCTGCGGGGCGGCATCCATCGCCAGCCGCAGCAGGCGGTGGCAGATGGGACAGTGGCGGGTGAGGTGCCCGTAGGAGGAGGCGGCCGACAGATGCGCCCTCAGGAGCGCCCGCGTCTCATGCCTGACCGACGCCGCCATACGCCACCTCCGGGGGCCGCACAGAGGGAACGAGCCCTGCTCCCTGAGTACCGAGGGAATGTGACGCCGTCAAGACGACGGGGGGCTCCGCAGGTTGGGCCGGGCTGACGGGTGCCGGCGCCGGGGGCGCCCCTCGGGGCCGTGTCCCCAGCCCCCTTCGGCCCTGCCGGGCTTCGCGCATTCAGAGGCCCGCTGTCCTCTGGGGGATGCGGGCCCGAACTTCTGGGGATATGAGTGAGGCCCGCTCTCCCTCGCGGGATGCGGGCCTCAGCCATTATGCGGTCCTGACGGGATTTGAACCCGCGGCCTCCACCTTGACAGGGTGGCGAGCACTCCAAACTGCTCCACAGGACCTTGTTTCGCGGCGCTTTTCGTGCGTTGCGCTGCGAGAAGAGACTGTACAGGAGGGTGAGGCTCCTGGTCGAACTCACCCTCCGTACGGGAGCGATTACGGGACGGCCGCGTCGATCGCCTTGATGATCCGCTTGTCGGAGACGGGGTACGCCGTGCCCAGCGCGTGGGCGAAGTAGCTGACCCGCAGCTCCTCCAGCATCCAGCGGATGTCCAGGACGGCGGGCGGCACCGGGCGGCCCTTCGGGAGCTGCTCCAGGAGCCAGGCGTACTCGTCCTGCATCTCGTGGACCTTCTCCATGCGGGTCGTGTCCCGCTGGACGTTCGTCGGCATCTGCTGCAGGCGCCGGTCCGCGGCCACCAGGTAGCGCATCAGGTCGGGCAGGCGCCGTATGCCCGCCCAGGTGACGAAACCGGGCTTCACGAGGGCGTCCAGCTGCTTGCGGACGTCGGTCAGGTTCGCGAGCAGCGCGGGGCTGCGGACGGCCTTCAGACGGCGCTCACAGGCCTGCCAGGCGGCGAGGACCTGCTGCACCTGGGCGACCGTACGGACCGTGGTGTCCACGATCTCCGCCCGCACCTTGTCGTACAGCTTCCGGTACGACTCCTCGTCCCACGCCGGCCCCCCGAAGTCCGCGATCAGCTTGTCCGCGGCGGCCATCGCGCAGTCGTCGAACAGGGCCTGGATCGAACCGTGGGGGTTGGCCGACAGGGCGAGCTTCTGGGCGTTCGTCAGCTTTTCGGACGCGAACTTCGCCGGGTTCACCGGGATGTTGCGCAGGATGAGGCGGCGGGTGCCCTTCCACATGGCCTCCGCCTGCTCCTCCTCCGTGTCGAAGAGGCGGACCGAGACCGTGTCACCGTCGTCCACCAGCGCCGGATAGGCCTTGACCGGCTGGCCGGCCCGGCGTGTCTCGAAGACGCGGGTGAGGGTGCCGATCGTCCAGTCCGTCAGGCCCTTGCGCTCCAGGGACTCCCCGCCCTCGCGGGACGCGGTCGCCGCCGCGGCCTGCGACAGGGCCTTGCGTGCCTTCGGCTTCAGCCGCAGCTTCAGCGCCTCCAGGTCCTTGTCCTCGGCCAGCTTCCGGCGCCGCTCGTCAACGATCCGGAACGTGATCTTCAGGTGGTCGGGGATCCTGGCCCAGTCGAAGTCGTCCGCCTCGAACGGAACACCGACCATCCGTTTCAGCTCGCGCGCCATCGTCACCGTCAGCGGCTCCTGGAGGGGCACCGCCTTCTCCAGGAACCTCTTCGCGTAGTTCGGCGCCGGGACGTAGTTGCGGCGGATCGGCTTCGGCAGGGAACGGATCAGCTCCGTCACCACCTCCTCGCGCAGGCCCGGGATCTGCCAGTCGAAGCCCTCGTCCGTGACCTGGTTGAGGACCTGGAGCGGGATGTGGACCGTCACACCGTCGGCGTCCGCGCCCGGCTCGAACTGGTACGTCACCCGGAACTTGAGCTGCCCCTGCCGCCAGGTGTCGGGATAGTCGGCCTTGGTGACCGCCTCCGCCGACTCCCGGATGAGCATCTCCCGCTCGAAGTCCAGGAAGTCCGGCTGCTCCTGGCGCTTGCGCTTCCACCAGGAGTCGAAGTGGGCGCCGGAGACGACGTGTTCGGGCACCCGCTGGTCGTAGAACTCGAAGAGCGTGTCGTCGTCGACCACGATGTCCCGGCGCCGGGCGCGGTGCTCCAGCTCCTCGACCTCGCTGAGCAGCTTGCGGTTGTCGGCGAAGAACTTGTGGTGGGTGCGCCAGTCGCCCTCCACGAGCGCGTTGCGGATGAACAGCTCGCGGGAGACCTCCGGGTCGATCCGGCCGTAGTTCACCTTCCGCTGGGCGACGATCGGTACGCCGTACAGCGTGACCTTCTCGTACGCCATCACGGCCGCCTGGTCCTTCTCCCAGTGCGGTTCGCTGTACGTCCGCTTGAGCAGGTGCCCGGCCAGCGGCTCGACCCACTCCGGCTCGATCTTGGCGTTCACCCGCGCCCAGAGCCGGCTCGTCTCCACCAGCTCGGCCGACATCACGAACTTCGGCTGCTTCCTGAACAGCGCGGAGCCCGGGAAGATCGCGAACTTGGCGTTGCGGGCGCCCAGGTACTCGTTCTTGTTGCCGTCCTTCACGTCCTTCATCCCGATGTGGGAGAGGAGGCCGGCGAGGAGGGAGACGTGGATCCGGTCGGCCGGGGCGTCGTCCTCGTTGGGGTGGATGCCCATCTGCTTGGCGACCGTTCGCAGCTGGGTGTAGATGTCCTGCCATTCGCGAATGCGCAGGAAGTTCAGGTACTCCTGCTTGCACATCCGGCGGAAGGACGACGAGCCGCGCTCCCGCTGCTGCTCGCGGATGTACCGCCACAGGTTGAGGTAGGCGAGGAAGTCGCTGGTCTCGTCCCTGAAGCGGGCGTGCTGCTGGTCGGCCTGGGTCTGCTTCTCGGCCGGACGCTCGCGCGGGTCCTGGATGGACAGCGCGGCGGCGATGACCATGACCTCGCGGACACAGCCGTTCTTGTCGGCCTCCAGGACCATCCGGGCCAGGCGGGGGTCGACGGGCAGCTGGGCCAGCTTGCGGCCGGTGTCCGTGAGCCGCTTGCGGGGGTCCTTCTGGGCCGGGTCCAGCGCGCCCAGCTCCTGGAGGAGTTGCACGCCGTCGCGGATGTTGCGGTGGTCCGGCGGGTCGATGAAGGGGAACTTCTCGATGTCGCCGAGGCCGGCCGCGGTCATCTGGAGGATGACGGAGGCGAGGTTCGTCCGCAGGATCTCGGCGTCCGTGAACTCCGGGCGGGCGACGAAGTCGTCCTCGGAGTACAGACGGATGCAGATGCCGTCGGACGTACGGCCGCAGCGGCCCTTGCGCTGGTTCGCGCTGGCCTGGCTGATCGGCTCGATGGGCAGCCGCTGGACCTTGGTGCGGTGGCTGTAGCGGCTGATCCGGGCGAAGCCGGGATCGATGACGTACTTGATGCCCGGCACGGTCAAGGAGGTCTCGGCGACGTTCGTCGCCAGAACGATCCTGCGCCCGGTGTGCGGCTGGAAGACGCGGTGCTGCTCGGCGTGCGAGAGCCGGGCGTAGAGGGGGAGCACCTCGGTGAAGCGGTACTTCTTCTTCTCCAGCGCGTCCGCCGTGTCCCGGATCTCCCGCTCGCCGGAGAGGAAGACGAGGATGTCGCCCGGGCCCTCGGCCTGGAGTTCCTCCACGGCGTCGCAGATGGCGGTGATCTGGTCCCGGTCGGCGTCGTCCGACTCCTCTTCGAGGAGCGGCCGGTAGCGCACCTCCACGGGGTAGGTCCGCCCGCTGACCTCGACGATCGGGGCGTCTCCGAAGTGCCGGGAGAAGCGCTCCGGATCGATGGTCGCCGAGGTGATGACGACCTTCAGGTCGGGCCGCTTCGGCAGCAGCTGGGCGAGGTAGCCCAGCAGGAAGTCGATGTTGAGGGACCGCTCGTGCGCCTCGTCGATGATGATCGTGTCGTAGGCGCGCAGCTCGCGGTCCGTCTGGATCTCGGCGAGCAGGATGCCGTCCGTCATCAGCTTGATGAAGGTGGCGTCCGGGTTCACCTGGTCGGTGAACCGCACCTTCCAGCCGACGGACTCGCCGAGGGGCGTCCTCAGCTCCTCCGCGACCCGCTCGGCGACGGTCCGGGCGGCGATCCTGCGGGGCTGGGTGTGCCCGATCATGCCGCGCACGCCCCGGCCCAGCTCCAGGCAGATCTTCGGGATCTGGGTGGTCTTCCCGGAACCGGTCTCACCGGCCACGATGACGACCTGGTGATCGCGGATGGCGGCCGCGATCTCGTCCTTCTTCTGGCTGACCGGCAGCTGCTCGGGGTAGGTGACGGCCGGCACGCGTGAGCGCCGCTCGGCCATCCGGGCCTCGGCCTTGCCGACCTCGCCGTCGATCTCGGCGAGGACGGCGGCGCGGGCCTCCGGCTTACGGATCTTGCGTGCGCCCTCCAGTCGCCGCCCGAGCCGGTGCGCGTCGCGCAGCGACAGCTCGGTCAGACGGGGTGCGAGGGTGCCGAGGGCGGGGGCGGGATGCGTAGACATACGCGGTCCAGGATCTCACCTGGGGCGAAAAACAAGCGAACGATTTGACCGGGGCGCGATGTCACGGCATGACCTAGCGTGGTCGATATGCCTGATTCCCCGCACGGAGACCACGGCCGTCCCCCGACCCGCGCGGAGCGCTGGGCGGCGTTCAAGGCATCCCCTTTCCTCCCCGCCACCGTCCTCCTGTTGATCATCGCTGTCGCGGCCGGCTTCTTCGCGGGTTCCTACACGTACGCCATGGCGAACCCGACCCCGCACAGCATCCCCACGGCGGTGACCGGCGCCTACGACCAGCCCGCGGCCCGGCGGTTCGTCGACGGCATGGAGAAGGCCCTCGGCGCCTCCTTGAAGCTCCAGCCGTACGGCGACCGGGAGGCCGCGGTGCGGGCGGTGGACCAGCAGAAGGTCTTCGCGGTGGTCGACGCGCCCGCCGGCGGCCGGACGATCAACCTCGACGTGTCCGGGGCGTCCGGGGCGACGGTGGCGCAGGTGCTGGGGGAGGCGGCGGTGAAGGTCGGCAAGGCCACCGGCCTCACCGTGGTGCTCCACGACCTGAAGCCGTTGCAGAAGGGCGACCCGAGAGGACTGGCCATCTTCTACATCTCCCTGGCCGCCGTGATCATCGGCTTCGTCGGGGCCATCCAGCTCAGCGTGCACGCGTCGGAGCTGAACCCGCTGGAACGCATCTCCTTCACCGTCGCCTACGCCCTGCTCGGCGGGTTCACGATCGCCGCGGTGGTGGACTGGTTGCTGGGGGCGCTGAGGCTGCCGTTCGTGGAGTCGTGGGCGATCCTCGCCTTCACCATGTTCACCTCGGGCATGGTGTTCACGATGTTCAACACCCTGGTCGGGCGCTGGGCCATGCTGCCGACATGGGGGCTGATGGTGCTGCTGGGCAACCCGTCGTCCGGCGGTGCCGTCTCCTGGCCCCTGCTGCCGTCCGTGCTGGGCACGATCGGCCGCTGGTTGCCGCCCGGTGCCTCGGTGAACGCCCAGCACACGGCGGTGTACTTCCGCGGCCACCAGCACGCGTTCCCGTTCCTGGTGCTGGCGGGCTGGGCGGTCGTCTCCTGCGCGGTCTTCCTGATCTGGCGGCACCGCCATCCGGGCGGCAGATCACGGCAGCCGGCCCACGCTGCCTAGGGGGTGCGCTGGGCGGGCGGAGCCGGCGGGGCGGCCTCGGTGTGCCGACGGGCCTGGCCGTCCCCGAGGGCGATCGACTTCGCGGTGTTGGAGACGGCCTTGATGCCCAGGTAGGCGGTGGTCGTGCTGCTGACGGCCGTGAACGCGGCGGTGAGGATGCCGACGATCACGGCCTTGTCCCCGTCGAGCTGCCACACGCCGAAGGCGGCGACCGAGGCGATCGACAGGTTGCTGATGACGACCGCGAGCAGCCCGTACCGGGCCCGGTCCTTCTCCAGCTCGGTGTCCTGGCTGGCTCTGTCCTGGTCCCGGCCCATGTCTCCCCCTATGCGAAGAGCCCCTCTCCAGTGACCCTGGAGAGGGGCTCAGGCCCTGGTAAGGGCGGCTGTGGCTGGGGCCGGGGTCGAACCGGCGACCTTCCGCTTTTCAGGCCGTGTCCAGGCGAGCGAGGCGCTGACCATGGAGGCTATCAGTGCTCTCACTGGGACGCGGTTGTGCGCTGGTGTTGGCGTACGGGTTGGCGTACGCCAACAGTTCCCAGTCATCAGTCCGGAGCCGTGCCCACGGCCAGAAGGTGCGAGCTGGCGGCAAGCAGCTCCGGGTACGGCTCTGCCATGCGCGCGGCGGCCAAGGCGGAGGCAATCAGATCGTCCGTGGGTCCCTCGCCCGGCTGCTGCTCTGCCGCCTTGACCAGCGACCATGCGGGCCCCTCGATACCGAAGACCTGCACGCCTGTCAGGCCAGCCGCTACAAGCTCAGCCACCAGCTCTTCGGCTCGGTGGAAGTAGGAGACAGTGAAGCCCCGTACGCCGTCGTAAGTGGCCGTCTCAAGAATCTTCGAGACGGAGTCGTGAATCCGCTCCTTATGCAGGTGGGCGTACGTGACGTGCTCGAAGAGCGAGGCATACCGGTTGATTGCGGCCGCAGCTACCAGGCCGCCCGGCTTCACGACACGGCACGCCTCCGACAGTGCCTTGGCGCGGTCGGCCGGATCGGGGAGGTGGTACAGCGGGCCCAGAAGCTGCACAACATCGAAACTGCTGTCTGGCTCACGCAGGTCACGGGCGTCACCGAGGACCGCTGAACAGACGGCCGACGCACTCTCGACGTGGCGGGGGACGGGGTCTACGAGAGTGACCTCATAGCCATCCTTCACTAGCCACTCGGCATGAACCCCCGTTGCTCCGCCCACATCGAGCACGCGAGCCGGTGCGGGGGGCAGGAAGCGGCGGAGAAGTTCCTGGGTTCGGACCAGTTCCATGCGTCCGTCTGCCGAGACTCGCAGGCGGCTGTCCTCGTTCGCTGTCTCGCCGTAGAACCGCATCACGGAGGCGTCCAATTCGAGGTTCGACATGCTCGCAGTATCCTGTGTACCGGTGGACCAGTCCAGCGGCCGGAATAGGGGAAGCCATGGCAGTCCTGAAGTACGAAGAGATCGCCGAGTCCTTGCGCGTCCGTATTGCCGCTGGTGAGTTCCCTCCTGGGGGAGTTATCCCGTCGGGGCGCGACCTGGCCGAGCAGTGGGGCGTGTCACGCGCCACTGCCATCAAGGCCGTAGATGTGCTGCGGAATGATGGCGTCGTCGTCGCCAAGCAGGGCACCGGCTTCGTGGTGACAGAAACTCCCGTCGCGCGCCCTGCCGGCGCCCGGCGCGCGGGGTCAGCGCGCATCCTGGGAGGCATGCCGTTCAAGCGCGTCGGGACACCGGACTGGGCCGAGCCTCCGTCGCGGGTCGCCGTCGCGTTGGGGCTGGCTGACGGAGTCCTGGCCCTACGGCGGGTGCGGGTCCTGCAACTCCCGGACGGCACGCCCAATAGCTGTGTAGAGGCGTGGTTTCCTCCTGAGATCGCGGAGGCCGCGCCCCGCCTAGCTGACACTGCACCGATCGCCGAAGGTACGACGCGCTACGTGCGGCGGCAGACAGGGCGGTTCCCCGTTGAGGGCGTGGACATCACGACGGTGCGCCTTGTCACGGAGGTGGAAGCCGAGCGGCTGGGTGTCCCGTTGGGAACGGCCGTTGCCGTCCTGCTCCACACGGCCAAGGACGAGCAGGGGCGCCCCCTCGTCTGCGAAGAGGGCGTGACGCCGTCCTCGCTCTTCGAGCAGATCGATACCTATGCGATGTAGTCGCCCATCCGGCAACGCCTAGCTGGACCGGTCCGCCGGTCCAGCTTTTTTCATGGCTATGCGACGTCTCTGACGTGCGGCTTTGTTGATGCTCCGTCACTTCACGACGTCTTGCCGCTTGACTGGACCGGTCCACCGGTCCAGTCTGGGTCGTGCGAAGCCGCCCCCGCTTTTCGGGCGGGGGCTGGCTGTGCTGGTTCGGGATAGCTCTGTCGTCCGCGAGGGGGCCCCGCCGCCAGTCATCGCTTGAGAACTGCATAGGTGGGCCCCGTCTCCCCGAGTTGAAAAGACGGACCGCGCGGCTACATCGCGCATCGACCTCTCCGCAGCTTGCCTGCTGCGGCCGGTTGCCTCCGCTGCTCGTCTCGCACGAGCGGTGCTGAGGGGAGCCGGATCTGCCGACTTCAACGGCGCGCGGCTCCCGGGGTGCCTCCCGGGAGCCGCTGTTCGGGCCGTTCCATCGCTGAGAGGAACACGACCCAATGAGCCACATCGTCACTGTTCAGGACGCTGTTACCGCGTTCGAGCCGTGGATGGAGCCCACGGACGCGGAGCTGGACGCCATCGACGCGGAGATGCCGGTCATCCGCGCGGAGATGGAGTTGCTGGACGCCCAGATCATCGTCATCGACCGCACCCCGTCCGAGCTGGACGAGCGGCGCATCCGCAGGGCCCGCCGGCGCGTGCTCGCCGCTCACCGCGACCACGTCAACGGCCTGGCCGGGCAGCCGGGTGGTGCCGCATGAGCGCGAACCTCTCGCCGGGCGCCCTGCCCGTGGTTGTCCTCCGTGTCGGCTCGCTGCTGATGCTGGGGGCCACGGCTTGTCTGCTGGCGCTGCGCGAACCGCTGTGGCGCCTCGCTTTGCTCGTCGGCGCCATCGTCAACGCCGTCGGGTGGCTGCGGAACCTTCGCGAGCGCTCCACCGGCGTTCCCGTTGCTCCCGGTGAGGAGAGCGACGAGGACGAGGAATTCGAGTCCTTCGCATGGGAGTACGGCGACCTGCGCGACGGCGGGGAGGCGAACCGATGAGCCTGCACCGCAAGGGGCGCGCCGCTCTCGTGTTCGCGCTGGTCGTCGTGGTCGCGATGGCCTTCCGGGTGTCCTGGAACGCGCTGCGCGACATCGCGGGCGCCATCGGCGCGGACGGTACGGCCGCGACGCTGTACCCGTTCGTTGTCGACGGCCTCATGGCTCTGGCTCTGATCGCGACGCTCGTGCTCGCCGGGCGGGACCGGGTGTTCGCGCTGCGGGTGCTGGCCGCCTACACGATCGCCTCGCTCGTGTTGAACTACGTGCACGGCCTGGTCCCGGAGCTCCACGGCCGATCGGTCGACTGGGGTCGACTGGCGGACTGGGACCCGGCGAACTGGGTGCTCGTGCTGCTCGCCACCTCGCTGCCGGTCGGGTCGATCTACTTCGGGTCCGACCTCGTGGCGAAGGTGCTGCACCACCGCCCCAGCCCGATCACAGTCTCGATCGCGAATGCGGAGGAATCGACCAATACCGAGAGGAATCGGTCCAGGTCTGACCTTGCGGTATCGATCCCGGCGCCGATCACGCCGGACGTGAAGCCGCTGCCCCGACCGGTGGCCGTCGGCTTCCTGAAGTCGACCGTCCCGGCCAAGCCGGTCCAGGCCATCGAGCAGCCGCCCGTGACACCGATCGAGCGGCGCGCGGTCGCGGTCGAGTCGACCAGGCCGCGCCGGGCAACGGGCCGCGTGCCCGAGGTGGCCCGCACTCCGCGACCGAAGCGCACCCCGGACGAGCTGCTGGCCGAGGCGCGGAACGCGACGGCCGATTGGCCGGACGCCAAGTTGACCGCCGAGGGCATCCGCCGTGAGGTCCGCACCTCGCCGGCCAACGCCCGCGCCCTGCGCGACACCCTGCGCGCCGAACGCGGCCTCCAGGCCGTGTGATGGGCGCCCTTCCCGTCTACCGGTGGCGGCTCGCCCCGGACGGCTACGCCACCTACCGCCAGCTCCGCGCCCTGGGCTTGCGTCCGGGTGGTCAGGGGGTGGCGGCGCAGGTGGAGCGGCCACGGCGCCGGCGGGGCCCGCTGGTCGCCTACCTCTACCGCATCGACCGCGCGAAGCCGGTGCGTCCGATGACCCCGGCGAAGTGGGCGGCTCTGGCCAGGGCCAACGCCGCCCGCCGCACATGCCCCGAGTGCCGCCGGGACGCGGGATACGTCATCCCGCCCTCGCTCGGCATGTGCACTGCCTGCGCTTTCCCCGACAACGCCCCGGAGGGTGCGTCATGGAACAGCTCCCCGCACACCGCCCGCTGACCGTCGTTCAGCTCCCGGACGGCAGCCACGTCTACGCCGACCCGGCCACCCTGCCCGCGCAGCAGCCCGCCGGGCCGCAGGTGGTGCACATCCACCAGGCGCCGCCGGACCGCACGGTGCAGCGCGTCGCGCTCGGCTCCGGGGTCGGTGCCGGTGCGGTCGCGGCCGGCGTCTACTTCGGCCCGCTGCTCGTCGGCGTGCTCACCGCCATCGCCGCGAACCTGGCGATGCTCGCCTTCATCGCGCTCGTGCTCGGCTGGGCCGTGGTCACCGTCGTCCGCTCCGTCACCGAGGGCGGCAAGGGCACCGGCAAGCGCGGCCGGAAGGGCCACTGAAACACCCCGAGGCCGTAGGCGGCTCTCAGGGCGCCTGAGCCCCCTTCCGGGTGGGGTTTGACTCCCGGAAGGCTGTTCGGCCGCCACAGGCCCCGTAGCGACGCGACGCCCGCGCCGCCCTGGAACGGGCCCGCGCCGTCGACCCCGAGGGCGTCACCTCCCTGCCCCACCGCGCCGAACGCGAACTGCGCACCGCCAAGCGACGCGTCCCGGACCCGATGTGGCTGTTCGCCACCAAGACGACCACGGCGTTCGGCATCGCCGGATACGTCTGGCTCCCGCAGGTGCCCACGCGTGTGTGGGTGTGGTCGGCCGTCGCCGTCGTCGCGGCCGTCACCGCGCTGTTCGTGTGGGTGGCCGTGCGCGAGCGCGACACCACCGGCCTTAAGCCCACCGCCGAGGAGTCCGCGCTGCTGAAGCGTCTTCAGCCGCAGCACTGGAAGGACCACGCCGAACAGCGCGGCCTCGCCGGGACGCTGACCGGCCGGCCCAAGCTGACCGAGGCGGGCATCGTCGTCTCCGTCCGGCTCGACGGGACGTGGACGGCGACCAAGCTCCGGGCCGCCGAGGACCACATCCGAGCCCTGCTCGGCGCTCGCACGAGCCTGCGCATGCAGATCAAGGCGGGCAAGCAGGGCGGCTGGGCCGAACTGATCCTGCGCACCCGCAGCGCGGCCGACGGTGACGACCTGAGGTGGACACCCGAGCGGCGCTCGCTCGGTGTCGACACCGTCACCGGCGAGCAGGTCACCGTGCCGCTCGGGGAGCGGCTGCTCATCGCCGGCCGGTCCGGCGCGGGCAAGTCCGTGGCGTCCCGGCCGCTGCTGTACGACGCGTCCGAGGGTGCCACGAACGCGCTCGTCATCATCGATCTCAAGCGCGTGGAAGGCAGGTTGTGGGACCACCGGGCCCGCGTTGCCTCCACCCCGCGCGAAGTCATCGACGTGGTCGATGAGCTGGAGACGGAGATGCTGGAACGGCTCAGCATCCTGCCCAAGGGCCAGGACACCTGGACCCCCACCCCCGACCGGCCGCGCATCACGGTCGTCGTGGACGAGGGCGCCGAGGTCATGACGGCCGCCGACAAGGTCCCCTACGAGGCCGAGACTGGCGACGGCAGGACCCGGACCGTGACCCGGTCCGCGCTGCCCGGCCTGGAGTCCATCGCCCGCATGGGCCGCGCCGCCTGCATCGACCTGTGGTGGATGACCCAGAAGCCCAGCATCAACGACGGCATCCCCAAGCAGATCGCCCCGCAGATCGGCGTCTCCATCTGCCTCGCGGTCCGCACCCCCGCCGAAGCCCGCGTCGTCCTCGGCGAGGACGCACAGGCCAAGGGCTGGAACGCCGACGAACTCCCCGTCCCCGGTGTCGCGCTGATCCGGGATGGCAAGCGCAAGCCGGACCCCGTCAAGGTCCGCTACATGGACAAGGCCGTCGTCATTGCCCTGCCCGACCGCACCCCGTGGTCCCGCACCATCGCGCCCACGGTGGAAGCCGCGGGCGCCTCGACGCTCACCCTCGTCACGAACACGGCGCCGGACGAGCCCGCGACGGACAGTGCCGTTGCTCGCGTTCTCAAGGCCATCGAGACCGCCGACGAACCGGTCGCGCAGAAGGACGTCGTCACCATCACGGGCCTGTCCAAGGGCGCCGTGTCCAAGGCCGTCAAAACCCTCACCACCGGCGGCACGGTCGTCCGCACCCTGGACGGCCGCCTGACCGCCACGCGCGGCGACGACACCGCCGCCGCCTGACCCACCACCCAAGACGACGGCGGCCCCCTTCCGCCAAGAACCGGGGCCGCCGCCAACCCAGCACGCTGATACCGAACTGGAGGCATCCAGGATGACCCAACCCACCGCCCTCCCGCGAGCCTTACCGGCGGGAGCTCCCGCCGTGGGCGGGATGCGGTTTTACCTGACGACCCACAAGCGGCACTGGCTGCGCCTGACCGACGTGCCCCTGTTCCTGAAATCCGAGCACTTCGACCGCGCCACCAAGTGGGACGAAGCCCGCGGCCCCTACGCCATCGACTCCGGCGGCTTCATGGAGCTGAAGAACAAGGGCACCTGGACCCGCACGCCCCGCCAGTACGTCGATGACCTGCGCCGCATCTGGGAACACGTCGGCCCCTACGACTGGGCAGCACAACAGGACTGGATGTGCGAAGACGCCATCATCAACGGCGGCACCTTCCAAGGGCAGCACTTCGTCGGAACCCACCTCAGCGTCGCCGAACACCAGCGCCGCACCGTCGCCAACTTCCTCGAACTGCGCTCCCTCGCCCCCGACCTGCGTATCGCTCCCGTCCTGCAAGGGCGAAGCATCCCCGAGTACGAGCGGTGCGTGGAGCTGTACGAGAAGGCAGGCGTCAACCTGCGGCGTGAGCCGGTGGTGGGGCTCGGTTCGGTGTGCCGGTTGCAGTCCACCCGCGAGGGCGCCGCGATCGTCACCGCCATGGCCGCCCACGGCTTCAAGCTGCACGGCTTCGGCTTCAAGATCCTCGGTCTGGAACGCGTCGGGCATCTGCTCGCTTCCGCGGACTCCGCCGCCTGGAGCTCCCACGCCCGCCGCCGGCCGCCCCTGACCGGCCACACGCACAAGAACTGCGCCAACTGCATCGACTACGCCCTCAACTGGCGCACCCGCGTGATCAGCGCCATCCCCACCCACCAGCAGACCCTGCTCATCGACAGGAGCGCAGCATGAGCGGCGACCTGCTAAGTGCCGCCCTCGCGGCAGCAGACGCGGCGTCCTTCAAGGCGCTCTGCGAGCGCCACGGGCAGCCCGTCCCCACGACGCGCACGATCCGGACCGCGAGCGGCGGAGCCCACCTGTACTTCACTTCGCCGGGCGGCACCCGCCTGTCCAACACCGTCGGAACCCTGGCCCCGCTCGTGGACACCCGCGCCCACGGCGGCTACGTCGTTGCCGCGGGCAGCGTGGTCGACGGCTTCCGCTACCGGGTCGACGGGCCTGCGCTGCTGCGGCCGGTGCCGCAGTGGCTGCTTGCCATCCTCGCCCCACCGCACCCCGTCAACCGCCCCACCACGCCCGCCCCGCTGCCGGTCGTGGCTGCGGGGCGTCGGGGTCGCTACGCGGAGGCGGCCCTGCGGCACGAGACCGCCACCGTCGCCGCCACACAGGAGGGCGGACGCAACGCCACCCTGCTGCGCGCAGCGCGGGCGCTGGGCCGGTTCGTCGCCTCCGGTGAACTGCCCCGTCCCATGGTGGAGGAGGCTCTTCAAGGGGCGGGAGAGGCGGCCGGTCTGCCGCCG
>NZ_JNWV01000054.1 GCF_000716535.1 Streptomyces flaveolus | reverse complement strand
CTGCGGGACGGACGGGCAGCGGTCAGGTGCCGAACGGGCGGGACGGACGGGCCGCCAGGACGCCGCACAACTCGGCCTGCGGACGGCCACGGACCGGCGCAGCTCGGTGGGCGAAACGGCCGGGCCGCCGACGGGCGGCCAGAGACCAGACGCGGCCAGCCAGGGGCGCGGGCGGGGCCACGACGGCCGGACGACGGGGACCGGTGGGCGTGACAAGCGTGACGAGCCGGACGGGGCGGCGACGCGGGCGGCGCGGGGAGTACGGCGGAAGGCCCGGGCCCAGGACGGCCGGCCGGCGGGCGGGGGCCGATGACCCTGGAGCGGAGACCCATCCGGCCGCCGGCCCAGAGGGCCGGTGCGGCGGGTGGCCGGCCGCGGGACGGCACACGGGCGCAGCGGGAACGGGAGGACGGCAGGCACGGACAGCGGGCACGAGCGGGCCGCCGGTGGGACAGCCAGGCGGCAGGCAGGGGCTGGCGCGGATCTGCCGGAGGATCCCGCGAAAGCGTCCCCAGCGCCTCTGAGCGCTTTCGAGCGGGGCTTTGCAGCCCTGGCGCACACAAGGGGCCCGCGGGCACTGTGAAGGTCCCCAGAGGCCCCTTACACCGTGTCCTACGTGGTGAGGCGGTCGTTGACCTCGGTACGGCGCGGAGCGCGTGGAGTTGGATTGTTCCGGACGGGCCGTGGGAGATCACCAAGCCGCTGATCCCACCGTCAAAGACACGGCCGCAGGACGGCGGAACGCAGGACACGCCTGACGAGACGCTGTTCACCGCCATTATCTACGTGCTGGTCAGCGGCTGTGCCTGGCGTCAACTGCCGCCCCGCTTCGGCATATCGAAGTCGACCGCCCACCGCCGGTTCCTGATCTGGTCGAGAGCCGGCGTCTGAGGGCGGCTGCACGAAACCGTGCTGCACCGGCTCGACGACCCCGGCCTCGTCGACGCACCCGCGTCGACCTGGACACCGCCCACATCCGGACTAAAAAAGCGGCGAACACACAGGCCCGAGCCCCGTGGACCGGGCCAGGCCGGGTCCCAAGACGCACGACCTGTCGGACACGAACACACCACCCCTCCTCATCGGCGTCTCGGCTGACAACACCCACGACAGCGAAGAGCTCAAACCCATGATCGAGAGTCACCAACGAGACACGACCCCCACCACGGCCGCCACTCCAAGCCCCAGCACCTCCACGCAGACAAGACCCACGACCACGCCGACCTGCGGAAATGGCTACGTGGCAAACGCATCAGAGTGCCGATCACGCACAACGGCATCGAGTCCAGCGAACGATCGGGCCGCCGCCGGGTCATCGAACGCACGATGTCCCGGCTGTCCGACTACCGACATCCGAGCCCTCGCTACGAGCACGATCCCCGCAACCACCTGGCCATTCCCGGACTGACAGCCACCACTGACAACGCCTCAGGACTTGCGGGGCTCCGCCCCACACCGCGGCCCTCCAAGGCACCGCCACGGCACCGTTACTGACCTTCGAAGCGTGATGTCGGAAGAGGCTGGCGAAGGGTGATCCTCGCGGTATTACGGTTGTATGAGGTATCCGCAGGGTGGTGGGCTGACGCCTGAACGCCAGTTGTTTTCGTGAGCGGATCCGGATGGAGGCAGCCGAACGGTTCGCTGCTGGTGCCTCCAACGGGGAGGTCGCCAGGGACTTACGGGTCAGCGAACGCTCGGTGCAGCGGTGGCGCCGGGCCTGGCAGGAAGCTGGCTGCGAGGGGTTGCGGTCGGCGGGGCCGGTCTCCACGCCGAAGCTGAGCGACACGCTGTTCGCCGTGCTGGAGGTTGAGCTGGCCAAGGGCGGGGTTGCGCATGGCTGGCCGGACCAGACCTGGACTCTGGCCCGGATCAAGACGCTCATCGGGCGGCGGTTCCACAAGTCCTTCACGCTGTCGGGTGTCTCGCAGATGCTGCGACGTCACGGCTGGAGCCACCAGGTCCCGGCCCGACGCGCGGTCGAGCGGGACGAGGTCGCCGTGGCCGGCTGGGTGAAGGAGACCTGGCCGTCCGTGGAAGCACCGCGGCGGAGCTCGATGCCTACCTCGTGTTCGAGGACGAGGCCGGCTTCTCGATGACGCCGCCCACTGCCCGCACCTGGTCCCGCCGATGCCACACCCCGATTATCCGCGTCCGCGGACGCTCCCAGCGTCGCATCTCCATCGCGGCCCTGACCTGCTACAAGCCGGGTGAGCGCTCCCGGCTGATCTACCAGCCGCTCGTCCACCCGGACCACAAGACCGGAGGACGCCGCAGCTTCGCCTGGACCGACTACCGAGCCTGCTGACCGTCCCCTACCGCCAACTCGGCAAGCCGATCGTTCTGGTCTGGGACAACCTCAACGTCCACCGCGACCGCCGCATACGCGGGTTCATCGACGCCCAGGACTGGATCACCGTCCGGTCCAAGGGGTCTGGTCTCTCCTTCGCCGCCGCTGCCAGGCCAACACCGCCTTCACCGACCCCGCCCACCTGATGCGCGCCCTGAAGCGTGGCTTGCGAGAGGTCCAGTACCGGCCCGCCCTCATCGACGGGTGCCTCGTCGGCACCGGACTGGCCACGACCGGTCCAGATCGCTGCCTTTGATCAGCTCGGGCAGGTTCCGGGGGTCCGTCCAGCACCACCAGACTCGGCCTCGTCAGCCGCCCCCTCGTCTGTCGCCGCACGGATCCCTGCTTCTTCGCGGTGCCTTGGGCGAATGCTCAGCCGAAGCTGACGACCTGCGTATCCAGCACCGACAACGGTGACCACGGAGCCGACCGCTGGCCACTCTGTGGGGTCGAGATAGCCCTCAGCGATATCGACGCGGTCGACCACACCAATCTCCCCGGACGGAACCTGCACCCTGAGCCCGTAGTGCATGTGCTTGACCACTGTTCCGCTGGTCAGAGACCACCTCCGCAGTTGCTCAGGCATAGCCCCAGGTCTTCCAGGACTTCGGTGGGCAGAGCAGCTGATCGCCCGACATTACGTCTTCAGGCTCAGTAATGACCGCCAGACGACCGCCACGGCTCACGCTGGATGGCGGTCACCACCGCCTCGACGGCGGTCACGGGGACGGTCGCCGCGAGGCGTCAGCTTACCCAGGGTTCGGCTACGCGCGTAGATACCTCAGACGGCGGCACCCCTGTGCGAACGTGCGGAGGCCGTCCGAGACCTCAAAGCCTGACGGCAAAGCGCGACGCCACGACCACGTGGGGCTGTCGGCCCCCGTGGGAAGGCCCATCACCCGTCGATGACGTGAGGGCGCGGGCCCGCCGCACCTGGCGTCCGCCCCGGCGGAGGGCATGCGCCAAGCCGCCGACCTGGGATGCCCCACAGGCCCGTTGTTCCGTCCCTCACGCCGAATTCATGGGGCGGTCCGCCGCCGTCCCCCGGCCGCGCGGTGGCCGACGACGCCGCCTGCTCGCGGCGCAACTGTGCCACGGCGCAAGAGCGACATGTGCGACCCCTTGAACGACGGCGAGGGAGGCCACAGGATCCAGTGATCTTTCGCTCTTCGCCGCGTCTCAGGAGTCTTCTTTGCCCAAGGTTCCCATCCCCCGGCCCGGGCCGATCGCCCTCGCCGTGGCGGTCGCGCTCACACTCGGCGTCATACCGGCGACTGCCGCTGTGTCCGCGTACGCCGCCGGCGAGGTGTCGCACAAGGACGCCGGACACCGAACCCCCGGCGATGCCGGCACGCACACCGTCACCCTGATCACGGGTGACAAGGTCACCATCGGGACCGCCGCCGACGGCACCGTCGTGCGCTCCTTCCAGGCCGCGAGCGGAGCCACCACCGGCTTCCACCGCGTTGTCGTGGACGGCGCCACCTATGTCTACCCCGACGCCGCCCTGCCGTACGTGAGCGCCGGCAAACTCGACAAGCAGCTCTTCAACGTTACGCGGCTGATCACCGAGGGCTATGACGACGCGCACAGCTCCCGGCTGCCGCTGATCGTGCGCTACACCGGAGCTGCCGCCAAGGCCCGCACCCGGACGAAGATGGCCGGCTCGACCGACGTCCGCCGCCTGGACAGCATCCAGGGCGCGGCCCTCGCCCAGAACCACAAGCAGGCACCGGAGTTCTGGTCGTCGCTCACCGGGGGTTCCGGCGCGGCGGCCCGGTCCGCGAAGCCGTCCTTCGCGGGCGGCGTCGCCAACGTGTGGCTCGACGGTAAGGTAAAGGCCGACCTGGCCGACTCCACCGCCCAGATCGGCGCGCAGAAGGTATGGGCGGAGGGCGACACCGGCCAGGGCGTGAAGGTCGCGATGCTCGACAGCGGCGCGGACACCGAACACCCGGACCTGGTCGGGCAGGTGTCCGACAGCGCCAGCTTCGTCCCCGGCGAGGACGACATCGCCGACTACAACGGCCACGGCACGCACGTCGCCTCGACCATCGTCGGCACGGGCAGTGCCTCCGGCGGCAAGGAGAGGGGTGTCGCCTCCGGCGCCCGGCTGGCCGTCGGCAAGGTGCTCAACTCCGAGGGCAGCGGTCAGGAATCCTGGATCATCGCGGGCATGGAGTGGGCCGCCCGTGACCAGAAGGCCAGGATCATCAGCATGAGTCTGGGCGGCGGCGGTGACAAGACTGACCCGATGAGCCAGGCCGTCGACGAACTCAGCCACGACACGGGCGCGTTGTTCGTGATCGCGGCGGGCAACGGCGGCCCGCACTCCATCAGCAGCCCCGGTGCCGCGGACTCCGCGCTGACCGTCGGCGCCGTCGACTCCACCGACACGCTCGCCGACTTCTCCAGCCAGGGCCCGCGTGACGGCGACGGCGGGCTGAAGCCGGAGATCACCGCGCCCGGCGTCGACATCGTCGCGGCGCGCTCGCACTACAAGCGCGGCTCCGGCTACTACACCACGATGAGCGGCACGTCGATGGCGACACCGCACGTCGCCGGTGCCGCCGCGCTCCTCGCCTCCGAGCACCCCGACTGGACGGGCACCCAGCTCAAGGAGGCGCTGGTCAGCAGCGCCAAGGCAACCACGGCGTACACCCCGTACCAGGCGGGCGCCGGCCGGCTCGACGCGCTGGCGGCCGTGCACACCACGGTCTTCGCCACCACGACCGTCTACTCCGGCTTCCACACGTGGCCCCCGAAGCCCGGAGAGACTGACGTCCAGACGGTGACGTACACCAACGTCGGCGACGCCCCGGCCAGCCTCAGCCTGGCGGTCGACGGCACCGTCCCAGCCGGGTTGTTCAGCCTCTCTGAGGACCATGTCACCGTGCCCGCGCACGGCACCGCCGCGGTCACGCTGACCGCGGCTCTGGACAAGCTGGCGGGCGACCAGTCGGTCAGCGCCATGATCACCGGTACGGACGGCGCTGGGACGGTCCGCGCCCGGACCCTGATCGGCGCGGCCCGCGAGGGCCAGCGGCAGAATCTGACCGTGGTGGCCAAGGACCGTTCGGGCAAGCCGCTGGAGGGCCGGGTCGTCCTGACCGCCGAGCACCTCTTCACGGTGATGGACCTCGACGCGTCCGGCACCGGCACGGCGCGGCTGCCCGTCGGCAGCTACAGCGGCTGGCTCACCGGTGACGTGCAGGGCGCCGAAGGCCCGCACTCACGCGGCATGGTGCTGCTCGCCTTCAACGACGTGAAGCTGGACCAGGACCGTACCGTCCCCCTGGACGGCCGCAAGGCACGCCGGATCCTGGCGCGCGTGCCGCAGCAGACCACCGCCGTCGCGCCGCGCCTGGATGCCCACCGGTCCTTCACCGACAGCCTGGTGGAGACGTCGATGTTGCCGGACTCGTCGTACGACAGCATCTGGGCGCTCCCGACCGACAAGAAGGTCACCGACGGCGAGTTCGAGACCGGCGCCCGCTTCCGCCTCGAACAGCCTGCGCTGACTGTGAGCACGAAGTCGACGACCTTCAACGACCCGCTGGTCAAGCGCGCTGCCACGCCGCTGCCCGCCGGTACCCGGAACCTGACGGCGGTCTTCGCCGGTGACGGCACGGCCGAGGAGCTCGCGCGGCAGAACGTGCGCGGCAAGGCCGTCGTGGTGCGCGGCGCCGGCACGGCAGGGATCAAGGCCCAGGCGGAGGTCGCCGCGGCCGCCGGCGCCCGGCTGCTGCTGGTCGTCAACGACGGCGTCGGCCGCATGGAGCCCTGGGACGAGAACCCCTGGAGCCCAAAGAGCCCGGCCCCGGTGACGGTGGCGACGCTCAACGCCGACCAGGGCGCCGACCTGCTCGGCCGACTCCGGCACGGCACGGTCTCGCTGAAGGTCACCTCGCACCCCACGACCGACTACGTCTACGACGTCGTGCACCACTGGACGGGTGCCGTTCCGGCGGACCCGACCTGGCGTGAGGAGTCCAAGGATCTCGGCCGGGTGGACGTCTCCTTCCGGAACTACCGGCAGGGCAAGGCGATGGAGTTCCGCCCGGACGTCTGGCGCGGCTGGGCCGTCGGCAACCAGCTCACCGCGCCCGCCCAGGGCGAGCGCACCGACTGGGTCACCGCCGGCACCACGTGGCTGGACGACGCCTTCATCCAGGGCGAGACCGGGCAGCACTCGATCGAGCCGCTGACCTACCCGGCGCGCAAGACCGGCAAGGTCAGCTGGTTCGGCCCGATCCAGCGGCCCCGCATGGGGCCGATCAACTACCAGCCGGTGCGCTACCTCGACACCATGTACATCACCGCGCCCGGCTGGGGTGACTCGGGGTCCGGCCACGTCGGCGAGGCCGGCGCGAACTTCGACGTCAAGGACTGGATGTCGCTCTACCAGGGCGACCAGCAGCTCGACTGGGGCAACGCCGAGTACCTTCAGGTTCCCGGCCTCGGCGCCGAGCGCCTGCCCTACCGGCTGGTCCTCGACAACGACCGCGGCACCTGGGCCAACCCGTACTCGACGCACACGCTGACCGAGTGGAACTTCACCTCCGCGGTCACCGGCAGCGATGCGGCGGTGTCCCTGCCGCTCATCCAGCTCGACTACGGCGTGGACACCGACAAGTCCGGCCGTGCCGACCGGCACGCCGGCCTGACAGTGACCGCCTCGCACCTGCCAGGCACCACCACCACCATCGGGAAACCGACCGTCGAGGTGTCGTACGACGACGGTGCGACCTGGCAGCGGACCGACCTGAGCCGGCGCGACGAAGGATGGCAGACGAACCTGCGCGCGCCGCGGTCCGCCGACTTCGTCACCCTCCGGGTCGGCGCCCGGGACAGCGCGGGCAACACCGTCTCGCAGACGATCACCCGGGCCTTCGGCCTGCGCTGACGTCACCCCCCCCCGGGAGGTCACCCGGGACAGCACCGCGTGGGTGGGACCGCAGCCGGCGGCCCCGCCCACGCGGCGGGCCGCAACCAGGCGATGCACTGGGAGGAGGACAACCCCAACCCAGGCGTGGTGGAGTGCTTCGAGAAGCTCGCGGAACGAGTTCGCCGACTTTGAGCGCGATCTCCTCGGCTCGGGCGAGGAGTGACCGAACACTCCTCAGGCCGCCCTGCGGGCCAGCTCCTCCACTCGGCCCTGGGCGGCCTTCGCACTTCGGGGGGCGGGCGGGAGCGCCTTGTGCCGGTGACCCGCCCGAGGAGGGGGCTGATGAACCCAGCGGGCTGCACGGGAGCGACACCGATGTCCACGAGGACCGTGTCTGCCGCGGCGAAGCCGCCTGACGCGCTGGGGCGCCAAGCAGCACGGTGGCCTGGTCTACTGCCGGAAGACTTCTACCCGCTGCAGCACGACGTCCGAGTTGGGGCGGTCCTGCGTGGTGGGAACGTTGGCGATCGCGTGGACGACGTCCTGGCCACTGACGACCTGGCCGAAGATGGTGTGCTTGCGGTTCAGGTGGGGGGCCGGTCCCTCGGTGATGTACCACTGGGAGCCGTTGGTTGCGGGGCCGGAGTTGGCCATGGCCAGCACGCCGGCGCTCCTGTGGTGAAGTTCGGGGTGGAACTCGTCGGGGAACGTATAGCCGGGACCGCCTGTTCCCCAGCGTGAGGCCGTGTCCTTCGTGCGGGTGAGGGGGTCTCCACCCTGGATCATGAAGCCGGGGATGACCCGGTGGAAAAGCGTGCCGTCGTACAGCGGCGTGCCCTTCATCGACTCACCCGAGACAGGATCGTTCCAGTCGATGGTGCCCGTCGCCAGGCCGACGAAGTTCTTGACCGTGCTGGGGGCCCGGTATTCCTCGAGGCGGACCACGATCTCGCCGAGAGAGGTGGTCATGCGGGCATGGAGCTGTCCGCTTCCAGGCACGTCGATGCTGGGGAATTCCACAGTCGCAGGTCCTTCCGGGTCAGGTGGGCAGCATGCCCACGGCGTGCGTGCCGGCGATACCCACGAGATGCGGGCATCGCTGTGTTGAACGGTACCCGCAAGATCAACGAGATGGCGGTGCCGTATGTCGCCGCCACCCAGCCCCGCCTTACGCGAACTGGCGGGGCCGGCCCGGCAGCCGGGTTCTCAGGGCGGGCGCTGCCGGTGCCCGGCCGGCAGCGGCACGGTGGTCGCGGTTCAGGAGAAGACGACGGAGCGCAGGAGCAGGCGATCGGATGCGCCTGTGCCTGGGGGCAGGGTGTAGTAAGTGTCGCCTTGGCAGTCGGTGTTGAGGAAGGCAGTGGCGGTGGCGTCCGTGCGGTTCTTGGGTGCCCGGCCGGCCGAGCCTGGTTCGGTGCAGCGGCTGTGAACGCTCCCCACCTCATCGCCCTCGTTCGCGCCGGGGCTCGCTTCGAACGCGGCCACCTCGTCGAACGTCCCGAAGTCCGCGCGGCATGCACGACCCAACCGATCCGCAGAATGCCACCCACGGCTCCGGGTCACGGGCGCGGGAAGCGGGCGCGCATGGCGTCGATGCAGGTGTCCTGGGACGTGGGTCCGCCGAACCGAAGGCGATCGAGTCAGGCAGTCTGGCGTGTGCCACATCTGGATCGGCAGCCCCACCCCAACGCAGACGTTCTCCGGACCGGGAACCGCCTTGCAGTCCGGACACAGTTCGCCTTCCGTCTCCGCGAAACCTTCCCCCTAGATGCCCCCTCGCCTGGAAAATCACGGGCCTGCCACGGGCGATCACCGGCTGACCAGCGTTTCGCCGTACGGCGTCCAGTTTGATGACCGCGCGGTATGGCCATCACCGGGGGTGATCGTCCAAGGTGGGGTGATGAGTGACAAGTACCCCTTCGAGATCACTGACGAGATGCGCCAGGCCGCGCGGAGGTCATCGAGATCACCCCGAACCTGACCGACCCGCGGCTGTCCTTCCTCACCAACTGACGGGTGCGGGAAGCACACTCGTGAATCTCTCACTCGCCTCCGATGGCCGGCCCTGCTGCGGCTGGGCCGCCGCCGCACCGGAGCGCCTCCACCATCACGACACCAAGTGGCGCTCTGGTCGGCTGTCGTGTCAGGCCAGCGCGTCGAGGGCGGCGAGAATGTCGGCCGGCTCGGCGCGGGTGGTGTAGTCGGCGTTGACGAAGGCCCAGCGGATCACGCCGTCGCGGTCGATGACGTAGGTGGCGGGCAGTGGGAGGGTGCGCGGGTGGCCGTCGTTGACGCGCTGGAGGTCGAAGCCGAGCTCGTCGTAGACGGCGGCGAGGTCGTCGGGGAGGTCGAAGGCGAGGCCGTACTGCTTGGCGGTGTCGGAGCCGATGTCGCTGAGGACGTCGAAGGCGAGGTCGTGCTTCTCGGTGAGAGTGAGGGACTCGTCGGGGATCTGCGGGGAGACGGCTACCAGGTGGGCGCCGCGGGCGGTGATCGCCTCGTGGTGCTGTTGGAGGGAGCGCAGGGCGATGTTGCAGTACGGGCACCAGGCGCCGCGGTAGAAGGTCAGCACGACCGGGCCGTCGACGAGCAGGTCGTCCAGGGCCAGGGTCTGGCCGGTCGCGGAGGGGAGGCTGAAGCGCGGGGCCTGGGCGCCGACGGTCAGGGCGCGCTCCGCCTGGCCGGAGTCGGCGAGTTCCTGGCCGGCCCGCTGCATGATCTGCCGGATCTCGTCGGGGATCTGCTGCTGGCGGGCTTCGTAGAAGGTACGCAGTTCGGCGTTGAGAGCGGTCATGGGGCTCGTTCCTCCGGGACGGTGACTGGGGCGGGGCCAATCAATCTTGAAATGACCGTTCCAAGATAAGGGCGTGCGTGGTCCCGCGCCAGTCATGCGGAGGTACCGGTGCGTCAGAGGCTGGTGAACGGGCGGTGGTCGGCCAGGGCCAGAGCCTTGACGAAGGCAGCGAGATGGACGGCGCGGCGGGCGAGGTAGCGGCGGAGGCGGGGGGTCTGTGACCCGTATGCGGCCGCCCAGAGGGCTGGTATGCGATTCATGGGGGCATGGTCGCGGCGCGCGGCACTCCTGGGGCGGATCGTGGACGAAGCTGGACGCCTTCGCGCTGCTGGGGGGCCTGTCCCGCTCTGTACCTGTCGGCACCTTTGCGGAGGACTGAACTGGGAGTATCTTGGAATTCTCATTTCAGGATGGTGGGGTGAAACATGCCGGACATCAAGCACTTCGATCCGGACGCCACCCTGGAGACCGTGGTGCGGCTGTTCTGGCGCCAGGGCGTGGCCTCGACCGGGATTCAGGACGTGGTGACCGCGACCGGGCTCAACCGCTCCAGCCTGTACGCCACGTTCGGCGGCAAGCAGGAGCTCTATCTCGCCGCGCTGCGTCGCTACCTGGAGCAGCGGTCCCAGCCGATGTTCCGGCGCCTCGCAGAGGACGAGCGGGGCCTGCCCGCCGTCTCCGAGTTCTTCGGCGGCCTGATCGAGGCCCGCTGCTCGGGCGAGTACGCCCGGTGGGGCTGCATGGTCTCCAACGCGCACGCCGGGGCCGAGAACAGCGACCCCGAGGTACGCGCCGTCCTGGACCAGCACCACCAGGAACTGCGTGATGCGATGTACGCCGCCCTCGTCACCGCCGACGGCCGAGGGCAGCTGTCCCCCGGTGCCGATCCGGGCGCTTCCGCCGATCTGCTGGCGCTGCTCGCCTACGGCGTCAACCTGCGCTCGCGCGCCGGTGCCGACGCCGCGACCCTGCGCACGACGGTGACCGCCGCCCTGGACTCGATCGGAGTCCGGGCGGCGGCCTAGAGGTGCGTGGATCTGGCTCTCAACTGGGGTTGGGTGCAGGAGAAGTGCCCGGACGCAGGGTGGGGGCCGCCGTCGCTGCCGCTTCTGCTGCATCCGCCGTGTAGTCAGCGGGCGATGTGACGTCGATGCCCTCAGAGGCCTTCGCCGCCTTCAGAGCGAAGGTCAGGACCACCGTCACGGCCACGTTCAGGACGAACGCGGTCAGGCCGATCTCGCCGATGCCCGGGATCTCCTTCGCCGAGCCGCCGAAGTGCTGCTGGGTCGGCGAGGCGACGCCGTACGCGGCGAGGGTGCCGTAGATCATGCCGGCCGCCCAGCCGGCGAGCAGTGCCCAGCGGTGGAACCAGCGGGTGAACAGGCCGCCGACCAGGGCCGGGAAGGTCTGCAGGATCCAGATTCCGCCGAGCAGCTGGAAGTTGATGGCCACCGTCTTGTCCATGGTCAGCACGAAGACCAGCGCGCCCACCTTCACCAGCAGGGAGACCAGCTTGGAGACCTTGGTCTCCTGCTTCGCCGTGGCGTCCGGCTTGATGAAGTCCCTATAGATGTTGCGGGTGAAGAGGTTCGCCGCCGCGATCGACATGATCGCCGCCGGCACCAGCGCGCCGATGCCGATCGCAGCGAACGCCACCCCCGCGAACCAGGACGGGAACATGTCCTCGAACAGCTGCGGGATCGCCAGCTGCCCGTTGGTGACCTTGACCCCGGCCGCGATCGCCATGAAGCCCAGCAGGGCGAGCAGGCCCAGCATGAGGGTGTAGAGGGGCATCACCGTCGTGCTGCGTCGAATCACGTCGCGGCTACGGGAGGACAGCGTCGCCGTGACCGAGTGCGGGTACATGAACATGGCCATCGCGGAGCCGAGCGCCAACGTCGCGTACGTCCATTGCGCGTTGGGGGCGCTGACCAGGGCGCCGCGCGGCTTGCCGGTCGCGGGGTCGGTCTGGCTGTACGCCTGGCTGGCCTTGGCGAAGATGTCGTCGAAGCCTCCCAGCTTGATCGGGATGTAGATGATCGCGACGACGATGACCAGGTAGATCAGCGTGTCCTTGACGAAGGCGATCATGGCGGGGGCGCGCAGGCCCGAGGAGTAGGTGTACGCGGCCAGCACGCCGAAGGCGATCAGCAGCGGCAGGTCCTTGATGAACCAGTTGGTGTTCTCGCCACCGCCGACGCCCAGCACGTCCAGCACGGCCTGGATGCCGACGAGCTGGAGCGCGATGTACGGCATCGTGGCCAGGATGCCGGTAAAGGCGACGGCGAGCGACAAACCCTTCGAGCCGAAGCGGCCACGGACGAAGTCGGCGGTGGTGACGTACCCGTGGCGGTGGCACACGGACCACAGGCGAGGCAGGAAGGTGAAGATCAGGGGATAGACGAGGATGGTGTAGGGCACCGCGAAGAAGCCGGCCGCCCCCGCCGCGTAGATCGCCGCGGGTACGGCGACGAACGTGTAGGCGGTGTAGACGTCGCCGCCGAGCAGGAACCAGGTGATCCAGGTGCCGAACGAGCGGCCGCCCAGGCCCCATTCGTCGAGGGTATGTTCGTCGCCGGCCTTGCGCCAGCGGGCGGCCAGGAAGCCCATGACGGTGACGGCCAGGAAGAAGAGAGCGAAGACGGCGAGGGCGACGCCGTTGACACCGCCGGTCATGTCGCCGCACCTCCCTTGCCCGGCAGGTGCGTTGTCGCCGTGACGCGTGCGGCGACGGCCTCGCTGCTGACCAGTTCGTCGAGTTCGGCGTCCAGCGGGCTGGTGCCTTCGAGACTGTGGGCGGCGGCCTGAGGGTTGCTGCCGCGGACGGCGACGGCGAGTCCTGCCAGTGCCATGGGGAGCGCCACGAACACTGCGGCGGTGCGGATACCTCCGGGTGCCGAGAGGATCAGTGCGATCAGGGGTGGGCCGAAGGCTCCGCCGGACTTGCCGATCGCCGCGGCCCATCCGCCGGCGGTGCCCCGGATGGCCATGGGGTAGATCTCGGCCGTGTAGGGGCCGATGAGCGCGATCACACCGGCGGTGCCGGCGAACAGCAGCATCACGGTGGCCAGCAGGACGGGCCGACTGCCGTCCAGGCCGATGGCTGCCAGCGTCAGCAGGGCCGCGACGGTGAGGGCCGCGTAGACGACCATGGTGCCCCTGGCCGACCAGCGCATGTACAGCCAGGCGCCGAGCGCGCAGGTGGGGATGGCAAGCAGCGAGGAGATGAACAGCAACGTGGCGGCGGACATGCCGTGCCGGCCTGCGGACTCCAGCTGGCTGGGCAGGAAGGTGATGAAGCCCCAGTAGACCACGCCCCAGGCCAGCGCGTAGGCGCTGACCACCAGCGTCTTGGCTGTCTGCGGGCGCTTGAACAGGGCGGAGGCGGGGACTTTCACGGTGCGCGTCTGGCGGGCCGTGAAGGCGGCCGATTCGGGAATCCAGCGGTTCAGCGCGATCAGGATCAGCACCAGCGGGAGCTGGGCGAACCAGGTGACGCGCCAGCCGGCCAGCGGGATGAGGACGGCGGCCAGGCCGGAGGCGGCCATGTAGCCGCCGGTGGTGGTCAGGCCGGCCTGGAGGACCATGATGGCCGCGCGCCGGCCGGGCGGCAGACTCTCGGTCATCAGGGCGTAGACGACGGGCAGCATGCCGCCGGCCGCCATGCCCATCAGGGCGCACATGAGGAGCGTGCCGCCGAAGGTCGGCATGGCACCGCACACGGTGGTGCCGAGGAAGAGCAGGGAGGCGATGAGGATCGTGGCCCGCCGGCCGATGCGGTCCGCCGCGCGTCCCCAGATGAGCGATCCGAGCACGGTGCCGGTCAGGGCGACCGTGGGCAGCCACGAGACCTCGGCGGCGCTGAGGCCGTATTCGGCCCGCAGGCCGGGCGAGATGAACGCCAGGGTGGCGGGCTTCATCTGGTCCACCAGCAGGGCGAAGCTGAGGATGGCGATGAGGCGGCGCCGGCTCGCCGCCGTGGCGGCCCCCGCATCCGGAGCAGGGGTGGGAGCGGCGGTGCGGGACGGGACGACCGCGATGCCGGAGAGCACCACGCCGACCACGATGGCGGCCATGGCCGCCCACATCATTCCTGGTGACATGTCCATCATGGACATGTGGAAGTGCATGGACGCGGAGTCGATGAACATCCACAGGTGCTCGGCGACGCCGGCGCAGGTGAGGGCGACACCGGTCCAGAACAGTAACGGCCGGGGTATCAGCGAAGCGGGTGGCGCGGACAAGGTCAACTCCTCGCGGAAAGCTGGGCGTCGGGGTCGTCAAGGACGCCGACAGAGGCGGCGGCGTGCTGCTCGGCCGCCGGGCGGTCTTTGAGGCCGAGCACGGTGGGCCAGCGCACGTCGTCGGGGGCGACGACGAGGTAGCGGGCGTAGAAGCTGTCGAAGAAGGACAGGACGAACATCGGCAGCAGCGTCCAGATCGCCACCTGCTCCAGCGGCTGATTGCCGGTCAGCGCAGCGATGATGACCACCACGAACACGTTCGGGTAGGTCATGGCGGTGTAGTCGTCGAGTGTCTGGACGTGGCGCCGGCGCTTGAGGAGGGCCGCGACCAGGCGCAGGCCGACGGCGATACCCATGGCGGTGGGCGCATAGGCGGTGAAGCCGTGCAGGTCGAGCTTGAGGCACACCAGCACGATGAACGCGGTCAGCAGCAGCACGGCCACGTACCCGTTGCGCTCACCGTATTTGGCCGTGCGGATCGGAGAGCGTTCCCGCAGGCGTTTGACCAGGACGTAGACCGCGGTGACGACGCCGGTGGAAGTGGCCGCGCTGATGGCGATGGCCGGGGCGACGTCCTCGTGCAAGGTCAGCGCCAGGACGGTCGAGAACGAGAAGGTCGCGGCCAGCGAGGAGAGCAGGACCTGCGCGAACGTCGGCATGATCATCCCGCCGAGGCAGCGGCTGACGGTCATCGCCACCACCGAGCTGGGGGTGGCGAGGAACACCGCGGCGATCGCCGCCGTACTCGTACTTCCCGCGTCCGACCAGCGCACCAGGGCCGCGAAGACGACCGGCAGGGCGAGGTGGCGCAGGGCGACCGAGCGGAGCGTGCCGCGGTCGGTGACGAACGTGCGCGCGTTCTCCAGCTCGATGCGGCACATGGTGATGACGCTGGCCAGCACCAGGAGCATCAGCAGCACATACGGCGATGCGGACAGGCGCAGGCCCGCGAGGTTGGTCAGCAGGCCGGCGGCCAGGCCGGCGCAGAAGACCACGGGATGGTTGACGACGATCCAGTCGTAGACCATGTTCATGGCCTTGTTCTCGTTCTTGACGTAGCTGTGGATGCGGTCGCCCTGCAGCATCTGGGAGTTGGGCAGGCGTAGGTCGTAGGACTCGTCGGCCGGACGGGCGAGGATGAACCTGCAGATCAGCTCGACGACGTACTTGTGGGAGACCACGCAGACCACTTCGCCGCGGCGCAGCGCGGGCAGCAGCTCGTGCTCGTAGAAGGCGTGCACGCGGTCCTTGAACTGCTGGAACGCCTCTCCGCCGTGCATGGTGGGGCTGTCGGCGTTCATGGCCCGCTCGTACTCGGCGATCCCGTGGCGGCGCTGGAGGATGGACTTGCTCTCCAGCGTGTAGCTGCCGAAGTCGCGCTCCATCAGCCGCTCGTCGACCACGACCTCGGGAGCATCCGCGGTAGTGGCGTCGAGACGGAAGATGGTGTCGGCGGTCTCGTAGGCGCGGGTCAGTGGGGAGACGAACACGCGGTCGAAGTGCTGGCCGCGGTGGCCCTTGGCGACCTTCTCGGCCTGGATCCGGCCGAGGAAGGTCAGGGGGGCGTCGCGCTGTCCGGCGATGCGGTGGACGGAATTGCAGGTCGATTCGCCGTGCCGGACCATGAACAGCCGGCTCAGCAGCTCCTGCTCGGTGCGCTCGGTCATCACGCGCCCTTCGTCGGGGCGTGCTTGACCTGCCCGGCGTACTGGGAGTCCCAGCCCGCCAGCTTGGTGATGTCGCACAGGTTGTGCACTGCGTGCTTCTGCACGAGCGTGGCCAGCAGGGAGACGGTCCGTCGGGCCTGCTGGGCGGTGAGACCGAACTCGCGGGCCAGGGCGGCGCCGAAGTCCGCGAGGTCGTTGTCCAGGATGGTGCGGTACTTGCGGCGCTCGGTGCGGTCCTGGGCTTGCAAGTAGTTGACGGCGTTGGGGTAGGCGCTGTCGCGGGCGTAGTCCTGCAGGCGCTTACGCAGGCGGGTGGCCTGCGGTTCCTCGGTGGCGAGGTCGGCGGCGATCCAGTCGCTGCTGCGGATCAGGCAGTGGTGGATGCCGTCGGGAATGTCCATCTGCTCCTCGTCGCTGGCGTATTCGAGGCGGCGCAGCACCTCCATGGCCGTGTCGAAGCACTGGTTGCGCAGGGTGCCGATGCTGAACACGAACGCGCCGAGCCGGCCGCGGCGGGTGGTCTCGTCGCCCTGGCGCATCGGGCCGACGCCGAACAGGCCCGCTGCCACCTCGCCATCCACGGCGATGAGCTGGCCGTGGGTGCCGACCTCGATGCCCCGGTGGGTCTTGGTCTGCGGCTGCGCGTAGCCGTGCGCGTTGACCAGGCCGTGCCACAGGGGGTGGTCGGTGCGCTCGTAGTCGGTGTTGTTTCCCAGGCAGTTGACGACCCGGTCGACGACGATGTCCGGCTGGTCGGCGAAGACCACTCGGATCTTCGTGCCGTCCTCGACGGGGCGCATGTCCTGGATGCCGGCGGACAGCAAGTCGATGGTCTTCGGGGCGCCGTTGTATCCGCGCATCCGGCTGCGCACGACGCCGCCGATCTCCCGCACGGTGCTGGTGCGGTTGGTGACGATCAGGCTCTTGTACTTGTCGAGCAGCATCCGCACGTCGCGGGCGTCCATGCGGGAGACCAGCTCGATGACGTACGGCTCCCACGCCTTCATGACCCGCTCGGGGAAGACGGCCTCGAGCGCGCTGCCCGGCTCCACGCCGTGCTGGTCGCGCAGGTACGCGTACTCCGCCTTGATCCCCTCCACCACCGCCGCGGGGGTGAGGTCCTTGGCGTCGAGGAAGGGCGGGCGGCGGGCCTGCCAGATGTCGTGCTCGTGGTCGACAGGGTAGGTGCCGTGCATGTGGCCGCCGCGCGAGCAGATCAGGATCTGTCCCTTGTGGCCGGCGTGGATGAGGGAGATCACCGTGTCGAAGGCCGACAGCGCGGAGCCCGTGACGAGGACGCTCTCCTCGGCGCCGACCTCCTGGAACCAGTCCTGCGCGCCGGGGGCGTAGGGGTCGGCGAGGAAGCGGTCGCAGTCCTTGATGCGGTGGTAGAAGGGAGCCTGCACCGGCGAGAGGTGACCGGTCGCCAGGATCACCTGGTCCGACGGCAGATCGTGCACACCGCCCTGGTCCGAGGCGTCGGCGTACTTGACGACATAGCCCTCGCCCCGCCGGTGTACGTCGATGACCTCACCGGAAAGCTCCCGCAGGGTCACCTCGGCGTGGGCGTCGGCGGCCGCGTCGCGTAGCCGCTCGGCCAGGTACTGCCGGAAAATCCGCCGCGGCACGACGCAGGCCACACCGAAGGTGTGGTACCGCCACTTCTGCGGCCACTCGGAGCGGTCCGCCTCCTCGTTGGCCCACTCCAGGAAGTCCTCCGGGCGCTCGCGGCGCAGGGTGATACGGCCGGCCTGGATGTTGAGCATGTGCTCCCAGTTGGTGGATGCCTGGCCGAAGGCGATACCGCCGTAGCGGTAGCCCTCCTCCCGCTCTATCAGGCATATCTCCAACGGCGCATCGGCGAAGTGGAGCAGCCGGATGGCGGTGAGGGTGCCCGAGAAGCCCGCGCCGACGATCGTGACGCGCCGCGTGCCGGGACCTGCACTGCCTATGGAGTCGTGCTGCATGCCGCTCTGGCGCATGGCCACGTCCGCCATGCCACGCTCTTCCTGGCCCGGGGCGTCCTGCATCATGGTGTGCTGCGTTTCCACGTCTTGTCTCCTTCGGTGGGGGGAAGCGTCAGTGCCACTCGTGGGTGAAGCGGACCGTTATGGCGTCGCGGATCGAGTTGTGGACGATGCAGCCCCGCTCGGCCTTGAGCAGGGGCTTGGAAATCAGGTCTTGAAGGGCGGCGGGCGCCGACACCTGCACAGTGATCTCGCAGAAGCGGGTCGGCGCGGTCACGAGGCTTCCGTCGACCTGGAAGGTGATCTCGGAGGCGTCGGCCTGCGGGTTCTCGGCCTTCAGGGCGGCGAGGAAGGTGCTCACGTAGCACCCACCGAGGGCCAGAAGCAGCAACTCCCCGCCCATGGGGCCGGCGTCGGTGCCCTCCTTCTCCTTGGGCCGGTCGATGGTGAGCGTGTGGTCTCTGGCCCGACCCACGACGACGCTGCCGCCGACGGGGCGTAGGGATACACCGATTTCGGGCATGGCGATGCACGGACTCCTGTCCTGGAAGGAAATAGGCACCTGGGCTGGTGTCGGTGGCGAGTGGGATTCTCGGGTGCCAGTGAGCGGGGACGGGCCTCAGCATCAGGACGGAATGTGGGCTTCCGGAATGATCGTGGATGATCCTGGATGCTCCGTGGCCAAAGGTCAACCCTCGGATATCGCTTGACAGCCGAACCCCCAAGTCGTCTAACTTGAAACGAGCGTTCCAAGTTGTGGTGGCCAGGTGTCCCAGGGGGAGGATGTTCGTGCCGCAGGTACTGGATCCAGGAAAGGCCCGCACGATCGACGAGTTCATCGCGGAGCTGCGGCTGCTCAAAGCGTGGGCGGGCAACCCGTCGATCACCGAGATCACTCGGCGTATCCACCGGGACTGGCAGCGGGCAGGACGCCCGCGAGGCGAATGGCCGGCCCGCTCGACGGTGGGCAACTGCTTCCCAACTGCTTCCAGCGTGGCCGTCGCCGCCCCAACTCCGACCTTCTGCTGGCAGTGGTCCAGGCACTCGTCGGCGCCGACGAAGCCATCCTCTCCGTCTGGCGGCAGTCGCTGCGAGCCGTCCTCGGCGAGGCCGAGGCCGCGGCACGAGTCAGCGCCTACGACCGGCTGCCCACGGCCCCGTCCATGTTCGTCGGCAGGACTGATCTGGTGGCGCAGGCAGAGGACTTACTGGCCGGCGGCCGGGACGTGCCGGCGCTCGCGCTCGAGGGCATGCCCGGGGTGGGCAAGACGTCGCTGGCCCTGTACCTCGCCCACCGGCTGCTCGCCGAGGAACGCACCGACGCACCCGTCTTGTTCGCGAACCTCCGTGGCTCTGCATCACAGGGTCCGCCCGCCGACCCGGCCGCTGTCCTGGAGACCTTCCTCCGCCTGCTCGGCACCACCGGCGACCGCATCCCGTACGACCTCGACGCACGCGCCGCTCTCTACCGGCAACAGCTGGCCGGAACCGGAGCGCTGATCGTCCTGGACGACGCGGCCGACGCGGAACAACTGCGGCCCCTGCTGCCCGGAATCCGAGGATGCCGCACGCTGATCACCAGCCGTTGCGCACTGACCGGCCTCGGTGACACCACGCGCCTGTCACTACAGCCACTCGCCTTGGACGACGCTGTCGAACTATTGCGGGTGACCGCGGGAGCCGACCGCATCGCCCCGGACATCCCGGCCATAAAGCAGATCACGGACCTGCTGGGCCACCTCCCGCTGGCGCTGTCGGTCATAGGCCGCCACATGCGGAACCATCCCACCTGGGCGCTGGACGACTACTACCGCGAGCCCCTGATCAGCCTGGCCCTGGAGGACGGCGTACGGACCGCGCTGTCCACCTCCGACGCACGGCTGCCGAAGAGCGCCCAACGGCTGCTGCGCCTGCTGGCCCTCCATCCACCTCAGAAGATCGACACCGCCACGGCCGCCGCGCTCCTGGACGAACCACGCGCCGCTGCCGAGCAGCATCTCACCACCCTGACGGCAGCGCACCTGATCGAGCGCACCACGGCCGGCCGCTTCCGTCTCCACCCCCTCGTCCACGCCTACGCGGAGGAACGTATCTGCATCGACGAACCGGCCACCCGCATCCGACAGGCCCTGGGCCGCCTGCTGGAACACGGCCGCAGCCGCGATGCCGCGGTACGACTGGAAACCCGGGCCCTCCGCACACTCCGCCTGCCCATACCCCGGCAGCACGCCGAAGCGGACGAAGAGTCCAGGCCGCTGCAGCAGCCGCACTCAGGGCGGGTACTCGCAGCCTGATGAGCCACACCGCCGGGCACCGAACCGCAGTTGACCACACCACCAATAAGGTGGGGGATGGCCGCGATGACAGCGTCGTGTTGGTGGGCGGGCACGGTCTCGCGCAGGAACTGCGACGCGCGCACCGGCCGCCCCTGGCCAAGTGGGACGGTGCGCGCACCAAATCGATCTCCCCCACCCGCAGCCGCATGCTCAAGACGATCCGCCAGCCGAGTAGTCGGCGCGGGCCTCTACCGGTCGTCGGGCCAGGTGGCCAGCACCTCGGTGGTCTCCTCGCTGGTGAGGCTAACGCGAGCATCGGGCATGCTCCCGTACTCGCCGACCCGGCGGCGGAACGTGTCCCGCGCTACTTCCTCCGTGGGTCCACCAGTCGAGCAGCGCAGCCCGGACGACGGCGCCGTCGAGGGTGTGGAGGGTGAAGCGGTGGCGTACGGCGGCGGGGGCCGGCCAGGGCGTCCCGCGTCTGCTCATGCGGAACGCCCTGCTTGATGAGCCAGTCCTCAGGCGTGTGTACCGATCTTCGACGTGGCGGGATCGGAGCGCATCATCGGCGGCGGGCTCGGGTTACACCGATGCCGGCTCCGACGACGAGCAGCACGGGCAGCGGTGCCAACCATGCTTGCCTGGCCGACGAACCAGTTACGGTCATCACGATGCCGATCAGCAGGTAGACAGCGAGGAACGCTGCGATCAAGGTGCCCCACGGATGACCGCGAGTACCGTCTTCGATGTTCTCGATCCTGCGGCCGATCCCCATACTGACCTCCTAATGGCACGTGAGCCTGGACAAGAGCTCGCCTGAGATGTCAGGAAAGCCAGGCTTCGACGCTTTTACTCGTGAGATAACCTGCGGCGAAACATCCCGCTGTCGACACAAACCCGGTCTCTGGCCCGGTCGCCGCCTCACAGACGGCACCTACCACGTACCCTGCAGCGAGGCTGGCAGACGAGCGAGCAGCTGCTGTGACATTGCCTGAGAACAGGTCCTGCCCAATAGGCGTTGAGGAGGCTGCCGAGCGCGAGGTGCATCGTCGCGCGGGTGGTCTCGTACCGGACGACCACATCCTCACCTTGGCGGCCGGCCTCCTGCATGTCGAGTGCGGCCTCGCCGAGCCGGTCGTGCATGCCCCAGCTGACGTGCACGTGGTCGTTGAAGACCGTAACGAGCAGGCCGCCCTCGGAGTCGTCCTCGTGGTCGGGTGGCACCGGCGTGAAGCCGGCGCTCTCCAGGTCGAAGCGCACCCGGGCCGCGAGGGCTTCGAGTTCTGTCAGAGCCATCCCAGCTCCTTCTCCGAGTCGACGAAGCTGGCGCCTTCCCCGGCGGTCTGACGGGTCGCCACCCGTTCCGCGTCGTTCTTGGGGCCGGGTAACTGAGCCGAAGCACGATGGTTGTCACCAGGGGAGCCAGAAAATCCGGTGTACACGACAGGTCAGAGCAGCCCGGTTGTCACAGACGAGGCACGCGGCTCGTCACACGTGCTCATTCGGCTGTCCTTCTGTCACCAGTAGCGGAGGTCGAAAGCCTCTGGCTCCCCGAGGCGATTCCATGCGGCGACACCACACCACAACCCCGGCCTGCTCCTGTGCGTCCCACTACTGAGCGCCGACCAGGAGCCAACCCCCCAGGGACGGGACGCGAGCCATGCGAAAGTACGTGATCGTCCAGCACATCACACGGTTCTTCTGGCTTCCGTCGGGCATGAGGCGACAGCCACCCTGGCCCCTGTGGCGACTGGCAGGGCTCTGGCTGTTCGTGCTCGCCTGCGGAGCCGGCCTCACCGCGATCGACTGGGACGACGAATTCGACGGCAGCCACCTTATGGCGCTGCTGCTCCTCTTCAACGTCGTCGACGACATCTTCCAAGGGCTACGGCACCGCTGGTTGGCCGCCCTGGCCGCGGTGACGCTTCTATGGGGCGCCAGCCGGCTCACCAGCACCGCCCTGCCTGGCTCCCTCGACGAGGTCTGGGCGCAGACCATCGCCGCCGCCGTCGGTGTCACGTTCGGGTTGACAGCGAGCGCCGCGATCACACGGATTCCCGAGCGCCGACCACGCCAGCCCGTCAAGAGCCACAACCCCGAGCCCGGCGGGGAATCTTCGCGGTAGAGGGCCATCCCCTCGCCGAACTGGTGACAACAGGCCTGGCTGTGTGACAACTACCGCGCTTCGGCTCACGAATATATGGTTTATAGCAGGCCCTGAATTCGACCGTGTCAGAACCGGAAATCTATGGACTCGACGTGCGTGAAATCCGCGCGCAGGCCATCGGCCCGGGTGCCCCATTCCGTGAAATACGACTCGGTGATGGCCTCAGCGACGACCGGATGCAGATCCTCCTCCGTCGCTCCGGCCTCCTGGAGCTCCGGGATCCGCCTCGCGTAGGTGGGCGAGATCGGGGTGGTGATGGTGCGGATGCGGCCGTCGTCCGAGCTGCCCGAGCACGTGAATCCGAAGTACGCCGTCACCTCCACCCTCATCCCGCTGGACGTGGAAGCCTGCTCCCGAGCCTGCGCTCTGACCTGCGGTTGCCACTCGGATTAGGTCTCCTCCACCAGGGCGGCCTGGAGCCGCTTCTGCGGGGTCGCCAGCTTCCCGGCGCGGTAGCGCTCCACCGTCCGGCGCGAGACGCCCAGGCGCTCCGCCAGGGCCTTGGTCGACCCCTTCGCTCGCGTGAGGAGGAATTTCACCTGAGCCTTTGCGGATTCGGCGCAGGCCGGGTGAAGAACCCTCCGCTCCGCCCACGTGAGGGCCTCCAGGACCCTGCCGCGGCGTGGTCGGCTGCTGCTGCTCGTGTTCGCTCATGCCTCCCAAGGACCACGGATCACCTGTGGACAGATTCCGGGCGTTGCGATGCCAAGGGGGAGGAACCGCCTGTGAAGAGGCTCTTTAGTTGGCACAAAAGCGGGATAGTTGGCACCAAGATCGCTCTGCTCCGGAAACCGCAGTGAGGAAACGATAGGTGGAACCTGGCCACGCATGTTGGAACCAGGGCCCTTGGCTTCGGGGGAGCTGGGTGTCACTGGCGTCGGGTTGGGTGAGCCCGTGGCTGTCGATGACGTGGTCCGCCAGTTTCCCGCCGTTGGCCGGGCGACGGCGGGACCTGGGTGGCGGCCCGTGCGGCGGCTGGGGTGGACCGCTCCCTCGGCGGCGTGCGGGATGTCCCCGGCGGGGTCATGATGAGACGGCCCGGCCGCCGCGGGAGCGCCGGGCGGGAAGGGGCAGGTGATGGAGCTGTTCCCGCCGACGCCGCTGCCGGAGTGGCGGGACACGAAGGAGACGCTGCACCGCTTCGCGCAGATTGTCGGCAAGATCCGCTTGGCCGCGAGCGCTCGGCGCAACCACTGGTGGAATGTCCCGTTCCATGTCACTGGGCGCGGCATCACCACCCGTCCGATGGGTCAGGTCGACGGGAATCCGATCTTCACGGTCGACTTCGACTTCGTCGACCACCGGCTCGCCGTCATGACGCTGGACGGCGAAGAGCGGTCCTTTCCGCTTCCGGGCCAGTCCGTCGCGTCCTTCTACGACCAGACCCTGGCCACTCTGGCCGCGCTGGGCGTCCGGGTGGACATCGCTATTCCCAGGCCCTTCGATCTACCCGACGCCGACCGGCCGTTCACCGAGGACACCGAGCACGCGACCTACGACCCGGTAGCCGCAAACCGCTACTGGCGGGTGCTGAGCCAGGTGGCGTCCGTGCTGGAGGAGTTCGCGGCGGGCTTCTCGGGAAAGGCCAGCCCGGTGCACCACTTCTGGCACACCTTCGACATCGCCCACAGCCGGTTCTCCGGGCGCCGGGTCGACCAGCCCAGGCAGGCCGACCCCGTCACCCGGGAGGCGTACTCCTCGGAAGTGATCAGCTTCGGCTTCTGGTTCGGCGACGACACTTTTGCCGAGCCCGCGTTCTACTCGTACACCGCCCCCGAGCCCGCCGGTCTGGCCCAAGCGCCGCTCAGCCCGGCGTCCGCGCAGTGGGTCGCGCGCGGCGACAGCCACCTGGCTGTGCTGCGCTACGACGCGGCCCGCGCCGAGGCGGATCCACGTGCCGCCGTGCTCGCCTTCTACGCAAGCGCCTACCAGGCCGGGGCCCAACGTGCCGGATGGGACATCGCGGCGCTTGCGTGCCCCGGCGGAATCACGGACCCGGTCCGTCGCATCTGACGAATTCGGTCAGCAGTGCAGCGCGGTGCAGTGGTCAGGCTTCGGTATCGGTGCGCGCCAGGATGCCCTTGAGCAGGCCCGTGGACTGGCCGACCTCGATGAGGTAGCCATCCGGGTCGCGCATGTAGCAGCGCAGCTCGGCGCGCCGGTCGATGGGCGGGGTGAGGAACTCGGCTCCCTTGGCGCGGGCTGCCGCGTAGAAGCCGTGGATGTCCGCCACCCGTACGTTCAGGAAGCTGGAGGCGATGTGGCGGTCCTCCGGTGGGCGCAGTATGACGTCGGGTTTGTCATCCGTGGGCCCGCCGCCGGGGTTCATGATGATCCAGCTGTTGGCGACCTTGATGATGCAGGGGTTCTCCTCCAGCACCACCTGCCCGCCCAGCACATCGGCATAGAACGCCCGCGAGCGAGGGATGTCGCCGACCGTGAGAAAGTGCGTCACCAGCAGACCCTCGGCCGGTGCGGGAAGGTCGTCGGCTGAGGCGCCGGCGGCGATGAAATCGGACATATGGCCAGCGTAGGGCGGGAGCCCCCGCCCGGCATTCCCAATCCGGCAGAGCCCGCCGGGCGCGGCCCGCCGGCACAGCGGGCAGCCAAGCGCCGCCAATCCACTGGTCCACTCAATCGTGGCTCTCGTTGCCGTTGGCGGAGTGGCCTCCGTTCCTGCCGAAAACAACCTGCGGCTTCGTTGACGGCAAAGACCCGCAGCTATCGAGGAATGGGCCAGGGAGCCACATGCTGGCGACCAGCCCGCAGGTGACTCCCTGAGTCTTGCCAATCATCCGGCGCTCGCTCAGTTTGACGTCTTCCCGGAGAGCGGCGGTGGACGCCGCCACCCAGGGAAGTTTGGAACTGGCTGCAACATGAATGGCAATCCAGCACAGATTGCAAGAAGCGTGACCAGATGGTTCCAACAACAGTGTCCCACTGGGTCAGAACTGCCAGGTCACCGGGCGGTGCGGTTTCCAACTATCGTGTCTCGGCTCACGCAGGTAGAGCGGCCGGGCCACGCACCGGCGGGGCATCGACCTGTACGACGGTGCCAACAATCCCCAGTAATTCGGCAGCCGAACGACGCAGGCCAGATGGCATTCGGACCTGGTCAGCGACGTGCGCCGATGCCAACTACGGCACCTCGTCACACGCCATCGGCCGCCTATTGGTGCACCTGCTCCGGCGTCTCGAGCGACATCAAGTACATCTCCGGACTCAGCACCATTGAGGCGGAGAAGAACGCCCTGGGTGAGACGCTCGGCACCTGCGCGGTGGGGGACGTGCCCGGTCTCATCCTCCGGCAGGGTGGGCCGTGTACGGAGTGTCTACATCAACCCTGTGGTTGCTCCTGTCGTAAAGTCACATCCTGACCCTTATACGGAAGCTGGTGGGACTACGAGCAGCGACGAGGACGCGGGAGCGGAGGCACGCGACACGGATCCGCGGTCGGCCGCCGTCTCGTTCGTGACCACCGAGCATTTCACCCTCCAGGGAGCAAGGGCCGAGGCAGTCTCCGAATCAACCGGCCGGGCAACGATCTTCATCGGTGCGGTGTCGGCCGGAATGGTCGCCCTCGGGTTGGTCGTCTCAGCGACCAAAATCAGCACCGCGTTCTACGCCTTCGGCCTGATCTTGCTCTCGACGCTTGCCTTTGTCGGCTTCGTCACCTTCGACCGGGTTCTCCAATCTGGGATCGAAGATCTCCAGTACGCGCAACGGATCGCGCGGCTCCGTGCTTACTATTTCGATTTCGCGCCCGAGTTGACCCGTTACCTGGCCAGCGTCCGGCCCTCGCGGCGGCTGGCCATGCACGGCTTGCATGGCGGATACACCCAGGTCTTCCGGACGGTCGCCGGAATGATCGGCGTGGTCACTGCGGTCCTGACCGGTTCTGCGGCTGGCCTGCTGGGCACCATCGTCGCTGGTCACTCGGCGGTCGCCGGGTTCGCCACGGGCGTGGTGGTAGGCGTCGCCGCCCTGGTGGCACTTATGTGGTATCAGTATGTGACCTGGGGGCAAGCCAGGCGTGAGCAGCTCTTCGAGGGCGAGCAAGAAGACCCGGAGGCGGCCGGGAGCGGGACCACCAACCCGCGCGGTCCGGACGAACCTCAGCACTACTGATCTTTTCGTAAGTTCGGCGGGTGTGGTGGGCGGATGGTCAGGCCGGTATGGGCGAGGAATGACCATGGCAGTCGGGGGTTGGCGTTGATGCGGTGGATGCCTTGCTCAGTGGCGTCGGCGACATCGGCGAGGTGGTCGCCGGCGAGGTTGGCGAGTTCACGCTTCTTGAGCGAGGACCACAGCAGTTCCACCGGGTTCAGCTCGGGAGCGTAGGCGGGTAATCGTTCCAGGGTGAGCCACTCTTGTTCGGCTACCCAGGCCCGCATCGCCCGGCTCCAGTGGGCGGACAGGCCGTCCCAGACCATGACCACCCGCTCGCCGCGGTAGAACATCTTCACCTGCTCCAGGACCTCGATGAGGCCGGCGGTGTCGTAGCTGCCGGGCTTGAGGTGGAAGCACAGGCGGGCCCCGCGATCGGGATCGGTGGAGTGGTAGCCCAGGGCTCCGGCCATCGACGCGCGGGCAGCCGATGGGCCATCGAGGAATGCTTCCAGAGCGCGAAACAGGAATGCGGCCTGGATGACTACCAGGTCCGCCGCTATCCCGGATGGCACCGCCACATGACCCTCGCGATGGCTGCCCACGCCTGCCTGACCGTCCTACGAGCCCTCGAGCTGGATGCCGGGAAAGCAGAAACGGATCCTCCCAGCTCACCCACCTCAGCCTCGCCGAGATACGACGGCTGATCACCCGCCTCACCGACCGCCGACCTGCACCCGCCGAGCACATCCTGCACTGGTCGACCTGGCGCAGACGACGACAACACCAAGCTCGCATCAGCCACTACAAGCGGCGCGGACACAGCCCCTGAGCTGGCCATCAGTCACAGCAAGCACCGTTGCAGTAAACCAGTCGCCGTGGGATCCGCTGCCGGTGCGGCGGCGGATCGCCGCGCGGTTGTGCGAGGCGGTCGGCCCCGAGGTGTGGGTCGTCGATGATGTGTCGTTTCCCAAATGCGGCACCGCCTCGGTCGGGGTGGCCCGGCAGTACTGCGGAGCGTTGGGAAAGCGGGCGAACTGCCAGGTCGCGGTCAGTGTGCACGCCGCCACCGACACGGCGTCGTGCCCGTTGGAGTGGGAGCTGTTCCTGCCCGAGGAATGGGTGCACGACGACCGGCGGCGGCAGCGGGCCGGGATACCCGAAGAGGTCGGGCATGTGTCCAAGACCCGCCTGGCTCTGGGGCTGCTGGACCGTCTTGCCGCGCAGGGCCTGAAGGTGCCGGTGATCGTGGCCGATGCCGGCTACGGACGCAGCGTCTCCTTCCGGCTCGCGCTGGAAGAGCGCGGCTGGTCCTATGTCATGGCCGTCGACCCGAAGGAGGTCGCACGGCCTGCCGGCGCCAAGCCGTATCAGCCGGCCTACGGCGGCCTGGGGCCGCCGACCCTGGCCCGATACCGCGAGGCGCCCCGCTCGCTGCCGGGCCTCCTGGAGGGGGCTGTGTTCGAGCAGGTCACCTGGCGGCAGGGCAGCAAAGGCACGATGACCTCGCACTTCGCCGCGATCCAGGTACGGCCCTCGGGGAAGGAAGCCTGCCGCACCGCCCAGGAACAGGCCGGTGGACGCAGCCGCTGGGACGGTGTGCTGCCCGTGAGGACGCTGCTGGTCGAACAGCCCGAAGAAGCCGACGGGCCGACCGGCTACTGGATGAGCAACCTGCCCGCGACCACCCCGGTCGCCGACCTGGTGCGGTGGGCGAAGATGCGCTGGCGGATCGAGCACGACTACCGCGAGCTCAAACACGGCCTGGGCCTGGACCACTTCGAAGGCCGCACCTGGCGCGGCTGGCACCACCACGTCACCCTCGTCACCGCCGCCCAGGCCTTCCTCACCCTGCGACGGCTCGACCCAAAAGCCCAGACGCCGGCCTGACCCTCTACCAGGTCCTGGACGCCCTCCAGGACCTGCTGAGGTGCTGGACCGGCACCTGCACCACCTGCGGCCGACCCCTCACCACCAGCAGAACCAGACCCACAACCTAACGAAGCACTACTAGGCAGGGCTTCTGGTGGCCGCCGCCTCGGCGGGCCGCGCGGCACGGCGCCGTCGGTAACGGCGCGACTGGCAGCCGGACACCAGGTGGCTCATCACCGATGGCCGGCACGAGCAGTGCTCCCCGCGAGCTGCCGTCTCCGCGTCCGGGGGCGGCAGCGCTCGACTGCCCGGCCAGAGTGCTGTCCGAGGGGCACGTCACGGCACCGGCGAGGTGTCGCATGAGTTCGCCGAGACCGTCCTGGACTGGGCCGGTCGCGGTTGACCTCCGCAGAAGGTGCCCCTGGTGCACACCATCCGGTCGGGGCCCGCAAATGGCGTCGTATCCGAGGAGTAATCGTCGGTCCCTGTGGATGGGCCGCTACGCGGTCGCGCGTGGTTCGTCGAACCATCGGCCGCAGAGAGATGCCTGCTGTCGACGGCGCCCGCCACCACTGTGCCAGCGCGCGCGGGGGCGCAGCGGGTCGCCGGCCTGCTCACGCTTCAGGAGGGAAGCCGCCCACTGTCGTGTCCGAGCGCGACGAGGATGCGTTGGGCCAACTTCCGACGTTCGATGGACCGGTTGACCCAGCCGCCGTTCATCTGCGTGTGGAGCGCTCGCAGCAACCGGGGAACGTCCTGAGCACCGAGGTGGGACATCGCCGACTCGGCCACCACCAGGGCCTGGTACTGCTCGAACGCCGACCGGGAGTTCTCAATGGCCTCCAGCACACAATCCCACGTCACCAACGCCGAGTCGCCCTGCATCAGTGCCAGCGCGTAGATCCTCTGGCCGTCGCTGCCGCATACACGCCGAAGGACACCGTGTTGACGAAAGGACGGCCGGAGCGCGCATGACGACCGCTGAGTCTGGCGCCGTTTGAGTGCCGACTCTTCGCGCAGTTCTGCCGGGTCTGTTTGGACGCCCTGGACGCACTTCTTACGGGACGTTGGGACGAGCTGCTCGTCGTTGACTTGTTGCTCACGATCAGCGTTCGGCCTTCGGCGTTTCATCCTTCTTCCTCGCCCGCTTTGGTGGGCTGGGGGAATGTCGAAGGCTCTTGCAGCCATCCCCGGCGAGCGGCCTGGACCGCGGCCTGGAAGCGGGTGCTGGCGCCCAGTTCGGTCATCAGATGGCGGATGCGGCGCTGGGTGGTGCGCTGGCTCCAGCCCTGGGCGCGGGCGATCGCCGCGTCCGAGCAGCCTGTGGCGAGCAGCTTGACGAGGGCGAGGTGATCGGGATGGCCAGAGGTGGTGGGTGGGACGGTGGGTGGGGCGGGGGCCTGGAGGGGCGATCCGCGGTCCCACTCCGTTTCGAAGAGTGCTTCCAATGCGGTCAGCATCGGTGAGCGGTTGATCAGGTATGCGGCGAGGTGGCCGCCTGGGGCGAGGCTGAAGGGGATGACCGCCTGCGCGTCGTCGGCGATCATTAGTTTGATCGGCAATTGCGGTCGCACGCGGGCCCGTTCGCCGGTGCGTATGCTCGGCAGGATGTCGTCCCGGAGGCGGCCCGGCCAGGCGACCGCGCTCCGGTCGTAGAGTACGCGGTGGGTGATGCCTGAGCGCTGTCTTCGGCGCTGGTCGTCCAGATTGCTGCCGGGGCGGTCCACGTAGGGCGGCCGGTCGAAGGCGCGGATCTGATGGCGGGCGGTGGCGGTGAGTCTGCGGACGGCGGCGCTGATGTCGTCACGGCCGCGGAGCACTTCTACCGCGACGTCCGGGTCGGCGATGCGCTGCGCCTCGCGGTGTCTGTCGGCTAGTTGGCGTACCAATGCGCGTGCCGTGTCGAGCTGCCGTTCGCGTTCTTTGATCAGTTCGGTGACGGCGACGTCGGGGGCGGTGGCGGTGAAGTGTGGAGGGCGGCCGGCCGATCTGGTCGCGAGACCCGCTTTCACCAGGATGGACAGCAGCCGTCCCATTGCGCTTGTACTTGTTCCGCATGCGCTTGCCAGCTCGGAGGCGGTGCTGTGGGGCAGGCCGATCAGTGCCGTATAGACGCGCTGTGCTTCATCGTCGAGTCCGACGACGTCAAGTTCCATTTGCTCTCCGGTAGTCCGGTCGTCGACCGTGGGGTCGCCGTCCTAGTCGCGTGTGTGCGCATGGGCGCCAGTTCCATGGCCCAGCCGCCGTTCTGAACGGAGACTGGCGCTGTCTTGTTCCGTTCTCGCCGCTGATGCCTCCCTGCCGGCCGTGGCTGGTGGTCGGGGGGTGCCACGGGCCTCGGCTTAGGGGAATGGGGCTGTGGACTGGCAGGCCGCTCTGGGGACGTTTGGAGTTTCTGGCGTGCCGGCGCGTGTGTGCCACGCTCGCGCTGCCGAGGGTTCGGCCCGTACGCTGCGCTGTTTTCTGTCCGCCGACAAGAGCGGGAGGAGGGCTGCCGTGATTTCGGCGCCGCAGCCGTGTACATGCTTTCGGTTTCCGACGTCGTCATTTTTTGTTTCGGCTGGGCCGGTTGCTGGCTGGTTGGTGCCACCTGGCGCTAATCAGCCACCTCGACACCCTAGCGCCGCTTCCGCATGCATTGGCATCTTCGCTTCGGTGGGGCGGCGTTGGCGGTGAGATGGCGTTGGGTGCACGTCCACTGGGATGTGCGGTTGTGAATGTGGCCCGCTGGTGTGTCACATGTCTGACGTCCCGCTACGGAGGCTGTGGCCTCGGCCTCTTGGTAACAGCGGCCGTCCGCATCGGCAGGCGGCCGAACGGAAGGACTTTTGGGTTGATTCACTCCCGTAACAGGGCTGCGTCTTCGCAGGGTGCGCGCGGGTCCCGGCGGCGCCTGGCCGCGACCGTGGTGATCACGGCGGCGGCACTTGCCTTCTCTGCGCTGCCTGGCTCGGCCGGCGCCGTCTCCATGTCGCACGCCTCCGGAGGCGCCCGTGCATCGGGGGCGCTCGGGCAGGTCAAGGTGGCGGCCAGGCCGGGGTCCGGGACCGTCCACCTGTCGCCCGGGCAGCGTCGGCGGCTTATCGACCAGGCGGCCAAGGCGGCGCCGGGCACTGCCCGTTCACTGGGGCTTGGCCCTCAGGAGGAACTGATTCCGAAGGACGTGATTCAGGACGCCGACGGCACGGTTCACACCCGCTACGAGCGCATGTATGCCGGGCTGCCCGTGATCGGTGGTGACCTGGTTGTCCATCAGGGGGAAGGGACCCGCACTGTCACCTACGCCTCCGAGATGAAGCTGGCCCTGCCGACGACCACGGCCAAGGTCCCGGCCGCCACGGCGAAGAAGGCGGCCCTGAGCAAGGCTGTGGCGAAGGGCACCCGTAAGGCGGCCGCTCGCACGGCCCCCCGCAAGGTCGTCTGGATGATGGGTGATCAGCCGAGACTGGCTTGGGAGACGGTCGTCACCGGTGTGCAGCAGGATGGTTCCCCCAGCGAACGCCATGTCGTGACGGACGCGGTGAGCGAGGACACCCTGGGGAACGCTGAACATGTGGAGTCCGCCCAGGGCAACAGCCTGTACAGCGGGCAGGTCACGATCGGCTCCACTCGCCAGGATGACGGCACGTACGCCCTGATCGACCCCCAGCGCGGTGGCCACCGGACGCTTGATTCGAGTGTCACTTCCAGCGGTGTCCTGTTCACCAGTGATGTCGATGTGTGGGGTGACGGAACGGCGGCGAACCCTCAGACCGCGGCGGTGGACGCCGCGTACGGCGCACGGACGACGTGGGATTTCTACCTTGACCGCTTCGGCCGTCATGGCATAGCCGACGATGGTCGCGGCAGCACCTCCCGAGTCCACTACGAACAGCAGCCAGGGGTTCCCCTCGCCAACGCCAACTGGCAGGACGGCTGCTTCTGCATGAGCTACGGCGATGGCGCGGACGGGCAGCACCCGGTGACGTCGCTGGACATAGCCGCACACGAGATGACGCACGGGGTCACCTCCTCCACGGCCGGACTGGGTGACTACGGTGAATCACCGGCGCTGAACGAGGCGATCAGCGACATGATGGCCGCCGCGGTGGAGTTCTACGCCGACAACCCGAACGACGTGCCCGACTACACGATGGCCGAGCTGGACGATCTGCACGGGGATGGCAAGCCCATCCGGTACATGGATCTTCCCTCCAAGGCCGGTATCAGTAGCGTGGGCTACGCGCCCTTGGACTACTGGACGCCTCAGGCGAAGTCGGACGAGGCGCATATGGCGGCCGGGGTGGGGGACCACTTCTTCTATCTGTTGGCCGAGGGCAGTGGGAAGAAGAACATCAACGGCGTGGCCTATGACAGCCCCACCTATGACGGGTTGCCGGTGGCGGGCATCGGGCTGGCTGATGCCGCCGATGTGGTGTATCGCGCGCTCACCGTCTACATGACCAGCACCACCGACTACGCCGGTGCTCGTGCCGCGACGCTCCGGGCCGCCGCCGACCTCTACGGTTCAGGCAGCGACGCCTACGAGGCCGTCGCCAACGCCTGGGCGGCTGTCAATGTGGGGACGGGCTTCGTGCATCACATCGCCGTCGAGCGGCCGCCGACCGAGCCGGTGGCGGTCGGTCAGCCCGTCAGCCGCCAGATCACAGCATCGAGCAGCCGTCCGGGTGCGCTGACCTACTCCGCCAAGTCGCTGCCCCGGGGGTTGTCGATCGACCAGGCCACCGGTCTCATCACTGGTACGCCGGACAAGGCCGGCGATTACAGCTCGGCCATCGTCATCACGGACGCGGCCGGGGACAGCCGGACTCTCTCGTTCACCTGGACCGCTGTGGAGTCCGGCGGACACTTCTTCGTCAATCCCACCACTTACGTGATCCCCAAGTGGGGCACCGTCGAGTCCCCGCTGGTCGTGCGGGGGAAGCCGGGCAGCGCACCGAGTGACCTCAAGGTCACGGTCGATCTCGACCATGGGTTCAGCAACGCCATGGTGATCGACCTGATCGCCCCCGACGGCACCGTCATCCACGTCAAGTCCTGGGGTCCGTGGGTGGTCACGCCCGAGCTGCACGAGACCTACACGGTCGACGCCTCGGCGGTCACCACGGTCGGCACCTGGAAGCTGCGCGTGACCGACGGCACCCCGGGCTTCTACAACCTGGACCCGGGTCATCTTCAGCGTTGGAGTCTGGACTTCTCAGGCGCCGGTCCTGCGGCCGCAACGGGCTCGGCCGCCCGGTAGAGCGCGTGACGGCCACCGCTTGGCAACCAGGGATCGTTGCCCTGACTATCAGGCGGTGGCCGCGAGCGTTGCAGTGGGCTGCGCGGTTCAAGGAGCGCACTTTGATGGGGTGTGCACCGCTTCCTGGTGCCGGGAGCGGTCCGGTGGGGCGCAGCGCCTGCTGGCGGACGTCGAGGGCGTCTTTGTGCTCATCTACGACGCGCGGTGCGCCGTCAGTTGTGCGCCGCCCGTTGTGTGCTGCCAGCGGTGTGCCGTCAGTTGTGTGCCGTCAGTTTGTGTGCTGCTGAGGCGCGGTGTCTGCGCAAGCGGAAGGTGCTGCCCGTCCCCCGGTTTCTGGTCAGCGCAAGGGGCTTGTACCGGGAGTGGCGTGTGGGCGGGGGCCGGGGCTGAGGTGGAGCAGCACCGGGGGGTGATCAGGCGAATCCGTCTGTGCCGTGGGCCTGGGCGAGTGGTCAGGCGCGCCTGGAGGTGACCGTGTTCCGGACACGGGCGGCCCGGCTCTTGGAGGGCGTTGGCCTTGTGCGACGCGTCGTTGAGGAGGTGTCTGGCGAGACGGCGCGGCTGGTGCGGTGTGGGCGTGACGCTGTGCCCGGCAACGGTGTTGGTGGGTGGAACTGCAGGTGTCGGTGGCGTGCGTCCGGGTGAAGCGAGCCCGTTGGTCGTTCTCACAGGGGGCCGGAGTGTACGGCGTCTTGCTTCGGGATCGTGTCGTGGGGCAGTTGCGTCACCGGCATTGGGGGTGGGTCTTGTCGCATGCCGGTCGTCCGCCCGGAGGTCGGGCTCTGCGGCGACTGGTGCGTGGGGGCGCAGGAGGCTGGAGCGCTCTCGGTTACGGGGTCCTCTGTCTTCCCGCGGGAGTACCACCGCGGTGGCCGCGTGAGCATGTGAAACAACCTGTAATGCCTTGTCACTGATGTTTTGTCAGGTAGGTCGCGTTCCCCTCGCATGTTCCGGGAGGGGGCGCCGACGTTCATGGATCGCTCCCGTCAGGGAGCTGCTGGAAGGAGTCTCGTGGCTACGAGCGCACGAACCCGGCGACGGAGGCTGGCCATACCCCTGCTGGCCTTCATCCTGGCCGGCGGCGGCACGGTCGCGGCCGGGGGTACGGCATCGGCGGCACGCGCCGAGCCGGACACCTCAGTGGGCAGCGGTGTCAGCTCTGGATTGCGGCCCGAAGGAGACCGGGTCACCCTGACCGGGGGCGCCGGCCGGTTCAGACCGCACCAGACCGGCAAGTCCGGTGCGGAACACAAGCGAATGCCCTCCGGTCGCGGTCCGTACATCGTGGAACTTGCCGGGGAGCCGGTGGCGACGTACGCGGGCCGGATCTCGGGGCTGGCCCGGACTCGCCCGGCGCCGGGCGAGCAGCTGGAACCGCAGTCGGGGGCGGCGAAGGCGTACCGGAAGCACCTGGGTACCCAGCGGACGGCCGTGGCCGAAGCAGCCGGCATCACGGTCGACGAGGTCTACACCACGGCCTTCAACGGGTTCTCCGCCACGCTGAGTGCCGCTCAGGTCGAGGAGCTGAAGGCGGACAAGCGGGTCCGTTCGGTCACCAGGTCCCAGGTGGTCGGTATCAGCCAGGCGTCCCTTGGTGACACCGCGCCGCAGCCGACGACTGGCACGGCTACGGGCACAGCCGGGACAGCCGGAACTGCCGAGACCGCCGGGACCGCCGGAACCGCTGAGGCGGCCAAGACCGCCGGGACAGCCAGGACCGCCAAGACAACCGGGACCACCAAGACAGCCGGGACCGCCGAGGCTGGGGCATCGGTCACCGGTGCCCACGCGGCCGGCTCGCCGGTGGCCGGCGCGCGGAAGTCCGCCGCTCAGAAGCCGGGCGGAAGCTCCGGTGCCGGGGTCGTGATCGGCGTCCTGGACACCGGGATCTGGCCGGAAAGCCCGTCGTTCGCCAAGCGGATGCCGGCGGCCCCGGCGGGCTGGCACGGCACCTGCCAGACCGGCTACGCCTTCGCTGCCCAGCACTGCAACGGCAAGATCGTCGGCGCCCGGTACTTCGCCGACACGCTCCTCGCGGTGTCGGGCGGCACGCTGCCCGAGGGTGAGGTGCTCTCCCCCCGGGACATGGTCGGGCACGGTACGCACACGGCGTCCACCGCGGCCGGCCTGCCCGTGGACGACGTCACCATCTCGGGGCGGGACTTCGGTTCGGTCTCCGGTGTGGCCCCGGACGCGCGGATCGCCGTCTACAAGGTCCTCTGGGGCGGCTCGGGATACGACGCCGACATCATCGCGGGCATCGACGCGGCGGTCGCCGACGGCGTGCAGGTGCTCAACTACTCGATCGGGACGCAGCTGGGGGACAGTGAGCCCAACACCCCGATCGGCAAGGCCTTCCTCAACGCCACGCTGGGAGGAGTCTTCGTCACGGCCGCGGCCGGCAACAGCGGCTTCAGCGGCGCGGTCAGCAACACCCAGCCGTGGGTCACCACAGTCGGCGCGGCCGTGACCCGCGTGAACGGGGGAATAGTCCGGCTCGGTGACGGCACCTCGATCACCGGGGCCTCGCTGGACGTGCTCCCCGGTGGCCGGTTTCTGCCGCTGGTCTTCGGGGAGCAGGCCGGCGCAGTGGAGGAGGGGTCGGCGTACTGCGAGCCCGGCAGTCTGGATGCGGCGAAGGTGAGGGGCAAGGTGGTCGCCTGCGCCCTGGACAGCCCCTACGGTGCGGTGGAGGAGCTGAAAGCCAAGGGCGCGGCGGCAATGATCCTCTTCGCCCCTCAGGGCAACTTCCGGGTCAACAGCATCTACGACTTCCCCGTGCTCTATCTGAACACCAGGGACCAGGCCGGCAAGATCTTCAACTACCTGATGAGGCACCCGGCCGACGGCACCGCACAGCTCACCTCGAACAGCCACGGCTCCCATGCCCCAGGTGTGCCGGCCATCGCGGACTACTCTGCGACAGGGCCGGACAAGACGCACCCCGGGCTCATGAAGCCCGACCTGGTCGCCCCCGGCAGCGACATCATCGCGGCCGTCTCCCCGCCGGGGAACTTCGGCCGGCAGTACGACGCGTACTCGGGGACCTCGATGGCGGCCCCGCACGTGGCCGGTGAGGCGGCGATCCTGCGGGCCGAGCATCCCGACTGGTCGCCTCTTGCGGTTGCCTCGGCGCTGCACACCACAGCCGGCACCGTGGGCGACAGCAGCCCGCTGGCCCAGGGCAGCGGGCTGGTGTCGCGGCAGGGGGCCGCCGATCCGGGGCTGGTCATCGAGCCGGACGCCAAGAGCCTGACCGCGTTCAGCGAAGCGACGCACCCCGACGGCCTCGAGCTGAACCTGCCGTCGGTCGGGCTGCGCGAGTACGACGGCACCAAGCCGGTGGTGGTGACCCGCAAACTGACCAACGTCGCCGGCAAGCGGGAGACGTACCATGCCTCGACGAGCGGGCTGGAGGGCATGCAGGTGAGCGTCGCGCCGGCAACGGTGACGGTGGCACCGGGCGAGACCGCCTCGGTCACCATCACCCTGCGGCGCGGCAGCGCACCGTGGGACCGCTACGTCACCGGCGCGATCACCTGGCGCGGCACCGCCCACCAGGTACGGATTCCGGTCGCCGCGCGCCCGTGGGGCATCTCGCCCCGGCCCTACGACGACAACCTCGAAGAGTTCGGCCGGCTCGCCGACGGCACCTACGGCATGTTCGAGCCGGGCTTCACCGGCCCGGTCTCCGGACGGTCGACCGGCTACGCCCCCATGCAGCGGGAGTCGTACTCGATGCAGGCCGGGGTCAGCGGCGGGGTCTTCGACCGGAAGGCCCTGGGGGTGCAGGCGCACTCCTTCACGGTGCCGGCACACAGCGCCGGAATCGTCGTGGACACCTCCACCGACGACCCGGACACCAACCTCGACCTGTGGCTGTACAAGGGCGACAAGCTGGTCTACCGGAGCGCCGCCAGCTGGAGCAGTTCCGAGCGGGCCTGGGTCTTCATGCCGGAAGCGGGCACGTACACGGCGTACGTCTTCGCGCAGGACGCGGGTAGCCCGGTCGTCCACTACCGGCTCGGCCACGTCGTCCTCAGCCGTAACGGCCACTACGCGCCGGCGACGCTGGAACTGCCGGCCGCAGTGGAGCGCGGCACGACACCGCCGTACACACTGCGGCCGGGTGCTGCGCTGAAGCCTGACGTCGAGTACTGGGCGTACACCGAGCTCCGGACCAAGGGGCGGGTGATTCCGGGACAGTTGGTGTCCACGAACCAGGACTCCTGGAAGTGACCCGGTAACCCCCGAAGGGGGCCAACAGCCCCCCGGGGGCCGTAACTTCTCCCGGGGGCCGTAACTCCCCCCGGGGGCGTGGCTCCCCGTGGGGCCGTAAGTCCCCAGGGAGGCCATGGCTCCCCCGGGGGGCCGTAGCTCCCAGGGGGCCGGTGGGGCGGGCCGAGCGGCACCCCGCCTCACCGGCTCGCTCACGTCCCGAACTCCACAAAGCCGGCATGCTTCTCCTCGGCGCAACGGCACAGCGAGTCGTGCACCGCAGGCCCATGCGACCAGCCGGGCGGTACGAGCGGCGACCCCACCAGGACGCACTCCTGCTGTCACCCGGCGGGACCTGGACTTTGCGAGGGTTCATCCGGTGATCGGCGGGAGCCGCAACCGTCCCGGGGGCCGGCGCCGCACAGGCGATGGGGCCACCGGCCGGGGCCAGTCCCTGCGCCGCCGTGACGGGACACCGGGGCGGAGCAACGGGGACTTCCACCCCGCCCCAGCAGTGGTCCAGGCACAGGCCGTACCCGAGGTCGCGGTAGCCGTGCTCGATCCGCCATCGCACCTCCACCCATCGCGCAAGACCGGCAACCGGTCTGGTGGCGGACAGGCTGCCTGCCCCCGCATACCGAAGAACACGCCAAGCAACCGGGCGCCGACCAAGTGACGACCGGGCGCTGACCGTGGTGCCGGCCGCCTCGAACCGCTCCATAATCGACCAGACCCCCTCCACATGGCTACCACCGGCCGCCGGATCACGCTGCACCTACGTCACCGACTGGGTGGCCGACCAAACCCGCCCGGGCTCGAGCGTCAACGCCCGCGATCACACCGAAACGCCGGGAATGCCGCAGCGCACAGGGCATGGTGAAGCAGGCCACGCCGAAAGAAAACCCACCCGGTGACGTGCTTCGTCTAGGCCGTGTCGGAAGCCACTCGGTGAAGTGCACGCACCCCGGCCAAAAACCAACCGTCGCCTCAATTCGTCCGCTGGTACACCGAGTGGTGAGGGTGGGGAGCGAAGAGCGCGCGCCCCCTGCCGGTGCTGGCGGGGAAAAGCCTTTGCTGCGGGACCTGTTGGGGCTGATAGACAGGGGTATGGACGACAAAGTCATGCTCTCGGTCGAGCGGATGCTCGCGGAGCGCGCCTGCGAGCGCATCATTGTGGACTTCATCCACCGCCTAGACCTCGGCGACCCGAGTTCGGTGGCCGAGCTGTTCACCCCCGACGGTGTCTGGCACTGGCCTTTCGGTGACCGGCGCATCGAGGGGCGCGAAGCCCTGCGCGCCTACTTCGACTCTCGCCCGGCGGACAGGCTGTCGCACCGTCTGATGACGAACATCCTGGTCACTGTGGAGTCGGAGACGGCAGCGCGGGCGATCTCGTACCTGACGACATACCGGGTCGACGGCTACTCGGGTGGAATGATCGAGCCTCGACTCCCGGCGAACGTCGGCCACTACGAGGACATCTTCCACAAGATCGACGGCGCCTGGTTCCTCGCCAGCCGCACGGTCTTCCTCCCTTTCGGCGGCGGAACGGAACGACTCCCCGCCGCTGATGCATCACCCGCCTGACGACACCGCTTCCGGCCCGGCGACCGTCGGGTCGCCGGGCCCTGGTGATCGGTGAGCGTCAGCCGAAGCAGGCGCGGAGGATGTGGCCGATCTCGGGGACCAGGCCGCCGATGGTGCTGTCGTCGATCCAGCGATGCGGGATGTTGCCGGCTCAGGGCGCGCTTCGGACTGGTCCACGGTGGTCGAGAAGACGAAGGCGCGGGTGCCGTCGCTGTGGCTGCGGGTGACCAAGTCGTCGGTCTGTGCGAGCGTGAAGGCCCGCTGGCGGTGGGCGCGCGGCCTTCGCGGTGAGAGAAAGAGCTCCAGGAGCTGGACGGTCTGTTCGAAGGCGCGGCGCGTACAGCGGGCCCAACCGGCGGGGAAGGCACCGCGGTGGCGGTGAGGTGGAACCCCACCAAGCTCCGGCCGTCAGAGCGGCGGGACTCCGGCGGGGGCGTCGACGGCCGGCCGGGGCGGCTGCCGCGCGGTGCCGGCAACGGCGGACCGTTGGTCCCTGACGCCGGATGCGGCGATCAGCGCCTTCGCCTACCTCCGGGCCATGGAGGCCGACGACGCCGAAGCCGCAACGGAGTTCACCAGCACCGAGCCGCGGATGCCTGCGCTGCTCGTCGACGTCGCCGAGCAGATCATCGTCACCCTCACCGCGCTGTCTGGCCCCAACGGGGCGAGTCGTGCGCGGACACCTTCGCCCCGAAGGCCCTCGGACACGTCTCCGTCACCACCCTGCGTACCTGCATGCCGGGGGCCGGACGCGAGGAGGGCATCGCCCGCGCCGTCGTCACCTTCATCGCGCAGATCCTCGCCGAGGACCACGAGAACGTCCCCGATGTCCTGCGCCAGCTGGAGGCCGTCGGCGTCGGCCAGGCCCTGCATGCACACCCCGCCCCGGCCGGTGCGCACCCGGTGCGCCTGACCATCGCATACTGCGCGCCGGGAACGGCAGTGATGCGCACCACGCACGCACCACCGCCGACCGTCCACCGCACCGCGTGCACCACCGGGTGGGCCACCGCACCGCACCAGAGACGCGCGGCTCCTCGGCGGGCCCATTCCACAAACCCCCCTTGTCCGCAGCCTGATCGACGACCGAAGATGCTGCGTCAAGACAACTCAGGGTGCTGAGAAGTCAAGAGGGTCCGCGAGTCTTGATCGCTGCCGAGCCTGCTGATTGGCTGGCCGACATGACCGATCTCGGACCCATTACCTGGCCGCCTTCACCGATCAGGACCGAGCGGCTCGTGCTCCGTGAGCCCGAGGCCCGGGATCGTGCGGCATTCATCGAGCTGCTCGCCTCACCGGAGGTGCACACCTACCTCGGTGGACCCCGCCCGCGTGACGAGCTTGAGCGTGAGTTGCCCGAGACGCCCGAGCGGTGGCCAGGGAGTTTCGTCGTTGATCTCGACGGGGCGATGATCGGCCAGGTCCTGCTCAGGAGAGTACCGGAGCACGGTCGCCCGGCCGCCGCGGGGAAGGTCGATCTCGGATACATGTTCCTGCCGCGGGCGTGGGGTTTCGGGTACGCCGCCGAGGCGTGCACGGCGGCACTCGACTGGTTCGACAGTGTTCTTCCCGGCGAGCCGATGGTGCTCCACACTCAGAGCGCGAACGCCGGCTCGATGCGCCTCGCGGCGAAGCTGAGGTTCACCGAAGTAGAGCGGTTCCGGGCCTGGGACGCCGAGCAGTGGCTGGGCCTGCGGTCCCCGGTCCCGCCCCCCGATTGAGCTCGCGCTCGACAGCTCGGATCTGTGGAAGTGGCGTTGTTCTCGTTGAGCAAGTGGCGCATGTCGGCGTGGTGCCAGTCGCCGTGTTCGCGCCGGTGCCGGTAGTGCGCGTTTGCTCCGGGTGAAGCCTGGATCTGAGAAGGCGCCCAGAGAAAACCCGTGTGCATGAGCCGGTTGTTCTTGGTGAAGCGGTGGCCGACGAGGCGTTTCCTGCCCGGTTCCACGGGTGATGGAGCGGAGCCGAGGCAGGGCTTGGATGCTCTGGCGTCGGCGAAGCGGGTCCGGTCGTCACCGACCTCGGTGACGACGCGGGCTGCGAACTGGGGACCGAGGCCGGGGAAGCTGAGCAGGATCTCGCTGTCGGCGTGCTGACGGAAAGCGGCTTCGGTGGCCGTGGCGAGGTCGTCCGCCGCCTGGCAGGCGACGTCCAACTGCTTGAGCAGGGCCGGGCAGTCATTGGCCCAAGGCGTCCTCGACGGCCGGGAGGTGGTGTGTACCCGGCGTGGAAGACAGTCCGCAGGCGCTCGGCCTCGGTGTCGAAGGACCGGGTGCACCCGCTGCCTACGAGGGCGGCCCGAATCTGGGTGAGAGTGAGCCGGGCCCCCTTCGCCAGGCTCGGGGCCAGGGTGAGGACTACTCGGGCGTCTGTCCTGGTCAGGCCGTCTTCCTAGCCCTGGGAAGCGTGCAGGGCGGCAGGGTGGTACTCGCGCAACACGGAGCAGGCCTGGTTGGCGACCTGCCGACGGCTCCGATCTGATGGCTGCCGATGCGCAGCGCGGCAACGAGCAGTCCGGGCCGGTCTCTATGGCCACAGGTACCGGATTCTCCGGACTGTCGCCGTGCGCCTGCGCTCCCACGATGAGCGCCTGGTCGAGCAGCTCGCCTCCCGCGCCCTCAGCAGCGTCAAACACACAATGCACCTCCGACGCTTCTTACAACGGCCAACGGAATTACTTGAGTTGTCGGTGGGTGATCAGGCATCAGGCGAGTTTGAAGAACGCTTCGTGGATGTCTGCTCGTCGTTCCCAGCACACGCGCAGCCGTCTGAAGCCGTGGAGCCAGGCAAAGGTCCGCTCGACCACCCACCGGTGGACGCCGAGACCGGAGCCGTGCTCGGTGCCGCGCCGTGCGATGACGGGCAGGATGCCGCGGGCACGGACCTGCTTGCGGTAGCGGTCGTGGTCGTAGCCGCGGTCCGCGTAGAGCGTGACCGCTCTACGGCGCGGCCGGCTGACTCGGCCGCGGGCGGATAGGACGGCGTCCAGCAGGGGCAGGAGCTGGGTGATGTCATTGTGGCTGCCGCGGGTCAGGATGACGGCGAGCGGGGTGTCGTGTCCGTCGGTGATCAGGTGGTGTTTGGAGCCGGCCCGGCCCCGGTCGACCGGCGACGGGCCCGTGAGACTCCCCCTTTTTAGCGCTCTGACGTGCGAGGAGCCGACCACGCAGCGGGACCAGTCGAGCTTCCGTTCCTTCAAAGGCCATCAACATCTCTTGAGCACCAAATTGACGGATATAAGAAACCACTCCCCTTGCGATTGCTGGCCTTGCACACGGCATCGCCGGGTTCGCCACCCCACCACCGTGAACCGGTTCGCCCGAAAGTGAGTGACAGCCCGGATCTCTGATTCGGCCGGGACAGAGCGGTCATTGAAGAGTTGCGGCGAGGCGTCACTTCTGAGAGGCCGTTCTCTTTCCGAATGCCGTGTGCGGATTCCGCTGGTCAGGCATGAGATTGCAGCTGTGGCGGGAGTCTCGACTCGTTGCTGATCGAGTCGG
>NZ_JNWV01000053.1 GCF_000716535.1 Streptomyces flaveolus | reverse complement strand
GCCCCCGACGGCTCCGGACAACGCCTGATCCTGCTCACCGCCGAACCCGGCAGCCCCTCCCACGACGCCCTGCGCATCCTCACCTCCTGGACCGCCGCGGAGCCCAGCACCGACCGGACGGAGGATGTGACCCGATGACCGCTTGGACACCCGAGGACCAGACCCTGCTCTCCGAGACCTACGCCCTCACCCTCGTCGCCGGCGACGGCGCTCACGACGGCGTGGAGATCGGCATGGTGGTCGTCGACGGCGAACTGTACGTCCGCGCCTACCGGGGAGTCGGCTCCCGCTGGTACCGGGCGGCGCGGGACCTCGGCCACGGACGGATCCAGGTGGCCGGCGTCACCCGCGACGTCCTCCTCCAGACCCGTGACCTGGAACTCTCCCCCGGGCTCGACGCCGCCTTCCGCGCCAAGTACGGACCACTCGCCGACGCCCTCGTCAGGAGTCCGCAGGCGCGCGCCGCGACGATCCGGATCGACCCGGCGCCCGTGCCGGGTTCCGGCACCGCTCCGGCCCACTGAGTGCCCGCGGCCCGCGCCCGGAACACGTGGTCGTCGGCCATCGGCCACGTCGTGGAGTCCCGGCACTCCCGCTGGGCGAGGTGGTGAGCGCTACCCGTCCCCAGGCGAGGCGCCGGTGCACCTCGGCGCGCTACGACGAGACCCGCGTCGAACTCGCCGACCGGCTGTGCTCCGGGGGCTGGAGGAACACCGGCAAGGCGGCACTGACTGGCGGGGTGTGGCAGGGCGGTCGGGGTCACTTCCCCGGCCGGACGACCAGACGGCCCCGGACCGCGCCGCGGCGGATGCGGTCCAGGCCTTCGTTGAGGTCGGCGAACGGGATCTCCTCCACGACCGGTTCGATGCGGCCCTGGGCGATGAAGTCGAGCACCTGCCGGTACTCGTCCTTGCCGGCGCCGTACGAGCCACGCAGTTCCACGCTCTTGCGGATCAGGTTGCCGGTGGCGAAGCTCGTGGTCCTCGTCCCCAGGCCGACGACGACAACCCGGCCGCGGCGGCGTACGACGTCGACCGCGGCGGACGTCGTGGACCCCACGCCCGCGAAGTCGACGACGGCGTCGGGGCGCAGGTCGGCGAGTGCGGCGACGTCGGTGAAGCAGTCGCTCGCCCCCGCCGCGCGAGCCGCGTCGAAGGTGTCCGGGTTGATGTCCACGCCGTAGACCGTGGCTCCCGCGAGCACTCCCGTACGGACGCCGTTCAGGCCGAGGCCCCCCAGTCCGACGACGGCGATCACCTCCCCCGGCCTGGCGCGGGCCTCGGTGCGGACGGCGTGGTAGGCGGTGACGACCGAGTCCGTGGCGACGGCCGCGTGGACCGTGGAGACGCCATCGGGTATGCGAACGAGGGTGGAAGCGTGGGCCACGAGTCGTTCGGCGTAGCCGCCGTCGACACCGATGCCCGGCGCGTAGTGCGCCTGGACCTCGGGGTGCGCGATGATCGCGACGGCGACGCGGTCGCCCACCACGTACCCCCGCACGCCCTCGCCGAGGGCGGAAACGGTGCCCGCGACCTCGTGGCCGAGGGTGAAGGGCGGGCGCCGGGTCAGCTCGATCGTGCCGTCGAGGGCGTGGACGTCGGAGTGACACAGACCGGCGGCATCGACGTCCACCACGACCCAGCCGGCCTCCGGCAGCGGGTCCGGCACGTCCATCAGCCGTAGGGGCGTGCCCTGGGACACGTATCGGAAAGCCTTCATCGGCGAACTCCAAGCCTCGGTCCGAGCGGACCGGCGCGGTGCGGCACCGCGCCGGTCCTCCTCCATGAGGTGTACGGTCCGAAGGCCTCGGATGGTTCGCCCGGTCCGGCACCCGGGGTGTGTCCGGACACCTCATCTCGGCGGCTCCGGCGCCGGTTTGGCCTTCCCTCATCGCATGCCCACTGGCCCCCGGACAGGGACCGAAGTGACCGTCCGTCCGATGGACGTCGACGGCGCCTTCCGCGAGGCACGCGCAGCGGCAGCCCCGCCGTCGTCACTGAGCGCGGGCGAGGAGGGCGAGCAGCTCCGTCCAGTGCCGCTCGGCCGCTTCGGGGTTGTAGGCGGCGGTGTCGGACTGGGTGTAGCCGTGGTGCGCGCCCTCGTAGACCTCGCACCGGTGCTTGACGCCTGCCTCGGTGAGCGCCTGCTCCAGGCGGCTGACCTGCTCCTCGGGCATGGACGGGTCGTCGTCGGCGTGCGCGAAGTACAGCTCGGCGGTGACCCGGCCGGCGAGCAGATGCGGGCTGTCGGGCGCCTCGCTCGCCAGCCAGCCGCCGTGGAAGCCCGCCGCCGCGGCGACCCGGTCCGGATGGGCGCCCGCCGTGTACAGCGCGAGCCGGGCGCCCATGCAGTATCCGGTGATGCCCACCGGCCCGTCCGTGACCTGCGGCGCGTCGGCGAGCCACGCCAGGTAGGCCCCGGCGTCGCGCTCGATCAGGTCCGGCGTGAGCGACTCCATCAGCGGTACGACCTTCCCGACGATGTCGGGGCGGGCCTCCATGTCGATGAACTCGGGCAGTTCCACGACCGGGGCGCGTCCGTGCCGGTGGAAGACGTTCGGGACGAGCACCGTGTAGCCGGAGGCCGCCAGCCGGTCGGCCATCGCCTTCAGATGCGGGCGCAGCCCGAAGGCGTCCTGGTACATGAGCACCCCCGGGTGTGCCTTCCCGTCGTCCGGGTGGGCGAGATAGGCGTCGGCGGTGCCGTCCGCGGTGGTGATGTCGACGATGGTTCCGATCACGGCGTTCATGGGTGGGTGCCTCTCTGCCAGGGCGAGATCGAGCATGCGGCGGCTTCGCGGGGCGACCCCCCGCTCACACGTGTGAACACACCCGTTCGTCTCCGGATTCCCACGCATAAAAAGTGACGGCCGTCCCAACGGGGGTTTGGGGACGGCCGTCGTTGCCCCCCGCTCCTCGACCGAGCGACGGACGTGCACACATTACAACGAATCAGGTCGGCTTTGGGCCCACACCCGGGTCGGTGCTCCGGCGACGTGTGTGCTCTGGATCTCTGCCTTCCCCCAACTGTTCGCCCACGGCGGTGAGTTAATTTCCGCCAGCGGGCGGGTCTGCTGTCAGGCAGCCGCATATGATCCGTTGCGACATGCCATGACCACATGTCACGGAGCCGGTCGCCCGGCCCTTCCCTCACACTTCGAGGACGAGACTGACGTGAACGACTTCCACCCTGGCCGCCGACGCCTGCTGAAGATGTTCGGACTGAGCGCCACCGCGACCACCGCGGCCGTCCTCCAGGCCGACCCGGTGCTCGCCGCGACCCTCGGCCACGACGAGAAGACCGGTGTCTCCCCGGCCACGTACAAGGCGCCCAAGGGGCTGGCGCAGGACACCGCCGCCAAGCAGACCGCGCTCGGCTGGATCACCGCCAACGAGGACGTGATCACCAAGCTGAGCGACGACGTGTGGCAGCACGCGGAGCTGTCACTGCGCGAGTGGAAGTCCTCCCTCGCCCACGCCAAGCTGCTGCGGGACAACGGCTTCACCATCGAGTGGGGCCCGGCGGGCTTCCCGACCGCCTTCGTCGCCACCTACGGCACCGAGGGACCCGTCCTCGGCTTCAACGCCGAGTACGACGCCCTGCCGGGGCTGTCACAGAAGAAGGGCGTGGGCACCCACGACCCGCTGGTGTACAACTACGACGCCTACGGCCCCACCTACGGCGCCGGCCACGGCGACGCCCACAACACCCTGGGCGCGGGCGGCACCGCCGCCGCCATCGCCGTCGCGCGGGCGATCCGCGCCCACGGGCTGAAGGCCACGGTCAAGCTGTTCGGCAGCGCGGGCGAGGAGCAGCTGGTCGGCAAGGCGTACGCGGTGAAGGAGGGCGTCTACGACGGCCTCGACGCCTTCCTGGACTGGCACCCGTTCAACATCACGGTGCCGTTCTGGAACACCACCAGCGCACTGATTTCGGCCACGTTCACCTTCCTCGGCGCCTCCGGCCACGGCGGCACCCCGCTCGGCAACAAGAGCGGCCTGGACGGTGCCCTGCTGATGGCGACGATGTCGGAGTACCTGCGGGAGAAGAACGTCGCCCCGTCCGGGCGGTTCCACTACGCGATCATCAACGGTGGCGGCGCCCCCAACGTGACCCCGGACATGTGCTCCATCTGGTTCTTCGTCCGCGAGGGCAGTCCGGCACGCGCCCGGGTGCTGTACGACAAGATCGTGGACTGCGCCAAGGCCGCCGCGCAGGCCAGCCAGACCCGGCTGGTGCACAAGTTCCACTCCGCGACGTGGAACCTGCTGGCCAACAAGGCCGGCGCGGAGCTGCTCAACGACAACATGCGGCAGATCGGCGCTCCCAAGTTCACCGACGCCGACCACGCCCTGGCCAAGAGCATCCAGAAGTCGCTGGGCAAGCCCGAGGTGGGCATGCCGACCGAGCTGACCCCGCTCGCTCCCCCGGCGGCCGCCTACACCGGCGGGCTGGCCACCGACACCGCCGACATCAGCTGGCAGGCGCCGACCGCCGTGCTGCTGTCCGCTGCCTACCCGCCCGGCCTGCCCAACCACAACTGGGGGGTCACCGCGACGGCGGCCACCAACATCGGCCACCAGGCGCTGCTGTCCGCGGCGCGTTACCTGGCGGCGGGCGCGATCGACCTGATCGAGCAGCCGGAGCGGCTGGACGCGATGAAGCAGGAGTTCAAGGACCGCACCCAGGGCGTCGAGTGGGCCTCGATGATCCCCGACGGCACACAGCCGCCGCTGTACGAGCCGCCGGCCGAGTTCCTCAAGGCAACCGGGCAGAGCTGGCCGCCGAAGGGCGTGACCTGGCCGGTGCCGCCGGTGGTGGCGACCGAGCAGCTCGGCACCACCGGCCCGAACCTCCCGCCCGTCACCTGATCCCGGGGGCAGTACCCCGTTACGGGACCGGCCCCCGCTCTTCCCTCTCCCCCGCCCGTGGACTCCTCCCCGTCCCACGGGCGGGGGCTCGCGTCTGCGGCCCCGGGTCCCCCCGCGCCTCTTCCGGCCCCCTCACTCCGCCAGCGAGGCGGCGTCCCCCATCACGATCACCGGGTGCAGCGTCGGGTCGAGTGTGCGCAGCAGTTGCCTCATGTGCTCCTGCGACAGACTCACACAGGCGTGCGTGGGGCCGCCGTGGTCGACGTGCAGCCAGATGCCGCCGCCCTTGTCCGCGCCCTGCGGCCGGGTCCAGTCGAGCGGGGAGGTGCCCCGCACGCGGTTGTAGTCGATGGCGACGACGTAGTCGAACGACCCGGCGAGGGATTCGCCGTCGAAGCCGGTGCCGCCGACGGCGAACCCGCCGGACCGCGTGTACGGGAGCTTGGAGCCGGGGTCGGACAGCAGGCCTCCCGCGTCGCTGAGGGTGAACACACCGATGGGTGAGCGCAGATCACCGAGGTGGTGGTCCGTCGTCCAGCCCTTGAGGGCGTTGTGGGCCGGCCAGGTCGCGCCTCCCTCCCAGCCGGACGCGGTCCGCCGGTACAGCACCACGTGGGAGCGGGAGGAGTTCTTGTCCTGCCCGGTGACGAGGACGACCTGCCGGGCGTTCGCGGGGATGCGGGCCGACGTCTTCGGGCCCAGACCGGGGAGGTGGGTGACGGTGGCGGAGGCCGGGTCGGCTGCCGTCACCGTAGCCGGCGTCGCGTCGCTCGGCGTCGCGTCCGGTGCGACGGCCCGGGCCCCGTGGGCGGGATCGGCGGTGGTCGCGCCGGTGGTTCCGCATCCGCTGACGGAGACCACGGCGACCAGGGCGGCCGTGGAGAGCGGCAGCCGCCTGCCGGAGCCGGCGAGCAGTGCGCGTAAGCGGTCGCCGGTCGAGGGCGCGCGGTGACGGCCGGTACCGGCGCGCTGGTAGGACGAGGACATGTCTGCGGTGACCCCCACTTCAAGGTGCATGTCGGTGTGCGGCAGGAACTCGCACGGATGCGTGCCGGCGACGCCGGGATCCCGTCGTCCATGTGTGGCACATCGCCGATTGAGGCACGTATGAAGTTGAAGATACATGCACCGTGACCGCAGTCCGACGGCACCGGCCGCTCGGCGGCTTCCCGGCACGGGACAGCACATTTACTTACGTCGCGTTCCTCTTGCTCCGCAGGGCGCGTCGCCGCGCCGTCGGCTGCCCTCTCGCGCCCCGTCCTTTGACCGTCAAGTGACCGATGTGCGGGGTGGGCCCCGGGGCGAAGAGTGAGAGGCGCAGACTTCCTACCACGGAGGGGAACTCCCGTCATGCACCGTGATCAGTCACCACTGCGGGCGCGGTCGACGCCCCGGCATCTGCCTTCGCTCTTCCTGGACCTCGACCAGATGCTCGACGAATTCACCCGGCAGCCCATGCAGGCGGAGTTCCGGTTCGACGCGGACATGCCCGCGGTGATCACCGTCGAGTTCCTGGCGGAGCGAGGACCGAGTCTCAGCTGGCGGATCGGCCGCGAACTGCTGTACCGCGGTCTGACGTCGATGAGCGGGTACGGCGACGTACGCATGTGGCCGACACTGCCCGGCGAGCGCCCCTCGTCCTGGCTGCTCCTGGAATCGCAGGAGGTGGAAGCCCTCTTCGAGTTGCCCACCGGGCCGCTCGCCGAGTGGCTGGAGGCCACCTACCGGATCACCTCGGCCGAGGCCGAGATGGACGGTCTGAACTGGGACGACTTCCTCGTCCAGCTGCTCGACGGTCCGGCAGCGCCGTCCGAGTGAGCACGTCCGGGCCCGGGCGGGGATGACTTGCGCCCCGCTGCGTCACCTGTCAGAGTGGTGACGCACAGGGTTGCCGGACGTCGGCCCGGTGGGCGACACGGTCACACGTGTGCCGCCCCGGACACCCGACCACAACGCTGTGCCGCAGGCCGCACCCGCGGCGGACGTAGGAGGAATGACGTGAAGAGCAGCAACCCGATCTTCTCCCGCTGGGGCGCCGCCCGCGACGCCGCCCCCGCCGACGCGTACATGCGTCACCCGGTGGGCGCCCCGGCCGGAGCCCGGCCGTCGGACGACTACCTGACCAACCCCTACGCCCCGGCCGCCGGCACGGGCCCCGACACCGGCGTACGGACCACGGGGACCGCGGTCACGATGGACGACGTCGTCGTCCGCACCGCGACCACCCTCGGCACCGTGGTGCTGACGGCGGTGCTGTCCTGGCTCCTGCTGCCCGTCGACGAGGCGAACATCGGCCGGTCCTACGGCATCGCGGTGGGCGCCGCCCTCATCGCCTTCGTCCTGTCGATGGTCCAGGCGTTCAAGCGGGCGCCGTCCCCGGCACTGATCCTCGGGTACGCGGCCTTCGAGGGCGTCTTCCTCGGCGTCATCTCCAGCACCACCTCGACGTACATCGCGCCGGGCGTGGTCGTCCAGGCGGTGCTCGGCACCTTCGCCGTGTCCGCGGGCGTCCTCATCGCCTACCGGATGCGCTGGATCCGTGTCGATCAGCGGTTCGCCGGGTTCCTCGCCGCCGCCGCGACCGGGTTCTTCCTGCTGCTCGTCGCCGACCTGCTCTTCTCCGCCTTCGGCGCGGGCGACGGCCTGGGCTTCCACAGCGGCGGCCTCGGCATCGTCTTCGGCGTGATCGGCATCCTGCTCGGCGCGGGCTTCCTCGCTCTGGACTTCCGGCAGGTGGAGGACGCCGTCGCCTACGGCGCCCCCCGCGAGGAGGCGTGGCTGGCCGCCTTCGGTCTCACCACGACCCTGGTGTGGATCTACCTGGAGGTGCTCCAGGTGCTGTCCATCTTCAACAGCGACAACTGAGTTCTCCGACGCCGGAGGGGGCATGCGCATCGCGCATGCCCCCTCCGCGTGTCCGCTCGCGGGCCGGCCGGGCTGAACCCGCGCGGGACGCCGCTCGTTCTCACATCACGACGAGCCGACCCCGCGTCGGGTGCCGTCCGGGCCCGCCCCGGGACAGTGCCGGACCGCCAGAACGAGAGGCATCCATGAGCGCGCACGAGCACTGCCCGTACCAGGACGGCAGGGTGGTCATCGATCAGGCCTTCAAGGCGGACTCCCCCGCGCGGTACGCCCGGCTCCGGCGGCTCGGCCCCATCCACCCGGCCGAGTTCCACCTCGGCCTGAAGGGCTGGGTGATCGTCGGCTACGACCTGGCCCGGGAGGCGCTGACCCATCCCGCCCTGCTCAAGGACGCCACGCCCGCCGCGGAGGCCCTGGCCGCCGCCGGTTACGTCCTCCACCAGCCCTCGGTGGGACTCGGCGCGCAGATGATGGAGGCCGACCCACCCGAGCACACCCGCCTGCGCCGGCTGGCCTCGGACGCCTTCACTCCCCGCCGTACGGCCGAACTGGCACCGCGCATCGAGCGGATCGCCCACGATCTGATCGACGCGATGCCGCCGTCGGGCGAGCTGGACCTCGTCGAGGCCTTCAACGCCCCGCTGCCCGCCACGGTCATCGCCGAGCTCCTCGGCATCCCGCGCCGGCACCACCTGGACTTCCGCCGCTGGTCGGGGCAGGCGCTCCGGGTGGCCTCGCCCGAGCACCGCCCGGCGCTGGCCGCCCTGCACGGGCTGCTGGCCGGCCTGGTCGCGGACAAACGCCGCCGTCCCGAGGACGACCTGCTGTCCGCCCTGGTGGCCGCGCGCGACGAGGAGGACGGCCGGCTCTCCGAGGAGGAACTGGTCGGTACGGCCATGATGCTGGTCGTCGCGGGTCACGAGAGCACGGTGAACCTGCTGGGCAACGCCGTGCTGGCCCTGTTGCGACACCCCGGCCAGCTGCGGCTGTTGCGCGAGCGGCCCGAGCTGGTGCCCGGCGCGGTGGAGGAGTTCCTGCGCTACGACACGTCCGTCGAGCGCTCCACGAGCCGCTACGCCGCGGAGGACCTCGAACTGGGCGGGGTGTCGATCCCCCGGGGCAGCATGGTCGTGGTCGCTCTCGGCTCGGCCGGGCACGACGCCCCGCAGCCGGACGGCGACGACCCCGCCGTTCTCGACGTGACCCGGCCGAACGCCCGCCACCTGGCCTTCGGGCACGGCATCCACTACTGCCTCGGCGCCCCGCTCGCCCGCCTGGAGACGGCCATCGCCCTGCGCACCCTGCTGTCCCGCGTCCCCGAGCTGGAACTGGCCGCACCGCCGGACTCGCTCGACTGGATCGGTTCCGGGATCATCCGCGGCGTGCTGTCCCTTCCGGTGCGCTACCGCGTCGGCTGACGGCCACCACCGGCCACCGGCCACCGGCGAAGGGCCAACGGCGAAGGGTCCCGGCCCGGCGCACGGAAAAGTCCCGGCCCGCGCCACGGGGCGCGGGCCGGGACGACAACCGGTCAGGGGCGGTCAGACCGTCCGGGTGCGCAGCCGACGGGCCTTCCAGCCCAGCAGCAGAGCCTGGAGGATGAACCACACCCCGCCGCCCGTGGCGTAGACGGACAGCACGTCGAGCGAGGGATTGTCGCCCGCCGCCTGGATGTTGTAGAAGAAGCCGACCAGGAAGGACAGTCCGCCCGAGATCAGGGTCGGCCACTGCTTGCCCAGCTCGGGACCGCGCCGCCGCAGCCCGACGACCACCTGGGCGGCACCGGAGACGACGGCCCAGGCACCGAACACATGGAGCACCGGCGCGACGCCGCCGGCCCCGGCGATGCCGACCGCGATGGCTGCCACGGTGCTGAGAGCCCCGTTGAACGCGGTGACCCGGCGCTCGGAACCGTCCGGGGTGGCGCGGTAGTCGATCAGCGAGGAGACCGCGTCGATCAGCGGGTAGACGACCAGCAGGGTGATGGCCACGGCGTCGACGCTGTCATGGGCTCCGGCGAAAGCCAGGGCCCATGCCACGGCGAGCACGCCGCGGCCCAGGTACAGCCTCAGCAGGGAGGAACGTGCTTCCGCCGCCGTCGAGTTCGACGGTGCCGCTGTCTGCGTGCTCATGGGGGTGGGGCCTTTCTCGGGTGTTCAGGTGGTCAGCGGTCGGTCAGTGCCGGGACGGGAGGACGCACCGGAAGCTGGAGGCGACGGCCGGGTCGCCGTGGCCCTCGTACCGGGACACCTGCGGGTAGCTGCACAGGTTGCGGGTGACGGTCTTGCCGTCGGCGTTGACCAGGGTGGCGGGCAGCGTCTTGGGGGCCTTGCCCTGCTCGACCCAGGTGCGCAGCGCGCCGAGGTCGTCGGTCGTGGCACCGCTGCCGTTGTTGAGACCGCAGTGCGCCGTGCCCGGGGCGAGGAAGAGACGGTAGAAGTCGTCGACCCGCTTGGCGCCGCCCAGCTCCTGCTCGACCTGCTTGCGGTACTTCACCGTGCCCTGGGTGGGGATGTACTGGTCGGCCTGGCCGTGCCAGCTCAGCAGCTTGCCGCCGGACCTGCGGAAGGCGGACAGGTCCGGGTCGTCGGTGCCGATGACCTTGTCGTACTCGGCCTCGGACTGCTTGAACAGCCGCGTGAAGTCGCTGTAGGTGATCTTCGCGAGGTCGAAGGTCGGCTGCTTCTCCAGCCAGGTCTGGACCCAGGCGGCGGGCACCGGGAAGGGGGCGCCCTTGACGTTGCCGTTCGCGTCCGGCGGGGTGAGGCCGGCCAGGGCCGACAGGTCGGCCCCGATCGGGACGCCGGACCACAGCTTCTTGCCCGACGCGGTGCGCGGGCCGTCCCAGATCTTGCGGACCACGGCCGCGTCGGCCGCCGTGATGGTCAGTTCCTCGCCGTTGCACACCACCTTGGTGCCGATCAGCCGGCGCGGGTCGAAGTCGCACCGGGACGGGTCGTTGACCAGGCCGTCCTTGACGCCGTCGAGCGGGTCACAAGCCTTGACGGCGGCGTCGGTGAAGGCCTTGAACTCGCAGGACGTCGGGTAGGTCTTCTCGTTGTTCATGACCACCTGCGGCCACAGGGTGGCGACCTCGAACTCGTCCCAGTTGATGGCGGGCGCGTTGGCGAGGATGCCGTCGTAGTCGCCCGGGTAGCGCTGGGCCTCCATGTAGCCCTGGCGTCCGCCGGTGGAGCAGCCGTTGAAGTACGCGTAGGAGGCGGGCCTGCTGTAGAAGCCGTCGATGACGTCCTTCGCGACGACCGCGGCCTCGTGCTCGGAGCGGCTGGCGAAGTTCTTCAGCAGCGTCGTGTCGACCTTGCCCGCGCTGGTCAGCGCCCAGCCGGTGTCGATGTAGGTGCCGACGCCGGCGTCGGTGGTCGCGGCGGCGTAACCGTTCTTGACCGCGGCGGCCAGGCTCGCGCCGTAGTCGCCGGCGGCGTAGGCCGAGCCGCCGACCGTCTGGAGGCGGCCGTTCCACCCCTTCTGCGGGAGCCAGACGTGCACCTTGGCGTGGTCACCCTGACCCGGGTGGGTCAGGGTCACCGTCACGTCGCAGAACGCCGGTACGTCGGGGATCTGCGCCCCGGGCAGCGGGGGGACCGGGGGCACGTCCACGGTGCCCGCCGCGTGGCCGACCACGGTCACGCTCTCCACCTTGGTACCGGCGGGGGCCTTCACGGGCAGCGAGCGGCAGCCGAGCGACGTGGAGGCGGTGTTCTCCGGCGCCGCCGACGCGGTCGGCACCCACAGTGCCGCGGCCAGCGGCACACCGGCCGCGAGGACAGTCAGAAGTGTGCGTCTCATTGGTTTCCATCCCGGAAGTAGATGTGGCGCTGACCGCGGTGACACAGGCGCACGGCACATGAGGTGAACGAGGTCGGCGGGCCCCCCGCGGGCGGTGTCCGCACGCGTGCCTCCGCGACCTCGGTATGCGACCCGAGACGGCTCGGGTCGCCGAAGACTGAGCCAGACACTATCACCGGTCTAACCGGTGATGGAAGGGGTGGGGTCACATATCTCGGTGACACATGTGAACCGCGGCGGGTGACGCGGTCCCCTCGGCCTGTGGTCACACTCTGGCCCGGGCACCCGCGACACGACAACAGTCAGTTGACGGTCCCCGGCCACGGCTACGGGCGGGGCTGCCGTGAACGGGCTGTTAGGTCATTCGACGCTCTGCCGGGCCGCCGCCGCGACCCCGGGGATCTCCATCTCCAGCCAGACCGTCTTTCCCCGGCCGCTCGGAGAGGTGTTCCATGTGTGTGCCAACGCGTCGACCAGGTACAGACCGCGGCCGTGTTCCGCCCGCGCGCTGCCCTCGTCGGTGAGCGAGTAGGCGGTGGGCACGGGCGGGTCGCTGTCCGAGTCCCGCACCTCGAGACGGACCCGGTCGCGCGACGCCCGCAGCCGCAGGTCCACATCGCTGCCCGCGTGGATGAGCGCGTTGGTCACGAGTTCCGAGGCGATGAGTTCGAGGTCGTCCGACAGATCGGCCAGACCCCAGTCGCCCAGGCACCCGCGCACGAACCCGCGGGCCGCCCTGACCGCCCGCAGGTCCCGCCGGTGGATGTGGAAACGAGCGGTCCGGGGCGCCGCGGAATCGTCCGCTCCCTCGTAGCGGGCCAGCAGCAGGGCGGCGTCGTCGCGCCGGCCGGGTGCGTCCGTCAGCAGGCGGTCCGCCAGGATCTCCAGATCGGCGCCCGCTCCGCGGCCTTCGGCGGCCAGGCGTGCGACGACGTCGTCGCGATCCGGTTCGTGCACTCCGTCCGAGTAGAGCGCGAGCACGGTTCCGGGCGGGAGGGTGTGCTCCTGGGAGCGGTAGGGGGTGCGCCCGTGCAGTCCGAGCGGCACGTTGGCCGGTGCCCACAGCGGGCGGACAGTGCCGTCGGACAGCCGGGCGAGCGGCGCCGGATGCCCGGCCAGCGCCACCTCGGCCACCCCTGTCCCGGTGTCCACGGCCACCACACAGCAGGTGGCGAGCAGCTCGGTGCCCAGCCGGGACAGCAGTTGGTCGGTGCGTTCGAGCAGCGCGGCCGGCCCGTGGCCCTCGGTGGCGTAGGCGGCCACCGAGGTGCGCAACTGGCCCATGACGGCGGCGCTCTCCAGCGTGTGGCCCTCGACGTCCCCGAGGACGAGCATCACGCGGTCGTCCGGCATGGTGATCACGTCGTACCAGTCCCCGCCCGCCTCGCTCGCGGCCTGGGCCGGCCGGTAGCGGGCCGTGGTGGGCAGGCGGGGCGCCTCGGGCAGGACGGCGGGCAGCAGCCGCCGCTGCATGCCCTCGGCGAGCACGTGACGCGCGGCGCTCAGCTGGATGCGCTGAACCGCCGCGCCCAGCAGCCCGGCCATCATGGTCAGCACGGCCCGCTCCTCGGGCGGGAACGTCCGCGGCCCGTCGAACGACAGGCAGCAGACCCCGACGATCGGGGCGGCTCCGGCCATCGGCAGGTCGACCACGTGCCGGCTGCCGACGAGCGGCAGGTAGGCGGCGGCGTGCCGCCCGTCGCCGCCGTCGCGCGGCACACCGCTCGACGGGTCCCCGGGCTCGGCGTCCAGGTCGCGGCCCGCGGACGGTGGGCGGGAGGAACCATGGACGAACAGCGCGCGGCCCCGCATCGCCCGCGCGGCGGGTGTGTCCGCGAGCAGAGCGCTGCCGTGCAGCTCGGACACCAGGTCCCCGGAGTCCCCGCTGTGGCCCAGGACCCACAGCCGGCCCTCGGCCGCCGAGGTCAGTGCCAGCGCTCGGGCGCGCATCGGCGCCATGACGCAGAACTCCGCCGTCCCGACGACGTGTTCCATGGTGGTCGCCCGGTTCAGCAGGTCCGTCAGCCGCTGGAGGGCGTACAGCAGGGTCATCCCCGCGGAGCCGGGCACACCCGGCACACCCCGGACGACGGCCTGCTCCCCGGCCACGGCCGACGGTTCGGTGCCGAACACCGGCACCAGCACGGGCAGGCACCCGGGCGCGATCGTGGCGCCGCGGGCGTGGAGCCCGGCCAGCAGGACGGCCAGCCGGTCACCGATCCGGGTGAGCCCCCGGCAGTCCGCCTCGGTGTAGTCACCGCTGTCCTCGGTGCGCAGCACGGTCAGCGAACCGAAACGATGCCCTTCCGCCTCCAGAGGGACCGAGGCGACGGTGTAGGGGTAGGCCAGCGCCCCGCGCTCCGGTTCGGCGAGCGGATCCGGTTCGGCCAGGAGCGCCACACTCTGCCCGGCCAGGGCGCGCGCGGAGGCGTAGGGCGAGTCCAGCTTCATCCGGCCGGGGAGCGTCAGCACGGACGGCGGGCTGCCGCCGATCACGGCGGCGCGCAGTTCGCCGCCGTCGGGGGCCAGCAGGTACACGGCCGCCGCGACGGCCTCCAGACGGTGAGCGGCCTGGTGGACGGCACGGTGCAGCACCGCCGTCAGCTCGTCGCCGAGCACTCCGGCGGACTCACGTCGCCGGCCGTCCGGGGACCCGGCGTCAGGAGCGCTACGGTCGTCCATGAGCCCTTCCGGCCAGGCCTGCCCCTCCTCGGGGGACATGTCACACCTTGTCCGCTTCCTCGGTTTCACCGGTCACGGTACCCATCCCCTCCTCCTTCAGCCACCGGGAGTGGTACCGCTCCGCCCAGGACCGGCTGACATACCCGGTACGCATCCCGAGTCTCGCCTCCGGATCCTCGAACGCCCGGCGCATGTGTCCGAGGAGGACGAAGGTGATGGCCCAGGCCAGGAGGTCGTGGACGAAGATCGCGCTGGTACGGGAGATCAAGGGCAGCAGCCCCATGAACCACATCAGCAGACCGGTGAACATCATCACCAGCACGGCCCCGGCGATCCAGCCCGCGTAGAGCTTCTGGCCCGCGTTGAACTTGCCGGCCGGACGCGCCTCGGGCCACGTCCGGCGCTTGCGCACGGCCCGCAGCCACTGCCGGTCGTACACCGCGAACCGGTTCAGCCTGCGCAGGTCCGCGCGGAAATCGGCGGAGAGGAGCCCGAGCAGGAAGGGCAGCGGCAGCGAGATGCCCGACCACTCGTGCAGCGTGACCATCAGGTGGCGCCGCCCGACGAGCTGGGCCAGCGGCCCCAGGTACAGGCAGGCGGCGGTGACCAGGCACACGAGCATCAGGTAGCCGGTGGTCCGGTGGACCATGCGCTCCGCGGTGCTGAACCGGCGCAGACGGCCGGACGGTTCAGGCGGCGTCGCTGTGCCGGTCCGCGTCGTCGAGCCAGCCGTCGACCGCATAACCGCGTTCCTCCCAGTAGCCGGGAACGACCTTGTCGGTGACCGAGATGCCGGACAGCCACTTGGCCGACTTGTAGAAGTACATGGGGGCCACGTAGAGGCGGACCGGTCCGCCGTGCTCGTGGGTGATGGGTTTGTCCTGCATGTTCAGCGCCACCAGAACGTCCGAGCGGCGGGCCTGTTCCAGGGTGAGGCTCTCGGAGTAGGCGCCGTCGAAGCAGGTGAAGCGGACCGCCGCACCCGGGGAGCGCACCCCCGCGGCGTCCAGGATGTCCGCCAGCTTCACCCCTTCGAAGGGTGTCTTGTCCACACGCCATCCGTCCGTGCACAGCACGTCGTGGACGACCCGGGTCTGCGGCATCGCGCGCAGCTCGTCGAGCGTGTAGGTCTTCGGCTTGTCGACCAGACCGCCGACCTTGAGCGCGTAGTTCGTCGCGTCCTTGTGCGGCACCGAGCCGACGACGCTGTAGTACCGGAAACCGCCCGGATTGGGCAGCAGACCGGTCAGGCCCGTGGCGTCGACCTGGGAGGCCGCACCGAGGAAGCCCTCCCAGCCGCGCTGGAGGTAGGGCGCGGCGGCGAGGCCGGCGGCGCCGGCGCCGAGCATGCCCAGCATCGCCCGCCGTCCCACCGCTGCGCCCTCGGCCCTCCGCTTCGGCTTTCCTGCCATGGTCAGTGTGCTCCTTAGAGGTGGCGACGATCCCGGCGAGGTGCGACCGGGTGGGCAGGCGCCGGTTCGGGCCAGCCCACACGTGTGAACACCGTCGGCTGCTTGCGACACCGTCACCTATTCAACTGGTGACGATGGTGACACGACCGTCCACGCACTGTCAACCAAAGGGCACATATGTATGAACCTTCGCCTCCACGAACGCCGGGACGCCCACCTGTTACACTGGGGTGGAGCTTGGACCGTGTGAATCGAGGAGTCGCAGACGTGGTGGGTGAAGACGACATCTCCGGGTGAGATCCGGACCTGACGGCCACCGGCCGGTGCTTCAGGAGCGCCGCCGACGTGGTCCGTCCAGTCGTACCCATTTCTTCCATGTCTTCCCAGGGCAGAAGTCCATGCTCTGCCCTCAGTACCTTCGAGGTCGCCTTCATGTCCGACGCCGCCGTCGTCTGCTCGAACCTGTCCTTCGCCTGGCCCGACGACACCCCGGTCTTCCACGACCTGTCCTTCACCGTGACCACCGGCCGCACCGGCCTGGTCGCCCCCAACGGCTCCGGCAAGAGCACCCTGCTCAAGCTGATCGCCGGGGAGCTCAAGCCCGCCACCGGCTCGGTGTCGGTGGCCGGCACGCTGGGCTACCTCCCGCAGAGCCTTCCCCTGACCGGCAATCTCACCGTCGCCGAGGTGCTCGGCGTCGCCGCGGTGATCCGCGCCATCGACGCCGTCGAGTCCGGGGACGTGAGCGAGGAGCACTTCACCACCATCGGCGACGACTGGGACATCGAGGAGCGCACCCGCGCCCAGCTCGACCGCCTGGGCCTCGCCGACCTCACGCTGGACCGCAGCCTGAGCACGCTCAGCGGCGGCCAGGTCGTCTCCCTGGGGCTCGCCGCCCAGTTGCTCAAGCGCCCCGACGTGCTGCTGCTCGACGAGCCGACCAACAACCTCGACCTGGAGGCCCGGCGCAAGCTCTACGACGTGCTCGGGGACTTCAACGGCTGTCTGCTGCTCGTCAGCCACGACCGCGCGCTGCTCGACCGCATGGAGCGCATCGCCGAACTCGGCAGCGACGAACTGCGCTTCTACGGCGGCAACTTCACCGAGTACGAGGAGGCCGTGCGCGCCGAGCAGGAGGTCGCCGAGAAGAACGTGCGCAACGCCGAGGCGGAGCTGAAGCGGGAGAAGCGGGAGATGCAGCAGGCCCGCGAGCGCGCCGAGCGCCGCGCGAGCAACGCCGCCAAGAACCTCAAGAACGCCGGTCTGCCGAAGATCTTCGCCGGCAACATGAAGCGCGGCGCGCAGGAGGCCGCGGGCAAGGCCGGCACGATGCACGCCTCCCGGGTCAGCGAGGCCAAGGCCCGCCTCGACGAGGCCGGACGCGCGCTGCGCGACGAGCAGCGCCTCACCCTGGAACTGCCCGACACCCAGGTGCCCGCCGGACGCAACCTCTTCCTCGGCGAGGGCATGCAGGTCCACCACGCGGGCAAGGCCGTGTTCGCCGACGGAGGCGTCGACCTGACCATCCGCGGTCCCGAGCGCATCGCGCTGACCGGCCCCAACGGCGCGGGCAAGACCACGCTGCTGCGGCTGATCACGGGCGATCTCGCCCCGGACGGCGGGGAGATCAAGCGCAACGACGGCCGTATCGCCTACCTCTCGCAGCGCCTGGACCTGCTGGACCTGGACCGTACCGTGGCGGAGAACTTCGCCGCCTTCGCCCCGGAGCGGGCCGAGGCGGAGCGGATGAACCTGCTCGCCCGCTTCCTCTTCCGCGGCGCCCGGGCCCACCTGCCGGTAGGCGTCCTGTCCGGCGGTGAGCGGCTGCGCGCCACCCTGGCCTGTGTGCTGTGCGCCGAACCGGCCCCCCACCTGCTCCTGCTCGACGAGCCGACCAACAACCTGGACCTGGTCAGCGCGGGCCAGCTGGAGAGCGCGCTCAACTCCTACCAGGGCGCGTTCATGGTGGTCAGCCACGACGAGCGGTTCCTCGCCGAGATCGGCGTGAACCGCTGGCTGCGGCTGGCCGACGGGGCGCTCAAGGAGACCGGGGCCCCGACGGTGTGAGCCGCCGGCGTGTGCAGTGGCCCGCGTCCGAGGCCCCGTGCCCCGCGGGCCGACCACCGATCACGTTGGACGGTTCCCTGTGCCTCAACCCGCTCTGCTCGCCCGCGACATCGTCCGCGGTCTCGGTGGCCGTCGCGTCCTCGACGGTGTCTCCCTGACCGCCTCTCCCGGCCACCGCATCGGCCTGATCGGGGAGAACGGCGTCGGCAAGTCCACCCTGCTGCGGGTGCTGGCCGGCGTGGACGAACCCGACGCGGGGAGTGTCACACGCCCCGCCGACCTCGGCTTCCTGCATCAGGAGATGCCCTTCGACGCCGGCTCGACCATCGCCGCGGTGCTCGACGAGGCACTGCGCGAGGCCCGCGAGGACCTCGCGGAGCTCGACCGGCTCGGCGAGGAGCTGGCCCGTGTGCCGGAGGACGATCCCGGCCACGCCGAACTCCTCGACACCTACGGCAGGCGGCTGGAACAGGCCCAGGACCGTGAGGCCTGGGACGCCGACCGCCGCGCGGCGCTGGCGCTGGACGGGCTGGGCCTCGGCACGCTCGGGCACGAGCGCACGCTCGGCTCGCTGTCCGGCGGGCAGCGCGGCCGGCTGGCCCTGGCCGCGCTGCTCGTGCGCAGGCCGTCCGCGCTGTTGCTGGACGAGCCGACCAACCACCTCGACGACACCGCGGCCGCGTTCCTCGAGGAGCAGGTCCGCCGCCTGCCCGGAACCGTGGTCGTCGCCAGCCACGACCGGGCCTTCCTCGACGCGGTCTGCACCGACCTGATCGACCTCGACCCGGCGGTGGACGGCCCGGTCCGCTACGGCGGCAACTACAGCGCCTACCTGGACGAGAAGCGCGCCGAGCGGGAGCGCTGGGAACGGCGGTACGCCGAGGAGCAGGAGGAACTGGAGGAACTGCGCGAGTCGGCGGGCGTGACCGCGCACCGGGTCGCCCCCGACCGGGGGCGCGTCGACAACGAGAAGATGGGCTACGGCCACCGGGCGGGCCGGGTGCAGAACTCGATCTCCCGCCGGGTGCGCAACGCCACCCGGCGGCTGGAGGAACTGGAGCGCACCCAGGTCGCCGAGCCGCCCCGGCCGCTCCGATTCGCGGCCGGGGAACTGGCCGCCCGCGCGGAGGAGGGCCCCCAGCCGCTGGTGTCCCTGCGGGACGTACGGGTGCCCGGCCGGCTCGCGCTGGACGCCCTGGAGGTGTCGGCGACCGACCGGCTGCTGGTCACCGGTGGCAACGGGGCGGGCAAGTCGACACTGCTCGCCGTGCTCGCCGGACGTCTGCCGGCCGAGGGCGAGGTGCGCAGGCGGCGCCGGCTCACGGTCGGGCTGCTCACCCAGGACACCGTCTTCGACCGGCCCGAGCGTACGGTCCGCGACACCTACGAGCTGACGCTGGGCCCGGCGCGGGCCGAGAAGGTGCCGCTGGGCTCGCTCGGTCTCCTGCACGAGGCGGACCTGGACAAACCCGTCGGCCGGCTGTCCGTGGGGCAGCGCCGGCGGCTCGCGCTGGCCCTCCTGGTGGCCCGCCCGCCCCAACTGCTGCTGCTCGACGAGCCCACCAACCACCTGTCCCCCACCCTGTGCGACGAGCTGGAGGCCGCACTCGGCACCGGGCCCGGCGCGATCGTCCTCGCCAGCCACGACCGCTGGCTGCGGCGCCGGTGGCAGGGCCGCGAGATCCGGCTGGAGCCGGGAAGCGGACAGCAGCAGGACACGGTGACGGCCCGCTCCCGGACCTGAACCGGCCGCACGACGCCGGGGGCGAGGGCGGGGGCGCCACGCCAGCGGCGGGCCCGGGGGCGCCGGACGGATGCGGGCGCGCCAGACCGGGGGCGGGCCTCCACGTTCGCTGCTCTGCCGGTCACCGCCCCAGTCCACAATGCCTGACGCCCCACGCCGACCCGGCTGAAGCCGGCAAGCGGACAGCGGCAGGACACGGCGACGGCCCGTTCCCGGACCTGAACCGGCCGCACGACGCCGGGGGCGGGGGCGCCACGCCAGCGGTGAGGCCGGGGGCGCCAGACCGGGTGCGGGCCTCCCCGCCCGCTGCGATGCCGGTCACCGCCCCAGTCCGCAATGCCTCACGCCCCACGCCTACCCGGCTGGAGCCGGGAAGCGGACAGCGCGAGGACACGGCGACGGCCCGTTCCGGGACCTGAACCGGACGCGCGACGCGGGGCGGGGGCGGGGGCGCCACGCCAGCGGCGGGCCCGGGCGCCACACGGATACGGGCGCGCCAGACCAAGCGCGGGCCTACACCCCCGCTGCGATGCCGGTCACCGCCCCAGTCCGCAATGCCTGACGCCCCACTCCGGGTCCCCCCTGAGCCCACCCCGAGTGTCCTGTCCGGGTGCCCCCTGACGCCGATCCCGGTGCCCTGTGACCGTGATTCAGAGGCTGTACCCTCATCGCGCCCCGTCCGAGCGGCACCGCCCGGAACGGTGACACTTCTTGCGCTTCGGGACAGTCACCTGTCAAGATGGTGATGTGAACCTTGACCATGTCTTCGTATGCGGGCACCCGGCCCTCGACTTCGCGGCCACTCTCCGTGCCCGGCGCTCGACCCGGTTCGAGATGTTCGTGACACCGGAGCGGCTGAACGCCTGGTATCTGGAGTCCGGACTCGTGGACACGATCACGCCGGGCGACGAGGAAGACGTCCGGGAGGCGACCACCGTGCGCGAGGCCATCTACCGCCTCGTCACCAACCGCCGTCTCGGTGAGGAGTTCGACCGCGAGGCACTTGCCGTGGTCAACGGCGCCGCGCGCAAGACCCCGGTGACGCCGCAGCTCACCATGGCCGGGCGGCACAACGAGGCGACCCCCGGGCAAGCCCTGGCGACCGTCGCGCGGCAGGCCGTCGAACTGCTCAGCGGCCCGGACGTCCCCCTGATGAAGGAGTGCGGCAACCCGGAGTGCACGCGGATCTACATCGACCGCTCCCGGGGCATGCGGCGCCAGTGGTGCGGCATGGAGTCCTGCGGCAACAAGATCAAGGCCGCCGCCTACCGCGCGCGGAAGAAGACCGCGCCCGTCATGCCCGTGCGATGACCCACTGACCCGGGGGTACGCCCGGACCCGGCGGACGCGGGATCACTCGACCGCGAGGCCCTTGAGCGTCCTGCGGAATCTGCTCACCAGCATCCCCCGGGTCCAGCGCACAGACGGCGGGAGACCCGCGTACACCTGTTCCCGGCCGGGAAGGGGCTCGGGGTACTCCAGGAGCCCGAGGACCAGATGCGGCCCGCCGCGCGGGACGGATTCGGCGAGCGCCTTGCGGAGCCCTACGACGTCCTCGTCCGGGGCGATGGGGATCAGCCCCCTGAACAGCGGCTCCTCCACGCCGAGGCGCCTGGCCAACAGATCCTGTACCCGGTGCGAGGCGAGCGTCCCCTCCCGCATCGCGTGCCCCCAGCTCACCGACCCGCCGACCCGGCGCTCCTCGGCGATCCGCCCGATCACGCTCTCCAGCGCGTCGAGCGTCTCGACCAACGCGTCGGCGTCCTCCGCGAGTTGGCCCAGTCGGCGGACCCTCATGGGGAACCGCTCGCGCAGCACCGGCCAGATCCGTTCTTCCTTGCCCTGGTGAAGTCCGCGCGCGAAGTCGACGAACCACCGCACGGTCGTCACCAGCGTCTTCGTGTCGACGGCCGCACCGCCCGCCAGCCGCGTGAAGGACCCGGCGACGAGCTCGGCCGCCCGGGTCGCGATGCCGTGCACGGCACACAGTTCCTCGAAGAGCCGGGTGCCTTCCTTGGCCGGCACCTGTGTGGCGGACATCCGTACACCTTTCTTACCGTTTCCGTGCCGCGAGGCGAGGAGGGCGACCCTGCGGACCGGCAGCGGACAGCCGCTCGGGGCGGACCGAGGATCGCTTCCGACCGGTGAGCGTCTCCGATCGAACCAAGAGAGAGCCGGCCCTCGGGTACGCGCGCCACCTACACACCTGTGCGGGTGAGTGCATACGGATCATCAGACCGGCTGATCACGGAACGTACCACAGAGACACGTGTCAGAAGATCCTGTGGAGAAGAAGTGTTTCAGGTACGCGACACACAGCGCCACGGCCGAGATCCCGTCGCCGGGAAACCCACCCGCTCAGAGCCTTCCGGATGACGGTGGCCGTCTCGCGTAACGCATGTGGGCGATGTCCGCCAGACGGCCCTCGGGTGCGGGGCGACGGCTGTCCCGGTGAAGAGCCGCACGGCTGCCCGGCCCGGAGGACCAGAAGCAGCGCCGCGAACCGGAGCCGGCCGTGACGGACGCCCTGATCGGCCTGATCCAAGCACAGAGCGGGCACGCCAGGGGCGACGAACCACCGCCGAGACACCCGCCGACGGGTCCGCCCCCGCCGGCCCCACGGTGATGGAACGGGTCCGCGAGACCGGGCCGCGGCGGGTGCCCGGTGCCTCCCGGCAGGTGGTCCGTCAGTTGCTCGCCGAGTCCATCCGCCACGGGACCACTCCGCGCTCGCAATCCTGACAACAGGCGTAACGAACGGGCACACCCTGTGGTGCACCAGGTGTGCGCACTGGCGGCCCTGAGGGGGGACTCGGGCCGCCAGTGCGTGGACGGTCATCCGACCATCGAGGGGATGGTCAGCCCCCCAGCAGGGCCGTCCCCGGTCCCACCGTCCGCGTGTCCGACGGCGGAACCTCCAACTGAAGAACGCACCCGGGGGCCGAGAAGGTTCAGCGAACATCCGCCCCCGTCGTCCTGGAGGCATCCTCACAGGTACAGGGCGCGATGGCTGCGGTAGGCGAACGTGTCACCGGAGCTGAGGATGGTCACGATGTCCTCGCAGTAGCGCCGGTACTCCGTCTCCTCCTCGGCCGGCAGGGTCACGGAGCCGGCCCGGCCCTGGCGCATGACCTGCTGCAGGGTGCCCAGGAGCCGCTGAGGAGGCGGAAGCAGCAAGACCTCCATGACGCGCCGGAAGACGTCGACGAGGGTGTCCTTCCGTTCGGGCCGGTCGGCGTCCGCTTCGGTGTCCGCCTCGTCCGGCACCGCACGCCGGGTCCTGCCGGCCGCGGCGAACAGGTCGAGGCAGGCCGTCAGGTGTCCGAGGTCGGCCGCGGTCACCTCGATCGGGTAGAGACTCGTCAGCTGTGCGCCGCCCGCGCCGTAGAGGGTGTACCCGGCCGGCTCGCCCGGAGCATGCCCGTCGTACGTGTCCGTGGCGGGTTCGGAGGCGTCCGTGACCGGTGCGGACGTGTCCGTGGCGGGTACGGAGGTGTCCGTGGCGTGCCACTGGGACCACAGCGGCAGTTTCAGCAGCACCTGCACCCAGCTGTCGTAGGCATCGGCGATGATCCGCTCGTCGTCGGAGTCAAGGCCCGCGCTGTGGAGCAGGTAGAGCTGGCGGAGAAGCGGCTCTTCGAGGCTCTGGAACTTCGCGAAGAACACGGGGTCGTCGGGGACCAGAACGTACAAGGGGGCTCCTCCTCTCACCGGCGTGACGACGCGTGAAGGCAAGCCGTCGGCCGGACTGCCGTCCCGGAGCCGCAGGCCCCGCGGGCGAGTCCGTCGCCCGGTCGGGACCACCGCGCGGCCCGGCTGCGCCCCACCCGCGGGCGCCCGGACCGACCGGTCGGCGGAGCGGGCGCCCGTAGCAGCCGCCCAGGCGATCGAAGCCCGTCATGAGAACGAACGGTGCGGGCTTCCGCAAGGTTCACCTGCCGTCCTCGCGCCGTCGGCGTTCCGACGCCCTCGGCGTCCGGTGAAGAGCCGTCCTGACCCTCCGTGGCCGGCCGCCGGACCGGTGACGTCCTCATGTCGTTCTCCGCCCGCACCGCCCACACGTGGACGCGTGTACACGTGTCGAGGTGACCGAGGTGATGTGCCGCCCGCTCGGAACCTCCGACTGTCACCTCGACATGATCCACCATGCCGGGGGGATCCACACCTCCGCGGACGCCGCCCAGTGCCCTTTCCCTTCATTCGTCACCCCCTTGACCGGTGACGATCTGGCGGGCATGATGAAACCTGTCCCATTCGACATGCTGGCGAGGTGTACATGCCGGTCATACACACCCAAGGTCCGGTCGCGCGCGTCGAGCGCCCTCGGCCGTCGGGCCGGCGCGCGCACTCCCACCGTCATGTGACGCACCGAAGACCCGGACGGCGCTGGAACGGCAAGTCGACAGACTGATACGCCGACGGTCACCGACTGCCATGCTTACCCTGTGATTTCCTGTCGCCCCGGCGCGGACAGGCTGTCCGGGCAGTACGGCCTGTAGTAGAGTCGGGCGCCTATGCGGACTGCCGAGTCCACTTGCGGGCGGTCGACACGTCGACAGTGGTGGGTTCCGGACACGCCCGTTCCGTGCACCCCTTCCACTGCCCGTTCCTCCGGGGTGCCCTCACATGTCTGACATCCCCTCAGGCATGCCGGGAAGTACCCCCGCGGCGGACGGCCTCGTCCCGGACCGGAGCGGCGGCCCCATAGGACGGGCGACCAACGGCACGAAGTGAGATTGGCGAGGCCAGCGGCGAGATGGACGCGACAGTGCGCTACTCAATCCTCGGCACCGTGCGGGCATTGCGTGGTGACACCGAGATCGACCTGGGTCCCCCGAAAAGACTGGCCCTGCTCGCCCTTCTGCTGCTGCGCGCCCCCGGCCCGCTCACGGTGGACGAAGCCGTGGACATCCTCTGGGACGACGAGCCGCCGGCCAGCGCCGTCAATGTGGTGCACCGGCACATCGGCGCGCTGCGCAGAACGCTCGAACCCGAACTCCGCAGCAGGACGCACGCGGCACACCTGGTGCGCGCCGCCGACGGATACCGCCTGCTGGTCGACACCTCGACCTCTGACCTGCTGCACTTCCGCGACCTGCGCGCACAGGCACAGCTCGCGCTCAGGGGCGGCGGGCCGGCACAGGCCGCACAGGACTTCATGGCAGCGCTGCGGCTGTGGCGCGGTCCGGCCGTCGCCGCCGGCACCCACGTGGCCCGGCACCCGGTGTTCACATCGGTGGGGCACGAGTTCGTCGCGACGGTGAAGGAGGCGGCCGACGCCGTCCTCACGGCGGCGCCCGAACTGACCGAAGAAGTACTGACGATGCTGCGCCGCGCCGTGGAGTGCCACCCATTCGACGAGGCCCTGCACTGCCGGATCATCGCCGCGCTGGCCGCCAGCGGTCGGCAGGCCGCGGCCCTGGAGCAGTTCGAGAGCATCCGCCGGGGGCTGGCCGAGGAACTGGGCGTCGAACCCGGGCCCGAACTGCGCGCCGCCCAGCAGCACCTGCTCCAGCGCCGGATCGCCGCCGGTACGGACCACCCGGCACCGCGGCCCGTGGGTGCCGGCAGGCCGGCCCAGTTGCCCGCGGACTGCCTGTCCTTCGCCGGCCGTGAGCGGGCACTGGGCCAGTGCCTGGAGCTGCTTCCGCTGGAGGGTGAGAGCCGGCCGCCCACGATGACCGCGGCCATCTGCGGCATGGCGGGTGTCGGCAAGACGACACTGGCCGTGCACTGGGGCCACCGGGTGGCCGACCACTTCCCCGACGGTCAGATCTACGTGGACCTACAGGGTCACCACCCGTCCCTGTCCCCCCTGGAAACAGGCGCGGCCATCGCCGAGGTGCTCGACGCGCTGGGCGTGGAGAGCAACCAGTCGTACCCGAGTGCCGCCGCCCTCGGCTCCGCCTACCGCAGTGCCCTGGCCGGGCGCCGGCTGCTGCTCGTCCTGGACGACGCGGTGGACTGCGAACAGGTACGGCCGCTCCTGCCCGCCACACCGGGATGCCTCGCGATCGTCACCAGCCGGCGCCGGCTGGAGGGCCTCGCCGTCACCGACAACGCGCGGATCATCACACTCGACCCCATGACCCGGCAGGAGGGCCTCGAACTGCTCGACCGGCGGCTGGGCACGGACCGGATCCGTGCCGAGCGCGCCGCCGCGGAGGAACTGGTGGAACTGTGCGGCGGGCTGCCGCTGGCACTGGCCGTCGCCGGCGCCCGTGCCCTGACGCAACCGCAGTTCCCGCTGGCATCGCTCACGGCCAGGCTGCACGACACGGCCGACAGCCTCGACGCCCTGTCCGGCAGGGACGCCCGCACGAACACCCGCGACGCCTTCCACCGCTCCTACGACGCCCTCAGCAGCAGCGCCGCGAGACTGTTCCGGCTGCTCGGCCTGCACCCCTCGCGGGACATCGCCCTGCCGGCCGCCGCCAGCCTGGCCGGCACCGATCTGCGCAGGACCCGGCAGGACGTGGCCGAGCTGATGGACCACCACCTGCTGGTCGAGCTGGTCGCCGGGCGGTACACCTGTCACGAACTGCTGCGCACCTACGCCGCGGAACTCGGCTCGCTCCTGGATTCGCCCAGTGCCCGTTCGGAAGCGGTCGCCCGGATGGTCGAGCACTATCTGTACAGCGCCGAGGCCGCCACAGCACTGCTGGCACCGCACCGCAGCACCGTGATCCTGCCGCCGCCGCGGCCGGGTGTCCGTCCCCAGCACTTCGACGGACGCTCGGACGCCGCCGAGTGGATCGTCGCCGAGCAGTACCTGCTGCCCGAACTGGCACGCTCGCTCGGGCACCACCCGAGCGGCGAGACCTTCCGGCGACAACTGACCTCGGCACTGGAGATGTGCGTCAGGAACCAGTAGAGGTCGTCGTCGGCGACAGGGGGTGGTCCGCGCCGCGACGGTCACGGTGGAGACGTCCATGGCGGAGATGAACCGAGCGGTCAGGACCACGCCCCGGGCGCTGTGATCACATGGGTGCAGGGGTCACACGTGCGTCGCCGCTCAGGGCGAACTCCTCGGCCACCAGCGAGTAGGAGAGCCTGCGGGCCGGGAAGTCGTGGATCATCGACGTCAGCATCAGCTCGTCGGCGCCGGTGCGCCGCTGCAGGTCGGTCAGACCCGCGCGGACCGCCTCCGGCGTCCCGTGGACGACGGTACTCAGCAGGAGGTCCGTGATCCGGCGCTCCTCGGCGGTGTACGGGTGCTCCGCCGCCGTCTGCGCGGAGGGCAGCCGGGTCTGCCTCCCCTGCCGGGCGAGTGCCAGCATCAGCGCACCCGACCGGGCCAGGGACAGAGCCTCCGGCTCGGATTCGGCACAGACGACGTTGGCGGAGACCATCAGGTACGGCGCGTGAAGCGTCTTCGAGGGGCGGAACTCCTCGCGGTACGTCTCGACGGCCTTCGGAACCTGAGCCGCGTTGATGTGGTAGGCGGCGACGAAGGGCAGCCCGAGCCGTGCGGCCACCATCGCCCCCGTCGTCCCCGAGCCGAGCACCCACACCGGCAGGCCGGGCGCTGCGGGCACCACGTGCACATGGTCGCGGGTGTACGGGTGGTCCTCCGGGAACTCGGTCTTCAAGAAGCCCAGGACTTCGTCCAGCTGCTCCCGGAAGGCGTCCGGCCCGGGGTCCTCATCACCGCGGCGCAGCGCCTGGGCGACGCTGGGAAGGCCGCCCGGGTTGCGGCCGAGCCCCAGATCGATGCGCCCGGGGTGCAGGGCGTTGAGTACGCCGAACTGTTCGGCCACCACGAGTGGCGCGTGGTTGGTCAGCATCACTCCGCCCGAGCCGAGCCTGATGCCACTGGTCACGCCGGCGAGGTGGGCCAGCAGTACCGCGGGGGCCGGGCTCGCCGAGGCGGGGAAGCTGTGGTGCTCGGCGACCCAGAAACGGCGGTAGCCCCGGCGCTCGGCCTCCTGCGCCAGTGCGACGGTGTGGGCCAGCGCCTCGGCGGCGCTGTCGCCCTCTCCCACCACCGAGAGGTCGAGGACCGAGAGCGGAGCCGGGGCGCTTCCGTGTGGCCCGGCGGCCGCCACCGCGGTGTCGGCCACGGCTGTGGTCGAGGCCGCCGGGGGTGTTCCGGTGCGAGCCCCGCCCGGTGTCGCCGTGTCTTCCATGTGCCGCTCTCCCTGCCGAGACGCTTAACCGGACCTATGGGTCCACATATCTCGGCCAGAGTAGACGGACCGCTGGGTCCGGTCAAACCCCGGAAGGGCTCAGAGGTACGTGTGAGCGGTGCCTCGGGTCGGGCCACGGAGCGAAGACAACGATGTCTAGGCCGCCTCGGGTCGGACGACGGCGCGCAGCTTGCGCAGCGCGTTGTGCTGGCGGCTCTTGACCGTGCCCGCCGGAACCCCGAGGATGCCGGCGGTTTCCTGAATGGTGCGGTCACACAGGTAGATGTGGACCAGCACGGCTCGGTGTTCCGGAGACAGCCGGCGCAGCAGCGGCCTGACCACCATGGCATCGTGCACCGCCTCGGTGCCCTCGGTACCCGATACGGGGTCGTTGTAGGTGTCTCCGATGACTTCCCTTCGGGCGTGGGGCTTGCGCACCCAGTCGATGACCAGATGCCGGGTCACGGTGAAGAGCCAGCCGCGGACCGATCCCTCCATCCCGAGCAGACGGTCGATGTTCCGCCAGGCCCGGATGATGGCCTCCTGGACGATGTCCTCGGCCAGTCCGTGGTCACCCAGCATCTTCTCGGCGTAAGAGACAAGACCGTCCCGGTGTTCCCTCATGATCGTGCCGAGCAGGTCGGACCGGGACATAGCCGTGAGGGGCGTAGCCATAGTGTTCTGAACCATCCTGGTTCTCTTTTGTGCGGCGACCGGGGGCCGGATGTAACCCCCGCATTCGCACTGTAGGCATCGGCAAGTGCCAGAAAACTGCTGCATTTGTGTCGCCGCAGTGCCGCGCCCCCGTCAGACCGGAACATATGAGCGCACGATGTCCGGGGCGGTCCGCAGAACCCCTTCTCACCAGGTGGTTTTCTGCTCCGCACGGTATTTCCCGCTCTTAACAGAATCCAAACATGTACGAGCGGTGAGTTGTATGTCACGTACGTCAAGCCGCCTTGACCTGCCGCACGCCGCGGTGCCCAAGGTAAACACATGTGCTCGTCGTGGGGCAATCGGGTGGAGAGTGTGGGGGCTTGGTCGCACCGGCCACAGGTGTGACAGTGTCTGCTCGACACCCGATGCGCGCGGCACGGTGCCACCGGTGCCGGCAGCGCCGGTCTGTCCCGCGTGTTTCTGCGATGCACTGCGCCGGCCGGGCCCGGACCCGTCGGCCGCTGTCGGCGCACTGCGGATCCACCTGAAAGGTTTGACCCACATGCGCAAGAATTCGCTGCGCCTGGCAGTGACCATGGCCGCGGCCGTCGGCCTCTCCCTCGGCGCGGGCACCGCGTTCGCCACACCGGCCGGTCCCGGTGTGAAGGGCACGATCATCAGCCAGACGACGTTCGGCGGAAGGGACTACGTACTGCGGCAGATCACGATTCCCCCGGGCCAGAGCACCGGCTGGCACTACCACGACGGAACCCTCTACGGCGTCGTCCAGCACGGCACCCTGAGCCACTTCGACTCCGACTGCGCCTCCGACGGCGTGTACCACGCCGGCAGCAGCATCACGGAGCCGGCCGGCGCCGACCACGTGCACATCGGCCGCAACCTCGGCACGACCGACGTCGTCCTCGACGTGCTCTACGTACTGCCGCACGGCGCCCCGCTGTCGGAGGACGCCCCCAACCCGGGCTGCGACTTCCAGTAGGGACCCGGCCCCGCCCGGCTCACGGGTGCGCGAGCCCGCCACGGCAGCACACCGTGGCGGGCTCGCCGTACGAGGAGGCCGGCGGCCGGGTCACCCGGCCGCCGGTGACCAGGAGCGGAAGACCGCTGCCTGGCCGTGGATCCTGCCACGGGTGTCCATCAGGTCCCACATGGTCACGTCCTCGATCCAGAAGGGGCGGCCGTCCTTGCCGACACGGATCCCCCGGTATCCGGTGGCGTAGTGGTCGGCCCGCACGGCGCGCACGAAGGCGTCTCGGTCCGGCTGGCCGTCCGGGCGCGCGGACAGCCGGGACGGCATGCCGACGAACTCGTCCCAGGAGTAGCCGAAGCGTTCCTGCGCGGTGCTGTTGGCGTAGACGAAGAGCGGATCGGCGGAGGTGTCGTGCGCGAGCAGACCGAACGGTGCCCGGTCGTACAGCCATCGCGCGGCTGACCGGTCGGTGTCCCACCGCGCCGGGCACAGCGGCTCGCCCACCAGCCGGAGATGGCTGGAGAGAAGCAGGGCGGCGAACGCGGGGTCCGCGGCCGACATGTTCAGCGTTATCGGCGTGCCGCCGTCATCGAGGGATGTCATCACCGTTCACAGTTCCTTTGTCTGGCGCGAGTCGGCGTCCGATGGTCACATGTGTGGCCTGGCGGGAGGACAGCGGCCCGGCGGCACCACGCGCTCCGGGCGGGGCCTGTCGGGGCGTCCCCGCCCTTCATCGGCGTCCCAGCCTTGACAGGGAACTGTCCCAGCAACAGCCTATGGCAACGTTGTCAGACCACGGGAGTGGCTCCTGCTCGGCAACACGCACCTCCCCTTCCGACCCACCCCTGTGATAGGACGGCGCACTCATGGCCGATCAGTCGAGTCGATCGCAACGCCCCTCCCGGCGCGCCGTCGCCACCGGCTCGGCACCACCGGCCGCCTCCGGCCCCGGCACCGAGGACGGCCACGGTCCGGCCAACGCCACCGACGGCGACCCGGGCACCCGCAGGTCCTCCGCCTGCGTCGACGGCCAGAGGATCCGCGTCGGCCTCGGCTCCGTGCGGTCCGTCGACCGGGTCGACCCGGTGTGGGAGCAGGCCTACCCGAAGGCCCACGTCGTCCGGGTCTCCGAGGAAGGCGAGCAGTGCACGCACGCCGCGTCCATGGACGACACGACCGTCCCGCTGCCCTTCGACAGCGGCGACGCCGGCCGGCAGGTGACCGACTTCGAGGCCTGCACCGCCCGTCACGTCCGCCTGCCCTGCGGCATCCGCGACACCAGCCGGGCCGACTCCCCGTGGTCCCCGGGAGCCGTCGACAGCGCCATGCCCGGTACCGACCCGCCACCGCACCCGCGGGCCACGGCCTACGGCGAGGAGGACGGCCACCCGGCCGCGCGCGTCACCGACAGGAACTCCGGCACCCACAGGTCCCCCGCCCGCGAGGACCACCAGCGGATCCAGGTCGGCCTCGGCTCCACCCGGCGCTTGGACCGCGTGGCCGTGCTGTGGGAGCGGGCCTGCGCGAAGACGTACGTCGTCCAGGTCTCGGATGACGGCTTCACCTGGACCGATGTGCGGACCGTCGGCGACACCCCCGACCCGCTGAATGTCAGCGTGAACGGCGTGCGTGTGCCGGTGCGCGGCGGCGACCGGGGCCGGGACGAACCGCCGCTGCGGATGCCCGCCGAGCGGGTGGACGCGCCCGGGCGGACGCACCGGGCCACGGACCGCGCGATGATCCGCGACGGGGTCGACGGCAGCGACCGCGAGGAGTTCCACGCCGTCCGCGACGCGCACGACGCCTCGGTGGGGAACGACGTCACCAACGCCTGGAGCACGGACCCGCCGGACCGCGAGGCGTTCGTCCCCGTGGCCCGTGACACCGAGCCGCGCCACCGTGCCCTTCCGTGCGTGGCGGCGTGGTGCGGCGCCGCCGAGGGCGACCCGCCCGCCACGATCGACCAGGGCGTGCGCGCGGCTGTCGAGAGCCGGACACCGGGAGACCTCCACCAGGGCAACTCGGCCCAGGGCGTCATCACGGGCGGCCCCTGCGCGTGGGTCGGCCCGCGGCGCCACTGCGCCCCGTGGGCGTACGGCCGCGAGGGTTTCGGCTTCCGCACCGAGACCGGCAGGCCCGCCGTCTCCACCGCCGCGAGCACCCGCGCCATGGCGGTGGGCGACGACCGGCCGGAGTGGCCGATCGGCGGCGCGTGGTACTGCCACGACCGCGACGAGCGCGGGACCCAGGCGCCCGGGAGCTACCGGGCCGCCATCGAGAGCCGCCTCGGCACGGCCGCCGCCATCGACACCCGCCTCGGCACGGCCCGCGACCTGGACGACCTCACGCGCGAGACGCCGTTCGTCGACCACGAGGACGGTACAGCCTGGCTGACCTACGACCACGACTTCGACGTCACAGGCGCCCACTTCGGCCGCCCACGTGTCCACGAGTCCCTGCACGTCCGGGCGGATCCGGTGAAGTGGCAGATCATCGCGGTCAACCACACCAGGAGGGCGCTGACGCACGCGACGGTCACCGCCGAGACGTACGACCTGTCCGGCCGGCGGATCGCGAGCACCCGGCGGGCCCGCGTCGACGTGGCACCCGCCGGGTCGGCGGTGGCGTTCACCGCGGCGCCCTCGGACGACCTGCCGGACCTGCACCTGCTGCGGCTGACCCTCACGGACGACCGGGGACGGGTGCTGTCCCGCGACACCTACTGGCGGTGCCGCACCCCCGAGGCCCTGCGCGCCCTGGACCAGGTGTCGCGGACCAGGCTGTCGGCCTCCCTCTCACCGGTGTCGCGCGACGGAGACCGCCGGGAGATGAGCGCGACCGTCCGCAACACGGGTTCCATGGTCGCCGCGATGGTCCGGCTCTCCCTGCTGGACGCCGAGGACGGCGCCCGGGTGCTGCCCGCTCTCTACGACGACAACCACCTGTGGCTGCTGCCCGGTGAGACGCGCTCGATCACGCTGTGCTGGTCGGCCACCGCCCTGCCCTCGGGCCGGCCGAAGCTGCGGGTCGAGGGGTACAACACGCACCCGGTCACGGTGCGCGGCTGAGCACCCGAACGCCCACGCCACCGCTCCCCTCGGCGGCGCGGGCCCTCACGTGCCGATCACACGTGCCGCTCGTAGGACGCCCAGGCGATGTGCGACTCGTGCAACGTCACGGCCACCTCGCGGATCCCCCGGGCTCCCTCCCCCAGCGCCCCCGCGTGTATCTGCTCGACCAGACGGTCGGCGATCACCTTGGCGAGGTACTCCGTCGAGGTGTTGATCTGCTGGAACTGCTCCTCGTCGTCGAGGTTGCGGTAGTTGAGCGCGCCGACCACCTTGCCGAGTTCCGTGGTGGCGAGACCGATGTCGACGACGATGTTGTCGTCGTCCAGGTCGGGGCGCCGGAACGTCGCGTCCACGACGAACGTCGCACCGTGCAGCCGCTGTGCGGGCCCGAAGACCTCACCCCGGAAGCTGTGGGCGACCATCATGTGGTCACGTACGGTGATGCTGAACAAGAGTCCTCCAAGGTGGGTCCGCGGACGGGCACGACCGGATACCCGACGCACCCGTGACGGAGATGTTTTCATACCTGGCCGCGGACGAGAGAACGACGTTTCCGGTTCCCCGGCATGTGAACCAAGTGCGCCCTCGGCTCGTGTCCATCATGTGTCTGAAGGCCCCACGGCCCGGTTCCGCCCTCGGAGATCGCCGGGTCCGGACGCGAGCAGACGCCCGGAACGTGTCCGCGGCAAACGCGGCCCGCCCGGCCGCTTCGAGGTCATGCCGCCTGCGGGTGGCTTCACCGGCAGAGGAGGACGATGGACAGGCCACCGGGGAGCCGTTTGGAGAAGATCCTTGCTGACTTCGCCGAGCAGCACGGTGTGCTGAACAGGGCTCAGGAGCAGATGAGGGCACTGTCGGTGACGGCGTGCTCGAAGGACGGTGTCGTGGAGGTCACCGTGGGTGCCGACGGCCGCGCGGCGGGCGTCCACTTCGTCAGCCGGCGTTTTCGCGAGTTGGCCGCCCCCCAGCTGGGCGACAGCGTCTTGGAGGCTCTGACGACCGCCCGTGCCGAGTTCGCGGCCCGCGCCACCGCCGTGCTGACGGCCGCGAACATCCGTCTGCCGGTGGCCGCGGAAGGCGCGGGCGAGGGCGAACCGCGCAGTCCGGAGGCGATCCGTGAGGCACCGTCCGTGTGCTGGCGCCGCCTGGTCGGGGAGGCCCGAGCGGTGACGGTCGGCCCTGTCCCGGTCAACGACTCCGCGTGGGCCAGACCGTTGTGGGGCCGCCGCCCCGGTACTCGCTCCACCTCCCCGCACACTCCCCTGCCGGCCGAACTGCGCGAGGCCGTCACGGCGCTGAGGGACGCCGTGTGCGATGCCGTGTGCGGTTCCCGGGACGCGTCCACGCCGGCGGGGCGTCGGTGATCGAGGAACACACACCCGGCCTCCACAGCAACGGTCACTGATCCGACGGACCGCTACGAACGCTGGAACGACGGCCTCGTCCCGTCGTCCCGCGCTCAGGCTGGTGCGAGCCGATCCCCGGCCCAGCGGTCCCCCAGCCTTCCATCGAGGAGCCATACGGCCATGCCGAGAATTCTGCGCGACGACGACGTCGTCCGTGTCCAGGACAACGTCTACGCGGTGTCCGGCAGCAACACCAACTGGGTGATCGTCAAGGACGGCGACAGCTGCACTCTCATCGACACCGGCTATCCCGGCGACCGCGACGCCGTGCTGGCCTCGCTGCACGCGGTCGGGCTGAACCCGCGTTCCGTGGCCGCCGTGCTGGTCACGCACGCGCACAACGACCACATCGGTGCGGCCGAACACCTGCGCGCCGCGTACGACGTGCCCGTCCTCATGCACCACGAGGAGGTGCCGCACGCACGCCGCGACTTCCTCGACCAGGTTTCCGTCGGACAGGTGCTCGCCCAGGCATGGCGGCCCGGCGTGCTTCCGTGGGCCGTGCACGCCCTGCGCGCGGGCGGAACCACCCATGTGCCGGTCCGTGAGCCGCAGGCCTTCCCCGTGCCGGGAGCCCTGGACCTGCCCGGCGCCCCCACTCCCGTGCACACACCCGGGCACACCAAGGGCCACTGCGCCTATCACCTGCCCGGCAGCGGCATCCTGATCAGCGGTGACGCCCTGGTGACCGCGCACCCCACGTCCCGGATCAGCGGCCCGCAACTGCTGCCCGACATGTTCCACACCGACCGTGCCAGGGCTCTCGACTCCCTGGCGGCGTTGGAGGCGATCGACGCGGACACCGTCCTGCCCGGCCACGGACCCGTGCACCACGGTTCGGTCGCAAAGGCCGCCCTGACCGCCCGGGAACGCGCGGCGATGTGACCCCGGGTACCGGTGGGACGAGGCGCGACGCGTCCCACCGGGCCGCGCACGGTTCGACGACACACTCACTGGGCAGTCTGTTCGAGGGGAACCTCGTGCGGGTGGCGGTCACATGCCGGAGGCCGTGGCGAAAAGCCGGCGCTCGCTACGTGCATCGGGCACATCGCGCTTATCGTGAACAGTGAACATGCCCGACGAACCGTCTGGCGTCGACACTTATCTGCACGGGACCCTCGGCGTGGGTACCATGCGCAACGTCATCCATATCGAGGGAGTGAACGGTTGTGACCAGCCAATCAGCCGCCACGCTCCGGTCGCGGTACGTGGAACAAGCCGCGTCGGACCTGGAGGAGAACCGCCGGCGACAGCAGGAGCTGGAGGAAAGGATCAGGGTGTTGAAGCAGGAGGAGGCCCTCCTGGCGGACATCCTGAACCTCGCCGAGCGGTACGAGGGCTTCGCTGACCCGTCACGTCTGCCCGAGCAGTTGCAGGACGAGCCGGTCCTCGCGAAGGCGAAGCACGGCTCCGGAGCCGCTTCGCGGCGTTCGGCGTCGGTCGGGACCGCTCCGAAGAGCAGGACGGCGAAGGCCGGTGCGAAGGGGAAGTCGCACCGGCCTCTGCTCGGGGACCTGCTGGCGGATCTGCTCGCCGGCCACGACGAGCCGCGCCTGGCCAAGGAGCTGCGGGACGAGCTGCTCGAGAAGTACCCGGACCGCAACCCCACGCCGCAGGTGGTGCGCAACACCCTGGAGGCACTGGTCGCCAAGGGCCGCATCCGGCGTCACAAGCAGCAGCGTTCCGTCATGTACACCCTGGTGCAGCCGGCCCCCGCCACTGCGGACGCCGCCGGCTGACACCTGTGCGCCCGTCCCGCCGGCTGCGGTCCGACCACCGGACACCGGTACGTGTCCGGTGTGGCGGCCTTCGCCACGCGGGACGGGTGAGCCACCTCCGGGCGGTGCGCCGAGGATGCCGCCGACGCCGCGGCGGCCCACCTCGCGGCCCCCGCAGGAAAGCCCGACACCGATCTTCACAAGCGCATCTTCTCCCATGACCGCGCCGGCGGGCGGACCCGCCCCGTGGTTTGCCTCCGGTCTCCCTATGTCCACGGACGGGCAGGGCCGAAAGGTTCACGCGGAGCCGTCCCCGCGTCCGACGAGCCGGCGCCCCCGGCGAAGGCAGGCGCCGTGCGGGGTCCCGACCGGCAGCCGGGCCGTCGCGTCAACGCGATGGCGGAATCCGCCCCGTTCGCTCATATGCGTCGCGGTCCCTCCACGGCGACACACGCCCGACCACCGGTCGCTCCTAGCCCCGCCACATGTTGTCGAACGCGGCGTTCTCGACGTCCCTCCGCAGCCGCAGCGCCTCCAGTTGCGTCACCGCGTCACCGACGGCGGCCAGCACTGTCGTGACCGCGTCCGGGGTTCCGCTCTCGTCCTCTTCCGACGGGTCGGCCCCGATTCCCACGGCTGCCAGCAGAGAACCGAGGACGGGCTCGCCGGACTCCCGGCGTTCCTCGGCTCGGGCGTGTTCCGGCGAGTCCGCCGGCACGGCCGGCCCGGACCGCAGGTGGAAGCCATGGCGCCGGGGGTGGGCGAAGAGCCCGGCCCGCTCGAGGTCGTCGACGTAGGCCGCGGCGAGTTCTCGGCCGCGGCGCCACAGCCAGTCCTCGACCGTCTCGTACGGCTCCTGCCGGGCGAGCGAGGCGGCCGCCTGGTCCAGCAGGAGGTCACCCGTCGCCACCCGCGGGCCGGGAACGATGCGTTCGTCGTCCAGCGTCAGCGCCCCGCTCTCCAGCAGATCGATCATCTCGGCCCCCGCCAGCGCGAGGGACAGGTCGCCCTGCCCCACGGGCCGGTCGGGCGGCAGCCCCAGGACGACGAGCGCGAGGTCTTGTGCGGTGGTCATGAGTCCCTCCACGTCTCCAGCAGGCGCAGCCACACTTCGCTGATGGTGGGGAAGGCCGGTACGGCGTGCCACAGGCGCTCGACGGGCACCTCCCCGGTGATGGCCACGGTGGCCGAGTACAGCAGTTCACCGACGCCCGGTCCGACGAACGTGGCGCCGACGACGACGTGGCGGTCACGGTCGATGAGGACGCGGGCCCGGCCCCGGTAGTCGGGGCGGTACTGGACGGCACCCGCGAGGTGGCCGATCTCGTAGTCGACGACGTCGACGGCGCGACCGTCGCGCTCGGCCTGAGCCGCGGTCAGACCGACGGAGGCGACCTCGGGGTCGGTGAACACGACGCCGGGGACGGCCTCGAGGTCGGCCGTGCTGCTGTGCGGGGCCCAGCGGTCGGTGTCGAGTTCCTCGCCCCGGGCACGGGCGGCGATCACGGCCCCGGCGATGCGGGCCTGGTACTTGCCCTGATGGGTGAAGAGCGCCCGCCGGTTGACGTCACCCACGGCGTACAGCCAGTTCCCGGGGACGGCGGTGACGGTCAGGCTGTCGTCGGTGGGGAGCCAGTCGCCGGGGGTGAGCCCCACGGTGCCGAGCCCGATGTCCTCGGAGCGCGGAGCGCGGCCCGTGGCGAAGAGGATCTCGTCGGCGGTGAGTTCATCGCCGTCCGACAGGGTGATCCGCACGTCGCCGTCGCCCAGCCGCCGCGCGGCGACGACCGAGACGTCGAACCGTACGTCCGCACCGGCCTCCCGCAGACGCTCGGTGACCAGTTCGCCCGCGAAGGGTTCCATGCGCGGCAGCAGCCCGTCCTCGCGGGCGAGCAGGGTCACCCGGCTGCCCAGGGCCTGCCAGGCGGTGGCCATCTCGACGCCCACCACACCGGCGCCCACGATCGCCAGGCGCCCCGGCGGCCGCTGGGCGCTGGTCGCCTCCCGGCTGGTCCAGGGCCGCAACGTGTCCATGCCGGGCAGGTCGGGCAGGGCCGCCCGGCTGCCGGTGCACACCGCGACGGCATGCCGGGCCCGAAGCCGGACGGTGTCGCCGTCGGGTGTCTGCACGGACACCTCACGAACCCCATCCAGGCGTCCGTGGCCGCGCAGCAGGTCGATGCCGGCCGACTTGATCCACTCGACCTGGCCGTCGTCCTTCCAGTCGGCGGACATGCGATTGCGGTGTGCCAGGACGGCCTCGACGTCCAGCGGGTTCTTCACGGCGGGGTCGAGCCCCGGTACGTGCATGGCGTCCGCACGGAGCAGGGCGGGCCGCAGCAGTGCCTTGCTGGGCTCGCAGGCCCAGTACGAGCACTCGCCACCGGCCAGTTCGCTCTCGACGATCACGGTGCTCAGGCCGGCGGCGGTGGTGCGGTCCGCGACGTTCTCGCCGACCGGGCCCGCGCCGATCACTATGACGTCGTAGGTCCGGATGTTCTCGGTCGGCATGTGTCCTCCGGTGGATGCGTGCCGGTCGGGTGGGGGTCGTGGTGCCCGAAGGTGGGCGGCCCCGGCGCGGCGGGGTCGTCGGCCGCGCCGGGGCCGGGTCTCAGCGGCCGGGCGCGCGCTCGGTGACCTCCTGGAGGAACCACTCGTTGCCGTCGAGGTCCTTGAAGGCGGCGAAGGTGCCGTAGCTGGCCCGCTCCGGGTGCAGGCCCGGGACCCGGTGGGCGTCACCGGCGTGGTGGAAGGCACCGGTCTCGTCACGGAACGGTCCGGAGACCTCCACACCGAGGCCGGTCAGCTCCTCCTGGGCCTTGACGATGTCCGTGACGGTCAGCTGGAGGCCGTGGAGGGTACCCGCCGGCTGCTCGGTGAGGCCTTCCCCGAAGATGATCGAGCACTCGGAACCGGGCGGCGTGACCTGCACGATCCGGTAGCCGTCGTTGATCGGGAAGTCGGCGTCCAGACGCCAGCCCAACTGCTCCACGTAGAAGCCCTTGGCGCGGTCCACGTCGGAGACGGGAAGGATGACGACTTCGAGCTTCATGTCCATGGTGGTGATCTCGCTTTCGGTTCGGATGTGGTGGTGGGTTTGTGGGCGGTGTGGTGTGTGTTGCGCCGCCCCGGGCCGAGCCGTCGGCGGTCCCGCTGCGGTGGACGCGCCGAGCACGTACCTGAATGCCGGCGCTCGCCGCGTTCGTCCTCACTGTCGTCCGGGAGCGGCATGTCCCGCATCAGTCACCTGACGGTGTGTCCTGGTCGGCCCCGTGACTGACGGCCTTAAGCCGCCGGTGCCGGGGTGTTACGGCCCCTCCGTCTCGACGGCGGTCACATGTGCCGCGTCCCGGCCCGCCCGCCGGTGATCAATTCGTGACCGTCGTCGGCCGCACCTGACGGCCGCCGAATACGTGTGTCTGTTGGACGGCTCGACGCGAGCGCTCGGCCTCACACGGATGTGCCGCCGCCCGCGTCCGAAGACCGATCACCACCCGACAGAAACACGGAAGGACAGATCTTGAGGAGACTGTTTCCCACCTCTCGCGCGGGACGCGCACTCACGGTGGGTGCCGCACTGCTCTCCGCCGGGGCGGCCCTCGCCCCCGCCGGTACCGCTGCGGCGAGCACCGGCACGGAGGGCCGGCACAAGCTGGATTACGTCGCTCTCGGTGACTCGTACGCCTCCGCGCCGCTCGTGCCCACTCAGGTCGACACGACCTGCCTGCGCTCCAGCCGGAACTACCCCTCGCTGGTCGCGGAGGCGCGCGGTGCGACCCTGACGGATGTCACCTGCTCGGGTGCCACCACCGCCGCCATGACGGCTCCGCAGGCCGACGGTGTGCCGGCGCAGCTGGACGCTCTCGACCGGGGCACCGACCTGGTCACGCTCACCGTCGGTGGCAACGACATCGGTTTCTCGACCGTGCTGGGCACCTGCGTCCAGCTGCTGGGCACCGACCCGGCGGGCGCCCCGTGCCGGACCCATTACACGGGTACCGGCGCGGACGAGATCTCGGCCGCGATCGCCCGGACCGCGCCGAAGGTCGGGCAGGTGCTGCGCGGCATCCACCGCCGCGCGCCGCACGCCCGGGTCGTCGTGGTCGGCTACCCCGATCTCTTCCCCGAGGACGGCGTCGGCTGCACCAGCAGGAGCGTGCCACTGGCCGCGGGTGACTTCGCCTGGCTCCGGGACAAGGAGAAGGAGCTGAACACCATGCTGGCCCGCCAGGCGCGGCGTGGCGGAGCCCGGTACGTGAACACGTACACGCCGACTGTCGGACACGACCTGTGCAAGCCGACCGGCGAGCGCTGGATCGAGACCTTCGCCCCCGAGACGCCGGCGGCGCCGGTGCACCCGAATGCCACGGGTGAGAACGCGATGGCCGACGCCGTCGACGCGGTCCTCCCTCGTCACACCGGCCGCCACTGACACCCATGTCATAGCGCGGTCCCCGATCCGGCCGGGCGTGCGGAGGGCATTCCTCCCTCCGGCCGGGTCGTCACGCGAAGCTCGCAGCCGCCGGGCCGTAACCCGACAGCACCGCGCTCTCCGCCCAGTTCCACACCTGCGTGTCGTCGGGCCACGCCCGATCCGTCGAGCTTCCGGCACGCCGGGGTGGTTGCTCGTCGCAGCGAGCGGAGACCCTGCCGTCGACGAAGCGACGGTGTCCGGCCGTCCGTCGGGATGTGAACGTGATGGCGGCCATGTCGTGCCCTCGCTCTTGGGTAGGCGGTGCTGGTGTGGCCCGAAAAGCGGGTCCCGTACCGGGGGAAGGGGCACGGGACCCGCGGTCTGGGGGATCAGGCGGCGACGCCGGCCTTGATGATGACGGGGACGTTGTCACGCGTGGCCTTGGAGTACGGGCAGATCTGGTGGGCGGCGTGCGCGAGTTCCTCCGCGGTGGCCTGGTCCACGCCGCCGAGAACGGGGCTGAGGACCGCGGAGAGGGAGAACTCGCCGTCGTCGCCGTGGGTGAGCGTGATCTCGGCCGTGATGGTGGTGCTGGTCAGCCGGATCTTGCGGGTGGTGGCGGCACGGCGAAGGGCGCCGAGGAAGCAGGCGGCCCAGCCGGCGGCCAGGAGCTGCTCGGGGTTGGTCGCGGTGCCGGCACCGCCCAGCTCCTTGGGGAGGGCGAGGCTGGTCTCCAGCAGACCGTCGGAGGAGCGAACGTGACCGCCGTTCCGGCCCTCTCCGTCGACGTCGACGACCGCGGTGTAGCTGACTGCCATGACTGGTGCTCCCCATCCGGCTCGAAAGGCTTTCGGTCACCTCCTTCCCGGACACTTTCGTGTCACCGGTTGAGGTGGTGACGTAATCATGGCAGGGCTTCGCGTCACCCGTCAAGACGGTGACTGATGTCTTTCGGTGGCACGTCGGTATGAACGGCAGGCAGCACGCCGGGAGGGCACGATCCGATGAGACACGGCCCCTTGGCCGGCGACCTACGCAACAGGTGTCGCACTGGCCACCGCCGGTCGCCGGGCTGTCCGGATCACGCGCGACAGCGTGACCGCGGAAGGACCCAGCCGGGCACCGACGGCCGCCGTACACGCGAGTCCCGGATGCGCCGACGTCGTCTTGCGCGCCTCAGAAATCCCGGAACAGGACGGTCACCTCACGGTCCCGCCCGCCGATGCCACTCCCCCGGCTCCCCAAGCCCGCCTGAACCAGGCGCTGTTCGACCAGCACGCCCTCGTCTTCCATTCCGGCACCACCGACGAGCCCCGCCACCGCTCCCGGGGCCACAATCCTCGGACTGTCCATGCCACGACAAGCGACGCGCGCGCCGACGCCCTCGTCCGGCGCACAGATGTGAACCATTCCGATGGCACACGTGTGCGGGAATCACTGGTGCGTCGGGACCGACCAGCCAGACGGCCCGCCACACCTGGGGTGTGCCGGGCCGTGCCCCGGACGTGGCGCTCCACCCCGCATGCAGCACACCACCGACGCGCTGGAGACGGCGTGGGCGGAGGCGCACCGGCTGCTGGAGGCGCACCGCGAGACCGTGCGCCGCCATGACGCCGGAGTTGCGGGAAGGAGACGCCGGCCGGCAAGGCGATCACATCGTGCATGGCCTCCGGCCGCAGAACCGCCCAACGCCGCATCATCCAGGACCTGATGGAACAGGCTAGCGGTCAACGACCGTACGGCGGCGGCTCGTTACGGCAGCGGGAAGCCGAGCTGCTCGGCGGTGACCGCCACTCCGGCGGGGCCCCACCGCTTCACCACCTGCTCCATCGTGGACAGGGACCGCAGCTCGGCGCGGTCGAGGTAGAGCACCCCGTCAAGGTGGTCGGTCTCATGCTGCATGATCCGCGCCCCGAGCCCCGCGTGCTCCTCCACGAGGCGCCGTCCCGTCTCGTCCTCGCGGGTCAGCCTGATCCGGTCGGGACGAGCCACCACAGCCTGCCAGCCGGCCACGCTCAGGCACCCTTCGAAGCTCACCGCCTGCGGTCCGCCCGCAGCTTCGTACGAAGGGTTGATCAACACGGTGAACGGCACGGGCTGTTGCCCGCTCTCGATCAGCCGGGCGGTGAGCGCCTCGGGCGTCGCCAACACCGCGAGCCGCAGCGGAAGCCCGACCTGGGGCGCGGCGAGTCCGACGGCGTTGTGGGTCTTCTCCATCGTCTCGCGCATTCTGCCGACGAGGTCCTGCAACACCTCGTCGCCGAGCTGCCCGTCGTAGGAAGCCGTCTTCTGTCGAAGGACGGGATCGCCGGCCTGGACGATGCTGAGGGGCCCCGGCTTCTCGAGGAGCTGAGCGACCCTGTCGGCAAGTTCACGGTTTTCCATGTCTCACCTTTTCGGATGACTTGAGGAAGAGACACATGTGCGTCCTCCGGCATACGACATGGGTCACGACGTCAGTATAGAGACACGTATCCAAAGAATCCGCCGCCTCAGTAAACCCACACACATGTGTTCGAGGTGTTCACCGGACCATGGAATGGAGGCATCTGGCAAGCAGCGGGCGATCGCGCAGGCGGCGCGTGATCACGCTGGGCGAGAACGACTCACCGAGGCACAGGCGGAGAGCGTCGTCCGCAGCGGGGCAGAGCCCATGCCGAGGGCCGCTGAGAGACCGCCCTCAATGCAAAAACGTCTCCGGCGCTCCGAGAGCGGCTACGGGAGAATCGTTCTGAGCGAAGAATCGAACTGTTCGAAAGTTGGGTCTATTTGAGAAGACTCGACCGATTTGTACGCATCGAGCGCTCCACCCAAAGCCCGCAGTCTCCTCCCCCTCAGGGCGGAGGGCAGGCCGCAACGTCGGCACGACAACGGACCAGACCATTGTCAGGACGACAGGCAGAGGCGTCCTACGGATCGCACCTCATTAACGTGAGGTACATCTAGCGCGATCCGCAGAGCGTCTCAGGTGGCCCGGCGGAACGGGACCACGACCCGCTCCCCCAGCTGCCCCGGGGTCAACCGGTAGTACTTGATGTGACCGATCTTCTCCGTCTGCTCCAGCCACCCGAGTTCGATGACCTGCTTGCGCGTCCTGGAGAAGACGGGCGGCGCCATGCCGACCAGCTTGGCCAGCTGAGCGGCGGTTTCCAGGACGGCGCCCGAGCGATCAGTCGGGTGCAGGGCGTAGAGCATGACGACGAGGCGCTGGTTGGCGGTCATGCCGGCCGTGGCCTCCAGCAGCCTGAGGTTTTGCTGCCTGTCGTCGCTGGTCACTTTGCCTCCCACCGTGCTGGCGTGTTCTCGTCGAAGCCCGGGATGTCTGGTGGATTACATGATTTCACCGCTTCACGCTGCTCCAACCCTGTGCCGTGGAAAGCGATGTAAGGACTGATGCGGTAAAGGTTGTAATTTCCGATACGTCCACGCACAACCAGGATGCGGTGCTTGGTCAGCTTTCTATTGATTTTCCCCACGGCGTCGGTCGACATGCCCACCCGTTTGGCGATGTCGGCCCCCGTGGCCCGCAACGGCTCCATCCCCTCCGGAGAGACGCCGATCCACCAGAGAACCAGGAACTTCTGGCTGGGCGTGAAGGCCTTCGATTCCGTGATGGCCTCCACCCTGGCTTTGTCCACCTGGGTGTGCCTGCCGGAGAAGGCATATGGCGCATAGAGGACTGGCTCGCCCGTGTCGGCGTCGACCAGTCTGCGTGCTGCTCCCAACAGGCCCTCCGTGCATGGGTCATTGCCGCGCTGTTCCTTGAGGGCGGCCTTCGAGCCGCCCTCATGAACCTAACGTACATGAGCAGGAAGTCAATCAACTCCGCCTGTCGGCCGTGTCGTCTGTCGTAAGGGATCACCTCGCGATCCCCTCGACGCCGACCGCACCTGCCCGAGAGATGTACCTGACGTCAATCTACCGCTGCTGTAGAACAGCGGTACTCAGTTCCTGTGGACGTGGTGGCAGTCCCTGGGAACTGCCTGGCAGTCCCTCAGAACCGCCTGGCGGTTCTCCCAACCGTGGTAGCGGTCCAGGGAAACTGACTGCCACGATCCGCGGAACTGGGCACTCGGTTCCACGGATCCGCCTCTGCTGTCACAGGAACTGCCTGGCAGTTCCCACGGTCTGGGTCCCGACACCTGTTTCCGCAGGTCAGAGCCCTTTTGAGCGCATCGCTCTCTTTACCTACAACTAAGCGCCGTACGGGGTTCCCGCACTAGGCTCAGGCCCGTGAAACGGGGTGCAGTGACACCAATCGCGTACTCCCCCTCCCCCACTGCTCCCGCACCACAGAAAGTCAGCCACGACGTACCGGTACGTGCACGACCAGGCGCGCGTATGTCTCCATCAGCCCCCCACCCGGCTCAACCACGTCATTGAATTTCGGGAAGCCGCCACGGCCAGGTAGCGGTTGACGATGCCTCAGGCACCACGTCGGGGATACCCAAGCCACCCACGCCGAGAAGCTGGAACCTCGCCCCATCCGAGGGGGCGTGCGCCCAGGCAGCAGAGCCACGTCGGATCAGCGAGCGGGAACGCCCGGAGACCGACGGTCGGTGGGTGATCAGGCAGCGCGCACGTCTGAGAAGTCGCCTCGATCATCCGACGGTTGGATCGGTGAAGGCAGGGCTGACCTGGCTGCTGCGCCGCAGCAGGGGCCAGATGCCCTCGACGGGGTTCGTCGTGGACGTTGAGGTTGTCCCACACCAGCACGCTGGGTGCGCCGATCTGCTGATGCGCGGCGATGAGCAGGTCGCGGTAGTCGGTCCAGGTGAAACCGCGGCGGCCGCCGCGCTTGTGTAGCAGGCCAGAGCGGCGACGGAGTAGCGGCGCTGAGAGCGTCCCTGAACCCCCGGTGACGGGTGTGTCCGCAATGGGTCCAGGTTCATACAGTGGGCGGCGTCATCGAGAAGCCGGCTTCGTCTTCGAGGCACAGCCAGGCGTTGAGCGTCGCTACGGGCCTTCCACCTGCGGTCAGATCTCCTTCACCCAGCTCGCCACGACCTGCTCGTCCCGCTCGATGGCTCGACGGGCCGGGACCTGGTGGCTGAAGCCGTGCCGGTGCAGCATCTGCGCGATGGCAGACAGCGTCATGCTCTAGTGAACCGGGTCACGTCCGCTGGAGTGGTGTATCGACGGCCACTCGGTGATCTCGTTTTGAGGCTATGCGGTGAGTTCGGTGGGCAGGACGGTGTCGTCGGTTTC